>JBBRTX010000012.1:0-102757 GCA_038244085.1 Bacteroidales bacterium | reverse complement strand
ACCTCAGGTATCTATGAAACATTTTATTCATTACACGGAGGTACACGGAGAACCCACGGAGTGCCACGGAGATTTTGAGACAGATTCTTTAGGATAGGGTAGGGTTAATTGTTAATGATTGGACTGAGAAAACCTGACGTGTTTCGCGTTACGTGTCATGGATTACTTTCCACCATTTAACAATCATAGATCACTTTTCGCCGTAGGGTTTTTCGGTGGGCACCCACACGGCGAAGATTCCGTTAAAAGCCAGGCAGAGAAGTGAGTTCCGGATCAGAGAAAAAAGGCGAGAATTATATCGGGGAATCCCGGAACGAACGGCTTGGCTGGCTTAGGAATCAAGCCGAATGTGGGTCATCGAAAAGCCCAGGCTGTCTTTTTCTTTGGTTCGTTTCTTTTGGACATCAAAAGAAATGAACAAACAAGTATCAGGGGAAATGTTATTGCAATCCATCAATCAATAAGTCTGAAGCGAAAAGTGCGCAGTGTGAAGTTCGAAATATTTCAGACCTTGCACTGCTCATGTCACATTTGATCTTTAATGCCTGATCAAGCACAAAAAAAAAAGAGGGCACCCTTTTGGAACACCCTCCTTTTTCGGAAAATGAAATAAGATTGTTTAATAGAAACTTGGACATTCAAGCGCTCCTCCTCTTGAACCACCTCTTCCGGGAAGGTAGTTATTACCACCGCCACCGCTGCCAAAGAGAGAGAATTTGTCAAATTCCAGGATCAGGCTGATCTCATGAGCGCCGCCCATACCCTGGAGGTTCCCTGAGATCTGCATATCATAGCTGTACATAAACTTGATGCTCATATCCTGAGCAAAGGAGTATTTGTATCCAGCCAGCAGGGCTACAGCAGAAGAAGAATTGCTGCTCAAAGCGGTTTTATACCAGCCACCTACATAGATATTGTATTTGAAAAGATTCATTCCTGCCTGAAAAGAACTCAGGTTGGCCTGGTTCTGATAGATGATTCCGGGATTGATTTTGAGATCTTCTCCACCACCGGAAGAATACATGCTCGAAGAGGAATAACCTCCTGAGGAGATAACCAGGTCAAGGTTGGCCACATATTTACGGGGCAATGGAGCAGACGAGGTAGAAAGAAAAGATTCGTCGGGCCGGAAAATATGATCCACGGCAAAACCTGCCGATCCGGTAATGTTTCCTTCAGGGTTTGAAAATTGCAATACACCGCCTGCCCCGAAATCCGGAATAACCCTGGAATTGTTATCAGGGGGGATAAACGAGGAATTATAGATATTTCCATATTTCTCGCTCAACTGATCACTGAAAACAAAATCATCCCAGTTAAGTCGTTTTTGGAGGATAGATGCTTTAATCCCAACCTGACTGATGATATTTTCAGCAATAGGGATTCTGACCGCCAAGCCTAAACCGACAGAAAGATTTTTAATAAAACCAACTCCTTCATTATCCGAATTTATGATCAGGCCCAATCCACCGGAACCGGGAAGATTACGATCGCCGAGATCTGCTGAAAAATAATAAGAACGAAAATCAGCAGGCAGGTTCGGCCACTGGTCCCGGTACACGAACCTCGCCCTGATACCGGTTGAAATACCGGTATAGGCAGGATTATAGTACAAAGGTGTGCTGAAGTACTGTGTATAATTCGGATCCTGACTACGTGCAGATGGAATAATGCAAAGCATTCCGATGAGCAAGAGTGGAAATATTAAAAGTTTTCTCATTTGAAATTGATTTTATTTTTACGATCCTCTGTGATTGTAGTGATAGATTGAGCAAGTTTGATTATCTGATTAAAGTTACCGTTCCGGCGGTTTTGAATTCACCCTTGCCGATGTCGGATCCTGGCCATTCGGTGCCATCAATAAACATCGCATTGGCTTTCCACATATAAGTCCCGGATGGCATGGGGTTTCCACTTGGATCATTTCCGTTCCAACCTTCGGTCGGTCTTCCCTGAAGGTCAAGCTCACGGGAGCTCCATACCCTATGGCCCCAGCTGTCAAAAACCTCAATGTTGTATGTTTTGAGATTCACACCAATCGGTTTGAAGAGCATTACGGAATAGTTGGAACTTGTGGGGGCAAAAGCATTTGGAATGTAGAGTCCTTTGAAGAGAACCTCGTATTTGTAGAAGGTCGTATCTGCACATTCATTCTGATTGGAAGAAATGAGCATGATCAGGTAAGTACCATCTTCAGAGTAAGTTACGATCGGGTTCTCATCGGTGGAGAATTTACCGTTACCAAAATCCCAATAATAAACCGTAGCATCAATCGACTGGTTGTTCAACAGAACTTTTCCGATCATCCCGTTTACATTATCAGTTAGGGTAAAGGCGCTGAACGGTGACTTAAAGACAGTAACCAATGAATCCACTGTATCGTAACAACCATTTTTGTCTTTTACGATCATCCTTACCATGTAGTCACCACCATCTTTGTAGTTATAGGATGGATTCTCAACCATGGCAGTATCCTTCTTCGTGTTCACATCCCCAAAGTTCCAATGCCAGAATTGCATGGTCGTATCGCCAAGGGTGGTCTTGTCAGTGAAGTAGGTAGGATTGCTGCTACAGGCCAGGCTGCTCTGGAAACTGGCTGTCGGCAGGGAATGAACCCTGGTCGTTTTGATAAGCGAATCCTTACAGCCAAACTGGTTTATAACCATCAGCTTAACATCATAATAACCGGGTGCGTCATAGCGATGTGACGGGTTACTAAACGTTGATGTATCAGCAGTTCCTGAGGTAGGATGTCCGAAATGCCAGCTCCAGTTTGTTACAGGTGAACCATATGTGTCGGAAGTATCTCTGAAAAGAGTCAACTTGTTGGCACACACGGCAATGTTAGAGAAGGCAGTTAACGGTGTCGGACGTATTGTAATGACTTGGGTCATGGTATCGGTAAAGCTCTTTCCGCTAACCGTAGCATTAATGACGAGGCTTACATTATAGGTCCCTGCATTCGCATAACTGTGAGTTAGTGTGTCGGTATGAATTATATAGGTGGTTTCCAGTCCGTCGCCGAAGATCCAATGCCATTGATTGATCCTGCTGATAGGCAGAGAGCTGTCGGAGAAAGCAATTTTGTATCTGGCGCAGAGCAAGGTAGTATCGTGTGAGAAATTGGCAAGGATACAAGGATACAATTCAACCGATTTGGAGATAGTATCTGTACATCCGAATGAATTAGTCACCTTCAGTATGACAGGATAGCTCCCGATGACATATTGATGTGAAGTATCTCCGGATCCAGGAGCCGGGATGATCAAAGAAGGTGAACCGTCACCGAAATCCCATTCCCAACTTGAAATGGTCCCGCTTCCGGAGGTAGAAGCCTCATTGAACCGGATAATACTGTCGCAAGGTGTAGAGACAAAGCTGAACAGGGGTTGCGGAAGTGCATATACAATGATGTTGCGATAGATACTGTCGGAACAGTTATCGGAATCAACCGCCCTTAACTTGACTGCATAAGAACCCGGTTGCGTATAAGTATGAACCCCATTATAAGCGTAGGAAATGTTGTTGGGACCGGATGCAGGATCGCCAAAATCCCATCGCAGACTGAACAGGGTATCACCTGGTGTTTGGTTGAGCGGTGTGAAATGGGTCGGCGTTTTAAAACAAACCGAATCATTGGTGAAACTGAAGTTGAATCCCGGTTTCACGAATACCGAGTCGACAATGGTATCCTTACAGCCAAAATTATCGGTAACAATCAAAGTTACAGCATAAGTTGCATTGGTTGTAGTGAATATATGTGTCGGATTTACCAGTGTTGAAGTATATCCCGGTTCGAATATCCAAAGTCGTTCGGTAATAGCAGCTCCCACTCCCACTGATTCATCCTGGAAGTTAACCTGGCCTTGCGGACAATAGAAAGTAGTAAAGTTGAAGTTCGCGATCGGGGCTGGTCTTGCTACTACTGCCATGGTCAGCGAATCCTTGCAATTGTTAAGGTTAGTTACCCTGAGTTTGACTTGATAGGTTCCTGATGCGGTATACGTATAGGTTGGGTTCTGGATTGTTGAAGTACCAACACCATCACCGAAATCCCACAACCAACTGGTGACCAAACTGCCCGGGGCAAGTGAGAGATCTGTGAATTGTGTTTCACTCCCTACGCAGGTTGCACTATAATCGAACATTGCATTGGGTTTGGGATAAACCGTGATCGGGATAATGGTATCCCGTGTACAGCTGTTCGAATTGGTCACGGTAAGTTTCACGAAATAATTTCCGGAACTCGCGTAACTGTGGGTAGGATTCTGTAAAGTGGAGAAGTTGAAAGTTCCTGACGCAGGGTCTCCGAAATTCCATGACCAGGCTGTAATGGTCCCGGTGGGCGTGGTCGAGCCATCCGTAAAAAGACTCAGACTTCCGATACAGGTAGTATCTGATGCAGTGAACTGGGCAAGTGGTGCTGCATTTACCGAAACCGTCTTCACAATAGAGTCCATACATCCTGATGCATTTGTCGAATAAAGAACGACATCGAACGGACCACTTGTACTGAAACTGTGGACAGGATTCTGGACATTGGAAGTATTTCCGATGCCTGATCCCGGGTCGTCAAAATTCCAGAGCCATTGTGTAATGGGTGACCCTCCGACCGCCTGAGTCAGATCATTAAATTGCATCGGCATATCCGCGCAGCGTACCGTTGGGAAATCAAAGTTGGCCAATGGTGCCGACTGGATAATCACCGGATTGATTTTTACACCAACACAATTGTCAGAAGTGGTAATGGTTAGTGTGACCTGATAAGTCCCGCCTGTTGTATAGAGATGTTTGACATTGGGTGATGCAGGGAAGTTTCTGATAACTGTATTTCCGTCACCGAAATTCCATTCCCACTTGGTTATGGATCCATGACCGGTTGATGAAAGATCAATAAACTGAACAGAATCACTGGCACAGGTCGGAGCAGAGGCAGAAAAGGCCGCAATCGGGCTGGGAAGCACCAAAATCTGCTTTGTGGTATCACGTTTACATCCTTCGTTGGTAGTAACAGTAAGTTTTACCATGAAAACACCAGGAGAAAGATAAACATGCGTGGTATTGGCCGTAGTTGCCGTTCCGCCGTCACCAAACTCCCATGCCCATTGTATTATCGTACCAGGCGATGCAGCGTTGGGTAGGAAAGCGAAAGTCGTCGGATGTGTCAGACAGGCCGTATCGGCAGAGAAGTTTACCAAAGGATGGCCAATAATGGTTATCGGTGCCTGAATCGTGTCAGAACAATTGGATGCGTTGACCACAATCAGTTGTACCTGGTAAGTTCCCGGTGCACCGAAGAAGTGCGTCGGGTTTTGGGCGGATGATAAATTGCTCGATCCGGAAGTCGGGTCATCAAAGTTCCAACTCCAGGTGATAATATTGCCGCCACCGTTGGGTTGTGAAAGGTCGGTGAAATTTATCGCCTGGCTTTGACAATTACTGGTGGGTGTACTGAAACTGGCAATCGGTGCAGGAACACTGGTGACTATATGCTCTATGAAACTCTGGCAACTGTCGCTCGTAACAACCGTCAGCCGCACGGTATGGGTCAGTGCTCCAATGGCAAAGACATGTGTAACGTTGGGTGAACTCGGGAAAGGTATGTTCAGGATAACACCGTCACCAAAATCCCAAATCCAGCGCTTGATAGAACCCAGATAACCAGGAACGGTGGTGGACATATTGGTGAACTGAACCGGGGCGCCCTGACAGTTGGGTGTTGAATAACTGAACGCAGCTATCGGCAACGGGTTTACCAGAATCTGATGGGTAACGCTCTTGATACAGCCGTTTGAATTGGTAATCTGAAGTGTAACGGTAAATATACCAAAAGAAGCATAGGTATGGGTCGGGCTTTGCAATGGAGAGTTGGCTCCGTCGCCGAAATCCCATGCATAGGTTATAATACTGGTTGCATTGGGAATTGAAGTGTTGGTGAAGTTAGTCGGATCACCAAAACATACGGTATCCGCAGTGAATGCCGCAACGGGCAATTGGCGGATCGTATCCGTTTTTACGATCGTATCCTTGCAACCACTGGCGTTGGTGACGACCAATCTCACATTATAATTACCTGCGGCAATGAAAATATGAACCGGGTTAGGCAATGTTGAGAGATTATTAACCCCACTGATCGGATCATTAAAATCCCAGCTCCAGCTTACGATGGCTCCACCGCCATTGGTTTGGGAAAGATCGCTATACTGCACCAGCTGACCCTCGCAGGTAACCGTTGAGCTCGAGAAATTGGCAACAGGGGTTGCAATCAGGTTTATGATATGAGTGATTTCCTTGGTACAGGAATCATTTGACCAAACCTTAAGTTTGACATTGTACGTTATAGCGGTTGATGGGAAGGTATGCAAAACATTGGGTGAGGTCGGAATCGTTATAATCTGAATTGGTGAACCATCCCCGAAATCCCATTCCCATTTGGCAATAAACCCTGTAAATCCGGTTGGGATAAATGACTGATTGGTAAATTGAACCGATGCTCCTTGGCATGACTGGGCAGCCCAGGAGAATTCTGCAACAGGCAAAGGATTTACCGTGACCTGATGGTCAATCGTACTGATACATCCGTGCTTGTCCATTACGGTAAGAGTTACCGTGTAGGTTCCAGGTAAAGTATAGAGATGAGCTGTGGTAACAGGGTCACTTCCAAGAGGGCTTCCGTCTCCGAAATTCCACTGCCAGGTTGCGATTGAATCGATAAAAGTAATCCCGGTATTGGCATTAAAATTAACCACCTGCAGTAAACAAGCGGTATCATGGGTGAATTCCACAGGTGGACCTGCCAGGATATACACTGGTTTGATAATGGTGTCGATACAACCTTGGAAATTGGAAATAATCAACCGTACATTATACGTAGTTCCTCCGGTGACAAAAACGTGAATGGGGTTCTGAAGCTGGGAAGTATTGTTAATCCCTGACACAGGATCTCCGAAATTCCAATCATAACTGATCACATTTCCACCTCCGTTAGCAGTAGAGGCATCAGTAAAGGTTACAATCTGGTTAGCACAACCGGAAGTGAAGAAGAAATTGGCAACCGGGTTGGGAAGAACGATCACGTCCCGGGTGAATGAGTCAGTGAATCCGTTATTATCAAATATTTTAAGCGTTACGGCAAAGGTATCTGCCGTTGCATATATGTGACAAATATTGGGATCGTTCGGGAAAAGAATGGTATCATTGGGGCTTCCGTCGCCGTAATTCCAAATCCACGTAGTAATCCATCCGAATGGAGGAGTTGGTGCAGAAGAAAGATCAGTAAAACAAATTTTGTTACCAAGGCATTGCGGTGAGTTGGTAGAGAAGAAGGCCACCGGGAGCGATGGAACATAAATCTGATGTGTGACCGAATTGCTACAGCCGATGGTATCGGTAACGGTAAGGGTCACATTGAACGTTCCACCTGCAGCGTATATATGCACCGGGTCATAGCCGTAACCATATCCGCCGTCACCAAAATTCCATTGAACCATATTCCCGATCATGCCGATGGGTGTGACCGACTGGTCCAGATGAAACTGAACCATGTTATTCTGGCTTCCGATGTTCCAGCTATATTCAACAGGTGGAGCGGGGTAAATATGGATTCTTTTAACAATCGTATCAGAACAACCCGCCTGGTTCTGGATAATAAGCATAATATCATAATCGCCGATGGCACTGAAAAGATGGCCGGGATTTACATTGGTGGAGGTATTGAATCCGGAAAGGGGATCATCAAAATTCCATGAATAACTGGTGATGGGAGGACCGTTATTCTGAATGGAGTGGCTGGTAAATTTCACTGAATCGCCGAAACAGTTGGAAGAATTCGTGAAACTTGCAACAGGTGATGGCGTGAGTCCAATGGATTTAATGATCGTATCGAGACACCCCAGGTCATTGGTTGTAATCAACCACGTGCTATAAGGTCCGAGCCCGGGATAGGTGTGAGAAACATCGGGTAAAGCCGGGGAATTGATGACTACCGGCATAGAGCCATCGCCGAAGCGCCATTCCCAGCGGGTTATGGCATGTCCGGCAGGAAAAATGGATTGATCTGTGAAAAAGGTTGGATTATTGATACAGGTAGGCGTGGAATAGGTATACCTGGATTCAGGCACAGAAGGGGTAATCGTGATAGTGCGTGTGAGCGTATTCACACAATACCGGGCATTTGTAACCGTAAGGGTAATCGTATACGTACCCGGGGCTGTAAAAACATGTCCCGGTTTTTTGGCAAGGGCTCCACTGACGATATTTGTCGGGGATGAAGGATCTCCGAAATTCCAGTCATAATGGATGATACTGTCTGTCCCCAGAGGGGTAGTGGATGTGGAGGCATCAAATAAAACCGGCTGATAGGTACAGTTAGGGATATTTTCCGTAAAGGCGGGTGTGGGGATAAATTGATTGGGATTTACATAAACCGCATCATAAATTGTGTCTTTATAACCTGCGGTATTGGTAACGATAAGGGTGATGTTCCAAGTCTGATTATAAGGAGGCAGGAAGGTATGCGTTGGATTGGCGAGGACAGAAGTAAAACCGTCACCGAAATCCCATTGATAAGATGCAATTGGCGTGATGGGATCTGATATTGAAACCCCCAAGGCCTCACTGGCAAAGAAGGAAATCATATCTCCGAAACAGGAAGTGTTGGTATAATAAAAATAGGCAACAAGGAGCGGCTGTATTTTCACGTTTTTTGCCACAGTCGTCGAGCAATTCAATGCCGGATTCGTTTCGGTAACACTCACAGTTCCCGCACCCACAGCTCCCCAGGTCACTGAAATCTGGTTGGTTCCCATACCGGAAGTGATGATTCCGCCTGTCACAGCCCAATTATATGTATGACCCGGTGTGTTGGGTGTTGAATAGACGACCCCGAGTTGTGAATTGGTTACTGCCTGCGATCCGCTAATACCTGGTTGCGTATCAGCGCAGGGCTGCGCATTTACGCTCAATGAAGAGGTAATCAGCATGATTAGGAAAGCAGAAATGTAGCGCATAAAGGTATGATACATATAATAAAAGTTAATTATTGTTTATACTTCCATCCAACGTGAAAAGTTACAGATAATCGGAGTCTTTGGCAGAGATGCTAATGCTATTAAGGTTACAAATTTAACAATAAAAGTAACAAAAATCCAAATCCGAAGGATAGACATCCAATATTTAAATTGGTTGCCTGTATTAAAATATCAAAATATATTTTGTTTTTCGATTTTTACAGCTACTTTTGCAAGTATCAAAAACTCTATCCCGAATAAAATGATCCTCTCATGAAAAAACATGCCTTCCTTCTTACGGTTGCCATTTTGAGCCTCGTACTTTCAATTTCCGCATGCAAAAAAACGAAAGAACAAGAACCTTGTAACAACAAAGGGAAATTGTGCCTTGAAAACAAAATGGATTCAAGTGTAGTGATCACCATCAAACCCATTAATTCCCAATTCACCCTTCAGAAGGATTATACAAAGTGCAGTGAACTCCCGGGAAACAATCCATATACCGTCACGATTGCCACGCCGAGTACCAGCAGGGATACCACTATCTTCATCCTACCCTGTGATAATAAGTTGATTATCCTGAGGTAATCCGTGCTATTGAAACCTCACCTTCTCGAAATAAAAAACCATTCTTTTCTTGTTTTCTGCAGCATTAATATTCTTCACCTGCTGATATCCGCTGCATAAAAAGTAGTGATCGTACCAACGGATCATGTTACTTTTCGTTTCATCAAGCAGCTTATCTTCAGGGTTCATCATTTCGAGCGGCGAGAAATCAAGTTTTTCAAGTACCTGATCCGCCTTAATGATCTTGTATCCAATTTTCCCCTGGCTCAAAAATGAGAGTGCCAGATTATCACCTCCTGTTAAGAAAATATTTACTTTTTTTGAAAGATCAAAAGAAACCAGGTTCAGAATCTCGAGGGAATTGTCCCAAACCAGGTTCCCTTCGTTATCTAATCCTGCAAGAATTCCTCTTGTGAAACGATATCCATCAAAAACCCTGAAACTATTTGTAAACGGGCGACCGTAAAAATCAAAATCAGTATAACTTTCGGTATGGAACTGTGGGGTAAAAGTTTCTCCCAACAACATCCATTGATCTTTATATCGGGTCAGCGGATGAATGATTACAGGATAATCGAGGGAATATTCAACCTGAGCATTTCCTTTTTTGGCCACTTTCTTTTTCAGGGAACCAATCTCGCGATCGCCGGTAAACGCCGCATTCGACATGGAAAGGAAATTAATGAATGATGATTTTTGAACCACGTCTCCCGAAATCCTGAAAAAATAGAACCCCGTTGCCGGTGCCATGAGTAAATTTTTACCCGCGCTCTTGGTCAGCCCGGAACTATACCCTCCATAAGCAATCATCTCCCGCTCATTCAGCGATACGGTGTGAAGATCCAGGATGTACTTTACATGCATTTGGTCGCTGATGAGCACCTCGCGGCTGATCTTGCCCGAGAGATCCATTTCGACCACATAAAACTCATACTTATTTTTAACCCACTGTTTTTTAACGTAACCGAGGATTTTCCCGGAAATACTGTCATACTCCAACCCCGTTAAAGTAGAGGCATTACCGGTATTCCAGGGAAAAATCGCACTGATCCCCGTGGCCATATCAAGAATCTTGACCTTTGCAGCTTCATTTTTCTCATTGAAACCGATCAAAGCATTCTCCCTGATCACACTGAAAGATACAAAATCGGCCTCCGGCGGCAGGTTTCCGGTATTTCCCTTAAAGGTGCCATCAGGAATGGTGAGTCTGACGACCTGAAACTTCATTGTTTTCTCTTTTGCACTCGTATTCATGAATAAAAGGACGACCTGGTTGTTCAGGAACCGGAAGTCTTTCAGCTGCATGTTGGAGGGAAGCGGTATAAATTTCAACCATTGCGGTTTCAGGTTTTGGTCATACAAAGAGAAATACCATTTCGTAAGCGTGTCATTTACCTTTTCCACACTTTGAAAAAAAAGTACCACTCCGGAAGGTCCGCAGGGAATGATTTTATGGGACTCATCGTCCGATTTTGCAGGTATTTCGATCCGTACCGGATGATCCGCTTTTTGCTGAGCGAATCCTTGACGGAAAGGGAAAAGGCAAACAAAGAAAACTACAGCCGGGAGGAACCGCTTCATACCTGATGCATTAGATCACAAAAGTAGAAAACCAATGGCAGAATGACAAAAAATAAAGGCCATCTTTGAAAGACGGCCTTTATTTAAAAATGATTACTGGAAATTATCTGACGATCAGTTTCCTGGTCATCGTATTCCCGTCAATCGTTACCTGGATGAAATAAACACCGGCATTCAAACCTGAAAGATCAACATTAACTGACGAACCAGCGGCGGAAGTCTCTTTCACCTTTGCTCCGAGCAGATCAATGATGCGGATCTGTTTGTCACCCTTACTGCTGAAAGTAATATTGACATTATCTTTTGCAGGATTCGGATAATAACTGAAGGAAACAGGTGCTTTCTCATTGATACCAACGATCGGGGTGCCCATAACCAGAACATCATCCACTTCCCAAGTGGAAGCTGCAGTGGCGGTTGAAGTATACGTAAATGCAATGTATACAGCGGTTCCGTTTACATTGGAAATGTCAATATCTCCGGAAGCAGCCCATGCATATCCGCCGGTTGACAGGTTGGCAGTAAGATCTGTCCAGTTATAATCATTGGGATCGCCTGTTCCGTTATAATTGCTTGAGATTCGTACAATCAAAGGATCACCACTATAATTGAAGGCATTTTCAAATGATAATTGCTCATCATTAAATAAGGTGAAATTCAGAGCCGGAGAGATCAGCCAGTCTTCATTCACAATGGCTCCTCCTGAATATCCATTCATTTTCGCACAAGCTGATCCTGAGGTTCCATGAATGGAATCAATAGTCCAGAACTGAGCACCGAGAATGTCCTGGGTTGTCCAGGGTGTCAGGGAGTAAGTATTGAAGTTCTGTTGATGAATGATGGCCGTATTTGGTGTGGTGGCTGATACGGAAGGAACTGTTCCGTCAGTTTTAAAATTGATGAGTGTCCCGGAATTCGTGTAGGAATATATTTTGAAATAGTAAGGCGTATTACTGAGAAGACCCGAAAAATAACAGGTTTGCGCTCCCTGCAGGATATTCAGTGTTGCGCTTCCGTCAGAAAGATTCGGATCATCGCTGACCGGTGTTCCGTCGACAGGTGCAGTTATGTTATCTGCGCTGCTGGCTTTTACGAGGTATGCAGTGGGAGGAGTTGCTCCTGTTGCATCAGCCCATGAAAGGGTGATTTTAAAGTTTGAAGGCGTTGCAATGAAGCTGGTCGGGTAGTTGGTCGGTTCGGGAAGAATGGTACCGTTACCTGTCCAGGTGACGTTATCAATGGTAGCCTGACCAGATGCAGTGCTGTCTGCCTGTTTAAATTTCAGTGTGAAACTGCCTGCTACGTTAACCGCAATCGGTCCGGAATTGTGAACATTGGCCGTATCACCATTCCCACCGGGACTGGTGACGTTACCAACTTTCAGACCATTAACAAAAACATCAAGGTTAACCGCACTGGAGAAACCTTGTTTGTAATCAAAACTCAAGGTTCCGCATCCACCGGCGATTAGACCGGAAACTACATTGGCAGTGGGGTTTCGGGCCTTTCCCAAACAAGGTGAAGGGGCCACAATTGCCCGGTCGCTCCGGCACTGGGTGTAACTCCAGGTTGATCCGTCCTGACCCAGAAAAGTACCACTGGAATAAGTTCCGGATGATCCTACATAATTATTAAAATTTTCCAATCCCTGGCCAATGGTGGCTTGGGTAAAAACAAATAGGGACAGAAATAAGCTCAGGTAGATGATTTTTTTCATAGTTGGGTTTTTGTTAAATCTATTTTTGAATGATTACTTTTTTTGTTTGTATATAATTACCTTGGTTATCAAGGATTTGAATAAAATAAATGCCATTTTGAACCGTCGAAAGATCAAAAGCAACTTTACCTTGTATAGATTGCTTTTCGGTCAAAAAGTTGTCTGTTGCCGATAAAATGCGTGCGGTAAAGGCTTGTTTCTGATAAATGACTGAAAATTTCCCTGATGTAGGATTCGGATAAATCACAACCGTTTTCAGTGGATCCAGCATTTCAATGCCATTGGGGCCGACCAGGATATATTCCGGACGGCTTTTGATGCTGATCCCATCGGGATTGGTAACTTTCAGGGATACATCATAGGTGCCCTGGGCATCGTATAGGATGGCAGGAGGGGTCTGAAGTAAAGATGCAGCAGGGGTTCCTCCCTCAAAGGTCCATTCCCAGGAAGCAACTATTCCGGTAGAAAGATCGGTAAAGTTGACTGTACTTCCCTGGTTTATTGCGGTGTAATCTGCAACAAAATCAGCAGCCGGCGGATATTTGCATCCGGTTCCCGGAGACGCCCAGATGGAATCACCTGCGGCATTAATTGCAGCAAATTCAACGGCATGACGCCAATTTTCAGCAAGGGCGTTGTTGGAATCCGGATCACAAAACTCAAGTGATGGTCCGAACCCGTTTGCCAGGGTATCCCAGGGGAGTATATCATTGTAAACCACTGAGTCAACGGTAAAACCATTATAATCCTTGATACGGATCAGCTCGCCGCTGTTGCTGAGCGAACCACTGGTCCATTGCAGGGAAGCAACGCCAAAAGTATGTTGCATGGCAGCCGAATTCTTTGCAATAACGAGGTAAGTATGCGGAGCCATATCTACGGAAGGGAAGGTAAATTCAACGCCTTCGGAAAATATGAAATTCTCCAGGTTGGCCACCTTTGTGTCATTGTTGTAAAGTTCAATGAATTCAAGCGAATCGGCTCCGGTTTCGGGAGGGTTATACATGATCTCGGAAATAACGAGATTTACATCGGCAGGAATCGGTGGGCCGGTGACGGTAATATAATTCATCTTACAAGTGGTGGTAGTTCCATAATTATTTGTCGTAGTAAGACAAACGTGGAAAGTGCCGGGATAGTTAAAAACAATACCGGTCGGATTTTGAAGCGTTGAGCTCATGGGAGTACCACCCACAAAAGACCAGTTCCAGCTTGTAGGGCAATACAACGTTGAGTCAAAAAAGTTAACCGCATCCCCGACATTGATATTGATGTTGCTCGCCCAGAAATTGGTCAGAGGTGCATAAGGTTCGCAAAGCGTAGTGAACGGAACTTCAGCACCGTAACCGGTTCCGAGCGTACTTGTTGCATAAGCACGGGCATAGTAGGTGGTTTGGGGATTCAAACCCATAATATTGCTGGTAAATGATCCTATTGTCCCGGGTTCTGTGGTGTGTGTACCTGTGATGACAGGATTATGAAGTGTTGAATAACAGATTCCCCTTGCACTGATGGGTGTTCCTCCATCGCTGGTTACTGTTCCTGCGCCCAGCGCCGAGTTATACGTGATGTTTGTCACCGGATTCGTTGTAAGAACAGGAACACTCAATGCTGCAGTGGTAAAAATTACTTCTGAACCGTAACCAGTTACGTTTACGTTTGAAGCATAAGCCACTACATAATAGGTGGTTCCGGGAGTTAAACCGCTGAGGTTGCTGACAAATATACCGAGTGTTCCAGCTTCAGTTGTATGAGGACCAGAGATGGTCGGATTCGGAGCGGTTGAATAACATACGCCACGGGCTAAGATGGGATATCCTCCATCTGCTGTAACATTACCACCAGTAACTGCAGTGGTGAAGGTTATGCTTGTGACAGCCGCAGTGGTAACCGTCGGGGGTATCCAGGAAGAGGTAGCCTGACTATTGGGATTATTGTTAGCTGTTGTGTTAAGAAATAAGGTAGACGCTCCTGAACCATTGTATTCATATACTCTGTACCAATAGGTGAGTGAACTGGTGAGTCCGGCTACATTTACAGTATTACTGCTTCCATTAAAAACCACCTGTTCACCGGAACCACCATAGGTTGCATTCGCAACGGGATCGGTACCATCTGTTGGGTTCGTAAAACTATTTGTCGTATTCATTTTCACGATCCGGTTTGCACCATTTCCATTGGTCCAGTTAATGGTCATGCCGGTAGCCGTGATATTGGTGAAATTGATATCCTGTGCCTGAACGGCCGGAGTAATAACGGGTAAAGGTGTTACGTCGGCCCAGGTAGCTCCCACTCTTACTTCATCAATCCCAAGTTTAGGCGTTGCGCCATTGTTACGAAAACAGACGGATCCAAAAGTGTTGAAGGTAGAAGTACCGGATGTATTGGTAACACCTCCTGCAGATTCTGCACCACCAAGACTTACGGGATTAACCCACAAAGTGGCCGTTGTAGGCGCTGTACTTTTATCATATTTTACAACAATCAGGTAAGTTGTGCCGAAAACAAGATCCTGTGGAAAATCCGTGAAATTCGGAGATCCACCGGAGGTATTCTGGATCATGAAACGATAATTGGCACCTGCATTCATAGATTTTGCTCCGAGACGGCCACCAAAAGTGGTAACACTATTTCCAGCAGTAGCCCCGAAATGCATAAAATAGTCTCCACCGACAGTCAATCCTGAATTGTCCGTCACATTAAGCAATACAGAAAAATAAAGGGTTGTACCTACATAGGTGATTGCCCTGTTAATATCCCTGGAGCAGGTATTGGCCGCTCCAAACATCGAAACCTTATAACCTGAGGGAACCGCTAAACCCGGATACGACAAATTGCCATTGACGACATCAATGGTTGTAGTCTGTCCTGCTGTGATACTATGGGTTGTCCAGTTGTTTGAATTAGACCCTGTAGCTCCTGTATTTCCGCCGATAAAAGTTGGTGGAGTATAATTAAAATTTTCATACAATACAAGCTGAGCCTGAAGTTTCGATATCCCCGTCAGGGAAAAGATCAAAAATATAATGATCCAGAAAGTAGATTTCTTCATATTTCTTAAGATAAGTTGAATTTGCAAAAGTACCCAAAAGTAAAAAATAAAATGGACATATATTACAGTATGTTGATTATTAATGATAAATTAACATCTCATTGGTTTTTCGCTTCAAAAGGTTCAGTCGGGTCTTCTTATGATAAAGCCCGGCATTGTCCGTCACGCGTCACGCGTCTTCGCCTCTCACCCTTCACTCCTCACTCTTCACTGAGTTTGCCTTCATTTGCCAGAAGCAAAAGTTCATCGTTCACCGGAAATAAAAAAAGACTGCTCAATTACTTTTGAGACAGTCTCTTTTTAAGACAAGGAAATAAGGTTATTTGTCCTTCACTTCCTCAAAATCGACATCGGTTACTTCATCTGAACTGCTTTTTTGTCCGGATTGACCATCAGGTCCGGGTTGTGGTCCTGCCTGACTTTGTTCACCTGGTTGTGCCCCGGCATTTTTGTACATCTCCTCACTGGCTACCTGCCAGATGCTGTTAAGATTTGCCAGCGCCTTATCGATGCCCGGGACATCCTTGTTTTTATGGGCATTTTTCAGTTCATCCAAGGCTCCCTGAATGGTTGCTCTTTTATCTGCAGGGAGTTTATCTCCAAATTCTTTCATTTGTTTCTCCGTCTGGAAGATCATGGAATCGGCGGTATTCAGCTTATCAATTTCCTCCTTCATTTTCCGGTCAGTTTCAGCATTCACTTGTGCTTCATCTCTCATTCGTTTGATATCTGCATCCGACAATCCGGAAGAAGCTTCGATACGAATCTGTTGTGATTTCCCGGTAGCCTTGTCTTTTGCCGCTACATTCAGTATCCCGTTTGCATCAATATCGAAAGTCACTTCAATTTGCGGGATCCCTCTGGGTGCAGGTGGCAGCCCGTCGAGATGGAACCTTCCGATGCTCTTATTCTGAGTAGCCATCGGACGTTCTCCCTGGAGAATATGGATTTCAACAGAAGTCTGACTGTCGGCAGCGGTAGAGAATACCTCCGATTTTTTTGTAGGAATCGTGGTATTTGACTCGATGAGCTTGGTCAATACGCCACCAAGGGTTTCAATACCCAGCGAAAGCGGAGTTACATCCAGCAGAAGTACATCTTTTACTTCCCCGGTAAGAACGCCTCCCTGAATGGCTGCACCAATAGCAACCACTTCATCCGGGTTAACGCCTTTTGAAGGTTCTTTACCAAAGAAATCCTTTACCAGTTTTTGAACGGCAGGAATTCGGGTAGAACCTCCGACAAGGATCACTTCATCAATATCTCCGGCTTTAAGACCGGCATCTTTCAAGGCCTGCTGGCAGGGAGGAACCGTCGACTGCATTAACTGATCGATCAGCTGTTCAAATTTTGCTCGGGTCAGTTTTTTGACCAAATGCTTGGGCATTCCTTCAACCGGCATAATATAGGGCAGATTGATTTCGGTTTCCATGGAGCTGGACAATTCTATTTTGGCCTTTTCAGCGGCTTCTTTTAACCGTTGCAGGGCCATGGCATCTTTACGCAGATCAAGACCTTCATCTTTCAAAAATTCATCTGCAAGCCAGTCAATGACCAGGTGGTCAAAATCATCCCCACCGAGGTGTGTATTGCCGTTGGTTGATTTTACTTCGAAAACCCCTTCACCCAACTCGAGAATGGAAATATCGAAAGTACCACCACCCAGGTCAAATACAGCTACCTTAATATCTTTATGTTTTTTATCCAAACCATAAGCCAGGGCAGCAGCCGTAGGCTCATTGATGATCCTTTTCACAATCAACCCGGCAATCTCTCCGGCTTCTTTGGTTGCCTGGCGCTGTGAATCACTGAAATAGGCAGGAACCGTGATAACGGCTTCTTTGATTTCCATCCCTAGATAATCTTCGGCCGTTTTTCTCATTTTCTGAAGAATCATGGCTGAAATTTCCTGTGGAGTATACAATTTCCCGGAAATATTAACTCTTGGGGTATTGTTTTCACCGATGTCCACTTTATATGGAACGCGTTTTATTTCTTTTGTAACCTGATCATAGGTCTCTCCCATAAAACGTTTGATAGAAGAAACCGTATTGTGAGGATTGGTGATGGCCTGGCGTTTAGCAGGGTCACCTACTTTACGTTCCCCGCTCTCGGTAAAAGCAACAATAGAAGGTGTGGTTCTTCTTCCTTCGCTGTTGGCGATCACAATGGGTTCACTCCCTTCCATCACAGCGACGCAGGAATTAGTAGTTCCAAGATCGATTCCAATGATTTTTGCCATTTTGAATATTGATTTTATCGTGAATAATTAAAAATTTTTCAAATTTTCAACCTCAATAGTCAACCATTATGCCAAAGGGGAAATGGCATGTCACATGTGACAAAACGACAGAAATGAGAAATCAGGCGATCAGAAATTCAGGCCAATGGTAAGCGGATTGGTTTTCAATTCGGTTTTGGTCGCATCGCTGAGGTCGATGATGATCGGACGATCTTTGGTATTGTCATACCTGCTGGAAAAGAGCCCGATTCCATTCACGATATTGGTAAATGGCGGACGTTCCTGGATGATGGAGGTTGAGGGTTCGGTGACCTCCATATAGGTGTTAAGGTCGGGAGAAGCAACTGTAAAAATGAATTCACATTCCCTTGGCACCCGTGAAATGTTCGTCGGATCGGCTATTAACCGTGCTTTTAAAAAAGTATAAAAACTCTCGCCGGGAATTGACTTTTTTATGACAGGAGCACCCGGTGAATAATCCACCTTTTGATCATTGAAAATCAGCCAATCAATGGACTTCTCCTCCGTGATATTGTTTTTGGTTTCCAGGTAATGAAACCGGATGAGCAGCTGGTATCTTTTTCCTCCTTTTGCCGGGTACCATTCCAGTGGGAATTTGTTTCCGGTGATAAAACTTGCTTTTTCTGGCGGGGGGCCAGGACGATCAATTGCAAAATCATTGATCAGCGTGGTTTGTGAGGTGATCTCCTTATTGGTTTTCAGATTTTTGATCTTCAGTTTATAAGTATAAAGTTGGTTCAGCCGGGCTTCCACCTTGTACATGAGTTGATCAGGGTAATAAAAGATCGAATCGCCCGACAGCTTATTGTGAATCATCGTCGTGTCGAAAACAAGTGTTCTTAATAAATTCGATTCGTTATATTCATCCATGCTGACTTCAATATCGCCTACCGGGTAATTGCCGGAATCAGGATTCTGCGCATAGATCAATGAGTTGCCTTCTCCGAGGAACGCTTTTGTCACTTTGATATAATGAACAGAATCATTCTGGTTCAGCAAGCCATAAACAATGGTAATATCCTTCCAGTCTGCATTAACATTAAAATCCTTTTTACAGGAAAAGACGAGTGACAGGAGAAAAGCCATTCCTAAGATCAGTCTGAAGATTCGCATAGATAGGTTGGTGTAAAAGAAGGCCAAAATTACATATTTTTTGAATTAAATATCGTAGTTTTGCTGATAAATAGTTTCGTTATGAGCACTTCCTACCGGAATGTCCTGAAAGTAACCACGCATGTGCTTCAGGAAATGAAGTTGAAAGGTGAAAAGATCGCTATGCTGACCGCTTACGATTATTCCTTTGCAAAGATCCTCGACGGAACGGGAATCGATATCATCCTGGTGGGAGATTCTGCTTCAAACGTTATGGCCGGGCATACTTCTACGCTTCCCATAACCCTCAATGAAATGATTTATCATGCTTCTTCTGTCGTAAGGGCAGTCAAAAGGGCGTTGGTCATTGTGGATATGCCATTCGGTACCTACCAGGGAAATTCGAAGGAAGCATTGTCTTCTGCCATCCGTATCATGAAAGAAAGCGGGGCAGATGCGGTAAAGCTCGAAGGCGGGAAAGAGATTATTGAATCGGTAGACCGGATTCTTTCCGCAGGGATTCCGATCATGGGTCATCTTGGGCTTACTCCACAGTCCATCCACAAATTTGGAACGTATGTCGTCAGGGCCACAACCGAGGAAGAAGCAGCAAAATTGGTTGAGGATGCACACCTGCTGACAAAAGCCGGTTGTTTCTCCATCGTGTTGGAAAAGATTCCTGCAAAACTGGCAGAAAGAGTCGCTTCTGAAATAAACATTCCCGTGATTGGTATCGGTGCAGGGGTAAAAGTTGACGGACAGGTATTGGTGCTGCATGATATGCTGGGCATCACGCTCGATTTTTCGCCAAGGTTTCTGCGTCGTTATCATAATCTGCATGAAGAGATCCGGGGTTCGGTGATGACCTATATCAATGATGTAAAATCGCTTGATTTTCCCAACGAACGGGAACAATACTGATGGATTCCATTCATACCGGAAATATCCTTTTTGAAGACAATCACCTTCTCATCTATAATAAAATGCCATCCCAGATTGTCCAGGGTGATAAAACAGGAGATACGCCGTTAAGTGATCTTTTGAAGACTTATATCGGGGAGCGGGATAAAAAACCGGGAAATGTATTCCTCGGTGTTGCCCACCGGATCGACCGGCCGGTAAGCGGGATCGTATTGTTTGCAAAAACAAGCAAAGCTTTGTCACGGCTGAATGAACTTTTCAAGGAAGGAAGAATAAAAAAAAGCTATTGGGCCGTGGTGAAAAACAAACCGGCCGAAACAAAAATGCATCTTGTTCATTTTTTGAAAAGGAACGAAGCGAAAAACAAATCCCAGGCCTATGACAAAGAAGTTCCGGGATCGCAGCGTGCCGAGATGATCTTTGAGGTGATCGGACACAGCGAGCAGTATTATCTGTTGGAGGTGGACCTGCTCACCGGCCGTCATCACCAGATCCGTTCACAACTCTCAAAGATCGGTTGTCCGATCAAAGGGGATATTAAATATGGGTTTGACCGCACAAATCCTGATGCATCTATCCATCTGCATGCCAGAAGAATAGATTTCATTCATCCGGTTAAAAAGGAACCCATGTTTGTCATTGCCGATCCGCCGGATGAAAAACTCTGGAATTTTTTCAAACATCAGCAAAGGGAAAAAAACTAGATGCAGACGCTGTTACAAATATCCGCCAGGGATACCGTCGGTGATTCTGTCTCCTTAAAGATTATTCACGAACTGCCTGTTAAACCTTCGGTTGATACCACGGAAGATTTCCAGAGTCTTGTTTTCCAAAAGGAGCCTCCCCTACCCTCTTTTTTCACGAGCCAGCAACTGGTCCCAAAAAGTAACCAACCGCTTCCTTTTAAGAAATATCAGCCTGACTGGATCCTGGGAATTTTCCTATTCAGTTTCATTCTGCTGGCCTGGTTGAATGTGTTCCACTACCAGCGGCTTAAGCAGGTTCTCGCAGCCCCTTTCTCGAAAAGATATATGAACCAGCTTATGCGCGACGGGAATCTGTTTTCGGAAAGGATCGCACTGGTGCTGGGAATCATCTATCTGTTGATTGTTCCGCTCCTGGTGCTTCAGGTTTTTGTTTTCCGACTGGAAAGCAGAATTGACGCACCTTTCAACGGGTGGAAGCTCTACCTGATCATCATGGCCAGCATTTCCGGTTATTGGTTGTTAAAAGTAGTGGCCATAAAAATACTCGGAGCCGTTTTTAAAACTGCCCAAACCACCTCCTCTTACTTAACCAATTCACTCATTATCAGTTTTCTGGCCTCACTTTGCCTTCTTCCAATGCTAATATTTATTGTTTACCTGAAATCCGGCATCCTTTTATATTTTGCCATTGCGTTATTCGGAATCTTTTTCGTTTTCCGGTTTCTACGTGGATTTCTGGTAGGAATATCGTTAACCCGGTTTTCCTATTTGTATTTATTTGTGTATCTTTGCATCCTTGAAATTCTGCCGTTGATCGTTCTTACAAAAGTGTTTCTCCGCTATTATTTTTGATCTGGAAGAGCCTTCATAATCAGGGTCTTAAACACAAAAAACACAAAGCATTGAAAATAAAAAATATTCTCATATCACAACCCCAACCTGCTGAACCGGAAAAATCACCTTACTTCGAGCTGACCAAGAAGTTCAACGTAAATATCGTCTATCGCAAGTTCATCTTCATAGACGGGATTACTGCCAAGGAATTCCGTAAAGACCGGATCAACATTCCCGATTTCACTGCTGTGATATTTACGTCCCGTAACGCTGTTGATCATTTTTTCCGGATCAGTAAAGAGATGAGAATTGAGGTGCCCGATACCATGAAATACTTTTGTATCTCGGAATCCACCGCCTATTATCTTCAAAAGTATGTGCAATACCGGAAAAGGAAGGTTTTCCATAGCAAGGAGAACTTCGCAATGCTGGTTGAACTCATCAAGAAAAACAAGACAGAAAAGTTTCTTCTTCCCTGTTCGGATGTTCATAAGCTTGAAATCCCCAAGATGCTTGAGGAAAACAAGATATATTACCGGAAAGCCATCATTTACCGCACCCTTGCCAGTGATCTTTCGGACATTGACATTAAGAAATTCGATATGCTGGTATTTTTCAGCCCTGCAGGAATAAAATCACTGCTAAAGAATTTTCCGGATTTTGAACAAAATACCGTCACCATAGCAGCATTTGGACCTACCACAGGCAAGGCCGTTACAGATTCCGGTTTTAATCTGACGATATCTGCACCTACCAAAACTGCCCCTTCCATGGCAATGGCCATGGAACAATACCTGCAAAACGAGCTGAAGAAAAAATAACATGAAGCAAACTTTCACAAAAGATGAAAGGTTGCATAAAAAGATCCTGATCGGTCAGCTTTTTCGTCAGGGTTCACATTTTTTCATCTATCCGATCCGGGTAACTTATCTGATCACTGCTTTCCCGGAAAAAAGTCCTGCACAGATCCTGATCAGTGTTCCAAAACAACACATCCGTAAGGCTTTCAGGCGTAACCGCATCAAACGTCTTATGCGGGAAGCTTACCGTAAAAACAAGCACATTCTTTACGAATCATTAGAGGAAAAGCAGTTGCAGATGATCTTTTGTCTCAATTACACTAACAAAGAAATCCTTTCGTACGACAAAATCCACGAGAAAATAATCGTAATTTTACAACGTTTAACTGAGGTGCATGGGGAAAATAATGGGTAAGATACTGATCATGGTTATCCGGGTTTACCAGGGAGCCATTTCCCCTTACCTGATGCCGTCCTGCCGTTACTCACCGACTTGTTCTGCTTATGGTATCGAAGCGATAATGCGGCATGGGCCCTGGAAGGGAGGATGGATGACCCTGAAACGGGTTGCCCGCTGTGGCCCCTGGGGAGGAAGCGGTTATGATCCTGTCCCTGATTAAACTATGGAATCATGCTTTTTGCAGGTTTAACATTATTTTTAAACATAAAACTGTTATCATTCTATGAATAAATCAATTAAATTCTGGCTGTTTGGAGTGATCCTCCTTGCTGTAGCAGGGAATATAAAGGGACAGACGACGAATGACCAGGGATTCGAGATTTTAAAAAATCTCGATATTTTCACGGCAGCCATCAAGGAACTGAACACCAATTATGTTGATGAAATCAACCCGGGTGAGCTTACCAAAATGGCCATTGACGGAATGCTGGATGGATTGGATCCTTATACCAATTATATTTCCGAATCGGAAATTGAAGATTACAAATTCATCACCACCGGAGAATATGGCGGGATCGGAGCACTGATTCATCAGAATGGAGATTATGTAGTAATTTCAGAACCTTATGAAGGATCACCTGCACAGAAATCAGATCTTCGGGCAGGAGATAAAATCCTTGAAGTAAACGGACAGAGTGCCAAAGGGAAAAACTATTCCGATATCAGCGCTATCCTGAAAGGCCAGGCCGGAACCTCCATCATCATGAAAATATCCCGTCCGGGTGAAGATCAACCTATCACCAAGACCATCAAACGAGAGATCATCAAAATTGATAACATTCCCTATTCAGGAATGCTGGATAACCAGATCGGATACATCCGGCTCACCAGTTTTACACAAAAAGCCGCTGATGAATTCCGTCAGGCTTTTCTGAAACTGAAGGACGCAAATGAACTGAAAGGTTTGATCATTGACATTCGCAGCAATGGCGGAGGTTTGCTGAATGAAGCTGTTGACATCACCAACATTTTCGTTGAGAAAGGAATGGATGTAGTCACTACAAAGGGCAAACTTCCTGATAAGAACCATACTTATAAAACCACCAATTCACCTGTCGATAAAGATATCCCGCTTGTTGTCCTTGTGAACGGACAGAGCGCTTCGGCCAGCGAGATCCTTTCAGGCGCCATCCAGGATCTCGACAGAGGGGTGATTATCGGACAAAGGACTTTTGGCAAAGGACTGGTTCAGAATGTGGTTCCTCTCAGCTATAATGCCCAGATGAAGATCACCGTTGCAAAATACTACATTCCAAGCGGCCGGTGCATTCAGGCCATCGATTATTCGCACAAGAGCAAAGACGGTACTTTCACTACGGTCCCCGACTCACTGATCACGGCATTCAAGACGAAAAACAAAAGAACGGTTTATGAAGGAAGAGGGATTAAACCTGATCTCCATACCCACCGCGATGCCATCAGTAACATTGCGCTTGCACTCTATTCCAAGTACCTCATTTTCGATTATGCCACAAAATTCAGAAATGAACATAAAGAAATCCTGCCTGCTGACCAGTTTGAGATCACGGATGAGATCATGAAAGATTTTAAAGTCTTTATCGCTGATAAAAACTACGATTACAAAACAAAAAGTGAAGCGGCGCTAGAAGACCTGAAGCAAGATTCGGAGAAGGAAAAATATTTTGAAGCCATTAAAAAAGAATATGAAGCGCTTCATGAACAAATGCTCATTGATAAAAAAGGAGATATTGATAAATACCAGGATCAGATCAAAGAGTTGTTGAAAATGGAGATTGTCTCTCGTTATTATTATCAGAAAGGCAAGGTAATTTCTTCGCTAAAGACGGATAAAGAAATCGCACAGGCAAAAACGACCCTGCTCGATCAGGAATTGTACAAATCCATTCTGGACGGGACCTATAAACCAAAACCGGTGCCGGAAGAAGACCAGACAACACTGGATGAGGCAGCCGGAAGTCTGCTTGACCGATAAGTAAAACCCATTTCATGTTGCAAAAGACCGTTTCCTTCGATTACCAGGAATATGAGAATCCGGAGGAACTCGCACCTTCTGATCTTACCTTACTGCAACTGGCAAAAGCCGCATTGCAATCCTCTCATGCGCCCTATTCCGGATTCAATGTAGGTGCGGCAATCCAGATGGAGAATGGTCAGGTCATTACCGGCAGTAACCAGGAAAACATGGCTTTTCCCTCGAGTCTTTGTGCTGAAAGAGTCGCCTGTTTTGCCGCTGCAGCAGCCTACCCGGGAATTCCTTTTTCAGCCATTGCCATCACTGCCAGGGCGGCGGCATTTGAGGTTACACAACCTACCACGCCCTGCGGAGGCTGTCGCCAGGCGCTTATGGAATATGAAAGACTTTTTAACCGGAAGATCCGGATTATCATGATGGGCGATACCGGGAAAGTGCTTGTGGTAAATGGGATTGAATCACTATTGCCTTTGTCATTTCATGAAGAAGGAATTATAAAATATTAGTATGAAGAGAAAAACACTATTTCTTTCGATTATCCTGGCTTTTTTCCTGATGGCAGCCAAAAGCGATAAACAGGCCTATCAGATCTTTAATGAAAAAGGTAAGCGGGTCGACTATGGAGATCTCTTAAAAGCGGCAAAAAACGCCGATGTCATTCTTTTTGGCGAGATGCACAATAACCCGATCTGTCATTGGTTGGAATTGGAACTCACCAAAGACCTCTGGGAGATCAAGAAAGAGAAACTGGTGCTCGGTGCAGAAATGTTCGAGAGGGATAACCAGCTTTTGCTTACAGAATATATGACGAAGCTGATCCGGAAGAAAGATTTTGAGGCCGAAGCAAAACTTTGGGGAAATTACAAAACCGATTATGCACCCATTGTTGATTTTGCGAGAGAAAAAGGATTGACTTTTATTGCCACCAACGTTCCGAGAAGATTCGCAGCCCTAGTGAACACCAAAGGCTTTGAAGGACTGGACAGCATCAACGGCCTTGAAAGGGGCATGATGGCTCCTATTCCCATCAAATATGATCCTGAATTAAAATCCTATAAAGAAATGGTTGCAGCCATAGGCGACGGGATGCCAGCGCATGCAACAGCAAATCTCCCCAAAGCCCAGGCGCTGAAAGACGCTACCATGGCTCATTTTATCCTGAAAAATGGTTCTGACGGACAAACTTTTCTTCATTTCAACGGTTCATATCACTCCGAAAATCATGAGGGAATTTACTGGTACATCAATCAGACCATGAAAAAGATCGAGATTCCGCTGAAAGTGCTTACCATCAGCACGGTAGAGCAGGATACACTGGATGGATTGAAAGCAGAACACCTGGGAAAAGCAGATTTTATCATCTGTGTACCTTCGAGCATGACCAAGACCCAATAGTTCTCCAGAATCAGGATCACTCCGATATTTCCTGCAGGTTATACGAAAGTAAAATAGGCGTTAATCAGGAAATTCCAGAGGGTGACGATCAGTGTTGCCACCAGCTTGGAGAGATAAAAATTCACCTTAAACTTCCCGTTCATCAGCCAGATGATTGCACTGTTTATTCCCAGTCCGATGAGTGCAATGACAAAAAACCGGCCGAATTCCAGTGCTACATGAGGATTATGACTGTTGAAGGTCCAAACCCTGTTCAGCATATAATTGGTAGTAGCTGCAATGGTAAAACCAATGGCATTGGATATATATTTCTGGACCTTTAAGACTTCCTTGAGAAGAAAGGTGATGCCAAAATCCACAAAGAGCCCGGAAAACCCGACCAGGCAAAACTTTACAAACTTGAAAAGGAAAACCTTATCGAGAAGATGTGACAAATCCATTGATGTGTGTTTATAGCTGAATAACCAGAATTTCCGTTTTCCCGTTTCTGAGTACCTCAACACTGATGGTTTGTCCATGTTTCAGTTTACCCAGTCGCGACATATATTCATAAATATTTCCAACCTTCATCCCGTCAATCGAGGTGATGATATCGCCTTTGAGCATTCCGCCTTTATAAGCCGGAGCATCTTTGGTGACTCCATCCACACGCAGACCATTTTTTTCCGTTCCGGCAAAATCAGGCATGATCCCTAATGTAACTTTAAGTCTCCTCCCGCTGCGACCGGCACTTTCCTTTTTGCCTGATTCTTTAAATGTAAGTGGTTTATTCATCCGGTCCACATCAAGGATGATAGCAGAAGCGAATTCACCGAGGGTTTTCTCCATGGAATAATCCAGTTTATTGGCATCATCGAGCGGTGTATGATAGTCGATGTGAGCACCGGTAGTAAAATAAAACACAGGGATATTGGAAGAATAGAATGCGGCATGATCGGAAGGGCCATATCCGTCGGGAGAATGCGTGACGGCAAACGGCAGACCCGATTCATGGATTTTAATAACGGAATCTGCCTCGAGGGAGGTTCCGGTACCACTGAGCGAGATGGCTTTTTTCTCCTGATCATATCTCCCGACCATGTCGAAGTTAAACATGGCTTTGATCTGTTTTAAAGGAACGGGGGGATGATCAACAAAATATTTTGAACCCAGAAGGCCCATTTCTTCTCCGGTAAAGGCAACAAAAATTACACTTCTTTTGAGTTGCGCTTTCATCGAGGACAGATTTCCTGCCATTTCAATCACCATTGCGGTTCCTGACGCATTATCATCCGCTCCGTTGTGAATGGCAGAAGTATCCGGAACTCTTGAACCGGACCCGGGACCGCCCATTCCAAGATGATCATAATGACCACCGATTACAATATATTCGTTTTTCAGGACAGGATCCGAGCCTTCGATCATCCCGATCACATTCATGGCATTGGCTTTTCCGATGACAAGCTCAGCAGAACCTTTCAGAACAACCGGCAACTCAATGGCTTTCGTTTTATGTGTTTTGACCATCAGACGCTCGAGGGAGTCAACCTTCATGCCCGTAGCGGCAAGGAGGAGATTTGCTACCTCTCTTTTTACCTGGATCACAGGAATGCCAGCGGTAACATCATTGTTTTCAGAAAAAAGGGCGGGGAGTTTATCGTCCTTTTCAACACCCGGAGGGGTAACGAAAATGACGCCTGCAGCTCCATGATCCTTTGCAACCAATACTTTTCCACGGTTTTCGCTGAATGGGATGAATTTGCTATCGTTATTGTCTGTTTCAGGATCTCCCCGGAAAATGAGGACCCATTTTCCCTGCACATCAAGCCCTGCATAGTCATTCCACTTGAGACTGTCCTGACTGATATCAAAGCCATAACCCGCAAAAACGACCGCTGCCTTCAGCTCACCATTCGATGCGTAGGATAACGGCATAAAATCCTTTTTAATGGTTCCGATGAAGTCGTTGAAAAGAAACTGGTTGTTTTCACCTGCAGTGATTGTTGTCACGATGGAGAAGTTCTGGTAGCCATCTTCACCCAACAATTTCAGACCCGCATCCTTGAATTGTGTCCGGATATACGCTGCGGCCTTATCGCCACCCGGGGTCCCCGGTTTCCGGCCGGTAAGGTCGTCGGAGGCAAGGTAATATACATCCGCTTTAAGATCTTTGACTGTGATTCCGGCAGAACGCTGGGAATATCCTGAAAGAACCAGGAAAAAAAAGAGTACTGAAATTGTGATTCTCATTATTTGGGTTTTATGGAAGTCGTAATGAGCGATGATCCTCTCCGTGCTCCCGCTGTAAATTAATTTATTGAATATCTTTTAATACCTGATCGATCACACCGCCACCGACAACGATATCTTCCTGATAAAATACAGCCGACTGACCCGGGGTGATTCCATCATTGGGCGAATGAAAAGTGACTTTTACCTGGTCATCACTCAAGGGTTCAATCACCGCTTCCCTTTCTTCCTGTGCCGACCGGATCCGAACCTTTACTTCCATCGGCCCGGTTAATCCGGGGATGGAAATCCAGTTGAGATCGATTACGATAAAGGAAGTGCTGAGAATTTCCTTTCGTGTCCCCACGATAACTTCATTCTTTTCCTTATCGAGCCCGGTAACATATAAAGGTTCGGAATAAGCCACACCGAGTCCCTTCCTTTGACCTATGGTGTAATTCCAGAAACCCTGGTGGGTTCCAACGATCTTCCCGTCATGCATGACGATATTCCCTGGCTGATCGCTGACATCGAGCAAATCCTTGTAATCCCCGCTGTAGAAGTCCTGGCTTTCGCCTTTCTCTGATAAAGTCAGATTGAACTTTGCTGCAATCTCCCTTACCTGTTGTTTGGTCATCTCTCCCAAAGGAAAGATCAATTCTGAGAGTTGCTGCTGCGAAAGCCGGTAGATAAAATAGGTTTGGTCCTTCTTAGGATCAACAGCTTTGCGCAGGATATAACGGTTGCTGGTTCCATCATAACTGACCCTCGCATAGTGGCCGGTGGCAAAAAAATCAAAATCCACGCCTTCTGAACGGGCCATATCAGGCAGCATTCCGAATTTAATGAGTTGATTGCATTTAACGCAGGGGTTCGGGGTTCTTCCGGAAAGATATTCGTGTTTGAAATAATCCAGAACCAGGGATTTGTATCGTTTGGAGCAATCAAAAACATGGTAGGGAATATCCATTAATCCTGCCATCTCTCTTGCTTCACGGATCTCTTCGTATTCATCCGGACCATAGCAGGAATGTTTCCCTGATAGGTTGACCCCAGCTTGTCCATCCCAAATCGCCATGGTCACTCCTGTAACTTCATAGCCCTGTTCTTTTAAAAGATATGCCGCTACGGAGGAATCTACTCCGCCGCTCAACCCTACAATCACTTTTTTATTTGCTGACAATTTTTTGATTTTGGGTTGCAAAGATAATCATTTTTCAGGGATCAACGAACTCGGGCCAGATGTTGATATGTAGCTGATTGTCAAACAACAGCACTGCGTTTTGAAACCATAATTAACCCCAGTGCCACTACAAAAACACCGATTCCCGAGATCATAAACATCAGTTTGGGCCCTGCCAGATACCAGAGCAAGCCAGCCATTGAACTGGCAAGCAGGGTAAAGATGCTGGCAAAACTCTGGTAGAATCCGATGGCGGTGGCCGTATCCTTCTTCTCTGCCAGATTGGAGATCAGTGCCTTGGAAATCCCTTCGGTGGAAGCCGCATAGATGGCATAGAAGAAAAACAATACGCCAAATAAAATGAAAGATGTAGCAAAACCAAAAAAGAAGTAAACCAGTGAGAAGATAAAAAGGCCGATGATCAGTGTGGTCTTCAAACCGATTTTATCAGCCAACATTCCAACAGGATAAGAGAATAAGGCATAAACCAGGTTATAGAAGATATAGAAGCCGATCATATGCGCATCCGACAAACCCTTGTTCTTCAGCGCCAGCAATAGAAAAGCGTCCGAGCTGTTAAAGAGTGTAAAGGCAAGCAAGCCGGCCATGAGATATTTCAGGTTCTTCGGAGCCCTCTTCCAGTAACCAAAATAGGAGAAAAAGGAAACCTTTTCTTTTACAGCAGGAGAAGGATGCGATGAAGGTTTATCCTTCAGGATAAAAGTAAGGGCAATGGCAACCAATCCCGGGAGAAACGCGATGAAAAAGAGCCATTTATATTGTCCCGGATAGAACATCAGGAAAATCAGGGCACCGAAGGGACCGATGGCCGCCCCAAGGGTATCCATCGCACGATGAAAACCAAAGACTTTTCCTTTATGCTCCGGAGTGGTTTCATCACTGAGCATGGCATCACGTGCCCCCGTACGAACCCCTTTGCCAAACCGGTCAATCGTTCTGCTAAAAAAAATCCACAACGGGAAAGTGAAAATGGCCATCATGGGTTTTGAAATGGCGCTCAGGATGTAACCGCCGCGAACGAAAGGAACCCTTTTTTGCCAAATATCGGACAGAGAACCAAAATATCCTTTAGATAACCCCGCCGTTGCCTCCGCAAAGCCTTCCAAAATACCGATCAGCAAAACGGAAAAGCCAATGGATTTCAGATAAACCGGCATGATCGGGTAAAGCATTTCACTGGCAATATCGGTGAAGAGACTGATGAACGAAACGAGGAGAACCGTTTTGGTTAAAATAGATCTAGAGCGCATCCGGGAAAAATCGTTTAACTAAAAAATAGATTTATTAATTGTGACCTTTGTTTCCGGGAATTATTCATGATTGAAATACTTAAGATAATCTTTCCCGGCAGTTGCAAGTTTGTTATTCCAATGGAGTGATGCCTGTGATGCATTTTTTGCTGTGGTTGAATCGATATACAGCAATCTTTTCAGGACATTCATGGCATTGATCCTGGTTTCAAATTCGAATTCAGGCCCCGAATAATCAATCAGTTCAGGAAGGTATTGTCTGTCTCCCTTTGAAATGGCGATCTCGAGCCACTTCATCCTGATGTTCAACCCTCTCCACCCTTTCATCGCTTTGGTCTTTTCAAGATAGGCTGAGACATTCTCCGGAAAAGAAAGACAAAGATTCTGCAGTGCCAGTTCCTGGTTCAGATAGGAAAAATCATTCAGCGCTTCTTCAAAATCAGCTTTCAGTGATTGGGGAACAGGCGATACGCTTCTTAAAACTGCTTTTCTCACCAATGCATCCTCGTCCTTTAAGGCATTTTTGAATAATTCCAATGATGCATCCATGCGGTCGTCAGAAAGCTGGTCAATGATTTCTGACCGGGTAAGCTGGTACTTTTCATTAGAATAACAGGAAAGCAGGAGCGTTCGTTTATCTTTTACCGGCATCATTCGAAGCGCAACAAGGGCATCATACCGGTCAATCATATTTTTTGCTTTCAACGCCTGCGAGGATAATTCCTCAAATGATTTCTCGAAGGACACTTTTTTCAGAACTTTTCTGCCGGGATCAAAAAGAAGGTAACTTATCGGCTTTTTCTCCTGATTCGGAATCATTATTTCATGAAACTTATTCTCGATCAAGGGACAGGCAGAAGCGAAAGTTCCATCTTTATAATACACTTCAATGTTGATGGGCATCTTAAACAATCCAACCAGGGCATTGGTTTCGTGGATCTGTCCTACCTGGATGCAGGTTGCCCTGTTCCCAAGGGTATCGTCCCTGACCAACCAGGTAACCTTGTAATTTGGTTCGCCGCCATGAAGGATCCATTCATCGAAAAACCACTGATAGGATTTCCCTGAAGCCTCATATACATCCCTGAAAAAATCCTCCTGTAAAGCATTCCTGTAAGGATGTTCTGTGAGATATTTCTTTACGGCAAAACAAAATTCCTTTTCCCCCATCACAGAACGCAGCATTCCAAGCACCAATGATCCTTTCTGATAAATCCTTGCCACTCCGCCCATAGAGCTTCCTACCGGGTATTGGTTGGTTTTAGCAGCTGCAAGCGTTGTATTCAGCTCATCATTCATGCTGTTCTGGTAGTAATCCTCCCCAAAGACCGACTTTTCAAACATTTTGGCGTAGTAAGTCCCGAAACTCTCCGTGAGCCATACATCTTTATTGACAAACTGGCAGATGTAATTCCCGAACCACTGGTGAGCCATTTCATGAGCATTGGTATTGATGTAATTCCTTTGCCAGTAAGCATGCGGGTCAATAAGCATGAAATCTCCAAAAACCGTGGCTGTTGTGGTTTCCATGGCACCATACATATAATCGATCACCGGTGCCTGTCGGTAAACAGGATAGGGATATTTGAAATCCAGTTCCTTCTCGAAAAAATCCATCATGCGGGTCGTGAACTGGTAGGTAGGCTCCACCTTTGCCTCATCACCGGTATAATACCAATATTCCAGCGGAACACCGCCTTCCGAAGTGGTGGACTTATAATCGTATTTGCCAATCACTACCGATGTTGAAAAAAACGGATGGTTCTTCGTCATCCGGTAGTGCCATGTCCTGGTTTTATCAGGATTGGACTTCACCTCTATTCGCTCGCCATTGGCAAACACCTTATAATTTTCATCAAACGTGTAAAACATATCCATGGTGACCCTTGCATCCAGATAAGGAAGCCAACCATTGGGACGGTGCGCCCATATTTCTTTTCTTTTCCCCTCCTCTTCAGGCTTCCATCCGGTAAAATAGATCGAGCCTCTCAGCGGAAGCGCTTCGTACTCAATGGTGATTTTATTTTCCTGATGGTATTTCAGCTGATTTTTCGGCGGAACGATCACCAGGTTTGTGCCTGTACGGTGCCAGTCTGCCTTCGTGGAGCCCTGGCCTTTTATCTTCGAACCGGCGAATTCGAAATAGACCGATTTAATGGTAAAATCCGGGGTGGAGAAAAGAATGGAATCGGTTTGATCCCGGTTGGGAGAAAAGGTAAATTCTGTTTTCCCTATCACCAGGTTTTTTTCGGGCTGAAAAGAGATCTCTGCACGGATGTGCATGAGGGTTATGGCCAATTCCGGAGGATCAGAGGCCCCATCCTGATAAAAAGTGACAAGTTTATCCTGGGCTGCCATTTGGTTCCCCAAAAGCAGGAGCGTAAAAAACAAAAAATAATACTTCATGATTTTAACCCGGAATTATTGTAAAATAAATTCTTTCTTCAGCAATTCAACCCAGCGGGTAATGTGTTCAGGGGAGGGATGTTTACCAAACTCCATATCAACTGCAAGACCAACCAGTTTACCTTTCACCAAAGCCATGGATGATTTAAAAGTATATCCGGTGTTGGGAATTTCACCTACGATTTTTACCCCTTTCTTTTTCAGACGGCCATATACCAATCCCATTGCATCCACAAAAGTATCGGTATAGGTGCTTTGATCTCCCAAGCCGAAGAGCGCCACCTTCTTTCCTGAAAAATCCACTTCATCAAGCTTTTCCATAAATTCTTCGAAATCATCCTGCATATCGCTGATACCCCAGGTGGAAAGCCCGAATATCAGGTATGGATATTTCACCACATCCTCCTTTTCAGCATCATTCACGTTGATCATATCAGCATTTTTCTCACCAAACCCGGCACGGATCTGTTGGGCGACTTGCTCAGTATTCCCCGTGGTTGACCCGTAAAAGATTCCGATTTTTGCCATCTCTCTTAAATTTAGTATGTTTGTATCTGTTTCCCGGCCACCATGTTACAATAACCAAAAATAGCACTTTTTCGATGAACCATCTATCCCTGAAAGAGAAACTTATTTCCTATTTTCTTTTCCTTGGATTGGGTGCCATCGTCATCACCAGTTTCTATTCCTTTTATAGCACCCGAAATGCCCTGATGACGCGAACCTTCGACCAGCTTACGTCACTGAGGCTGGCTAAACAGAACCAGGTAGAACGGTTTTTCCAGGACCGGGTCAAAGATATCACCCTTCTTTCCCATTCCAACGAAATTATTGAACTCATCCATTCCCTGGAGAAGGGGAAGACACAAGACGACAGAATGATGTCTGCTTACCTGAAAAAGTTTTCCGTTTTCCACAGCAATTTCGACTGTATTTTCTTTCTCGGAAATGAGGAGCATTATCTTTCGGTTTGTACGGGCGATTCCGTAGCTTCGCTCGAATCCCTGAAAAATATCCCGGCCTCCGTTAAAGCCTCTCTTCCATCCATGGATCCTGGTATTATCCTTCATGATATTGTGCTGGATGAAAAATCCGGCATTCCAAGGATGTATATCAGTACGCCGGTCTTCGGCAGGGGTCGCATCGCTATTGGCTCTGTCGTGATGGAGATCCGCCTGAAAACGATCAATGAGATTATGCTAAGCAAGTATCCCAATCCGGGATTTGGGGAGACAGGAGAGACCTACCTTGTCGGAAGCGATTTTCTGATGCGATCAAGCAGCCGGTTTATCCCGAATTCTGTATTGCGTACCATGGTCAAAACGGAACCTGTAATCAATGCTTTCCAGGGAAAGGATTTCCCCATCATTTCTCGCGATTACCGGAATATTCCTGTGCTTTCCTCTTCCGGTAAGATCAGCATCCCGGGACCTAAATGGGTCATCCTGGCTGAGATTGAACGGGAGGAGGCCATCGTGCCGGTCATCAAAATACGTAATAACCTTATCCTTCTCAGCACCCTGATTTCCCTGCTGTTCATCATTGCTGTGTTTCTTATTTCAAAAATGATCACCCGCCCGATCGTCAGTCTTAAATATGCTGCAGTGAAGGTAGGACAAGGGAATTATGATATTAATCTTCCGGTAACCACTCATGACGAGATCGGTGCTCTAACCAGGGCTTTCAATCTTATGTCATCACAAATCAAAGAAAAAACGGAAGACCTGAAATATGAAAAGATCCTGAGACTACGTACGGTTATCGATGCAGAAGAAGCGGAAAGACTGCGCCTTTCGCGTGAAATCCATGACGGGATCGGCCAATCATTGATTGCTTTAAAGCTGAAGCTGGAAAGTCTTCTTTATATAGACGAAAAACTGATCAAGGAAAATATTATCATGCTAAAAGAACAGTTCGACGTAACGGTTGATGAAGTAAGGAGAATTTCCAATAATCTCATGCCTTCTGTCCTGCAAGTATTCGGTATTACCGTTGCCCTGAGGAATCTTTGCAAGGATACGGAAAACCAGGCCAGCCTGGTGGTCGAGTATTCGGTTACCGGTGATCCTGAAAAAATCAACCCGAAAATTAAAACTTACCTTTACCGGATAGCCCAGGAAGCAATCAACAATGCAGTGCGTCATGCTGAGGCCACGAAAATTGAGATGAAGCTTTCCGTTGAGGATGATCTGATCGGATTTACCATCAGGGACAACGGTAAAGGATTCGTGAGGATAAAAAATACGACGGAAAAAGGAAATGGCTTGCATAACATGCGTGAACGAGTATCTTTGTTGCATGGAAACCTGATTATTAAGTCAGCTCCCGGCAAAGGAACCTCCATCACCATCAAAATACCGGTATTTTGATATGGAAAAAATAAAAATCATACTGGTTGATGATCATCATCTCATACGGGATGGGATCAGAGCGCTTCTTTCCGGGATCAACGACATTGAAATTGTTGGCGAAGCGGAACATGCCGCCGGTCTTTTTCGTGTTTTATCAGAAGTAATACCCGATCTGCTGATCATGGATATCTCGCTACCCGGTTTATCCGGCATTGAGATCACCAAAAGGATTTGTTCAGAATATCCTTCCGTCAAAGTGCTTATCCTTTCGATGTACAACAGCGAAGACTTCATTTATAACTCAATCAAGGCCGGAGCCAAGGGCTTTTTGCCCAAGAATACCACCCGGAATGAGCTCCTGGAGGCGATTTATGCAATCAGTAGTGGAGAAGAATTTTACAGCGAGTCCGTTTCAAAAATCATCCTTCAGAGTTTTATCCGAAAAGCAACCGGCCCTGATCAGAACGACATTAAACCTAACGATGTTCTGACCGATCGGGAAACTGAGATCCTTAAGCTCTATGTAGAAGGGTTCATTAATAAGGAAATTAGTGAAAAACTGGATATTTCAATCCGTACGGTTGAAACGCACAAGAATCATATTATGCGAAAACTTGACCTGAAATCGACCGTCGAAATGGTCAAGTTTGCCATCAGAAATAAAATTGTAGAGATCTAGTGGAAACATTCACAACGGTTACGGCAATCCGTGAATACCTGCAACAGTGCCGTAAAGCAGGAAAGAGCATCGGCTTTGTCCCCACGATGGGAACCCTGCATGAAGGTCATCTCTCTTTGATAGAACAATCGAAAAAAGAAAATGAAATAACCGTCTGCAGTATATTTGTCAATCCCATTCAATTTAACAATCCGCTGGATCTGGCGCAGTATCCGCGAAACCTTGTTGCAGACGAGAAATTCCTGATCGCGGCCGGTTGCGACGTCGTTTTCGCTCCCCCGGTGGAAGAAATGTATCCCGGCGGAAAACAGGAAGACTTGAATCTGGATTTCGACTATCTTGAGAAGGTGCTGGAAGCCAGATTCCGCCCCGGTCATTTTAACGGCGTCGCCATTGTCGTGAAAAGGCTCTTCGACATCGTTGAACCTGCAAGGGCTTATTTTGGAAAGAAGGATTACCAGCAATTGCTGATCGTCAAACAGCTGGTCATTGACTTGAAGTTACCCATAGAAATTATTGCCTGTCCGATTGTCCGTGAAGCCGACGGACTGGCAATGAGTTCCAGGAATCTTCGTCTCACCATTGGTGAACGTGAAGATGCGTCTCAAATTTCGGATGTTTTGATGAGTATGAAGGAGAAATCAGGGGCGATCCCGCTGAAAGATCTTAAACAATGGGGGATCAGAAAATTACAGTTCAATCCGCTTTTTCGGGTTGATTATCTGGAGGTGGTTGATAAACGCACCCTGCATCCGCTCGAAAACTGGAAAAACAAGGAGTATGGGATCATATGTACGGCCGTTTTCGTAGGGGATGTTCGACTCATCGATAATCTTGAACTTTTTTCGTAATTTTGCATCATGATCCAGATCGAAATACTCAAGTCGAAAATACACCGGGCAACGGTTACTCAGGCAGACATCAATTATGTCGGGAGTATCACCATTGATGAAAACCTGATGGATGCAGCCAACCTTATTGAGTATGAAAAAGTTCATGTACTCAATATCAATAACGGAGAACGGATTGAGACATACGTTATCAAAGGAAAGCGCAGCAGTGGTGTCATTTGTCTCAACGGTGCAGCCGCACGGAAATTTGTTGCAGGCGATATCATTATCATTGCATCCTATGCCATGATGGATTTTGAAGAAGCCAAGAAATACAAACCTTCTCTAGTTTTTCCCGATCAGCATAATCAGCTAACCTGAATTCGAAATGGCCGTTCCCGACGTTGAAGCCGCCCCTTTGAAAAAAAGGATTATTCTGTTTTTAAAGTTTAGCATTTTCCTCAGCTTGGGCCTGCTGGTTATATGGCTTTCCCTTCATAACCTATCTCCATCGGAAAAAAACGCAATCCTTGAATCTTTCCGGGATGCAAACTATAACTGGGTTATCCTTGCCTTTTTCCTCGGTATATGCAGTCATATTCTCAGAGCGCTGCGCTGGCGCATCTTTTTTGAACCCATGGGATTTCACCCCTCCTTTAAAAACACTTTTTATGCAGTAATGGTAGGATATTTCGCTAACATGGCCTTCCCACGGCTCGGGGAAGTGACTCGTTGCGGAATCCTGACAAAATATGAAGGAATTCCTTTCAATAAATCATTCGGAACAGTAATCACCGAAAGGGCCCTGGATATGATCCTGTTCATATTGCTCTTTTTCCTGATGATTTTTACCCAAATTGGTACGATCGGACATTATCTGAGGACCAATGTTTATCCAAAGATCCAGGGAAAATTTTTCGATCCTTTTTCCAATCCCTTATTGATTATTACACTGGCCGCCCTTGTAATCGCTGCTGTTGTCTCGGTCTTTATTTTCCGGAAAAGAATTAAAAATTCCAGACTGTTTCACAAGGTATGGAATCTTATTGCGGGTTTTGGAGAAGGCCTGAAGTCATTGGCCAGGATCAACCATCCATTGCTCTTTGTTTTCTATACACTCGCGATCTGGTTTTTATACTTTATGATGTTATATCTCTGCTTCTTTTGTTTTGCAGAAACCAGTCACCTGAGCCCCGGAGCCGGATTATCTGCCCTGGTACTGGGAACTGTCGGGATCATGGTTACTCCCGGAGGAATTGGTTTGTATCCGGCAATCATCCAGGAAACTCTTATTTTATATGGCATTTCAAAAACTACCGGACTGGCGCTTGGATGGATCTCCTGGAGCGCACAAACCATCATGATCCTGATGGTTGGTAGCCTTTCACTCATATTATTATCCTTTAATAAAAAACGAAATGAACAAATTGGAGCTCATTGAATCCAGGATATTCGACCGTGAGAGAATGCGCAGACAAAGGTCCATCTGGACTTTCAAAGAGCGCAGGGTCGTATTTACCAATGGTTGTTTCGACATCCTGCATCTTGGACACATCGAATATCTTGCAAAAGCAGCCGAACTGGGTGATGAACTCGTCATCGGCCTCAACTCGGATTCTTCCGTTAAAAAACTCAAGGGACATTATCGTCCGATCAATGATGAACGTTCAAGAGCCATGGTAATGGCTTCGCTCTCCTTTGTCGCAGCAGTAATTGTTTTTGATGAAGAAACGCCCTATGAGTTGATTAAGCTGGTTCAGCCGGATGTGCTTGTCAAGGGAAATGATTACAAAAAAGAACAGATTGCCGGATATGATATTGTTGAGGGCAGGGGCGGCCAGGTGGTTACAATTGAACTGACCCCTGGATACAGCACTTCTTCGATCGAACAGAAAATTCTTCATTTGCACAAATAAAGGTGTCAAAAACCAAAACAACATTCTTCTGTCAGAATTGCGGGGCCCAATCGGCCAAATGGATCGGCAAATGTCCTTCGTGCGGCGAATGGAATACGTATGTGGAGGAAGTGATCCGGCACGAAGAGAAGGACAAAAAATGGTCTTCTTTTTCAGCAGGGGAAAGGCAACGAAAACCACAGCCAATCAATGAGATCTCCATTTCGGGGGAACAACGCACTGATCTTGGAAATGCAGAACTGAATCGGGTTTTGGGTGGCGGACTCGTTTCCGGATCTGTCGTCCTGATCGGTGGTGAGCCCGGTATTGGCAAATCGACCCTGATGCTGCAGGTCGCCCTGAACTGTAAAGGTATCCGCGTTCTTTACATCAGCGGGGAAGAAAGTGAACAACAACTCCGGATGCGTGCTGACCGGATCGGCATCCAAAACGAAGACTGCTTTATTCTTACCGAAACCCTGACACGTAATATCTTCCAGCACCTGGAAGAACTCCGGCCAGGAATGGTAATCATAGATTCCATACAGACCCTCACTACCGAAAATATAGAATCTTCTGCCGGGAGCATTTCACAGATCAAAGAATGTGCTGCAGAACTTCAACGTTTTTCCAAAGTCACCAACACACCGGTTTTCCTGATCGGGCATATCACCAAGGATGGAAACATCGCAGGGCCCAAGATCCTTGAGCACATGGTGGATACGGTACTCAACTTTGAGGGCGATCGAAATTATGGTTACCGGATCTTACGGGCCGCCAAGAACCGTTTCGGTTCCACATCCGAACTGGGTATCTTTGAGATGTCGGATACCGGGCTGCGTGAAATATCCAATCCATCTGAAATCCTTATATCTCAGCGGGATGAAAATGTGAGTGGTATTGCTATTTCCGCAACAATTGAGGGGCTGCGGCCGATGCTGATTGAGGTCCAGGCGCTGGTAAGCTCTGCAGCCTACGGTACTCCGCAACGATCCTGTACCGGGTTTGATACCAAAAGGCTGAATATGTTGCTGGCGGTGCTTGAGAAGAGAAGCGGGTTCCGGCTGGGAACCAAAGATGTTTTCCTCAATATTGCCGGGGGGATCCGGGTAGATGACCCGGCCATCGATCTTGCCGTTGTCGCTTCGGTCCTTTCTTCCAATGAAGATATTCCCATTGATATGAAAACCTGTTTCGCCGCCGAAGTAGGATTATCCGGCGAAATACGCTCGGTCAACCGACTCGATCAGAGAATCTCAGAGGCAGAAAAACTCGGATTCGACCGGATTTTTATCTCCGGTTATAACAAAAAAAACTTCGACAAAAATCGATTCTCCATCCGGATTGTTCCGGTTGCAAAAATGTCCGACCTTTATAGCTTACTTTTTTAAAGAACCTGTTATGCGACACCGCAAAGTACCGTTTTCCGAAATTGAAGAGATCATTCGTAAATGCGATTTTTGTCATATCGGGATGATTGACCAGCAGGGCCTTCCATACGTACTGCCCTTTAATTTCGGTTATGACGAGGGGATTTTATATTTCCACTCTGCGCCGGAAGGTAAAAAGATCCAGATCCTGAGAAACAACCCCAATCTCTGTGTTGAGTTCAGCACTGATTGTCAATTGGCATTTCAGAATGAGGAAACAGCTTGCTCTTACAGCATGAAATACAGAAGTGTACTGGCTTTCGGAAAAGCAGAATTCATTGAAGAGGATGCGTTGAAGATCACCGCCTTGAATATCATCATGAAGAATTACTCTCCACATGAATTTAAATACAGCCCACCCTCCATCCGCAATGTAAGTTGCTGGAAGATGAAGGTGGACTTATTCGAAGGAAGAGCTTTCGGGTATTAGCCTTTTTTCGATTCGCTCATATAGGCAACAAAAAGTTTTGTTACCTTATCATACTGGTCGATCACGTATTTAACGGTTTTCTCAACATCGTTTTTCTGGCACAGATCGATAAATGTTTCGAATTTATCAGTCGGAATTGCACCTTTCCCAACGTTTTTGATGAGCCCCTGAAGAACCGGTATATTGCGGTTGAGAATCTGTTTGGCCAATCCGTAAGTATAATTCAGACCTGCAGGATAATAGACGATTTCGGCAAAACGAATCAGCATCGAAATGATCGCATCCGGTTCCTTTGCCTTCGCCATGTCCGTCAACAGGGTCCTGAGCTGGTAGAAAGTGATTTCTGTATATCTCGGGATTGCTCTGGTAAGAAGTTGTACACTCAGGAAACGCATGATATTGTAAAGTTCGATCATTTCCTCCGGGGTAACTTCCCTGACGGTATAACCGGCAAATTTCTGGTGTACGATAAATCCTTCACCTTCCAGAATACGGAGAGCTTCCCTTACAGGTATATGACTGGCTTCATATTTCTGAGCAATTTCCCTTTCTATCAGTTTGTCTCCCGGGTGCAGGCGTCCATAATTGACCTCTTTCCTTAACGCATCCGCAATTTTATTGGATGTCGTTGATTCTTTCTTCTCTTTCATATCAATCATTCTAAGTTAATTAAAAAAATTAGGTACTCCTAATCCGACTCATTATCGCAACGAGTCCCTTTGTCAACCTGTCAAATTCAGCCAGCCACCATTCAATGGCTTTGGCCGTCTCTTTTTCCTGACATAATTTCACAAAACCCTCATGGAATGACAAAGGAATTGCGCCTTGATAAATTTGTTCAACCATAGCCGAAATAACCGGGATGTTCCTGTTAAGGATATCCATAGCAACTTTTACCGAGTATTCGAGTCCGGCCGGGCCGTATGCTGTTTCACTAAATTTAAGAAATAAGGAAACGATTTGATTTGTATCCTTTGTTGAGCCCATTTCCGAAATCATATTCCGGAAATTGTAAAAAGTCAATTCATTGTAACGTGGTATAGCCTGTGTAAGAATTTTTTCACACAGGAAACGGTGGATATCATATAATTCAACCATTTCTTCCGGTGTAACTACCCTCACACTGTAACCTGAAAACTTCCGATGAACAATATAACCTTCCCCTTCCAGGATCCGTAAGGCTTCTCGGACAGGAATATGGCTTGCACTAAATTTTGCAGCGATCTCCCTCTCAACGATGGTATCTCCCGAATTCAGTCTTCCATGATTGATATCCGTTTTTAGAGTTTCCGCAATCATGTTGGTTGTGGTCATTGTTTTTCTTTCTTTTTTCATCTTAATCTTAAAGGTTATTTGATGATTTTACTTTTGATTATCCGTATATAGTTATATTTTATCCGTTTTCTAATGTTTTAAAACCATAGATAACTAATCTTATAATATATACAAAGGTACAACATAATTTTCCGATTATTCAACATAACAACAAATATTTATCTAAAAAAGATTTTTTTCCGGACTAAAAGGGTTTTTATCCTGTTATTTAAATAAGAACAAACTAATCAGGGATCGAAAACGCGATTCATTTGTACCCTAACGTTGAACTATTTTATATTATTATGTTTCATTTCAGCTAATATGTAAAAAACGTTATATTTCTTTATTTAGCAAAAGGTTTAAAAATATATTTCATTAACCATAACGAAGGAAAACTAACCTAAAGGGGAAAAAGAAGTATTTTTGAAAAAATATAATTCATCATGGAATATCCTTACAAAACGTGGAGGATAATCCGCCAAAGTGATTGGATTATTACTTTGTGTGAAACTAAAGACCATAACAAATGAAAATCAATGAATATTTTGACGGTAAAGTGAAATCGATCGCTTTTTCCTCAGCAAAAGGATCTGCAAGTGTAGGCGTGATGACTCCTGGAGAATATGAATTCGGAACCACAACGATAGAATTCATGACGATCATTTCCGGTAAAATGAAAGTCATGCTTCCTGATGATACGGATTGGACAGTTTATAGCCCTTTTGAAACTTTCATCGTGGGAAAAAACCGGAAATTTAAAATCCAGGTAAAAGAAGAAGATTGCTCCTATTTATGTTTATACAGGTAACATAAGTCATGTATTCCTGTCAAACCAATCCCGTGTGTTTTCGCAGGTCTGATAAGTAATCCGGCCAAAGAAATAACCAATACACACTCCGATGGTCATTCCGGCGAGCAGGTCTCCAGGATAATGCACTCCCAGGTAAAGCCTTGTATAGGTAATAAAGAAAGCCCATGCAAATAACGGGACGGATAAAAACCGGAAATACCTTTTAAACAAGATAGAAAAGAAGGTTGCCAGTGCAAAATAATTGGATGCATGCGCGGAATAAAAGCCATACAAGCCACCCTTGTAAAGATTAACAAGGTGTACTTCCAGTCCCGGCTCATGCGAGGGCCTCAGGCGTCCAAATGAATCTTTAAAAAAGTTCGTAACCTGATCACTCAGTGTAATCATCATGGCTATGGCTATGATGATCAGGATCGACTGCCATTTGAAATTCTTGATCACCATGATCAGGAAAACCACAAATACCGGCAACCAGATGATGGTCTTGGTTGCCTGGTACATAATAACATCCCAAAAAGGCGAATGTATTCCGTTCAGGAAGAGAAACAGAGAGCGGTCAATCTCTTGAAAAGTCGTCAGCAATGATTTTATTTATTGATAAGGTTGAGTTCGTTCCAAAGCAGGTTTGTGAGACGGACCAGTCCGACTTTTTTCAGCGCAGAAATAAAAACCACAGGCAGATCAGGTAAATCCTTTTTCAATTCCCTGGTTATTTCCTCGTCGGCCAGATCTGATTTCGTAACAGCAAGTATGCGGGTTTTATCCAGTAATTCCGGGTTAAACTCGCTGAGTTCATTCAGGAGGATCTCATATTCCTTCCGGATATCTTTTGTATCCACCGGGATCATAAAAAGAAGCAACGAATTCCGCTCGATATGACGCAGGAATCTCAAGCCCAATCCTTTTCCTTCATGCGCCCCTTCGATAATTCCCGGAATGTCAGCCATGACAAAAGAGCGGCCGCCTTCAACCGGAACCATCCCTAAGTTTGGAACGAGTGTAGTAAACGGGTAATCGGCAATCTGTGGCTTTGCAGCAGAGATGACGGAAAGAAGGGTTGATTTTCCGGCATTGGGAAAGCCCACCAAACCAACGTCCGCGAGTAATTTTAATTCAAGGATTTTCCACCCTTCCATTCCAAGCTCTCCGGGTTGTGAGAACCTGGGTGCTTGCCGGGTTGAAGATTTAAAATGATCATTTCCCTGTCCTCCGCGTCCACCCGGAAGCAAAATGGCAGTCTGTCCATCTTCTGTGATTTCCTGCTCTGGTGCTCCGGTCTCTGCATCACGGGCAATGGTTCCCAAAGGAACATCAATGATAACATCTCCTCCATTGGCGCCATGCATCAGTTGACGGGATCCGTCACCGCCAATTCCAGCCTTGAGGTGTTTGGTATACTTAAGGTGAAGCAATGTCCAGAACTGAGCATTTCCTCTTAAAATGATATGTCCGCCCCTACCGCCATCTCCTCCGTCAGGACCTCCATGAGGATTTCCCCTGGTTCTGAGAAAGTGAGATGATCCGCTGCCACCATTACCGGAGGCACAGAAAATTTTTACATAATCAACGAAATTGGAGTCAGCCATTTTTTTAATTCTGTTTTAAGACATTTTTTCTGCGAGTTCTTTTGTCAGCTCTGTAAAAATATCATCAACGGTTCCTTCTCCGTAAACTTCTGTAAACAAACCTGCCTTTTTATAGTGATCAATCAATGGTTTGGTATGTTGATGATATTGGACCAACCGGTTCTTGATCACTTCTTCGGTATCATCTTTCCTACCCTGCTTTAAAGCCCTTTTCAGCAAACGCTTTATCAGTTCCCCCTCATTTACTGACAGGGATAATACCATCGAGACCGGATGACCGATCTTTGTCAGCATTACATCCAGTTCTTTCGCCTGTTTAAGGGTTCTCGGAAACCCATCCAGGACAAATCCCTTTACGTCCGGGTTCTTCCTGAATACCGATTCCATGATTTCGATGAGCAATTCATCCGAAACCAATTGCCCTGTTTCCATCACACTTTTCACCTTTAAACCCAGGGGAGTTCCCTGACTTACTTCTGCCCGGAGAATATCACCGGTAGAAACATGTTTCCATGAATATGTTTCGGCGATCTTTAATGCCTGTGTACCCTTTCCTGCACCCGGAGGACCAAATAAAATCAGATTGAACATAATGCGTATAATTTAGAACTTGTTTTTTATCGAGTTGAATTTTTATTCAGGTAATATTTCCGGAAATGATCAGCGGTCATCCTTCGCTTACTTTATAGATGTCGGGGAGGTTCCTTCCATAGCCATCATAATCCAGTCCATAACCCACGATAAAGTCGTTCGGGATACTGATTCCCAGGTAATCGATGCGAAAGGTTTTCCGGAAGGCTTCGGGCTTGAAGGTAAAGCAGGCCAGTTTTACACTGGCAGGCTTCAGTTTCTTTACATCTTCCAGCAATAATTCCATGGTGATGCCGGTATCAACAATGTCTTCAATGATGATCACATGCCGTCCGCTGATGTCTTCACTCAGCCCGATCAGTTCTTTTACATTTTCTGTGGAACTCGTTCCCGAATAAGAAGAAAATTTTACAAATGAAATCTCGCAGGGAATCGTAACCTTTCGGATCAGGTCGGCGGCAAAAATAAAGGAACCATTCAGAATGCTCAGGAAGATCGGATTCTTGCCGTCGTAGTCGCGGTTTATCTGGCTGGCAAGATCCTGGACGATCTGACTAATTTTTGCAGCGGGAATACTGATCTGAAATTCCTTGTCTTTTACTTTTATGACCACCGTTTATTTTGATTTAAAGTTTATTTTTGCCAACGAACAACAAAGATACAGAAATGGAACCAAAAGTAAGTATTATCATGGGCAGCACTTCCGATTTACCGGTGATGGAGGCTGCAGCTAAATTTTTAAATGAAATGCAGATTCCGTTTGAGATGAATGCTTTATCGGCACATCGTACACCGGAGAAGGTGGAAGAATTTGCAAAAAATGCTCATAAAAGAGGAATCCGTGTTATCATTGCTGCTGCCGGGATGGCTGCTCATCTGCCGGGTGTAATCGCCGCTATGACTACCCTTCCCGTCATTGGCGTTCCCATAAAGTCGTCACTGGAGGGACTGGATTCCATGCTGGCCATCATCCAGATGCCTCCGGGTATCCCGGTTGCAACGGTTGCCATCAATGGTGCACAGAATGCAGCCATCCTCGCAACGGAGATTCTGGCCACTGCCGATGAAGCACTGCACCTGAAGATGATTGCCTTTAAAGAGGAGCTGAAGAAAAAGATCATCAAGGCAAATGAGGAACTTGCCCAGGTGAAATATGAATATAAAATCGGGTAATTATTTCTTCCGGATCATCATTAATCCGTCGCGGAATGGTAATAGGAGATTTTCAACTCTTTCGTCATTCTGAACGAAATCATTGAATGCCTGGATACCGGCTGTATCTTTGTTGTTTGTGGCGGTTTTCAGCACTTTACCATCCCATAATGCATTGTCGGCCAGGATAAACCCTCCCTCCCTGAGCCTTGGCAATATCATTCCGTAATATTTGAGATAGTTGGGTTTATCTGCATCGATAAAGGCCAGATCCCAGGTTTCATCAAAGCGAGGAATGATCTGCTCTGCTTCCCCGATATGCAATTTCACCTTTTCCTTTACTCCTGCCTCAGTGAGGTATTTTTCGATGATGTCTTCCAGTTCAGGATCGACTTCGATGGTGTGAAGGATTCCGGATGGTTCAAGTCCCATTGCCAGATTAATAGCAGAATAGCCGGTAAAGGTTCCCACTTCCAGGATCCGCTCCGGCCGAAGCATACAGCTAATCATACGAAGAAATGTTCCCTGCATATGACCGGAAAGCATACGCGGATAGATCTGCGACAGGTGCGTTTCACGGTTAAGGCTTGCCAACACAGGCTCTTCCGGGGTGGTGTGTGCCTTACAATAATCGGAAATATCAGGTTGAATCAGTTCCATAATCAAGATTGAAAAATCAGACGACTCATTTTCCCGGAAGGAAAATTTTCATTTGCCGCTTCCATCAGTTGTTCGGCCGTAATGTTTTCGACTATTTTCAGAAGATCTTCAAAGTCGATGATGTGGTCATTCACGAGAATGCTTTTAGCGTTGGACAGCATCTGGCTTACCTTTGACTCCTGGGCGATGGCCATCTGACCGATGAGTTGGGTTTTGGCAATATGCAATGCAGAGGCTCCCATTTTACGGTCTCGTAACCTGGCTAATTCTTTTTCGGTGATTTTCAGCGCTTTATCGAGCATCTCCCTGCTGGTACCAAAGTAAATGGATACGATTCCCGTTTCGGTATAGGGAACATAGCCCGATTCAATGTTATAGGTGATGCCGTTTCTTTCCCTGAGTGCGACAGACAATCGTGAGTTGAGTGTTGGCCCTCCAAGGATGTTGTTCAGGAAGGCCAGCACAAACCGGCGTTCATCCTGGGCTGAATATCCGGGACCTCCTATTACGCAATGCGTTTGAAAGATCTTCCTTTTCCTGAGGATTTCTTTTGGTTGGAAATCATGAAAAGAAATCCGGTCATGTTCCCGGAGGTTTGGTGGAATGTGGGCAAAATATTTCATCACGATTTTCGTAAGAAGCGAAAACCGGATATTCCCAACGGAGCTAATAACGATCTGGTCGGTATGGTAGTTTTTGTGGATAAAGCTCCGGATGGCTTCTGCCCTGAGACGCCTGATATCCTTAGGGATGCCGAGGATGTTTCTTCCTAACGGGTGTCCCGAAAAAACCAGGTCTTCGAAATCGTCCAGGATCTGATCCGAAGGGTTATCCTCATAGGATTTGATTTCATCGATCACCACATCCTTCTCCTTTTCCAATTCTTTCTGCGGGAAGGTGGAATGAAAAAAAACATCGCTGATCAGTTCCAGTGTTCGGCTGTAATACTGGTCAAGAAAAGAGGCATAAATACAGGTGTCCTCTTTGGTGGTATAGGCATTGAGGTCGGCGCCAACATCCTCAAGGCGGTTCAGCACCTGAAAGACGTTCCGTTTGGCAGTGCCCTTGAAGATCACATGTTCGATAAAGTGGGCGATGCCATGTTCTGAAGCGTCTTCGTCGCGTGAGCCGGTATTGAGCAATAACCCGCAATGTGCTACCTTGCCCGGGTCGTATTGATGTACAAGTCTGATTCCGTTAGGCAGGGTAATCCGTTCGATTTCCATAAACCTATTTTCTGCTGTCAATCAGGATATCGAGCAATTTGATCCCCGCATCGGGGATGACGGTTCCCGGTCCAAAGATGGCTGCTGCGCCTGATTTGTAAAGGAAATCGTAATCCTGTGCAGGAATCACGCCACCAACGATCACCATGATATCTTCGCGGCCCAGTTTCTTCAGTTCGCTGATTACCTGGGGAACGAGTGTTTTATGACCTGCAGCCAGGCTTGAGACGCCAAGAATGTGAACATCGTTTTCCACAGCTTGTTTGGCTGCTTCAGCGGGTGTTTGGAACAATGGGCCGATGTCGACATCGAAACCCATATCGGCGTAACCGGTTGCTACTACCTTTGCGCCACGGTCGTGACCATCCTGACCCATCTTGGCGATCATAATTCTCGGACGCCGGCCTTCAAGTTCGGCAAACTGATCGGCCATTTTGCGGGCTTTTTGAAAACTTTCACTATCCTTCGATTCGGAAGAATAGACTCCTGAAATTGAACGTATCACAGCTTTGTACCTCCCATAAACCTTTTCAAGTGCTATTGAAATCTCGCCGAGTGATGCCCTTTTGCGTGCGGCATCAATGGCCAGTGCCAGCAAGTTGCCGGTTTCGTTTTTGGCCGCTTCGGTAATGGCATCCAGTGCTTTCGCTACTTCATCATTGTTGCGTTCGCTTTTTAATTTCTTTAACCGGAGGATCTGTGATTCGCGAACGGCAGTATTATCCACTTCAAGAATCTCCATCGGGGCCTCTTTTTCCAGCCTGTACTGATTCACCCCGACGATCTTATCCTTTCCGGCATCGATCCTGGCCTGTTTCCGGGCTGAGGCTTCTTCGATCCGCATCTTTGGAACACCTGTCTCAATGGCTTTCGCCATTCCGCCCAGTTCCTCGACTTCCTGGATTAATTGCCACGCCTTGTGTGTAATTTCGTGGGTCAGTGCTTCCACATAGTAAGATCCGGCCCAGGGATCGAGCGAGCGGGTGATGTTGGTTTCTTCCTGAAGATAAAGCTGGGTATTGCGGGCGATTCGCGCTGAGAAGTCGGTAGGCAATGCGATGGCTTCATCCAGCGAATTGGTATGAAGGGATTGTGTATGGCCCAGCGCAGCCGCCAATGCTTCAACACAGGTACGGGCCACATTGTTGAACGGATCCTGTTCGGTAAGACTCCATCCGGAGGTCTGGCTATGGGTCCGCAATGCCATTGACTTGGGATTCTTCGGATTGAACTGTTTCACGATTTTGGCCCAGAGCAGACGGGCAGCTCTCATCTTGGCAATCTCCATGAAATGATTCATTCCCACGGCCCAGAAAAATGATAAGCGGGGCGCGAAAGTATCAATATCCATTCCTGCATTGATTCCAGCACGGAGGTATTCAAGGCCGTCGGCCAGCGTGTAGGCAAGTTCAAGATCAGCCGTTGCACCGGCTTCCTGCATATGATAACCACTGATGCTGATGGAATTGAACTTCGGCATATTTTTCGAAGTGAATTCAAAAATGTCGGCAATGATCCGCATGGAAGGTAAGGGAGGATAGATATAGGTGTTTCTCACCATAAATTCCTTCAGGATATCATTCTGAATGGTACCGATCAGGCATTCCATGGGGACACCCTGCTCTTCGGCAGCAACGATATAAAATGCCAGCACCGGGAGGACGGCTCCGTTCATGGTCATGGAAACCGACATTTTATCCAGCGGGATCTGATCGAAAAGGATCTTCATGTCGAGGATCGAATCGATGGCCACACCGGCTTTTCCTACGTCACCTTCCACCCTTTCGTGGTCGGAATCGTATCCGCGGTGGGTGGCAAGATCAAAGGCGACAGAAAGGCCTTTCTGGCCTGCTGCGAGATTTCTGCGGTAGAAAGCATTGGATTCCTCGGCCGTGGAGAATCCTGCATACTGGCGGATCGTCCAGGGGCTCATTGCATACATGGCAGAATAGGGACCACGCAGAAATGGTGGTAATCCGGCTGCAAATTCCAGGTGCTCCATATTCTGAAGGTCAATGTCGCCATAGACGGGCTTTACCGGAATCTGTTCAGGGGTCATCCAGGTTTTTTGAATCCCTGTCTTCTTTTCCCATTGTTCGAAAGTTTCACTCCCGCCAGGACCTGCTTTGAAATCAACATCTTTAAAACTGGGTCTCATTTTGTTAGGGTTAGTTAGCAATTAGCAATTCGCTATTCTTCTTTTTTATCTGTTGTTAGGGTCGTTTAGTTACAGTTTGAAATACCGCTTTACGACTTCAGTTTTTTTATGGTTTCCAGCACATTGCTCCGAACATGAATAAAATCATCAACACCGGCTGATTTCAGGCTGTCCAGGATCTCTTTCGGATTTCCGGCAATGATTACCTTAACGGCTGGCTGAATGGATTTGATCCCTGAAACAATTTCAGGCCCGATGGTGGCATACTCTTCATCTGAACTGCAAATCACGACATAGCCGGCTTTGGATTTCAGGGCTGCTGCTATTCCTTCTCCGGCGGTTTTAAATCCGGGATTGTCGATAATCGCAAATCCCGCACATCCGAAGAAATTGGTGGCAAAGGTAGCCCTTGCCTTTCTCATGGCCAGATTCCCAATGGTTAACAGAAACACAGCAGGTTTTTTGGCGCCATCTGCCACTTCCTGTTCCGTAGAAAGCCTGAGTTGCTCAAATGCCTCAGTGCCGCGGTGTCTTTTTATCTTTTTATAGGTAGATACGGAATCATCTGTTTTGACCGTGACTTCCTTTTTAATTTCACTGATCATGTTTTCGAGCAGATTAGGATACTGGTTCGTTCCAATCATCACGGTCTTCCGCAATGCGATATCCAAGTCTTTCTTCTCGCATGCAGTAGCAATTTCATCCTGAATAAATCCGGTCTTTACCCCTTCAATAAATCCACCTTTTTCCTCCACCTTTTTGAAAAGGTCCCAGGCATGTGAAGCAATGGAATGGGTAAGGTTTTCGATATAATAAGATCCTGCAGAGGGATCAACAACTTTGTCAAGGTAAACCTCTTCTTTCAAAATCAATTGCTGATTTCGCGCGATTCTCCTTGAGAATTCGTCATCTTCCCTGAAAGTAGTGTCAAAAGGCTGGATGGTGATTGAATCGGCATTTCCAATGGCTGCCGACATTCCTTCCGTTGTGGTTCGCAACATATTCACATACGGATCGAAGATGGTCTTATTACGGGTGGAAGTAACAGAATGGATAAACATCTTCCCTGATTCTGATCTAGCAGGGGAATATTGCTCAACCACTCGTGACCAGAGTAATCTGGCTGCCCTTAGTTTGGCAATCTCCATAAAATAATTTGATCCGACGCTGAAAGTAAACTGCATCTTCGGTGTCAACAAGTCGATGGAAATTCCTTTTTTTGTTAGCTCGTACAGGTAATCATTGGCAGAAGACAGGCTGAAAGCGACCTCCTGAACAATGGTCGAACCTGCGTCTGCAAAGAACTGTCCATTGATGTTGATGGCCCGGAAATTTTTCAGGTGTTTTTCGATCGTGTTCAACAGATAAGCGGCCTCATCAAAGTTGCTTTGCTTGCTTTGGTAGAAATCTCCATGTAAAATCAGGTACCCTGATGAATCAAAGTTCAGGGAACCCTGAATGGTTTTTCCATCGATTCCCCGGTGATTCAATTCATAGATAAACAATTCAAGGGTCAAAGGATAGGAACGGGAGGAAATAAAATGGATTCCGGTTTTTGAAATATCAATGCCTTCGAGCAACCGGTTCATTTCCTTGTGGGTTGCAATGGTCTTCGCACACAAACCAATGGCATCGGCACCTTTCATCACAGCATCCCGGGCGATGGCATTGGCTTCTTCCGGGTTTTCTGATAAAATATCCTGACGAATGATCCATCGGTTATCCGTTTTCCTTACACCTCTCACATAAGGATTCCCGGCGGGGATCGTGTTAAGGTATTCCAGGCCCCGGAGATCTTCCGAACGATAGTAAGGTCTCACCTTAAACCCTTCATCGGTATTCCACATCAGTTTTTTATCAAAATCAGCTCCTTTAAGATCTGCTTTGATCTTTTCTTCCCAGGCTCCCGCAGAAACAGGCGGAAACTCCTCAAAAAGCCGGTCGTTGGTCTTATTTTCGTCCATGGTTAGGTTGTATAGTCGAAATAGTTGTTAATAAGTGCAAAAGTACGTATTTGTTGGTATATTTACCACTAAAATCAGTGAATTATGCTTGTAAGTATCAGCGGTTATTCAGGATTTATCGGCAAAGAAATGATCAGTACACTGGACAACCAGGGGATGACATTTTCATTGATCAACCGGGATTCATTTATGATGCCGGACGAAGAATTCCTCGAACAAAAGATCGAAGGAAAGGATGCGGTGATCAATCTGGTTGGTGCACCGGTTCTTCAGAAGTGGACTGCAAAGAAAAAGGAGGAGATTTACAAAAGCCGCATTGATACAACGACAAAGATTGCCCGTGCCATCCGCCAGGCGAAAGTGAAACCAAAGGTGCTGGCCTCTGCGTCCGCTATCGGAATTTATTCCACCTCGGGTAAACATACTGAAGAAAGTACCGATTTTGCGGATGACTTTCTTTCAGATGTATGCCGCGACTGGGAAGCCGCTGCGATGTCGGTGAGTGACATCACAAGAGTGGTTGTTTTACGAACAGGAGTAGTTTACGGAAATACCGGCGGAGCCTTACCGGTGATGCACAAGCCTTTCAGCATGGCCCTGGGCGGTACGATCGGCAATGGGACTCAGGCAATTTCATGGATTCACATTCGCGACCTGATCAACATTTACAAACTGGTACTTGAAAATGATGCTTTCACAGGAGTTATTAATGCCGTTTCGCCTAATCCTACCACTAATTTTCATTTTACCAAAACCTTCGCAAAGATCATTAACCAACCTGCGGTTTTCAGGATTCCCCTTTTTGCACTGAAGGCAATGTATGGAGAAGCAGCAGGCATGCTTGCTGAGGGACAAACCGTGGTTCCCGAAAAACTGATCCATAGTGGTTTTCAGTTCCAATACCCCACCATTGAGAAAGCCTTGCTGAATCTATACAAGAAAATTATCTAGCAGCAAGTATTCTTCTTCCTAGTTTATAATCTTCATCTCATCAATCAGTCTTTTCGCACCGGCATATTTATCGATGATGAAAAGACAATATCTGATATCGAGGGTAATGTTCCGGCATTGAGAAGGATCATACATCAGATCGCTCATGGTCCCTTCCCAGTTGCGATCGAAGTTAATGCCGATCAGGTATCCGTTGGCATCAAGAACAGGACTGCCGGAATTACCGCCGGTAGTATGATTGCTGCCAATAAAGGCAACATGCAGGGATCCGTCACGATCGGCATAAGGTCCAAAATCCTTAGTTTGAAACAATGACTTCAGCCTGGGGTCGACCGAATAATCATAAACGGAAGGATCCTCCTTTTGCAGTATGCCTTCGCTCGTGGTGAAATAGTTATAATGTACCGCATCCGCCGGGTCAAAATCATCTATTTTACCATACGAAATCCGTAAGGTGGAGTTGGCATCGGGGTAAAACCGTTTGTCCTTCAGCATCGCGATCTGCCCTGCCATATATAGCCGCTGCAAGCTGTCGATCTGCGTATTAAACTTCGTCAGGGCCGGAGTCACATTTTTTTCCATCCGTGAATAAAAACTGACAGCAAGCTGGTATACTGGGTCCACCAAAACCTTTTTTGAATCTCCTTTCGAAAAATTCTTCAGGAACTTTTTGATCCGGGAAGAATCCACCATCAGCGACTTGCTAAAAAGATCGGCAACATAGACAGCGATGTCATTCCTGTATTTTGTTTCAATCGTTTGATAAACATCCGGAAGAAAACCCCTGTCCATTTTATCCCCCATCTCTTTCAGCATCGAAACGGCAACTTGTTTATCCACATTCGGATTATAATCCTTAAAAAACCCAATGCAATTCTGGTACAATTTCTCGGAGATTTTCCTTACCTCAGCTGCCGATTTTGTTTTATCCTGGTCTGTTTTTACCAGTTCCTGGAATGCACCGGCAAATCTTACGATTTCGATTCCCAGTCCTCCTTCTGCAAGATAGACTGAAGCCATATCGACGTTCTGAATTTGCTCATAGTTCGCCTGAAATGCATTCAGCAAGGGATGGTAGGCAAAGTTTTGAGGTAATTCACTCCATTCCTGAAAATTCTTTTCAAAGTCTTGTTTTTTTGTTACCGCATCCATTCGTCGGATCCCACGGGTTTCCCCGATCATTTTTTTCCAGCCATTGGCAATTCCCTGGTGTTTTGAAGTGTATTGGATCCTGATTTTCGGACTGGTATTCATTGCTGAATTAAAAATCTCAAGTCTTTTCTGGCGAAGTTCAATCCTCACCGGGTTTTCTTTGTTTGCGGTCAGATCAACTCCGTACGAAGTGATGTACTCTCGCGTGGCTCCGGGGTATCCAAAAACAAAGGTAAAATCACCTTTGGCATATCCTTTCAGGGAAACAGGAATGTAATTTTTGGGTTTATAGGGTACGTTATCTTTAGAATAGGCTGCCGGTTCGTTGTTTTTGTCAACATAAATCCTGAACAGCGAAAAATCCCCGCCATGCCTGGGCCACATCCAGTTGTCGGAATCCCCTCCAAATTGACCGATGGCTGAAGGGGGCGCTCCCACCAGTCTTACATCTTTAAAAGTCTGGGTTATGAATAAATAGTACTGGTTTCCATAATAGAAAGGTCGGATTTTCCCTTCATATTTCATTTCTCTTACCGATTCTTTCTCAACATTTTCTATGTTTTGTCGGATGATCTGCGCACGCCGGAACTGGGTCATTTCAGGTGTGACATCCCCAAGAATCAGCCCGGTCACATCTTCCATGCGGACAAGCAATGTCACGGTAATCCCGGAAGCAGGAAGTTCTTGTTCAAATGATCCGGCCCAAAATCCGTTTTTAAGAAAATCGTGATCCACGTCACTAAGCCGTTGAATGGCTCCCAGTCCACAATGATGATTGGTGAGGATCAGGCCGTTGGGAGAAACGATCTCGGCTGTACATCCTCCGCCAAACTGTACAATCGCGTCCTTCAGGGATGACCGGTTGATGTTGTAAATATCGTCAGCGGTGAGTTTGAGCCCCATCGATTGCATCTGGCTGATATTCAATTGTTCCAGAAGCATCGGTATCCACATTCCTTCTTCCGCTTTGATCGTCACATTGGAGGCGACAAATACGAGTAGGAAAAGAAATATTTTCTTCATATTGCTAAATTTTAAATTGCAGGTAACAGATCGGTTTCCCTTTCTCTATCCACATTTGTTCGTAATAGGTGCGGAAAGCCGAGGCATCACCGACATAACCTGAATCATAAAGATTATTTGTTGAGAAGAGAAGCTTGTAACCCAACTCACCAATGATCCCCATGGTATAAATGAAAAAATTCTGATCATCCGTTTTTAGATGGATCATGTTCTCATTTTTCAGAATATTTTTATACCGGTTGATAAAACCGGGTGCGGTAAGCCGTTTTCTGACTTTTCCAGGTTGCGGGTCAGGAAAAGTGATCCAGATCTCTGAAACTTCCTGTCGGCCGAATATGGATTCAATATGGTCGACCCGTGTACGGATGAAAGCGACATTTTTCATCTTTTCTTCGGCAACTGTTTTACAACCTCGCCAGAGCCGGGCTCCTTTCAGGTCGATGCCGATAAAATTTTTCTCAGGGTATTTTCCGGCAAGCCCCAGGGTATATTCTCCTTTCCCACAGCCCAATTCGAGGACAATGGGATGATCGTTATCAAAAAACTCCTCATTCCAGCTATTCTGTAATGGAAATCTTTTTTCGAGATCCTTAAGGGAAGGTTGGAAGAGATGCGGGAAGGTTAGATTTTCCTGGAAGTGGATCAGCTTTTTTTTCGACACGAACAGAACTTATTTTGACAGCAACCATGCTGAGGAGAAACTCCCGGATCTGACAACGGAAAGCTGTTCAAGTGCTTCCTCACGGGTTGAATAAGCTCCGACACAAACGCGGCTGAGACCGGTCCTGGAAACATCATATACAGAGGCCTCGATTCCTTTCTTTTTCAGTTGCACAACATAATTGGCGGCATTTTCAGGAAACCTGAAGGCTCCGACAATGATTGCGAAAGGCTTCATGGCCAAGTCCTGCAATGAACCGGATGGCAAGCTGGTGGCTTGCGAAACTATCGGAACAGGATGCGGAACGGGCAAAATATAGATTTTTTTGGCGGATGGTACCGGTTTAATAGATTGGCTTCCGGAGAAAAACATCCCGGTGTAATTTTCGGAGAAATCCCGCATCCGGTCAAACTGATAAAATCCCATGTAGGCTGCCAATCCAATCGGCAGTGCCAGGGTAGCTGCCCATTTCAGGTAGGAAGGGATGATTCTTCCCGGCATCTTGGGTGCTTCAGATAACGCGGTCATTTCCCGCCTGATAGCCGGAGAGATGAGGGAGGCCAGGCCAAAAGATTCAGGTAAAAAATTAATGGTATGATCCTGGTAAAACTGAATATTGCCTTCGCTGTCGGATTTCAATTCTCCAATCCGCCCAATGATAACATGCTGTTTTTCTTTCAAAGATTGCTGCCAGGCTTCCACTTTTTCGCGAATGGAAAGCAGGGCATTTTCATAGCGGATGTTTTCACGCGAAGCAAGGTGATGCGCCAGTAAGCCATCGTTCTGATGCAGATTCACATTGAAAAGTAAGGATTTTGAAGGCGGAACAAACGTGTTTTGAACGGCATGAATCTTTGCCGGGGAATAACTTCCGATAAAGCCTCCAAAACCGGGTATGATCACGCAATCGTGCTCATGAAGCAGTTCTTCTATATATTTGTCGATATTCATGGTTTTTATATGCAGGCAGCTAAGATAGATATTAAATGCCCTGATTCTCAGGAATTGTTAGTAATTAGTAATAAATCAGCAGGTGTATCGATGGCAATGCTCTCATATTCTGTCTCCCGGGTCATGATGGAATAACCATTCCAGATCCATCGCATCTGTTCAAGCGATTCTGCTTTTTCCGGTGGGGCAACCGGAAGGGAAACAATCTTTCTGAGAACATCTGTACGATACCCGTAAATTCCGATATGTTTGAAATAGATCGTATTTTCAAGCCAGTCTGCTTCTTCCTTTCCGCGGCAAAAGGGGATCGGGCTCCGGCTGAAGCATATGGCCCGGCCCGAATGATCCGTCATCACCTTTACCACATTTGGATTAAAAAGTTCGTCTCTTGTACGGATTTTTTTCACCAGGGTTGCAATCTGAATGTCATCCTGCAAAAATGCTGAAGCCAGTTGTTCAATCTGACCGGGATGAATATAGGGTTCATCGCCCTGGATGTTGATCACAACCCCGAAGGAAGAATCCAGGGAAGAAGCTACCTCGTGGCATCTTTCGGTTCCGGTGGTATGTGATTCAGCTGTCATCAAGGCTTTTCCGCCAAAACCTATCACACAATCGAAAATTCTGCTGTCATCGGTGGCAACGTACAGATCGTCGAGCAAAGCACATTTCAGCGACTGCTCATAGACATGCTGAATCATTGGTTTCCCAAGGATATCGGCCAGGGGCTTGCCCGGGAAACGGGATGAAGCATACCGGGCCGGAATTATTCCAGCGATCTTCATAGGCTAAAAAAGTCCGTGTAATTCGGCATTGATCCGTTCAATCACGATTCCCAGGTGTTCGGGATTATCGGGAATGTTCATGTTATCTACTTCCACCACGAGCAGTTTTCCCAGTGTATATTCATTGATCCACTCCTCATAGCGGTCGTTAAGACCTTTGAGGTAATCAAGACGGATGGCATTTTCATATTCTCTTCCCCGTTTCTGAATCTGGTTGACCAGGGTCGGAACGCTGGCCCTGAGGTATATCAGCAGGTCGGGAGCGGCAATGAATGAGCTCATCAGGTTAAAAAGCGAGGAATAATTCTCGAAATCCCGGGTGGTCATCAGGTTCATTGAATGAAGATTGGGTGCGAAAATGAAAGCATCCTCATAAATGGTGCGGTCCTGGACCACCGTTTTGCCCGAACGGCGGATCTCTACCACCTGTCTGAAGCGGGAGTTCAGAAAATAGATCTGCAGGTTGAACGACCAGCGCTGCATATCTTCATAAAAACTATTGAGATAAGGATTGGTATCCACATCCTCATAATGGGGTTCCCACCCGAAATGCCGCGCAAGCAAGCCGGTCAGTGTTGTCTTCCCGGAACCTATGTTACCGGCAATTGCAATGTGCATGATCTGGAATATTATATTTGCCCAAACTTACAATAAAAAACCGGAAACGAAGATCTCCTGTGAATAACTTTAATGCGGGCTGAACGCTTTTTTATTCATCACCAGGATTTCGTCGATATACTTCCGGTCGTTGGAAAGCCGGGGCACTTTATGTTGTCCTCCCAGTTTTCCCTTTGATTTCAGCCATTCATAAAAGGTACCTTTCGGCATAACATGGATGACAGGTTCTCCGAGAATCATATCATGGTATCTTTTGGCTTCATAGTCCGAATTGAGGGATTTCAGTGCATTATCAAAGGTGTTGATGAAGAAACCCAGATCTTCGGGGATTTTCTCAAATTCGATGAGCCATTCATGCGAACCCCGGCAGTTTTCTTCCAGGTATACCGGTGCACCGGTATATTCGGAGACGATAGCATGACATTTCTCACAAGCAACTGACAGCGCTTTTTCAGCATTATCAATGATCAGTTCTTCACCAAATGCGTTAATAAAGTTCCTTGTCCTTCCTGTGATTTTGATCCTGTAAGGGTTCAAAGTAGTAAAAACAATGGTATCACCGATCATATACCGCCACAAACCAGCATTGGTTGAGATAATCAGGGCATAATTTACCCCGGCTTCCACTTCATCCAGTAAAAGCGTTTTCGGGTTATCTGAACCCAGTTGATCAAGTGGCAGGAACTCGTAAAAGATCCCGTAATCCAGCATTAAAAGCATATCTTCGGGTCCTGAACGGTCCTGGATTCCAAAAAATCCTTCCGATGCGCTATACGTCTCCAGATAACTGACCATTTTGGAGGGAAGGAGCGTTTGGAACTGTTCCCGGTAAGGTGTAAAACTAACCCCGCCATGAATAAATAACTCGAAATGTGGCCATACTTCAAGAATGTTTTTTTTGCCGGAGATCTCAAGAATCCGTCTGAAAAGCAGTAATGTCCAGGAGGGAACACCTGATGCACTGGTAACATCATGCTGGAGGGTCGCCCTGGCCATCTTCTCTATTTTACTCTCCCATTCATCCATCAGGGCAATGGAGAGGTTTGGTGTCCTCCGGAATTCCACCCACATCGGGAGGTTCTGAATAATAATCGCCGAAAGATCGCCTTCATAATAGTACGATTCATTATTGATCTCATTCACATGATGACTACCACCCATCGCAATGCCTTTACCGTCAAAAAGTTTTGTATCAGGGTGGTTATTGCAATAAATAGAAAGAAGGTCTTTCCCTCCTTTAAAATGACATTCCTCCAGGGCTTCTTCACTGACAGGGATAAACTTGCTTTTATCACTCGTCGTTCCGGATGATTTTGCAAACCATTTGATTTCAGTAGGCCACAGGATATTTTGTTCTCCTTTCCTCAACCGTTCGATAAAAGGCTTAATGCTTTCGTAATCATTCATGGGAACCCTTTCCCTGAATTCGTCCGGGCGAACAATGGTTTTATAATCGTACATCTTTCCCCACTCCGTGTTTTTGGCAGAAGAAATGAGGTTGGTGAACCAGTCAAACTGAACCTCATGGGGATATTTCATAAAGAGCTCAATCTGATGAACCCTTTGTTTTATCAACCACGACAGAACTGAATTGATAAATGCCATAACGCATGTTTATTCTGAATCAAAATTACACTTTTAATCGATCGTCTTAAACGGAAAAAAGCCTGATGAAATTTCCCCGGATGATATTAGGTTTTTTTTAGCAAGATGTAAGGGTGTTTTGCCGCATTTTTTTGTTTTGGTTTTGAAAAACAGAATTTTTTATTAATTTTGCCTGACCCTAACAAAGATGATATTTCTCCCTGGTTTATGAAACATTTTTTTAGGTTGAAATCATCATATTAGGACTAATACGTAAACTTCCGTTCATTTCTTCTCATAACAAAGAAGCATAAGAAACTGCCAAACAACTAAACGAGCATGTTCGTTAAACTGAAAAAAGATGAATTTCTCATATGCGAGTTCCATCTAACCCATAAAAAATAAATTTTACCAGGATGAAAATACTCGTTTTAAACTGTGGAAGCTCGTCAATCAAGTACCAGCTCATTGACATGGCCAAAGAAGCCGAGCTTCTTGCCAAAGGATTATTGGACCGTATTGGTATCGAAAGCAGCCTGTTAACACACCAGGTTCCCGGCAGGGAAAAATACAAGCATACACAGGATGTTCCGGATCACCAGGTGGGGATAAACCTAATCCTTCGTATCCTGAAAGATCCTGATCATGGCGTCATCTCTGATGATCGTGAAATCGCTGCCGTAGGGCACCGCGTTGCCCATGGGGGCGAGAATTTTAAGACCAGTGCCCGGATCACACCCGATGTAAAGAAAGATATTGAGAAATGCATTGAACTGGCTCCTTTGCATAACCCCGCAAACCTGAAAGGGATCCTTTCGATCGAAGCCATTCTGCCTAAAGTTCCGCAGGTTGCGGTATTTGACACTTCCTTCCATCAAACCATGCCTCCTTTCTCCTATCTGTATGCCATTCCTTATGAGTATTATGAAAAATACAAGATCCGCAGATATGGATTTCATGGAACATCCCACAAATTTGTTGCCCAAAAGGCCTGCCGTTTTCTCGGAAAAGATTTTGACAATATTAACATCATCACCTGCCATCTTGGGAATGGATCATCTGTATGTGCCATTAAAAAAGGCCGTTCGGTAGATACTTCCATGGGATTTACACCGGTCGAGGGACTGATGATGGGAACCCGAAGTGGTGATCTTGACATCGGTATCCTGCTTTTTCTTGCCGAAAAGGAAAATCTCAGTATCAAGGACACCAACAACTTTTTCAACAAGAAAAGTGGAATCCTCGGTGTTTCAGGCATCTCTTATGATATGAGAGATGTTGAGGTGGCTGCCGAAAAAGGAAATGAAAGAGCTGCTCTGGCACTTGATATGTTCGCATACCGTGCGAAGAAATACATCGGAGCTTACGCTGCTGCCATGGGTGGGGTCGACCTCATCGTATTTACCGGAGGCATTGGCGAAAACGACTTTGAAACCCGTCGGAAGATTATGGAAGGAATGGAATTCCTCGGGGTTGATTTTGACCTGGAAAGAAATCACCAGATCAAGGGAAAAGAAGTCATCATCACGCGCCCCGGTTCAAAAGTAGTTGCCATGGTAATGCCGACCAACGAAGAACTGGTCATTGCCATGGATACTTATAGTATCGTTACCAGTAATGCCTTAAAAATGTAGTACCTACTATCAACTAAATCAGAATTCATGGAAAAAGTCAGCCTATTTATTGTTGAAGACGAAGCCCTTATTGCAAACGATCTTAAAACAAACCTTGTGTACCTGGGATATGACGTTCTCGGCGTTGAAGCCAAAGGAGAGAATGCTGTCGCCGCAATTGATAAACTTGCTGCTAGGAAAAAGTTACCGGATATCATCATCATGGATATTAAACTGGCAGGGAAGATGGACGGAATTGAGGTTGCCACTATCCTCACTAAAAAATATTCCAGCGGGATTATTTTCCTTACTTCATTGAACAAAAATGAAGTCTTTAAGCAATCTTTTTCCGTGAAACCCTATGCCTATCTTTTTAAGCCGGTCGACATAGATCAGATCAAGGTTGCCATTGAAGTAGCCAATTACCAGCGAAACCTGGAACTTACCAATGAAAGGATGATCATTGAGCTGAAACATGAAATTGAGCAGAGGAAGGAGGCAGAAAAGGAAAAGGATCTTCAGATGCAGGAGAAGCTGAGAAACGAAACAAAAATGAACCAGCTTTTACGTCAGAAACATATGATGGAAATGGATCTGATCAATCGCGAACTGGCCACTTCTTCTATCTTCATTTCCCAGAAGAATAAGATCCTCGGATTGATGCGGAAAGGCATCAACCGGCTTATGCGGAAAGGGAAAGTTGTGACAAAAGCAGATATCATCAGGATCCTGGATAGTATTGATGAAAGTGTGAAATTTGAAAACGACTGGTATCGGATCAAAGCCCATTTTGAAAAAATCTATCCGGAATTTTTTGAGCGTCTCCTGGAGAAACACCCGATCCTTACACCCAATGATCATAAACTGGCTGCACTGTTAAGGATGAACCTGAACACGAAAGAGATTTCACAGATTCTCAAAATCACAGCCCCCAGTACGGAAATTTCCAGAATCCGCCTCCGGAAAAAACTGCAACTGCCGAAAAATGCTAACCTGGTGCATTTCATCTGCAACGTATAATCTTCAGAAATTCTTTCAATAAAAAACCCTCCCGAAAAGAGGGTTTTTTATTGCCATAAAGAAGAGTGGCAGACAATCCAGGCCTGTCGGCAGAAAAACTATTCTTCCATCAACTCATCGGTGAGATCCAGGTTGTGGAAAACATTCGCAACATCTTCATCATCTTCGATGAGATCAATGAGTTTCAGTACTTTCCTGGCCGGGTCCAGCGGAAGGGTTTCGGTTGTCTTTGGAATCCTTTGAAGAGAAGCGCTTTCAGGCTCTATTTTCAGCTGTTCCAGTTTTTTCATCATGTTCCCAAAGTCCTCCATCGCTGTTATAATGGTAAATACATCCTCCTCAAGCGACATCTCTTCGGCTCCGGCATCGATCATTTCCATCTCAAATTCATCTTGTTTCAGCTCTCCTTTGGGAATCTCGAAAACGCCCTTACGGTCAAAGAGATAATTCAGAGAACCATTTTTCCCTAATTCCCCGCCATGCTTGTTGAAATAGGCTCTCACATTGCTCACAGTCCGTTGCTGGTTATTGGTGGTGGCTTCAACGAAAATGGCGATACCATGGGGCCCCATTCCTTCATAGGTGGTTTCAATCAGGGCGGCAGCATCTTTATCTGCCCCCTTGCTGATGGCGCGGGTGATATTGTCTTTTGGCATCGAGGCGCCTTTCGCATTCGCGATGGCAAGCCGTAATCGGGGATTGTGTTCGGGATCCGGTCCGCTTTCCTTAACGGAAATGGTAATATCTTTTATGATTTTGGAGAAAATCTTGGACCTCTTTGCATCAGTGGCGCCTTTCTTCCTTTTGATGGTTGACCATTTATTATGTCCTGACATACAAGAAACTTTGGGTTACAAATTGTTACGGATGAATAGGATATTTCTGCGAATTTAATAAAAAAAGATACCTGATACCAAAACGATTGGTAATTTTGGAGTTTTATTAAACTTGAAATCTTCGCGGGTGTTGCAAAAACAAAGAGGCTTTTCTTTTCTGCTGATGCTGGCAGGAATTCTTCTGATCAGATGTGCGAATCCAGGTTCACCTGAAGGCGGATCCAAAGACATCCTCCCACCCCGGTTAATGGAGGCTGAACCGCCCAATTATACGATCCATTTTCAGTCAAAGAAGATCATACTGAGCTTTGATGAGTTTGTCCAGCTGAAAGACCAGACCAACCAGATCATCATCTCGCCTCCGGTACTTCCCAATACAGATTTCAAACTCCGCGGAAAATCAATCGTCATAGAATTATCCGATCCGCTGCTTCCAAACACAACCTATACCATCAATTTCGGTGGATCCATTCTCGATCTGACGGAAAATAACCCTGCCCGTAATTTCAAATATGTATTCTCAACAGGGACTTTCATTGACTCGCTCAGTTTGAATGGCAAGATTATCAATGCTTTTGATCTTTCCCCTGAGAAAAATGTTTATGCCATGCTTTACATGAATAACAATGATACCGTTCCTTTTGATTCACTGCCATTCAAGGTTCGGCCATATTATATTACCAAAACTGATGAATCGGGGGAATTTCATTTTACTAACCTCTCCGACAAACCGCTTCTCCTTTTTGCATTGAAGGATCAGAATGGAAATTCTATTTACGATCTTCCAAATGAAAGAATTGCATTTTATGATTCACTGGTCAGAGGTAGCTATATCCCAGTCGCTGTGACGGATACGGCAAAGAAAGATACCTCCAGGGTGGATACCCTTGCAAGGGCTGACTCAACCCGGAAATCTCCGGAACCCGTTACCCCTGCTTATACTATGCGGATGTTTGCAGAAAAGGATACCGTTCTCAGGCTCATGAAGAAAGAAACCATCCGTGATGGCCAACTTGCATTTTACTTCAGCACGTCATTACGTGATGCACAGTTTATCCCACTAAAGGTTGATACAGCCATCCCGCTGGAAGAATATTCTGCACAGAAAGATACCGTTTTCCTTTGGCTGACCCGGCAGCAGCAGGACACGCTCAGATTCCGGGTTGTGAACAACGGAATCGTCATTGATACTTCTGAATTTGCACCCCTTCCTGTAAGAAAAAAGACAAAAAGAGACGAAGTAACGCCCAGGATTGCAGTAAATTCAAATGTTACCGGCGGAACCCTCAACCATTTTCACAATAATCCGGTTCTTACTGCTTCTTACCCTTTGGAAAGGGCAGATTTTTCAAGTGTTCTGCTCATCAGCGATAAGGATACCTCAAAGGTGAATCTTTCCTTCCGTGATTCAATCCATCGTAAAATCGAGGTTCATCATACCTGGAAGGACGAAAAAAAGTATAAACTGCTTATTCCCGATTCCGTCTTCTTTTCGTATACCGGTTTGACCAATGATACGCTTTATTTCTCTTTTAAAACACTTGCGGCCAGTGATTATGGTTCGCTGGTCATCAACGTCAATCCTGCAACAAAATCCAGCAATTACCTGCTTCAGCTCGTAAATGAAAAGGATTTGGTCTTTTCGGAAAAAAGCATAAAAGAGCCGGGAAAAATACAGTTTACCTATATCACCCCCGGCACATATCGTGTAAAGGTAATTCTTGACAACAACTCAAACGGGAAATGGGATGCAGGGATCTTTGCAAAACGAATCCAGCCGGAACAAGTTTTTTACTTTTCCGGGAAGATCGAGGTCAGAGCGAACTGGGATGTGGAAGAGAATTGGGACTTCTAGCCTTCACTTGATTAAATCGTACAGCGGTTGATGCAGTCGACTACTTCCGTAAGATGTTCGTATTTCAAGGAATAAAGAATCATTTTCCCATCTCTTTTTGATTCGAGCAGTCCTTTGTTCTTAAGGATGTTGAGGTGATGGGAAGCAGAGGCCTGTTCAATTTCAAGATGTTCATAAATTTCAGTTACGGTCATCTTTTTGTTTGAGGTTAACAGGTCAATAATTGCAATCCGCATAGGGTGGGCAATTGCCCTTAGTTTGCTTGCGGCAAGTTCCAGTTTCTCAACGTCGAGTTTTACTTTTTTCATCTTGTTATAGTTAGTGCAGTTTTTGTGAGTACAAATATAAATAGATTATGAAAACAAATATATATATGTGTTTTATTATTTTGTAAAAATTTCGGTTAGATTGAATTTTTTTCCATCAAATAGACCCATGTCACTCATTTTCAACTCCGGGATTACCAGAAGAGCCATGAAAGAAAGCGTCATATAAGGTGCATTTAGCCTGCTTCCTGATTTTTTTGCTTCCTGGTCTAGCGAATGATAAAGCCTTGCGGCAAGATATCCATCCTCATTCGTCATAATGCCTGCCACAGGCAAAGGAAGCAGTAAGCTGACCCCAGGAGAAACCATGGAAATTCCTCCTTTCGCATCGATAATAAGGTTGATCGCAGCAGCGATGGATTGATCATCACATCCCACAGCAATGATATTGTGGCTGTCATGAGCCACGCAACTGGCTATTGCCCCGGATTTCAGTCCGAACCCTTTGACAAAACCTACCGCAGGCGAGGCCGAATGATACCTGTTTTTTACCACGATTTTCAGGACATCTTCTTCCGTGTTGCTGATGACCATACTGTTCAGGACAGTTGGTTTTACAAATATCTCCTGTGTGATCAGCTGACCATCAAGCGCAACCAGTACCCTTATCCTGTCTCCTGCATATTCCACTTTCAATTCATCTATACCTATGGGTCCGGTGGCAAAGTTGTTAACAGGAATCTCCCGTACAGAATCAATGAGTGTTTTTCCGTTTTCGGCAACCAGTTCCCCACGGATATAAGTCTGCATCACCTTGAAATGCTGAAGGTCATCCACGATGATCAGATCAGCATCATCCCCAAGGCGTAGAAGACCTGCCGGAAGATGATAATGTTCCACCGGGTTGACGGTGCAGCTTCGCAATATGTCCATCAGGTCATAGCCTTTGCGGATGGCCCGCCTGACAAGCTGATCAATGTGTCCTTCCACCAGGTCATCCGGGTGCTTGTCATCTGAACAAAGCATGATCATCGATGGATGTGTCTTGTAAAGGTCACACAGTGCATCGAAATTTTTAGCGGCACTACCTTCACGGATCAGGATTTTCATCCCTGCATTGATCTTGCCGATGGCTTCTTCCAGGGTAAAGCATTCATGATCGGTGGAAATACCCGCCGAAGCATACTTTACTACTGCCTCACCCGTCAGTCCGGGGGCATGTCCGTCCACCGGTTTACCATATTTCACGGCGAGTTGCAACTTTTTCATCACCTCCGGATCATCCTGAAGAACGCCTGGGAAATTCATCATCTCGGAAAGATAAAAAATATCACCAGATCCCAACAGTTCTTCGATCTCCTGAATGCCCAGTGTTGCTCCAGCCGTTTCGAAGGGTGTTGCCGGTACACAGGAAGACGCCCCGAAGAAAAATTTAAAAGGTACTTTTTTACCGTTTTGAATCATGAACCTGACTCCGGGAAGTCCGAGCACGTTGGCGATTTCATGCGGATCGGAAACGGTGGCAACGGTCCCGTGAACAACTGCCAGCCTGGCAAATTCCGATGGGATCAGCATAGAGCTTTCGATGTGAATATGCGCATCAATCAGACCCGGAAGAATATATTGGGTCGCATCAGTTTCTTCTTCCCTGATTCCGGTAATCTTGCCATTGGAAATGGTAATTGTTCCTTTATATATGTTTTTGTTGACGACATCAACAATATTTCCCGAGATTTTCATAGTCTTTCTTTTTTTGCAGCCAATTGCCCGCAGGCGGCTTCTATATCTTTCCCCCGGCTTTTCCGGATATTGACGACCATATTTTTTCGCTCCAGGAAATCATGAAATGCAGCCGTTTTCTGTGGATCAGGTTTTTCAAAAGCAGATCCTTTCACCGGGTTGTATTCGATCAGGTTGATCTTCACCGGAAAATTCCTGCAAAACACCGCCAGGTCCTTTGCATCAGCCAGCGAATCATTAAAATTTCTGAAGAGAATGTACTCAATTGTAATCCGTTTACCGGTTTTTTCATGAAAGTACTGCAATGCTTCAACAAGATCTTCAAGCGGGTATTTTTTGTTCAGCGGGACAATCTGATTCCTTTTCAGGTTGGTAGCGGCATGCAGCGAGAGCGCTACATGAAATTTCACATCGTCATCTGCCATCCGTTTGATCATCCGGGGAATGCCGACCGTTGAGACCGTAATTCGCTGGGGTGACATTCCCAAGGCATCCGGAGAGGTGATCCGCTCCACCGATTTCATCACTTCATCATAATTCAAAAGGGGTTCGCCCATTCCCATGTAAACGATATTGCTGAGCGGGATTCCCTGGTCTCTCAGAGAGAGATTGTTGAGCAGGATAACCTGGTCAACAATCTCCGTAAAAGTCAGATGACGCTCGTATCCCAGGATACCGGTAGCACAGAACAGGCAACCCAGCGGACATCCAACCTGAGAAGATATGCAGGCTGTCGTCCTGTCTTCGACTGGGATCAGTACACCTTCCACCACCAGATCGTCAGGTAGCCGGAATAGAAGCTTTACGCTTCCGTCAGCACTCCTTTTTTCTGTGTCGGTCCTAATTACGGGAAAGCGAAAGTGATCAGCAAGAAATTTGCGCGTCTCCTGCGAAAGATTGGTCATTTCCTGGAAAGAGAGGCATTGCTTTTTCCAGAGCCATTCATACACTTGTTTGGCCCGGAATTTTTTCTCCTTATTTTCCAGAAAAAAAGATTCAATCTCCGGTAGGGTTAAAGTTCGTATATCCCTGTTTAAATTACCACTCATCTTTCTTGATCTGTTTAGGTATCATCCCTTCTTTCATGCTTTTAACAAGTCCCTGCATGGTGGTGTCCACCTGATAGAGGTAAACATCCCATTTGGGATTATAGGCAGGATCATTTTTGTTCATCCATTTTTCGAGCGGAGCGCGGGATACTGCCCTGAGATTAAAATTGTTCAGGGTATACCGGTATTTGCCGGGTTTGAATTCCATTTTGATATCATACATAACCACCCCTCCATCTCTTTTCAGTCCTTGTTCATCCGTATAATAAATCATTAAACGGCCGGTTCCTTCGATCTTACTGTTGGCTTTATCCTGAATCCTGAGTACGCTGCTGGGGCTCTTATAAAAATTACTGATCCAACTTGCCCCGCGGTCGTAAAGCACATCAGGTGTACCTTCCTGCTCAATGACCCCCTGGTAAGTGATTGCTTTTGTATCCGGATCAACCGGCAGAACAGGGGTTTGTTGTGCATTCAGTATTCCCGTGAATGACAAAATCAGCATGAAAAATAATCCAATCTTTTTCATATCGCGTAATTATTATATGTAAAAAGTCAAATACAATACGTTTTTCATCGGTTTTTAGTATCTCATTCAATACCTGATACAAAAATAAAAAAAAGCTGCCTTTTGAGCAGCTTTTCCTTTCAGCTAAACTGATGATTAATACATGCCATCCATTCCGCCGTAACCGGGGTTCATGGGGGGCATTTTGGAATCTTTTTCTTCCTTACGGGTCGCAATCACACACTCGGTGGTGAGGAGCATACCTGCGATAGAAGCAGCGTTTTCAAGCGCAATACGAGCTACCTTGGTAGGATCGATAACACCTGAAGCGAAGAGGTTTTCATAAACTTCGGTTCGTGCATTGTAACCAAAATCATCTTTTCCTTCTTTTACCTTCTGTGCAACAACAGCTCCGTCAAGACCTGAATTTTCAACAATCTGGCGAAGCGGTTCTTCCAGTGCTTTCCTAACGATTGCGATACCGGTGGTTTCGTCCTCGTTGTCACCTTTCATCTTTTCGATGGATTGCACGGCACGGATATAAGCTACACCACCACCAGGGATGATGCCCTCTTCGATGGCGGCGCGGGTTGCATTCAGTGCATCGTCGAAACGGTCTTTCTTCTCTTTCATTTCAACTTCACTTGCAGCTCCGACATAGATGACGGCAACGCCACCAGCCAGTTTGGCCAAACGCTCCTGGAGTTTTTCCTTGTCATAGTCGGATGTCGTGTTTGCCATCTGGGCTTTGATCTGACCGATCCTTGCGTCAATATCCGATTTCTTGCCTTTTCCGCTTACGATTGTGGTATTATCTTTATCAATCGTGATTTTCTCAGCTTCGCCCAAATACTGCAGGGTTGCATCTTCCAGCTTATAGCCTTTTTCTTCCGAAATCACCATACCACCGGTAAGAACAGCAATGTCTTCAAGCATTTCTTTTCTTCTGTCGCCGAAACCCGGAGCTTTCACAGCGGCCACTTTCAGGGAACCACGGATCTTATTTACGACAAGAGTAGCGAGTGCTTCACCTTCTACATCTTCGCAAACGATGATCAGCGGACGGCCGGTCTGAACGACTTTCTCGAGTAACGGAAGAAGATCCTTCATGATTGAGATCTTTTTATCGAAGATCAGCACGAATGGATTTTCATAAACGGCTTCCATTTTCTCGGTATCGGTAATGAAATAAGGGGAAATATAACCGCGGTCGAATTGCATACCTTCAACAACTTTAACAGTCGTTTCAATGCCTTTTGCTTCTTCAATGGTGATAACGCCTTCTTTTTTCACTTTGTTCATCGCTTCAGCAATCATCTTTCCGATGAAAGTATCATTATTTGCTGAAACGCTCGCTACCTGCTGAATCTGTTCGATGCTGTCGCCAATCTTCCGGGTTTGTTTCTTGAGTGATGCAATCACTGCAGTTACACCTTTATCGATCCCTCTTTTCAGGTCCATCGGGTTAGCGCCTGCTGTAACGTTTTTCAAACCGGTTGTAAAAATTGCCTGGGCCAATACGGTTGCGGTAGTTGTACCGTCTCCAGCCAGTTCATTGGTTTTTGAAGCGACTTCACGAACCATCTGAGCACCCATATTTTCGATGGTGTTGCTCAATTCGACCTCTTTTGCTACGGTTACGCCATCTTTGGTGATAATGGGTGCGCCATAAGATTTATCGATGATTACATTACGTCCCCCGGGTCCCAGGGTGACCTTCACCGCATTGGAGAGCTCGTCAACACCTTTCTTTAATGCTTCTCTTGCTTTTATATTAAAAATGATATCTTTTGCCATTGTTTTTCGGATTTTAGGTTTTGATTGTTTTATTTTTTCTTTTCGGATCAGATAATTGCAACGATGTCGGATTCACGCATGATGAGATAGGCTGATCCATCAACGGTAATTTCAGTGCCGGCATACTTTCCGTATAAAACAACATCGCCAATTTTCACGGTCATGGGTTCATCTTTTTTTCCGGTTCCTACAGCTACAACGGTTCCTTTCTGGGGTTTTTCTTTAGCCGTATCAGGGATAATGATACCAGCAGCAGTTTTTTCCTCGGCCTGGGCTGGTTCAACCAGTACACGGTCTGCCAAAGGGGTAATTTTCAATTTTGCCATTTTCGATTCTATTTGTTAGTTAAACATTAAAGAAATTTCATATCGAAGTGTTATCCCCTCTTGTCAGAATTTATGCCAATACCTAAAAGGCTTGATTTCGAGGACAATTTTTCCGGATGTGGCGTTGAATTAAAAAAAAATGTCAGAATGATATGACATTCTGACATTCTATGCCTATCCCATGTGACTAAAACGGGCAACGGGAGCGGAATTATTTCTTTTGGGTCGGAGGTGCCTGAAAGTCCTTGATAGGAGTAGATTTTGAGCTATTGATCTGTTTCTGGATCTCGCTTTCCTGGGTCTTGGCCACACCTGATCCTTTGGGAATCACAAAAATGGAAAAAACGCTGAGAAATAACAGGACTATCGCAAGGGTCCAGGTTGTCTTTTCGAGGAAATCGGCTGTTTTCCTGACCCCCATGTATTGATTGGATGAGGAGAAGTTGGAAGCCAGTCCGCCTCCTTTGGAATTCTGAACCAAAACCACCAGCACCAGTAAAACACAGGTGATCATGATCAATACCGCAATTAAAATATAGATTCCCATTGATTTTTTTGTTTAGTTTCATCCTCAGTAAGGATGAAAAATGCTTTAATGACTTAATTTTTCAATTTGGGCTGCAAAGTAACTGCTTTTTTCCGGGAAAAGCAAACTTAATTTATGATAAATCCTGATTGCCTTGGGTTTATTGCCCTGTTCGCAATATAATCTGGCCAGTGTCTCACTCACAATCTCATCATCATCGGAATTGCTTTTCGAGGCAAGGTCGGAAGGACTGAAGAAACTGACATGGGGAGAGGTGATCCTGGGTTCCTCCCGGATAAATTTCAAGATGATCTCTTCTTTGGTCAGACGTTTGGCAATGTTCTCCTGAGCAGTAACTTTATCTGTTTCCGGAACATCCTCAGTTATTCTTTCTATGTTCACAGCTTTTGCATGACGCTCGGCCTCTATCTCTGCCAGCCGGCGATGAACACGCTGAATAAGTTCTTCTCTCGACTGGGGCTGGTAGCCCGCTTCAGAAACATTGCTGTCAGAAGCTTTTTCCTGCAGGAGTTCAGATTTATTGCCTTCAACAGAAATCGGTTCTTCCGGGTAATCAGGAACATCCGTTGGTAAAGCAACCGGCTCAACCGGAACATTTATTATAGCGACTTCTGCCGGCTTCTCTTCCGGGACGTCATTGTGTAAAGATTCTCCCTGAAAGTCATCAAAAAGAATTTTCAGTTTCCTGCGACTTGCACTATATGCTGCTGCCTGTTTTAACTGAAGACTGAAATCCATATCATTTTCTCTGAACAGGGCATAGGCAAGAAGAACATGCGTAGCCTGACAATAGGGAAACCTACCGGCCAGCACTTTCATTTCCCTGCTATCAAAAGAGGTCTGATGGGGATTTTTTAATATTCCGGTGAATTGAGTTTTATTCATCCGGGTTACCAGTTTGCAAATGACTTGTTAAAAATCTCCAGCACCAGTTGTTCGTTGATGGTTGCGATATAATCTTCCATCTGACTGGGGGAAGGTTGCGGAGTACTGTTAAAATCAACAAATTTCGAAAAATCAGTTTCGAAATTCTGTTTTTCATTGATCTTATTGACAAATTTCATGTGAACTGTGATGGTAAGCCGATTCATTGCGGCCGTTTCATTCCCCTGGATCGCCGTCGGGGTAATGGTATAACCAGTAATGGAACCATCCATATCCAGGTCCCCGTTCCGGTCAACAAGGATCAGGCTCGTCTGGGTTGTAAAATAATCCTTCAACGCCTGGGTAAGATTCCGGCTTAAGGTCGGTACAACCAGAGAGGCGTTGTTGGGAAGATTGCGGATGACAATGGTTTTTATCAGTGGAGAGACGGAGGCCTGTGTAAAGGAATATCCTACCCGGCAGGATGACTGGGTTAGCAGTACCAGCAACAATACCGCGATGGCCGTCCATTTTGAAACCGAACAAAAATTCTTTTGTTGCCTCATCTGTTAATCGATCTCGTATTCCTTGATTTTCCTGTACAATGTTCTCTCCGAGATTCCCAGTTCACTGGCCGCATCCTTCCGTTTTCCTTCATGTTTTTTCAGGGCACGTTTTATCAGTTCCATCTCACGGTGGGTCAGGGAAAGTGATTCCTCGACTACTTCCTGGACTTCTATCGGGATATCTTCCGTTTTTTCCGGTTGATTCAGGATGATCTGGTTTTCATTCTGATCCTCCGCCTGCGGCAGATCCTGGTAAAGACGTTTTACAAGACGAGAATTTTCCCCAAGCGCCGCGTTGGTATTATCGTTTTGCAACAGACTCATCACCAGTTTCTTCAGATCAGTAACATCCTTTTTCATATCAAAAAGGACTTTATAAAGCAATTCTCTTTCCGAAAAATGCGATGAATCATCTCCTTTATAGATAATAGGAAGTTCATTTGCCTGATTCTGAGGCAAATATTTTGCCAGCGTTTCCGGCGTCACCAACCTTTCCTTTTCAATTATTGAGATTTGTTCGGTAATATTTTTCAGTTGCCGGATGTTCCCGGGCCAACGGTAATTCATCAGGATACGCTGCGCCTCTTCTTCAAGCAGTATCGGGGGCATACGGTATTTTTCAGCATAATCAGAAGCAAATTTCCTGAAGAGCAGGTATATATCCTCTTTTCTGTCACGGAGTGTCGGCATTGAGATTGGAACCGTATTCAGCCTGTAAAATAGATCCTGCCTGAATTTACCTGAATTGATTGCAGTGGGAATGTCCACGTTGGTAGCTGCAACAACCCTCACATTGGTTTTGATGACCTTTGAAGATCCGACGCGCAGAAATTCACCGGTTTCCAGAACCCTTAACAAACGTACCTGAGTGGACAACGGCAGCTCGGCCACCTCATCCAGAAAGATGGTTCCTCCGTTCACTACTTCGAAATATCCTTTCCTGGCTTCATGTGCCCCGGTGAATGAACCTTTTTCATGACCAAAAAGTTCTGAATCAATGGTTCCTTCAGGAATCGCTCCGCAATTCACCGCGATATAGGACCCATGTTTCCTGGAACTGAGCTGGTGAATAATTTTCGGGAAAAACTCTTTTCCGGTACCGCTTTCACCACTGATCAATACGGTGATATCTGTCGCCGCAACCTGTCGCGCAATATCAATTGCCCTATCGAGGAGAATCGAATTCCCGATAATTCCAAATCGCTGCTTTATTGACAAAATGTCCATTCCTCTTTTATAAACAATTGTAAATTTACCTTTATAAACTGAATTACCTCAGGTGTGCGTTAAGTTTCTCTTCAAACACCCGGATAAGTTTATTCATTGTCTTATCGATTTCCTGGTCGGTCAAAGTCTTTTTCTCGTCAGCAAGGATAAATGACAAGGCATAGGATTTCTTGTCGGCCCCGATCTTCTCTCCTTCATAAACATCGAATAATCCGACTTGTTTGAGTATATTTTTTTCGGTCTTGAAAGCCAGTTGTTCAATTACCTCAAATGCAACATTCCGGTCAAGTACCAAGGCAAGGTCGCGACGCACTGCAGGGAACCGGGGAAGTTCTGTCATGTCAATGTCCTCTGTCCGGACTTTCTTCAGCAAAAAATTCCATGAAAAATCAGCATAATAAAGTTCCTGGCGAAGATCATATTGTTTGAGAACATTTTTGGAAATTATCCCAAAGGAAACCAGGGTCCTAGTCCCGACATCCAAACGCATTCCCTCCCTGATCAGGGGGGATTCCCAAGGCTGCATATCCAGCTTTCCGGGATCAATGCCGATGCGGTTCAGGATGTTCTGAACGTAAGCTTTCAGATGATAAAAGTCAAGTTTCACATCGAGGTTATTCCAACTTTCCGGAGCCACATTCCCGGTGAGGAACAGCGCCAAGTGTTTCTCTTCTTTGTAAGCATCCAGCGGGTTAGTTGAATGTTCTCCAGGAGCCATTTTGGAATAACAATTTCCGAATTCAAAGAGTTTCTGATCCTGGATCTTCCGGTTCTGATTGTAAAGGATGGCTTCGAGCCCACCATACAAAAGCGTTTGTCTCATCACGTCCAGGTCCCGACTGAGCGGATTCAGCATCCTGACCAGGTTCTCTGGCGGAAAAACGGGATTTCCTTCATAATAGGCGGATCGTGTGAGGGAGTTATTCAGGATTTCATTAAATCCAGCCGAGGCGAGATAATCGGAAATGACATTCTGCAGTTTGTCCGGATCCGGCTTTGTTCTTATGTTCAACGGGGATCTGATCGCATCCGAAAAAACAAGGTTATTGTATCCATAAATTCTTAAAACCTCCTCGATTACATCGGCTTCACGGGTTACATCTACCCTGAAATGCGGAATTTCCAGGTTAAGTCCTTCGGGTGATTCGGATACGATCTTTATGAATAATGACTGAAGAATGTCTTTGACTTCCTTTCTGTCGATTTCCTGACCGATAAGACGATCGAGGTGCTTCCATGCCAGGAAAACTTTTGCCTCCGGTTCAGGGTTCGGAAAAAAATCTGTGATATCGGAGGAAACTAAGCCCCCCGCCACTTCCTTGATCAGCAATGTGGCTCTCTTTAAAGCATAGAGATTGATATCGATATCGGTTCCCCTTTCATAGCGAAAGGAAGCATCTGTTTGTAAACCATGGTGCCGAGCCGTTTTCCGGATGGTTATGGGATCGAAGGTGGCACTCTCGATAAAAAGATTTGTTGTTTCATGTGTGACGCCTGACCTCACTCCACCGAATACTCCGGCTATGACCATAGGAGATCTTGCATCACAAATCATCAGGTCGTGGCTGGTTAATTCCCTTTCCTGGCCATCGAGTGTGATGAATTTTGTGCCGTTTTCTAATTTTTTAATGATCACCGTTCCTCCTTCGATCCGGTCAGCGTCAAATGCATGCAGTGGCTGACCCAGTTCATGAAGAAGATAATTCGTGACATCAACGACATTGTTGATCGGACGGAGGCCTATGGCATTCAGCCGATTTTGTAACCAGCCAGGAGAATCCTTAACCGTAATGCCGGTCATGGTGATCCCGCAATACCTTGGACAGGCTTTCGGATCTTCCACAATCACTTCCGTTTTTCTTGACTGATTGTCGATGATAAATTTACTTACATCCGGAAATGAAAAGATTACCTTCCCTCCCACTTCTTTCTGGTTGACAGAGGTATTAAGTACTGCTGCCAGGTCCCGTGCCACGCCGGTGTGTGAGGTAGCATCGGAACGGTTTGGGGTTAACCCGATCTCTAATACAATATCTTCCTCAATTCCAAAATATTCGGCTGCAGGGATACCCGTTTTCGCGGAGGATTCCAGCACCATGATCCCTGCATGCGACCGGCCCAGCCCGAGTTCATCTTCCGCACAGATCATTCCTTCCGATACTTCCCCCCGGATTTTTGTTTTCTGCAGGGTAATCTCTTTTCCGTCAAAACGCAATGTAGTGCCAAGGGTTGCTACGGATACCTTTTGCCCTGCTGCGACATTTGAAGCACCGCATACGATATGAAGCAAATCCGGTTGCCCGATATTTACTGTCGTTATACTTAAATGATCTGAGTTGGGATGTTTCTCACAGGTGATAACCTCTCCGATGACCACACCTTTCAGGCCACCCTCCAGGGATTGCCACGAATGAAGACCTTCCACTTCCAGTCCACAGTTGGTAAGGTATTCGGCAATTTTTTCGGGTCCGGGCAGAAGTTGGGTACTTTCCCGGAAATATTGTCTGAGCCAGTTATAAGAGATCTTCATGGTAATTCATCATTTCAGGATGCAAAAGTATTGAGAATTTTTCATCCCTAACTGATTAATCCCCAATTTTCACGGTATCGGTATATATGCTTGATGTGTCGTAACAATGGTGCGTTTTCTTCCTTTCTCAGATCAGGATCTTTTAAAATGATTTCCGCTGCAAGGTTCCTTGCGGTTCTGAGGATTTTTTCATCGTGAACAATGTCGGCAATTTTAAGGGCCAATACACCCGACTGCTGGGTGCCTTCCATATCACCGGGACCGCGTAACTGGAGATCGGTCTCGGCAATAAGAAATCCGTCATTGGTCTGAACCATGGTATCCAGTCTTTTTCTTGCTTCAGCCGACAGCTTCACACCACTCATCAGGATACAATAAGATTGGTCGGAGCCCCTGCCGACCCTGCCACGCAACTGATGTAGCTGCGAGAGACCGAATCTTTCGGCATTTTCAATCACCATAACCGAAGCATTCGGAACGTCAACCCCTACTTCAATCACAGTGGTTGCTACCATGATCTGCGTTTCCTTGCTGAGAAACCGGAGCATTTCAGCATCCTTCTCTTTGGGTTTCATCCGACCGTGAACCATACTGAGATGATATTGCGGGGGAGGGAAAATCATCTTCATGGTTTCATACCCTTCCACCAGGTTCTTCAGATCCAGTGTTTCCGATTCTTCGATCAAGGGATATACTACGTAAACCTGTGTTCCCAGCTGTACCTGTTTACGGATGAATTCATATACCTGCATGCGTTTGGATTCATACAAATGACGCGTTTGGACAGGTTTTCGTCCGGGGGGCATCTCATCAATTACCGAAACATCCAGATCGCCGTACAACGTCATGGCAAGCGTCCGGGGAATGGGTGTAGCAGTCATAACCAGGACATGAGGCGTGATTTCGTTCTTTTCCCAGAGCTTTGCCCGTTGCGCCACTCCGAAACGATGTTGCTCATCAATCACTACAAAACCCAGGTTCCGGAATTTTACCTTTTCCTCCAGAAGTGCATGGGTCCCGATCAAAATCTGTAAAGAACCGTCAGTCAGGGATTCTGCAATCTCTTTCCGCTTAGCCGTCTTGGTCGAACCAGTGAGTATCTCTGTATTAATATTAAGTCCCCTGATCATCCCGGTAATGCTCTGGAAATGCTGTTTGGCCAGGATTTCGGTGGGAGCCATCAGGCAGGCCTGAAACCCATTGTCAAGCGCAATCAGCATGGTCATCAAAGCCACCAGCGTTTTCCCGCTTCCGACATCACCCTGCAGTAGACGGTTCATCTGCTGCCCCGACCCGAGGTCATTCCGGATCTCCCGGATCACTTTCTTCTGAGCACCCGTCAGTTCAAAAGTGAGATACTGATGATAAAAGTTGTTAAGATAATCCCCGACCCTGGTAAATTTATGTCCTCTTTGTTTTTGTGTACGTATGAACTTTTGTTTCAGCAATCTCAGTTGGATAAAGAACAATTCTTCAAATTTCAACCGCATCTCTGCTTTTTTCAAGATTTCCTGGTTTACCGGAAAATGAATGTTCTTAAACGCCTCCTGACGGTTCATCAGTTTCAGTTCGTCGAGCAGGTACCGGGGAAGATTCTCCGAAATATAAAACTTTTCAGAACCGAACAGGTTAACCATCAATTTGGAGATTCCCTTGCTGTCGAGACCTCTGGCCTTCAGCTTTTCGGTAGAGCTGTAAAGCGGACGAAAGGTATCGGAGATGACGGCCGGTTGATCCCCTGCTATTTCCAGGTCGGGATGGACCATGTTGATTTTTCCGTTAAACAGGGAGGGCCTGCCGAATACAATATATTCAATCCCGGGTTTCAGCTTATCTGTGATCCATTTGATCCCCTGGAACCAAACCAGTTCCATCTCTCCTGTATCATCCTGAAGGGTTGCAATCAATCTTTTGGCACGAAGTGCTCCGGTAATATGAATTCCGGACAATTTTCCCTTCACCTGTATGAATGCTGTATCATCAAGAACCGTTGAAATGGGAGAAATACGAGTTCGGTCAATGTAACGGTATGGAAAGAGCGAAAGCAATTCCCCAAAGACAAAGATCCCGGCTTCCTTATGGAGCATTTCTGCACGGGAAGGGCCTACACCTTTTAAATATTCGATAGGGGTCTCAAGAAAGGATTCCGTCATGATGCCATTTCACTTGGGGATGAACAAAAATAGATAAATTCCGCTAAAAAAAAACTCTCCTTTTCGGGGAGAGTTTCTTAAGAAGACGCTATCTTCTTATATTAGTATTCCCACAAGCTGTGTTCAAACTGGAACAAACTTGTTTTTGCCCTTTCGGCTTCAAGTAAGGCATCAACACCCAATGCATAGTCTGCAATCTGACGATCGTACACATTTTCCTCCTTGTAGATGTAACTCTGAAACATCCGCTTCATGAAAACATCGTCATACGACAGCCTGGCTGCGGTACCGTTGTGAAGATTAAATTGTTCGGTTTTGGCAAATATTGCCCTACACTCGGGGAAATAAACCCAAAAGAGGGGTTCAGGTCCGCGGTAGTTACCATTATCGTCATAATTATCCTTAACAGGGCAGATCCCTAAGATCCGGACTTCCTGTACGGATCTTTGTTTGTCGAAAACCCAATCTTCTTTCAATCTCAGTTTTTTGACATCCGAAGCATAGAAGGATTTGGAGATCGTAGTATCAAATTCTTCATCAGGATTGTCCGGCCTTTTCAGTGTCACTTTCTGGGAAGTCTGGAGTTTGTCCATCAGTTCCTTATAGGTAATGGGTACCAGGAACTGATCTGATGTTGCCGAGTAGGCAGTAATCGTTCCTTCCTGGAGGCAATCCAGCAGGAGTTGAACAAAACTTTTCCAGCCCGATTGCGGTGTGGTTGGAAAATAAAATGGCTGGTTCATTTTTTCCCTCAAATCGATGGTACGCCAAATCCTTTTTGACCAGATTACATCGGCTTCGCGAAGTGGTACATAAGGGATAGGAGCCATTTGCTGGATCGAGGTACGGTCATAAATACCATCGCGTGGAGGAGCCTCAAGTACCTGAGCCTGTGTGTTCAGTTTTATACCAGTCAGTATTACTGTTATAAGAACTAAAAAAAGTGTTTTTTTCATATACGAACCTCCTGAAAAAAATGACTAGTTAATTTTCAAAATGAAACTGCTGATCGAACGCTCTCCGTCAGGACCCCTGACATTTATGTCTTCAATATAAATACGTTTATTCTTCTTCGGATTTTGCAGCATTCCAAGGATCTCAGAGTTAAACTTATTTCCATTCACTTTTATTGTGGTAATATCACCACCTTGATCTGTAACAAAACTGAAGGAAATAACGCTGAATTTCAGGTCAAAGTCAAAACCAACCGGCATTTCGCACAATACGTAAGGGCTGGCAAGCAACAAATTTTTTGCAATAAAACCACTGTTTTTTCCTGCAATTTTAGCATCCGGGTCAGGAACCCTTTTCAAGCGGAATGTTGAATTGCCCATTGATTTTGTTTTTCCGCTGAAAACGGCCGAAACATTAACCACTGCTTCTTTTGTGCCTTTGGGCAAGTCGTATACGATCCAGTTCTTTCCTTCTGATCTGATTTTTCCAACGGTAATGGAAGGAATAACTCTTTCTGGACTTCCGGGAACAGAAATGTCAACCGGATTATCGACACCCACATAAAATACATTCATTTTAGTCGGAGAGATCGTTAATCCCGGTTTGGCAACGATAAACTCATCCTTGAAATGAAAAGTCAGGGTATCACCCATCGGGCTGATAAGTTTGATGATACCGGCATATTTCTTCAGGCCTTCACCGCTGCCGGCTAATTTCAGTCTGACAACCCCATTTTCACTGGTTAGTGCAGTTGCATTTTTGAAGTTGGCCGGGGTAAGTGTATCTGATCCGAGCATGTAGCTAACCATTGGGTTTGACTTTGTATCATAGGCTGCAACGACAATTTCAGCTTCATATTCATCACCCAGAAATACATAACGACTTTTGGGGATAACCCTTGCGTCAATTTTATCGTATTTGAAGTCCTCGGCCGAAATAGAACTCATCAGGTTATTGACGATATCAAATTCAGCATTAAAAACTTCTGCTTTGATCTTATTAAGGAGGGTAACATCTGCTGCAAGAATGGTCCGGTAAAAATTATGCATTTCCCAGTTTTGTTTTTTACCATCCATGTCATAAAACGGGCCTTCAGTATTCATTCCCAGTTTTACGGTGGCACGGTATTTTGCATCAACCAGGAGCAGCAACTGTCTTTTATAATCTTCAATCTTGTCCTTTAATTTCCTTGCTTCTCCGTTTGAACCGTCATGTGCAGATCCGATAAAAAAAGTCGTACCCCGGTCATAATTATCAATGCGCTTGGCATTTTTCAATTCAACTTTTGTAGCAGCCTCATACGAGTCCATGCCGTCGGTAATCTTGATTAACGTATATTTCAAACTATCAACATAATGGGACAGATCTGCCGAAAGTTTCTGCGCTACCTGGGCTTTTGTCCAATAAGGTTTTACCTTTTCCGGATTGAGCTGATATTGCACCTTGAATTTCGAGTAGGTGGTTTCAAGTTTTTCTGAAAAGTTTTTATTGGTGATCTCCATGCTCTCATTCACCACAACAAAAGCATCAAGGATTTGTTTCGAGACATTCAATGCGAGTAGTGCCGTAAGGACAAGATACATCATTGCGATCATCTTCTGCCTCGGGGTCTCCTTATATCCAGCCATTTAGTCTATAAATTTTGTAATTGATAAATCAGGATTAAATACTCGCGAATTATTTAGTGGTTACGCTCATTGCTGAAAGCATATTTCCATAAATCTTATTCAGCGCTGCAATGTTCTTCGACAAGGAATCAACCTCATCTTTAAATTCGGAAGTTTTATCCAGCGATTCGCGGAGTTTTCCAGCCAGTTTATTAAGGTTCTCATTAACCTTGGTGGTGGATTGCATTTGCTCGTCAGAACTCTGAAGATGCAATTCATACAATGCATTCAGGGCTGACAGGTTGTTCGAAACTTTCTGCAGTTGTTTGTTATAATGTGTTCCTTCGATGGCTGATGTGTTGAGAGCCTCCGCGGTTTTCGAAAGCAGTTCGGCCGACTCATTGTATTTCAGAACAAAGGTATTGGCCGAAGTGGTGATGGACTTCATGCTTGCATTGAAATCCTTATTAAGGTTGATTTCCTCCTTGATCGAATCCGATGCCATGGTGTAGGCAGATGAGAGTGTGGATGCGCTCTTGGAAACGGACTGGATGCTGTGAAGATGTTCCTCTTTTATAGAAATTTCCTCTTCAAGACTCTTTGCCGTCTTTTTATAAGAATCGCTGAGAATGGAAGCGGATGCGGTAGCGCCTTTCATCGTGGTAACGAAAGTATCATTCGCTGCCGCTGCATTGCTCACATTGGAAAGTTGCGAAGTGGTCTCAGTCAGGTTTCGCAAACCCGAACCCAGGCTCTCAATCAGTTCAGGCCCTATTTTAGCCTTCTCCAGCATTTTGTCCAGTTCATTTGTTACACTGTCGCCTTCTTTAAATTCAGCTCCGGGAACTTCTTCCCCGGTATGATAAATACCTGCCAGCTGAGGATAAACCAAACTCCAGTCGGGTTCAACGTGGGGGGGTTCAAATGCCGAAAAGAAGAAAATAATGGATTCGGTTCCTAACCCAATGATAAGCATAATATCTGCACCCCAATAATGGTTGATCTTAAAAAGAGCACCAATAATTACAATTGAAGCACCGATTCCATACAACTTGGACATGAAACTGCGGTAATTCCTTGACCGAACTAAAGCATATAAACCCATAATTGTGATTGATTAAAATTTAACAGAAAATAAATAAGTAAACTGGATTATTGTTATGGTAGATTAATTGTAAACCTTTGAAGCTCTTGAAGGATTATCATCTTTTTGTCGGCCCATGAAGGGTTGAATGGTACGGAAGCCGACATATGCCTTCGAAGTATCCTGGTATTCGTAGGAACGGCTGGATACCCTTAAGAAATAGGCCACATCTTTCCATGAACCTCCGCGGGTCACCTTTCTTTTCATAGCAGGCGGATCAGCATCCTTAGCATTATAGGTATAATCAGGATTCAGATCCCAGGTAAAATTATAGGAAGAGGGATAAAAGGCGGATCTTGTCCATTCTGCGACATTGCCTGCCATATCATATAATCCGTAATCGTTTGAAGGATAATGTGCGACAATAACTGTTGTTGCACCGCCATCATCGATGTAATTACCCCGTAAGGGTTTGAAGTTGGCAAGGAAACATCCTTTGTCATTTCTGGTGTAAGGACCGCCCCAGGGATAGGGGTTGCCATCATAACCGCCACGTGCGGCCCATTCCCATTCGGCTTCGGTGGGCAGCCTGAATTCACTGACTGCGGATTCACCTTTTCTGCCATACATAAAACTGTTTTTCAGCTGGGTTCTCCAGATACAGAAAGCATTGGCCTGTTTCCAGTTCACGCCTACAACCGGGTAGTTATCATAAGCCGGATGCCAAAAATACTTTTCAGTCATCGGATCATTGAATGAATAGGCATAATCGTGTATCCAGCAGAGGGTGTCGGGATAAACATTGATTACTTCTTTACGTACATAAACAGAACGATCTTTCAAACCTTGCGGGCGGTTTGCAAGACTGGCATCTTTTGTATCTCCGCCCAGACCAAATTCCTTACGGGCAGCGGCTTTCAGATCGACAAAATAATACTCAAAATACAATTTACGGGTGTCCAATTCTTTCCGGCTGAAATAACGTTCACTTTCAGGAAGGTACATCTGGGAGAGCGCATCGCGAACATCTTGCTGGTCGGTATTCCAATCCAGTTTGGCTTGCCAGTTCAGGAAAGGCGGATCGTAGGTTTCACCGCTTTTCTTATTCTCTGAAACGAGGAATTCATCCGGTTTCACTTCACCCAACAGCCTGCGGGCGATAGAATCTCTTACCCAAAACACAAACTGACGGTACTCATTGTTGGTGATCTCCGTCTGGTCCATGTAAAATGCAGTTATGGTAACCATTTTCTGATTATTTAACTGTGCATAGGGCAGATCTTCGTCACCAGACCCAAGTGTCAGGGATCCCATCGGAACGTAAACCATACCATATGGGTCGGGGGAAAAGTATCGTTTTCGGTTTTTTACTCCTGTCAGTTCGCCATTACCTGAGTTTCCGCAACTTACCAGGAAAACGAGCAAAACAGAATAGATGAGTAGTTTTTTCATTTCTGAGCCGGTTAAATGATGGAATTAAACGCTGCTTGTTGGTATTTATTATGTTTCGCCCGTTCAAATTTGCTATACCTGATCGGCAAAGGTACTTTTTTATTTTATAAAAACCTTGTATTCCTATAACTTTTCCTGAATTTCTCTGTCTTAATTTGGAAACAGTAATTAACCATTATTTCCAAGCCACCACTCTGATAACTAGCAAGTTTGGACAGGCCAAGGTCATACGAAAGTCCTACCTTGACTCCTTTGATGGTTAACCCGGCCAGGATCGATGCCATATCCTGGTATCGGTAACCCAATCCTCCCCAAAACTTTTTCTTGTACAATACCAGGGCAGTAACATCCAGCGAAAAGGATGAAATATCTGTCCGGATCAGCGCCGAAGGCAGCAGTTCGAAATTCGGATGACCCGGAACTACCCAGTCATACCCTCCGTGAAGATTAAAAGTCCGTTTCAGTTGGTAAAAAATCTTTTTCTCTAGTGAACCTAACACCTGATCCACAGATAAACCGACATAATATTTGTCAGGAACCCGGTACATGATCCCGATCCCTGCATCAGCCGTCAGATCGCTCTTCGTATCTTTCGCCAGGGCACCATCGTCTTCGTCAATGGGATTAAAGTCCCTGGTTTTTTTCATGTTGACAAGATCGAGTTGGGCACCGGCAGATAAAATTCCATCACCCAGATCGGCCTGGTAGGCATAATCCAGTTTCAGGTAAATATTGGTAAACGGGCCGATCTTATCCTGCATCAGTGAAGCGCCGATGCCTCCATGCAAAAATTTTATCGGGGAATCGATCGAAAGAAAGAAGATCTGTGGAGAAATATCTGTTCCGTCATTCGTTTTCAGGCCAATCCATTGCTGCCTGATGAGCCCGGTAATGCTGATTGCATCATTGCTCCCCGCAGAGGCAGGATTGATCGCCATACCGGTGAACATGTAATGGGTAATGTTGGTGGGTTGCTGAGAATAACCCCTGAATGAAAGGATCATCAGGATTACCAGGAAAGTAACAGTTTGAAAACTGCATCCGGCAAAGTCATTCTTATTTTTAAGAGGGTAGGTCAATCTTTCGTTATTACAGGTTTCCCAAATCGGGGCTAAAAGTACAATATTTTTTATTTGTGACAACATGACCACCGTTTTTCATCACAACTGAAACACGGATTCCCGTAAAATATTGGGTTATACCTCTATTTTTTTAAAAAGTTTCATTATGGTTCATCGAATATGCCCTGAAGGAAGATACAGCATGGAAAGACCGACGTGAAATCGTATCTTTGCATCCTTTTTTTCAAATCTTCCTGACATGGCCTTTTTACTGATTACCGAGAAACCATTTACGAAAAAATGGTTCATTTCCAACAGCATGATCATCATTGGTGCTTTTATCCTGGCAGCAGGATTCGTGCTCTTCATTACACCCTATAAGATTATTCCCGGAGGTGTGTACGGGATTTCCATCGTACTGCATTACCTTTTTGGCACTCCCGTAGGTTTAGTGGCCCTCGCGTTCGATATCCCCCTGACGATCATTGGGATAAAAATCCTGGGTCCGAGGTTTGGCTACAAAACGGTATTAGGGTTTTCCCTGACCGCTGTATTTAACGATACGCTAACCTATTTCTGGGGATATAAACCCCTCGTTGAAGGGGATGCCTTATTGTCGTCTATATTCGGTGGTGTTATGGTAGGCATCGGATTAGGGATCATCTTCCGGGCCAAAGCCACATCAGGTGGTTCCGATATCGTGGCGATGATCATAGCCAAATACACACGTCTTCCGTTAGGTATGCTGATGATTTATGTGGATTCGGTGATTGTTCTTATCGGGCTGGCGGTATTTCAGGACTGGAAAATCCCCCTTTATTCCTGGATCGTAATCTTCATTGCCGGAAAGGTGATCGATGTGGTGCTTGAAGGAGTCAGTTACGATAAAAGTTTGTTTATCATTTCCGATAAACACGAAGAGATCCGCGATAAGATCATCAACAACCTTAACCGCGGAGGAACCCTGATAGAAGGAAAAGGAATGTTCAACATGACGGATAAAAAAATCATCTTCACGGTCGTCAGCCGCAGGGAACTCGCCATCCTGGAAGAATACATCCACGAAATTGACCCGAAGGCTTTTCTTACTGTCACCGATGCAACAGAGATCCTGGGTGAAGGATTTAAATCCTTAAAAGATAAAGTGGCAGACTAACCGGTTTAACGGAACAGTTTAATAATGTCATTCATGTTCGCGAAGATGAGGAGTCCGAAAAGGATCACCATGCCTACGATCTGGGCATATTCCATGAATTTCTCGCTGGGTTTTCTTCTTACAACGATCTCATAAAGAAGGAACATCACGTGTCCTCCGTCCAGAGCAGGAATCGGAAGCACATTCAGCACAGCCAGCATGATCGACAGGAAAGCGGTGAGCGACCAGAATGCTTCCCAGTCCCATGTTCCCGGAAAGATATTGCCGATGGTGATGAATCCTCCAACCGACTCGTAAGCTTTTTCCTGTGTAAAAAGCAGTTTCATCGACTTTAGGTAGTCCGCTGCCTTGCTGAATGCTCTTGAAAAACCGGCGGGTATCGCGGTAATAATATTATATGACTTCTCCTTAAGGGTGAAAAAATGGGACAGATCGCTGACTCCAACACCGATCATGCCCTGGCCATTGACTTCCACGGGCATCCGAACCGTGTCCTGTTTTCTTAAAGCAACCACTGTAATCACCTTGCCTTTGTAATTCTTCACCAGGCTTCTGAACTGATCAAAGTAAGGCACCAGTGAGTCATTCAGGCCAATGATCCGGTCACCCAATAGCATTCCGGCTTTCTTCGCGGGAGAACCAGGTGAAAACTGACCGATCTCAAACGGGAAACGGGGCAAAAGGGAAACCGGTGTTTGTTCTTTCATCAGTTTACTCATGAAAGTAGCAGGAATTTCAACATTCACTTCCTGGCCATCCCGGATCACCTGGATGGTCTTTGCCTGATCGAGGACGATTTTTTGCGGGATGAGCAATAAATCGTCAATATATTTTTGGTCAACGGTCAAAATCCTGTCGCCATTCCGGAGCCCCATGTTATAGCCCAGGGAATCGGTAGTAATCCCATATTTGGCTTCATTGGTAGGCAGGTACTTCTCACCCCACAAGGTAAGCATGACCATATAGATGACGGCTGCCAGGATCACATTTACAGTCACGCCTCCGAGCATGATGATGAGCCGTTGCCAGGCTGGTTTTGACCTGAATTCCCAGGGTTGGGGAGGTTGTTTCATCTGCTCTTTGTCCATCGACTCGTCGATCATCCCGGAAATTTTCACGTAACCACCCAGTGGCAACCATCCGATACCATATTCCGTTTCCCCTTTTTTGAATTTGAAAAGGGAAAACCAGGGATTGAAAAAGAGGTAGAACTTTTCGACGCGGGTCTTGAAAATTTTCGCAGCAGCAAAATGTCCAAACTCATGAAAGACCACGAGAATTGAGAGACTCAGCAAAAGTTGAACAATCTTTACAAAAATATCCATGATTCGGTTTTATGTTTTTTAACTAAAGGTTTCCTGAGTAAAACAGCATATATTCCAGTGCGATTCTTCGGGTTTCGATATCGGTACTTACATAATCTTCATAGGAAGGATGTGCAACGTGTGAAACCGTATTCAGGCATTTTTCAATGAGTTCGGGTATGCCCAGAAAACTGATCCGGTCTTCAAGGAAAGCCTGAACGGCAATCTCATTGGCGGCATTCAGCACACAGGGCATATTTCCTCCCTTGTTAAGTGCCTCGAACGCGAGTGCAAGGTTACGAAATAAATCCTTATCCGGGGCCTCAAAGGTCAAACGGGAATATTCACGAAAGTCGAGCCGGGGGAAATCAGAAAGCAGCCGTTCAGGAAAGGACAGGGCGTAAAGGATCGGGAAGCGCATATCCGGAAGTCCCATTTGGGCTTTCATGGATCCATCGACAAACCTGACCATGGAATGGATAATGGACTGAGGATGAATAACCACCTCAATCTGCTCAGGCGTTATATCAAAAAGCCAACGCGCCTCAATCACTTCAAGTCCTTTATTCATCATCGATGCGGAATCGATGGTTACCTTGTTGCCCATCTTCCAGTTGGGATGCTGAAGCGCTGCTTCTTTCTTTACCGTTGAGAGGTGTTCCCGGTTCTTTCCGCGGAAAGGCCCGCCCGAAGCAGTCAGGATGAGGCTTTCAACACTGCCCTGGAGTTCACCGATCAGGCACTGGAAAATGGCAGAATGTTCCGAATCGACCGGGAGGATCATCACGCCCTCCTTCCGGGCAAGATCCATGACCAGATCACCGGCGATAACCAGGGTTTCCTTATTAGCCAGCGCAATGTGTTTCTTTGCCTTGATGGCATTAAGGGTTGGAAGAAGACCGGCATATCCAACGAGGGCATTCAGCACCAGATCGATGCTCTCCATCTCCACAATCTGGTTGAGGGCATCCATGCCGGAGAAAACTTTCACCGGATAATTTTTCAGTGCCTGGGATACTCCCTCGTAACATCCTTCATTTCCGATCACCACGGCATTGGGAAGGAACTCGATGGCCTGGCGAATCAGTGCATCTGCATTGGAATGGGCAGTCAGCACTTCGGCCACGAACCGGTCGGGGTTTTGGCGGATCACTTCCAATGCCTGTGTCCCGATGGACCCTGTAGAACCTAAAATTGCCAGATGCTTTTTCACGGTATGCTAAAATTTGATGTAGTCCTGTGGGTTCACCGGATAACCATCATTCCATAACTCAAAATGAAGATGCGGCCCTGTAGTAAGTTCACCGGTCTGACCAATGATGGCGATGGGATCTCCTGCCTTCACTACATCACCGACTTTTTTCAATAAGGCGGAATTGTGTTTGTAAACGGAGATGATATTCTGCTGATGTTGTATTGCAATGGTGTAACCGGTTTCGAGCGTCCAGTTCGAAATGATGACCGTTCCGTCAAGAACGGCCTTAATGGCTTCATTCTCCTTTGCAACGATATCAACCCCCAGATGTCCCTTTATCGGGTCAAAAGGACTGGTGATGATTCCCTTGATCGGGATAAAGAAGAGGACATTCCCGATCGATGCTTTCTTCAAAAACAATCCTGATTGCGTTTCCGGTTTGTAGATTTTGTATTTGTTCTTGTTTTCAACTTCATACCGCAACAGGGAATCCTCTACTGATTTTTTAATATGGATGTTCTGATAGCGGTTGACCGAATCGGCCATCACCGGATTTCCTGAAGAGAGGTCTTCCCCATTAATGATTTTCCTCAAATTGACAATAAAGAGGTCTTTTTTTTCGAGATCCTTTTCAATCGAGTCAGTCTTGATCTGTAATTCATATAATCGTTTCTGAATGCCCACATTGGTGTAACCCGGGATATATTCTCTCAGTGATGTAAAGGCAATCAGGATGGTAGTGAGGAAGATCAGGACAATGGTAAGTGTTCCCAGGGCCACGAAAACGTTGAGTCGGGATAAGCGGAAGGTAAGTTTTTCTTCGAGGGTTTCGTCATTCATGATCACAAGCCGGTACTTGTTTTTCAGCTTGATCCACCATTTTTTCCGCTTCTTATTCCTTGGTTTTCCGGTTGCCATTCAGATGATTCATTTATATCGGCAAATTTCGCAAAATTTACCCAGTGTGGTCACAAAAAGATCAAAAACGGTTATTTAACCGGAAAAGTATCAGGAATTTTCCTGCTGGTCTTAAATAAGTGCACTGCATTTCAAAAAATTAAAATATTTTTGTAAAAATTCAGTTAACCAGTAAACTAAAATCGGTCTGCCGTTTGATTAACAAAAAGACATACGCCTCAGCTTTAATCTTTTCCCTTTTTGCGATTCTCGTCGTTTTTACTTCCTGTTCCACGAAGAAAAACACCTTTGTCCGCAGGGTTTATCATAATTTAACGGCCCATTACAATGTTTACTGGAACGGTATGGACAACATGCGGTCGGGGGTAAAGGATTTCCAGGCCACTGTAAAAGACAATTATTCGACCATCCTGCCTGTCTACAATTTCGGCGATAAGGCAAGTGCAACAAAGGTCAGCCAGTTTGCTGACATCGCCATCAAGAAGTCTTCCAAAGCCATTCAGAAGCATTCCATGTACTTCAACCGGAAAGAATACAACCGCTGGATTGACGACAGTTACATGCTTATCGGCAAAGCCTATTTTTACAAACAGGATTACCCGATGGCCAGAAGGACGTTTGAATTCGTCATCAAGACCTATAACGAGAATGAAATCAAATTCGAGGCGATGCTCTGGCAGTCACTGGCAAACATGCAACTTCGCGATTACAGCCGGGCCGAACCGATGCTCGATATGGTCCAGAACATGATCAAACAAGGGAAAGCCCCTGAAAAATATGAGGAGATGCTGGTTCTCTGTTATGCCAATTTCTTCATCCTTCAAAAAAATTACCCGGCCGCAACCGAATACCTGAATCGTGCCCTGGAGCTGAATCCGCCACGTACCATGAAAACAAGGGTGATATTTATCCTGGCACAGCTTGATCAGCTCAATGGTGATCTTCCCGCAGCGTCAAAAAAATATACAGCAGTCATCAAGCGGAATGCCTCTTTCGATATGGAGTTCAATGCAAAGATCAACCTTGCGGAATGTTATGATGTTTCGGGCGGCAACCGCGAATATATCGTGAAGAAACTGAAGAAGATGCTCAAGGATGACAAGAACAAAGAGTACCTGGATCAGGTTTATTATGCATTGGGAAGAATATCCCTAAGGGAGAAGGACACGGTGGCTGCCCTGGAATATCTGACAAAGTCGGTTACGGCCAGCGTCCAGAACAATTACCAGAAAGCTATTTCCGCTCTCGAAGCGGCAGATATCTATTTTGCCCGGAAAAAATACAAGCCTGCACAAGCCTATTATGACAGTGCCATGCTTTTCCTTCCAAAAGAACACAGGAACTATAAAGAGATCAGTGAAAAGACAGCCACCCTGAATGAACTCGTAAAGAACCTTCAGATCGTTCAGCGGGAAGACAGTCTTCAAAAACTGGCCGGTATGTCGAACGAAGAACGCACGAAAGTGATCGACGGTATCATTGCAAAAATCAGGGCTGAAGAAATCAAAAAACAGCAGGAGGAACAGGAGCGACAGGAGAACCTGAACCTTGCCCTGCAGAATAACCCGGGCGGAATGGGAAAAGGAATGGGAGCTCCTCCGGGATCCGGTGGAAATGTCGGAGCCTGGTATTTTTACAATCCTTCTTCCATGGCAAACGGATTCTCAAATTTCGCGAGAAAATGGGGCAGGCGAAAACTGGAGGACACCTGGTTTCTGACCAATAAAGCCGTTGTGATGAATACGGAAGAACAAACGGGGGAACCTGATGAACTGGCAGCGGCGGGTGATACTACCAAGGGCGGTGCTTCGGCTGTGAAAACCACCGATATGAAGGACCGGAAATATTACCTGCAGGATATTCCAAACACGCCGGAAAAAATTACCGCCTCGAACAATGATATGATCCAGGCTTACTATAATCTGGGTTTCATCTTCTCCGACGAACTAAAAGATTATCCCAATTCGATATCCTCATTTGAAACGCTTAACGAAAGATTTCCTGAGAACAAATACCAGGTAGCTTCCCTTTACCAACTTTACCAGGTATACACTATTCTGGAAAATCAACCCAGAGCTGATGAGTACCGGAATCTTATCCTCACGCAGTATCCGGAAACAGATTTTGCAAAACTGCTGGTGAATCCGGACTATTACAAAGAGATTCAGAAGAAGAAGAAAGAAGTGAATATTTTGTATGAGGACACGTATCGCGCCTTTGAAAATCAGCAGTATTACATGGTAATCAACAATGCCGGTATCGCCGCTTCCAAATATGCAGCCGACACGGCCATGATGCCGAGATTTGAATACCTCAGGGGCCTGTCGCTGGGAAAGATTGAAGTTGTTGACTCGCTCATTACTGCCATGCAGGCGATCATCAAAAAATATCCTTCCAGTGAGATCAAACCGCTGGCGCAGAATGTGCTGGATTTTGTTTCAAAACCCGGCAAAGGATCTTCCGCTTCATTGCCGGATTCAACGGGTAATGCGACACCGGCTCTTCCTGAGTTAAAAATTTACACGCTCGAACCTGATGCCATTCATTTTTATGTGGTTATTCTCGATAATAATGTGGTGGATGTCAATGCCATCAAAGTCAAACTCTCTGATTTTAATACGAAATATTATGACCTTCTGAACTTGCAGGTGAGCAGTCTTCTGCTGGACGGATCCCTGGAAATGGTCACTGTCAATAATTTCGAGAACAGCACCAAGGCCATGGAATATTTTGTCAGTGTTCATGAAAACCGGTATGTTTTTACCAAGATTGAAAATACAGGGTCTTTTAGTGATTTTGCCATCTCTGCCGGGAATTACCCCGTTTTTTATCGAAGTAAAAATGTTGAGCAATATCTGCTTTTCTTCAGAAAGAATTATCCCCAGAATAAATAGCCGGCAGGTTACCTGATTGCGGGTGGATACTCTTTTTCCTTGGCCATATGAATTCTTTTTATTTATCTTTGGATGTTTTTCATTCCAATAGCAATTCGTGTTATGGCAAAAAATAAAGAAGTTGAAATTCCTACCATTAACCTTCTGGGGTCTGGAACGGTTATCAAAGGTGAAATCACGCTTAACGGAGATTTCAGGATTGACGGTACATTTATTGGCTCTATCGCTTGTAAAGGGAGAGTAGTCGTTGGACCGACAGGAAAAATCAACGGAGATATTTCATGCCAGAATGCCGATTTCTCAGGTGAAGTAGAAGCAAACGTCAGGGTGACGGAATTACTTTCCTTAAAAGAATCTGCAAAATTCACCGGGGATATCACCACAGGCAAACTGGCCATTGAACCAGGTGCTGCGTTCTCGGGGAATTGTACGATGGATATTTCCGGAATGAAAAACAATTATTCATCACCGATTGTATTGGAAAATGATCTTCGACAAAAAGAACCCGTCGCTTAATGAGTACGCGAGATATTCCAGCATGGCCATTCAGATGCTCGTTATCATCCTGCTGGGTGTGTTTGGAGGTTATAAACTCGACAAATGGCTTGATACCGGACCACTTCTGACGATTATCCTCTCCATTTTCTCGGTAGCATTGGCCATTTATACCGTTACAAAAGATTTGCTGAGAAATAAATGATCCTCCTTTATGGAAACCCATTACATTGACTTCTTAAAAAAGATCCTGGTGTTCTCCCTGATCCTTGGGGTGATCGCCTTTGGAGTGGGTTGTTTTCTTCCTTCTCGGGTGATTACACCGGTCCTGCCTTTTCTTTTCCTGTTTTTCATCTCGGTTACACTCATTGGATATTATTTACTGATAAAAGCTGCTAAAAAACTATTTATCAAGTTTCTCAACTATTATCTGCTCATCACTACGCTGAAACTTTTCCTTTTCATCGGGGTCCTCGTCGGTTATATTATGCTCAATAAGGGAGATGCAGCTCCGTTCGGAATATCTTTTTTCATTCTTTACCTTCTCTATTCCATTTTTGAGGTGGTTTCACTGGTTTCCTATTCAAGATCCTTAAAGCGATAAATTTCAAATGGGTATTTTTTCGAACATCGGCAGAAGGTTTTTTTTCCTTTTCCTTCTTTTCACTTCCCTCATGATGAATCATCAGGGCCAGTGCCAGGGAGAATTCGATCTGGGTAAATTTTCCGGTACTGATAAAATTGACACGAATTACATTGCCAATTACTCGGAACTGGTTACTACCAGGTTGTTCGGTTTATTCCAGGCTTCATCTTTCAATACTTATGCATCCGGCCTGAACCATCTTTCTTACAGGCCCAATGTGGCAGGACGTTTAGGCATTGCTGCATACTATAAATGGTTTGGCCTGGGAGTGTCCCTCGGGATTCCCTATCTGATCCAGGATAAAGGGAAATATGGCAAAACCAGCTTTTATGATCTCAGGGCCAATGCTTATGGAAACCAGTTTACGGCAGAAGTATTCATTCAGAACTATCAAGGGTTTTATATCGGGAACAAAGAAGGTTCGCAGAATACGGTTTATCTTATTCCGGACATGAGGATCTTTTCGACCGGTATAACGGTTTACTATTTCTACAATTATAAGCGCTTTTCCATCCGGGCGGCGTTCATACAAACTGAGCGGCAGAAGAAGAGTGCAGGGAGTCTTGCTATCCGGCCTTCTATTATTTATTTCCGATTAAATTCCGACAACGGGATCGTTCCACCTTCTCTGGCAGCAAGCGTTTCCGGCCATATTCCTGAAAACACAAAAGAGGGTTATTTTTATTCCTTCGGGCTTTCACCGGGATATAGCTATACGCTTGTATTCCTGAAAAATTTCTATGTCAATGCCCAGATTTTTCCGGGATTTTTTTTCCAAACGGGGAGTTATAATACCACACTTGAAGTACGTAAAGCAAAAGGCGTTTCACTTTCTTTGAATCTCAAGGCAGCCATTGGCTATAATTCAGGGAGATGGTTTATCGGAGGATCGCTGAGTACCGGGTTCGGGGGAATTCCGGCAACCGTTTCCGGCGCCGACTATTATTATGATGTCACTCAGTTCAGGGTGTGGGGCGGAACGCGGTTCAACTGGTTCAGAAAGAAGAAATAATTTGTACATTTGCTGACTTTATGAGCAAAGGATATATCACTCGGAAAGAGTATTTTAATGCCGCACACCGTCTTTTCAGACCTGAATTCTCAGATGAAAAGAACCTGGAGGTCTTTGGCAAATGCTCAAACCCCAACTGGCACGGTCACAATTATACGCTCTGGGTGACCGTTTCGGGGGAAATCAGCGGGGAAACCGGTTTTGTCGCTGATCTCAAAGAGATCAGCCGGATCATAAACGAGAAAATCATCTCCCGGGTAGATCATAAAAATATCAACCTGGAGGTGGATTTCATGAAAGGGAAGATGGCCTCGACTGAAAATCTTGCCATTGCCATCTGGGATGAACTTGCCAATGAAATCTCGGCGCTGCATGCCGCTTTGCACTGCATCCGCCTTGCCGAAACTGAGAACAATTTTGTTGAATATTATGGAGGAAAATAATCAAATGCTGAGTTACGAACGATTCGAAGAATATAACCCGGAAGTACTGGAAAAGCTGGGCTTTCATTACCGTGAAATCCTGAAACTCATCGGAGAAAATCCTGACCGCGAAGGTCTGGCAAAAACCCCGCTTCGTGTAGCCAAAGCCATGCAGTTCCTGACCCAGGGCTACGACCTGGATCCGCATGAAGTGCTGAATTCGGCAAAATTCAGGGAAGATTACCGGGAAATGGTGATCGTCAAGGACATTGAGATCTATTCCATGTGTGAACATCACATGATCCCATTTATCGGGAAGGCGCATGTGGCTTACATTCCGGATAAATATATCACCGGATTGAGCAAGATTGCCCGTGTAGTCGATATCTATGCCCGCCGATTGCAGGTTCAGGAAAGACTTACGACCCAGATTAAAGAAGCTATATTCGAGACCCTGAAACCCCTCGGTGTGGCAGTTGTGATTGAGGCACAACATTTGTGTATGTCGATGCGCGGCATTCAAAAACAAAATTCTGTCACAACGACATCAGATTTTATTGGTGCTTTTGAAAGAGACAAAACCCGGGCAGAGTTTTTACACCTGATTTCGACACGCCTTCATTAAATCAAAAACAAAAAATAAAATAATCGTTCATATGGAAAACAGAGGATTTAGCATTATTGAACAGGAATACCAGAAAACACAGGCATTACCGCTTGCCAAGACTTTTATGGCACAGGTATTCCTTTGGATGGCTTTCGCTATGGTAATTACTTCAGTTACTGCTTTTTTATTCGCCTCGGATAAGGACCTGATCGGGAGTTTAGTTAATCTTCAAACCGGCGGACTTACCGTTCTGGGATGGGTGGTCATGCTCGCGCCCCTGGGATTCGTCCTGCTGATGTCGCTGGGTTTTCAGCGGCTTTCGCCAGCCCTGATGACACTGCTTTTCATCACTTTTTCCGTACTGATGGGCATGAGCCTGAGTTTCATTCTTCTGATATATACTGCGGCTTCGGTCTATAAAACTTTCGCAATTGCAGCCGGAATGTTTAGTATTATGGCAGTGATGGGATATACCACCAAAACCGACCTGACCAAGTTTGGGTCCATACTGATGATGGGTGTTGTCGGACTGGTCATTGCCATGCTGGTGAATATGTTCCTCCGAAGTGGAACCATGGATTATATCATCAGTATTATTGGAGTATTGATCTTTACAGGTCTTACTGCATATGATGTTCAAAAGCTGAAACGCATCGGAACCGGCATGAGCGCGGAAATGCAGGGCGCAAGTATGCGAAAGATGAGTATCATGGGGGCGTTAACGCTTTATCTTGATTTCATCAACCTGTTCCTGTTCCTCCTGAGATTTATGGGAGACAGAAGATAATCTCCAACAGTACAATTCATCAATCGATCTTATTATGACAAAAGCTTATGTATTCCCCGGACAGGGAGCGCAGTTTGTGGGTATGGGCAAGGACCTGTATGATAATTCCCAGTTGGCAAAGGCAATGTTTGAAAAGGCCAATGTTATCCTTGGGTTTCGTATTACCGACCTGATGTTCAGTGGTACGGATGAAGACCTGAGACAAACTAAAGTTACTCAACCTGCCATCTTCCTTCATTCTGTCATTCTGGCAGCAACACTCGGTGATACTTTTCAGCCGGATATGGTTGCCGGGCATTCGCTGGGCGAATTTTCTGCGCTGGTTGCCAACAAGGCGTTGTCGTTTGAAGACGGACTGAAACTGGTTTTCAAACGTGCCATGGCCATGCAGAAAGCCTGCGAGCTGGAACCTTCCACGATGGCCGCTATTCTGGGACTTGATGATGAAAAGGTAGAAGAAATCTGCCGGTCGATTGATGAAATCGTCGTTCCGGCCAACTATAACAGTCCGGGACAACTGGTGATTTCGGGAAGCATGAAAGGAATTGAGGTGGCCTGTCAGCAGCTCAAGGACGCAGGAGCCCGCAGGGCCTTACCGCTGAAAGTCGGCGGTGCATTTCACTCTCCGTTAATGGAACCTGCAAGAGTAGAACTGGCAGAGGCAATCAATTCAACATCTTTCCACATGCCCTTCTGCCCGATCTATCAGAATGCCACAGCAGAAAGAGTCACGGATCCGGAGAAGATAAAGGAAAATCTGATCGCCCAGCTGACTGCTCCGGTTCGCTGGACTCAGATGGTTGAAAATATGATCGCCGACGGTGCGGATACCTTTGTTGAGGTTGGCCCGGGGAATGTACTCCAGGGACTGATCGGGAAAATCGGGCCGGGAGTTACTACTTCCGGTGCATAAGATTACCGCTGCACGTACTGTTTATCGTAATATTTCTGGTAATCGCCGGAAGTAACATTCAGCATCCATTCTTCATTGGCCAGGTACCAGTCGACGGTTTTTTCCAGGCCTTCGGCAAACTCAAGCGATGGTCTCCATCCGAGTTCCTGCTGCAATTTAGTGGAATCGATCGCGTACCTGAGATCATGGCCGGCGCGGTCTTTCACGAAAGTGATCAGACCTTCGGATGTCCCGGAAGGCCTGTTCAGTTTCTTATCCATGATTTCACAGAGCAGACGGATCAGGGCAATGTTGGTCCATTCATTATTCCCGCCAATGTTATAGGTTTCGCCTGTCTTTCCTTTGTGAAAGATCAGATCGATGGCATCGGCATGATCCTCCACAAACAGCCAGTCGCGTATGTTCTCTCCTTTTCCGTAAATGGGAATCGGTTTATTATTTTTTATGTTATTGATGGATAACGGGATCAGCTTTTCCGGAAACTGGTAAGCACCATAATTGTTGGAACAGTTGGAGATGACCACCGGGAGTTTATAGGTATGATGATAAGCCCTTACCAAGTGATCGGCACTGGCTTTGGACGCGGAATATGGACTCCTGGGATCATAACCGGTGGATTCAATAAACAGGCCGGTTTCGCCAAGGGAACCGTAAACCTCATCGGTAGAAATCTGGTAGAACCGTTTTCCTTCCATATCATCCTTCCAGGCTTCCCGTGCGGCATTCAACAAGTTAACAGTGCCGATGATATTGGTAAAGATAAATTCCGTCGGGTTGCTGATGGAACGGTCGACATGTGATTCGGCCGCTAGGTGAATTACGCCGTCAACGCGAAATTCGGAAAAAACCTCCTTCATTCGCTGAGCATCAACAATATCAGCCCTGACGAAACGGTAATTCGGTTTGTTTTCAATATCCGTAAGGTTGGCCAGGTTCCCGGCATAGGTGAGCTTGTCGAGGTTAATAATCGTATACTGAGGATATTTATTGACCAGCAGGCGAACCACATGGGATCCGATAAAACCGGCGCCCCCCGTAACTAAAATCGTTTTCATAGGTCGTTATTTGATGAATCTTTGGCAGCGGCAAGATGTTGTTCCCATTTCCAGGAGGAAAGAGTCATATCATCTAACCCCTTTTCGGCTTTCCAACCCAGCTCTGCATTGGCAAATTCGGGGTTAGCCCATATCTGTTCAATGTCTCCGGTTCGCCTGGATTTAATTTCATAATTCAGTTTCACACCGGACATTTTTTCGAATGACCGGATCACATCCAGCACCGAATAACCGATACCAGTACCAAGATTGAAGACTTCCACACTTTCTTTTTCCCGATGATTCATCATCCGTTCCATGGCCACAACGTGTGCTTTGGCTAGATCAACCACATGGATATAATCGCGGATGGGAGTACCGTCGGGTGTATGGTAATCGTTTCCCCAAACATTCAGGATCTTCCGGATTCCTATCGCGGTTTGGGTGATAAATGGCATCAGGTTGTTGGGTGTACCGATGGGAAGTTCGCCGATCAGCGAGGATTCATGCGCCCCGATCGGGTTGAAATACCGGAGAAGAATGGCATGAATATCCGACACTTTGCAGACATCGTTGATGATCTCTTCGCCGATTTGTTTGGTATTACCATAGGGAGATTCTGCCTTTTTGATTGGGGCCGATTCTTCCACCGGCAGGACATCCGGCTGACCGTAAACCGTGCAGGAGGAAGAAAACACGAAATTCCGGATTCCCTGGTCTTCCATGTTTTGAAGAATGTTCATGAGCGAAGCAAGATTGTTCCGGTAATATTTTAGTGGCAGATGACACGATTCCCCAACGGCTTTGAATGCGGCAAAATGAATCACCGCTCCGATCCCGCTGTGACGTTTAAACAATTTGGCTGTTTCCGTTTCATCGGAAAGATCGACCTTTTCAAAAACCGGCTTTTTACCCGTTATTTTTGCAATATTATCCAGGACATCGATCGAGGAGTTGGATAAATCATCCACTACAATCACCTCAAAACCTTTTTGCAGAAGCTCAGCAACGGTATGTGAGCCGATATATCCTGTTCCGCCGGTGACGAGGACTTTCATAAGTTTAGATTTTCAGATTTTTCAGCATCGGGTGATAATCATTCTTTAATCCAATGGGGTCAGCGACACGGATATCATGAACGATTTCAACGCTGGGTTTTGCCTCAAGCATGCCGAAGCCCTTACCGGCAATGATTCCTTTGTAACTCTCTGTATGCAATTCGGTAAACCCTTCACTGAATTCGATTTCTTCCTTTCCGACGGTTAGCGACCGGTAAGTCCTGACGCCTTTTTCCCTGACATTTACAGGAATATCATCAAAATCCAGGCTGAGAAACCACCTGACCCGGGCTTTTTCAAGTTGAAGGAATCCGGCGGCTTTATTGGGTTTAAGAAGATGGACCGTATTCTGCGATGCCGGGCCAAAGATCCAGGTAAGCAAGTCAAAAAAATGAACACCAATGTTGGTGGCAATGCCACCCGACTTTTCGGAATCCCCTTTCCAGGAGCGGTAATACCAGTTTCCGCGGGAGGTGATATAGGTCAGATCCACATCATGCATTTCACCCGGTGGAAGGTCATCGATTTTTTGCTTTAAAGCCTTGATGGCAGGATGCAGTCTTACCTGGAGGATGGTAAATACCTTCTTCCCGGTTTCCCGCTCTATTGTCAGCAAGGCGTCCAGGTTCCAGGGGTTCAGCACGATGGGCTTTTCGCAGATGGCATGGGCATCATTCCGCAGCGCAAGCCGGATATGGGAGTCATGCATGTAATTCGGCGAGCAGATGCTGACGAAATCAACCTGCTTATGTGTCCCTGAATTGTCTCTTCTCAGTTTATCCAAATGCCGGTCGAATCGTTCCGGTTCAATGAAGAAATTGGCCTGCGGGAAATAGCTGTCCATAATCCCTACACCATCGTATGGATCAAGCGCTGCCACCAGTTGATTTCCTGTGTCTTTTATCGCCTTCATGTGACGGGGTGCAATATATCCGGCTGCACCGATCAATGCGAAATTCAGCAGTTCCATCTTTCTACAGTTTGGTTACTTTGTTGTCTTTCAACAGGTATTTTTCCTTGCTTTCCGGGCAGATGCCAAGGCCGTCGCTGTCAAATTTCAGGCGATGCCCGTATTCGCTCATCCAGCCTGCCTGTTTGCCGGGGTTACCCACGATCAGGGCATAGGCCGGAACATCTTTCGTGACCACCGCTCCTGCCCCGATAAAGGCAAAGGCACCGATTTCGTGCCCACAAACGATGGTGGCATTGGCGCCGATGGTTGCCCCGTGTCTTACCAGCGTTTCCATATACTGATCATGGCGCAGCACCTGGCTACGGGGATTGATCACATTGGTAAAAACCATTGAGGGTCCAAGAAAGACATCATCCTCACATTTTACCCCGGTATAAATCGAGACATTGTTCTGCACCTTCACATTCTCTCCCAGTACAACACCCGGAGAAACCACGACATTCTGCCCGAAGTTACAGTTTTCACCGATCACACAATCATTCATGATATGGGTGAAATGCCAGATACGGGTACCTTTTCCGATGGTACATCCCTCATCAATAATGGCGGTGGGATGAGCGAAATATTCTTTTTCCATGGATCAGCTGTTGATAAATTCAAGAACAGAACGGGTAATATGTTCCAGTTGTTCCTCATCCAGTTCGGTATGCATGGGCAATGAGAAAACCGAATTACACAAGGCCTCCGTAACCGGGAAATCACCAGTTTTGTATCTCGGATCCAGGTAAGCTTTCTGCATATGCAATGCAACCGGGTAATAAATCATGGCAGGAATATCTTTCGCATTCAGGAAGGCAATGAGTGCATTGCGGTCGAGATCTTTCGTTACGATGGTGTACTGATGAAAGACATGGTTTGACTTTGCATATCTCACGGGCGTTTTCAACTTCGGTTGATTGGCAAAGGCACGGTCATAGTAATCGGCGGCGGCTCTTCTTTTGGCAGCATATTCATCGAGGTGACCGAGTTTTACCCTCAGGATGGCGGCCTGGATCGAATCCAGCCGGGAATTGACTCCAATGAAATCGTGATAATATCTTATCGTCATGCCATGATTAACGACCACCCGCATTTGTTTCGCCAGTTCGTCGTTGTCGGTGAAGATGGCTCCGCCGTCGCCATAACAACCCAGATTTTTGGATGGGAAGAAAGAAGTGCATCCAACATCGCCAATGGTGCCGGCTTTTTTGCGGGTGCCATCTGCGAAGATGTAATCAGATCCGATGGCCTGGCAGTTATCTTCGATCACAAAAAGGTTGTGTTTTTTGGCAATGGCCATGATTTCTTCCATTGGTGCAGCCTGACCAAACAGGTGAACCGGAACAATGGCCTTCGTTTTGGGCGTAATCGCTCGTTCAATGGCCTTCAGATCGATGTTGAAAGTATCAGGATCAACATCCACAACAACCGGTGTTAGCTGGAGCAAAGCAATCACTTCAGCGGTAGCGATGAAAGTAAAAGAAGCGGTGATCACCTCGTCGCCGGGTTTCAGGCCAAGCGCCATCATGGAAACCTGGAGGGCATCGGTTCCGTTGGCACACGGAATGACATGTTTTACACCCAGGTATTTTTCCATCTCTTCCTGGAAGTTTTTAACGGCCGGGCCGTTGATAAAGGCACAGGAATCAATCACTTCCTGAATACCGGAATCCACCTGGGTTTTAATATTGAGGTACTGACTGCGAAGGTCAACCATCTGTATTTTCTTCATCGTATTTTTTATAGTTGCGTTAGATGGCAAAGGTAGGATTATTTCTTTTTGTGACAACCTGAAGGTTGCTGCCTTTCAGTCCTTCACACATCTCACCGAGAACGCATTCGCCCGCGAAGAAGGATAACTCGATTCACGGGCATCAAAGCTTGATTAATCACAATTATATCCGTAGGGTAATTTTCTTCTGATTTAAGGCCTCTGCCAGGGGGTATAAAAAAGAAGAGATGAAACGATACTTGCACGATAGCAATTAATCAAATACCAGAATAAGAACACGGATGACACGGATTATACGGATGGTCGCGGATAAAATTAATCTGCTTAAATCAGCAACATCCGCGTAATCCGTT
>JBBRTX010000011.1:0-106021 GCA_038244085.1 Bacteroidales bacterium | reverse complement strand
TCGAAGAATGGACATATGATTATAATTATGAAAGACCTCACAGTTCCTTGAATTATTGCACTCCGATTGAACTTTTATGAGCCTTAAAAACAATTATAAAACTCTAATTTTGAATGGCCCGGAAAATGGGGGAGCTGACAACAACGGGATTCCTGACTTTTTCAATTTCTTACAAAAATGAATCAGGATTTCCACTTCGGTTTGTTTTGATCCCGAAAACTTTATGTATTTATTTGCCGCCCTGAGAATTTTCCGGATGGTTTTCTTTGCGAGGTAGGTATTGCTCTTGTTTACTTCGGTGAATAATTCGTCAATATGAGACTCAACTCCTTTGATATAAGCATCTTCATCATGGGCTTCGAAAAGAAGATAGGTCAGCAATTCCTTATTCTCTTTTTTGAATTTGACCATTCTCAAACAAAGCTCTTGTAACCGCCTGGGATGCAGCAACTCAATCTCTGTCTTGATTTCTTTCAGCGAAGCTGGTTTCATGATTACACTGCAAGTTTACCTGGTTATTTTAACCCTGCCAACCTTTCCCAAAAGTCAGCCGGGAATTTATTCCTTCGGGATGGTCGTCGCCCATGAAATCAATCTTTCTACAACCCCTGGAATTTGAAAGGCGGGGCCGGTTTGAAATCTTTGGCTGCATTCCCTGCATAAATTTCGTTATTGACGATCGAAAGCATTTTGACCGTTGCCTTTTCTGAGAAATCCAATCCTTTTAAATCAACCCAGAAAGTGTTTGGTGAGAGGGCACTTTCAAAATAATATACCTTGTTCTTATGATCCGCCACCGTTCTCCATCTTGTACTGGATATATTGGGTTGGTCGGGTGTACTGATCCCGAAAGGAACAGAACAGTTTCGGATCACGCTGAAAACACCGGCCAGGGCTACCCGGGTATTATCCGTTTGCGCGATGGCATTGATATAAAAGGAGGCCCTCACAAACCGGTCTGCGGCCCGGTTGGTTCCCGGCAGCATAGTGGTTCCGCCTATTTGTTTCCAGTATTCGTTTAAAGCCAGTTGTTTTTCAAAGATGGGCGAATTCGTCATCACCTGGTAGGACCGGTCGTGATGGATTACCAGTTTCCCTTTGATATATTCAAAGATCGCATTATCGCCGGAAGTATCTGAAACCGAAAGGTGAAGCGTTGCCATTCCGATGTTACTGCCGGGGATACCCGCTGTTACCACAACAAAGCTTTCTTTTGATAAATCATCCACCACTTCAGTGACTGATCTGAAATTGTCGAGAACGTATTGGACCCAGGCAGCAATCGTCAGACCAGGTTTCTGACCGTCATAGGCAGGGTATTCCGATTCAGCCAGCCACAGTAAATTGGCGACCAATCCTCTTTCATTCATTCCGTCCGTACTTGAATTATCATAACCGGAAGTAATTACGCTTCCGAATTTCGATTTCCAGCGCAATGAATTCTTTCCCACCTCTCCGGTGCGTTCCATTCCTCTCGGGAAAAGCCATAGGTTACTTTTTATGTCATATTTCCAATCCATTGAACGGGCCGTGATGATGGTTCCATTCGGGCCCTGGTACACTACCCTTGTGCAGGCGAGCGCCGGGTTTGACTGTATAAACGGCATTACCAGGAGTATTAGTAAAGAGGCCAATTGTGTTCTTCTTCTCATGTTTTGATTTGATTGAAGATTATGATTTTACGGTAGAGGGTTAATTTTTAAGGGTGAAGGGTGAAGTGTGAATGGTGAGGTATAGGAACCGCTCAGGGTTAAGGTTTCACCGCTTTTTTCAACGACCCGAGCTTGAATAAAAAGCCAAAATTCGTGCTTATGTTATTCCAGATATAACTGGTTGACCAGGAATTATCATTGAAACCCGGAGCGCGCAGCTGATACCCCTTTTGCTGGATGACATAATCCAGTGTATAATAAAACCCAAACCGGGCTTCCATATCGAAAAACAGGTTATATCCCAGGCCGACTACATTATTGATATACATATCCTTTTCCGTCCACCGATCCTGCTGATCGCTGTTATTGTATTTTACATCATACGATCCTTTAAACCGCAGGTACTGGAGCGAATAATGAATGAACAGGTTTTCCCTGCTGTACACATTCCATACATAGAATTTATAACCGGCCGTTGCGCCCACACAGGGCGTGATTTTCTGATCGCTGAACGAGATGCCATGCGTCGTTAGCGGATAAACGATGCCGACCGAAAACTCATGTTTACCTGTCCGCACGTAAGGGCCAACATAAAATACGTTCATATATTTCTTCAGGTAGTCCTGGTTGGCAGGGAAGTTGGTAAAGGCGCCTGCAGTGATACCAAACTCCTGCATATTGGCATTATCCTGGGCAAAAAGTTTATGTGAGATCGCAAACATAAACTGAACGGTTAAAAACAGTACGATAATTTTTTTCATGTTTTAATATTTTTATGATGAACTTACGACTCAAAGATATTAAAAATTCAGGGGTAGTGCACGCAGATGGGATTCGATCCGCAACCATTTACGTCTGGCAGTCTAGTGCAACACGATTTCGTGGTTATTGAAAAACAATTTTTCTCCATTTTCCGACAAACGGTAGACATCCAACCCTTCTTCAGTGATTAAAAGATCATCAGCGAATAAGGCTTGTTTCGAAATGTCTTTCCCTTTTGTAACGATAAAAATTTTGTTTTTCGGATTCTTCATTTCAAAAGTTCCCTCCACCAGCGACCAGTTACCATAAATCACTTCACTTTGTTCCGGTAACCAGGTAGTGGTTACCCATGTGTTTGTTTCCGCATTGTATTCTTCAATCATAAAACGCAGCCAGAAATTTAATGCATCTTTCAACCCATTGTACATCCAGAGGCTGACATGATATTTCTTCCCGGCCTTAAAAGTATTGGGTGCAAATTCAGCAAAAGTGTTTTTTCCTTGTTTCATCGAATGAAATCCGCCTTTCCCGCGAAACGGTTTTGCTGATTTTACGGCTTCAAAATCATTGTAATAGAAAAAAGAAGTATCATCCGACAAGTAAAACGGGCCCCGTTTAAATAACCCTGGTTGTAACTGCTTGTATTGGTTATAAATGTCGTTGGCATTATTCTTAAACAAATCATCCTTTTTGAGCGAATACAACGATATCGCTTCACTCAAAAAAATGGGGCTGCATTTCTCCAGAATATCCTTTTCGTAACGGGTGATCGGGTCTTTGGTCCGGATGATTAAAAAAGGTTTATCACCTGGCAGGTCTTTAAGGATCTCTTTTTTATAGAATCCGGGAGAGACGATCTGGACAATATTTTTGCTTTCCCAGATGGAGGTCCGGGTGAGGTTGGCACATACGAGCGGGATCCCGGTTTGATATGCCACACACAGCGACGCTCGGACGGTTTCTTCCTGCCGCGGGCGTGAAAAGCTTTCTGACCCCTGGTAATAAAAAGGCAGGGCAATGATTGCCTGGAAGGATTCCGGCCTGATCCGCTGAATGGCTGCCTGGTATGCGTCCGGTAAAAATTCTTTTTTAAACAGGTTCTGTGTTTTCCCCATCATATTTGAAATCTCTGAATGATAGGGGAGTCCTTCGGCGATATTGAAAATTCCGGCAAACACGCAAAGTACAAGGATTATGAATTTTCTGCGCTGCCCGGAAGACGCGGAATAGGTTTCCTGCATCACCGTAGCCGCAAACACCATGGCTGCAAAATAAAAGGGCCACGTAAACCGCCCTGTTGCCCTGAATTGCTTGATCACAGGGAAAAGATCCACCAATCCCGGAATTTGCCTAAACGGGATGGCCATGGCAAATAATAACACAATAAAGGCAGATAGCAATGAGAGGTTCATCATCGGGGATCTGAAATAAATGTGCAGGGCCGTTACTTTTTTCCGGTTGAATAATTTCAGTACAGCCAGGACAAGCAGGATCAGGAAAATGAGGCCGGTGGAGAGCCCTACATAACTCCATGCTTCCCATTGCTGGCTGATCGCGTTTCCGGTTAATTGATCGAGCAACGGCCTTAAGGGAGGATGATGCGGGAGAAACACATCATCGGGTTCTGCCGTATAGGAGAAAAAACCGGATGGATTATCCGTCCTGCCGGTATGCGTATCGGATAACAAGGCAAAAAGCCAGAACAACAAGATCGGCAAAATAATCGCAACAGCGATCCGCAGGGTTTGAACCAGCTCTTCCCGCCTGTTTTTATCCGAAATATACTTTGTTACTAAGAGGACAACCAGAAAGAATAGTACGATCATCCCTAAATAGGCGTGGATAAAAAGCCATAGAAGGTTATTGAAAAATAAAAGAATGGAATAAAGCCATTTCCTGCGTGAGCTGAAGCATTGCAGGATCAGCAGCCATGATAACGGGATCGCAAGGCTGTACGAAAGTGCCAGGTGCCCTTCCAGCCTGAATATTTGCGGTGCAAGCAACGTTATCCCTATACAGAACAACAAACTAAACCATCTGTTTATATTGAATTTTCGTAAAAGAAAATAACAAACGAAGAAGGTCAGGAAGATGGAAAGAGTCATGATTAGGTTCAGGATGGCAATGCTATGGTCTGCAAAAAAAGCAGTACCTGGTCCGGGGAGTTGAAACAAGCCGGTCAGTATCGGGTGGCAATCCGTATAAAGAAAGTTTTCTCCATAGGGATAATTCATGCCCCGGAAATCAACGCAGGCGCTATCGTACTTAATATGGTAGCAGTAGGTATAGTAGTTTTTAATCGCATCCCCTTCATCGTTAAAGAGGTATTGATCCGGATGAAATATCATTTTCCCATAGAACGAAAACATAAACGTCACACTGATGATGATCAGAAGGATAAAGGGAATCCGGTTCTTCATGAAGTTATTTTTAAGTGAGTTTTTTACCGGTTTTTTTATTTCACGGAGAACCACGGAGGGTACACAGAGGTTCGCGGAGAATTATTGTTATGAGGATTTTTATTTTTCTTTTTAAAGCGCCTGTCCTGAGTGGGTTTCTGTGCAACATACCTTCATGGTTGGTATGAACAAAGACCACACGAAGACTTATTTGGTATTTTCTGGTGTTCTTGCACTACTCTTGATCAGATGTCGCACCCAGCCGTCAAAGTCGCAATCAAACTTGTATCCTGATTTCCACATTTCTTTCGTCCATGTCGTAACAGTGTATTCGTCCATTTTCATTTTTAGAGCCCACCCATTTGAAATGAATAATTTGTTGTCTCCTTGTGAATGTCGGAATTGTACTTCATAACCCAACTTGCTCAAATCGTTTGAAAGTTTTTCAACTTTGTCGTCCGTTACTCCTATATTTCTTAATTTTTCTAAAGTTTGTAACCCTAGGTCTTGTTGTCTATTAATATTCTCATTGAACTGTTTTTCAGTCACATATTGTCTGTTGTCGTTCTTTTTGAAAATGTCAAATAGTCCCATCAATGTCAATGTTAAAATAATTATTGCTGTCTAAATTCAGATTGTACTCTTTGTCATCAGCGCATATACCTAACGTTTCATGCCTTGGCGGATCACATCGTACGTTCCTGCCCATAAGAACCTATGCTAATCCGATATTCAAGGTTTCAATTATGTAAACCGACCACCTTTACACTAACCTGCTGTTACCAACATGACGTTTTTTTCAGGAATTCATTATCACTTATTATATTTCATATTTTTCTAGTCATCTTTAGAAAGTTCTGCTTCAAAAAGCTTTACAGTTCCATTCGTGTGTCCTAAAAACAAGACCTTATCTTTTAGTATAATTGATGAAATCGAATATACTTTATTAAGTTTGATGTCGTCAAATTCCCCGAAAACATTCATTTTATTTGTTGATGCTACGAATGTTGTGGGTGGTTGATAGTCTAACCCTGGAATCCATGGGCCATGAACACCATTCATGTCCAAATTGAATTGAAGGCATAATTCCGGAAAATCTTTAATTCCTTTTTCATTAAGTACTTTACATGTATCAACAAATGAAATTAATTGGAAACCTGGATAAAGTTCACTTATTGGTTCATTGATTTTTTCAAAAATAACTTCACAGTCAAAACGAATATCATGAAAAACTTGTTGGAAATTCTTTTTAGGTGTAAAAACCAAGGCACAATTCTGTAGTATAAATGAAGTGTCATTGATGAAATTATTTACACTGTCCTTTATTGTTATTTTTTTTGGATATAACCATTTTTTAATAAAGCCTCCTCTTTTATCTAATCGATTAATCTGATCAAGTAATTTTTGGTGATGCCATGAAACCCTTGTCCAATTATTTGAGTCATAAACTATTTCATCGGGTATAAGCTGCCATTTGCCATTTAAGTCATGATAATGTATTTTTATTTTTTGTACAACCACTTTGCTTTGCCACGAACGCATTCCGATTGAACCATCTTTTAAAAATGGAATTTTTCCTTCAGGTGTTTTTTCTTTAAAGATTAATAGTCCGATGAAAAATGTAGCATAAAAAATGAAGAGTGAAATAAATATAGTAAACTTATTAGACCTTCTTTGATAAAGTGATTCTTGATTATAAGTTCGTTCATTTATATTCGATCTTTTAAGTAAAAAAAAGGAAAGTAAAACAATAGCAGGAAAAATAAAACAAATAATAATAATAGCCCTAAAAATAGCAGGAATTGCTAGTTCAAAAATGTGAATGCATATAAAATAAATCAATGCTATTAAAGGAACAGAAAGGAGTATGCCAAAGAAATAACTTTCTCTCCTAGGAGTATCAGACTCATTTAAAGTTATGCCAATAGAATTTTCTTTAGAGCCTTTACCAAAAATTAATTTCTCCTTTTTTTGAGGAACTTTCTTCTTCCTGGTTTCGCTCTTAGCATTTCTCATTTTTGTGTCATTTTATGCTTTGGAAGTAAAGAATTGATATCACTTTTGCTGATAGACGGCTTATATCCGATTCCAAAGTTTTAACCTTGGCTGTTCTAGTGCTAGTAGCAAGTGCTGTAACTAAAAATATCTATGATATGGTTTGTTCGTCTGCTTTATATACACACTACTTGTTTATTCCCGCCCCATCATTTCGCTTCTCTAACACGTCTCTGTAGAATAAAAAGACCCTTTTTCGCTCACCCATCAAAATTCTGTAAGGTTCTCACCATCCATTTTTAGGTAATCGCGCAGTTTGCTATGGAAAGGGAACACTAAAATTAAAGAAATATTCGATTATTATACATATATTATGAAAAAGTTTTTATCAGCCAGAAAACCCATTGTCCGCCGCCGCATCATTAATAGATATTCGCAGAACCTTTCACTCTTAACTGAGTTTACCACTATCATAAAAAATCTGTTTGAATATCTCTGTGTACCTCCGTGCCTTCTCTGTGTAACTCTGTGTAAAAAGAAATGAACAAACAAATTATTATGGTTCCTTTGTATAAACAGGCAACCTCTGCGAGGTTGGGATTATTACCCTAAGCGGGAGATCCCTGACCGGATCGGAGAATTCATGATTTATTCAACAGGAAATGCTTGAGCCAGATCAATCGAATCTTTTTTTACTTTAGCTCATCCTTTCTATAGCTTATTTATGGATTACTGATGTGACCGAACTTCATCTTAAAATGAAAGCAAGCCTTTATCTGACCCGGGTTGCCTTTATCTTTCTGGTAATAACCAGTTGTACCTCCGGGCCGCCGCATGAATCGGGCAGCTTCAGGAAATCCGATTTGGTGGAACTGATCCGGCTGGATTCAACTTTCAAACTGGATATACGGTATGCCACGAGTAACAACTTTGCACACAGGGCGGTCTATCCTGCGGCAAGATCGTTTCTGCAACGTCCTGCAGCCGAGGCATTGGTAAGCGTGAATCGGGAATTGAAATCGCTGGGATATACGCTTGCCCTGTTTGACGGCTATCGTCCGTGGAGTGTGACAAAGACTTTCTGGGATAACACCCCGGTGGAGAAAAGGAATTTTGTTGCCGATCCAAAAGTGGGATCCCGTCATAACAGGGGATGTGCCATCGATCTCACCTTGTATGACCTTGCTAAAGGGAAGGAAGTTGAGATGACCGGGGCCTATGATGAAATGAGCAAACGTTCCTATCCCGATTATAAGGGGGGAACCGATGAACAACGAAAGCTGAGAGATCTTTTGAGAAGCAAAATGGAAGCCAATGGGTTTACCGTCAATGAATTCGAATGGTGGCATTTTGATTTTAAGGATTGGAAGGCTTACCGGATTGAGAATGTTCAGTTTGATGAGATAAAATAGTGAAGAGTTGTGCTTTCCTGATTTTTTTTACTTACTAATTACTTTCACATACAATCGGACGAACAGGTATCACAGAGAATGATATTGGAATCCGTCAACTTTAAGGTTCCATGAAACATTTTTTTCATTACACGGAGTTTCCCAGAGAAGGCACGGAGATCCACAGAGATTTTGAAACAGTATCTACGGGAAAGGGACCTGACCCGTGACCCGTAACACGTGACTCGTAACCCGTCAACCAATCATCACATCTTCAACTCATCAACTCATCAAGGGAGCAGGTATGGTGGTTTCGGGGAAATTTTGTATTATTGCCGCTCCAATAATTATAACCTTATTTATTTTTATCTTATGAACAAGACAGGAAATCCTGCAGTGGTTGGTTTGGCCGGCTTTGGGCTGACGACATTAATTTTACAGTTTCACAATCTCGGGTGGATCGGTGTGGGCCCTGTGCTGGTTATGGGTCTTGTTTTCGGCGGACTGGCACAGATGATTGCCGGCTTCCAGGAACAAAGCACCGGGAACAATTTCGGGTACAGCGCCTTTGTCGGATACGGATCGTTCTGGATCGGCCTCAGCCTGATCTTTCTGCTGAACCATTTTAAGATCTATGAATGCAGCATCACGGATATCGGGTTTTATCTCCTTGCCTGGACGTTATATACCCTGATTCTTTTCATCGCTTCTTTCCGGGTTCATACCGCCATGATCGTCACCATCGGATTGCTGCTATTGGGTTTTATCCTTCTAGACCTGGGTCATTTCGGATTCCCGGTAATGAATACAGTGGCTGCGGTTGTCCTTATCCTTTGTGCTTTGTCGGCATGGTACATGCTGGCCGGGATCATCATTAATGACCTGGCGGGTAAGGTAGTTTTGCCTTTTGGAAAAGGGATAAAAAGTTAAGCGTTTCTTGTGGAAGAAGATTGGGGAATTCTTAGCAAAAGTTCATTCCCTCTGATACGATTTTCGTTCGATCTCAGATTTCAATAATCCGGTTCCGCACCGCGTAAAGCACCATCTCGGCGGTATTCTTGAGTTTCAGCTTCTGCATGATGTGGTTTTTGTGGGTATCCACGGTTTTTATGCTGATGCAGAGTTTGTCGGAGATCTCTTTGCTGGTCAGGCCGGTGGCGCATAACTTCAAAATCTCAATTTCCCGTTGAGTGAGGTCTTCCTTTTCGATGAGGGACTGGTCAACTTTCTGTCGTTTGATAAAGTTTTTCATGAAACTATCTGAGACCTGGCGACTGTAATATTCACCACCATCATACAATACCTTGATAGCTTCGAGCAGCTCTTCGATCGAGGTATCCTTGGGAAGATATCCTTTCGCACCAGCCTTGATCGAATTAACCACAAATTCTTCATTGATGTGCATGGATAAGATGAGGACTTTGATCTCAGGATAAAGTTCCGAGATCTTTTTCGTTACTTCGATCCCGGAGATATCGGGCATGGAAATATCCAGGATGACCACATCGGGTTGTTGCACTTTCAGGATTTCCAGGAGTTCATTGCCACCGGAAGCTTCCCCGGTGATATTGGTATTGCTGTTTTCGGATAAAAGCGATTTGATCCCGTCGCGGAAAATCCGGTGATCATCTGCAAGAATGATGTTGATCTTACTCATGTTTCTGTGGTATTTTGATGATGATCTCTGTCCCGGCACCGGGCAACGAAACGATGTCACATTCTCCCTTCAACAACTCTACTCTTTCCTTCATATTTGTCATTCCATTGCCGGCGGAAGACTTTTCATCCGGATTAAATCCTTTCCCGTCGTCGGAGATCATTAGCAGGATATGGTTCTCCGTTCCGGTTAACCTCACTGAAGCAGTCGTGGCAGCTGAATGTTTGGTGATATTGTTGATGGCTTCCTGTGCAATCCGGTATAAGTAGATCTGTATCCGGGAATCTGCTACATTTTCTATGTTCTCACTGATGAATTCAATGGAGATACCTGTATTGGCCGAAGTATCCTTGCAGAGCTTTTTCAAACCCTGCTCAATTCCGAAGGCTTCAAGCACCGGCGGCATCAGGTTATTCGAGATATCGCGGATCTCCTGGATCGTACTTCGGATCAGTTCCCGGGTTTCATCAATCATCTTCCTGCTTTTTACCGGATCAGCACTGCGCGCCTGTTCAAGTTTGATCTTCACCGCAAGGATAGATTGTCCAAGGCTGTCGTGAAGATCTCTCGATAATCGCTGCCGTTCCATCTCCTGACCATCAATCATCGAGCTTAACCTTCTCAGCCTTTCATTTTGTATCTGGCCGGACTGGTATTCCAGTTGTTCCGACATTTTATTGAATGCCTCGGTAAGTTCGCCGATCTCATCTCTTGAACTGATCTTAAGCCTGATGTTATAAAACCCTTCCGAAATCCTCGTGGCGGCATGTTTCAGAAGGATGATGGGGGAGGTAATCCTTCGGCTGATAAAGTAAACCAGCCCGAAAAGAAGTAACGACACCAGCAGGCTCAGACCAAGGATACTGTTTCGCAATCGGAATACCGGGATCATGGCTTCTGCCGTATCGATCTCTGCGGCAATCACCCAGTTCAGTCCCGGGATATGTACCTTTCCGAAGGAACTTAATACCTGGATACCCCGGTAGTCTTTCATGATTTCAATTCCCGTCTTCCCGGCAAATGCATTCAACGTCGCGTCTGTATTCACCCGTGTGCGGAAGAGGGAATTCTCCTGAAATCTTGAAGCCGTGCGCAGCAGGAAATCGTTGCCCACCAGGTATGATTCGCCGGTTTTACCAAGGCCATTGTGGGAATTGTTTTCATACATGATTGAATTGATCACATCGATCGAGATCTCCAGGATCACAACGCCGGGAATTTGGGGGCTGTTCGGCAACCTGACGGCAGTGCCGATGAAAAGCTTAGGGCTTCCCGAAGCATCAAACCTATAATCCTGGATCAGGGTATTCCCCGACTTCCTGATCTTCTCCGCTAATGTTTTGACCGGTAATATCGTGTTTTCAAGGTTCCCGGTAATGAACCGGAAAGATGGATCCGCAGAAATGACGGATGTATACCGAATGCCACCTTCCGGGGTGATCAGGATGATCTTTTGGTAATAGCCATTTGAGGTAAGGTAGATCCTCAGGTATTTTGAAAATTCCTCGTCAAGCAGCAAATTCTCCGATCCGATTTGCGATTTTCCCCGTAACATACCAAACATTTCGGAGATGACTTCCGATTTTGAAAGCAGTTGGATATCCCTTTCACGATCGCGGAAAAACCTTTCGATGTTGTTTGTCTTCTCTACCCTGACGGAGGTAAGCTGTTCAGAGGTTCGCTCCACGATGGCTTTTCGGGCGCTGTAGTAGGAATAAGAACTCACAATAATGATGGTTCCCAGGCATATGGCCAGGTAGTAGAGGAACAGTTTTTCTGTAATGGAGATTTTTCTGAGCATCTTGTCCCGATGGAAATGACGCTGCAAAAGTAGATTTTTAAATGGTACTGAATGGTTTGAATTTCATCCGGGGCAAACAGGAATCTTTTTCAGGGTCAGGGTATCATTTTCTGCGGATCAGTTCATCCCTGACATAATCTCCACGGTCTTTGTCATTCCTGAATTTTGTATTCAGGAAATCCGGGAAGAAGAAGAGACGAAGCAGGATGAAAATAATGAAAAGCTTAATCATTATGATGATCCAAAGCTTTTTACCTACGGTCATGGATCGAAAGCCGTTGTAGTAAAAGTAGAAGATTCTCTTTAGAAAATTCATCGCTCAACCGTTACCAGCTGCCACCTGCGCCTCCGCCACCGAAGCTTCCACCGCCAAAGCCGCCGAAACCGCCACCACCACCGCCTCCGCTGCCACCGGAGAAACCTCCCCAGCTTCCACTGTTGGAGTTGCCCATGGATCCCATGAGCCACAAGGCTGTCCAGAAGGGCAGTTGTTTGCCCACCGAATGCGTCCCGCCACGATTTTTACTCATCCAGAATACGAAAAATGCGATGATGAGGATGGGGATGAGCATAGCATAAGGGCTCTTTTTATGCTTCTTGTCATATTGAGCTGCGGTGTATTCACCTTTGGTGAGCGACTTGATGGTATTGACCCCTGCCGAGATGCCTCCGAAATAGTCTCCCGTTATAAAGGCGGGGATCATCTCGTTTTCCACAATTCGTTTTGCAGTGATATCTGGTATTACACCCTCCAGCCCGTAACCGGTCTGAATGGCTGCTTTGCCTTTTTCAGCGCCAATCTTTGGCTTGATCAAAATTACGATCCCATTGTTCTTTCCTTTCTGCCCTACACCCCATGCCTGTCCCAGCCGTTGGGTGAAATCAAGTACATCGTATCCGTTCAGTGAAGCGACCGTAACCACGGTGATTTGCGTGGAGGTCGAATCATTAAATGCAACCAATTCGTTTTCCAGAGATTGTATCTGATCGGAAGACAGAATTCCCGCCAGGTCATTTACCAGTCGCGGAGGATCCGGACGGACCGGGATGTCCTGCCCATGAACCGTTGAAAAGGCAATGAATACCGTAAGAAAGATGAAAAGATATCTGAAAAGATGCTTTATCATGACTGTCTGATTCAAATCTGTTAATTTTTACCGAACGAAATATCATCCGGCAACTCGTTTACATCTTCTTTCTGATAAGGAAAGAACTTTTTAAGTTGTTCTCCTGCCTTATAGATGCCATAACAAAGCCCATTGGCAAATTCCTCCTTTTGGAAAAAGTGGAGCATCTTTTCCTTGATATCATCCCAGAAATTCGCCGGAACCACCTTGTTAATCCCCTGGTCGCCGATAATGGCGAACTTACGGGTCTGAACAGCAAGGTAGATCAGAACCCCGTTATGGAGTTCTGTCTTGCTCATACCGAGGCTTTTGTATACATAAGCTGCCCGGTCAAGGACATCGCCTGTGCAGTTGTTCTCAATATGGACCCGGATCTCTCCGGATGTATCCGTCTCTGCAGTGGCAATGGCCGCTTTTATGGCTTCCTGCTCGCTGGCGCTTAAAAAATCTTTTGCAGCCCGGCTCATTATCTTCCTGGTTTAGGGTTTATTTACTGAAATCAACCGCAGGGGCTTTCTCCGAACCTGCCTGTGCCTGGAAATAGGCCTTCTTTTCGAAGCCGAACATTCCGGCAAAAAGGTTGGTCGGGAATCTTCTCAGGTAAGTATTGTAAGCCTGCGCGGTTTCGTTGAAGGTTCTGCGTTCAACGGTAATCCGGTTTTCGGTTCCTTCTAGCTGTGATTGAAGTTCCATGAAGTTCGCGGTGGCTTTCAGTTCAGGATAGCGTTCAACCACGACCATCAGCCTGCCCAGTGAACTGCTGAGGCCGTCCTGGGCGCTTTGGAATTTTTGCATGGCTGCTGCATCCAGTTTTGAGGGATCCACGGTGACCGAAGTGGCTCTGGCACGGGCTTCTATCACTGCGGTTAAAGTGCTCTGCTCAAAATTGGCAACACCTTTTACCGTAGAAACCAGGTTGGGAATCAGGTCTGATCGCCGCTGGTAAACATTCTCAACATTGGCCCATTGCTGGCTCACGGTTTCTTCACGGGTGACCAGCGTGTTATACGAACTGCGGGCCGACATAAATATGATGATTACTAATACTACAACAATTATTGCAGCAATCCATCCTTTTGAAAGTTTCATTTTGCTTTTGTTTTGGTTTGGTTTGACTTGATATTGATTGTGCTAAGTTAATTCATTTAGACCATCTGCATGCTTGTCTTGATGAAATCGTTCAGTTCCTTGCCTTTCAGCAGGTTCTGACCGAGGAGTGCAAGGTCGAAAAGGTATTTCACGGTATTCTCCTGCTTCAATGCATCCTTTTCATCAAGGAGTTTCCCGATCAATGCATGATTCGTGTTCACCACCAAGTTGTAATGTTCGGGAAGTTCTCCCATATATGACATTCCGCCTCCCAGTGCTGACATATCCTTCATCCGTCGCATGAATTCCGGCTGGATGATCATCATCGGCTGCTCGTTTTCACTCAGGTTTTCATACTGAAGTGTATATTTTTCCTTGTCGATGCTCTTCTCCATCAGGTCTTTGACCATCTTTTGCTGGTCTTCCGTGAGTTTCGACGGCAAGGTATCTTCTTTTTTAATCAGTTTATCGACCGTATCTGCATCTACCCTGGTGAAATGGGTCTTTTCCAACTTTTGCTCAAGCGTATTGATAAAATGGGCATCGATAATGCCATCCATCTGGAGAACATCATATCCGCGTTCCTTCACATTCTCAATAAAACTGAACTGATCATGAACATTTGACGCATAAATGTAAACCAGGTTACCCTCTTTATCTTTCTGGGCGGCAGCAACGTAGTTCTCATATTCCTCGAAAGTGAAATATTTCCCATCGGTATTCTTCAGCAGGCAGAATTTTTTAGCCCGGTCGAAGAAATTCGCCTCTGAGATGATTCCATATTCGATGAACACCTTGATATCGTCCCATTTTGATTCGAAATCGGGTCGGTTCTCCTTGAAAAGTTCTTCCAGTTTATCGGCTACTTTTTTGGTGATATGGTTGGAGATCTTTTTAACATTCGGATCACTCTGCAGATAACTCCTGGATACATTCAGCGGGATATCCGGCGAATCCAGCACTCCGTGCAACATCGTCAGGAAGTCAGGAACGATGCCTTCCACTGAATCGGTTACGAAAACCTGGTTGCTGTAAAGTTGGATCTTATCTTTCTGGACTTCGAACGACTTTTTCACTTTCGGGAAATAGAGAATCCCGGTGAGGTTAAACGGATAATCCACATTCAGGTGAATCTGGAACAAAGGCTCATCGAAATTATAGGGATAAATCTCGCGATAGAATTTCCGGTAATCTTCATCTTTCAGGTCAACCGGTTTCTGTTTCCAAAGCGGGTTGGTGTTGTTGATGATCCTGGGTTTTTCGGTCTCAATCTCTTTATCATGGCCGTGTTCATCTTTTTCGCCTTCCACCTTTTCCCACACCTTTTCATTCCCGAAACGAATCGGAACAGGCAGGAAACGGCAATATTTCTTGAGTAATTCAAGGATCTTATATTCTTCCAGGTATTCTTTCGATTCTTCTGAAACATGGATGATCACCTCGGTGCCACGATCGGCTTTTTCGGTTTCTTCCATCGAATACTCGGGGCTGCCATCGCATTCCCAGCGAACGGCTTTGGTGTCGCCGCCTTTCTTATACGTTTTGGTCAGGATCTCAACTTTATCGGAAACCATGAATGTTGAATAGAATCCCAACCCGAAATGACCGATGATGGCGTTTTTCTCCGCTTCGGTCTTTGTCTTGAATTTTTTCACAAACTCCTCTGCACTCGAAAAGGCGATCTGGTTGATGTATTTATCCACTTCGTCAGCGGTCATGCCGATGCCTTTATCTTTAATGGTGAGGGTTTTCTTCTCTTTATCAACGCTCACCTCGATGGTGATGTCCGACAGGTCGCCATTAAATTTCCCGATGGAGGCGAGGGTCTTCAGTTTCTGTGTAGCATCAACGGCATTTGATATGACTTCCCGCAGGAAAATCTCATGATCCGAATAAAGAAACTTTTTTATGATGGGGAAGATGTTTTCCGTTTGGACGTTGATTTTTCCTTTTTGCATAGTAACAATGTTTTTGGTTTACGATGACGGCGCAGAGGTCAAATGCAATGCCATGGGTTTTGGGCTGACAAAATGACGGAGTGGAGGAAAATTTTTGGGATATTCGTTTTGGGTGATAAAAATTTCTAATTTTACATTGTTTCTGCCATTTACTACGACTAATAACTTTAAATCACATACTTATGAGTACAATTGATTGGAAATGTCTCCCTTTCGGGTATTTCAAGACGGATTATAATGTTCGCTGTTATTACAAAGATGGTAAATGGGGCGAACTCGAAATTTCTTCTTCAGAGATCATCAACCTGCATATGGCAGCCACTGCGCTGCATTATGGACAGCAGGCTTTTGAAGGAATGAAAGCCTTCACCGGCGTCGACGGGAAAATCCGTATTTTCCGTATGGATGAGAATGCCAAACGTATGCAGTCTTCGGCCAGGGGGGTGATGATGGCAGAAGTGCCGACGGAGTTGTTTGAAGCAGCTGTCAGGAAAGTGGTTGAGCTCAATAAAAAATATGTTCCGCCTTATGGTGAAGGCGCTTCCTTGTATATCCGCCCTTTGCTGATCGGTTCAGGTGCGCAGGTAGGGGTGAAGCCTGCCAGTGAATATATGTTCATGATTTTTGTTGGTCCTGTGGGCCCCTATTTTAAAGAAGGATTCAGTCCAGTGAAGATGCAGATTGTCCGCGACTTTGATCGTGCCGCCCCGCTGGGTACCGGCAGCATCAAGGTGGGCGGAAACTATGCGGCCAGCCTCAGGGCCAGCGAGCGTGCACATGCCGAAGGTTTCTCTTCGTGTATCTTCCTGGATGCCCGTGAGAAGAAATATATCGATGAAGCCGGCCCGGCCAATTTCTTCGGAATAAAGAATAATACCTATGTGACACCCGATTCGGTTTCCATTCTGCCATCCATCACCAACATGTCACTGCGGGTGTTGGCGGAGGAATTCGGAATGAAAGTAGAGCGCAGGCATGTTCCGGTTGAAGAACTTTCGGAGTTTGAAGAAGTAGGCGCCTGTGGTACCGCTGCCGTGATCTCCCCGATTTGCCAGATCAATGACCGGGACACCGGACAAGTTTACAAGTATTGCAACGGCGTTGCAGGTCCCATTTCCACCAAGCTGTATAATAAGCTGAAAGCCATCCAGGAAGGTGTCGAGCCCGATACACATGGTTGGGTGACGGTGATCGATTGCTGACCTGCTTTTACTATTTCCTGCAGAGGGTTAACGTAAAAAAAGAGGATGTCTTTTATATCAGACATCCTCTTTTTTTAAGTCAATTATTCACCTGAATTACATACCTATTTTCTTTTTTATCTCCTCCATTTCCTGACGCTGACTTTCGACAGCCTTCTGCAGGGTCTCTATTTTCAGATTTTGTTGTTCAATGATTGATTGCTGTTCCTGCATTGCCTTGACCATGGGAGCAATGAAATCACTATAACGAAGGCCCAGTGTTCTTGACTCATCGTTTCCTACCGTTATGATTGCATTATCAGAGCCGACAATTTGTTCGACGTCCTGGGCAAGAAATCCCCAGTTTATTCTCCGGTCGGCAAGATTAATCATCTGGTACTGAACCGGGCGCAGTTTTTTAATTAACTCAAGGCCACTGCTGACATCAGAAATATTCTCTTTCCAGCGCTTATCCGAAAGATTTGACCAGCCCACATTTCCACCAATTGTTCCAACGTTGCCGTTGCCAATCCTTATATAATTGCTGCCCAGTGCTACCGCACCATAACCTATTGCCGTCGCATTGGTAAAGTCTCCTGAGGAAACATCAGCATTTGCTCCTAAAGCAGTGTTGTTGGACCCGGTTGTATTATTGAACAATGCAGCATTGCCTAATGCCGTATTGTTGGTACCGACAGAATTCTTTTTTAATGCATTGACACCGATTGCACTATTATAATTTCCCGTTGTATTGTAGAACATTGCTTGTCCTCCCTGGGCAACATTCCAAACACCGGAAGTATTTGATTTCATTGCTGCATGACCAAAGGCGGCATTCCCGTCACCCGTATTAAAATAAAGAGCGCTGTCGCCGGTTGCAGTGTTTTCGAACCCCGCTAAATTGGAGTACAAAGCAAAAGCACCTATGGCGGTGTTAAAAAGCCCCGTAGTGTTCGACAACAGAGCGCTGTTACCATTGGCAGTATTATTGGAACCTCCGGTATTGTTTCTCAATGCCAGGATACCAGTAGCTACGTTATTGCTGCCGGTCAAGTTAGACATCATCGATGCGAAACCCATGGATGTATTATAACTACCGGTTGTGCTCAATTGCAAAGACTGGCTTCCCATGGCAGTATTCCCATCGCCACCAGTGTTCGTATATAAAGCGACATATCCTATTGCTGTATTATTGCTTTTAATCTGATTGGAATACGCCGCATTTACACCGATTGCTGTATTATAATTGCCTGCTGTATTCAAAGCCATTACCTGATTCCCAACGCCGGTATTTGCACTTCCGGTTGTATTTGACAACAATGCGGCATTCCCGATTGCGGTGATACCACTTGTAATATTTGCGTTTAATGCATTACTTCCGACCGCAGTGTTACCACCGCCAGTTAAATTTGAGTATGATGCGCTCGATCCAAAGGCAGTATTGTTGTTACCTGTTGTATTTGAGATAAGGCTCCTGTATCCGAAGCTCGCATTGAGATGAGATATATCAACCAATCCACATTGCAAACTGTTTGCTTTAAACATCAGGTTGATATTATCGGTTGTTCCAATAAATTGCGTTCCCGGGGTAGTCCCGGCATTCCCTGTCAACGACCAGGAAGCGGTACCGGGTGCAGTCCAGGTGGCAAGACCTGTCGCATCTGACGTTAATACTTTTCCGGAACCCGGTGTCCCTCCGTTTATTTTTATCTGTCCTGCAACTTCAAGTTTGCTTGCAACGATAGAGGGTGCGGTAAACGTTATTGCAGCATCCGCTGATAAAGTAATATTCTTTGTCGCTTGGAGATTCATTGTTGTAGGCATGATGTCATCCGAAACGGTTCCATCAACAAAAACGTCGATACTGGCTCCAAACTGCGGGCCCCAATTTAAATCGACACCCGTAAAATAATTATTCCAGCCAAACCATGTTAATCCACCCAAACGATCAGCATTTAAAACCCGGCCAACTGTTCCCCCTGCGTTCGCTTCATCCTTTGAACGCAAGAAATAAAGGTAATTGGATCTCCCGTTATCAAAAAGGAGATTTGAAGTCAGCGTGATATTTGAGAGTCCACATGTTGCCCCACCGCTGTAGGTTCCATAATTTGAGATCCTCAGCCCGGACCCGGCAGTCAAATTATTATAAATGCTGTTGTCCGGAAGGTTTCCAATTGTTGCGTGTTTATATGTATTGTTCCACCGGAGGTTGGAACTCCCGTTAAGAGCCCCGCTGTTGTTAAAAATCATCTGCTTGTCAGCTCCTGGAACTGCATGGGTGTGATCACCCAATGCAACGGTATTGACTGTGGTTCCAAAAGAAATATCTGTTGGAACAGCAGGAGACACTGAAATGTTTCCTTTAACAGTTCTTGCTGCCATGGTTGCAAGACTTACAGTACCGGAACCGGTGAAAGGTCCTCCGGTAATTCCCGTACCGGTGTTTATCAAAGTAACAGTTCCGTTTCCCTGCCCTACCCATGAACTTCCGTCGTAATAGTAAAAACCGGGGGTATTATCGGTCTGGTAGATCTGCAACCCTACTGGTGGTGTGGTAATGGCATTTCTCTGTGCCTGTGTCATCCTGGGGATCAGGAATCCACTGGTGGTACTTACAACATCAAGTGCGGATTTGCTGTTAGGGGTTAATGTTCCGATACCAACCTGTCCATCCATTTCCCATACAAACATGAAAAATGAAAGGATCAATGTTGAGATAATAAATGTTCTTTTCATTGATTTTCGTTTTAGTTATTATTGCTTGATTAGTTTGTTATAGAATCTCATAAATGATTTCAGGTTCAATTCTCAGTTAAACTTCCACTTACTTATTAGAATTAATCGTTCTCTTTTTCTTTGCCTGATCAGCATTATAATATTAATATTTAGCTACATAGCTCTGAAGTGATTTTCTTCTCTATAGGAACCTCTCGTCCCAAAAGATAAAGTGTTGGCTGCCTTGAAAAGCGAATAAGCAACTATTATAATCACGTTTTTACCTCATTTGTCCTCCCGATATTCCACTGATTATTGTGGTTCAGAAAGAGCCGCCATAAATGTAAAAATCAAACAAAAAATATCCGTTCAGCTCAACATATTTAGTGGGTTGAAAACTTTACCATCCTCAAATCCATAATTGTACTTCAACGAGAAATGGTCAAAATATGGTTAAAGCATTGACCGTAATCGTCGATTACAAAAGCATTGATTCGGTATGAAAAAATAAATGGTTCTTTGTAAATGCAGCCGGGCAAAATTACTGCAAAAAATTTAAAAGGCAAGAAAAAAATATGTTATTGCAGAAAGATTTATTAGCCAAAGTATTGATGGTTGTTAACCTTTGTTTGTGTATGACGTAAACTTTGATCTGGAGACTGGAAAACTTGACTTTAGTAAAATTGAATCCGTATTATGTTACCCGCTCGAATATATAAAGAGCCTATTTTTTAATCAAACAAAATTCTATTGATAACTTTTCATTTAAATCTGGATATATTTCCTATAATAATGCAAAAAGCCCCGCTATTTGCGAAGCTTTCTGAAATATTGATTCTTTTCACTTTGTTACTTTGTCACCTTGTTATACCTATTCCCAAGGATTTCACTCATCTCCTTCTGCATCCTCATTGCTTCTTCCCGCGCTTTTTCGGCAAAATCTGTCTCTTTTGATGCATAGATGATATTCCGGGAGGAATTCACCAGCAGGCCACAATCCCTGGTCAAACCATGTTTTGCCACTTCCTGCAAGCTGCCCCCTTGGGCACCTACGCCGGGAACGAGAAGGAAATGTTCGGGTACTATCCTGCGGACATCCGTCAGCATCTCGGCTTTGGTGGCACCAATTACGAACATCATGTTTTCAGCCGTGCCCCACGAAGAGGATCTTTCCAGTACCTGCTGGTAAAGCGCTTTATCACCGGATTTGAAAAATTGAAAATCATCTGCCCCTTTGTTTGAGGTCAGGGCAAGCAGAACCACCCATTTATCCTTGAATTCCAGAAAAGGCTTCACAGAATCTTCGCCCATGTAAGGGGCAACCGTCACGGCATCAAAATCCAGCCCCGACTGGGCAGGATTAAAAACAGTTTTTGCATACTGTGTGGAGGTATTTCCGATATCTCCGCGTTTTGCATCGGCAATGGTGAATACATCGAAGTTTTTCAGGTATTGAATGGTTCGGGTCAAACTGTTCCATCCTCTTACGCCGTTGGCTTCATAAAACGCAAAATTGGGTTTGTAGGCGGCGGTCAGATCGTGAGTGGCATCAATGATCTGCTTGTTGAATTCGAAAGCAGGATCATCTTCTTTCAGCAGGTGCTGGGGTATTTTAGTGAGATCGGTATCCAACCCGATACAAAGGAAAGATTGCTTTGTGTTGATGATGCTGATCAATTGTTCGCGGTTCATTGTTTTTGCTTTTTGTTATAGATTCCATATACGGCGCGCATTTGGAAAATTTGCCCGCTTCAAACCCCGCAAAATATCACGGGAAGGTCACTTAAGTATCCCTGCAAATAACGCAATATTAACTAACCGCCTCTTTCAGCCGTTCTGCATTTTCGGCCAGCTGAAGGGCTTCGATCAGGGGCAGGACATCGCCATCCATCACCACCGGAAGGTTATACAAGGTCATGTTGATCCGGTGATCAGTTACACGGCTCTGCGGATAGTTATACGTACGGATCTTTGCTGAACGGTCGCCGGTGGAAACCATGGTTTTTCGTTTCTTTGATATTTCATCAAGGTATTTCTGGTGTTCGAGCTCATACAAACGGGAACGAAGCACCTTCATCGCCTTCTCGAAATTTTTGATCTGGGACTTTTCATCCTGGCAGCTGGCAACAATCCCCGAGGGAATGTGGGTAAGCCGAATCGCCGAATAAGTGGTATTAACACTTTGCCCGCCGGGACCGGAAGAACAAAAGGTGTCTTTTCTTACATCGGATGGTTTTACTTCAACATCAAACTCATCGGCTTCGGCAAGAACGGCCACGGTAGCAGCTGAAGTATGCACACGGCCCTGCGTCTCGGTTTGCGGAACCCGCTGTACCCGGTGTACGCCCGATTCATATTTCATCACTCCATAAACACCTTCTCCGCTCACGTTGAAGATGATTTCCTTATACCCACCGGCTGTACCATCGGTGAAATCAACCAGCTCAACCTTCCAGCCCATGTTTTCGCAGAATTTGTTGTACATACGGAAAAGATCGCCTGCAAAAATGCTGGCTTCATCACCGCCTGTTCCGGCACGCACTTCAACAACGGCATTCTTCTCATCTTCGGGATCTTTCGGGACGAGCATAAGGCGTATATCATCCTCCATCTGATTCTTTTCGGAGATCAGCATATCAAGTTCTTCCTTTGCCATCGACCGGAACTCTTCATCTTTCTCATTGTGAATGATGTCCTTGGCATTGTCGATGTTGGAAAGTATATTCTTATATTTTTCGTAAGCATCCATGATGGGAAGAAGCGACTTGTAATCCTTGCTCAGCTTGATATAACGCTTCATGTCGCCCATCACTTCCGGTGCGGCGATCATCTTCTCAACTTCTATAAACTTTAAATTTATGGCTTCTAACTTATCTAACATTTAAATGGAATTTGGTACAAAGTTAAGGAAAAATTTCCAAAGCGATTTGGGATCTGCTTGGGTTGAAAGGGAAGGATATGCCTGAAACCCACGGTTTTCGGGTGATGAAGCTAATAATGGAAGGTGCCGTATTCGGAGTTGATTGTTACCTGTTTTCCCTGGAAGGCGTCGCAATGCCCGATGATCTTTGCATCGATGCCGAAACTTGCTGAGATGGTGATGATAGCTGCGGCAATTTCTTCCGAGACATACACCTCCATCCGGTGCCCCATGTTAAAGACTTTGTACATCTCCTGCCAGGGTGTTCCCGATTGTTCATGGATCATCCTGAAAAGAGGAGGGACCGGAAACAGGTTATTTTTGATCACATGAAGGTTTTCGATGAAATGAAGCACCTTGGTCTGTGCGCCACCGCTGCAATGAACCATTCCATGTATTTGTCCGGAATATTTCCCAAGAATAGTTTTAATGACGGGAGCATAAGTCCGGGTAGGGGACAGGATCAGCTTGCCGACATCCACACCCGGGATTTCCGTAGGATCAGTCAGTTTCAGCTTGCCTGAATAGACCAGTTCTGCGGGAATATGTTCGTCGAAACTCTCGGGATACTTTGCTGCATAAGCATTGCTCAGCAAATCATGTCTTGCTGAGGTCAGTCCATTGCTGCCGGTCCCGCCGTTGTATGATTTTTCATAACTGGCCTGGCCGTAAGATGCCATCCCGACAATCACATCGCCTGCTTTGATATTCTCATTGTTCACAACCTGATCTCTCCGCATCCTGCAGAAGACGGTACTGTCGACGATTACCGTTCTTACCAGGTCTCCCACATCAGCCGTTTCTCCGCCAGCTGCATGAATGCCGATGCCGTACGACTGCATCTCCCGGATGAATTCCTGCGTTCCGTCAATGATCGTACTGATCACATGGCCGGGAATCAGGTTTTTGTTTCTTCCGATGGTGGATGAAAGTACAATATTATCAACGGCTCCAACACAAAGCAGGTCATCAAGGTTCATGACGATGGCATCCTGGGCGATACCCCTGAACACTTCTGCGTCTCCCGTCTCTTTCCAGTAAAGATAGGCCAGTGAAGACTTGGTACCGGCACCATCCGCATGAAGAATGTTGCAATAATCAGGATCTCCCCCGGCAATATCGGGTAAAATCGTGCAGAAGGCCCGCGGAAATAATCCTTTATCGGCATTCCTGATGGCGGCATGCACCTCTTCCTTGGAAGAGGAGACTCCCCGGTTTGCGTATCTTGACGAATCAGTCATTATTTAAAGATGATCTTTTTCTGTGCTTCATCGATGGTGAAAACGCCGAACTTTGACAGGATATTTTCACCAAAAAGAAGGTCGCCGGTGATCTTTGAATTTACTGTCACTTCCAGGTTCTTTATCGTATTCTGCCCGATCCGCATTTCATTGATCGTGAATACGGCTTTGTCAGCCACGGTACCTACCCCGATGATTTTTGTAACATCTCCCTTGAAGGCCTCTTTATCAACCAATCCGTCTTTCAGCAATCTCAGGGTTTGAGCAGGAGAAATATAAAATTCCTTTTCCCCCTTGCTGAAATTGAATGTCATGGTAGATCCATTCACAAAACACGTGGCCTGGATCGCATCTTTGACCGTTGTAAAATCCACTGCGTTCACTTCAGGATTCGTTACAATGTCGATCTCGCGGGCTTCCGCCTTTACCGGGTGCTGTTTGGGGATAAAGTCATTCCTGAGAATCGAGAATTCAGTACGGCGGTTCAGGGCATGGGCAGCTTCTTTAACCGTGTTGTTCGGGAGCAGGTTGATCACCGAATCGGAAAGAACCGTTCCGGTAGTAAAAGTATAACCTTCCCGGGTGATGTCTTTATTGAGGATCCTGGGAACGCGTTCCCCGTATCCTTTTGCCAGCAGCCTGTCTGGATCTATGCCGCGGGTGATCAGGTAATCTACCACCGACTGTGCACGTTTCTGGGAAAGGATGTCGTTGCGCTCATCACTATCGCGTGAGTCGGTATGTGCTGCCAGCTCTATGACGATGTTTTCGTTGGCATCCAATGTCTGGATGAGTCCCTGCAACGAATCCTGATATTGCGGCTTCAAATCCCATTTGGCAAGATCATAAAGAATATCAGGCAGAACCACCGGTTTCTTCGGAATCGGTGTCAGGATGAAATTCCGGGTGAGATCTTTGCTCTTTTCCAACCCGGCCGTAGTTTCTTTGCCCTTTGTGCTGAAATAATCTTTTTTGGAAACCAGGATCTCATAGGTCACATTGGGGAATATCTGGTTTTTATTGAAGCTGTAATGACCCTTTACGTCGGTGTTGTCAGCGATAATTTTCCCATTGGTTCCGGTGATTTGAACATGTGCACCCTCTACCGGTTGCAGGGTGCGCTCATCGGTTACATCACCCTGAAGTGTAAATAGCAATGGTGGTACAACAAATGAATAGATGTCATCACGTCCTTTGCCACCGGCCCGGTTGGAAGAGAAATAACCTGATTCCATTTCTTCAGGATTAAAGACGATCCCGAAATCGTCGGCATTCGTATTCATCGGGTATTTCAGATTTTCCGGCTCTGACCATTTATCGCCTCTTTTTACGGAACGGAAAATATCAAGTCCTCCCATGCCGGGAAGCCCGTTGGAAGAGAAATAAAGGGTACTGTCGTTGCGGATAAAAGGAAAAAGCTCATCCCCCGCGGTGTTGATCCCGGCGCCTAAATTTTCCGGACGGCCATAACCCCCCGATTTGGACTTTCCTTTTTTGGAGATCATCCAGATGTCTTTCCCGCCTTTTCCACCCGGGAGGTCTGCAGAAAAATAGAGTGTGTTTTCATCATTGGAAACGGAGGGATGACCCACAACAGCAGTACTGTCGTCAACAATGCTGACGAATTCCGGTTCACCCCATGCCGAAGTACCCATCCGGCTGATGCGGTAGATTCCGCAGCCATTCTTCATCCTGGGCTGGTTATAACATCTTGTGAAATAGAAGGTCGTGAAGCGTGAATTCATCTTGCCTACACCGTCGTTCATCTTCGTATTCAGCAATTCACCTTTGTCGGCTGGTTGTGGTGTTCCCCATTCCCCTTTCCGGTCTTTTCTGGCAACAAACAGATCGGAGAACTCCAGGCCGGTCCAGTTATCAATCGCTTTTCCGACGGAAGCATCACGATCCGAAGTGAAAATGATGTTCTGAAGGGTTTTATCATAATAGGCAGGGGCATAATCATCATCCTTCGAGTTAATCTTTTTTTCAAGGATGATATCATACTTGGATGGATTCTTCTTCCATTCTAAGGCCATGTTGGTGGTTTCAATTCCCATGGTTGCCTTTGGATCATTCGGCACTTTTTCGAGATATCTTTTATACTGAACGATGGCTTCATCATAATTCCCATTCACCTTCAAGGCATCAGCATACAATAAGATCACCCTGGGCTCGGTGTTGGCATATTTTGCCGTTGCCAGTCGTTTATAAGCAATTTCGGCTTTTTTCATATTGTTCATCATCCGGTAGGATTCAGCAATCCGGAAGGAGATACGGTCCCGTTCGCCCTTATTTTTCTTTGCCTTTGTATAGGCTTTCTGGTAACGGGTAAGCGCCAGGAGGTACTGCTGATCTGAGAAGGCATCGTCTGCAGCTTTGGAAAATTTGTTCTGAGCCTGCAGAGCGGAAGTCAAAAAAAGTAAGATGATCAGAAAAATTCCGGGGAATTTAATCATACAAAGGATTTTTTCAACCGGTTTTGGTTGTGGTTTGTCATATCAGTCAGCGTTTTACCAGAAACAGAAACGGTCCGTAAATATTGTCCTTACAAAAATAAAAAAAGTCCCGATGAAAACCGGGACTTTTTATTCAGTATCTGAAAGTATTATTTGGATTTGCCTTTATTACTGGCCAGTTCTTTCTTCTCTTTTCTGCGTTTCTGCCACATGATAACGTCATAGGCAATAGGCGTGGCGTTGAATACGGAAGAATAAGTTCCAGAAATAACCCCGATGATCAAAGCAAACATGAAACCTCTCAGCACTTCACCTCCAAAGATGAAGATCACGATCAGGGTTACAAGGGTAATACCTGAAGTATTGATGGTACGACCCAGGGTACTGTTGATGGCACCGTTGATATTCACGGCCAGATCACGTTTCGGATACAGGGCTGTGTATTCACGGATCCTGTCGAAGATGATAACCGTGTCCATGATCGAGTAACCGATAATGGTCAGTAGCGCCGCGATAAAGGTTTGGTCGATCTCCATTCCGAAGGGTAAAATCCCCCAGAAAAGGGTAAAGGCAGTGATGATGATCAATGAGTCATGCGCGAGAGAGATTACCCCGCCAAGGCCGTATTGCCATTTCTTGAAACGAATAGCGATATAAATGAAGATGATGATAAGGGAGAAGATAACGGCCATAACCGATTTCCAAACCAGTGAGTAAGATATGGTGGGGTCAACCCGCTGTGAACTGAGTTCCCCGATGACTTTTTTCGGATCATTTGACTTGAACTGTTCAAAGGTGATGGGTACCTTGTAGGAAGACCTTACACCTTCAAACAATTTGCTGTTGACGATGGAATCGGCGGCAACGGTACGATCCTGGATCATATATTTGGTAGTGATCTTCACCTGGTTGTCGGGACCAAACGTTTTTACTTCCGGAGATTCGCCCATTACCGCGCGCAGATTGTTGCGAAGGGTTGTGGTGGAAACATTCTGGTCAAAACGAACGATATAACTTCTTCCTCCCGTAAAATCCAGACCCGGATCCAGACCTCTCACATAAAGACTGATTGCACCAGGGATCATGATCAGGATAGATAAAACGTACATCTTTTTCCTGAGTCCGATAAAGTTGATATGGGTGTGCTGGAAGGCATTGATCGTGTATTTGTTTCCAACAGAAATATGCATGTTCCGGTCGAGCATCCATTCAAAACAAAGACGGGCGATAAAGATGGAGGAGAACAGGGAGAGTAACAGACCGAGAACCAGGGTGGTTGCAAAACCCTGAACCGGGCCTGAACCAAAGATGTAAAGTACAATACCGGTAAGTATGGTCGTAACGTGACCGTCGATAATAGCGGACAAAGCGTGGTGGAAACCATCTTTGACCACAAGTCGCATTCCTTTTCCTGCCCGGATTTCCTCTCGCATTCGCTCATAGATGATGACGTTGGAGTCGACCGCCATGGCGAGGGTCAGAACAACACCGGCGATACCGGGGAGGGTGAGTACTGCACCGATGGAGGCCAGCACACCAAACAGGAAGAATACGTTTGCAAACAGGGCAATGTCGGCAACGTGGCCTGCACCGTTATAGTAAAGCGACATATAGAGCAGTACACCGGCGAAGGCAATGATGAAAGAGAGCAAACCGGCGTTGATCGATTCTTTACCCAACGACGGCCCTACTACTTCTTCCTGAACGATACGTGCCGGGGCCGGAAGTTTACCGGCTTTCAGAATGTTGGCAAGGTCCTGGGCTTCTTCAACGGTCATATTTCCCCCGGTAATAGATGACATACCATTGGGAATCTCTCCGTTTACATTCGGGTAGGAATAAACATAACTATCAAGAACGATGGCGATTTGTTTTCCGATGTTGTCGCCGGTAAGCCTTTTCCAGATACGGGCACCCTCGGAGTTCATCGACATAGAGACTTCAACACGGCCGTTCTGATCATAGTCCTGACGGGCGTTGGTGATCACATCGCCGCCCATGGCAGGAGCTCCGTCACGTGAGGTGACTTTCAGTGCAACCAGTTCCAGCACTTCTTTTGCATCAGTCCTTGGTTTTACTGACCATACGAGTTTCAGATCCCTTGGCAAAGAACTTTTTGCAAGCCTGAGCATATGGTTTACGCGGGCAGTGTCTTTAATAAATGACTGTCCAACCATTGCTGTCTGACCCGGGACCATTTCGCCTTTTTGGTTTTTATAAACTGCCGGATTCAGGTAAGCATACAATGGATGTTCTTTCGCATACTGCTCAAAAGATTTGCTTGATTTATCAGCTGCGGATTTTGCCGTTGTATCTTTTCCAACCTGTTCGAGAAGGGCATTTCCTTTTTTGGTGGTCGTATCCTTTTTTGTTGTCAGGTCCTTGGTGGTTGTTTTTTCTGAATCTTTTTTCTCTGCAACGGTTTGTTTGTTATCCAGGGCTTTCTTAATGGAAGCGGTGTCACCAACAACGGCAGAGTCGGCAGAAAGAGCAACCGAGTCATTGTTAAGGATGGCAACCAGTTTTTTATCGGCTTCGGCAAAGAAAGGATAAAGGTCAGGATACTGATAAGTTTCCCAGAATTCAAGTTGAGCAGTTCCCTGCAGGAGTTTTCTTACACGTTCCGGATCCTTGATGCCAGGGAGTTCGATCAGGATACGTCCGGCGGTCTGGAGTTTCTGTATATTGGGCTGGGTAACACCAAAACGGTCGATACGTGAACGGAGAATGTTGAAGGTGCGGTCAATGGCTCCATTGGTTTCTTCACGGATCACCTTGATCACGTCAGGATTGGTGGAGTTGTAATTGATTTTGTCTTTTAATTCAACGGTATTAAAAACCGAGGCCAGTTTTGCATTAGGATCAATTTCTTTAAACGACTGGGAGAAAAGGTCGACAAAATCTGCCGTACTGTTTTTTTCTTTCTCCAGTGCCAGGTTCAATGCTTTAGTAAAAGTTGGATCCTGGCTGTAACCGGATAATGCCCGGATGATATCAGGAACAGAGACTTCCATGGTGACATTCATACCGCCTTTAAGGTCAAGACCAAGGTTAATTTCCCTTTCCCGCACGTCTTTCAAGGTGTATTTTTTAATCAGGATGTTGTATATGGGGATGTTTGCCATGGAATCATTGAAGTACTCCAGGCGCGACTTTGAGATAGAATCAAAGAGCACCTCCTGTCGCACTGCATCTCCTTTTGCCATCTTATCCGCCATCGTCTTTACCACGGGAGCAATGGCATAATCAGCCGCTTTATTCGAGTAATGATAACTGAAAAAGGTAAAGGAAAGCTGGAACAGACAAACTAATACAAACGTAATCGCAAAAAATTTAACAACACCTTTATTCTGCATGAGTCCTTGATTTTAAATATTTTAGATGGAAAATTCTTGTGTCTCTTTTTATAAGCCTGCAAAAATAGGATTTTCTTTGTAATTAAACAACAAGCAGGATCAGAATTATCAGAAACATAATGGAAAGGATGAGAGATATGGTGATTCAACGCCTGATCGCTATGTGAAAATTACTTCTTAACAATTGATTGCAGATAGAAAAAGTCTTAGTAATTTTCCGGCCAGAATTCTAATTTCATTTAATAAAATCATATATATAAAAAGATGTTCGGTCTCGATACAACCTACACCTTATTTCTCATTCTCTGTCTTTTCGCCGCATGTGCCTTTGAGTTTATCAACGGGTTTCACGACACGGCCAATGCGGTGGCAACCATCATCTATACGCATTCACTGAAGCCTTCTGTGGCCGTTATCTGGTCGGGGTTATGGAATTTCATCGGAGTGAATGTCGGGGGTATCGCCGTTGCCATCGGGATTGTCAACCTGCTTCCCATGGAGATCCTCGTTGATCAGAACTTATCGCACAATATCGCAATGGTCCTATCCCTGATCCTGACCGCCATCATCTGGAACCTTGCTACCTGGTATTTTGGCATTCCGTGTTCGAGTTCACATACACTCCTTGGATCTATATTCGGAGTAGGCTTGGCTTTTATGTTGCTTCCAGGCAGCCATGCCGTTGCACTGAACTGGGGCAAAGTGATGGATGTGGGTCTGTCTCTATTGATTTCCCCGGTATTCGGTTTCGGACTGGCTTTTCTCTTGCTGTTGATTCTTCGGAAAGTCGTTAAAAATAAAGACCTCTTCAAAGAACCATTTGCCAAGAAACCGCCTCCTCCCTGGATCCGGAGTATACTCATTCTCACCTGTACCAGTGTCAGTTTCTCTCACGGCTCCAACGACGGACAAAAAGGGGTCGGACTCATCATGCTCATCCTGATCGGATTTGCCCCGACCTACTTTTCGATCGACCGCAAACTAAACCCACAGGATCTGTATCATCAGGCAATAAACATCGAATGGACCCTTCACAAGATCGATACAACAAAACTGACGAAAATCCATCGGGGTGACTATGTTCAGATAATGAAAAGCCTTACGGTCATTAAATCAGACCTTAGAGGGGTTTATTCCTTTGACGAGATTGATAAACAAAATAATTTCAAAATCAGAAAATCGATCCTGGCTGTAGCTAAAAAGATTGACGGCATAACTAAAGATGCCGATCTGAAAAATGTAAAGCCGCTTAGCAGGGGTGACCTTTCTCTTCTGAAAGCAAATATCAAAAAATTCAAAGCAAATACGGAATATGCCCCCCGATGGGTTATCCTGATGGTATCGCTCTCACTTGGCCTGGGAACTATGATTGGTTGGAAGCGTATCGTTGTCACCATCGGGGAAAAAATTGGTAAAACCCACCTTACCTATGCCCAGGGAGCCAGTGCGGAACTCGTTGCGGCCAGTACCATTGCTGTATCTACCGCGTTCGGACTTCCGGTAAGCACCACCCACGTCCTTTCTTCCGGTGTTGCCGGTGCGATGGTTTCGGGTGGTGGAAGGCAGAATCTGAGGATGGGCATGGTGAAAAATATTCTGATGGCCTGGCTGATTACCCTTCCCATCACAATAATCATGTCGGGAGGTATGTTCTTACTCTTAAGAATGTTATTATAATCTTTTTATAAAAACGTTAATGCTAAAACCTGTTGAATGACAAAAACAATAGATTCTGTTGAAATGACCAATCTCGAAAAGATTGTTCTCTTAGGACTTGATGACAAGGGATGGTTTGGAAGCAGCGAAAATAACATCAAATTCGGGCTGACCGGAGCGATTTTGTTCGAACTTTTTGAAGCAGGGAGTATTGATATTGAAAATGATAAAGTCAAGGTAATTAATCCTGAACATTTAAAAAATCCTATCGTAAACCGTGTATTGGATTTAATCATCAAGACTAAGAAGCCCAGGTCGGTTGCTTCCTGGATTCAAAAGCTTGCCTATCAGAAACTGATGCTCCGAAAGCACCTGCTTAAACTGCTTATCAATAAGGAGATCATCCGGAAAGAAGAATACAGCCTGATGTGGATCTTTTATCAGAACAAATTCCCTCTGCTGAATGTCGAGTTAAAAAAGCGGGTAAAGCAGGATCTTTTTAGCAATATTATGTCGGAAAAGAAAATTTCTATTGATAGTTTGATGATGATCACGGTGATGTCAGGATGTAAAATGATCAAAAAAAATCTCACCGGAACGGAGAACGCCGCACTGATTACCAAAAAGATCAATGAATTGATGAAGTTCCCCGAGCCACTGTCGAAGAAAACAATGTTGCTCCGCAGCATCAAACAGGGCATCAGCCGCGCAATCATCGCATCGAACGTTTCCATTCACGCGTGAACAACCAGCTGATGAGTTGATGAGCTGGTGAGTTTAAAACGCATAACCTGGTAAGAGCCAGACCGGCTTTTCGAAATTATTAATTCTTTGTTAACAAATTGTTAATCAGTATTTTTTGATTAAGATGTATACCATCTTTGTAAAAAAATCAAAAAATATGAAATTAACATTTGGTCAATTTAACGATTCCTATTTCCCGATCATGGACGGAGTGGGAATGACAGCCCATAACTATGCTTACTGGCTGAAAAAACTTGGCAACAGAAGCCTGATGGTTGCTCCAAAGGTCAAAGGATTCAAAGATCACCAGGATTATAAGGTATACAGGTTTAAATCTGTTCTGATGCCTGGAATGAATCCTTACCGGGTAGGTCTTCCGATGATCGATGTGAAATTCAAAAAGGAGATGAAAAAGGTGAAATTTGACCTTGTTCATGCACATTGTCCATTTATCAGTGGTCACCTGGCAAAAAAGATCGCTACTCATCTTGATATCCCGCTGGTGGCGACGTTTCATACCAAGTACAGGGAAGATTTTTTCAAAGTATTTAACAATGAATTCCTGGTAGACCTGATGATGGGAATGACCATGGATTTCTACAAAGGAGCTGATTTGGTGTGGGTTCCGAACAAATCCACCGGAAACACCCTAAGGGATTATGGATATGAAGGCGAATACGAAATCATGCCGAATGGATCAGATCTAGCCATTCCGGATGAAGAATCCTATTATGGATTTCAGAAAAAGGGCCTGGATTTGATTGAGTCTGATGAAATGACTTTTAAATTCTTATTTGTCGGGCAGCACCGGTGGGAAAAAAACGTCAGGCTGATCATAGATTCTTTAAAGGTGTTGCAGGAGCACGGAAAAGATTTTCTGATGGTCTTTGTGGGTGAAGGATATGCCTCAAAGGAGATGAAACAACTGGTTGCCCAATATGGTTTAGCCGAAAAGGTAAGATTCATGGGACTGATAAGCGACCGCGACATTTTGCGAAACATATATGCTGCCGCGAATCTATTCCTTTTTCCTTCTTTCTATGATAATTATCCCCTGGTCATGCAGGAGGCGGCTGCTTTAAAAGTTCCGACGGTCGTGGTTGAAGGCAGTTCCTGTTCAGAAGAGATCCGAGATGGGTTGAACGGTTTTCTAATCGAAAACAATGTCGTATCCATGGTGAATAAGATGGAACTGCTGATGAAAAGCCCGGAAATACTCAGAAAGGCAGGAGAAGGAGCAAGGAAACTCATTTATCATCCCTGGGAAAACATCGTTGATGATGTTCTTGCCCGATATATGGAATTGATTCATCACAGGAATCCCGGAAAATTCAATGATATCAATGAAGACTGAAATCCTTAACAATTATTTAACTTTAAGGTAATGCCTGCTTAACACGCTTTAGGTTCCGTCTCGATAATTTTGCACCATAATCAAAACAAAAACGATCTATGAAAAGAAAAACCAACTCAATCATCTTTATGGCAGCAGTTGCATTATCGCAGTTACTCCTGCCCCTGAACCCGGTTTTAGCACAAAGTGAAGGAGACACGCTTGTCCAAAAAGTCACCACCCTCCAGGATAAAATATCCGGAATAGAAGAACGGGTCACCAATGCAGAAGCGGATCTTTCGAAATTAACAAAGATCAAATTGTCGGGATACATCCAGGCACAATATCAAAACTTTGAAAATCCTTCTTCCTATCCTTATAATTATTTCTCGCTCCGCAGGGCCAGATTGAAAGTTCAATACGAACCCGCAACCGGTGTGGCTTTCGTTCTGCAACCCGATTTTCTTCCCGGAAGTGTTTCACTGAAGGATGCCTACGTTCAATTGAATGACCCCTGGCTGAAAACCTTTTCTTTATATGCAGGACAGTTCAACCGGCCAAACTATGAAGTGGAATATTCATCCAGCAGCCGTGAAGTCGCTGAACGGTCACTGGTGATCAGAAGCCTGTACCCTGGTGAAAGAGCCCTCGGCGCCAAACTGGAGATTGCTCCTCCATCGGTTCCCATAAAAGTTCAGATCGCTGTATTCAATGGAAATGATGCCCTTACGATCAATGACGCTAACAATGCCAATGTTAATCTCGTAAATAAGGATTATGACGTATACAAGGATCTGATGGCAAGAGTAACTTATGGTTTCAAATTCGGAAATCTCGGAGGCCTGAATATCGGCGCCCATGGCTACATGGGATATACGAAAGCTGCTTCCGGCACCACATTGAACGGAGATTACAGCCTCAAAAGTGATGCGGCTCATATCGGTTCCTCACTTAACCGTTCATGGTTTGGCGTTGAAGCCCAGCTTTACCTCGATATTCTTGGCGGATTAACACTGAAAGGTGAATACCTTCGCGGAAGCAATGCTTATACCGGAGCTTACGGAACAACCTCTGTAACGGGAAGCCCCGTCATCAGTTCCGCTAATGATACCATCTTTCAAACAACCACCATTACAAACACCACGACCATTCGTCCGAATATCATCAAGAAATTCCAGGGTTATTATGTTTACCTTGTAAAGAACATCGGCAAAAAGAACCAGTTGGCAATCCGTTATGATTACTATGACCCCAACACGGAACTGAAAGGTGATTCCATCGGACTTACCAAATACAACGCAGGTATCGCTTCAAAGAGCGATTCCAAAACAACCTTCAGCGGGTCAAGTCCCGTTGTCGGAACGACTACCATCACTAAAACCGCAACCAGCAATAGTTTGACCAGCGGAACATCTGATATTGCCTACGGAACGATATCGGTTGCATGGAGCTATTTCTTCACGGATAACATTAAGCTGATGGTCAATTACGATATCCCCATGAATGAAAAAGTGGGCAAAAACGCACAGGACAAAGGTAATGTCACCTCAAAATACACGGTAAATAATATTGCCGGGGTATTGGATTACAGTAAGGTCTTTCCGCAAAATATGCTGACGGTCCGGTTGCAGGTAAAATTCTAATTTCTTCTTATCTTTACTTAAAAATAAAACAAATGAACAACATGAAAAAGTTATCAGTCATAGCAGTTCTACTCATAGCTGTGATCATAAGTACGGCTTTCATGCCGGCACCCAAAAAAATTACTATCAAAGGATCTGATACCATGGTGATCCTGGCTCAGAAATGGGCGGAAGTCTATATGAAATCACACCCGGAAGTTGTACTCCAGGTTACAGGGGGTGGTTCGGGAACGGGAATTTCTGCTCTCATCAACGGTTCAACGGATATCTGTAATGCCAGCCGCCCGCTTAAAACTTCAGAGATGGAAAAATTAAAGGAACGGTTTGGGACCATGGGTATTGAGATTCCTTGTGCAAAAGACGGCGTAACGATCTTTCTCAATGAAACCAATCCGGTGAAAGAACTTTCCTTAAAACAGCTCGGCGGAATGTTCTCCGGCAAGATCAAAAACTGGAAAGAAGTCGGTGGACCGGATGCGAATATAAAACTCTATGGACGTGAAAACAGTTCCGGAACCTATGTTTTCTTCAAGGATCACGTGGTTAAGGCTGATTATGCTCCCAGCACACAAACACTTCCCGGCACTGCAGCAGTTGTCAACGCGGTAAAGAACGATAAATACGGAATCGGTTATGGTGGCGCTGCTTATGCAAAAGGAGTGAAACATTGCAATGTGAAAAAGGATGACAAAAGCACTGCCTATGCACCTGTTGAGGGAAATATTAAGAACGGAACCTATCCCATAACCCGTTATCTTTACATGTATTTAACCAACAGACCTACCGGTGATCTTAAAAAATACATCGACTGGATCCTGAGTCCCGACGGACAAAAACTGGTTGTTGAATTGGGCTACTTTCCTGTTAGATAACAACTTAAGGGTATTAAAGTTAGAAATGTCAGAAAAAAAACAGATTGAACCTTTTGTTTTCACAGGCGAAAGTCTGAAAAAGAAGCTTCGGCTGAGTGAATTTTTAGCAGAGAAGATCATCACAGGGGTGGGAATGGTTTCCATTGCCATCCTTCTGCTGATCTTCCTGTTTGTTTTTCGTGAAGCTTTTCCCATTTTCAAGACCAAGGCGCTCAAACAAAATACCGCCCAGGTTCAAACCGGCCCTGAAAGATACGGCGATACCAATACAGCCGTATTGGTAACCCCCGGGCAAAATACTCCTGAAAAGGAATTAAAACCTGAAAGGTACGGTGTTTCTGAAAAATCAGCAGGAAGTGTAACCCAGGATAGCCTGGAACAGTTGACAGAATCTACGGAGGAATATACCGGTAAGCAGGTAGCGCCTTTACGGTCGCTGGTCGGGAAAAAATGGTTACCCGTGTCTGACCAGCCAAGGTATGGACTGGTTCCGCTGGTAGTGGGGACTTTGAAAATTACCCTGATCGCCATCCTTTTTGCAGCGCCGATTGCAATCCTGGCAGCGTTGTTCTCGGCTGCATTCGCTCCTTCATGGATGAGAGAAATTGTCAAGCCGGCGATCGAATTACTGGCAGGTTTTCCTTCTGTGGTCATTGGCTTTTTTGCACTGATGGTCATGGCCACTTTTTTTCAGGATGTCTTCGGATATGAAACCCGTCTAAATGCCTTCGTCGGAGGTGTTGCTATGGCGCTGGCCGCCATTCCCATCATATTTACCCTCAGCGAAGATGTGATGACTGCCGTTCCAGCCACTTATAAGGAGGCCAGTCTTGCCCTGGGTGCATCCAAATGGCAAACTGCATTTTTCGTCACGCTACCGGCTGCCACCCCGGGTATTTTTGCCGCAGTATTGCTCGGGATCGGACGCATCCTTGGTGAAACAATGATCGCACTGATGGCAACCGGGAATGCAGCCATGATCGGATTAAATCCGTTTGAATCGGTCAGGACCCTGGCGGCCACCATCGGGGCGGAAATGGCCGAGGTGGTTTTTGGCGATACGCATTACAGCGTTTTATTTTTGATTGGTGCATTACTTTTCATTTTTACGTTCATCATTAATGCTGTCGCAGAATTTTATATCAAGGGGAAATTATTAACGCGATTGCAGGGGAAAAGCTAATGAGAAAATTACAAAAAGTCACCGGGGGGATCATGATGGGTGTGACAGGATTATCTGTAATTATAATCCTGGCAGTCATTGTGGTAATGCTTGTGGTCATTTTTATCGGGGGAAAAGGTACCCTCTCCTGGGAATTTCTGACCACCTTCCCGAAAGATGGCATGACGAAAGGCGGGATTTTCCCTGCCATGTTTGGCACAGCGCTGATGGTGCTGATTATGTCGGTTGCAGCCGTTCCCTTCGGAACCATTACGGCCATCTACCTCACCGAATATGCCCGTGAAAATTCCATCATCTCCAAAATTGTTCATTTTGCCGTCAGAACCCTGGCCATGGTGCCTTCCATCATCTTCGGATTGTTCGGCTTAGGATTCTTTATCAAATTTGTCGGAGGAGGGATGGATTCTGTTTTTTCGGGAGGAGAACTGAGATGGGCACAGCCCAACATACTCTGGGCAAGCCTGACCATGGCATTGCTGACGCTGCCGGTTATCATTGTTTCTGTGGAAGAATCCATGAAAACCATTCCTCGCGATCTGCGTGAAGCCAGCCTTGCATTGGGAGCCACAAAATGGCAAACCATTTGGCGAATCGTCCTCCCGGGATCCCGCTCAGGGATATTGACCGGTACCATCCTCGCGATTTCCCGGGGAGCAGGGGAGGTTGCACCCATACTTTTTACAGGCGCCGCCTACTACCTGGCTACGCTTCCTCATTCCCTCAGCGACCAATTCATGTCCCTGGGTTATCATATTTATATAATGTCAACACAATCAGCCAACGTGGACCAAACGCTACCGATTCAATTTGCAACTACCCTTGTGCTGCTTGCCATGACATTCATTCTTAATTTTATAGCCGTAATCATCCGTTCAAGACTCAGGAGAGTTCATTAACCGACTGAAATAATCAATGAAAGACACCAAGATAGTAACGAAAGACCTGACCCTGTTTTATGGAAGCAAGATGGCGCTTAACTCCATCTCGGTCGAAATACCCGACAAACAGGTAACTGCGTTGATCGGACCGTCCGGCTGTGGAAAATCCACTTTCCTCCGGACTTTAAACCGTATGAATGATCTGATCCCGGGAGTGAAAATCACGGGAGAAGTTCTTGTGGATAACTTCAATATTTATGATAAAAATGTGGATGCGGTTTCTCTGCGCAAAAAGGTAGGAATGGTTTTCCAGAAATCCAATCCTTTTGCCAAATCCGTATTCGAAAATGTGGCCTATGGACCGAAGATCAATGGAATGACGAATCATTCGGACCTCAAAGAAGTGGTTGAGTTTTCCCTGAAAAGAGCTGCCATATGGGATGAAGTGAAAGACCGCTTAAATGATTCGGCGCTGGGATTATCCGGCGGACAGCAACAACGACTTTGTATTGCCCGCACACTCGCAGTTAACCCGGAAATTATCCTCATGGATGAGCCTGCCAGTGCACTGGATCCGATCTCGACTTCCAAAATTGAAGAACTTATTTTCACCCTGAAAGAAGATTATACCATTATCATCGTTACGCATAATATGCAGCAGGCGGCTCGTGTCAGTGATTTTACTGCGTTCTTCTACATCGGTGAGCTGGTTGAAATGGATAGAACCAAAAAGATATTTACCAAACCAAATAAAAAACATACAGAAGAATATATTACCGGCCGTTTCGGTTAATCTGGTATTTTGCATTTGACTAAAAACAAATCAGCGGAAAATTAATTTCAAAAATATGGAACGTCATTTTGAACAGGAATTGGATAAACTGAATCGTCGCGTACTGAAAATGGGGAACCTGGTTACAGAACAGGTTTCACAGAGCCTTGAAGCGCTGATGACCGGTAATGTGGAACTCGCTGCTAAGATTATCGACAACGACAACCAGGTAGATGAACTCGATGTAAAAATCGATAAACTCTGTCAGCGGATCTTTGCCTTAACACAGCCTGTTGCGACCGACCTCCGGTTTATCATGGCCTCCCTGAAAATCAATAACGACCTGGAACGAATGGGCGATCATGCCGCCGGTATTGCCAAAAAAGTGGAAGGGATTGCCGATTACCGCGACATCCTGGTCGAGTTGAAAATCCAGGATCTGGTTGATCTGACTAACCTGGTCGTGAAGAATGCTGTATTGATGCTTACCACAAGGCGTGTCGTTTTTGCAAGGGATATCTTTGAAACTTCAGCGCTGATCAAGGAGAAAGTACAACTCATTTCAAGCCGGATCATCGACGAAATGATGCACAAAACCGACGTGATCGTCGTGGCTACCAATCTGGCCATGATCCTTACCCAGATCTCACGCATTGCCGGCTATTCTAAAAATATTGCAGAATCAATAGTCTTCCTGGTAGAAGGGAAAGTCGTTAAACACAAAAGAAACTTCGAGAAATACGAGGAACCGGAATCAGACCTTCCGGAGACTGAATAAAAAGGTGCTACCTGAGCCCGGTTTGCTTTGAACAGAAATGGTCTGACGATGCGCTTCGATGATGTGTTTAACAATGGCAAGGCCCAGCCCGGAACCCCCTTGTTCCCTCGACCGGCTCTTATCGACGCGGTAAAATCTTTCGAAAACCCGTGGGATGTCTCTCCGGTGCATTCCGATTCCATTATCAATAATCTGGACCATGATCCTGTCATCTGACGGAACGAATCCGATTTTGGTCGTCCCATTTTCATTCCCGTATTTGATGGAGTTATCGATAAGATTTGTCAGCACCTGACGGATCCGGTCTTTATCGGCATGAACCAGGGCGGTTTTCCCTTCAACCGATAGCATGATGTTCTTCCTTTTGGCTTTTGGCTCAAGCAGCTCGATGACTTCTGCGGTGAGGGAGCCAATGTCAAAACGGGTAAGGTTCAGCTGTAATTCTCCGGATTCAAAACGAGAGATCACCTCCAGATCTTCGATGATGGCAATCATCCGATCAATGTTTTTGGAAGTCTTTTCAAGGTATTCCCGGTTGATCACCGGATCTTCAAGTCCACCTTCGAGGAGCGTCAGGACATACCCCTGTATATTGAAAAGCGGTGTTTTGAGTTCATGCGAAACGTTGCCCAGGAATTCTCTCCGGTAGGCCTCCATCTTCTTCAGCTCCTCAATCAGTTCGTTGCCTTCCTTTGCTTCTTCCGGTTCAACAGGAATGGGTTCCGGTGCATTCCATATCTTAAACAGACCCTTCAGACTCATATTTGTAGCCTACGCCTTTAATGGTTTTGATATTTTCGATGGCCAGTTTTTCTCGAATCCGCCGGATATGCACATCAATAGTGCGGTCTCCCACGATGACATCGTTTCCCCATATTTCCTCGAAAATTTCATCTCTTGTAAATACCTTGTTTGGTTTTGAAGTAAGCAATGCGATCAACTCGAATTCTTTCCTTGGAAGGGAAAATTCCTTACCGTTTTTAACAATGACGTATTTTTCGCGATCGATCGTGATTCCGCCGATACTTGTTTTTGCTTCTATTTCCGAATCATCCTTCTTTCTTCGTAACAAGGCGTTGATACGGCTCATCAGAACTTTTGGCTTCACCGGTTTGGAGATATAATCATCCCCGCCGGCATCCAGTCCGGCAATCTGAGAGAAATCTTCGCTCCTGGCGGTGAGGAAGGCGATCACGGTGGATTTGAGTTCCGGGATCTTTCGCAGTTCCTGACACACCTCAATTCCATCCATCCCGGGCATCATAATATCGAGAATGATCAGGTGAGGAAGATTTTCTTGTGCGATACGAATGGCATCTTGGCCATTTTGGCTTGTAAACAAAGTATATCCTTCTTTCCGAATGTTGTATCCCACAAATTCCAGGATATCAGGTTCGTCGTCAACGAGAAGAATTTTCTGATCGGATTTAAGCATGCTGGTTTGATTGTATAGAAGTGTAAAGATAATGGTTTTTCTGTTCTCGATTCACCGTTCAAAGATTCTACTTTGCAGTTTTCAAACATCCGCATCTGCTGACCGGAATCGCACGGCTTTAGAATCCGTGTGGGATTTTTTTCTGCATAATGGCAGATGGGGATTGGGCGAACCGAAAATCAATTATTTTACTATATTTGAAATGAAATAATATATTCCTACTTGTCATTAAAACATACGGCCATGAAAACATTTCTGTTGTCTTTGTTTTTATTCGTTACCCTTGCAGCCAATGCACAAACTGAAGTGTATTTTCCTTTTCCGGATAGCAATGCAGTGTGGAATTTCCATTATATTTCTTATGGATTTCCGGGTGAAATGGCCGATTATTCAATCACGATGGCAGGTGATACCACAATGAATAATGCAGTTTATCATAAATTAATCGTTCCTTATTTTCACGCTGTACCCCCTGATGTTTTGCCTGCATACAAAGGAGCAATCAGACAGGAGGTGGCAAACAAAAAGGTTTTTATCATTCCTCCCGGGGAGATGGCAGAGCAACTCCTTTATGATTTCAATCTGCAGGTTGGTGATACGGTCCGGGGGTATATTGAGCGGTATGGTGTTAAGGATATCGTACAAACCATCGACTCAGTGATGGTTGGAAATTCATATCGTAACAGGTGGTTTATCAATCCTTCGTACAACATATATTTCATTGAAGGGATTGGATCAACATACGGCCTTGTTGAAGGCTCTCCCGGTATGACGATTGATGCACCGGATTTTTCACTGATCTGTTTCAAACAGGACGGACATCCGCTTTATCCCGATACACTAACGAATTGTGAGATAATTACCTCCATAGCTTCTCCGTCAGTTGACATTTTGAGCGTAAAAATTTTCCCTAATCCCGGTAACGGAAATATCTCAATCGAGACCGGTCTGGATGAGATGCTTTCAATCAGTATGTGCAACGTGTCGGGAAAGGAGTGGTTCAGGGAAACCATGTATGAAAAACAGTTTATGATTCATGGTATTCCGCCCGGTGTCCATATTTTGATCATTACGGATAAACAAGGAAATACAGCCCAACATAAAATTGTCAGCTTCGGAAATAAATAACACACCAACTCCTCAGCTGATCAAGGGATAACGCATCCTTAATTGCTCTTCCGTTTCCCAAACAGCGCCAGTCCACCCTCTGCGGTTTCCTTGTAAATCCTGGGGATATCGTGTCCGGTGTGCTTCATGGCACGGATCACCTTATCAAAACTTACAATGTGATGTCCGTCAGAAACCAATGCATACATGTTGGCATCCAGAGCGCGGGCAGCCCCGAAGGCATTTCGTTCAATACATGGAATCTGCACAAGCCCGTAAATCGGATCACAGGTAAGTCCGAGGAAATGTTCCATCCCGATAGAAGCTGCATATTCCACCTGACCGGTAGTGCCTCCGAAGAGTTGCTCAGCTGCCGCTGCCGCCATTGAACAGGCGCTGCCGATCTCTCCCTGGCAACCCACTTCAGCTCCGGAGATGGAAGCATTGGTTTTGATCAGGTTTCCGATCAGTCCAGCAGTTGCAAGCGCACGGATAATCTTTTTATCAGGGAAATCATATTGGGTCTTTAACAAATACAATACGGCTGGTACTACCCCGCAGGAACCACAGGTTGGAGCAGTGACAATTCTGCCCCCGGCTGCATTTTCTTCTGCAACTGCCAGCGCATAGGCAAAGGTGAAAGCCCTGCGGCGGAGCGTCCCTTTGAAACTTTTTGCTTTGATATAGGTTGATGATGCTTTCCTGGGCATATGAAGGATCCCGGGTAACACTCCTTCTGCTTCAAGTCCGCGATCAATGGCTTGTTGCATCACCTTCCATACTTCATTAAGATGGTCCCAGGTATCTTTCGGTTCATGAATTTCGACATATTCCCAGAAAGTCCGTCCATTTTCCTCACACCAGTTGAGAATGTCATGCATCGTTTTCATCTCATAGATGTGATTGGCGGAATCCCGCTTTCCTGTGTCACTGATATCGCCACCACCAATACTGTATGTCGTCCATGATACTCTTGCTGTTTCTGATTTGTCCAGTGCTTCGAAAAGGAGGCCGTTTGGATGCAAGGGCAATGATTCCTCAGGTTTCCATACGATCTCAACAGGAATAGGCGAGAAGGCTTCCGTTATCGCCTTGTCTGTCATGTGTCCTTTGCCGGTAGCGGCCAGGCTGGCAAAGAGTGTCACCCTGGCCTTTTTCATGCCGGGATTCTCTTGTTTGAATCGTTCTGCAGCTTTCCGGGGGCCCATCGTATGACTGCTTGACGGTCCGTAACCGATTTTAAAGATTTCTTTAATGGATTCCATAAAGTGGATATAATAAACCCCGGCAGGGTTTGACGATCTGTCGGGGTTTAAAGTTTGTTTTCGGAAAATTACGAAAGTTTCTCAACCATGTCGGCCAGACGGTTTGAATACCCGGTCTCATTGTCATACCAGGAGATGAGCTTTACCATATTCCCGCCGATTACCTTGGTCATCAGTGAATCATAGATGGAAGAATGCGTATTCCCGATGATATCACAGCTAACCAGCGGCTCATCGAGGTATTCCAGGATGCCTTTCATGGGGCCTTGTGCGGCCTCTTTCATGGCATTGTTAACTTCTTCCACGGTAACGGAACGCGACAGTTCAACGGTAAGGTCTACCATCGATCCGTCAGGGGTCGGTACGCGAACGGCAAAACCATCCAGTTTACCTTCCAGTTCCGGGATCACCAGTCCGATCGCTTTGGCAGCGCCCGTCTTGGTAGGGATCATGGAAACCGCGGCAGCTCTCGCCCTGCGAAGGTCTTTATGCGGAGAGTCAAGGATGATCTGGTCGTTGGTATAGGAGTGTATGGTGTTCATCAAGCCTTTTACAATGCCGAATTTGTCATTTAATACCTTGGCAACCGGGGCCAGGCAATTGGTGGTACAGGATGCATTGGAAACGAATTGCAGATTCTTGTTCAACAGCTGGTCATTCACACCCAGAACGATGGTGGCGTCCACATCTTCCTTGTTATCGGAAGGAACTGAAAGGATCACTTTCTTCGCACCTGCCAGGATATGTTTGTTCATCTTTTCCCGTGTCCGGAAAATACCGGTACATTCCAGTACGACTTCTACTCCCAGGTCTTTCCAGGGAAGGTTGGCAGGATCTTTCTCTGCATAAACCTTCAGTTTTTTTCCGTTCACTACGATGGAATCGCCTTCGGCAGAAACCTCACCGGGGAAACGGCCATGTACGGAATCATATTTTAAAAGATGCGCGAGTGTTTTGGCATCCGTAAGATCATTTAAGGCAACCACTTCAACGTTGCTCTTGTTCATTAAGGCCCGGAAGGTCAAACGACCAATACGACCGAAGCCATTGATACCCACTTTAATCTGTCCCATTTATTTTGATTTTTTTGATATGAAAATTTAATATAAATTCTACATGCAAATTTACATTTTATATCCCTAACGGAAAAACTTAAAGGAAAATTTTGTCGGTTGCCGGAAATGGCCTATTTTTAGGGTCAAACAGTTGTTATGGATAAGATTTTTGTAATTTCAGATGGCACAGGACGAACCGCTGAACAAACCCTGATGGCAGCGCTCACCCAGTTCCCGAGTGCAAGTGTTGAGATCGTAATGAAACATGATATCCGCCTGGAATCTCAAATCGACGAACTCATGTCCGAGATCGAAGAAGCCAAAGGAATCATCGTCCATACCCTTGTTTCGGAATCCCTGCGAGAATACATGGTGAAGGTAAGCCGGGTTCATAACATCGACGCCATTGATATCATGGGGCCGCTGTTATCCCGGTTATCCCAACATCTTGCCAATTCACCTTCGGGGGAACCCGGGTTATTTTTTCATCTCAACAAGGAATACTTCAAACGGATCGACAGCATGCAGTTTGCTTTTACCCATGATGACGGCCAGCGCTATTATGAATACGACAAGGCGGAGATTGTCCTGGTGGGCGTTTCAAGAACTTTCAAAACACCCCTGAGTATCTATCTTGCCTTCAAAGGATGGTTTGTGGCCAATTACCCGATCGTACTGGGCATGGAAACGCCTGACATTCTCCGGAAACTTCCCGAAGGACATATTTTTGCTCTGACCACCCAACCCGGCGATCTCTCTACACTACGGACGGTAAGACAGGAATACCTCGGAGGAAATGCAGGGGAGTATTCATCCCTCGAACATGTCAAGCGGGAGCTGAACTTTGCCCAGAATATTTTTACCAAATATCAGTGGCCTGTTATTACAGTGACCAATAAACCCATCGAGGAAATCGCATCTGAAATACTGGCAATTAAACGCAGGATCAATCAGCCGGAGTTTCTTGCCAAGAAATGCCATTGAAAGATGCTTATTATTGCCTTTTCGTATCATAAAAACCGTTACTTTTGCACCGGTTTTAAAGCCTAACCACTTTTTTTATGTCTGCAACAAAGTACATCTTTGTAACCGGAGGTGTTTCCTCTTCTCTGGGAAAAGGAATCATTTCGTCTTCCATCGCAAAACTGCTGAAGGCAAGAGGTTACTCCGTAACCATCCAGAAACTGGATCCATACATCAACATTGATCCGGGAACCTTAAACCCTTATGAACACGGGGAGTGTTTTGTTACTGAGGATGGAGCCGAAACAGATCTTGACCTCGGCCATTACGAGCGTTTTTCGAATGTTCCCACCAGCCAGGCCAACAACGTGACCACCGGTATTATCTACCAGTCGGTCATCACCAAGGAACGCAAAGGCGAATACCTGGGAGAAACCGTCCAGGTAATACCCCATATCACCGACGAGATCAAGTACCGCATCAAGATGCTCGCTCACAAAGGGAACTACGATTTCCTTATTACAGAGATCGGGGGAACGGTCGGTGACATCGAATCCTTACCTTACATCGAGGCCGTTCGCCAGATGCGCTGGGAACTGGGGAAAAACTGTGTGGTAGTTCATCTGACCCTGGTGCCATACCTGGCAGCCGCCGGAGAACTGAAGACCAAACCCACGCAGCACTCTGTGAAAACCCTACTCGAACAGGGAGTTCAGCCGGATATCATCGTTTGCCGCACCGAGAGGCATATTTCGGAGGCCATGAAGAATAAGATCGCCCTCTTCTGCAATATTGCACCTTCTTCCGTCATCGAAAGCATTGATGCAAGCTCAATATATGAAGTGCCTGTGCTGATGCACGAGCAAAAACTGGATGTTGAAATACTGAAAAAAGTCAAACTTCCCTGGAAGGCGACACCGGATCTGGCAGATTGGGAGAAATTCCTTTTCAAACTCAAGAACCCGAAGCGGGAAGTATCCATCGGCCTGATCGGCAAATACGTTGAACTCAAGGATGCCTATAAGTCCATCAACGAATCGTTTATTCATGCCGGCGCAGAAAATGATTGTAAAGTGAACATCCGGTCGATTCACTCAGAGAATATCTGTATGGACAATGTGGCATCGCAACTGGAAGGACTGAGTGGCATACTGGTCGCACCGGGATTCGGTCACAGAGGAATCGAGGGAAAAATTACAGCCATCCGTTATGCACGCGAAAACAACATTCCTTTCTTCGGCATCTGCCTGGGAATGCAATGTGCCGTGATTGAATATGGCAGAAATGTTCTTGGTCTTGCCGATGCGAACTCCACAGAATTCGTTAAAACCACCCCTTACCCGGTCATCGATATGATGGAAATGCAAAAACAAATTTCCGGGCTTGGAGGTACCATGCGTCTCGGCGCTTATCCTTGTAAACTGAAAAAGGGTTCAAAAGTCATGGATATTTATAAATCGGAACATATTTCAGAACGTCACCGTCACCGGTATGAATTTAATAACGAATACCTTGACCTTTACCAGAAAGGTGGAATGGTGCCGGTTGGGCTGAATGAGAAAGATAACCTGGTTGAAATCATGGAACTGAAAAACCATCCCTGGTTTATCGGCGTTCAGTTTCATCCTGAGTTCAAAAGCACTGTTGCCAATCCGCATCCGCTGTTCAAGGCATTTGTGAAGGCTGCGCTTGCTTATGCAAAGAAGAAATGATGAAATTGTTAAATGCTAAATGATATCACAATAAATGGGTAACAGGAATACAATTATCGGGCTGCTTTTAATTTTCGCGATTTTTATCGGTTACAGCTATTTGACCACCCCTTCAAAGAGTGATCTGGAAGGGAAAAGAAGGGCTTCGGATTCAATTGCCAGAGTAAACAACCAGAATAGAAATGCGGCAATTTCGGCCATAGCAAGAGAACAGGCCATCCGGGAAGCACAAATAAAGAAGACCCTTTCGACAGGCAACCCTGCCGACAGCGTTATGGCAGTCAGAACAGCCCTCCGCGATAAAATGGGATCTTTTGCAGGCTCCTCGGCAGGTAAGAATGAATATTATACCATCGAAACGGATCTGATGAAGATCAGGGTGGCAAGCGAAGGAGGGAAGATCGCCTATGTGGAACTGAAAGATTACAAGACCTGGGATCAGAAACCCCTGGTGCTTTTCGACAAGGATTCACTAGTGTTTGGCCTTACTTTCTTCTCAAACAACCGGATTATCAGTACCAATAAACTATACTTCAAGCCTTATTACAAGGGAAATGAAACGGTTGATCCTGGAAAAGTGCTCACCATTTCAGGCAAAGATTCGTTGCAATTCGCCATGCGGTTGTATGTAGATGCAGGGGATACTGCCTTCAGCAAGGGGAAATACATCGAATATCTGTATACCATTCATGGAAATGAATACATGCTGGGTTACCAGGTGAATTTCTCCGGAATGACAGATGTGATCGATCCCGGTACCAAATACCTTGGGCTTACCTGGAACGCTAATCTGAGACGGCAGGAAAAGAGCCTGAAGATGGAAAGAATGAATTCAACGATCTATTACAGGTTCGTCGAAGACAAGGTAGATTATATCACTGAAACAAAGGATGAAGAAAAAAGCCTTCGTAACGAAAAGGTTCAATGGATCTCTTTCAAACAACAGTTTTTCACTTCCACGATCATCGCTCAGACCTGGTTCAGCGAACCTAAAATCCGGACAGCCACGTATGCTGGCTCTATGAGGTCGATGTATGCTGAAATGGGAGTTGCTTATTCGGCCGATCAGACGAAATCGATTCCGATGTCGCTCTACTTTGGCCCGAACAGTTTCAAAACGCTGAAATCCTATCAAATGGAACTTCAGCGGCAAATCCCGCTTGGCTGGGGCATTTTCGCCTGGATCAACATGTATGCCGTCATCCCCGTATTCAATTTCCTCGGGCAGTTTGGCTGGAACTACGGGATCATCATCCTTATCCTGACCATCCTCATCAAGATTTTCCTGTTTCCGATTGCCTTTAAAACGTATAAATCTTCGGCGAAAATGCGCGCCCTGAAACCGGATATCGATGAACTAACCGCCAGATATCCGAAAAAGGAAGATGCAATGAAGAAGCAACAGGCAACCATGGATCTGTATAAACGGGCAGGCGTTAATCCGATGGCCGGATGCATCCCATTGCTGCTCCAGATGCCGATCCTTATTGCTATGTTCCGCTTTTTCCCGTCATCGATTGAGTTACGCCAGAAATCATTCCTCTGGGCACACGACCTTTCTTCTTACGATTCCATCTGGACTTTCCCTGGCGGATTCACCATTCCCTGGTATGGGGATCATGTGAGTCTCTTTGCACTGTTAATGACCATCTCCAGCGTTTTCTATACCAAGATCAATGATCAGATGATGGGTTCATCCCAGCAACAGATGCCAGGCATGAAGACCATGATGTATCTTATGCCGGTCATGTTTCTTTTCTGGTTCAATGATTATTCTTCCGGGTTAAGCTATTATTACCTTCTCGCCAACATTCTGACCTTCGCACAAATCTATATCATCCGGGGGACGATCGATGAGAAGAAACTCCATGCACAAATCGAAGCCAACAAGAAGAAACCAGTAAAGAAATCGGGATTTCAGAAACGCCTGGAAGAGATGACAAAGAAACAGCAAACCAAAAGAAGGTAGATTTCTTTTTTTAGCAATTGCCTTTGTTATTCGCCATCATGGTTCCCCATTTTGCCATTTCCCTGACGACCGGTTGAATGGAATTTCCCAGGCCGGTGAGGTCATATTCTACCCTTGGAGGTACCTCGGGAAAAATCCGTCGCGTGATCAGGCCGTCTTTCTCCAGGTCTTTCAGTTGAAGACTCAGCATTCTTTCGGTGATCTCGGGTATGAGTTTGTTTAGTTCGCCAAAACGCTTTTTACCATCCCGCAAATACCAGAGAATGATCGCTTTCCATTTTCCTCCGATGAAGTCCATCGTAACATCCAGCGAACAGTGATAATTCTTGCCTAGTACCTGTAACGATTCCTTTTTTCCATTTATAATCATAATATCTTGTCTTATCTATAGATTCAGATTAATACTATTTAAAATAAAGTATGGCTAAAAACAATACTAACCTATACATTATTTAGCAAATATACTACCTAAAGTATCAAAAAGCAAGAAAATTTGAAGGTGCCTTATTTGACGGAACAACCAAGCATCTTTTCGCCCTCAATAAAGGCTTCCAGACGATCGCCAATTTTAATGGGGCCTACACCGGAAGGTGTTCCGGTGAAGATGAGGTCACCCGTTTTCAGGGTGATGAAATGGGAGATATAGGAAATGATATCATCGAAGTCAAAGATCATCTCTGCAGAACTGGATTTCTGAACGGTAATTCCGTTTAATTCCAAGTGGAAATGGATATCATCAGGCTTTTTAAAAGAGGAAATCGGCAGAAATTTCCCCAGCGGAGCCGACTGGTCAAAGCCTTTCGCAATCAGCCATGGGAGGCCTTTCTCCTTGCATTTCGCCTGAAGGTCGCGGGCCGTCAGATCCAGCCCGATCCCGATCTCATTATAATAGGTGTGAGCGAATTTTTTCAGAATATTCTTTCCGACTTTACAGATTTTAATAACCAGTTCCGCTTCATAATGAATCTCCTGTGAAAAATCGGGCAGGTAAAATGGCCGGTTTCGGGTGATGACAGCGGTATCCGGTTTCATGAAAAATACTGGAACAGAAGGGACATCACTCTTCATCTCCTTCACATGTTCGCGGTAATTGCGGCCTATACAGAGAATTTTCATAATTAAAACAGTTCAAGTTTTGCTGAGTTTTTATTGAAACCTCTCAGTTTGATCAGTGTGACTACTTTTTTCGTGGAAAGCGGAAACTCACTCTTCATGATCCAATCGTAATAGGAGGGTTCTGTTGAAAAGACCTCTTCGACCGGCTTGCCTTTGTGTTTGCCAAAATTGAAAACCTCCACATCTTTATCATTAAAAATGATATGCCCGACAAGATCGGCATTTTTGGAGGAGTTGGTGAATTCACTGAGAACCTTGATATCATTGATGAAAGGTTGCATTTCTTTACCGTTTCGATCTTTTATGACCACCCCATCGTATCTATCGAGTTGGGCTTTCATCACTTCATAGGTGGCTAGCGTATCTGCCTCTGCACTGTGGGCATTGATCAATTCCTTGCCACAGTAGAACTGGTAAGCAGCTCTGAGATTCCTGGGTTCCATCCGGTGAAAGATTTGCTGCACGTCAATGAAACGCCGGCCTTTCAGATCAAAATCCACATCCACCCGGAGGAATTCCTCAACCAGCAGGGGGATATCAAAATGGTTGGAGTTGAACCCCGCCAGATCGCAATTATCCAGGAATTGAACCAGCTCGTGAGCCAACTCCCGGAAGCTGGGCTCATCCTTCACATCCTCATCTTTTATCCCATGGATTAAAGTGGTTTCCCAGGGAATCGGAATCCCCGGATTCACCCTTTTGGTCTTTATCTTTGTGCTTCCGTCAGGAAAGGCCTTCACAATAGAAATTTCAATGATTCGGTCAGTAGCCACTTTTACCCCTGTGGTCTCCAGGTCAAAAAACGCGATGGGTCGCGTGATATTTAGTTCCATCTACAAAGTCTGGTTAATATCGAAATTCTCGAGGTGAAATTGCATTTTGTTAAGAAATTTCCCGGCCAGGGCTCCGTCAATCACACGGTGATCATAAGTCAGGGAAAGATACATGATTTGACGTATGGCGATGGTATCGCCAGATGGTGTTTCAAGGATGACCGGACGTTTTTTAATGGAACCAACCCCGACAATGGCCGTTTGTGGCTGGTTGATAATCGGAATTCCCATCAGGGTTCCGAAAGATCCGAAGTTGGTCATCGAAATGGTGCCACCGGCAATCTCATCAGGTATCAGTTTGTTGATCCTGGCCCGCCCGGCAATATCATTTACCATTCTGACAATCCCGAGCAGGTTCTTCTGATCGGCATTTTTGATAACCGGAACGATCAGGTTGTCATTGGGAAGCGCGACTGCCATTCCCACATTGATATTATGGTGCAAGATTATTCGGGTTCCGTCAACCGAAACGTTGACCATGGGGAAATCCCGGACCGTTTTCGCAATGGCTTCAATTAAAACAGGGGTGAAGGTCAGTTTGATCCCATCCCGTTTCTGGAATGCATCCTTATTACGTTCGCGCCACATCACAATAGGGGTCATATCCACTTCCACAAAGGAAGTGACATGGGCCGAGGTCTGAACCGATCGTACCATATGGCCTGCAATCAACTGCCTGACACGGTCCATCTCGATGATCTGATCATCACCGGTTATCGGAACTGTAAGCGCTTCATGGGGCGTTGACGGTGATTTCGGGACTGGTGAACCGGTCTCTTTCCTGGTTTTAAGGTAATCCAGAAGATCCTGTTTGGTAAGCCTTCCTTCAAGCCCGGTTCCGGCAATGGAATCCAGTTCATTCATCGACAGGTTTTCCTGTTTGGCAATATTTTTCACCAGGGGTGAGTAGAACCTTTTCGCATCACCATCTCCGGCCGGAATGACTTTCCCTTCCGGGATTTTTTCCACCGGAGGAAGACCGGCCTTTTCCTTGCCCGAGGGATTCACCGTGGGTTTTTCTTCGGAATCCGCTGCTTCCTTTCCCGAAGCTGGTTTTGCAGGCGCGTCACCATCCGAACTTCCCTCTTCCTCGATGATGGCGATGACGGTTCCAACCGGAACGACATCTCCTTCCTTTGCGAGAATGGAGACAATGATTCCTCCTAACGGAGAAGGAATTTCAGAATCCACCTTATCCGTTGCAATTTCCACAATCGCTTCATCTTCCTTGATGGTATCGCCTTCTTTCTTTAACCATTTGGTAATGGTAGCTTCTATGATGCTTTCACCCAGTTTGGGTACCCGTATTTCAAATTTTGGCATTTTGTTCTTGTTTTAACTTTCAGCATTCAGCAATCAGCATCCCGTTTTTATTATCCAGCTGATCCCGTGAGGGAAATTTCCCTACCGGGAAATTACTATACAAATATAGGGAAATAAAAAAGTCTCAGGTCAATCAGTTCCTTCCCAGTTCACGAAATCCTTTCAGGATGATGTTAAGATCATTGAGAGGGTTGTAGTCCCTGGCATACATCAGGTTAAGGCGGGAATTGGCTTCCGGCGGAATTTTTTTATTCCGGAATGCATCCGTGGGATTGAGCACGCCTTTCCGGATGCCAGGCAGATGCTGAATATCCGTTTCCCCGGGGGTGGCGTATCCCACGAAAGATTTCCGTGCAAAGAGTACCGAGAAAATGTTCCGGATCAGCCCCAGCGGATTTTTTACAATAAAAAGTTCAAAAGGGAAAAAAATCACCAGCCCGAAACCGATCAGGATATCAAGAAGCCGTTTATTTCGCCGGTTCGACATCTTGGTAATAGCATTGAGATCAATGGTATACAGATCTCCGGAAGTATTGATGGAGTTGCTCCCGATGATGGAAAGACTTTCGGGAGGGGCAATTTTATAGTCAACGAGCCGGTCTTTGAGCTCCGACATCTTATCGATGATGGTTTGTGCCGGAACATCCTTGGCGCAGAAGATCACTTCATCAATTTTATGGATGGTGATCACTTCCTTGATCTGTCCCAGGTTCCCGATAAAACCATTTGAATTGTTTTTATGGTTCAGGAAACTCACCAGGCCGATAAAGGAAGGACTGATAACGGTTTGCTGAAGTAATCCTGAAACCCTTTCTGCTTCCTCTTTTTCGCCAACGATGATGAATCTCCTGTTTTTTTCAGTGCCGATCCTCGCACTTTTCACATTCAACAAGTGCAAAATCCAGCGGATTCCGGTCATACTGATCATCCCCCAAACGGATCCAAGGATGATGAGTGCCCTTGAAAACCGGTAATTTTCATTTAGTAAACTGTAAAAAATCAGGAGGATCAGCAGTCCTGCAATCATACCCTGCAGGATCCTGATCAGGCGGATCGGTTTATCATATCCTCCGGCAAGGTATACGCAGGTCAGCCAGAGGATAATGTATAACGGAACCGCCACCAGCAAAAAAGCAGGCGGGTAATGTCCTCCCTCAGGAAAGATGATCGCCTTCTCCCAATAGGATTTGAGGAAGAAGATCCCTGTGTACAAAAGGGTGGCATCGGCAAGCGGCAGACTGATTTTGACGAAGAAACGGGTGATGATGGAGATGAATGCCCGGAAGTAAATGGCGAAATTGATCAGGAAGGAAAAACTCCTGTAGTTTTTCTGGGAGTAATGTTTTTTTGCAAAGATGATCATCGCGGTATAAAACATGAAAACATAGTTCATACTGCTTTTCTTGGTGCTTTCTCCCTTGTAATGGATGATACGGGATTCAGGGAAATAGTAATTTTTATATCCTGCCTGGGTGATCCTGTAACTTAGGTCAATATCCTCCCCATACATGAAAAATGTCTCATCGAGCAATCCGATCTGGTCAAGGACCGACTTGCGAAGCAACATGAAAGCACCTGAAAGGATATCCACCTGGTGGGTTTTATCCTTATCAAGGTATCCCAGGTGATATTTTCCGAAAATTTTTGATTTGGGAAATAATGACGAGAATCCGAAAACCTTGAAGAATGCAACGGCAGGAGTGGGGAGTCCCCGTTTGGATTCAGGCAGAAATTTTCCTTTCCCATCCAGCATTTTGATACCCAGGCCACCGGCATCAGCGTGTTCATCCATGAACTGAACACATTTCGTCAGTGTATCATCTTCAACGATTGTGTCAGGATTAAGTAAAAGAATGTAATCACCTTTTGCTTTGCGGATTGCCTGGTTATTGGCTCTTGAAAAGCCTTTGTTATCTTTGTTTTCAATGAGTCTGACTTCAGGAAATTTTTCCCTGATCATTTTGATAGAGCCATCCACCGAATTATTGTCTACGACATAAACCTCCGAATCAAGCCCTTTACAGGCTTTATAGACCGAATGCAGGCATTGTTCCAGGAAATACTTTACGTTATAATTGACAATTACGATTGACAGCTTCATTCCATCTTGACCTTATGCGACTGTAAATTTAAGGTTTCTGTCCAACTTTGAAAATTAAATTGCCCCTGCCTCGATCATTTGCACGATTCTTTCGATGGCTTTATCATCTCCTTCGGGATCATACTGTGTTTTCAGATCATATCCGAATAGTCTTGCCATGGTTTGCCAGATAAAGGCGGAAAAGCCACCCCTGAGATCTTTTACGATGTCGTAGGAGGAATTCCCAGTCTCCCGATAGATCAGTTTTATCAGTACTTTCCCCTGCGAGAAGCTCATTGCCTTGACCTGATCGCCAAACTGATCTTCCAGTTCTTTCTGGGCCTGCTTGATAAAAAGCTTTCGTGCCCTTTCCGTGGGAATACTTTCCAGCTTGTGCTTGTATTCATCCAGCTTTTTTGCAGCCAGTTTTGCGTACGGATAAACCTTCCTGACATTGTAAACCAGGCGGTCGAAACGCATCAGTTCCTTGGAGTTCTTAAAATTCATATCTGGGAAAATGATTGCGGGGCTGACATCCACGACGGGGATCGTATCACCGTCGATGATTTTTCCCTGTACCATTTTAATTTCGGAAGTATCCTGCATTTTTTTCAGAATGAACAGTCGCCTGGCCGAGTCCTGAGGGAACACCGATGTGATGAGGAAAAGAAAGCAACATATTAACAATCCTGTTTTCATTCGCAGGGTTAATTAGTTTGAGGCGGGAAGTGAACGAAAACTGAGGCAGGTTTATTGTCAGGCAACTTTTAACCTTGCTATGCTGGTTTTTCTGAATTTCTCCTCGATGAAACCCCTGTTGATGCGCAACGACTTGATGTTCCCTTTCGAGGGCAGTTCAAACATGGCATCCGTCATGAGATCTTCAAGTATTGAACGCAATCCTCTTGCCCCCAGCTTAAATTCGATCGATTTTTCCACGATCATATTCAGCGCTTCTTCATCAAAGATCAATTTGATATTATCCATCTCAAACAGCTTTGTATACTGTTTAATCAGTGAATTTTTGGGATCAGTGAGAATGCGGCGAAGAGCATCGCGATCAAGGGCATGCAGGTAGGTAACGATAGGCAACCGTCCCACCAGCTCAGGAATCAGTCCATAACTTTTCAGATCCACAGGCGAAATATACTGAAGCAGGTTGTCCTTATCGATCATGTGCCGGTCCTGGTTCGCTGAATAACCTATCATATTGGAATTGAGACGATTTCCGATCTTCTTGTCAATCCCGTCGAAAGCGCCACCGGTAATAAAAAGAATATCCTTGGTATTGATCTGGATCATCTTCTGCTCAGGATGCTTCCTGCCACCCTGAGGAGGAACATTTACCACTGCACCTTCGAGCAGTTTCAGCAAAGCCTGCTGAACTCCTTCACCCGAAACATCGCGGGTGATGGACGGATTGTCACTTTTCCGCGCAATCTTGTCAATCTCGTCAATGAAGATAATACCCCGTTCGGCCGAGGCAACATTGTAGTCCGCCACCTGGAGTAGTCGCGAAAGGATGCTCTCCACATCTTCTCCCACATAACCTGCCTCGGTAAGTACCGTAGCGTCTGCAATACAGAAAGGAACGTGAAGCATCCGGGCAATGGTTCTGGCCAGCAGCGTTTTCCCGGTTCCGGTTTCACCTACGAGGATGATGTTGGATTTGTCGATTTCAACATCCTCCTCCTTGGCTTTTTTTACATGGAATAACCTTTTGTAGTGGTTGTAAACGGCTACCGACAAGATCTTTTTTGCTTCATCCTGCCCGATCACAAACTGATCAAGATATTTTTTGATTTCGGCAGGTTTCAGCTTGGTGTAATCCGGGATTTCCTTCTGACTCTTTTCTGCGAGTTCCTCTGTCATGATCACCTGGGCCTGAACCACGCAATAATCACAAATATGCGCGTTGAGTCCGGCGATCAGAATGTTGGTATTCTTCTTTTCGCGGCCACAGAATGAACAACGGTCACCGGGTTTTGACATATCAAAAAGGATTATACAGTCTTGCTTTTTACAAGGATCTCATCAATCATTCCATAGGTCTTGGCCTCAGTGGAATTCATCCAGTAATCACGGTCACCGTCTTTCAGGATCTTCTTGAACGACTGCCCTGAATGCAAGGCAATGATTTCGTATAACTCTTTTTTGAGTTTCTGGATCTCACGCGTGGTGATCTCAATATCAGAGGCTTGTCCCTGCGCACTGCCCATCGGCTGATGGATCAGTATCCGCGAATGCGTCAGTGCAGTACGTTTCCCCTTGGTTCCGGCACATAAAAGAACGGCTCCCATCGAAGCGGCCATTCCCGTGCAGATAGTGGCAACATCCGGGTTGATATACTGCATCGTGTCGTAAATCCCCAGTCCTGCATAAACGGAACCGCCGGGTGTATTGAGATAGATCTGGATATCTTTCCTTGAATCTACTGATTCGAGGAAAAGAAGCTGTGCCTGGATGATATTGGCCACGTAATCATCAATGGGAACGCCAAGGAAGATGATCCTGTCCATCATTAATCGGGAGAAAACATCCATGGTGGCAATGTTCAGTTGCCGCTCTTCAATAATGGTAGGGGAGATGTAATTCTCTGCAACACTTTTATATTTTTCAAGCCCAAGGAGGTTAATACCCCTGTGACCTACTGCATATTTCGAAAATTCGTCCATAATGTTGGTTTTTAATGATTGTGTTCATGGTCATGATCATGGTCATGACTGTGTTCGTGATCGTGTTCGTGCTCGTGATCGTGTTCATGAGTATGATCATGATCCTGAAGTGATGATACAAATTTAATGAATTCCTCATAAGGAATTTCTTTCTCTTCTGCATTCACTTTCGTTTTGATCAGATCGAGCAAACGGGCGCTGTAGAGCTCATCATTGATTTTTCTGACCTGCTCGGTATTCTTCATTACGGTATCCACAAGTGAATCATATCGTGACGCTACTTCGGGTTCCTCCATATTTAAAGGAATCTGATGAAGGAAATAATTCTTGATATAGTTCCGGATGTCTTCTTCAGCGACAACGATATCGTTTTCACGAATCAGCTTGTTTTCGATCAGTTGCCAGCGCATCGATTCTGCAAAAAGATCATACTGTTTTTCGATTTCTTCCATCGGCATTTTGTCTTCGCGCTGATCATGGAGCCAGCGTTTCAGAAAAGCATCTGGCAAAGGAAATACCGCATCCTTAACCAGTTTATCGGTCACCTGGCGGAAAAAAAGTTTATCGGTTTCGCCTTCAAAACTGGTTGCGGCATCTTTCCTGACTCTTTCGCGGAAATCTTCTTCTGTCTCAATTTCACTTCCGGGAAAAACTTTCAGGAAAAAGTCCTTGTTCATCTCTGCCGGATCAATATGGTAAATGTTGGAAACCGTCAGTTTAAAAAGGATACCTTCTTTTTCGATTTCTTCTTTCTTTAATCCCAGTACTTTCGTTGCTTCAAAGGTGTCTGCAAAAAGTTCCTGCGGATGAATCATCATGGTCGATTCCTTTTTCAGTCCGATAAACTGGTTTTTGGATTCTTCCTTCGACAAGGCAGAACTGGAAATCATGACCATTTTTTTCAAACCATTTGGAATCGGGTCGCCTTGAGCATCTGATTCAACGATTTCACCTTGTATCATATCGCCTGTGCCTGATTCTTCAGGATGTGTCTCGGTACCATAGCGGTTTCTTGACTCATCGATATAACTTTCGATCATTTTATCTTCCACCTGTATAATATAACGCGGAACATCGGTGAGTTCTTCAAGTTTTAGGTCAAAAACCGGCGCCAGTCCAAGGTCAAAGTAAAAGTCAAAATCGGTTTGTGTTTCAAAATTCACATCCGGAGTCCTTTCGGCGTTTGCGACCGGGTTTCCCAGTATATCCAGCTTTTCCTCCTTGATATAATCCATCAGGGTTGTCGAAAGCAGCGTATTTACTTCGTCGGCAAGAATCGCTCTGCCATACATTTTTTTAATCATGCCAAAAGGAACATGTCCCGGCCTGAAACCGGGGATGTTGGCCTTGCGCTGATAGTCTTTTAACGCTTTGGTTACTTTTTCGTCGTAATCCTGTTGCTGGATCTCAATCTTAATGGTGGAAGTCAGGTCTCCTGTATTCTCTCTGGTGATGTTCATGAAAAAAATAAAGTTTAATTATAAAATCTGTGCGGATGAAGGGACTCGAACCCCCACGCCGAAAGGCACAAGATCCTAAGTCTTGCGCGGCTACCATTACGCCACATCCGCGTTTACCCATACAAAATGGGAGCGCAAAGATACATCTTTTTATCGCTTCTACCGTTTTTATGCATACAACTAAATACAAAAATGGGTGTCTGTTCACTCAGATACAACAATTTTAAGGGGATAGAGTTTGATATGGAATGTTTTCCATGTAAAAACAATGGGTATGATTGACGTGAGCAATGGCAGGAAACATGATATAAAAAAAATTGCATTAGTATTATGTTTTATTATTTTTGTATACAACAATACCTTGGTTCAAGGTCAGGAAATGTTTGGAACCACACTCGGTAATTATTCAGGAGTCAATGGGATTCAGCTCAATCCCAGCACCATGAATTCTTCCAAAAGTTACCTTGATATTAACATCCTCAGCGGGGATATATTTGTTGAAAACAACTATCTCTATCAAAGCAGAACCGATTACAGGTTTAATCATTTTTTTCAGTCTGGTTACGAAATACCTTCTCATCAGGAAGACTTTGGAACCGCGGAACGGATGTTTTACTGGAATAACAGTCATACGGGGAAAGATGCCTATATCAGTGTAAGGATCAATGGCCCCGGAGCCATGCTGGTTCGCGGAAGACATGCCTTTGCCATCAGCACGGCATTGCGGACGGTAACCTCGGCGAGTAATCTTCCTTACGATATAGCCAATTTTATTTACCTGGGTTTGAATTACCGCCCACAGCATAATATCAACTACAAGGAGAACAGGCCTTTTCGGATGGCGGAGATGACCTGGGCAGAGATCGGCCTTAGTTATTCTTATCAACTTTATCAGCATAACTACAATGAACTCGCTGTCGGAATTTCAGTAAAACGCCTGATGGGTTATGCCGGTGCGTATGGATACGTAAAGAATATGGATTATATCGTCCCTGATGATTCAACCATCATCATCAATAATGTGAATGCTGAAATGGGATTTTCTCTGCCTATCAGCTATGGAGATGAAACTGCCATGTGGAACGATAAACTGATAAAGGGTGGCGGATTTGGTTTTGATGTGGGATTGACTTATACCCGCCTGAAAAGATTGCACCAGAATAACCCTTTCACCACCTTATGCGCGCAGCAGCCTGAACCGTATGAATACCGTCTTGGTATTGCCCTGATTGATGCAGGTGCCATCCGTTTTAAAGAGAATGCCATCAAGACCCGAATTGAAAATAAATCCTCTGTCTGGGAGGATATTGATGATTATGAGTTTCACGGGATTACACAACTCTTTGATACCCTAAGTTATAGGTTCTATGGCGACAACACTTCAGCACAGGCCGGAACCAGCTTTTATCTTTACCTGCCAACCGCCTTAAGCATGCAGTTTGATTATAGTTTTACAGGGAACTTGTACCTGAACGGATCATTCATTTATGGGGTTCCGTTGTCACATGCATCCCTCACCAGACCTGCCCTGCTTTCTGTTACACCCAGGTATGAATCACATTGGTTCGAAGCCAACCTGCCCATTTCGCTATATGATTGGTACCTTCCGCGGGTAGGATTATCCATGAGATTCTGGTGGCTGACCGTAGGAACCGAGAAATTGGGCCAGTTTTTTAACATGCGGAATTTTTCCGGGATGGATGTATATTTTGGGATAAAATTCTTCTTCGACAAGGGGAACTGCAGGAATGTCCGGCAGAAAGGTTGTGCCGACATGGATTACAAGATCAGTTCAAGATGAAGAGGTCTTCACGTCAAGCGCATCGCGTAAAGCATTGCCAATCAGCATAAATGCAAGTACCATAAGCATAATGGCCATTCCTGGCAAAATGGCCAGGTAAGCCGAATCGAGTACAATGTATCCATAATTTTCCTTGATCATCGATCCCCACGAAGGCATCGGCGGCTGAACCCCGATACCCAGGAAACTGAGTCCTGCCTCAAGCAGGATCGCTGAAGCAAAATTCCCGGCAGCGATCACGATGACAACACCCATAATGTTCGGAAGGATATGACGGGCGATGATCCTGAAATTGGTGAAACCCAGTGCCCTGCCCGCCTCAATAAATTCTTTTTCCCGGATACTCAGTATCTGTCCGCGTACCACCCTCGCCACTTCAACCCACATGGTAAGCCCCACAGCCACAAATACCTGCCAGAATCCTTTGCCCAGGGCGAAGGTGATGGCAATTACAAGTAATAAAGTAGGGATCGACCAGACCACATTGATGATCCAAACGACCACATTATCGATCCATCCACGGAAAAATCCGCCCATCGCCCCGATAAATATTCCGATCAAAAGGGAAATCAGAACAGAGATAAATCCAACGGCCAGACTGACGCGTGTTCCGATAAGAAGCTGGCTGAGATAATCTCTTCCGAAACGGTCAGTTCCCAGCCAAAAGGTGCGTTGTATTGGCTCCCTGACTTCCGTTAGCCGCCAGCCTCTTTCTACCGGGACCCTGACAGGCGGATCGGCGAATTCGGTGATGATGATCGAATCATGGCTGACCCGGGAATTGTTAATGGGAATAAAATCATAAAGGCTCTTTTTTCCGAAGAGCATCGTTTTCAGGAAAAAACCATTTTTAAGGTTTTGGGCCTTCTTTACGGGTAACAGCATCACACGAAATCCGGGCTTTTTAAGGCCCAGTTCGAGATGCTGGTCGTTTGAATAGGGTGTGGAATCCGGTGTGATCAGGTAGCCCAATACGGCAATGGCAAGCGTGACCCCGAGGAAGAGGAGGGAGGCATAGGCCAAATGATTCTTTCTGAATTTTTTCCAGGCAAGAACCGACAGGGAAGATGAGGTATAATTTTTTTTCTTAAAAAACACGGGGTGCTCCATCGATAAGACGGGGCAAATTTATTACTTTATTCTTTGAAAAATTATTGTATTTTTGCCCGCACAAATATGGTGGATGTAGCTCAGTCGGTTAGAGCGTCAGATTGTGGTTCTGAAAGTCGTGGGTTCGAATCCCATCTTCCACCCCGTAACTCCCTGGTTTTTAATCAGGGAGTTTTTATTTTATCTCCCCTGTGAAACCTGGCTGGAACTCTTCCCAGGGGGTTTTAACGAAGGCATCATCCCCAAAGTAATGGATGATCATTTCAAATTCTTTTGCCGGGCGATAACCATTGATAACGGTGATCCATTGACTTTTCTCATTCAAAAATACATAGCTAGGATACGACATGTTTCCTTTCAGCAGGTCAACGGCGAGTTTATGTGAAGAACGTTTCCCGGTTGGATTCGGATTGGCAAACACCACCCCATCGATCGTCACCGTATCTTTTCGCTCAGCATCCAGCTTAACACAATAATAATGTTTGTTCATGTATTTCACGATGACCGGGTTGCTGAAGGTCTCGTTGTCCATCTTCTTGCACCAACCGCACCAGTCGGTATAAACATCCACGAAGAGCTTCTTCGGCTTATTCTTGTTGAGCCGGTAAGCATCTTCAAAACTATACCACTTGATACGTTCCCCTTTAACCGGCTTTTCATCGCCCTTAACCTGACCTGATGAAACTTGTAAAAGGGAGAGAAAAAATATTCCTGCCACCCAAAAAACGGCTTTCTGCATTCTTTTCTTTTTTTTGCAAAATTACCCTTAACGATCTATGCCATGGACATGTTTTAACAATTATTATGATTTATTTTCAACACGAAGATCAAACATCCTCTTCCTATCAGCGCCTGCAAAAGACACGAAATGTCGTAACTTTACAAAAAAAAACGATTTGCATGTTGCTCAAAGTACATCCCGATAACCCTTCCGAACGCCAGCTGGCGATCATCGCCGAATGTCTCAAAGGCGGTGGCCTGGTCATATATCCGTCTGATACCATTTACGGGCTGGGTTGTGATATTACCCAAATCAAGGCGGTGGATAAGGTGGCGCAGATCAAGGGAATCAAGCGAGAGAATGCCAATTTTTCTTTTATCTGCCGGGATCTGAGTCATCTTTCGGATTATACCCGGGCAATCCCCAAACCAGTTTACAAACTGATGAAACGGACACTTCCCGGTCCGTTCACCTTCATTCTCAATGCCAACAGCAATGTCCCGCACTATTTTCAGAGCAAGAAGAAAACCGTCGGGATCCGTATTCCCAATCACCAGGTTCCGCTGCTGATTGTCGAAAGACTCGGTAATCCCATCATGACCACTTCCATTCATGATGAAGATGAAATCCTTGAATACAGCACCGATCCCGGGTTGATCCATGAGAAATATGAGAAGCTGGTGGACATCGTGATTGATTCAGGCCCGGGCGGAAACCTGCCTTCAACCATCATCGACTGTACCGGCGATGAACTGGTCATCACCCGTCAGGGAAAAGGTATCTTGCTGGAGGACTGATCACGCTGAATTGATGCGAATTTTAAGTGAATCAGACTTTTTACGAAATGTAAGCCAATATGAAATTTTTTACTTTTCCCTTTTGATTTCTTGATTTATTAATTTACTTTTGCACCCTCAAAATCGGAGACAAGCTAGCTCAGCCGGTAGAGCATTGCCCTTTTAAGGCAGGGGTCCTGGGTTCGAATCCCAGGCTTGTCACAGAAAGCAAGAAATCGAAAAGGCGAGATCGCGAATTCATTCGCTTTCCCGCCTTTTTACATTTTAGCCATTTCATTTTTCAGCTATTTAGCGATCTAGTAAGCCTACTTTTTATATTATAGCGAAAAGAAAACTGACAAAATAATTCATACTTCCATAACACTTCCTGATTAATTCCCAAGGAACATGGGCGGATGCTTTAACTGAAACCCGGTTGCATCCTGGTATTTTTTTGCTACAGCCAAAAGTTTCCCTTCCCCAAACAACTGGCCGAAAAATACGATACTGGTCGGTGTTTTTGCATCGATAAAGCCATTGGGCAATACAACCGATGGATGGCCAGTGAGGTTTGTTACCAAAAGGTTGTCACCGGCCAGGGAAGGTGCGATGCAAACATCTACCTTCTTCATCATCTCGTTCATTTGCTGGATGAGCTGGTAACGCAAACGGTTAGCACGGATATATTCGGTTGCGGGAATAAAATGTGCTGCCCGGAAAAGATTAGGCCAGCGGTCTTTTTTCTGTTGCACCATCTGGTCATCCCGGTTGTTTAGGGTCAGCTCGTCGAAAGCTGCCGCCGCTTCCGCCATCAGGATGACAGACATATCCATAAATGGGAATTTGGGAAACTCCAGAGGGACAAGCAGAACACCCATCTTCTGTAGCTGGCTCATGGCCGCATTGTTGAAAGGTTGGTTGATAGATGTATCCCGATCGAAATCCTTTGGGAAATAACCTATTTTGAGCCCTTTAAGGTTGATTTTCGGATCATAGCCAAAAGCATAATTATAAACCGTGGGATCATTTTCATCGGGTCCGTAAATAGCATGAAAAACGATGGCACAATCCTCTACATTCCGGCACAGCGGGCCAACCTTATCCATTGTCCAGCTCAGCGCCATGGCGCCATATCGGCTTACCCGACCATAGGATGGACGAAGCCCGGTAACACCGCATACGGTGGAAGGTGACACGATTGAGCCCCAGGTTTCGGAACCGATGGCGAAGGGGACCAGTCCGGCTGAAACAGAAGCAGCTGACCCTGCAGAGCTCCCGCTCGATCCTTTGGCTGTATCCCACGGATTACGGGTCATCCCGCCAAACCAGACATCATCCATCGCCAGTTCCCCCAGCGACAATTTGGCAATCATTATGGCTCCGGCTTCGCGCAGTTTTTTCACAATCGTAGCATCTTCATCAATCCGCTGCTCCCGGTAGGGTGGTGTTCCGAAAGTGGTGGGATAATTTTTCGTGCTGTAAAGATCCTTGATCCCATAAGGAATACCATGAAGGATCCCCCGGTCTTTCCCGTGAACCAACGCTTCATCCGCTTGTTTCGCTTGCTGAATGGCTGTCGCTTCAGTGTAAGTCACTACGCAATGAAGCATGGGGCCATACTTTTTCAGTCGTTCAAGGAAAAACCGGGTCAGCTTTTCAGAGGATATCTTTCTGCTATGGATCAGTTGCGACAATTGCCCGATGGAATAAAATGCCAGTTGGTTGAGATCCGAAGGCAATGTGGTCGCCGAATAATCCGAAATGATGAATGGCTTCTTTCCGGTTTCAAAATGAGCTCCTGGCGGGATCGGGTTGAATTCATAGGCAGGAGGGATGCTGTTCGGAATTTCGAATTTTCGCATGTTCTCATAATTCCGAACCTGATCGTTCAGCGCCGGAAGCATACTGTCGGTTTCCGCCGGAGTAAACTGCATACCAATCAGTTTTTGCGCATGTTTCACATCGCCACCCTCAATTTTATCTGAAACGGTAGCTATAAATGCTCCAAAGCCCAGGCAAAGCAGGCCGAAAAGAAGCAGGAATAAAGATTTTTTGATTTTTTTCATGAAATGCTTTTTCAGGATACGAATGTAAGGAATACAAGAAGGAACTGTTCGGTTTCGCAAAGTTTTTGTAACCTGATATCCGGAAAAAAGCATAAAAAAATGGGTAAGCCCCTTATATCGCACCGCTCAACCAACTTACCCTTGCTTCCTTCCGGCCCTGGGGGAGTTTGTAGGGAGCTAGTCGTATAAGACTTACCCGCTGCAAAAATAACATATTTTTCGCTGCCAATCCAAACAAATAGCGCTTAAAATTTAATCTCTCCCCCATGACAGATTCTACTTCCCTGTAATCAACGTTTTAGAAATTCTTCTTTGCGGCGCTGAACAATACTTTTTTTAACAAAAGCACTACTTAATTAACAATTTTACTAAGTTTGCTTCATAAAAAACCTTAAAACGCCTCAAAATGGAAACAAAAGCACAATCACCAGCCGGTAATGCACTTTTATACGGAGCGATCGTAGGTGTGATCTCGATCCTTTATACGCTCATTCTTTACCTGGCTAATCTTTATATGATAAATTGGCTGCAATACATTTCACTGATATTCATGATTGGCGGAATGGTTTTGGGAACCCTCAATTACCGCGAAAAGATTGCCGGTGGTTACCTCACCTATGGTAAAGCCTTTCTTTCCAACTTCCTGATCGGACTCTTTGCCGCCATTCTTTCTTCGATCTTTTTCTTCTTTTATGTCAAATACATCAATACAGGCCTGATTGACGAAATGATGGAAGTAGGTCGTCAGAAGATGGAAGCCGCTGGTAACCTGTCAGAAGAACAGCTAGATAAGGCGGTGTCGATCCAGTCAAAATTCATGTCACCGGTGGTCATGACACTGACCGGGATCGTTTTTAATGCCTTTGTGTCGGTCGTTTTAGGATTAATCGTGGCACTGTTTCTGAAAAAAGAGGATAAAAATTTACAACCCTTTACATAAACCGTTTAATGGATATTACTTTAGTTATTCCACTCCTGAATGAGGAGGAATCCCTTCCGGAACTGACCGCCTGGATCGAAAAGGTGATGAACGAAAACCGTTTCTCCTACGAGGTCCTTTTTGTTGACGACGGAAGCCGGGATTCGTCCTGGAAAATTATTGAAGAGCTTGCTTCATTGAATCCTAATGTGAAAGGAATCAAGTTTCGCAGGAATTATGGCAAGGCTGCTGCCCTGAATGTCGGTTTTCAGGAATCCAGAGGTGATGTGGTCATCACTATGGATGCCGATATGCAGGACAGCCCGGATGAGATCCCCGGTCTTTACAGAATGATCACCGAAGAAGGGTTTGACCTGGTTTCGGGATGGAAGAAAAAAAGATATGACCCCATCACCAAAACCATTCCGACCAAATTCTATAACTGGACCACCCGCAGGATGTCAGGCATAAAACTGCATGACTTCAATTGCGGCCTGAAAGCCTACAAATCGGCCGTTGTCAAAACCATTGACGTTTACGGCGAAATGCACCGTTATATCCCGGTGATTGCCAAATGGGCCGGATTCTACAAGATCGGAGAAAAGGTGGTATCCCACCGGAAAAGGCAATACGGTACTACCAAATATGGTCTCGATCGTTTCCTGAAAGGCTATCTGGATCTGCTCTCTATCACTTTTACCTCGAAATTCGGGAAAAGGCCAATGCATTTTTTCGGATTGCTGGGCTCATTGCTTTTCCTCATGGGATTCCTGATTGCCGGTTACCTGGCTTACGGGAAATTTTTCATGGATGAATTCAAAATGACAGAAAGACCCTTGTTCTATTTCGGCCTGCTGGCAATGATCCTGGGAACGCAGGTCTTCGTGGCAGGATTTCTCGGAGAGTTGATTTCAAGGAATGCATTCGACAGGAATCAATATGTCGTTGAAAAAAGGCTGGGCATTAAAAGTTGAACAACGATCTTTTGCATAGGCAGTAATTCATGGATATTTCGGGGAAAATAGTGTTGATCGGTTCGGCTCATCCTTTACGGGGCGGGCTTGCTACTTATAACGAAAGGTTGATCAGGGAATACCGGAACCGGGGAGAGGATGCGGAAATTTACACCTTTAGTCTCCAGTATCCCGGGTTTCTGTTCCCCGGCAAAACCCAGTACGCTACGGATCCGGCTCCCGCAGACATTCCAATCAGGGTTTGCGTAAATTCGGTGAATCCCCTTAACTGGATAAAAATCGGGAACCGGCTCAGAAAAGAAAAGCCGAAACTGGTGCTGGTGAAATTCTGGATGCCCTTCATGGCCCCCTGCTTGGGAACCATCTGCCGGATCATCAGAAGAAACAAATACACCAAAGTCATTTCCATCATTGACAATATCATTCCGCATGAGCACCGGCCCGGCGACCATTTGCTGGCAAAATACTGGGTCAATTCGGCCGATGGTTTCATTGCCATGTCACGGTCGGTGATCGATGACCTGAAGACTTTTTTCCCGGTAGGCAGGAAGGAACTCCCTATCCTGTTTTCACCTCATCCTCTTTACGATTCATTCGGTGAAATTGTCCCTAAGCAGGAGGCGAAAAAGCGGCTGAACCTGGATCAGGGAATACATTACCTCCTTTTTTTCGGATTTATCAGGGATTACAAAGGCCTTGACCTGCTGATCAAAGCATTCGCTGATCAGCGTTTGAGAGAATTTCCGGTGAAGCTGCTCGTGGCTGGGGAATTTTATTCGGATCCGCAGCCATACATCGACCTGATTGAGAAAAACGGGTTGAAGGAATATATTGTAATGAGCAATGATTTCATCCCCGACAGCGAGGTCCGGAATTATTTCAGTGCAGCCGATCTTGTCGTTCAGCCATACAAATCGGCTACACAGAGTGGCGTTTCGCAAATCGCTTATCATTTTAACAAGCCAATGATCATAACGAATGTTGGAGGATTGGCTGAATTTGTGCCCGATGGAAAGGTAGGATATGTGGTTCAGCCGGACGAAAAGGAAATTGCATCGGCCATTGTCCGGTTTTTTAAGGAAGGGAAGGAAGATGAGTTTTCACGGAATGCAGCGATTGAAAAACAGCAGTATTCCTGGAGTAGAATGGTTGACGATATTGATCAGTTGATTCAAAAGATTTCCAGATATGATAGTCCGAAGTAAAGCACCGTTAAGGTTGGGTCTTGCTGGCGGCGGCACTGATGTAGCACCCTATTCAGAATTGTATGGCGGTTCCATCCTGAATGCAACGATCAGCATGTATGCCTATGCCACGATCATCCCTTGCAAAGATGGAAAGATTCATTTCAATTCCATCGATAAGAATGAATATCTCCATTTCGACAGTACGGATAAACTTGAGATCGATGGTCATCTCGAACTGCATAAAGGCATTTACAACCGGATTGTAAAGGATTTTACGCATAAATCGCTTTCATTTGAACTGACCACTTATGTTGATGCACCTCCGGGTTCCGGTTTGGGAACCTCCTCAACACTGGTAGTTGCCATCCTGGGTGCTTTTGCCGAATGGCTGAATCTTCCACTTGGGGAATACGACCTGGCACACCTGGCCTATGAGATCGAAAGAGTCGACCTGGGCATGGCCGGCGGTAAACAGGACCAGTATGCCGCAACTTTCGGCGGCGTGAACTTTATGGAATTTTCCCGTGAAGACAAGGTAATCGTCAACCCATTACGGATTCGCGACAAATACCTCGATGAACTGTCGCATAACCTGATTCTTTATCATACCGAGACCAGCCGGCTTTCTTCCAAAATCATTGAACAACAATCGAAGAATGTCACCAACAAAAATGTGAAGACCATCGAAGCCATGCATAAGCTGAAGGAACAGTCGGTGATGATGAAAGAGGCTTTACTCCGCGGAGAGCTGGATAAAATTGGTAAAATCCTGGATTTTGGCTGGCAATTCAAGAAGAACATGGCCACCGGTATCAGCAATCCTATGATTGACGAGATTTACGATGCAGCCATGAAAGCAGGCGCCTCGGGCGGAAAGATATCCGGCGCCGGGGGAGGAGGGTTCATCTTCTTCTATTGCCCTGGCGTTACCCGGTCAAATGTCATTGAATCATTAAAACGGTTTGGCGGACAATCGAAGCGATACGAATTCACTTCCAAAGGACTTTCTACCTGGACCATCTGATATTTATCACCAGTTTTCCAGTATCAACTTAAACGGGGGTCCCTTTTTGTATCTTTGCCCGTTAAATGAGCAATCTTGCATAAAATGAGCATTCAACAATCCATCCGGGAATCCATTCGCGTGAAGCAGATGATTCTTGAAGATCAGTCTTTTACTGAAAAAATCGAAAAAGTCGCTGCCATTTGTACTGAAGCCTTTCGCAACGGTAAAAAAGTACTTTTCTGCGGGAACGGCGGAAGTGCCGCTGATGCACAGCACCTGGCCGCAGAATTTTCCGGCCGGTTTTATTATGATCGGGATCCATTGCCTTCGGAAGCCCTTCATACCAATACCTCTTACCTGACAGCTGTCGGGAACGATTACTCCTTTGATGAAATTTATTCAAGGCTAATTAAAGGAACGGGAAACGAAGGTGATGTGCTCATTGCCATATCGACCTCGGGAAATTCCGGAAACATCATTCGTGCCGTCGAAACCGCGAAGGAGAAAAGAATGATAACCGTCGGTTTGACCGGTGCTACAGGAGGGAAAATGCATGATAAATGTGACTTTCTGTTGAATGTGCCTTCATCCGATACCCCCAGGATTCAGGAATCCCACATCATGATCGGTCACATCATCTGCGAAATAGTTGAATCGTCACTTTTTCCTAAAAAAAACACTTAGTGGAAGCAATCATACTTGCCGGTGGGCTGGGTACCCGTCTTCAGAAGATTCTGATTGATACACCCAAATCCATGGCCCTGGTCAATGGACAGCCATTTCTTGAATACCTTCTGAATTATCTCACCGGACAGGGAATTACCCGGGTTATTCTTTCTGTAGGTCATCAGAAAGAGATCATCATGGATTATTTCAAAGACCGGTATAAAAATATTAGCATTTCCTACGCTATGGAGGATGAACCGCTGGGAACGGGTGGCGGGATCAAAAAAGCTTTCGGATTGATTGAGGGAGAACAGGCTTTTGCAATGAACGGCGACAGCATGTTCCGCATCGACCTTTCAATTTTGCAACAGACCCATCTGAGCCATAAAGCGGATATCAGCATGGCACTGCGATTCATGGAAGAAACGGAAAGGTATGGTACCGTGCAACTGGATGAAGAAAAGAGGGTTTCCGGGTTTATGGAAAAAGGCACCGAAACCGGGGAGGGGATGATCAACGGGGGAATATACCTGATCAATAAATCCTATTTGACCTCTTTCCCCGATAAATTTTCCCTGGAAAAAGATTGCTTTGAGAAACAATACCGGACGGACCGGTTTTTTGGATATCCTTTCCGCGGTTATTTCCTGGATATCGGTATTCCTGAAGATTACATGAGGGCACAGGATGAATTTAAAAGATTTGATGATTGACAAGAGCTGGACGCTATTCCTCGACAGGGATGGCGTGATCAACCGGCGGATCGTGGATGGATATGTGCGCAGATGGGAGGAGTTTGAATTCCTTCCGGGTGTGAAGGATGCCCTTGAAATTTTCTCAGGGATTTTTGGCAGAATCATCGTAGTTAGCAATCAACAGGGAATTGGCAAAGGTTTGATGACAGATAAGGAACTGGCCGAAGTCCATGCAAGGATGATTGCTGAAGTGGAAAAGGCCGGCGGAAGGATTGACGGCATCTACCATTGCCCTTTTCTTGAAAAAGATCATTCCATTCTTCGCAAACCTGCCGTGGGAATGGCACTAAAAGCCAGGAAAGATTTTCCCGAAATTCATTTTAAAAAATCCGTTATGGCCGGTGATTCTGCTTCGGACATGCTTTTTGGTAAACGGCTCAGGATGTACTCGGTCTTTTTGGGTGATGACAAGCGTTTAATCCGCAAGGCAGCACGTACCATCGATTGTGTTTCGACGGATCTGAAAAGTTTCTCGGAAGCCTTAACTTTATAACTACAGATGAACCCGACGACCATATTCATCACTTTTCTCAGCTACACCCTTTTATTGTTCTTTGTTACCTGGCTGACTGCACGAAAAGCCAACAGCAGGGCTTTTTTCATCGGAAACAAAGCCTCTCCCTGGTTCGTTGTGGCTTATGGGATGATCGGGGCTTCGATGTCGGGTGTGACATTCATGTCGGTACCGGGATGGGTCGGAGCGACACAATTTTCTTATATGCTGGTGGTGATCGGGTATCTTTTCGGTTACCTTGTCATTGCTACCGTATTGATGCCGCTCTATTACAGGCTGAACCTTACTTCCATCTATTCATACCTGGAAACACGGTTTGGATTCTGGTCCTATAAATCAGGGGCCTTCTATTTTATCCTCTCGAGGGTGATTGGCGCTTCCTTCAGGATGTTTCTCGTGGTAAATGTACTCCAGGTATTTATCTTCGATGCCTGGAACGTGCCTTTCGGAGTGACCGTTTTCATTTTTATCATCCTGATTCTCCTTTATACTTTCAAGGGCGGGATCAAGACCATCATCTGGACCGATACCATTCAGACCACTTTTATGTTGCTGGCTTTGATCTGTTCTATCGTTTTTATCACCAGCGACCTGGGTAAATCGTTTACCGACATGGCCAGGGATGTATTCAATGGTGGCTATTCAAAGATGGTTTATACCGACTGGAGCGACAAACGTTTCTTCATAAAACAATTGCTTAGCGGCGCTTTTATCGCCATTGTGATGACCGGTCTCGACCAGGAGATGATGCAGAAAAACCTCAGTTGCCGGTCGTTGAAGGATGCCCAGAAAAACATGTTTACTTTCTCAATGATCATGGTGGTGGTAAATTTCCTGTTTCTTTTCCTGGGAGCAATCCTTTTCATGTATGCAGGAAAGATGGGCATTGATGTCCCTTCACGCACGGATGATTTCTTCCCGATGATCGCCATCAACCATTTAAAACCTGTTGCAGGGCTTATTTTCATGATCGGACTGATCTCTGCTGCCTATCCAAGTGCCGACGGGGCATTGACTTCGCTGACCACATCCTTCAGCATCGACTTCCTGGGGCTTGGGAAGAAAACAGAGATGCAGGAAAAACGGAAGACCCGGATCCGGTATATGGTTCATGCTGGTTTTGCCTTCGTATTGCTTTTTGTCATCATTCTTTTCAGGGCAATCAACGACAGGGCAGTGATTGACAAGCTTTTTACGATAGCTGGTTACACCTATGGCCCGTTGCTCGGGTTGTATTCTTTCGGAATGTTTACAAAGTTCAATGTCAAAGACAAATGGGTCCCGCTGGTTGTCATTCTTTCTCCGGTGATCTGCTTCTTTCTCAGCACCTATTCGGAAATGCTGTTCAACGGTTACAAATTTGGCTTTGAATTACTCATTGTGAATGGAATTCTTACATTTGTAGGGTTGGTGATGATCAGGAAAAGCAAAACGGAAATGAACGAAATACAGATCAAAACAGAGTGATACAGAGGCAGGGATTTTGATTTTAGTATGGTAGGTTAATTGCTTTTTTGAATTTGTTTTTTGAATTTTGATTAAACACGAGTTATGGAAAATATTCGTTTCAGAGCCCTCGAAACCGCCATGAAGCGGGAGACAAGAGTAGTAGTTTTCCCGGAGGGTAAGGCATCGGATTATTTTGGTGAACTGACCTTCAATAACCCCGCAATGCGTGAGTATCTGACTGAAGAGGCATTCCGGCAGGTAATAAACTCGATCGAAAGTGGCGAGAAAATCAACAGGCGGATTGCCGACCAGGTTGCTGCGGGCCTGAAAGCCTGGGCGATCCATAAAGGTGCAACCCATTATACCCATTGGTTTCTGCCACTTACGGGTTCTACTGCCGAGAAACACGATGCTTTCGTGGATCCCATTGAAGGAGGGAAGGGAATTGAGAACTTCAGAGGCAGCGAACTGACCCAGCAGGAGCCGGATGCATCCAGTTTCCCGAGTGGCGGAATCAGGAGTACTTTTGAAGCCAGGGGATATACGGCCTGGGATCCTACCTCGCCCGCTTTCATCATGGATAAGACCTTGTGCATTCCTACCGTCTTTGTTTCATATACCGGGGAAGCGCTCGACTTTAAAACCCCTTTGCTGAAAGCACTTTATGCCATCGATAAAGCAGCCGTTGATGTTTGCCATTATTTTTCCACTGATATCGATAAGGTGTATGCGACCCTTGGCTGGGAACAGGAATATTTTCTGGTGGACACCGCCCTCTATATGGCTCGTCCCGACCTGATTCTCACCGGGCGAACCCTCTTCGGCCATGCTTCAGCCAAAGATCAGCAATTGGAAGATCACTATTTCGGAACCATTCCTGAAAGGGTAATGGCATTTATGCAGGAATTTGAGATGGAAGCACACAGGCTGGGAATTCCGGTCAAGACCCGTCACAATGAGGTGGCACCCAATCAGTTCGAATGTGCCCCGGTTTATGAGGAGGTCAATCTTTCGGTGGATCATAACCAGCTGCTGATGCACATACTGGATAAAACTGCCAAAAAACACCACTTCACGGTTCTTCTTCATGAAAAACCTTATCAGGGCATAAACGGATCAGGGAAACATAATAACTGGTCACTGGCTACGAATACGCGCGAAAACCTGCTCTCACCTGGGAAGACACCTCAATCGAATATCCGTTTTCTGACTTTTCTTGTCAATATCATTAAAGCCGTTCATGATCATGGCGATCTCCTGAGAGCCATCATTGCCTCCCCTGGAAATGACCATCGCCTCGGTGGTAATGAGGCGCCTCCGGGAATCATTTCTGTTTTCATCGGGACGCAGCTAACAGAAATCCTTAATCTCATTGAGAAAAACAAAAAGAAATCCAGCCTGAAAGCGGGAAAAGATTCGGATTTACTGAAAAATCTTCCAAAGATCCCGGAGATCCTGCTCGATAATACAGACAGGAACCGCACTTCTCCTTTTGCGTTTACCGGGAATAAATTCGAATTCAGGGCAGTCGGGTCAGCGCAGACCTGTGCCCCGCCCATGATCGCATTGAATCTCATCGTGGCCAATCAATTGGTAATGTTCAAAGCTGAAGTGGATGCCCTGATCGCGAAGAAAATCAAGAAAGAAGATGCCATCGTCCAGGTACTCCGGAGTTATATTGCCGGTTCGAAGAAAATCCGTTTTGAGGGAAATAACTATAGCGAGGAGTGGATCGAAGAGGCTTTAAAAAGAGGATTATCCAACTTTATTACCACCCCGGAAGCACTTAAAGCATTGGTTTCGAAAAAGACAGTTAAGTTGTTCGTAGATAATAATATACTAACTGAGCGCGAACTCATTGCCCGGTATGATATCCGTCTTGAAAATTATACCAAGAAAATGCAGATTGAAGCCCGGGTTACAGGAGACCTTGCCACCAATCACATCATTCCGATCGCCATTCGTTACCAGAATACCCTGATCGAAAATGTGAAAGGACTAAAGCAGGTGCTCGATCTCCAGACCTATGGGAAATTGTCTGCAAACCAGATGGAAACCATCAGGGATATCTCTGAACATGTTTCCAACATTAAATCGTATGTCAACGAGATGATTGACGCCAGGAAAAAGGCCAATAAAATAACTGACCCGGAAGAGAAAGCCGCTGCCTATTGCGAAAAGGTGAGGCCCTTTTTGGAAAAAATTCGTTATCATTGTGATAAACTGGAACTGCTAGTCGACGATGAATTATGGCCACTTCCAAAGTACAGGGAGCTGCTGTTTATACGGTAACCATCATTCATTCAAATAAATACAATAGTTGTTACGAATCATTCATTAAAAGTCAAATTATATCTCCCATGCGCAGAATCACTCTTTCCTTTCTTCTGATCCTTGTTTCCCTCTTCGGATTCAGCCAGATCAATGTAATTCATATTGATAACAATACAGCACCACTGGATAAAGAGGGACTGTTTTATGCCTTACCGCGAACGACCATCAAAATAGAAGTTTCAATCGATAAAATTGAAAATTATAAAGGGCCGTATTCCGATTATGCACTGAAGTACCTGGGATTGAAGAATGTGGTCACCGCCAACGCCGTTGAGTATAAGATCACCGATATGAAAGTGCTGACTTCCCCGCAGCCGGATCCGGATCAGTATTATTTTGTTGACCTGGGAGGCAAGTTGTCGAAAAGTGAAAAGGAGAACATGCTGGCATTCACTGAATCAGGGTTAATCATCGGTACAATTACAAGTCAAGTAGATACCGTGGTCAGGGAAGTCCGGGTAAATGATGCACAGAATTCAATTACCGAAAAAGATCTCTTTCCGGAAATCTTTAAGTATTCAACAGATGTAAGCTTTTTCGAAAAGATCGATACCATCGTGAAAAAAGTGAATATCGATACGATGACGATTGAAAGATCTTATCTCAAGAGGACCGTTGTTGAAAAATCCCCTGAACAGAAGGCAAAAGAGGCCGCCGATTATCTCACGCAAATCAAGGATAACCGGTTCAAACTGATCAGTGGTTTTCAGGAGGTAAATTATAACAAGGAGACACTTGAATATATGGATGCTCAGCTAAAACAGCTTGAGAAAGAGTACATGAAACTTTTTACCGGCATCAGTATTCACAAAGCCATGACCTTCACCTTTGTTTATACACCCAATCAAAACCAGGTCAATACCGAGATGCCCATCTTCAAATTTCACAAATCAAAAGGAGTCGTTGGCCTTGATGAGCCGGGAAGCGGCAAAGTAGTCACCATCAAGGTTCAACGTTCCGGAACCACCAGTGCCGTTTCAAATTATATGAAAAGGGGAGAAGAGAAAAGAAATAATCATGGCTTTTACTACCGGATCCCTGAAATTGCCCGCGTGACGGTTAAAGTGGATGAGGATCTTCAGAAAGAGACGCAATGCCTGATCAGCCAGTTGGGTGTTGTTTCGTCGCTTCCGGTCAACAAATGGAAAGTGGGCTTCTACAAGGAAACGGGCGGAATTAAAGGCATCGTCCTGGAATAATCAGAGTGCCTTGCGGATTTTTATCAGTTTATCCAGCAGATCTTCCAGCAGATCGAGTCTCAGCATATTTGCCCCATCGGATAGTGCCTTTTCCGGGTTGGGATGCGTTTCAAGAAAAATTCCATCCACTCCTGCGGCAATCCCGGCTTTGGCTATGGTTTCGATCATCTCCGGCTGGCCTCCTGTTACACCCGACGACTGATTGGGCTGCTGCAGTGAATGGGTCACGTCAAGTACCACCGGAACTTTAAATTGCTGCATGACCGGGATGTTCCGGTAGTCAACAATAAGGTCATTGTAACCAAAAGTTGTTCCGCGTTCGGTAAGCATAATATTCTCATTTCCTGTTGATCTGATCTTGTCGATGGCAAATTTCATGGATAACGGGGAAGAGAACTGACCCTTTTTAATATTGATGATCTTCCCGGTTTCTCCTGCTGCAAGCAGCAAATCGGTCTGACGGCAGAGAAATGCCGGAATCTGAAGAATATCTGCATACTTTGAAGCTTTGACAGCTTCCTGTTCCGTATGAATGTCGGTGATCACCGGAATATCAAATTGGTTCCCGGTTTCCCGGATGATCTCCAGCGCTTGATCAATCCCGATACCGGTAAAGGAATCCAGTCTGGACCGGTTAGCCTTTTTATAGGAAGCCTTGAAGATAAAAGGGATCTGCAGCCGGTTGGTGATCGCGAGAATCTTTCCGGCAATCTCCGCAGGCATCGTCTCATTTTCCACTACACACGGACCAGCAATCAGGAAAAAATTTCCAGTTGCCGTAAATTTCAACTTCGGTATCTTAAGCATATCTATTGTAATAAATTATATCAATTGGTTTTTACGGATCAATATCCATATTTCCCCTTCCACAAAGACTTCAGCCATACCCTCAGATCCTTTTCCCTTGGATTCTCCTGTGGATCATAAAACCGGGTTCCTGACAATTTCTCCGGAAGAAATTCCTGTTCAACAAAATTCCGGTCATAGGAATGGGCGTACTTGTAATCTTTACCATACCCGATATTCTTCATCAATTTGGTGGGTGCATTACGAATATGAAGCGGAACCGGCTGGTCCCCGAAATCACGAAAAGTCTTTTGTGCAGCGCGGATGGCCTGGTATGAGGCATTGCTTTTTACAGAACAGGCCAGGTATATGGCCGTTTGTGACAAGATCAGGTCGCACTCCGGGTACCCGATTGCATTAACGGCCTGGAAACAGGAATTGGCCAGTAACAGTGCGTTGGGGTTCGCATTACCGATATCTTCCGATGCAAGAATCAGCATTCTCCTGGCGATGAATAAGGGATCTTCTCCGGCTTCCATCATCCGGGCTAACCAGTAGACCGCAGCATTGGGGTCACTGCCTCTCATCGATTTGATAAAGGCAGAGATCACATCATAATGCATTTCACCCGCCTTATCATACATGGCGAGGTTTTGCTGGATCAATGTAACCGTGTTTTCGTTGGTGATCTCAACTTCTTTGGTGTTTTTACTTTCAATCCCTACGATGAGTTCCAGCGCATTGAATAGCTTTCTTGCATCCCCGCCCGAGATCCGCAGAATGGCATCCGTTTCTTGCAACCGGATGGTAACCCCCAGACTTTGCTCCAGCCGTTCTTTCCCCATTTCCAGCAGTTTCAACAGGTTTTCTTCACTGAGGGATTTCAGGACATATACCTGGCAGCGCGATAACAGAGGGGAAATGACTTCAAAGGAAGGATTCTCGGTAGTGGCACCGATGAAAGTCACTACACCTTTTTCCACCGCCCCTAACAATGCATCCTGCTGGGATTTGCTGAAACGGTGGATCTCATCGATGAATAAAAAAGGACTGTCGGCTGTATCCCTTGCCTTTGAAATTACCTCCCTTACTTCCTTTACACCTGAACTCACAGCGCTTAAGGTGAAGAACGGACGGTTCAATTGCCGGGAAATGATATAGGCCAGCGTGGTCTTTCCAACTCCCGGCGGACCCCAGAGGATCATCGATGGGACCAGGCCTGTGGTGATTGCATTATACAATATGGCTCCTTTGCCCACCAGATGCTCTTGTCCGATGTATTCGTCCAGGCTTGCCGGACGAAGCTGTTCAGCTAAAGGAATTAACATGATGCGATCAGGTTTGTTTCGTTAATGCAAATGTAATTGATTAAATGAAGCGGTAAAAATGAATCATATGGGCTAAAGATATTAACAATTGGGAAGAATTATTAAAAAATGTTAAAATTATTCTTCTTGATCTTCAGCAACTTAACACAAATGTTAAAAAATGTTAAAAAATAGTGGTCAAAACATTTGGAAGATACTATGTAAATGGTTTACCTTTGTTGGAAATCTAAAAAATCAATAAACCAATGAAAAAACTCGCAACATTATTACTTATCGGTGTCGCTGCTTTTATGACCAGCTGTGGCCCAAGTGCTAAAGAAATGGAAGAAACAAGAGTTCAGGATTCTATCAGAGTAGCTGATTCAATGAATCAGATTCAGATGGAAAACCAGAGAATCGCTGATTCAATTGCTCAAGTTAATCAATTGAAAATTGCTGATTCACTGCACCAGGATTCTATTGCTAAGAAGCTCATTAAAGTAAAAAAAAGGTAAGTAATTCTTTTTTGACTTTAAACAAAAAAGGCTCCGGATTTCCGGAGCCTTTTTGTTTTTAAGCCGATCAGATATTTTTAATCTCTGCAATGAGTTTCTGCATGGTGGCTTTGGCGTCACCAAACAGCATCCTGGTTTTGGGCTGATAAAAGAGATTATTCTCAATAGCAGCATATCCCTTGGCCATACTTCTTTTCATCACGATAACATTCTTTGCATTCCATACCTGTATCACTGGCATGCCTGCAATAGGGCTTGACGGGTCATCTTCAGCAGCAGGATTTACCACGTCATTTGCTCCAACCACAATCACGGCATCGGTGCTGCTCATCTCCTTATTGGCCTCTTCCATCTCAAGCAGTTTTTCATACGGTACATCGGCTTCCGCAAGCAGGACGTTCATGTGTCCCGGCATTCTTCCGGCAACGGGATGGATACCGTACTTCACGATTACACCTTTGGAGGTAAGAAGCGAATCCAATTCATGACAAAGATGCTGGGCCTGGGCAACTGCCAGTCCGTATCCCGGAACAATGAACACTTTCTGAGAATAACTCAGCAGGATGGCCGTATCACTCAGGGAAATTTCTTTTACATTTTTGTCACCACTTTGGGCTGTACTGGCAACACTGACTCCAAAAGCGCCTATGATCACGTTAAGCAATGATCGGTTCATGGCCTTGCACATCAGTATGGTAAGAATGGTTCCTGAAGATCCGACGAGAATACCTCCGGTTAACATGGCCTGGTTATTATACAGAAAGCCTCCCATGGCGGCGGCTACTCCGGTAAAAGAATTTAGCAGCGAGATCACCACAGGCATGTCTGCACCTCCGATGGGCATCACAAAAGTTACCCCATATAACAATGCAAGAATGGCCAGCACATATATCATGGTGTTATTGCCGGCAACCGGTGTCATCGCCATGATGTAAATGATAACAGCGAAAAGCAGGATCATGAAAATCAGGTTGATATACCTGAGAACAGGAGATTTGATATCACCGATTCTTTCATCGAGCTTACCAAATGCGATCATACTGCCGGCAAAAGAGACACCTCCGATGGTAAGGCCCAACAGGATGGCAATGGCTTCCCCGTTGAACATGTTTAGTTGAGCCTGCATGGCCAGGGCACTTTGCATTTTCGGAAATTCCATCAGGGAAATAAGCGCTGCGCAGGCACCACCCATTCCATTGAATAGTGACACCATCTGCGGCATGGCGGTCATCTTCACCTTTTTGGCAGCTACCCATCCAAGGGCGGTACCAATGACGAGCGCTGCAAAAATCCAGGGGATGTTGCCAATATTTTCGCCATCTTTCTTATGCAGAAAAATGGTCGCGGCAATGGCAATAAGCATACCGACTGCAGCCCAGAGATTACCGTTTCGTGCTGTTTCCGGGTGGCTTAGTTTTTTAAGCCCCAGTATGAAAAGGACGGATGCCAGTAAATAAGAAATTTCCAGAATGCTGATTTGGGGAGTGAATATTTGTACCATGTTCGTTATTTTTTCTTTTTCTTAAACATCTCAAGCATGCGATCGGTGACGACAAATCCGCCCACCACGTTCAAAGTGCCCAGGATTACCGCCAGAAATCCGAAGACCATAGCCAGGATATTCTGGGCATGGCCCATTACAATGATAGCGCCGATAATCACCACACCATGGATGGCATTGGCTCCCGACATAAGGGGCGTGTGCAGGACAGATGGAACATGGGAAATCACCTCGATCCCCAAAAAGATGGATAAGATGATGATGAATATGGCTTCCCGGTAATTGAGGAAAAATTGGAGGATATCATTCATAAGTCATGATTTTATTGTTGAACAATTGCTTTTACTCTTTCATTCACGATCTCATTCTGATGAGTCACACAGGTTCCTTTGATCAGGTCGTCTTCCCAGTTCAAATTGAGATCACCGTTGGTCGTTATCAACAGCTTCAGGAAGTTAATCATGTTTTTTCCGAACATTTTACTGGCATCACCGGGCATATCCCCGGCTAGCTTTGAGTTTCCGATGATGGTAACCTGTCCGACCGTGATGGTCTGATCATTCTGGGTAAGGGCGCAATTTCCACCGGTTGAAGCTGCCAGGTCGACGATTACCGCTCCGGCTTTCATGGCTGCAACCGTTTGTTCCGTGATGAGCAACGGGGCCTTTTTGCCCGGGATCTGTGCCGTACAGATGATTGCATCCGATTTTATGGCGTGCTGATGGATCGCATCGGCCTGACGATTCTTGAAATCCTCAGTTTGTTCAACTGCGTAACCGCCTGCAGCCTTATCATCCACAGCCCCTTCCACTTCAACGAATTTTCCTCCAAGGCCGGTAACTTCTTCCTTTACAGCCGCTCTTACATCAAAAACCTCTACTACTGCACCCAGTTTCCGGGCGGTAGCCAATGCTTGAAGTCCTGCGACCCCTGCACCCAGGATTAGTACTTTTGACGGCGTTATGGTTCCGGCTGCCGTCATAAACATAGGAAAAAACTTCGGGATGGTATTGGCTGCCGTCAGAACCGCTTTATAACCACTTACGGTTGCCATGGATGACAAAATATCCATGGCCTGGGCCCGGGAAGTGCGGGGAATGATATCAAGGCTGAAACTCGTGATGCCTCCTATTTCCATTTGCTTTACCCGTTCCGTTTCCTGCAGCGGATTAAATGCGCCGACCAGAATCTTTTCAGGGGGAATTTCACTTAACAAAGGAGAATTAATACAAAGCAGCATCCCCGCTTTGGCGATCAAATCCTTCCTTGAAACCATCTCCGCACCAGCAGCAATATAATCGGCATCCCCTGCAAAAGCCATCTCTCCGGCATTTTTTTCAACTAATACAGTCACATTCATATTTTTCAGGAGAGCAACCGCCTCAGGTAACAAGGCAACCCTGCGCTCTCCACCTGATTCTTTCATCAAACCGATAATCATAAAAAAAGGTTTATTTGTGTAATTAATCTTTAAACCCGATACTGCGATGCGTACCGTCGCAAAATGGTTTTTTCTTTGATGCTCCGCAACGGCAAAGGGAAATGACCTTGGTAGTGACCTCGATGGGTTTTTTGTTCTCATCCACGATCACAAAATCCCCGGAAATGAGCGCCGGGCCGTCTTTCTGGATCTGTATTCGACCCGCCTTTCCCGTTCTTTCCATAGGTTTTTCTTCATCCTGCGCTTCATCTTTCTCATTCATCAGAAAAGTCAGGGCGCGGGTAGGACAAGTGTTTACCGTCTTTACAATTTCTTTGGTAGAAGCGGCCTGGACATCTATCCATGGTTTCTTTGAATTGTCGAATACTTCAGGTAACCCCATCAGACAATTGGCTGAGTGGATGCAAAATTTTGGTTTCCAGAAAACAGTGACTTCTCCGTTGGTATATTCTTTTGAAGGAACCTGTCTGCCCCTGATCTCTTCCAGTTCCTTTTTGGTAATCTTATTTGACATGATACATTTTAAGTGTTGAGCAGGATCATTTTCAAAATTAAAGTAATTTTGAAGGAATGCCAAAAAAAGTTCATTACAAATATAGCTGCACCAAAAAATGAATAAAAAGGAGATCGAATTTATACGGCGCGAGTATTCACTTGCCAAACTCGAAGAAGCAGAAGCGGAGAAATCACCGTTTTCCCAGTTTGCGATTTGGATGCAGGATGCCAAACGGGCTGAGATTGATGAACCCAATGCCATGTTTCTCGCTACAACCGGTAGAGATGGAATTCCATCGGGAAGGATTGTCCTGCTCAAGGGCTTTGATGAAGAGGGTTTCCTCTTTTTTACGAATTATGAAAGCCGCAAAGGCCGGGACTTGACGGAAAATCCCTTTGCTGCCATTGATTTTTTCTGGAAGGAGATCGAACGGCAGGTCAGGATCCAGGGGCGGGTAATTAAAACTACTTCTTCCGAATCGGATGAATACTTTATGTCGCGGCCTCCGGGCAGCAGGTTGAGTGCCATCATATCTGAACAAAGCAGGGTTGTTCCCGACAGGGCATTTCTTGAAAAAACCAGGGATGAATGGATACTGAAAGGCTTGAATGCTGAAGAAAGGCCCGCCCATTGGGGTGGATACAGAATTCAGCCATTTCTTTTTGAATTCTGGCAGGGAAGGGAACATCGCCTGCACGACCGGGTTCAGTATCGTTTTGCTGAAGGAAAGTGGATACGGGAACGCCTGGCTCCATAAAAAAGATCCCCCTTCTGTTACCAAAAGAGGGACCCACTTTTTCAGCAATCCACATTCAGGAAAGTTTGAAGACAAACCTTACCTTAAAATGCTCATTATAAATACATTTTATGCCACTGCATTTGATGGTTGAAATCTTCTCTTTAACATATTTTTCCAATTCAGGAGCCGAAGAATCCGTACTTTTGACAACGATGAATCCTTCATCATTGATTACGAAAACAACATCCACAAACCCCTCAATTCCTGCTTTAACGGCCTGATCGGGGTATTGGATACTCTGGGTTAGTTTTTCATAGAATAATTCCGCGGCGGGTTTACCTGCATAGGTTGTACTTAATCCGACCAATGCGAAAAGGATTAAGGTGAACACTTTTGTTTTCATGGCTTTCGTTTTTAAAATTACTGATCAAATGTATAGTAACACATAACCGAATGAAAATCTATTCGATAAAAATGCCGGATTGCAGGACAATGCTTTGACAGAAGCTGCCAAACCCACACACCGGATAAAATCATGCGTTCACCGGATAAATGCAGGGCTATATGAAAAGTTCAGGGTGGCTTGGTTCTAATTTCTGAAATCCTGTTACCTTTGTCATGTTATATCCCTCTATTTCTTAACTTTATAATCATTAATCTATGAACAGAAACTTATTATTGCTATTCATGGCCATGACCATTTTGACTTTCACGGGTTGTAAGAATGCAACCAAGACGGATAATCCTTTTTTTACGGATTATAAAACGCCATTCCAGGTTCCGCCTTTTGATAAAATCGATACAACAGATTACATGCCTGCCTTCCTGGAAGGGATGAAACAACAGATGGCTGAAATTGAAGTCATTACCAATAACCAGGAAGAACCGACCTTTGAAAATACAATCCTGCCATTTGATAAATCAGGTAAGCTGCTCGTTAACGTCAGTAAGGTGTTTTACAATGTGGAATCAGCAAATACCAACCCTCAGATGCAGGAAATCGCAAGGAAACTGAGTCCGCTCACCACCAAACACTCCGATGATATTGCGCTGAATGAGAAGTTGTTCAGGAGAATCAAAATCGTTTATGAAAAACGGCATGATCTGAAACTGGATACTCAGCAAATCAGGGTAGTGGAGAAATACTACCGGGATTTCGTCAGACGTGGCGCAGATCTTCCCAAAGACAAACAGGATCAGTTAAGAAAGCTCAACACACAATTGTCGATGCTTGGCATCACATACGGAGAAAATCTTCTTGCTGAGACCAAGAGCAATTTCAAACTGGTGATTGAAGATAAAAAGGATCTTGCCGGGCTTCCTAAAGAGATCATTGATGCTGCTGCGGAAACAGCAAAGGCGATGAAACTCGATGGCAAATGGGTATTTACCCTTTCCAAACCATCTTGGATTCCATTTCTTCAATATGCAGAAAACCGTGATCTGCGCGAAAAAATCTATCGCGGTTATTTTATGAGAGGGGACAACAACAATAAAAATGACAATAAGAAAATCGCAGCGGAAATGGTCAAGCTTCGCGTTGAACAGGCCAATTTACTGGGATTCCCTAACTATGCTTCTTATATCATCGATGAAAACATGGCAAAAACACCTGCCAATGTGAATGAATTCTTGATGAAACTCTGGAATGCCGCTTTACCGATCGCGAAAAAAGAAGTTGTTGAGATGCAGAAAATCATAGACAAGGAAGGCGGAAAGTTCCAACTCGCTTCCTGGGACTGGTGGTATTATGCTGAAAAAGTAAGGAAAGAAAAATACGATCTTGATGAAAGTGAACTCAAGCCCTATTTCAGCCTGGATAACGTCCGTAACGGGATGTTTCATGTGGCTAACAAACTTTACGGGATCACTTTTGAAAAAAGAAGTGACCTGCCTGTATATCAGAAAGATGTAGAAACTTATGAAGTGAAGGAAGCCAATGGAAGTCCGGTCGGCATTTTGTACCTGGATTATTACCCGAGAGACGGGAAAAGGGGAGGAGCGTGGTGTACCGATTTCCGTTCAGCTGGATGGGAAAATGGGAAAAGGATTGATCCTGTCGTTTCGCTTGTTTGCAATTTCACCGAACCAACGGCTGATATGCCTTCTCTGTTGACCTGGGAAGAAACCACCACTTTGTTCCATGAGTTCGGACATGCCCTGCATGGCCTGTTCACCCAGGGGAAATACACCAGAACAGCCGGCTCCGTGCCACAGGATTATGTTGAACTACCTTCCCAGATTATGGAGAACTGGGCCGGGGAACCGGAAGTATTAAGGGCTTATGCCAAACATTATAAGACAGGAGAGGTAATTCCCGACAAACTCATTGACAAGATCGTAAAAAGCGGACTCTTTAACCAAGGTTTCATTACAATAGAATACCTGGCCGCCTCCATCCTGGATATGGATTATCATGGTCTTACCGAAGCACGTGATATTGATGTAACCGCATTTGAAAAAGCAAGTATGGACAAGATCGGTTTGATCCCTGAAATACTTCCAAGATACCGTACCACTTATTTTTCACACATTTTTGATGGCGGATATGCTGCCGGATATTACGTTTATATCTGGGCTGCTGTTTTAGATGCAGATGCTTTCGATGCGTTTAAAAATTCCGGCAACCTCTACAATCCAGCTTTAGCTGCCAAATTCCGCAAATATTGCCTCGCCGAATCCGGTGACGATGAAGGTATGATCCAGTATAAGAAGTTCCGTGGACAGGATCCTTCAGTGGAATCTTTATTGCAACATCGCGGGTTAAAGTAGTATCCTCCGTTTTTTAGAAAAAAGACTGTTTCAGTTCCCTGAAACAGTCTTTTTTTTTAAAACTACCGGAACCAGGAATCATTTCCCGGTTTGGGTTGCACCACTCCAGGTCATAATTCCTCCCTGCAGGTTCAGGAGATTGGCAAAACCTTTTGTTTTCATAAGGTTGGAAGCATGTGAGCTCCGGTTACCCGAACGGCAATACACCAGATAGGTTTTACTCTTGTCAAGCGTGTCGAGCGAATAATCAAATCCGGATGAATGATAGTCGAGATTTTTTGCACCTGCAATATGTCCGGAGATAAATTCTCCGGGAGTTCGCACATCCAGGATTACGAAATTCTTGTTGCTTTTGTTATCCTTTATCATTTCAGCGGCTTCATTAGCCTTGATATCCGTAATTCCTTCTTTTGCTGTCCCGCCTTTCCGGACAAAATAAAAAAGGACCAGTAAGACGATGATAATGCCAATGATCAATAAAATTTTCATGTGTTAAAAGTTTTTGAGGTTGCGAAGTTAGCGAGTATTAAACATTTTTCAGGGTTGACGAGGGTTTTAAAAAAGTCCCTCCACCGATAAATACCGTTCTCCCGTGTCATAGTTAAAGGTGAGGATCCGTTTTCCGTCACCTGTTTCCTTCAGCTTTTTGGAAACGGCAGCCAATGATGCGCCGGTAGAGATGCCAACGATCATTCCTTCCTCTTCGGCCATGCGGTGAACGAAGGCAAAAGCTTCATCTTTGGATATGGTAATGACACCATCCAGAACAGTTTTATCCAGGTTCCCCGGAATAAATCCGGCCCCGATGCCCTGGATCGGATGAGGGCCTGGCTGACCACCTGAAATAACCGGAGATAGTTCCGGCTCAACAGCGAAAACTTTGGTTTCCGGAAAGTTCTCCTTCAGAATCCGTCCGACGGCGGTAATATGTCCTCCGGTTCCAACACCCGTAATTAGGTAATCAAACCCTTCAGGGAAATCCTGCATCACTTCCCTGGCTGTTGTTTCTGTGTGGATTCTGACATTTGCAGGGTTCTCAAATTGTTGCGGGATCCAGGAGCCCGGTGTTTCAGCAGCAATTTCCAGTGCCTTGGCAATGGCTCCTTTCATACCCAGTTCCCGCGGGGTCAGGACGAAGGTTGCACCCAGGGCGGCCATCAACTTCCTCCGTTCAACTGTGAAGGACTCAGGCATCACCAATATCAGCTTGTATTGTTTCACTGCAGCCACCATTGCCAGCCCAATTCCGGTATTTCCGGAAGTAGGTTCGATGATAATCCCTCCCCGCTTTAACCGCCCGGATTTTTCCGCATCCTCAACCATTGCCAGGGCAATACGGTCTTTGATGCTGTTTCCGGGGTTTGCCCGTTCAAGTTTGATCCAAACCTCATTCTTATCACCGAAAAGACGGTTAATCCTGACATGAGGTGTATTCCCGATTGTTTCCAATATATTTTGTGCTTTCATCTTACGATTGTAATTATGAGTGATTATTATTATTTTCCGGGGTCTCAAAACTTTCATTTCCCCGGAGCCTGACTTCAACTTTGTTATAAACTACGGAGTTTTGGGGAATACTTCTGGTAACCCAGGCATTCCCCCCGATAATCGATTTCTTCCCAATTACAGTCCTTCCGCCCAGGATGACCGCCTGTGCATAAATGATCACATCATCTTCAATGGTAGGATGCCTCCGGGTATGACTCAAACTCTTGCTGACACTCAGTGCCCCGAGGGTCACACCCTGGTAAATTTTCACATTACAGCCAATCAAAGTAGTCTCTCCGATCACTACGCCTGTGCCATGATCTATGACAAAGGGGGATCCGATTTCAGCTCCCGGGTGAATATCGATGCCGGTTATTCCATGGGCATATTCTGAAAGAATCCTCGGAATATACGGAACTCCAAGAATAATCAATTCATGTGCAATACGGTGAACTGCAATCGCCATGAATCCGGGATAGGCCAGGATCACTTCATCAACGTTCTTAGCGGCCGGATCTTCAAGGAAAAACGCCCGGGCATCATTCCAGAGCTTGTCATGAATCTCTGGAACGACTGCAGTGAATTTTGATGCGGTCACGGCTACATTCCCTTCATACTCTTTTTCCAATAACTTTAAGAGGTCAATCAGTTTTCGCTCAAGCAACTGAAGCCGGGCCAGGATATCTGCAGCAGAACAGAATTTCTTAAACGAAAAATGTGGAAACAATAAAGCCAGCAACTCCGTGATGTAATCGATGGCTTCTTTTTTCAACAGGGGAGATAAAGCATGCCTGTGATTGTTGCTCAGGATTTTTTTCGCAAGCACCTCCAAGGCATCATTTCTTTTGGACCTTAATTCATTCATACTGTCAGTTCAATGCGCGTTATTTAAAATTATTCTAAATATACAAACATTTTATAACAGGTTCGGACAATTTTTATTGTTATTTTTGCTTAACCAATGAACGTGTTAATACATTTCTTATGAACTATCCTCACATTCATTGATTAAAAAAACCACAAATGATGATCCGCAGCGGCGGATAGAAACGCAATATGACCCATAAAATCAAAATTATAAACACATGAAAAAGATTACATTATTGTCATTTATGATGATTTTCCTTATGGCAGGAAAGTCACAAAGTCAGACGGCTGGTTACCTTGACGCTGATTTTTTTCGTCCGGAAATGATCAAACAACTTGATTCGATTTACGAATACAACTGGGTCTCAAATAACTGGGATGCGAAGACGAAAAATTATAAGATCCATAATGGCAATGGTTTGGTTATTCAGGACCTATATCTGAAAATCAACCCCATATCAAGCCAGTGGAGCAATTATCTCAGGTATGTAAATACCTATGAAGCAGAAAATCCTTTTCCCGCAACGATAACGGGGCAATTCTGGACGGCGGCCAATGAATGGATTACCTACCAGTACGCACACAATCTGTCAAAGAAAAATGCAGATACCCTGTTTGAAAAAACCTGGGATCAGCAACGTCAGAAATTTACCGGGGGTGACCGTTACCTAGCTACGTATGATGCAAATAAAAATGTTTCATCAAGAATCTCCCAGAAACTCGATACCATTACTAACAACTGGCTGAACTCTACGAAGGTCAATTTCTCATATAATACCAGCAATATCCAAACGGAAGAGATTTTCATGATATGGGGGGATACTTCCTGGATGAATAATTTCCGTCAGCTTGATTCCTTCGATGCAAACAATGCCTTAGTTGAACATTCTGAATACACCTGGGTGGACAGCACCTCAACCTGGGCAAACGTGATTCGTGACCAATACACGAATAATCTGCAGGGGAAACCGGTTTATTCACTGAATCAATCCTGGAATAATGTCACCTCTTCCTGGGATTCAATTGAACAAACTGACTATTCTTATAGTACCGAAGGGCTTCTTTTTTCTGCAACGACGCGCCAGTTCGATCCCTTGCTCCTGACCTGGAATTATCATGTACTGAAGATTTATACGTATAATAACGGACAATTGATTACAGAATCGGGGAGCATTTGGAACCCACTCACGAGCAATTATATTGCCAACCAGTTCATTCAATACGACAGTGTAAACCAATTGATTGACACGTATGAGCGGTTTATTGATTTTTCGACTTATCTGATCACCGGAGGGAGCCGTGATACCTATGGCTTTAATTCGAATTCAGATCTAATCACCCATGTTAACCAGCAATGGAACACTGTTTCGGGCGAATGGGTAAATAATTTACAGGAAGTATACACCTATGATGAATTCAGGTATCTGCTGGAAAAATTGACGCAGAACTGGACCGCCAGTGTATGGACAAATTCAACGTTGGCAAGATATTACTACACGGAAGTCCAGGGAATCAACGACCTCGAAATGCATCGTTACTGCTCATTTCCAAACCCAATGAGGCAGGGAACGACCATTCAGTGTGCAGAATTACAAAGCGGGCACAGCTATCAGCTATCCCTATTCAGCCTTTCGGGTGCAATGGTGTGGAAACAGACATTTACCGGAGGAGAAACGGTAACGGTTTCAGCTAACGTTGCCAGTGGGATGTATATCATCCGCCTTTCAGAGAATGGCAAACCACTATACCAGGATAAAGTCATGATGGTAAAGTAACCGTTAAGGCATTCCGGGAAAACTCTCAACAAACTGTATTTTTATATCTGGAAAATTTTCCACGATCTGCACTTTCAGGTCCGGGAAATTTTCCACCATTTGCCATTCTCCACATTGATCCGGGAAACTGGAAACCAGTTTTACTTTCAGATCCGGAAAATTCTCAACAATCTTCACCTTAATATCGGGGAAGTTCTCAACGATCTTGATCTTACCGTAGAGTTTCATCCCATGATACGTGCAGTTTTTCTTATCGAGAAGTTTGTCATCCGGTGATTTGATGGCTGTTGTGCTCACCAGGGTGATTATGCTCATCATTAAAGTCAGATTCATGGCTGAAATTTTATCTTGTTAACTGCAATAATTCATCGCCGGTACCGATCCGGTATCCGGAAGAAAAATATCTGATTTTTCCGCTTTGATCAACGTAAGTGACGACAGGAAGCTCAATACTGGTCTGATACTTCATCATTTTCATGAAAACAGGGAGAGACCCGTCAGGGATGACCATAGCGCTACATGTTTTCGGAATTTCTCCGGTATTCTTTTCCACAAAAAGTTTTTTCTCTCTTTCCGTTTTGAACAAAAGAAGTATCCGACCGTTCCATTTACTGAAATCATTCTTTTTCAGGATGAGGTCAGCAATAAAATGTCTGGAGGGTTCCTTTTCCGGTTCGAGCCAGGCAATGATGGTTCCCGATTTACCTGGTAATACGGGTTTTCCGGTTATTTTCAGGATAAGATCGGAGGGATTAACCACAATATCAGGAACCGATGACAGGATCGGTTTTTCTCTAAGGATGATTTGCATTCTTTTTTCTTTTCCTGACTCAAGGTTGAAGAAAGTGAGACGGGAGAGAACCGTTCCGCCTTCTATTCTGTGCCCGGTTACCATCATGTAGGCGCCGGGCATAACTTCCAGCCGGCATGGAAGGGTCTTTAACGATGAGTCATTCTCATAATTCAGTGACTTATAAAATCCATCCGAAAATCTTTCGATCGTAAAATGCGAATAATACTCAGGTACAGTCTCTTTTTTCTGAGGATCTTTATCAATGATCAGGATGGCCCTGCTGCCCGGTTGTATTTCTTCGGGATCAAAACGGATATCAATCCATTTTCCCTGATGATAATACTGTGGTAACAGAGTGGACGGTTCCAGCCGTGAACCAATTCCAAAACTACGGCATGCAGCAACAAAGAAAATATCCCTGGAATGTTCGTCCGCTACTTTTAACTCGTATACGCCACAAGGGGTGATGGGGACTTTTGCATAATTGGCCTTGGCATCAATTTTCAGATTTTGCCTGATCCAGCTAACGAGTTCGAGCGGAACCTTCCGGCATTTATCAATAAACGATTGATCAAATGCATCCCGAATGACACTCTTGTAAGGTTTCAGGAGTTCATTGTCAACCCTTGGGTTCAAAACGTATGATGTATAAATCATTCGGTCATAATCAGATGGCACAACAGCGGGGATTGCATTAATTGCATCAAACAGAACACCGGGAGGAATATCATGCAGGTCTTTTTCAGAAATAGCGCCAAGCAGTGGGAATATCCATCCTTTTTTTTCTTCAGGCACGGAAGAGATAAAGTCGATGATCTCACGATAGTTTCCCCGGCTTCCTTTCAGAAAGTTCCACAGGGAATCCGGATTTACTTTAAGAACCTCAGCCAGACGGCGACTCTTTGTACTATCGATGAAGGTTTTTTCATAGTTGCCCCTGATCTGATCTTCGAAGGTAAACCTGCGGGTATTTTCCGCCCTGGCTGAATCACTCACTTTTGATTCAGCTTTCACTTCAGGAGGTGGCACCAGGTCAATATCTTCAGCATATTCCCGTCCAGGTTTCAGTGAAAGCACAAGATGGAGGGTATCCATATCTTTTACAGTGATTTTCCGGTAAGCGAAGCGATCTCCTTTTGCACTCCAAATGATCAGATCACCGTAACCAGTTAGAAAAGAACACAACCCATCTTTACCGGTAAACGTGCGTGTAAGCGGATAGAATTCTGCATAGTTGTAAAGCTGGAATTCCACAATTGCGCTGTCGGCCGGCTTTTTATCCTCACCGGTTACTTTCACGAAAATTCTTTTCGTTTTTGTATAATTGGGAAGGATATTGATCCTGGTAAACCGCGGGTCTTTGAGGAGCACATCCTCCGCACCGGTATAATCGCCAAAGACATTTGTATTGACCAGCATGGTTCGCTTGGACGGTCCGCTGAACCATCCAAGATCCAGGTCCGGTTCCGGTTCACAAGCTCCCAGGTAATGCCACTTTCCATCCACCCATACTTCCACCCAGGCATGATTGTCGTCGCTGTGGGCCCATCGTGGCGTATAACACTGCCGTGCAGGGATGCATGCCGCACGCATTGCGGAAACGGTGAAGGTTGACTCTTCTCCGCACCGGCCATAGGCGGTTTTGATGGTTGCAAGGGGAGAAGATGTCCGTGAATCAGTGCCTTTGTAAGTGACTTTCTCATGACACCAATGGTTTACCTCTAGTATCGCCTCTTTCAGCGTCATCGTTTTGATCCGGTCTTTCAATTCGGCGAAAAATTCAATTCTTGCGGAATCAAGATTTTCATTATTCACACGAACCGGAAGCACAAAATGGCGGAAGATATCCTCCGGGATATGTTTTCCCCATGAGAAGGTATCCCTGGCAGCAAAGGAAGCCCTGACGTTTTGCAGGTAGAAATCTCCGTTATAATCCGCCAGATCGCTTAAGGGCATATAGGCAAATAAAAATTGAAGCGCCTCCTTTTCCTGCAAGCTAAGTTTCTGATCAAATACACCAAAAAGCTGATCCTCCCGGTTAGCAGCCAGTTTCCGGGTAACCTCAAACTGGTTTTTGACCTTGTTTCGATAGGTACGGTCAGTGATAAAGTGTTTGTTATCGCAGGAATTCAGGAACAGGACCAGCAAGAAGGAATTCAAAAACAAAATCTTTTTCATGAGCCTGAAATTAATTTTTCCGGAGGTTATTTATAGCAACATAGAGAATGAACACCATGGCAATCAGTGGGACCAGGAACCCGACCTGCACAGAGGTTGCATCAGCGATCAGCCCCATCACGGGAGGGATGATTGCTCCGCCTACAATCGCAGAAACCATCAGTCCGGAAAGTTCGTTGGTTCTTTCGGGATATCTGTCAACTGTAATGGAGAAAATTAACGGGAAGATATTCGCAAAGCCCAGCCCTACCAGAATAATCCCCCCGAAAGCCAGTTCTTTGATCCCGGCAAACATCAGAGAAATCCCAATGATGGATAACATAACTGTGAAAAAGAGGAAGTTTTTCGGGGAAAAGACGCGAAGTAAAAGAGCTCCGGTAAATCGCCCGATCAGGATCGGCAGGAAGAAGAGTGACCAGGCAACCAGTAACCCAAAGTGATCCATACCATAATTTTCTTTCAGCAGGATCGGAACACCTGAACTCATCGCCACTTCGGCTCCCACATATACAAAAATCGAAAAAACCATCATAGCGATAAATCCATTTCCAAGCAATCCTAAACATGCTTTGATCGTGGCGGGTTTTGAATGTTCATCCCTCTTTTCATGAATTTTCACAGGTGTGATCCAAATCAGTGTGATCATGATCAGCGATGCATAAACCGGGAAGAGGATGGTCCAGTCGAGACCAAGTGGAATGGCTACAAGAGGAGGGAGAAGGAATCCCAGGGAAGAGCCGATCGCTTTTATAGACTGTCCCAGGGAGAGATTGCTCGAAAATTTTCCTTCGGGTGATACATCCCGCATGATCGGATTCCCGGAAACCTGAAGCACAGTTGCACCGGCACCAAGGAGAAGGATTGCAACCAGGATCACAAAGAACTTGGAATTTGAAACGCCGATTCCGAAATCAGAAACAGGACCATACATTCCATTTAAAATAGGGAGAAGCAGTCCGATGAATGCTATCACCAATCCGGCGATGAGCAAGAATTTCTTGCCTCGTCGGTCCTGAAGGATACCGAGTGGGACTGAGAGCAGTCCGAACATTAGGAATCCCATCATCGGCAGCAGCTGTGCCATGAAATTGGAGAGTTGGAATGAGTCTTTGGCAAGACCAACCATTGGCCCAACCACATCGCCAAACCCCATGCACAGAAAGGCCATAAAGACCGGGGCAGATTTCCAGTAATTATTTTTATTCATCGATTCTGATCGTTTTGCGTGAATATTCTTATTGTTTTCCAGCAGGTATGCAAATATCAGCAAAAATCCATTTCATCAAGTGAGTAAATGAACAGTTATGAACTTCATATCGGAAATGTAGGGAAGGCAACTGATGACAAGTCGAAACGATGGGGAATAAACAAGCATTGGATTATTGCTGAATCGTAAGCCTAAATGTTTTAATAATCCCAAACAAAGGGGAAGAAGCTGTTCCGATTCCAATCTGGGCAAACACCGGATTAAATCCATAACATAGTAAGCCCAGGATGGTCCGGTAGAAGATTTTTTTCATTGTTAAAATGTCTTTAGGAGTGCAGCAATTATCTGAAAGTATATAATTATCTGCTACTACGAAAAAATATTTTAATTATTAACCTATTTAAAATATTATAGGTTAAAAACATGAAAATAAAAAAAACCGTAAATCATGGAAGCAGAACACGAGGGAAAAAGCAACGATGTATCTTAATCAAACCTGAAGAGGATCAGCATTTCTAGACTTAGTACTTCCGCAGGAATTTTTGAGTATAAATCACTTTTGCTGAGGTGATTTTAAGCAGGTAAGTCCCTTCGGGAATCTGGCTGACATTGACCGGGAGAAGCTGATCCGGTGATTTATATTCAAGGGATAGTAATTTTTTGCCCTCAAGATTAAAAATTTCCAAGGAAACCGGTCCACTAACTTCGCCGGAAAGTTTTACATATAGATTCTGTCCAACAGGGTTTGGATAAACATGCAGTGCAACATCGTTCTTTTGATTCTTGATTCCGGCAACGGTACCAATAAAAGCGAGATCATCCAGGTAAAGATAGCTTCCGGATGCAATGGTAACACCCGGGGCATTGCTGGCCGAAGCGGTAATGATGGCTGAATCAGGATCTGCACCGCTCAGATAATTCAGTGCGATGGAAAAGTTTCTCCAACTCATCACCATCCCGGGCAACGGCAAAAAGGCAATAGCGATGGTATCTCTTCGGTGATTGCTGGTATTCCAACTTGTCAGGAGAACGGAAATATAACCTTGGTCATCTCCATTTGCCATGAACTGCCAACTCCCGTCCAGTGACTCCGGCCGGATGGAGCAGGGAAATCCCGATACAGCCTTCATAGTTGTTATGTCTAATACACCACTTACGGCAATTCCTGGCAAAATTCCCATTCCAGTAATGGTTTTTGAAATAAGTTTCACATAAGCCGATCCCGGATTTCCTGGTGCACCCTTGGTACAGGTAAAAGTACCGGTTGAGGCGGTATAATCGTTCAGGTTGCCCCATTGATCCGGGTTGCCATAGGTACCCATGTTGGTCCAGTTCTCAAACCCGTTGTTGGGAATCTGTGCAAAAAGAGTAACTGGAAATAAGGTAACAATGATCAGGAATGTTATCGTTCTCATGGCTCACGTTTTTAGACTGGTAAAATTAACAATAATCCTTAAATGATGATAGGTAGATAATTGTATATAATGAAGTTTTATGGAAATCATTAAAAAACACTTTTAGGATGGGTATATTTGTATTGGTGCAGGCAGAAAAAAAACGAATAGCTTAAATGAACAAGTAATTGTAGATTTCTAAAAAGAGCATAATGAAAGCAATAACAGAAACAGGCGTCACAGAATACCTGTCCATTCATTTGAAAAGATGGAATTTTGATGGAAAGACAATAAACCGGGATTTTACTTTCAGGACTTTTGTTGAAGCATTTTCATTTATGACAGCCATTGCGTTGGAAGCGGAGAAGATGGATCATCATCCGGACTGGAGTAATGTTTACAACAAGGTAAGCATCAAATTGAATACGCATTCCGCCAAAGGAATCACACAAAATGATTTCGACCTGGCAAAAAAGATTGACGGCGTATACCAACAGCAGGAAAACGCATGAATCTGACCGGTCAGGTTTTGTTATGGAATCAGGTTTTTATGAAAGCCAGCAGGTCGGTGTTAAGCTGATCTTTATGGGTGTCAGCAAGACCATGAGGACCGCCCGGATAAATTTTGAGTATCGCGTTTTTCACTAGTTTAGCTACGAGCAGGGCGGAGGCTGTTATCGGCACGATTTGATCATCATCTCCATGGATAATCATCGTGGGTTTGTCGAATTTCTTAAGGTCCTCCGTAAAATCCGTTTCGGAGAAAGCCTTAATTGAGTCAAGTTCGTTCTTCAGCCCTCCTTGCATACCCTGGAACCAAAATGCATCGCGGGTTCCCTGTGAAACCTTATGACCTTCGCGGTTGGCGCCATAGAAAGGGACGGTCAGGTCTTTAAAGAATTGCGAACGATCCGCGGCAACACCGGCACGGATGTCGTTAAACGCCTCAATCGGCAATCCGCCGGGATTGGCTTCGGTTTTCAGCATCAGCGGTGTCACTGAACCCATCAGGACGACCTTTGCAACCCGGGATGTGCCATGGCGGCCGATGTATCGGGCCACTTCACCACCACCTGTGCTATGACCAATCAGGGTTGAGCCTTTCAGGTCGAGCGCATCAATAAGTTCTGCGAGATCATCAGCATATGTATCCATGTCGTTACCCGTCCAGGGTTGACTGGACCGTCCATGCCCACGACGATCATGGGCAATGCAACGAAAACCATGGGAGGCCAGATAGACCATCTGGTACTCCCATGCATCCGCGTTTAGTGGCCAGCCATGACTGAAAACAACCGGAGTACCGGAACCCCAGTCCTTGAAATAGATTTGGGTTCCGTCTTTGGTGATAATTGTACTCATATTCGTCCTTTCATTGATGGTTTTTCATGTAATAACGCAATCAGGTCCGGCTGAGTTTTACTTCGTGTTATCCTTTCCTAAGTCTTTGAAAGCATCACCAATACCTTCCATGTCATGGTTGAATTCACGCTTGAATGTTTCCCAGTCTGAACGTTCTATTTCATAATTATACAACCGCGTTCTTAATTCAGCATTTTTTTCTTTCAGCGTATCAATTCTCTTTTTACGCATTTCATCCAATGGGCTTTTCCCTGGTTTGTTAATCTTTGCCTGCAACTCATCTATGCGTTTCTCATTGGCGGCAATCTTTTCTTCGGCATCTTTCTTAAATGCCGGATACTCTGCATTCAACTCCTTTTGAGCTTCCTGCAAATTTTCTTTCGCTTCCTGCACGTTTTCATTCGCATTGTCTACTTTTTTCTCACTCGAATTGCAGGATGTGAAAATACTGCATGCCACCAATGTGGCAAATGCAGCGTAAAAAAAGGTTTTTCTCATATGATATAAATTTATGTGTTATTGTATTTTTTATTAAAATGTTGAATTCCCAAAAACTCATCATTCTGTCATGAGTGAAACGTAATCTTATTCACTTAATCCTTAGAGCGATGAAATGATTTTATGGAGTTCTTCCTTCGTCTTGCCAAGTTTCTTTTGAAGTTTCCCGTATAACTCATCTTCCTTGCCTTCTTCAAGCAGCAGATCATCATCAGTCAGGATGGCATATTTCTGTTTCAGTTTACCTTTCTGCTCATTCCAGTTGCCTTTAAATTCTGTAGTATTCATTTTTTTACGTTTTAATTGTGAAGAAATTTTCACGATGCAAGGTGGTCACTTCCGGTCTGAAACGCGTTACACAATTTCCGAAATAAGTAACATGATTTACACCCTTGTAACCACCTGTCATTGAAATTTATGATAATTATTTTTTAAAGTAATCGCGGACTTTCGCTGCAATCTGTGGGTCTGTCATCTTGTCGGTGATTTCAGAAACGATGATCCTCCCTTCAGGGTTGTTTTTTTCAAGACGTTGCAACAGTTCGACCTTCGCTTCACCGGGGCCAAACAGGAGTAGCGATTCTGCATCCCGGATGGACGAGATTACTTCATCATAGTATACATTAAGATGCCCGGTAAAAGATCGCTGGCGAACATCATCTGCCAGTACCTGTTGTGATTCGAAGGAGCCTTTCAGCGTTGTATCACCGGAACGGCGAAGCTGTTTCTTAACATTTGAAATGACCGTTGCAATCTCTTCGACTTCGTCGGTAATCGTCACAATAATTGCTTTACTATGGTCGATCCACAATCCTGCTTTTGTTTTCATCCGAATAAAATTTGTCTTTACCATAAAACTCATCCTCCTTGCCTTCTTCAAGCATCAGATCTTCGTCAGTCAAAACAGCAAATATTTGTTTGAATTTGCCTTCTGGCTTTTGCCAGCTTCCTTTAATTTTTGTTGTGTTCATCTTTTAAAATTCTAAGTCTAAGGGTTTTTCATAATGCAAGGTGATTACATTCCACCCAAGAATCGTTACACAATTCCCTTAATAATTAACATCATTCACATATTGAGCTCAGGACATTTAAAGAAGCCAATTGCAAGACAATTTGTGGATTTTGTAAAATGAAACTCCTCGCCGCAGAGCAGCTGGTATCTGAGTTGAATTTATCTTTTCTCTCGCAGTAAGCTGCGGAGAATTAACCCAAACATCTCTCCCGTTTCACATCCTCTCATGCAGGCGAAGTGGAAGGGGGTGAGGCTGATTAAAATGCAGGTGTGAATGATGTAACTTATTTGCACAGTTATGTAATACTTTCCACCTATTTAATACCCAATTTTGTCAATACTGTAAATACCGGAAAACCAGCGGGAAACGTCAGTTACAGATTCTTTGTTTAGACAAAGGAATCACTGAGAATTTCTCCTGTTTCTCCTTTTTAGTAACCGTTCCTATAAACGCTTGCGTAGATCAAAACTGCTAAAAAAACGAAACCCTGTATGATAGAAGTCAAGAAAGAAGGGATCATTTTAGAAAAGACCGCACTCGAATTTGAAAACGAGGGAGTCCTCAATCCTGCTGTCATAAAGGAAGGAGAAAGTGTACACCTTTTTTACCGGGCTGTGAGAACCGGAAATAACTCAACAATCGGTTATTGCAGGCTGGATGGCCCGTTGACAGTTGCCGAACGGTGGGATAAGCCGGTCATGGTTCCGGAACTGGATTTTGAATCGCATGGGGTTGAAGATGCACGTATCGTAAAGATTGATGATCTCTACTATTTATCCTACACAGGGTACGACGGGATCAATGCCCGTGGAGCTGTAGCCACTTCAAAAACTTTAAACCATTTTGTTAAGCAGGGGATCATTGTTCCTCCCGTCACCTATGCGGAATTTGTTTTTCTGGCCGAGTCTGCGACATCGGTAAATGAAAATTATTTCAATAATCAGGAATTTTATTTCCAGGAACCAGATCCTGAAAAAAAAATACAGTTATGGGATAAAAATGTGATTTTCTTTCCCCGGAGAATTAAGGGTAAATTGGTGTTTCTTCACCGAATAAGACCAGGCATACAGATTGTTTCTGTCGATAACCTGAAAGATCTCACCAAAACTTTCTGGGAGAAGTATTTTCGAAACCTGCAGGATCAGATCGTGATGGATCCGGTTTTTCCACACGAATCAAGCTATATTGGCGGCGGCTGCCCCCCCATTGAAACAGAACATGGCTGGTTATTGATTTATCATGGAGCAGAGGAAACAGGTTCCGGGATGGTCTATTCTGCCTGTGCAGCCGCTTTGCTCGATTTGAATAATCCGGCTAAAGTCATATCCCGCTTGCCCTATGCACTCTTCTCGCCCGAATTTGACTGGGAAAAAAGAGGAGAAGTAAATAATGTAGTTTTCCCTACCGGAACTGCGTTGTTTGGCGATACATTATTCATATACTATGGTGCTGCAGATGAGCGGATTGCCGTTGCCTCGGTGAATTTTCCGCAATTGCTGGCCGAATTGTTAACTTATTCAGTAAAAGATGAAAAATAAAATTATGTCACATCGCGAGAGGAGTGGTAATCGTCACAAATCCTGGGGTGACGTGAATAAAGTGGAAATTTTTGCAAATACCCAGGCAAACCTTAGACCGGATTTGGTTGAAGGACATCAGGAAGACATCGCCGAAATCCTGTTCATCAGTTCCTATCCGCCGAGAGAATGCGGGATAGCCACCTATTCGCAGGATCTGATCCGTGCAATGCATAATAAATTCGGACATTCCTTCAATATTAATGTTTGTGCGTTGGAGTCGGGTAAAGCAACCTATAACTATCCCGATGAAGTAAAATATGTTCTTGACACTTCGCAGTCGCATGAATATCTTGAATTGGCGAATTATATCAATCAAAATGATCGGATAAAAGTTGTTCTGATTCAGCATGAATTTGGTTTTTATCAGTCACAGCCGGAAGCATTCCTGCAATTTATCTATAAAGTATCCAAACCTGTCATCATTGTTTTTCATACGGTGATTCCTCATCCCGAAGAATCATTAAAAAGAACCGTGAAAAGCATGGTAGCAGCCTGCGAGTCCATTATTGTTATGACCCATAATTCCGCCAGAGTATTGTCTGATGACTATGAAGTACCACAACAAAAAATCAGTGTGATTGCACATGGTACACACCTGGTTCTCCACTTAAGCGAATCCTTTCTGAAGGGGAAATATGGGTTAACCGGGAAGAAAGTACTTTCAACTTTTGGATTGCTAAGTTCAGGAAAAGGGATAGAAACCACACTTGATGCAATGCCTTCTATCATTAAGAGCAGTCCGGATGTAGTATTTCTTGTCATTGGTAAGACGCATCCTGAAGTGGTGAAGAATGATGGAGAAGTATACAGGGATATGCTTGTGAAGAAAGTAAACGAAACCGGTATTCAGGATCATGTGAAATTTATCAACAGTTACCTTGCTTTGCCTGAATTGCTGGAATACCTTCAACTGACCGATATTTACCTGTTTACTTCGAAGGACCCAAACCAGGCAGTCAGCGGTACTTTTTCTTATGCTATGAGTTGTGCCTGCCCCATTATTTCCACGCCGATCCCGCATGCTTTGGAAGTATTGAGTGATGACACCGGGATTATCATTGATTTTCAAAATTCTCAACAGTTAGCTGAAGGTGTTATCAGGTTACTCAACGACGAACCCCTGAGAAAGAATATCAGTACAAACACTTTACAGAAAATTATCTCAACTACCTGGGAAAATTCTGCCATTTCGCATGCATTGCTGCTTGAAAAAATATCCGGATCCAAAATTTCACCACAATACAGATTACCAGCCATCAGCCTGAATCATATAAAACAAATGACCACCGACTTTGGGATCATTCAGTTTTCTAAAATAAATCAACCTGATATTGATTCCGGTTACACGCTGGATGACAACGCACGGGCTTTAATTGCCATGTGTATGCATTATGAATTAACGACCGATAACAACGATCTGGCATATATCCGGATCTATCTGAATTTTATAAACCATTGCCTGCAACCAAATGGAGATTTTTTAAATTATGTTGATAAGGAGATAAGGTTTACAGGGCAGAATAACAGTACCAATCTGGACGACGCGAATGGACGGGCAATCTGGGCGTTGGGATATTTCATTTCAAGAAAGGCATTATTGCCTAAGGATTTGATATCAACGGCGGAAACAATCCTCCAAAAAGCATTGCTTCGGGTTGAAACCATGCACTCTACACGGGCAATGGCTTTCGCAATAAAAGGCTTATCCTTTTACCATACCGTAAATAAAGAAGCTGTATATATATTACATACTGAAACACTTGCAGACAGACTCGTTCAGATGTATAAGCATGAGTCGGTCGAAAACTGGGAGTGGTTTGAAAGTTATCTTACCTACGCCAACAGTATTCTTCCTGAGGCCATGTTGTATGCCGGCCTGATGACTAATAACTCTAAGTATAAATATGTAGCCAGGGAGTCATTCGGTTTTCTGTTGAAGTCTATATTTACAGAAAAGGGAATTGAAGTAATTTCAAATAAAAACTGGTTAAAAGGACATGAAGCAGGGCGTTTTGGAGAACAACCCATTGATGTGGCATATACCATTATGACATTGAGTAAATTTTACGATGTATTTAATGACAAAGAATACCTTAACAAACTGATGATCGCTTTTAACTGGTTTCTGGGAAGCAACCGGTTACACCAGATTGTTTACAACCCTTGTACCGGAGGGTGTTACGATGGACTGGAAGATACCCATGTGAACCTCAACCAGGGTGCAGAGTCTACAATTAGTTATCTCATGGCTCGGTTAACAGTTGAAAAGTATAAAAATGCCGGGTGAAACTTCAAAATCCGTTGCGATAATCGTTGCTCATCCGGATGATGAAACGCTATGGGCAGGAGGAATCATTTTGAGCCATCCTTCATGGAGTTTTTTTATAATCACTCTTTGCCGGGCTTCCGACTTGGACCGGGCTCCGAAATTCCTCAAGGCATTAGAAATTTTCAAGGCAGAGGGAAAGATGGGCGACCTGGATGATGGCCCTGAACAAAAGTTGTTGGATGAAAATGTTATTGAGGAAACCATTATTCAGCTTTTGCCGCAAAAGTATTTTGATCTCATCATTTCCCATAGTCCTGGTGGGGAATATACCAGGCATATCCGGCATGAAGAAGTGGGAAAGGCGGTTGTCAACCTTTGGGGAAAAGACAAAATTTCCACAAAGGAACTTTGGCTTTTCGCTTATGAAGACGGGGGGAAGGCATATTATCCAAGACCTATTGAAACGGCCAACATTTTTCGTCTGCTTACCAGAAGGATATGGCATAGAAAATATAGTATTATCACAGAGATATATGGATTTGAGAAGAATAGTTTTGAGGCAGAGACCACACCGCGCGCAGAAGCATTTTGGTGCTTCACTGATTCTTCTGAGGTGGTGAAATGGTTTAAAAAGACAGAAACACGAATATGAAAGTACTGGTATTATATGATTATCCACCCTCCCCGGGAGGATTGGCAACCCAGGGGGATCTGCTTTACAGGGGGTTACTGGAAATGGGTGTGGATGCACACGCAGTTCATTTCGAATCTGCGCAGGAGAAAGAATGGTATTACCGTTGGTTTGAACCGGATGTCGTGATTGGTGTAGGTTATTGGGGACATGTGCCTCATCTGGTGCTGCATCCGCTTCGGTATGGCGTACGGGCAGTTCCCTGGCTGGTTGCGGATGGGTACATTGCCAATTACCAGGAGGTATTGAATGACCTCCCGCTGATTCTGGTAACCTCCAACTGGGTGAAAGAAATGTATGTCAGAGATGGTATCAGGAGCGAGATAATCGAAGTACTGCCGGTTGGCTGTGATACCGATTCATTCATTCCGTTCGATAAAAATGACAAAAAAATCACCACTGTACGTGAGGCATTGGGCGTTTCACCCGATCAGATAATGATCCTCACTGTGGGTGGTGATGCTGCTTCAAAAGGTGCACAGGAAGTCATGCAGGCGCTTTCCATGATTGACAGTAAAGCTCCTGACTGGAAATATGTCTGCAAGGTCTGGCCTCAGCCGCGAACCAAGCGACAAAACATATCAGACCATGAGATGGCAACCCACTTGGGCATTGAAAAAAATGTGGTTTATACAATGAATACAATCTCCCGTAATTTCATGCCTTATCTCATCGGTGCATGCGATATTTATGCAGCACCTTCAAGGCTTGAGGGTTTCGGCATGCCCCAGGTTGAAGCCGGTGCCTGTGAAAAACCGGTGATCGGGATCGAAGCGATGGGAATGCTCGATACACTGGTTCACGGTGAAACGGCATTTCTGGCAAAAGTTGCACAGAAGATTGTGGTGAACGAAGTGACGCTTGGCGATGAATCGGGATTTGAAAGCCAACATAAGGTTTTATTTAATCAACCCAGAACGGTAGACTACCGTGCCAGTGTGAATGATATTGCCAGGTATCTGATGGAATTGATGACAAATCAGCCATTACGTGAAAAGATGGGTAAGGCCGGGAGATTAAGGGCTGTTCAACATTTTGACTACCGGGTTGTTGCAAAGCGATTTGTTGAACTGATGCACGAAAAATTTGGATTAAATTAGTCGGTGATATGATAAACCCTCTGCTCAGGAATGAGATTGTTGAGGCAAAAGAAGCTGCCCTGGGAGTATTGCTTCATAATGCGCATGGCCCCTTTCACGGGCTCCCGCGTACTGCCGGTTGGGGATACCCGGAACCCTATACCCGGGATCTGATGTTTTCCATATTGGGAATAGCTGTTACAGGCAATAAGAAATTGATTGACAGCATACAAACCGTATTGGAAACCCTCGCAAAAAATCAAACGGAAAGAGGTCATATTCCTTCCCTGGTTCATGATAAGGAAGACAGGGGATCGAGTGATTCAACACCCTTGTTTTTATTGGGTACAGGTATTTTCAGGAAAGTAACCGGGAAAAATGATTTCCTGGAGGAAGCCGTGCGCAAAGCCTTGACCTGGATGGATTACCAAAGCCCGTCAGACCGTCACCTGGTTGCCCAACAACCAACCAGTGACTGGCGGGATGAACAATGGGTGATGGGATATGGATTATATGTGAATACGATTGTATATAGCTATCTCCGGCTGTTTGGATTAAATGAGAAAGCAGACAGCGTGCGTGCTGAGATGAGCCGGTTTACCATTACCGGCGGAACAATTCACAAGCATGTCCATGAAGGCCTTGTTATGAAACACAAACCCTATTATGCCCTCTGGTCGTATAAAATTCACAGCAGTGAACGGTTTGACCTGCTCGGCAACAGTCTTGCCATTCTCTCGGGAATTGCATCACCTACCCGGGCTGCGGAAATGATATCCTGGATTGAGGAAGAATGTCAATCCATGAAAGCAAAGGGAGAATTGGCTGTGGATCTGCCACCGAATTTTTTTCCTTTTATTAAACCAAAAGATCCGGATTGGCAAGTAAGATATTCTATCTATAACAATCCCGGTGAATACCATAATGGTGGCATTTGGCCTTTTATCTGCGGATTTTATGTTGCTGCTCTGGTTGCTGCCAAAAGATATAAGCTTGCCGAGGAAAAGCTTCTGGTACTTACACAGATCATGCGGGAAACCAACAATAAAGAAATTAAGTTTGGTTTTAATGAGTGGTTGAAAGCCCAGGATGGCAAACCCATGGGGCAGGACTGGCAAACCTGGTCTGCGGCATTATATTTATATGCAGCAAAATGTGTTGAAGAAAAAGATACGCCTTTCTTCGACAAGATACGGGTTGGTCAATGACAATTGTTTAAATAAATGGGAATGAAATAGTTCTGATAGTTAATCCAGGATAATTTATAAATGGTTTGTCCGGTTCCCGTAAGGGGGCCGGACTTTTTTATACGTATTTATACTTGAGTAGAAGCGTATTCTTTTCAGATTCTTTCAGGTAATAATTCTCTTGCACAAATATTTTTTGGAAAATATTTTTGTTGTCAAGATTTATTGTAAAAAAGAAACAGACTTCACTGTTTACATTGTTTTCTAACTGCTGCAATCGAATTGTAAATTTATTAATTTTTTAATTTAACATAATCAATTGTTATTGAGTATACTAAAAATATAACATATGGAAAAATTCATTCTACAAACTCATCATTTTAAATCTTTATCGGTAAAATACCTATTGGGATTTCTGATCTTTATCACTTTTACTTTGCATGGATATTCGCAGGTTGTGATCAGTACTAACAGCATTCCCGCTGACCCTTCTTCCGGATTGGACATTAATTTTGCAACAAAGGGCTTTCTTATTACAAGGGTTGCATTAACCGGCACGACCAGTTTTGCTCCCCTATCAGCCCATATTCCAGGAATGATGGTTTATAACACCTCAACCGTTGGAAATGTAAAGCCCGGATTATATTACAATGATGGCACCAAATGGCTGGCTACTGTTCCTCCGTCAGGCAATGCCATTGGAGATTTGCAATACTGGGACGGTACTTCCTGGGCCACCATCCCCGTCGGGCAAGCAGGCCAAAAGTTGCAGTTAACCAGTGCCGGTATTCCGGCATGGAGCAATGGAGGGCTCGCAACACTTGCAACAACGGCAATCAGCCTGATTACGCCAACCACTGCAAGTAGCGGAGGCAACATCAGCAGCGACGGAGGGATAGCCATTTCTGCCCGTGGTGTATGCTGGAGTACCACACCAGGCCCCACAACTGCAAGCAGCAAAACCATTGATGGTTCAGGTTCGGGAAGCTTTACAAGCAGTCTTACCGGTTTAACAACCGCCACTACTTACTATGTCAGAGCATACGCAACCAAT
>JBBRTX010000010.1:0-112355 GCA_038244085.1 Bacteroidales bacterium | reverse complement strand
CATGAGATCTGGTTTAGGAGTTACAATGATGGCGATCATTATTATCATCCGCCGCTAGTTCAGGATGTTTATTATTTGAAGCCCATATTGAACATGGGGCTTAAGATCGGTTTGGGATTCTAGGGCTGGCAGCGAACTGTTTTTCATCATGGTAATGCAAAATTGCAGCGATTTTACTATAAATCATTTCACGCTTCACACTTTGCACTTTGCACTTGATTTTGTCGGGGTAGCAGGATTACCTTCGGTGATCCTGGGATGAGGGTGGATTTCAACTCAAAAAGCTTTTCCTCACTTCGTTCGTAAGGGCATTTTTTATTTTTGGATAGCTGCACTTAAGCCATTAATGCATGAATAAAAATGGCACAGTTCAGAGACGCGTGCCATCATGGAAAGTCATAAATCCAAAGCCCAAAACGAAAAGTGCAAAGTGCAAATCATTTCAGACTTCACACTTTGCACTTTACACTTGATTTTGTCGGGGTAGCAGGATTACCTTCGGTGATCCTGGGATGAGGGTGGATTCAACTCAAAAAGCTTTTCCTCACTTCGTTCGTAATGGCATTTTTTTTATTCTGTGAATTTCAAGCAAGCTTGAATTCACCCCATAAAAAAAAGCCCTGCACTTCGTGCAAAGCTTTTTTCGTTGTCGGGGTAGCAGGATTCGAACCTGCGACCTCCTGCTCCCAAAGCAGGCGCGATGAACCGGGCTACGCTATACCCCGAAATGGGTTTGGGTGTGGGTGTGAAAGCTATTTGGCATATGACCTGTACATGGCTAAAAGCATCTTTGAACAGGATTCATAACCTGCATACAAATCTACGTATTCTTTTTCTGAAATTAGTTTTAAATCTTTCACCAGCCCAAGAATAGCTACGGATTCGTAAACGCTTCCTCGTGCAATGGTGAGAAAATCTCTTTTATCCTGCTCTGCCATTCTGCCGGTTCCTTCAGCCAGGTTGAACAAGATGCTAAGACTGGCTCGTTTCCATTGATCCATTACATAAGGATCAATGGCTTTATTGGTGTTGAGAATAGAAAGTACCTTAAGGTTCTGTTCCTTTACGATCTGGTATAAATCTAATTTCTCAAAATCAAACATACTTTTAATTTCAAACTCACTCTCAAATTCACTTCGCGGAGAAGGGGGGATTCGAACCCCCGGTACAGTTTCCCGTACGACAGTTTAGCAAACTGTTGGTTTCAGCCACTCACCCACCTCTCCGAACTTAGTGAACAGTGAAGGGTAAAAAGCGAAAAGCTCATACTCCCTGTTCAAAAAAGGACTGCAAAAGTAGGGATTTAATTTTACTTTCCAAATAATAATACCCAAACCAAATCACCTGGCACCCTTCACGATCTTCTTCAATTCCTCTACTTCCTTCTTTAATGCATCAATGATTGCTTGCTGTTCCTGCACTGCTTTCACCAAGGGTACTACGAATTCGGCATAGCGAAGCCCCAGGGTTTCCGATGATTTGTCCACACCGCTGAAGTCGTAGCCGATGGATTTTGCGGCAGCATCCACATCCTGTGCAACAAAACCTGTATAGCGTATCTTTCCGACTTCGTCATTTACTGCTGTTACTCCATCCGGATAATAGTGGTTATTGATGGCTTGCATATCGAATTGATAGGTAAGCGGTTTCAGCAGGGTAATGAATGCCAACCCGGGCACATCATTCCTAAGGTCTCTCTTATAACGCCCGTCGCTGAAAGAGGACCAGGCAACCTGTCCGCCTATCGAGTTAACCGAGGCATTGCCAATTCTCGCTTTATTGCTGGCATCTACAGGGACATCCGACCCAAGAGCGATTGAATTAACATATGCAGAGGCACCTGTATACCCAATCGATTTGCCTATCCATACATTGTCGTATCCGGTAGTAATGCTATGGCCGGTCTGTTCTCCAATAACTACATTGCCATAACCGCTCGTCATCAGTCCCCCGGCTTTGTAACCAATTGCAACATTAGCAACCAGGTTGGTGGCCGTGGCGTTTTCGCCCATCGCCTCATTGCCAATGGCGACATTCTTATCCCCTGTGTTGTTGTTGTTTAACGCTTTATACCCGATTGCGGTATTGGAGTATCCTGTTGTATTTGCATTCATTGATATGGTACCTAAAGCCACATTAAAATACCCTGTTGTATTGCTGAACAGTGAAGTTGAGCCCATAGCAGTATTCTGGTAGCCTGTTGTATTGGAAAACATTGCCTTGACTCCATCAGCAGTATTATGGTAGCCTGTTGTATTTGAATATGTAGATTGATATCCGATGGAAGTATTATAATATCCGGTCGTATTCGTAAACAGCGACTTCGAACCTAAGGCTGTGTTTTGGGTTGCATAATACGGATAGGTTGTTCCAGGGTAATAATTATTAAACAATGCACTATCGCCCACTGCAACCAGGTTGCTCTGACGGTTCGATTTACGGAGCGTGGCTATCCCTACTGCGACATTGGCGTTCCCGATTTTATTGTCTACCAGAGCATCCTTCCCGGTTACAGTATTCCTTTCACCTGTTGTATTTGAATATAAAGCCATATCACCTGTTGCAGTATTATCACTACCTGATGTATTAAGATACATTGCTCCAGTTCCCAGAGCACTATTGCTGGAGCCGGTGCTATTGGTTTGTAAAACACTACTTCCAATTGCAACATTGCCGTCACCTGAGCTATTAGAATATAAGGCATAATTACCCAGAACAGTATTAGCACTTCCAATGTTATCCGATATGTTTGAGGATCCTTTTAATGCATTATAACCGATTGCAGTATTAGAAGATGTTCCAATGGATGAACTGCTGTCAGCATTTTCCATAGCCCGATGTCCAATTGCAATATTTCCCTCCTGTGCTTTATTATGGTATAAAGCCCTGTATCCAATGGCAATATTCTCGCTTCCACGGATATTGTTACCCGAAGCCTGCACTCCCACTGCTACATTGTGTCTTGCGAACTCGTTTGAATTCTTCATCAATGCCATGTACCCAATAGCAATATTGTCGGAACCTTTTATATTGTCCTTTAATGCTTTCGAACCAATGGCCAGATTGTGCTCTCCATAGCCCTGGGCCGGACTCGTAACCCCGAGTCCGTTGTTAAAGAGGGCGCTGTCGCCAATGGCTACCTGATCACCGAGAATGATGCTGTTTCGCAATGCATTGTTTCCAAACGCAACGTTCGACCAGCCGGTCGTATTCGCGTATAAGGCTTTTGATCCGATGGCAGTATTGTTTTTAGCATGAATGGGCAACGAAGCACCCGACCCGTTGTTGAAGAGGGAACTGTCGCCGATGGCCACCAGGTTGCTTCTCACGCTATTCTCATACAGCGCTCCTGCGCCTATGGCGACGTTGGAGTATCCGGTGCTGTTTGTAAAGAGCGCCTCATTTCCCAACGCCGTATTTCCTGACCCGGTAGAATTTCCACTCAGGGCCCGGCTTCCCACGGCTGTGTTTTTATGACCGCTTCCATTATTGGCAAGCGCTGCGAAACCCGCAGATGTATTATAAGTTCCGGCAATATTCGAACCGAGCGAAAGCATTCCGAAAGCTGAATTGTGCGTTCCTGTCGTATTGGATTCCAGAGACCCGGTGCCATAGGCAGCGTTGTTAGACCCCGTTGTGTTCAGCCATAGTGCCTGGTAACCGGTGGCCGTATTATTATAACCGGTAGAATTGGCTCTCAGTGTACTGTCGCCCAGGGCAGTATTGTTATAACCTGTCGTATTTGCTTTCCCGGAAGAACCCCCGATAAATATATTCGGGTTCGGACTCCTGGGGAATTCCAGCCGGTTGCCCACCAGGGTCATCTTTTCCGAGCCGGCCAAGGTGAAGCGGATGATGTCTTCATCCGTGTTCTTCTCCACCTCTATCCTTGTGTCGCCATCGACATCCTTCAGCGAACCGGCGCTGGATGCAATGATCATGCTCCAGCCAAAACCGTTGAAATGGTACAGCGCCATGCCGCTGGTATTGTATACGATCAGGCCGGTGGCGGGGCTTGGAATAGCAAGCATCTGTGCCTGCGTCATACGGGGGATCAGCAAACCTTTACTGGTGCTGTTGACATCCAGCATGGACGATGAACTTGGGGTGATGGTTCCGATTCCTACCTGTCCGGATACATAGATGGATAAACCAATCAGTGTACAAAACAATGTTATGATCTTTTTCATTTCATTGGATATTAGTGGTTTCAATATTTGTTTGTCAATATTCAATATTCAAATGGTATCACCAGATATTCGCAGAATACTTTAACCTGATATCACTTTTCAACCTTCTCACCTCTCACGTGTTATTACTTTAATCTCCCGGATCAGTTTCAGCAGCGCCTTGTTTTCTTCCTCCTTCTTTTTCAGAATCGCCCGGATCCGTTTTTCCAGGCTTTGTTTCTCTTTATTCATACTTCTTCGGATGACACCATGCAAGATTACTTTCCTTTAGGAGAGAATGCAACTTTTTCACTACTACATTAATCGTACAATGGGGAATCAGACTGGTACATTATACGTACAGGGAATTACGGGGAGAATCCTAAAGGCTCTGTATCCGAATCTCGCCGCAAGTCAGCGGATGATATTATCCTCTGGAATGATGAATTGAAATAGAAGTGTACTGAGGCAAGGAAGATTTAGTACCCGGCAGAATTGACTAAGAAGAACAGATCAGAACTTCATAAGATAATTCACCAGGTTTTCTTCACTGTTGGCAAGGTTCATTTTTTTCCGGAGACGGGTCCTCGCTGTATTGATGCTGTTTACGCTCTGGTGGGTGATCGAGGCAACGTCCTTGGTGGTCATATTAAGGCGGAGAAATGCACTAAGCTTAATTTCATTCGGTGTAAGGTCGGGAAATTCTGTATTCAGTTTGTCATAAAAATCCTTATGAACTTGGGTAAATCTCACTTCAAACTCTTTCCATGTATGATCCACTTCCATCCCCTTTATGTTTTGAAGTACGGTTTCCATTTCTTCGGTTGATCTACCCGTTTTGAGAGCAGTTTCCACTTTCTCAACCATACGGGCAACAGTTTCATTGTTCCTTACAATGCACATTGCATTGTAAGCAAGTTCACTGTTCTTGATTTCAAGGTCTTTCAGGTACTGTTCAGCCAGTTGTTCAGAGATCTTCTTTCCCTGCCTGGCATTACGGGCACGAAGTCGCAGAATGAATACAACAGATAGCAGTATCAATATGGATGAAGCAAGAATTGTCCCAATCAACAGGTTGGTCCTGGATTTCACTACCGCTTCCCTCTGAAGCATCTCAAAATCCATTTTCATCTTCTCATTTTCAAACCGGGCTCTGAATTCAGCCAGTTTTTTATCGCTCTCTTTTGTAAAAACCGAATCTTTTAATGAAAGATACATTTTCTGGGAGGAAAAAGCCAATTGGTATTGTCCTGTTTTTTCGTATGCATTCGCCAGCGCTTCAGCATTGCTTATTTGTAAAGGCCTCAGGTTATTTTCCTTTGCCAGTAGCTGGCTTTTTTCAAACCAGGGGATCGCTTCACGGTAGTTATAAATCGCATTGTAATAAAGACCATAGGAATTGTAAAGCCTGGCAAGTTCATCGTGAAGATCCATCTTGGTAAAGATCGTAAGTGCTTGATCGAGATAAGTTTTGCATTTGTCGTACTGCCGCATTGCATGGTAAGTTGTACCGATGTGATAGAGCCTTTTCCCGACTTTCTCCATGTCGCCCATTGATTGCTCGATGGAGAGGGCCTGTTGAAAATAATCCAGTGCTTCGGGATATTTACTCCAGGCTTTATAAGCAGTACCAAGGTTATTCAGGCGAACGGCGATCTTCGCTTTCCTTCCAGTTTTCATTTCAATTCCGAGGGCTTTCTGGTAATATTCTACCGCCTGCTGAAAACGGCCCCACAATTCGTACATCTTGCCAATGTTGTTCAGGTCGGTGGAAATTTTCTCCTCCTGGCCTGATTTCCTGTCTAGCTTCATTACCTTTTCAAAATAACTGACAGCCTTACCGTAATCGCCCCATTCCACATAAATGGTTGCAATGTTGCTGTAATTATTTCCCATCTCCTCTGTGTTCCCCGCCTTTTCAGCAAGTCCGGCCGCTTGCTGAAAATAATCCAGCGCCCGCTCATATTGGCTCATCATCAGGTAACAATAGCCAATATCCGCAATCCTGTTGATGTATTCGTCGCTCTGCTGACCTGATAGTTCGATAGTGATCCGAGCCGCAGCCTGAAAATGGGTGATGGCGTTGGTATAGTTATTTAATTCAATCGAGGCATCGCCAAGACTGGTTAGCGCCCTGGCTTCTTCTTTAGGAAGTTTCCCTGCTCGTGCTGCTTGTAATGCCTCCGTAGCATATGAGATCGCCTGTCCCGGTTGTTCCTCTGCAAAGGATTCTGCAAGCGCATTCAGGATAGTGACTTTTTCATAACCCGAGGAGGTACCAAGAACTTTTTTCAGACTGTCAGTATTTTCACCATTTAAAGGTGATATCTGAAATAGCAAAAAGAACAGAAAAATGAAGTTGAACGATACGGCAGGTATCCGGCATCGTTGAAATTTTATACTCAATCGCGTCATTAAGATGATATGAGAATTTTTGTTGAGTTACCCATATATAAAAATAAGATTTTTATGGATACAAAAGGAATATTAGATTTATTTTTGATCCGATTCTGAAGGATGGATTATTTTCAGCTCAGATTGCCCGAATTAAATCAAGTGATCACCTTGTGGATCAATTCACACCGGAAGGCAACGACAGCGCAATCCTCAGAAAGATAGGCTTCACTCATTTGATATTTTTTTTACCTTTGTTTCCTCTTGGAACATTTTTTTCCCTTCATTGGAATTACGAGGAGGATCACAGAGATTACACAGAGAAATATAAATGCATCACATAGGCTTAATAATTAACAATTAATAACCAATACCTGCATCCCAATATCCGATACCCATGGCTAAACAGACTTTCGCAGAAAAAATTTTCGGAGCACACAGAGGCACCATCGTCTTTGCACGTCCCGACATCATTTTGTCGCACGACAATACCTCGAGCATATACAGCACCTTCAAGAAAATGGGTGGCGTTGCACCGTCGAACCCGGATACACTGCTGATCACGCTCGATCATTGTGCGCCTCCCACCAATTCGAAGTTGGCCAACGATTACCAGGTGATCCGCAACCTGGTGGAACAGTTCGGCATCACAAAGTTTCATGATGCCGGCGATGGGATCTGTCACCAGCTGATGTCATTGTATGCCCGACCCAAAATGATCATCGTGGGCAGCGACAGTCATACCAGTACTGCCGGGGCTTTCAACGCATTTGCAGCAGGCATCGACCGTACCGAAACTGCAGGATTATGGAAACAGGGCGAAACCTGGTTCCGGGTTCCGGAAACGATGAAGGTCACGCTGAACGGCAAACTCAGCGAACATGTTTATGCCAAGGACCTCGCCCTCTGGATCATCGGTATGATCGGCAGCAGCGGCGCCGATTACCTGTCTATCGAATACCATGGCGACGGGGTGAAGACCCTCAGCATCGCCGACCGGATGGTGCTGTGCAATCTCGCTTCCGAGATGGGCGCCAAGAACGCGGTCTTCCCGGCTGACGAGGTACTGCAAACCTGGCTTGGAAAGAAAACAGAAGGCGTTTGGGCCGATGAAGGCGCTGTCTATCATAAAGAAATCACGATCAACCTGAATGAAATATTCCCGGTGGTTTCAGCTCCGCACAATGTGGATAATGTAAAAGCAGTGGCTGAAGTGGCCGGGACAAAGATCCACCAGGCACTGGTCGGAACCTGCACCAACGGCCGCATTGAAGACCTGCGAGAAGCGGCAGCCGTGCTGAAAGGCAACAAACTGCCACGGTTCATGCAAATGCAGATCATCCCTGCTTCCAAAGAGATTTATCTCCAGGCAATGAAGGAAGGGCTGATTGAGACTTTCTTTGAAGCGGGAGCCAACGTACTTTCCTCTTCCTGTGGTCCCTGCCTGGGCACAGGTCAGGGCATCCCGGCCGATGGAACCACCGTGATCTCTACGGCCAACCGTAACTTCAAAGGCCGCATGGGCAACGGGCAGGCTTCTATCTATCTGGCTTCTCCTGCTACTGTAGCGTTGTCGGCGCTAAAAGGCGAAATCACCGATCCAAGAAATCACCGGAACGGCGATAAATACCCATTCCACGTTCCCCAAAGTGAGACGGTTGACATCAAAGCCGGGGAAGAACGCTTTGCCGCCGGGACCTGGAACTATTCGGATGTGGATAACCTCAATACCGACCAGATGTTTGCCGGGAAACTGACCTATGAAGTCCAGAGCTCCGAACCGGAAAAGATCATGCCTCACCTGTTCAAGGGTTTTGACGACAGCTTTGCCGAACGGGTTAAAGCGGGCGATATCATCATGGCCGGCGCCAACTTCGGCTGTGGCAGTTCACGCGAACACCCTTCCGTGGGACTGGCCTTCGCCGGCATCCAGGCAGTGATCTGTAAATCAGTGAACCGGATCTTCTATCGCTCTTCGGTTAACCAGGGGCTGCCCATCCTGCTCGTTCCAGACGCCGTGGATGCCTATCATCAAGGCGATAAGGTAGCGGTTGATTTTGAAAAGGGCCTCGTTGTGGTAGGTGACAAGCAATTTGCCTTTGCCCCGCTTCCGGGTAAACTGATGGAGATCTTTAAAGCAAAAGGATTGGTGAATTACGTGAAATCAAAATGAGGCTCAGCCGGAAAAAAATACTATTGATTGGCCTGGGAATCCTGTTCATTATCATCTTTTTAGTTCTCAGGAGCATCTTCCCGAAAAACACCGATACACTCCCGTTTTTCCTGGTGCTGATGATCGCGGACCTCTATCTTTGGATTGCGATCCGGAGGTTTTTGGTATCGTTTAACCGCATCATAAAGTTCATTATCGCTTCGCTCTACTGGCTGCCAATGATCCTGCTGATCGGGTTCCTGATCACTCTGCCGTTCACTCCCATTACGAAACTGGGTATCACTTTCCGGACATACTGGCTGGGATGGATCTTTATCGGGTACAGTGCAAAGATGATCCCCATTCTGCTCCTTGTGGTGAATGATTTATTCAGAGGCATCAAATTTCTTTTCTTAGCCCTGTTTTCTTCCCGAAAGACAAAGGAAGCCTCCTTCAAAAGGAATAAACCCATACTAATCACGGGCTTTTCGCTGGGGTTCATCCACCTTTTGATTTTCATGATGGGGATGTTCTTCTGGGCACATGCCTTTCGGGTCATTCACCAGGAGATCCGTCTTCCGGAACTTCCCACAACCTTTGAAGGAATGAAGATTGTTCAGATTTCAGACGTTCACCTGGGAAGCTGGACTTCCAAAAGACAACTCGACAAGGCCATTGACCTGGTGAATGCCCAGCAGCCGGATCTCATCTTTGTGACTGGTGACATGGCCAATTACCTGACAGATGATGTGATCCCGTTTCGTGAAAATCTGTCACGTTTAAAGGCGAAAGAGGAAATTTTCGTAATCATGGGAAATCACGATTACGGGGATTATACCACCTGGCCGACGGAAAAAGACCGGCTGCAGAGCCTTGAAGAACTTTACAACTTTTACCGTTCACTTAACTGGCGCCTGCTGTTGAATGAAAACCAGGTCATCAAAAGAGGAAATGACTCCATTGCCATCATCGGGGTGCATAATTGGGGACGATCCCGACGGTTTCAGCGCCTGGGCGATCTGGCAAAAGCAGAGAAAAATGTGGAGAACATGGCAGTACAGCTGCTACTTTCGCATGATCCTACGCATTGGGAATTTGTCGTATCCAAAAGCTATCCCAACATTGATGTCACATTTGCCGGTCATACGCATGCTTTTCAGTTGGGGTTCGAGTTATTCGGAAAAGAATACAGCCCTTCAGCCTTCTTCTACCGAAATTGGGGTGGGTTGTATGAGAGCCCGGTTGCAGGATCCCATCCTCAGTATCTTTATGTGAACCGTGGGCTTGGAACCATCGGATACCCGGGACGTATCGGTGAAACACCTGAAATCACCTTATTTACCCTCAGAAAATAACACCTGCTATTCCGCTGCCCGTGAGATCTGGATGAATGTGACTTCCACATCTCCGCCCTGAGGATAAAGGCTAATGTAGTTATTGTCAATGCGGAACCAGGGATCCTGGTTGCGGACACTGACCAGCCGGTCGTTGACTTTCCCGTCAAATGCCAGGTTCCGTATCACGGCTCCTCCGCTGATCGCCTTATCCTTGCCGTACCGGACCAGCACGTTGAAGGACTTGTCGCTCAGGTTTTTGATCTTGATATAGAAATAGTTGTTTTTACGCGAACTGATATCCACCGGCTTGAAGGGGAATTGCATCTCTGCCCCGCCTTTGATGATGGTCGACGTCGTAAGCACATCCACCATCGCATTTTCAGCAATACTTTTCTTGATTTTCGCGATCATCTCAACGGGATATTTCTCATTTGGCAGGAATCCAATCGCTTCATAATAGGAATCAATGGCCTTGTCGAAGATGTAAGAATTAAAGGCCTTATCCCCTTCTGCAATGGCTTTGTCGTAAAAACTCTTGTTGGTCCGGTATATGCTGTCGATCACTGCATTTACCCTGTTCAGCCGTTGTTTGGTATAGGATTCATCAGGGAATACATCCAGAGCCTGCATATAATTATCCTTTGCTTTATAATAGTCATTCTGTTTGAAGCGTTTATCCCCTTCCGCCACGAGGTCATCGAAAGTCTCTTTCTTCCCCTTCATCTCGGTCAGCAACTTGTTGATCTCAGTGATCTTCTCCTTGGGGAATGTTTCCTCCGGCTTAATCTGACCTGCATTCTGGTATTCGGCACGGGCCTCTTCATATGATTTGCGGAAAAGCAACCCGTTTGCCTTGGCAATGGAGGCTTTATACGCATCATCATCGGCCTTGAACTTCGCAAGCAATACATCTATTTCGGTAATCCGGTCAGCCGGATAGATCTCCTTGGGTTTGATGATCAGTGAATTGGTATATTCAATCCGGGCCTGGCTATAATTTTTATCGCCAAACAGCTTATCTGCTTTCGCCACAGAGGCGTTGAATTTATCGTTGGTGAGTTTTTGCTGGGACGCTTCACTCAGCTTCCGGTCAATGAGTGCCACCTGGTCTCTGGGATATTTTTCGGAGGGTTTAAGCGTGGAAGCTTTCAGGTATTCCGCTTTGGCCACATCGAAAGTATTTGCGGCAAATGACTGGTCTGCGCTGGCAATGCCAGCATTGTACTGATCCTCCAGCGTTTTCTGGTCGGCAAAAATCTTTTCAATGGCCGCAATCCTCGTTTTCGGATATTCTTCTGCGGGTTTTAATCCGGAAGCAACAAGATAAGCTGCTTTAGCCGGTTCCCATGATTTAGAGGTAAAAAGCAGATCAGCCTTAACAATGGAAGCCTTGTAATCGTCGTCTGTTTGTTTCGCTTTCGCCTGATCAGCCTTAATCGCATCTATCGCTGCGATCTGATCTTTCGGGTATTGACTAACCGGTTTCAATGCAGATGCTTTTGTATATTCGGATTTGGCCAGGTCGTAGGTTTTGGCAGTGAATAATTTGTCCGCACCGGCAACGATTCCATCATACTTATCACTCAGCGCTTTTCCGACGGCCAGGTCGGCAAGGATTTTATCAATCTCTGCAATTTTATCCTGAGGATATTTCTGACCAGCCCGGATCGTCAAGGCATTGGTGTATTCCGCTTTGGCTTCGGTATAGGATTTTTGCTGAACCAACTGATCAGCCTTGGTGATGGATGCCGAAAAATCATTCAAAACCTTATCAATCGCCATTACTTGGGTCTTCGGATAGGTTTCTTCCGGCTTAATCAGTGATGCCTTGTTGTATTCGGCTTTAGCATCCTCGTACGATTTGGTAGCAAGCAATTTATCCGCTTTCTGGATGCCGGCGGTATAATTCTCGTCTACCGAACGCTGTGCAGCAAGGTCGGCGAGGGCTTTTTCTATGGCTGCTATCTTCGTCCTGGGATATTCTTCTGCCGGTTTCAATGCAGATGCTTTTGTATATTCAGATTTAGCCTGGTCGTAGGTTTTGGCAGTGAATAATTTGTCCGCACCGGCAATGATGCCTTCATACTTATCGTTCAGTTCTTTTTCAACGGCCAGGTCGGCAAGGATTTTATCGATCTCTGCAATTTTATCCTGAGGATATTTCTGACCGGCCCGGATCGTCAACGCATTGGTATATTCCGTTTTGGCTTCGGTATAGGATTTTTGCTGAACCAGCTGATCAGCCTTTGCGATGGATGCTGAAAAATCATTCAAAACCTTATCAATCGCCATAACTTGGGTCTTCGGATAGGTTTCTTCCGGTTTAATCAGTGATGCCTTGTTGTATTCGGCCTTTGCATCCTCGAACGATTTGGAAGCAAGCAGTTTATCCGCTTTCTGTATGCCGGCGGTGTAATTCTGGTCATTGGAACGTTGTGCGGCTAAATCGGCAAAGATTTTATCAATGGCAGCGATTTTCGATTTGGGATATTCCTCGGCTGGTTTAAGGGCAAGGGCTTTTCCATATTCCGTCTTTGCTTCATCGTAGGATTTTGCATCAAAAAATTTATCCGCATTTGCCACCGTCGAATTATAATTGTCATCCAGTGCTTTCATTTTAGCGGCATCAGCCATCATCTTATCCGCGACTGCGATCTGTTCCCTGGGATATTTCTCTCCGGGCTTGATCACCAGGGCAGATTGATAATCCTTTTTGGCCTGTTCCAGACTTTTATCTGCGAGGTTTTTGTCAGCGGACAGGATTGCACTGGAATAGGCGGCATCGGTTTCCTGCTGTTTGGTAAGATTGGCCAGCGCCAGATCAATTTCAGCGATCTTTCCTTTGGGATATTTTTCTGTGGGTTTTAGTTTTGATGCTGCCAGGAACTGATCTTTTGCCTCGATGTACTTTTTATCTGACAGGAACCCATCTCCGGAAGTGATGGCCGTTTTATACTGATCCTCCAGCGCTTTTTTTGCTGCAAGGGCCGCTTCCGCTGTTTGCCGTTTCAGCGCCAAAGCTGCATCTTCCGCAAGCTTCACCTGGGCAATGGAATCTTCTACGGCTTTTCGCCGTTCGGCAAGTGCCGTCTCGGTGGCCAGTTTCTGCTGGGCCAGTAAAGCCTCCTCCGCCAGTTTTTTCTGTGCCAAAGCCGCTTCATCTGCCAGCTTTTTCTGGGCTAATGCAGTTTCATCAGCCAGCTTTTTCGCTGCCAGTGCCTCTGCGTCGGCTTTGAGTTTCTGCGCTGTTGCAGTCTCTTCGTCAAGCTTCTGTTGAGCAATGGCTGCAAGTATCTTTTCCGTTTCCGCAATTTTAGTCTTCGGATATTGTTCCGAAGGTTTTATTCCGGAAGCCGTTTGATATCCGCTTTTCGCTACTTCATAATTCTTTTCCAGGAAGGACTTATCCGCGGATACAATGGCCGATTGATAGGCTTCTTCCGTGTTTTTTTCGTTCGCCTGCTGACCGGTCTGCAGATTATCCGATTTGCTGATCATCTCCTTCGGATACGCTTCATTGGGTTTGAGGTTTAGGGCAAGCTGGTAGTTCGCTTTGGCGTTGATATATTTTTTACCAATATACAGGCTGTCGGCAAGCGTGATCAGCCGGTCGTAATCCTCTTTGGTTTTCTTGTTCGATGCCACCAGGTTATCGATCATCCTTATCCTTTCGGGAGGATAGGTCTCTTCTGGCTTGATCTTGCCGGCATTCTGGTATTCGATCCTGGACTTTGCATAGCTTTTATCAGTAAAAAGCTGATCGGCCAGGGCGATGGATTTTTTATAAGATTCTTCTTTTGTTTTAAGAAGCGTAAGAAGAGCCGTCAGTTCAGTGATCCGCTGCTGCGGATAAATCTCATCGGGCTTGTACTTCAGCGCATTCTTATATTCCATCAAGGCATTCTGGTAGATATTCGCGGTATAAAACTTATCCGCTGCCTCGATGGATTTCTGGTACATTTCATCGCGGGTTTGGTTATCCACCATGATCCGGATGATTTCGTTGATGCGTTCCTTGGCGATTTTGTCGTTGGGTAGGATCTTGCTGGCACTCTCATACTGGGCAAGTGCCTTTTCATACTCTTTAGCCGCGAAATATTTATCTGCACTGGCCAACGCCACATCATAAAGGATACTGCCTGCTTTCATGGAACGAAGCTTCACCATCGTTTCCTGGAGTTTGCCCTTTGCATAAGGATCATCGGGTTTGGCATCCAGTGCCAGTTGATAGGCAGCTTTGGCATTCATGTAATCTTGCGCCAAAAGATATTTATCGGCCGACCCGACGGCTTTCTGGTAATTGGCATCTGCAGCAGCCTGTACTTTCAGCAATGCATTGATTTTGTTGATTTGAAGGCCGGGATAAGGATCCTTTGGCTTGGCCTTCCTGGCCTTTTCATATTCAGTCAGGGCATTCTGATAATCTTTTTTAACAAACAGCGCTTCAGCGCCCCGGATCAAAACATGATAGAGTGAATCAGGGGCGACAGGTTTTGGCCGGATACTGTCCTGTTGCTGAACGATCGTCTTGGGTTTTTCAGAGAAAAAAGGAATCGTGGCGAGTACCCATCCGCTAAGGAGAACCGCAATCAGGATGGCGGCGACATAAGGAATTCTTTTTCTGTTTTCGATCCTGAAAGGATAAATCATGTTAATCTTGGTTGGTGATCTGATGAGTTGGTGAGCTGGTGATTTGTGATTTGTGATTTGTGATTCGTGATTTGTGATTCGTGATTTGTGATTCGTGATTTGTGATTTGTGATTTATCCAGCTATAACGCAAAAAAGTCTGAATAATTTCACTAAATCGGTTTCTCAATAATACCGTCTTTGATCGTCAGTTTCCGGTCAGCCATATTTGCCAGTTCCGTATTATGGGTCACAATGATGTAAGTCTGTGAAAAAGTATCCCGCAGCCGGAAGAAAAGGTTATGCAACTCAACGGCAGAGGCCGAATCCAGGTTTCCGGAAGGTTCATCTGCCAGGATCACGCCCGGATCGTTGATCAGGGCACGGGCGACTGCCACCCGCTGCTGTTCTCCTCCGGATAATTGTGATGGTTTATGACCGGCACGGTCTTTCAGGCTCATAAAATCAAGGAGTTCCATGGCCCGATTTACCACCTCTTTCCTGTTGCGATGACCGATAAACCCCGGAATACAGATATTCTCCAGAGCAGTAAATTCAGGTAACAGGTGATGGAACTGAAAGATAAAACCGATGTGTTTATTCCTGAAATCCGCCAGTTTACGGTCATTCAGTTTATGAATTTTTACTCCGTTCACCTCTACCGACCCCGAATCTGCCTGGTCAAGCGTACCGACAATATGCAGCAGCGTTGACTTTCCGGCACCTGAAGCACCGACGATAGAGATGATCTCCCCTTTCTGTACCTCCAGGCTGATTCCTTTCAGTACGTTAAGCGTACCATATGATTTGTGAATATCTTTCGCGCTGATCATAAAAATTGAATAACAGGCAAAGGTAAGAATTCCATAATATTGTATATTTGCTTTCCCGCTTTGCGGATTTTTTATTTTTAAACTCCCTGATCGATGAATCTACACGAGTTTCAAAGCAAATCTATCCTGAAAAAATTCGGCGTTTCGGTACCTGAAGGTATCCTGGCTCATACCATCGGTGAAGCAGGGAAAGCTGCCGAGATCATTCAGAGCATTACCAATACCGACAAATGGGTGATCAAGGCCCAGGTGCATGCCGGGGGAAGAGGAAAAGCGGGCGGGGTCAAAGTAGCCACCACCGTTGAAGAAGTCCGGAATTATGCAGGTCAGATCCTTGGGATGCAGCTCATTTCTCCGCAAACGCCCCCTGAAGGAAAGAAAGTCCGGAAAGTGCTGGTTGAACAGAACATATTTTATCCGGGCCCTACCGAACCGAGGGAGATCTACCTTAGTGTCCTGCTGAACCGCCAGAAAGGTCATACCGTCATGATGTATTCTCCACGGGGCGGAATGGATATCGAGAAAGTCGCTGAGGAAACCCCTGACCAGATCTTTACTGAAGAAATCGACCCCAAAGTTGGGTTACAGCCCTTCCAGGCAAGGAAAGTGGCTTTCAACCTTGGCTTAAGCGGTGAGGCTTATAAAAACATGACCAGGTTCGTGACCTCGATCATGGCGGCCTATGAAGGATGCGACGCTTCCCTGATTGAGATCAACCCGGTTTTTAAAACTTCCGATAATAAGATCCTGGCAGCCGATGCCAAGGTCGTCATCGACAACAACGCCCTTTTCCGTCATCCCGATATCGCTGCCATGCGTGATTTCGATGAAGAAGATCCCATCGAAGTGGAAGCAACCCGTAACGACCTGAATTATGTCAAACTCAACGGAAACGTTGGCTGCATGGTCAATGGCGCAGGCCTGGCCATGGCAACCATGGATATCATCAAGCTTTCGGGAGGTGATCCTGCCAACTTCCTTGATGTAGGCGGATCAGCCAATGCAAAACGCGTGGAAGAAGGATTCAGGATCATCCTGAAAGATCCGAATGTTAAAGCCATCCTCGTAAATATCTTCGGAGGAATCGTCCGCTGCGACCGTGTTGCACAGGGAATTGTTGATGCCTGTAAAAATATCGGAGAGATTAACATTCCCATCATCGCCCGTCTTCAGGGAACCAATGCAGAAGAAGGAAAAAAGATTATCGACGAATCGGGATTGCATGTACTTTCAGCCATTACCCTGCAGGAAGCCGCTGACCAGGTCGCTAAAGTAATGAGTTGACCTGATATTCTTCTTCCTTTTTGACCAGGAAAAGACGGATGTTTTCCTGTAAGCCTAACGAGGAGGTGATGAAGGAAAACTCTGCAGTATCCGGGATAAGTTGCTTGAGGTTCTCTTTTCCGTAAAATTTCTCAAGAAAATCAACCAGGTTTTTTTCATCCTGCTGTGGATGCGCTGCATTCCGCTTTTTTACGTATTGCAAAAGCCGGAGCCCATCCAGCTTCTCATGGCATGCCCTGATAAATCGTTCTTCCGTCCGGGAATTCATCCGCAAAGGCTGAAAGGGATCTTCCTCACAAAATATCTCTTTTGCAAAATCGGTAAGAGGCGTCTGGGTAGTTTTTTGGAAGAATGATCCGAACCGATCATAGGTTTCCTTTATTTCATCAAAAAACCAATAAGGATAGATGGGATAGCTATTCCAGTCTCCCTGGTTACCTTTGATCATGGCGGGCCCGGTTCCAAAATAAACCCGGTCGGAGAACCGTGCCGCCGGATAGACTTTTTCCCGGTTCCAGCAAAGAATCTCCCCGTATTTCCTCAGTTTCTGCAGAAAGTAGAAATCTTCGCCGCTCATCTTGGGTGTCATCCCGCCAATTGCACGGTAAGATCGCACGGGACAGGCCATTGCCGAACCCAGCGCAGTGAAAGCATACGGCGATCCGATCCGCCAAAGATTGAGCGAGTAATGGCGCATGTAAATCTCATATCGCAATATCGCCCGGTAGGCTTCTTCATCCGCAACGGGTTGATGAAAGTAAGGCACTGCCATCCCGACCGCATCAGGATGATCACAAAAGTTTTCAACGACAGATCGCAGGTAATCCCTTCCGAAAGTCGTATCCGCATCCAGGCTGACGAGGATATCCGTATCAGCCGCTTCCTCCAGTATGGCATCCATGAGGATTTTCCTGGCCCAGCCCACCCCGTGCTTCTTTCCTTTCCAGCCTATCCCTTTGCTTGAATGATCAATAATCTTTATTCGTGGATCTTTCAATTCCCCAAGAAACTGCAGGGTAAGGGCATTCGCTTCGCAAACGGGACGTTTATCAGGCAGTTCCCACCATTCTTCCGGCTGGTTTACGCAGATGTAAAGTTCTATAAATGGCCAGGATTGATCGAATATGGAAGTGATAAGTGCCGGGAGACGCTTGTTTTCATTGATGACCGGAAGCGCAATATAAACCCTAGGTTCCTCCAGGTTATTCAATTTCCGCAAAATATTTCATGAACTGAACCCGTTCGAAAGCTGCAGGATTTTCCGTCTTCCGCATGCTCATCTTGCCGGTAAATTCTGCCACTGTGGTAAAAGAATGCCGTTCCATATAATCCTCCAAAAAATCCAGCATGGTGCGGATCTCGTCAAGTCCGTCCTGGTAAAGGACCGAACAAACCTGGGCGGCTTTGGCCCCGGCCAGGAGCACTTTCACCAGCGCCTCGCCGTCGTGAACGCCGGTTGAGGCTGCAATGTCACAAACCACCCGTTCCGATAGCAGGGCAATCCATCTCAGCGGAAGGTTCAGATCATCAGGATTGCTGAAGATCGGACCATTGATGACCTGGAATTTTTCGATATCGATATCAGGAGTATAATAGCGGTTGAAAAGCACCATTCCCTTGATTCCCGTGAAAGAGAAACGCAGAGCACTCTTGGTCAGTCCCGAAAAATAAGGGCTGATCTTTATGCTGATGGGAATCTTGACCTTTTTAATAATGTCGTTGAGAATCTCGATATACAATTCCTCAATCTGCCCGCAGTGCCGCTGGGTATCCGAAGGCTGAATCGAAAGATTCAGTTCGATCGCATCAGCGCCAGCCTGCTCAATATCCAGGGCAAAGTTGATCCATTCAGAGGCCGAAATACAATTGATACTTGCAATGACCGGAATCTTCACGCGTTTTTTACAGTCACGGATCAGGGTAAGATATTCCTCTACATCCTGCAGCCGACTGTGATGATTAATATACTCCTCAGCTTCAGGATAAATAGCTTCCATATTGAACCCGTCCAGCTTCGATTGATAATTAAAAAGGATCTGCTCCTCAAAGAGGGATTTAAGAACGACCGCCGCGGCTCCGGCTTTCTCGAGCGCCTCAACACCATCCACACTGGAGGTCAAACCTGAGCTGGCTGCAATGATCGGGTTCTTAAGACTAAGACCCATATATTTTATACTGAGATCCATTTCCGTGTCTTTTTTACTTTACTCCATTATTGAATGTTCATCTTCTTGAAGCTTGCATCATCCTTGATTACCTCAATGGCCTTCTGCACTTCCTCGTCATTTTGATTTATGATCATGAAGAAGGCATTGACGTCCCATAATTTCTGAGCAATCAGTGCCTTGAGCTGATTCTTGATGAGTTTTTCGGATAACCCATATTGTTTCTCATTTATCTTTACTCCAAGTTTCTCAGCCTGGAGAAAGAAATCCACCAGGAAAGCATCATCCACGATGAAATTCTTATCATAGACTTTAAAATCCGGATACGTTTTCATCAGGGTGTTCCTGTTTTTATCGACAAAATCGCTGACAAAAAGGTTGATTACATTTTTCCGGCGGAGATCAAGGAAATAATCCGTAAACTCAGTGGTATCAAGCGGAAGGAAGATGTCAGGCATGATCCCACCGCCTCCGTAAACGACTCTTTTGTGTGAGGTGAAATATTTCAATGAATCAGGAAACTTAATGCTGTCGGAACTTACATATTCCCCATGTTTGTAACGGTTGGCGAAATCCTGGTAATACTTATCCACGCCTTCGGTATATGGTTTCTGGATGCATCTTCCGGAAGGGGTATGATAACGGGCGGTGGTCAGTCGGACCTGTGAGCTGTCGGGCAGCTGAAACGGCCGTTGTACAAGCCCTTTACCAAACGACCTTCTTCCCATAATGATTCCCCGGTCCCAATCCTGAACCGCACCGGAAACAATTTCACTCGCTGAAGCAGAATTCTCATTGATGAGGATCACCACTTTCCCGTTTTCCATGTTCCCGTGAGCGGTGGCATAAAAATCTTCCCGGGGAGAACGAAGCCCTTCGGTATAAACGATCAGCTTACCCGCCGGCAGGAATTCATCCGCCAGTTCGATGGCCGTATTCATATAGCCGCCGCCGTTATTTCTCAGGTCAAGGATCAGGTTCTTCAACCCTTCCGCTTTCATCTTAATGACTGCATCGTCAAATTCCTTCATCGAAGTGGAAGAAAAGCGCGTCAGGTTGATGTAACCGGTTCCCGGAACAATCATATAAGCAGCGTCAATGCTGTTAATGGGAATTTTATCCCGCACAATCGTGTAATCAAGCAATCCCTTTTTCCCCGGACGGAATATGGCGATCGTGACTTTGGTCCCTTTTTTTCCTCTCAAGCGGTCAAAGACAAATTGATTGGATATCTTCTTTCCCGCCACGTCTTCCTTTTCGATTTTGATGATCCGGTCGCCGGCAAGAATCCCCAGTCGCTCCGATGGTCCGCCGGCAATAGGATGAACAATGGTAATGGTGTCTTTCAGGATTTCGAATTGTACGCCGATCCCTTCAAAATTACCCACCAGCTCTTCATTGGCTTTCATCACATCCTTCTTGGAAATATAAAAAGAATGCGGATCCAGTTCTTTCAACATTTCAATGATGGACCGTTCCACCAGTTTGGCTTCGTTGACACTGTCGACATAGGCAAACTTGATGATCTGCATCATCTGGTTATACTTCTTCAGCCCTGCATTCGGATCCTGCTTTGCGGTTTGCCCAATGGTTGCGGAACTCAGAAGAAAAAAGACACATACTGTAATAAAAACCCTATACTTCATTTGACACTTTTGTTTATCTGGAATGTTTATAGATTATTTTCCGTTTTCAAAGGTAATGCTTTTTAAAAAACAAGGCGTGGCTGTCTAATTTTCATTACTTTTAGCCGGCATTTATTAACGGCATTAATGCTGCAATAGTATGGTTCAATGAATGAAGATCAAAGAAAGATGGCCCGGAGCCTTTTCTTCCCGGGCATTTTCGTTCTGGTCATGTGGCTTGTCAAATTGACGGAGATCATCTTTGACCAGGATCTGTCGGGGTTTGGCTTATGGCCGCTGCAATGGAAAGGCCTCATCGGGATTGCAGCTTCACCCCTGCTTCATGCGAATCTCTCTCATCTTGCGGCTAACACACTCCCATTGTTCTTTCTGGGAGGATTATTGTTCTATTTCTACAAACCGCTTGCATGGCGGGTCTTTTTCCTGATCTGGTTCCTGACCGGGCTCTGGGTTTGGCTCTTCGCACGGGGTGAAGCCGTTCACATCGGTGCCAGTGGGATTGTTTATGGTCTGGCTGCCTTTATATTCCTGAGCGGGATTCTCCGAAGGGATAACAAACTGATGGCCATCACGCTCCTGATTGCATTTTTGTATGGCGGATTGGTGTGGGGTATCTTCCCCCAACTTTTCCCGAATCAGCCGATTTCATGGGAATCACACCTGATGGGATTGATTTCCGGAACCATTCTGGCGATATATTACCGTAACGCGGGTCCACAACGAAATGTTTACCAATGGGATGATGACGGGGATGATGATGATGAAGATTACGAAGGGTATGAAGTTGAGGAGCCGGGTGAGGAAGATGAATGGCGACTCCCGGGAAGCGAACAACCACCTGAAAAGTTTGTTTGAAATTTTATTTTATCATAATATAGGGTCTGATCTTCCGGAAAATGGAATCACAAATGCCGGGGATCAGGGTAAGCTCATCCATACTTTTGAATAGCTTATGGTCTTTGCGATAGATCATAATGCCTTTGGTGATCGCGAAAGGAAAATATGGATGAGCCAGTAATCCTTTGAAGGTGACATTGTTCAGATCAATAGGGTGTACCGAATCAGGATTAACCGTCAGGCTGGCTTTGATACTGTTGTATCGCTCTTCATCCATCCCAAATACTTCCCTGACCTGGGAAACATTCACAAAACCACCCAGTTTCTCACGGTATTTCACGATCCGTTTTGCGAACCCCGGCCCTATTCCTCTTAACTGCTGCAAATCAAAGGTGTCTGCTGAGTTTATTTCAATGACGATCACCTCCCGTTCGGGAAACTTTTTGAGGCTGTCGTACTTGTATGTTCCGAAATATTTGCCCGAATGTTGATATTTTTTCTGGTAAGCGGCCTTTTCTGCAGCATCGGCGACAGCCAATTCCTTTTCAAAATTAAGGATCTCTTTTTCAAAAGCCCTGGTATCAAAAGGCTTCTGAAGAATGAATGAGGGAAGTACCTGGTTGCCGATAACCAGCAGGAAGATCAATGAAATCAGTACGATAATCCCGCGCTGCTCCTTACGGTTAAAGGTAAAGTAGTCTTTGATGAGGGCTGAATATTTCATTTCCGTGCTCTTATTTCAGGATCCTGGCTCCAAGCCGGCATTCAAGGCATCGCTTCCGGTCGCAATAGTGATGTTTCAATTGCAGCAACGCCTGGGTCTGTAAGGCATTATCCACCGGCATTCCCAGGTTCTTCCATCCCCCGATGATATGGTTCATCTCTCCCGGCTCTTTCTCAAGAAAGGATAGTGCCCTGATCCGTAAAAATTCTAATTGTTTCATCTCCCCGTAAAAGAAAAGGAAAGGAATCACGAAATTCATTAGCAGTAATCCCACTGAATTTCTTCCAAGCTTTTTTACGGCCGGGGCAGATAATTTCCCGAAAACAAAATGCTGGCTCCAGTAGGATGATGCTTCAACCTCCAGATAATCATATAACCCCGAAAGATCCTCCATCTCCAGGATCCTCGTAAACAGATCCTGCCGCTTATAGAGCAAGGCGCAAAACTGGGAAATCCGGATCGTGGGGAAATTGGAAGGCCGCAGTCGAAGAAACCGCATGAGTCCGGGTTGTACAGGTACCAGTCCATACTTCTCGCGAAGGTACTCATACTCCCTGGCCAGGAGTTGAGGATATTCCTCCGTCGCGACTTCCTGTAGCAATCCTGCCTGGCCATAAAACAATGCCTCAAGCTGAAATCGGGAGGCAAAGTGCTTCGAAATCAACTTCAGGGGTATCGTTTTGGCAATAAGTCCGAATGCATCAGAATTGATCCTGAAACCGAATGCATGAGCCATCTGCAGGTAAAAACACGCTTCCCAGTCGTGTTTGCAATACTCCCACGACTCCCTGAACTGTTCCGATTTCAGGATCAGCCGTTCCACTGCAAGTGCCGGGGCCCAGCTTGAAAAATAAAATTCCTCGATATCTGGAAGTAGCTGTTCACAAGGAATCCACCGGAGGTTCCCTATGAAATCATCATATTTTTCCAGGATCGTAGTGTCAAAATTACCTTCCAGCACAAGCGTGAGCAATGGCTGACCTGCCGGATCCGTGATCACGGCATCATTTTCATATACCACATGAAGGATCACATTGCGGTAAGCGTCATCGTGCTGGTGTTCATGCCGGTACCAATCCGAAGCACGCACATGCACTTCAACATTTCCCGCCCAGGTGGTGCTTCCCGCCCTGATCCTTGCGTTTAAAAAGTCCGGGCCTGCATTAAAATTGTGTTCGCCCGGATGAATAACGCTGAACGCTTCTCCGTTTGTCAGCTTTAATCTGTCATAAATCAGACGAAACCTCCAGAGATAATGTAAAAAATCTTCGCTCATTTTTGTTTTTTAAAAGGCTTAATCGGCTTCGGTACGGATTGGTAATACGTTTTTCGTATGTTTCTTTAAGAATTTAATTATTTGCGATATTTTTAAGGATTACTTATCTTTGCAATATTATCATCCTTACCGCTTCATGGGAAATACTGCTTCAATCGTTTCCGGAATTGAAAACAAGCTCCGGAAACTTATGGAAAGGCACCGTGAATTGCAGTTCAGGATTGAGAAGTACCGGATAGAGATCCAGGAACTAAAACAAATTCATGAAGTACACATTAAGACAATAAAAGATCTTGAAGAAAAGAACAAGATCACAACACTAACAAGAACAGTAGAAACCAAAGAAGGAACAGCAGAAGCAAAAGCAAGGATTAATGAACTTGTGCGGGAGATCGACAAATGTATCGGACTATTGAACAGGTAGATAACTCAAAAAGCAAATGGAAGAACTTTCCATATCAATCATGATCGCCGATCGGCCTTATAAATTGGTGATAGATAAAGAGCAGGAAGAGCTGGTCAGAAGAGCCGCGAAATTAATTGAAAAAAGGATTAAAGAGTATTCCGGAAGTTATGCCTACAAGGACAAGCAAGACCTTGTTGCAATGGTAGCCCTGGAATTTACGACCAGTTTTTTACAAAATGAAAAAAACGTTTCGGAAGATGAAACCGAAGTGGACCAGAAACTGGAAGAGATGGATAAAGCTTTAAATGAGATTCTGAAATAGCCGCTTACATCACGTTCTTTGACACATAACAGGAAGATATTCCCGCGCTAATTCCCACAGTTTGTAAACCTAACATTACAAACATTAGGGCCATGTAGCTCAGGCTCTCAGAACAGGCCTCACCCGGTTTACCGGGAACATTGCTTCGGCAGTGACGGTGGACGTTCGAAAAGTCTGGCAGCCCTTTCCATGTCAACATGAGGTTTATCATTACCTCGGGGTTAGTGCGGGATTTTTTTTTGCTCTCCTTCCATCCAATACTCACTAAATATATTTATGATGGACATTTTAACCATTTTAATCATCGGAGTAACAGGCATCATCATTGGTGGCCTGATTACCGGCACCATTCTTCGTAAAGCCATGGACCGTAAAAGGGACATGATCCTGAAAGAGGCCATGGAAAAGGCCGAAATGATAAAGAAAGACAAAATTCTTCAGGCCAAAGAAAAATTTCTTCAACTTAAAACCGAACATGAGAAGTTTATTCATGAGAAGAATGATGAAATGCAAAAGAATGATAACCGCATTAAACAGAAAGAGACAGGAATAAACCAGAAATTTGAAGAATTACAGAAGAAACAGAAGGAAATCATTACCATCAAACAGAATCTCCAGATCCAGATGGATCTGGTGAATAAGAAACAGGGAGACCTTGACAAGGGTCACCGGATACAGATTGAAAAACTTGAAGCCATATCCAATCTTTCTGCGCTGGAAGCAAAGGCCCAACTGGTTGAAAACCTGAAAGAAGAAGCAAAATCAGAAGCCCTGGTTCAGATGAAGGATATCATTGATGAAGCGAGGATCACCGCTAACACGGAAGCCAAGAAAATCGTCATCGAGACCATTCAGCGTACCGCATCTGAACATGCCATCGAAAATACCGTTTCGGTCTTCAACATTGAATCTGAAGAAATCAAAGGACGGATCATCGGCCGTGAAGGAAGAAACATCCGTACACTGGAAGCGCTCACCGGCATTGAGATCATTATCGATGACTCACCCGATGCCATTATCCTTTCCGGGTTTGACCCCGTGAGAAGAGAAATCGCACGTCTTTCGTTGCACAAACTCGTTACCGATGGCCGCATTCACCCGGCCAGGATTGAAGAGGTGGTAGCGAAGACCAAGAAACAGATCGAACAGGAGATCATTGAGACCGGGAAACGGATTACCATTGACCTCGGGATTCACAATATTCATCATGAACTGATCCGGATGATCGGGAAGATGAAATATCGTTCCTCCTACGGACAAAACCTTCTTCAGCATTCCATCGAAGTGGCAAAGTTAAGTGCCACCATGGCGGCCGAACTGGGGTTAAACCCGAAAAAAGCCAAGAGAGCCGGGTTGCTGCATGACATTGGCAAGGTTCCCGATACGGAACCTGAATTGCCACATGCAATCCTGGGCATGAAAACCGCTGAGAAATTCAAAGAAAAACCGGAGATATGCAATGCCATTGGCGCTCATCATGATGAAATCGAAATGGATAACCTCATCTCTCCCATTGTTCAGGTTTGTGATGCCATTTCCGGTGCCCGTCCCGGTGCCCGCAGGGAAGTCGTGGATGCTTATATTGAACGGCTGAAACACCTTGAAGACCTGGCTCTCACTTATCCCGGCGTGGTCAAAACCTATGCCATCCAAGCTGGTCGTGAATTAAGGGTGATCGTTGGCGCCGAAAAGGTTACCGATGCAGAAGCCAACCAGGTAGCATTCGACCTCTCAAGGAAGATCCAGAGTGAGATGACCTATCCCGGTCAGATCAAGATCACGGTGATTCGTGAAACCCGCGCAATCAGCTATGCTAAGTAACTGAACCTCTCTTCTTGATTATAAAAAGAGGCCGTCCCAAAAGGGGCGGTCTTTTTTTATGTTTCTACACTAAGTATGTTTTGCGCTCAGGCTACGCGGTCCTCGTCACTGGGGATCCCGTGGCTTCAATAAGGCCCTATCCAATAAAAACTGTCTCAAAATCTCTGTGGACTCAGTGCCTTCTCTGTGTAACTCCGTGTAATAAAATAAATATTTCACGCACCATACCCGCAAAGCCTAGGCCTGCTCATTTACTTTTGAGACAGTCTCTTTTTATGTCAATTAAAAGATTGTAAAAAGACATTTTTGGATGTAACTTTAAAGATCAATTCTAAATAGCATTCAAAATGGAAACCGAAAACAGCACAGAGGAAAAATTTTACTACCCTTCAAAGGAAATCATCAAGCATGCCAATGCCAGGGATTATGAAATCATGTACACCAAATCAATCGCGGACCCGGAAGGCTTTTGGGCTGAAGAGGCGAAAAAATTAGACTGGTACAAAAAATGGGATAAAGTGCTTGATGACAGCAATAAGCCATTCTATAAATGGTTTACCGGAGGAAAGATAAACATCGTTCACAACGCCATCGACCGACATCTCAAATCGGCTACCCGTAATAAACTGGCCATCATTTGGGAAGGAGAGCCCGGTGACGTCCGCACTTTCTCCTACCACGCTCTTAACCGGGAAGTATCGAAGTTTGCGAACATACTCAAAGCAATGGGGGCAAAAAAGGGAGAGGTGATCACGATCTATATGCCACAAATACCCGAAATCGTGATTGCCATGCTTGCCTGTGCGCGCATGGGAGCCATTCACAGTGTGGTGTATGGAGGATTCAGTGTTGAATCGCTTGCCGAACGAATACACGACTCGCAAAGCCGTATCCTCATCACTACCGACGGCGGGTACAGAAGGGGGAAAACAACCCACCTGAAAGACATTGCTAACGAAGCCATGAAACGGTCACCTACGATAGAAGTTTGTATTACCGTGAAACGAACTGGCGATCCGTGTGTGATGGAAAACGACCGTGACTTCTGGTATCATGACCTGATGTCGATCCCGCTTGAGTGTAAGGACTGCGATACGGAGGTTATGGATGCCGAAGACCCGCTATTTATCTTGTATACTTCGGGTACCACAGGGAAACCCAAGGGACTCATCCATACTCACGGCGGGTATGCGGTATATACTGCAACTACCATGAAATATGTCTTTGACATCAAGCCGGAGGACAGGTGGTGGTGTGCGGCCGACCCTGGCTGGGTGACCGGCCACAGTTACATGGTTTATGGTCCCCTGATCAATGGTGCGACGATCATGATGTATGAAGGTGCCCCAAACCACCCCTTTCCGAACCGCTGGTGGCAGATCATCGAAAAGTACGGCATCAATATTCTCTACACATCACCCACTGCCATCCGCGGACTAATGCGGTTTGGCCCTTCCTGGGCAAACCGCCACAACCTGGATTCCCTGCGGCTGCTCGGTTCAGTCGGTGAACCCATCAACCCGGAAGCCTGGAGATGGTATCATGAAGTCATCGGACATGGAAAATGCCCCATCATGGATACCTGGTGGCAAACCGAAACCGGTGGTTTTATGATCACCCCTTTGCCTGTTATGCCCCTCAAACCCGGATCCTGTGCCAAACCGTTTTTTGGTAACGAAGTAGATGTGGTGGATGACCAGGGGAATACAGTCAAACCGGGCGAGGAAGGCAACCTGGTAATCAAAACTCCCTGGCCTGGAATGGCGAGAACCATTCTCCATGATCCGCAACGTTATATTGAGAAATACTGGGAAAAGTACAAGGAGAAGGGCTGGTATCTTGCAGGCGATTCAGCACGGATTGATGAAGATGGGTATTACTGGATCATTGGTAGGATTGACGATGTCATCAAAGTGAGCGGATACCGGCTGGGTTCGGCCGAAATTGAAAGTGCGCTGGTGAGCCATCCTTCCGTTACAGAAGCTGCTGCCATTGGCCTCCCGGATGACCTGAGGGGGAATGTAATCCATGTAACCGTGATCCTGAGGGAAGGATTTACCGGCAGTGACAAATTGGCTGAGGAACTTAAAGAACATGTTGAACATGAGATCGGACCCATCGCCAGGCCCGCTTTCATCGTATTCGCCGATTCACTTCCCAAAACCCGAAGCGGTAAAATTATGAGAAGAGTCATCAAAGCCAGGGCACAGGGACTGGATGTCGGCGATATTACCTCGCTGGAAGAATAAAAAATCAAATTAGAAAAACGAATTCTACCGGGGTTTGAAATCTGATACCCTTTTCCCGCAAAAGGAAATAAAAAACCCCGAAACAAAAGTTTCGGGGTTTTCGCGGACCGGACGAGACTCGAACTCGCGACCTCCGCCGTGACAGGGCGGCATTCTAACCAACTGAACTACCGATCCTCAATTGGAAGTGCAAAAGTAGACTAATTTTTCATTTTTCAAAAATGTTTTTTCAAAAATCGAGAATAAATGCACCGGATTCGCGGATGGAATGACATTTCAAACCTAACCCGGCTGCTTCTTCCTTCCACCTTTTGCAGGATGTCATTGAATTTGAAGCATCTAAAACTACTACCCGGGTCTTGAAATTTCTCAGTAAATCCCTGATTGTGACTTTCGGATTTGAAGAAATGACAAGAAAATCGAGTTTAACAGATCCGGAGAACCCTGACGGGAGTTTGCGGGAAATCATCCCTACCCTCTTATCCCAGTAGCCGATAAAATGCTGTTCTTTCAGATACCGGTCTTTCACTAACAATCTGTTTGAATTGACCACATCGGGAACCATCACCATCCTGAATTTTTCTTTCACCCTGATCGATGAATGAAATTTGTTCATCCCCTGGAGAAAAAATGCATCATCAAGCGCACGGAGATTGCCGGCCAGAAAGCTTTCTCCCCTTCCCGCACAATCGATCAGGAAAGAGTTTTTCGTCTGGTAAACGACCATCCGCGCATTTTCAATGGCCTTCACCTTCTGAAAAAGAAGGCTGGCATTGAAATTCAATAGAATGAATAAGGCAAGGAAGCACCATTTTTTCTTTTTTTCAAATGCGAAAAGAACGGCAAACAGTATCACGAAATACAGCAGGATCATATCCGGCTGCGTTATAAATATTCCCTGCGTTACAGCATAAGGAAGCGATCCGATGAAATGAATCCCGGCATTTAAACTCCATACGGAGAAATAAAATATCTTTGAGATCAAGTACGAAACGATTGGAATGGAACCTAGGGCCAAGCAAAAAATCCCGAGATATATCACAAGATTTGACAACGGGACAACAATGAGATTCGTGATCATAAACAGATTCGGAAACTGGTGAAAGAAATAAAGACACACGGGCAGGGTTGACAGCTGGGCGGCTACAGATACGGCAAGGATGGACCATACTTTTTCCAGTAGCCAGTTTTCCGTCAGAAAAAGATCGTACACCGGCTTATAAAGGATGACAATGCCGGCCACAGCGATATAGGATAGCTGGAACCCCAGATCAAACAAAAGGTTGGGTTCCCAAATCAGCAGAAAAAAGAAAGAAACCCCGAGAATGTTAAATATATTGGGATTCCGACGTAGGGAATTCCCGATAATGACCAGACTGATCATGGTGGCCGCTCGGAGCACGGCTGGCGAAAGCCCGGTGATCAGTGAATAGATCCAGATCAGGACAATGCAGAGAATGGCTTTCAGCAGGATATCCCTTCGCTTCTTATTCAGGAAGCCCAACACCTTCTCCAGGAAAAGAAAAATCACCCCGACATGCATACCGGAAACCGAAAGGATATGCATCGCCCCCGTTACGGAATAATCGTGCATCAGATCAGCATCGATTTCATCGACATATCCCAGCAATAAAGCGGCAGCCACGGCGAATTCCTTTCCCCGGAGGCCATTTTTACGAAAAATGTCCAGCAAAGTGTTCCTCCAGGAAAGCGCCATTGATATGACCGGGTTCCCGGTATTTTTCCCGATCACTTTCCAGTATCCTTGTTTCAGATAAGCCTGTCGTGAAATTCCTTTATATTTCAGGTATTTCCTGGTATCGAAGCCGCCGGGATTCAATGCCTGCCCGGGTTCCGTAAATTTATTTCTCAACAACAGGCGATCCCCGTAAAAGAGCGATTGGGATAAAGAATCTTTCTGCAGATAAACCAGTCCATTCCCGAAGGTTTTTTTCCATTGTCCTCCTGATTTTACTGCAATTACTTTTAAAATGATTTTGGTAGAACGCTCTTTCTGAACCACCGGTTCGACAATATCGGCAATACACAATCCTTCGGTGTTGAAATTCGCGAAATGGCTGGGGGAATGGATGTCATTCTGTTGACGGGTTATCCGGAAGGCAAGCAGGGTCAGCAGAATGTAAATAAAACAACCCGAAAGCCACCTGAACCGGTAGGAAATTCTCTTTGAGAAGAAAAACACGAAAAAAACGATACCAGCGGTGGCGATGATCAGGAATGATGGTGGATCGGGAATTGAATCACAGGTAAAGCCGCCGAAGATCCCGATAATCAGCGTAATAGTGAGTCGGATGAATGGAAACTGCTTCCAGAATAACATGAACCTTCCTGATTTTTACAGCTACTTAATCGGCCGAAATCAAAAAGGTGACAGGGTTATGGGCAATATTTTTTCAGGTAGGCATCGGCTTTTTCAGAACCGATACCGGAGGCTTCCTTCCAGTCGGAACAAGCCCCTTCATTGTCATTCAGGTACTGTTTCGTTACACCGCGGTTAACATAGGCTTCGGCATTGGACGGATCGATCTCGATCACCCTTGAATAGAGTTTCAGCGCAGCAGGGTAATCTTTCAGATAGAGTTCGGCCAGCGCTTCGTTCAAACAGGGGTCAATATCGAAAGGACGGTATTTGATCACCACCTCAAAATCCAGGATGGCATCCTGATAAAAACCGGCTGCAGCTTTGGCCGCTCCCCGGCTCGCATAATAGTCGGGGGTTAAAGAATCATTCTCTATCGCATGATTAAAATCGCTTATGGCAAAGAGATAATCGTCCATCCCGAAATAGGCGAGTCCCCGGTTATAAAAGGCCTGAGCATTACCGGGCTTTAGGAGTAAAGCCCGTGTGAAATCCATGGCTGCTTCTCTGAAACTTTTGAGGTCATAAAAGACCAGTCCCCTGTTGATAAAAGCTTCCACGTAATCTGGTTTCATGCTGATGGCAAGACCATAATCCAGTATGGATCCTTTATGATCCCCCAGGATATCCTTCGAAATTGCCCTGTTGAAATAGGGTTCCGGCTGTGAAGCCTTCAGCCCGATGGCTCTGGAAAAATCCGCGATGGCCAGTTTGTCATTCTTGATCGCCGAATAAGCAATTCCACGGTTATAATAGGGCTCCGGCTCATCCGGGTTGATGGCGATCACAGAAGTAAAGATCGTTATGGCTTCCTCGAATGCGCCCAGTTTTGCACGGGTGATTCCTTCCATTAACAATTCATGCTCCGACGTTTCCTGTGAGAAACCATTGATTGCCAATAGTAAACAGCACAGGAATCCTGAAAGGAATTTCAACATTTATTTACAGTATTTCTCAATCAGTTCACCACTGGCATCCAGACCCAGCGAAAAAGATTTTCGCCAGTCTTCGCAGGCACCTGCCTGGTTGCCCAGCTGATAGCGACATTTCCCCCGGTTATCATACGCATCTGCATAGTCAGGTCTGTATTTTATCGCCTGGTCAAAATCCGCAGCTGCCCCCTGGTAATCTTTTTGGTTCAGCTTGGCCGCCCCCCGGTTGTTATAGGCAGAAGCGTTGGATGGGTTCCGTTTTAACGCTTCATTATAATCAGCAATCGCACCCGCAAGATCATTCTGATAATGACGCATCATCCCGCGGTTTGTATAAATATCCGGATAGTCGGGATCCAGGGTTGCCACCTTGTCATAATATTCTAAAGCTCCCTTGTAATCTTTCTGCATGAATCTTAATCCGGCCATGTAATTGTATGCCAATGGATTTTTCTGGTCCTTCTTCAGGTATCGGTTCATATCCTCTTCTGACCCCTTAAAATCCTGCATCTCAAAACGGCAGATTCCCCGGGCAAAATAAGCCTGATCCAGCGTGGGATTGATCTTAATGGCATCATTGAGATCACTCAATGCGGCCGGATAATTTTTAAGCATGACATACGAATAGCCTCTTTTCATCAAGACAACAGCCGTTTTGAAAAGAGCAATGGATTGAGTATATTCCTCCACGGCTCCCTGGTGATTCCCTTCCTGGGCTTTTTTCGAAGCAGAATTATACAGCATTTCGGCTTCCTTAATCTTCGGATCCTTGCCGGCATCTTTAAAAGGTACCGGGACGCGAGCCATCGGAGAGTAAGTGTTCAGCACTTTATTATTTGAAGGTTCTTTTGTTTGCCGGGTTTGCTGTGTTTGAGGTGTTTGATTGACCGGCGCTGGCTGCTGACCGGCAGAAAGAGTGGAGCCTGAAACGGTATCATTTCCCGAAACAGCTGCGGAATCAATCTTAGCAGAAGTATTTTCCGCGGTCCGCTGATTGCAGGAAAGCAAAAAAAACGAAAAAGGCAAAATGACCAACAAGGTTCTGAAATGTTTCATTTTTTCTAGTATTGATGTTATTTTGATTTATCCAAATATTGAATCATAAGTCCTGCAACCTTTGCAGAGGCACCAGTGCCACCCAATTTTTTTGCCAGTTTGTTATAATCGTTTAGCATTGAATTTCTATTTGGACCGTCATCCAGAATTTTTTCCAGCTCAACAATCAGGTTCCGCGTGGTTAGTTTGTTCTGAATCAGTTCCGTGACAATCACTTTATCCATGATGAGGTTGACCAGAGAGATATATTTAACGTGGATGATCTGCTTTGCAAGGAGGTAGGAAAGAGGATTCCCTTTATAACATACCACCTGGGGAACGCCCAGCAGCGCAGTTTCCAGCGTGGCAGTCCCGGAAGTAACCAGGGCAGCAACGGAATGGTGAAGCAAATCATAGGTTTGACCGCTGATGATTTGCACGGAAGGGTTTGCAATGATCTGGCGGTAAAAGGAAACCGGCAATGAAGGGGCTCCGGCGACCACAAACTGGTAATCAGGGAAATGATCGGTCACGGTCAGCATCATGCTGACCATTTTTTCGATCTCTTGTTTCCGGCTTCCCGGAAGCAGCGCAATCACAGGTTTCTCCTTGAGATTGTTTTTTTTCAGGAACGCTGCTCTTGAAGGAAATTGCTGCCTGGCATTGATCACATCCAATAAAGGATGACCGATAAAATCGGTGGTATAATCATACTTATTATAAAAAGCCTTTTCAAAAGGAAGGATCACAAACATCTTATCCACCGTGGCTTTGATAACCTTAACACGGGAAGAATTCCAGGCCCAGAGTTGCGGTGAGATATAATAAAAGACCTTGATTCCGATGGAGTGAACAAAACGGGCTATCCGCAGGTTGAAACCCGGATAATCTACCAGTATGACTACATCCGGCTGAAAAGCAACAATATCCGACTTGCAATACCGGATGTTCCCCGTTATGGTTTTCAGATGAACCAGTACTTCAACAAAACCCATAAAGGCGAGGTCGCGGTAATGCCTTACCAACTCACCACCCTGTGCTTTCATCAGGTCGCCTCCCCAGCAGCGAAACAGCGCACCTGGATCCTGTATACGAACCTCTTTCATCAGGTTCGAGGCATGCAGATCTCCGGAAGCTTCTCCGGCTATGATATAATACTTCATTGGATTACAAAACGAAAGTGACCGTGAGAATCAGCACCAGCGTGATAAATAAAAGGCCTTTACCGGTATTCTCTGTTCCACCTTTTGTAAAATAATAACGAATGGGAAGGATATTCAGTGCAATACACACAAATAAAAGTTTCTTGAATGTCAACTCCAGGGGTGGACGTGACAATACACCGCTCACCATGTCAAGGAGATAGAGTACTCCAAATAGTGCGACCGGAAGGACGAATCCGATCAGTAATCCAAACCAGAAGGCATCTTTTTTATACATCCAGATTCCACTTTTTAATTTCATCGAGCGCCTGATGGGCAGTAAAATCAAGTTGTACGGGAACCACCGAAATATAATTGGCTTCCAGGGCGGCTTCATCAGTATCTTTTCCCATATCGGCCTTCATAAATACCCCTTTCAGCCAGTAGTAGTTGCGTCCGACAGGATCGGTGCGCTCATCGAAGTCTTCCTGCCAGCTACCATCGGCCTGACGGCAAACTTTGATGCCGGTGATTCCGCCATTTTTGTTATTGGGAATGTTCACATTCAGACTGATTCCTTCCGGGATACCATTCTTCAGCGCCGCAACGGTTATCTTTTCAATGGCTTCTTTGGCATGATCAAAATCCGCATCCGGACTATAATCAAGCAGGGAAAAACCTATGGAAGGGACTTTGGCCATTGCACCTTCGAAAACGGCAGCCATGGTGCCAGAATATATCACTGAAATGGAAGCATTAGAGCCATGATTAATCCCTGAAACAAGGATATCCGGGTGCCTCCTTAATACGACCTTGAAGCCCAGCTTGACACAATCGGCTGGTGTTCCGTTGCAACGGTATTCTTCATAGTCCGGTTCTTTTGCAAGAAGTTCCAACCGCAACGGGATGTTCATGGTGATGGCATGTGCCGTACCTGACTGGGGCTTATCAGGAGCAACCACGACGACTCTCCCGAGTTTGCGCATGATACTGATCAGGGTTCTGATCCCCTTTGCCGATATGCCGTCATCATTGGTAACAAAAATCAATGGTTTCTCTTCCTTCATCCGATCCTCTCAAACTGTATGTTTATTTATAAATCTTCGCCCATTCGTATTTTTTCCGGGTCTTCCAGTCTCCTTTGTGATAAACATAACTCGCGATCAGCGGAACAACGGTTGTTGCTTCGGCATATACCATTTTCTCATAAACCGTATCCACCTTGCCCCACGAAGAGGCTTCTTTTAGTGTGGAACTGGAACAGGCTCCGTCGCGCGGGTCTGCCACGGTGATCTGGATGGCATACTTGTGCATGGGGACTTCCTTCCCGAGGACTTCAGCACAGATCACAGTGTCCTGAACAAAATTCTTTGGAACGCCTCCGCCCACCATGAACAATCCAGAACCTTTTGCCTGCATCTTGATCAGGGTCAGTTCGAGAAAATCCTTTACCGAATCAATCGAAACATGTTTTTCAGGATGTGTCCACTGATGTTTCACCAAACCGAATCCGGCGCTGCTATCACTGAAAGCCGGACAAAAGATCGGAACATTATGTTCGTAACAGGCCTGAACCAGTGAATCCTTTTTCTTTGAATGTTTCTTCAGGTATTTTCCCATCTCCCATATGAATTCGCGGGATGAGTATGCCCTGGGTTCCAGCGAATCAGCGATTAATTCAATTGTCTTATCACAGACCTGTAATTCTTCTTCATCAATATAGGTATCATAGATCCGGTCAATGTATGCATTGCGCAATTCCCGGTCATTTGCATTGTAACTCCCTTTATAATGTTTGAAACCGAGCGCTTCAAAAAAATCCATATCCACAATGGAGGCACCTGTGGCAACAATGGCATCTACCATGTTGTTCTTCACCATATCCACATAAACCTGCATGCATCCGCCAGCGCTGGTACTTCCCGCAAGTGTGAGGAAAATCGTACAGCCTTTATCCTTGATCATCCGGTTCAGGATATCTGCAGCATCTGCTGTATCCCTTGAAGTGAAAGACATATCGCGCATCGCATTGATCAATTCAGTTGAATTGATTTTCTTGATATCAATGTGTTTGACAGTGTCTTTTAAAATTGCTTTTTTGTTCATCACCTTGAGTTATTTTACGATTTACTTATTAATCAAGTTGCTATCTTTCAAATCACAAATACCAAACTCCAATTTGTGTATTAATTGATGACTGGTTTTCTATTTATTTTGATGACTAATCAAACCTTCGTTTTTAGGAATTGTTTTTAGGGATTTCAGACTGTTGTTGCCTGAAACAGCTGCAAATTTACTCAATTTATCAGTATCCCAAAATCTTAAGCATTGACTTAAAGCTCTGTTCTTTGGAAAACAGCTTTGTAGTGATCTCATCGTTCTCATCCAGGTCGATCAAAACGTGCTTAGGAGCAGGGATTAGGCAATGCTGAATCCCTCCGTAACCACCGATCGCTTCCTGGTAGGCCCCTGTATGGAACATGCCTATATACTGCCCGCCATTATCGATAAACTTTGGCAGGTATACCGCATTGGTATGGCCCTCGGCATTGTAATAATCTTCACTGTCGCAGGTAAGTCCCCCGAGAAAAACCCTTTCATATTCTGAATCCCAGTTATTTACAGCCAGAAGGATGAACTTCTGGTTAATCGCCCAGGTATCCGGTAACGTATTCATGAAAGAGCTGTCGATCATGTTCCAAACCTCACGGTCATTTTGCCGCTTCTGATCGATGATAGAGAACAGAACTGCGCCGCTTTCCCCCACTGTGAAGGATCCGAATTCGGTGAATATATCCGGTTCCACCACTTCATTTCGCTCACATATGCTTTTCACCTGTGCGATGATCTCCTCGGCCATGTATTCATAGTCGTAATTGAAGTCAAGTGATCCTTTGATCGGAAAACCGCCTCCGATGTTTAAAGCAGTCAGTTCAGGGCAGATCTTTTTCAGGTCGCAATACACGCTGACGCTTTTGTGAAGCTCATTCCAGTAATAGGCTGTATCCTTGATACCTGTATTGATGAAGAAATGCAGCATCTTCAGCTCAAACTTCGGATTATCCTTGATTTTTTCAAGATAATAGGGAACAATATCATTATACCGAATGCCAAGCCTTGAAGTATAGAAATCAAATTTGGGTTCCTCCTCCGATGCAATCCGGATTCCGATCTTCATCCTGCTGATATTTTCTTTTTCAAACCGGTCGAGCTCAAACAAATTGTCCAGCACGGCGATCGTGTTCGTAAAACCTTTGTTGATCAGATCAACGATGTACTCAATATACATCGGCCGCTTAAATCCATTACAAACAATATAATGCTCCTTGTCGAACAAATTCCGCTCAATCAGGTTTTCAATAATGGGAATGTCGAAAGCGGAAGAAGTTTCAAGATGGGTATCATTCTTTAACACTTCATCCAGCACAAAGCTGAAATGGGAACTTTTCGTGCAGTAACAGTAATGATAATCACCCTGGTAATCCACCTTGGCCATGGCAACGTTAAACAACCGTTTTGCACGCTGAATCTGTTGTGAAATCTTCGGCAAATAGGTGATTTTGAGCGGAGTGCCATACTGTTTGATGATATCCATCAATGCCACATCATGGAAATACAACTCGTTGTCGATCACCTTAAAATCATTTTGCGGGAAATCAAATGATTGCTCGATCAGATCAATATATTTATTTTTCATGTGGTAAAAATTTGATTGTTAAAGGCCATTTAAAATATCCACCATCCACATTATTGAACAGAATTTATCTTGGTTGTATGGATAATTCATGATTTTAATAAAATCAGTTTAAATTGTTTAACTTGATTTTTATTTAACAATGTAAATGACTTAGATGCTATTCTTTTAATCAATGTAAATTACCCGGATTAAAAAAAGTGAGCAAAAGTACGTTTATTTCCTCATCATTGGCTGGAAAAACACTTATATTTTTTATGGCTGCAAGTTTAAAGGCAAAATAATATCTTTGGGAACTGAAAAACCCACAACCCAATGACCTCGAATACATCTCTTGAAGATCTCCTCATGGTTGAGACTTCCCGCCGGAATACCGACCTGGTGGCCGGAATTATTTTACAGGATCCGGGGCTTTTCGCAGAACTGATGCAGATTTATCTCCGGAATGAAGATCCCGTTAGCAGGCGGGCGGTCTGGGTAGCAGATACTGTTGCCGAACGGATGCCGGAACTGCTGGTTCCTTACCTGGATACTATTGTAGACCGATTGCCTGCTTTTACTCATGACGGCATGAAGCGGGTGTCACTGAGAATGCTTGTTCGGTCTCCGCTGCCTGAATCCTCAATCGGGACACTGATTAACCTTTGTTTCGACTGGCTTATCTCACCCAAAGAAGCCGTTGCCCAAAAGATGTATTCCATGCAGATCCTCTACCGCATCGCGCAGATAGAACCAGATCTCAGGAAAGAGCTGGCAGATTCCATCGAATGGCGAATGGATGAAGAAACACCGGGTTTCAGAAGCCAGGGAAAGAAAATTTTGAGGAAAATCAATAAAGAATTACGAGATTTGCAGAACACCTGAGCATTTAACCCTATGATGAGTAATTCCGGAACCCGCAACATCCTCTATCATTCGATTCTCTGGCTAATCATACTTCTTTCCTTCTTCCATTTCTCCGAACGGTTTTACCCTCTGCTGAATTCTGATATGTCCGTTGGTATCCTGATGACACCGGGTTTCACCATTCCCGGCGACCTTTATCTATGGGGACAGGATCATGGAGGATGCCTGGTACCCATGTTGGCCAACCTGCTGGTGATTTCGTATCACTTCCCGCCGGTATTGGCCGTCTCCATCATACATTATATCCTGCTGATCGCCGGATTCTTTGCCGTGTCGACACTTTTCAAATGTTATTCCTCCAGGTTGCTGCTTGCACTGATCTGGTTTCTGCCCTTCTGGCATCTGACCGGCCAGTTAACGACAATTACCGGGATCCAAATCAGTTTGCTTTGTATAGGTATTTATTTTCTCAACCATTCGCTTACGGCATCGGCACTCTATACCCGGCTATTGTGGCTTTCGGTTGCCTGTCTTGTTTTTATCACTTCCGTTTGGGTAGCCGATCTGGCGGCCTTCTCCCTTTTGCTGATCCTCATCATGACAATCTGGCGACTGTATCCCCTCTTCAGGAAGGGCCATTTTTCCGTTTTCATACAGCAAAAAGAAGTAAAATACCGCATCCTGCTGACAACAGCCTGGGTGTTGGCGGGGGTAGCCTTTATCATCTATGCAAAACACCGGGCTGCCATTATGGAAGACCATCCTTCGTTTCTCAATTCTCCGGCTGAGATTCTTGGGACGTTTAAGATGCTTGCGTTTACCATCACTGAGATCTTCCTGTTCCGCAGTGGAAATTTCCTTGAATCCCTGTTTTGCTGGTTCCTTTTGGGCGGAATACCCTGGCTACTGATGATTTCGCGAAAGCGAAGGCACCTATTGCCTTTCCTGCGTAAAAATAGATGGTTGCTCTTTTTTGCCATGAATGGCATACTGACTTTTGTGATTCTGATTTTCTTCAACCAGATGTTCACCCATGATTCAAAAGGAGCCTGGTTCTCCATGGTCTGTCTTTCCTGGGGGATCGCATTTCTGCTTTATATTGAAGGAACAGGATCGGGAAAGAGAAGTCTCAGAACGCTCCTGTTATTCCTGATCATTATTCCGGGCTCCGTAAGTGCATTGACCCCTTTTTATTTTCCGCACAAAGTACCTGCAAAGATGGATCTTGTTTCGGAATTTGACCGCTTGGGCAATGTCGGGATTATCTCGGCATATGATTATGCCTATCTTCTGGCTTCATCGAACCCGAAAAATATTCATGCAACACCTCACGATTCGGCCTGGGTCAGAAATCCGCAATTGGTTGAAGCTGTTTTTAAGCAACCCAAAATTTATATCATCAGTAATCAATGGCTGAGCACCTTCCCTGATACACTGCGGCAATTCGGGCAGATCTTGTTGAAGAAGGGAAAATCCTTTGAAATCGCAGGTTTGGATGCTTGTCGTTATGAAAGGTATATCTATAGCGCAGTTTTTACTACGGCTGAAATGAAGTTCCAGGGATCCCTTCTCGATGACCCGGAAGCACAATCAGGTAAGGCCGTCAGGATTGGTAAAGATTTCGACCGTTCCAAACATTTTATATTCGGCCCTTTTATCCCCCTGAACCAGGGAAAAATAAAAGTGGAATACCGGCTGAAGGCAACAGATAACTTAAGTACAGAAAAAGCCGCCGTGCTGGAGATTTCAGCCGAGTACGGGAAGAAAATCCTGGCCACCCGGACGATCCGTTGGAGCGATTTTCAAAGGATCAGACATTTTGAGACTTTTGACATCATAGTGGAAATCCCGGAAGACTATAAAGGGGTGGAATTCCGGATCATGTACCTGGGCGGACATGAACTCTGGTTCGACCAGGTAAAGATGACGGGTATGTAAATAATATTTTGAATACACCCCTCATGATGTTGCTATCTTTGTATTGATTCAAAAACAACATCATGGAAACGGCACATAGCAAATACCCGGGCGATCTCAGAACAATAGCCACCCACGTTAAATCGGGAACCACAATCAACACGGATTCACCGGTGGATAATCATGGTAAAGGAGAAGCCTTCTCTCCTACCGATCTGGTGGCCACAGCATTGGGAAGTTGTATAATTACCATCATCGGAATCGCTGCCCAAAACCAGGGTTTCAGTATCGATGGCGCCGAATGGAAAGTCACAAAAATCATGACTGACAATCCGAGAAGAATTGCAGAGATCATCGTGGATTTAACATTCCCCCCCAACGATTACACAGATCAGCAAAAAAGACTGATTGAATTTACCACCCGAAATTGCCCGGTTGCACTGAGTTTGCATCCTGATCTGAAACAGACAATCGTGATCAATTACCAGTAAGCGGAAACTCCGGAAGATGCTTAAAAAACCACAAAAAACCTCACCAGCTTACAACGCCTGAAATTCAATCACCGGAAACCCCTTTTCGCCAGTGGTAGCGCCAGAAGTACTGTAAAAGCTGACAAACCTTAGTTTGTAATAAACTCCCTGAGCATCGCGGATGATGTATTTGCGGTTCGTCATAATCGCATAGGTACCCGTCACAAAACTGTATTGTTTCCAGTCGTAACCGATGACATCCAGATCGGGTTTTAAAATGAGCGAATTGACAAGGTCCAGGTTGATTTCTTCAAAACTATGGATGGTGTCCATGACTCCCGCAACATTATCCCGGTTGAGTAAGACACCCGTGACCAGGTAAGGATAAGCGGCGCCCTGGTCAGTAAATAGTAAAGTCGTGTATTGAGTAAAAAGCAGATCCCATGCCTCTTTCGGAGGTTCCAAATTGACAGGGTTGCCGTTTTGGTTAAATGAATACCAGGTAAAATTAACTGCAGGATTTCTGCTTACAGAGGCGGTTACCGGGTTAGTTCCGTTCAGTTTTGCCCACCGGAAGTAATAAATCCCGTGTTTCAGGCTGTCGAGACTAAGCTGAACCAGGCCCAGGTTATTCCCGTTTTCATCCATTCCGCGGTTGATGGCAAAAAGATGTCCGTTGGAAACCGTATCACCATTCGTGACTTCAAACCAATTACCGAAAGCCAGTGAATCCGGGTTTCCGTTCGATTTATCAAATCTCCATTTTACACCAGTGGTATCATAGGTTACACCAAATGGCACTGCACCCAGATCGGCAACCTGAACGAAATCTGCAGAATTCACAATCACTTTCCAACCACCTGGACGACAATCGAAACCGATATCGGAAATGGTTTTCAGGTTCTGACTTACTACCTTTCCCGAAGAAAGATCAAAATACAACTGGTTCTTGTAATTGTCGGTCATGGCCAGTGTATCGGTCTGAACGTTTCCTCGAGGATGGCGGGGAATCATCTTCTCCTCCTTGAAACAGGAAGAGAGAACCACAGTCAAAAACAGGATCAGGAAGAGAGGTTCTTTTCGTATCATTTATAGTTATTAAACAGGAATGACAATCTGACAAAAAATGTCCTGCCCCAGGCAATGTCCTGCGAATTTCCGCCGCCTGAATGAGCACCACCCACTGCACCGGTTATAGGAACTGTCTTTGTATCCATGATATTTTTCAGTCCGGCTGAAAGACGGATCCGGTTCAGCCAGAATCCCTTGGTAGCGGTGAAATCCATGGTATGATAAGGATCAACATAAGAGATCAGGACTTGGTTATCATCCAAAACGAAAGTGGGCGCTTTACCGGAATATTTATAATAGAGATCAAAAGTGAGTTCCGGTTTGACGAACCGATAGGAGATTGTCCCGGTTAAATCGGATGAAAAAATAAAATTCCCTATTTTGCTTTCCCCGGCGGATCCGCGTATGCCTGTCTCTGCCCATCCGAGCTGTAAACGGAACGATGGATAGAGGTTCAGGCCTGCTGTAGTCTGGAAGCCGGTAGTCTCATAGTTGTCGAGGTTCACATATTTGTAAAAAGTGGCGCCTTCGCCGGTGTTAGCCAGTATGATCACGTTTTCGATAATATTATAAAAACCGGTAGCATCAAAACTCCAGGCCGTTGATTTTTTTCCAAGCGTATAATTCAGGTTAAGATTGATGTTATGGGATCTTTCTGCTTTGAGGTCAGGATTTCCTTCGATATTATGACTGAGATCAACAAAATTAAGGTAGAGCTGCTTCAGATCCGGAGCACGGAAACCCCTGGCATAGGAAGCACGGATATTGAAATTATCAACCACCTCCCACTTGATGCTCAGCGCATAAACGAGTGGCGCTTTATATTTTGTGTTATAGATATAGCGGACACCCGGTTGAAAGGAGATTCTTTTCAACGGATCCCATTTCAGGCTCAGGAATGCCGCATAGTCACCGATATCCTGCCGGTTTCCTGCAATCCTTTTTCCGGTTCCTTCTTCTGTATTGATATCGATACCTGTCTGGTAATTGAATTTTTTCTCCGGATTGTTTTTAGAATACACTGCCCGGCCAACCCATGCGTAAATTCCGGTGGTATCGCGGGAATCAAAGGCTGTACTCTCTGTTTGATTCAGGGTGGTTAGATCAATAATAAACAACTTCTTGATCCTTTCGTACACCGAATAGGAAACCACCCCCGTGATGAAATGTTTGCGCGGAAGCACCCAGGATACATCAGCTCGGCCTGAGTAACGCCTGGTGTTATAATGAAAGGTAAAAACCGATTCACGGTAATATCCCTGAGGCGGGCTTCTGTCGAGGATCAGCTCATTGAAATAATCCCCCGAGAGTTTCACCTTTAGTTTATCGGTAGTATACGTATAATATCCATCCAGAAAATACTGACGTCGGGGTTTAAAGTCACTCACTTCGGCCTGGGTGGATGCGTTTCCATTGTATCCGCCAAAAAAATTCCTCCCGCCATCCAGAAAAAAACCATTCTTTTTCGGATTCAACGTGGCTGAAGCATAAAAATTATACTGGCCAACAGACTCGTAATAGGTATTTGCCGAAACACTGGAGAATGCGTTCTTGCTTTCCTTGGTGATCAGGTTGATCACACCGGCCAGGGCATTGCTGCCATAAATAACCGACATCGGTCCCTCGATCACTTCTACATGGTCGATATTATTTAACGGAATCTGGTTCAGGTCAAAATTTCCGTTCATTCTTCCAATCAAAGGTGTTCCATCTACCAGAAATTTGATATTTTCACCAGAAAGACCCTGAATCTTTAAACTGGTTCCCAGCACACCGTTTTGCTGTACCCTCATCGTGGTTTCATCCTTCAGGAGGTCACCCAGGTTGACGGCTGCCTTGGATTCAATCTGCCGGCTGTTGATTACCTCGATCCGGTATATGGATTTGTCGGCTCTTTCGGGGGTGTACTGCGCAGTAACCACCACTTCGTTCATATTAAGTATGGAAGGCTTTAATTTTACATCCAGTGATTCACCCGGATGGATGGTATCGATGAAGGTAACGTATCCCACATAGGAGATTACAACAGTTGAAGGTTCTTTGACCAGGTTTACAGCGTTTCCTTCAATCGATGTCAGAGCATAACTTTTAGACTGATGCAGCAATCCTTCGAAACAGACGTTTGCAAAGGCCACCGGATCGTTACTTTTTCCATCGGTTACGTGGATAAATGCCTGCTGTTGTTGACCGCAGGCATTACCTGCGGTCAACACCGAACCACCAGCCAGCAGAACAAACCAACTAACCAATATTGAAAATGAATGTCCTTTAACCACTAACGCGTTATAATAATTTTCTTACTTGTTGTTCCTTTTGACGATACCAACCTGATAAAATAGATACCGGGAGTTATATTCGAAACATCAATGGATGTCTGGGTCCCGGAAGGTTTCTTTTGTAAAATCACCTGTCCCGAAAGATTCATCAGGGTAAAAAGGTCTCCCTGCTGAAAATCTTTATTCGAAATGGTAATCTTATCAGCTGCAGGATTTGGGAACACTGACAGCCCGCTGTCAACAAGATTCTGGACAGGTATCCCAACACGGGAAACCTGACCAATATTGAATACCACTTTCCCCGTTGCAGATCCTTCGAATTTCGTGAAGTACAGTTTATAAATATCGCCGGTTGGATTCAGAACAAAGAAAACCAGGGAATCGTCAACCACATATCCGGCATTATATATTTTCCAGTCGTAGCCGATAACCGATCTTGTTGAGTCCCAATCATTTTGCCACCAATTATTGAATGACTGTGGCACACCGGGAACTCTTTTGACTTTTAATCCATCATTGCTCAAAACACCGGTTACAGTATAAGGCTGACCAGTGTTTATGCCCTTGTATTTTGTAAACAGTATATCCCAGGAAGCTTTGTCAGGTTGGAAACTTTTTTCAAGATTGTTTTCCAGATCATAACCATAAAAATCAACACCCTGATGCGTGGTAAGATTCAGTGAAACATCCTGATTGTTTGAACCATCCAGGTTCGCATAACGAAAATCATAGGTATCCGCTGAGGAATGTTTCATTTTAATCCATAATTTCTTAAAGCTTCCATCCCTTAACTGGATGATGAAGATGGAATCACCGGTAAGGTTGTGCGTTTGCTGGTTATAAATACCCCATCCATAATCAGGATGCCCCTTTGCATTGCGGCTGAATGCACCGTTTTCCCAGTCATTGGGATCATTGAACATCTGTGGCCAGGTGGAAAGTCCTGTTGTATCAATGCTCGCCCATCCTGCCGTGTCGGCCTTAGGGTAGGTATATAGCGTAACACCGGTTCCGTCGTTGGTAAGAATACTGGAACTCATAATGCCGGTGCGGAAGGCAATATCCCATTGATCGCGCAGGCTTTCTTTCACAAACCCATTGGCTGCACTGTAATAAATTTCGTTCAGATAACCAGCTCCCATGGAGACGCTGTCGGTTTTAAGCGTTTCCTGCGCTGAGGCATGATTGATCGTCAAAAAGTTCATCAGGAAAAATCCTGTTGAAATCAGGTAAAACATCTTTTTCATACGGTTTGATTTGGATTGAATTATTTATGATAATATCTCTCGGAATGTCTTTTTATGGAATAGAGAGTAATGTAAGGGGACCTTATAAATGACGGACAAAAGAGAATTCACCCTTGATCAGGTGAAGTTATCCCATAAGGTCTCTGAAAACTAGCAGGAAACTGGTGGTGCACGTAATCCACCCGGAGGTGTTGCACACAGTTTAATAAAAGGAAAGTCTTGTGTTGTAAGAAGAACAACGAATGCAGGATAGCAATCGAAGGTTTGATTCGAAATGAAAACAGCATCAGGTGAATCAAATCCGTGAAAGCCGTTATCGTCCGGAGACATTTTAATGACTGAATGATCAGCCTCCCTCTTTATGGCTACGAATCCGGAAATCAGTGGTTTCCCCCATATTTTATTCTGGTGGAAGTTGATCAGGGAACCGACGCAAAGAAGGCACACAGATATAGCCCAGAGCAGGAAAACAAAACGAGTGCTTTTTCGGGTAAAAACCATCTGTGATTCTTTTAACACGACAAAATTATGAAAAATAAATCATATCCTTATAATTATTTTTTTGCATGAGTGATGAAAAAAGTATTAACCCAGGTAAGATTTTAACAGCTTACTTCTGGAAGAATGCTTTAGTCGTCTCAGGGCTTTTTCCTTGATCTGCCTTACCCGTTCACGGGTCAGATCGAAGATTGCCGCTATTTCATCCAAGGTATAATTATGCGGAACGCCAATGCCGTAAAAGAGATTAACAATCTCCCTTTCCTTATCCGATAAGGTTGATAATGAACGCTGGATTTCCCTTGAAAGCGAATCCCTGATCAGGTATTCGTCTGTTCCGAGCACATCTTCCGGAATGAAAACATCCAGGAAACGCATATCTTCATCCTGGTCAAGCGGCGCATCCATGGAGATGGTCCGGGTGGAGATTTTCATCGTGTCACGAACTTTGCTTTCCGGAATTTCCAATAATTCAGCAATTTCATCCGGTGAAGGAGGCCTTTCCAATCTCTGCTCCAGCTTTGAAAATGCCTTGTTCACCTTGCTCAATGTTCCGACCTGGTTCAGCGGCAGACGAACGATCCTTGATTGTTCCGCCAAGGCCTGCAGGATGGACTGACGGATCCACCAAACCGCGTAAGAGATGAATTTAAACCCCCTGGTTTCATCAAAACGGCGGGCTGCCTTGATCAATCCGAGGTTACCCTCATTGATCAGGTCAGGCAGACTCAATCCCTGGTTCTGATACTGTTTAGCAACAGAAACCACAAACCGCAGGTTGGCCTTGCATAACTTTTCGAGGGCCCACTGATCACCGGTTCTGATTCGCTGGGCGAGAAGAACTTCCTCTTCCGCCGTAACCATTTCCTCCTTTCCGATGTCCTGCAGATATTTGTCAAGAGATGCGGTTTCACGGTTGGTTATAGATTTTGATATTTTTAATTGTCTCATTTTATCAGTTTAAAGCCCGATTCCGTAATAAGCCCTGACTCCATTGGGATAAACCCCTTCGATCAATACACCTCCGTTTCGGGAAGTCAAAGCTTCTTGCAGGTCACTGGCTGTTTGCATTTGTTTTTTATCAATCGCAATGATGATAAATCCTTCACGGATGCCAGCCGTTTTGATAGGTCCGTTTTGCAGGCTGACGATTTTGAAACCGTCTTTGATGTTGAAACGGTTCTTCTCGGCATCGCCTATTCTTTGAAACGTTGCACCCTGGATAGTTATTTTATCCGTAGTTGCCAAATCATTATTTTCCGACTCACTCAGCAGTATTACCGGCACTTCCATTTGTTTCCCTTCCCGAAGGATTGAAACGGTTATTTTATCACCGGGGTTATGCTGGCTTATCACTTCCGACATTTCGGATTTGCTGTTGACAGGGGCGCCCTGAATACCTAACACCACATCGCCTTTTTTCATCCCTGCCTTGTCAGCAGCGCCGCCTTTTACGATATCACTGAGATACACTCCCCTGATAGCTTGAAGGCCATTGTCTTTTGCAAACTGATCATCAATTTCACGGTAATAGATACCCAGGTAAGCTCTTTTTGTTTTTCCGAATTTCATTATATCATCAACCACTTTCTTCACGATATTAACCGGTATGGCAAACGAATAACCCACGTAACTTCCAGTTCCGGAGGCAATCGCCGCATTGATGCCTATTAATTGTCCACGGGTATCCACGAGCGCACCTCCGCTGTTTCCAGGGTTAACCGCAGCATCCGTCTGAATAAAGGATTCGATGGAAGATTGTTCTCCCAGAATATTGATATCCCTGGCCTTTGCGCTTACAATCCCTGCTGTAACAGTAGAAGTAAGATTGAAAGGGTTGCCAACTGCCAAAACCCATTGTCCTATTTTCACTTCGTCCGAATTTCCATATACCAAATAAGGCAGTGCGGATTCCTCAATCTTTATCACGGCAAGATCCGTGCTTGGATCCGTACCAATCACTTTTGCTTTGTATACCCTTTTGTCATTCAGCGTTACGGTAATATTTTCAGCATCCTGCACTACATGGTTATTTGTAACAATGAAGCCATCAGGAGCAATAATCACGCCGGAACCCATTCCCATGGCGGGTTGGTCGGGCATCTGGCGAGAATTGAAGAAATCGAAAAAACTATCGTAACCATTGCTTTTTTGCAGAAACTCGGTTTTGATATGAACTACCGCGTGGATAGAAATGGCCGCAGCTCCTTCAAAATCCGGTTCAGAAAAACCTCCCGGTAAATAATTTACTGCACGTACCGGCATTCTGTAATCATAGGAGGATAAAGGTTGTTTTTTCTCAACAAGTTTATAAAGGCCAAGTGCAACTACACCTCCGACCATCGCAACTAAAAAAAGAGCAATCCAACGTTTCATAGCTTTTCTTTCTTAAGGTTTTTTATAACATTTTCAAAAACGCCGGTGAACCGGAGTTAGTATCATGCTGTGGTTAATTTTTGTTAAACAAAAAGTTAAAAAAAAGTTAAAATACCATACTACCTTTTTTCAGATCAAACGACTAAGTCTTTGTCAACTAACCATTCCAATATTAATTCGTATGAAAAAAACAATAGCAACCTTCTTTCTGTCGATCCTTTTCGTTTTTTCCCTGTCTTTGTCAAAGACGCCGCATTCAAACGAAAATCATGCCATCAATGATAGCGTTAAACAAAGAAGTCAATTTGTCAGGATTGTTTTTTACAACACTGAAAATCTGTATGATCCTTATGATGACACGACGAAACTTGACGACGAATTTACCCGGGAAGGGCTGAAACATTGGAGTTACAGCAAGTTCAGGATCAAGCTGAATCATCTGTACAAAACGCTGATGGCAGCCGGTGGTTGGGAACCGCCTTCCATCATTGGATTTTGTGAGGTTGAGAACCGTTATGTTTTGAATAAATTGCTTTTTGAGACTCCTTTTAAGAAGTACGGCTACCGGATCATTCATCATGATTCCCCTGATCTGAGGGGCGTGGATGTAGCCATGATCTACCGGCCTGACCGGTTTTGCCTGATCCGATCCATGGCGGTCGCCATCCGGTTTCCGTTTGATACACTGGTTCAAACCAGGGAGATTCTGCTGGTGGAAGGAACGGTATTCGGCCGGGATACCATCCGGTTGCTGGTGAACCACTGGCCCTCCCGGCTGGGAGGATATACCGAAAGCCAACCCCGGCGGCTGTATGTAGCAGGTGTTGTGAAGAAGATCGTAGATTCTTTATTCTCCAGGGATGCTTCCGCAAAAATTGTGATCATGGGAGACTTCAATGATGAGCCGGACAGCGAAGCCATTGCCGGAACACTTCAGGCAGGAGCCAACGATCAGGACGCCGGCAAACCAGGACTGGTAAACCTGATGTTCCGCTTCCTGGAATCCGGGCAGGGCAGTCATAAATACCAGGGAAAATGGGCCATTCTTGACCAGTTCATCGTTTCGGATGCCCTCTTGCAGAAAGATGAACCGGTTTTCACCACTTTAGAGGATGTCCATATTTTCAAGGGAGATTTCCTGATGGAAAAGGATGACCGGTTTTTTGGGGATAAGCCCTTGCGCACCTATTCCGGCCCCAGATATGTAGGCGGATTTTCCGATCATATGCCTATTTATCTTGATATCCGGCAAGGAAAAGAATAAAAGGCCAGGGGCTGAAGCATCGGGACTTTTAGAAAAATCATTCAGCGTGAACAAAGATTGATATAATCACACTTTCCGCATATACCAGGATCAGCCACCTGCGTGAAAGGTTTTGAAACGTCGAAGATCTCAGTAAGCATTTCTTCCAGTAATTTTCCGAATTCCTTCATGGCGGCATTATCCAGGGAGGTATTTCTTTTCTCAGGACCGGGTATGGTCACCAGTTTCACACCCTCTTTCAGGTTTTTTAATCCGATAATCCCCGATTCCATAACAGTGCCGGTGTCATAAATCTTTGCATAAAAAAGGTATGCATAAAAGAGGAGTTGGAAACTTTTGTCCAGATCGGTGTTATTTTCAAGGTCCTCCCAGGCTTTTACCGCCAATTCCTTCGTCTCCACTTTTCCGGTCTTATAATCCAATATCCGCCATGTATCAGGGTAGCTGTCGATTCGGTCAACGGTTCCCTTCAAACGGATTTCGATTTGTCCGTCGTGGAAAGGAATTTTCATGAATCTGAAAAAGGTCTCCTCCAAAAATCCGACCTTTATTTCTTCGCCAGATTCGATGCGCTCTATCTCTGACTTCAGGTAACTTCTGACAAGGAACTTGGTCACCTTGGCCAGTAAATGATTTCGACCGAAAGACGTATCGACCCCTTTGGCCATGTTTTTAAAGGCTTCCGCTGTCAGTGTTTCAATTTCACCAGAACGGGATTTCAGGCTTTCTACCGTCAGGAGCTTATCCTTCAAGGGAACATAAATATTCTTAAATACTTCATGCACGACCTGTCCCATAACCCTTGCATCGATCGTATCCTGAATATCCTCCGGCTTTGCAATGCCCGCTATTTCATGAAAATAAAACTTCATCGGGCATTGGCGATACAGATTGAGCGAAGTCGGCGAAAGGCCGCGAACGGCTCTTTCTTCCATCCTGACCCTCACATCTCCTTCCTTTTTGACCTCAAAGATCCTTGAAGATTCAGTGGCCGGGGGCGGAGTACTGAGAACCGTATGTTCGATGACGATTTCTTTATTCACGAGCGGAAACTCATGCATCAACTGGCTGATCAACCTGCTTTTCTCACCTCCGCCAAAATCATCGCCCACCGAATTGTAAAGAAGGTGGATATTGCTGGCTCTTTGTAATAAACGATAAAAATGATAAGCGTAAATGGTATTGTTGTGAAGATAGGTTGGAAGGCCAAAACTGCTCCTGATGTCCATGGGAATAAAGGAATTATTGGTTTTCCCAGCCGGGAGTATTCCTTCGTTGACCGAAAGCAGGATAATATTTTCAAAATCCAATGTCCGGGTTTCCAACATTCCCATCACCTGGATCCCTTTCAATGGCTCACCGTAAAAAGGCAGGGTGGTGGATTGAGAAATCTGAAGGAACATTTTGTAATACGTATTGGTATCACTGAAGGAATGAAACCGAAAGGTCAGGGATTCCATTTGCTGGATGATGAGTGAAAAAGAATAAAGGTATTCCAGGTCGACCGGATTGCCGGAACGAGCTTGCTCTTTGTCATCCTTCACCAGTATCATCAAACCTTCGCGCAGATCCTCAATCAGTTTTTTCAGACAAACATGAATGTCTTCCAAAGATTTCCATGGAAGAAAAATATTACGCAGAAAGTCAAAATTATTGGTAAACAAACCGGTTTGTGTGTTGAAAATTTCGTCTTCATCATAAAAAATACGACTGTTGTGTCGAATCGAACGAACCAGGTCATCGAGGGCGAAAAAGTTTCCTTGCATCAATTCCCCAGCAAGACGGACGATATAAGGATGCTGGAGGATTTTCAGGATATCCCGGAAATAAAAAAGATATCCCGCCGGGTTTCCTGGTCTTTGAAAACGCGGAACATTCAGATGCAACTGAAAAACCAGGTCAAGAAGTGTGTACAACGGGGTATTCCTGAGCGGCAGGCCCATCGTTACATTTAATTCCCCCGTTTCGGGCGGTAAGGAATTCAGCAATGGGATCAGCAGTTGTTCATCGGGAAGGATGACAGCAATCTCACCAGCCGGAATGTTGTTTTTCATCATCCCGGAAAGGATTTGACCGCAAAGTTTGACCTGTCCGACATTATCCGGCACTCCTGTTATGCTGATGCTCTTTTTACCCGATGAAAAATGGTCTTCCATCCATCTGAACTCAGGCTTACTCCATTTATCAAGCCATTTCCGCAGAAAATCCCCAGCCTCCTGGTGATCCTGTTTCACATAATAGCGATCTGCATCCCACAAAAACTCAGCTTTTCCGCTTTTCACAAGGACATCAAAAATCCGTTCCTCCGATTTGGTCATGGCATTCATCCCGGCAATGATTATTTTTTTCCAGGGAAGCATGGATTCCGATTTCTCAATATTTTCAGCTACCTCCCGGAACATGAGTCCCGGATAAGCCGTTCTGCGGGAGAGCAGTTTTTTAGTATAAAGAGAATAATATTCGTAAAGGGAATTATAAAACCGAAGGTAATTTTTCTCGAAATCTGTCAGGGGTTTTCCATCCGGGTTCCACAAAGCAATGGCTTTTGCTTCAGTGAGGTATGAAAACAAGGCTTTTGCATCCACCAGGTAGCTGTCGATCTCAGTAAAATCATGCAACAACTGGGACCCCCAGCTCAGGAATTCCTCAAAAGTCTGTGCCTTTTCTTTTTCTATTTCCCGGTGGACCTCATACAGTTCGAAAAGCTGTTCAGTAGTGTCAATGAGGCGCAAACCCGAGATCTCCAGCAGAAAATCCTCGACAGAAAACACGGCCGGCGACCAGAGGTTCTTGCCGGTAGCCCGCGAAAGAAATCTTTTCAGAAACAAACCACCCCGACGGTTTGGCAGCACAATACACAAATCCTGCACATCCTCCTGCCAGGTGGTAAAAAGGTATTCAGCGGTCTTTTCCAGGAATTTCTTCATCAGCCTTGGTTCATTTGCAGGTCATCGGGCGATTTCCCTATATCTTTCCATAAAGAATCTTCATCAAAATAACCCTTGATTTTTTGTGATCCGGCAAGCCGCAGGTAGATATCCGTCAGCGAAAAGCGACCTGTTTCGGTTATCAACGGGAGAATGGCCGGATCGAGAACCTGGATCCCGCTGAAGGCAAGCATCCGGGATTCCGGTACCGGACCGGTCACCCATCTTTTTTTCCCGGTTTTCAGATTTGTCCATCCGCATAACTGGTTATCCTTATCAAACAGGAAATACCTGGATGTCTCACGTGATCTTACTACCAGTGTGGCCATTGCTTCGGAGGAAACATGATGTGAATACAATTTTCCCAGATCCAGGTCTGAAATCACATCCACATTTCTTAACAGGAAAGGCTTTCCGTCACCGAAAAACCATCCGGCCTTTTTCAATCCTCCGCCGGTTTCCAGCAACTCCTCCCGTTCATCAGAGAAAAGGATCTGTATGCCAAATCCATGGTTTTCTTCAACAAATTTCATTACCTGGTCGGCAAAATGATGGACATTGAGGATGATTTGGTCTACTCTGTATTGTTTCAGGTGAGCGATTGCGTGTTCAAGCAAAGTGATTCCATCCACCCTGACCAGGGCTTTCGGAATCGTTTCCGTGATGGGTTTCAGGCGGGTTCCAAGGCCTGCCGCAAGGATCATTGCTTTCATTTTATCCAGGAATCTTTTTCGAGATGTGTGATATTAATTGAAATGCTGAATTTTTCCTGAAGATGTTTTGCCAGTCTTACAGCCGAGTAAACAGAACGGTGCTGACCGCCCGTACATCCAAACTGAACCATCAGGCTCGTAAAATCCCGCCGGATATATTCTTCCACACTTTGATCCACCATGGCAAATACGTGATTCAGGAAGATATCAACTGCAGGTTCCCTGGCCAGATAATCCATTACAGGCTGATCAAGGCCACTTACCTTCATAAAATCCGGAAATCTTCCGGGATTCGGAAGCGCCCGGCAATCAAAGACAAATCCACCTCCATGACCGGAATCATCTGCCGGGACTCCTTTTTTAAAAGAGAAACTACGGATGGTAACGTTAAGCCTGCTTTCCGGCAACTTCATCACACGGAGTGAAGGATGGACGATGATATCTTCAATCACCTTTTTCAAAACCGGCAACTGTGACGGAAAAAGCTGGTTATCCAGAATGTACTGCAGGTTGTTCAATGCATAGGGAATACTCTGCAGAAAATGGGGCTTGTTTTCATAATATCCTCTGAATCCGTATGCTCCCAATGCCTGCAGAATCCTGATCAGGACAAATCCATTGTAAAGAGAAAGAAATTTTTTCCGGTCAAAATGCAGATACCCGGCAAGAACATCCAGATAGTGATTCAACAGTAAATCCCTGGTTTCTGGAGGAATGGCGGCTTTTCCGTCATAAAGCAGGGAAGCCACATCATATTGCAAAGGACCTTTCCTTCCTCCCTGGTAATCGATAAAATAAGGCTTCCCGTCAACAAGCATGATATTCCTGGACTGGAAATCACGATAGAGAAAAAACCGGGCTTCTGCCTTTAGCAGAAATTCTGTCAACCGGTTGAAATCGTCTTCAAGTCCTTGCTCGTCAAACGGGATCTTCGCCAACTTGAGGAAATAGTATTTAAAGTAATTAAGATCCCATTTCATCGACTGACGATCAAAAGCAGCCCTGGGATAGCATTTTGAATAATCCAGTCCTTCGGCCGCATCAATCTGGAATCCGGGCAGGCATTCCAGGGCATGTTTATAGACGGGAACCATTTCAACCGGGAACCGATCCGCTTTCCGAAGGCTTGTTAAATGGCCGAACAAGGTAGTATCTCCCAGATCCTGCAGCAGGTAGGTCTTCCCATCCTCACCAACCCTGAAAACCTCAGGAACCGGAAGTTTTTCTGAAAGGAAATGATGGGTGAAGGAAAGAAAGGCCTCGTTTTCTTTCAGATCCTCATTGAACACACCAATTGCCGATTGCCTTTGGCCACTGATCCTGAAATATCTCCGGTAAGAACCTGATCCGGGTAATGCCGCGAAGTTGGCCACTTCTTCCCCCGACCAGTCTGTGAAAAGTTGTTGCAGTTGTTGTTCGATATCCTTCAATGGTTTTTCTTTTACTAAATGACTTCAATGAGTTTGATTTCAGGATCGAAGTATAAAAGGTACTTCTTCACATTTATATATTCCATTTCAAGCAAGAGACTTTCATAATCTTTCACCTGCTTTTCATGAGATTCAGACGGTTTGCCCGTCTTGTAATCCATGACAATCGCGGAATCATCCGTCAGAATCACCCTGTCGGGACGAAAAACCGAACCATCTTTTTTCAATATCTCCATCTCATTTCGCACTTTCAAATCATCGGCAAAGAAGGGTGCAATGTCAGGATGTTCGAGTATCTGGTTGATCAGTCCGGAAATTTCCTGATACAGCTCCTGAGGAATAATTCCAGCGGTAATTGCACCGGCCAGAACAGCCGGTGCATCCTTCCTGGTTTTGATTTTCGAGAGAATGTCATGAACCATATTGCCTCTCGACCGGTTCCGTTCAGGATCATCCACATCCCATTTTACCGGCGCCCTTGAACGAATCCGGATCTGGGACCGCCAGTCGTTGGAGATAAATTCTGTCAGGATCCTGTTCCCGGTAGTTTCTTTAGATGAAAATTCATGGTTCACCGGTTCACCGAAGGTATAAATATTGGTTCCCTCCTCCCATCGGTCAATTTCAGTAAGGTATTGTTTCAGCAAACCAGGAACGCTCACTGTATTGGATTCTTTCGGAGGCGTCTGGCTTAGGACATAAAGCATTTCCTCCGGTCGTGTCATCGCCACGTACAGGATGTTAACCAGGTCGAGTGTCGATTTCCGGTCTTCTTCCTCAAATATTTCCCGGAAAGGCGTTTCTGCCAGCTTCTTTTCCGGTTTCACCATGGCAGCAGGCAATCCGTCATGTCCGGCCGAAGGCAGATCAAGCCAGAGATAGTTTTTTGAATATTTCTTCCGCTCACTGGCGAAAGGAAAGATCACCACAGGAAACTGAAGTCCCTTGGCCTTATGAATGGTCATCACGTGAATGGCATTGAGTCCTTCGGGAACCACCACCGACATCCGGGTGCTTTCTAGTTTCCACCATTCGGCAAATCCGCTCATCCCTGAAGAATTATCCCGCGAAAACTTCAGCACCGCATCAAGGAAAAACTGAACGTAAGGATCGGGTTTTTTGTTGAGGGAAAAGATCCGGATCAATTCTTCAACCAAATCATACAGCGGAAGCATGGAAAGACTTCTGTAATCCAGATCGTATCCCGCCTGCCGAAGATTCAGGTAAAAATGTTTTTCGGTGGCCTGGCCGGCAATGGTTCTCAGTATTTTATGAATATCGCCGGAAAGATGACCATTGTGATGCAGATATACCATTATTTCTGACTGGATAAGCTGATTGTCCGGATCAGAAAAAAGACAAAGGAAGTTGACCAATAACTTTACCTCAGGAGAAAATGAAAGCAAAAGGGATTCAGCGGAGATCACATCAATACCGTTCAGCATCAGAAATCTTGCAATCTCACCCGCTTTGTTGTTGGCACGACAAAGGATGGCGATATCTTTCCATTGAAAATTGCGTCCTTCAAGTTCGCGTATGATCTCAAGAATCCGATTGCATGTATTTTCGCTATAACCAGCCGCATCTCCCTCTCCGATCATTTCCAGGCTGATAAAACCACCCGGAGCCGCCTGGTCTGAAAGCTGTTCCACCTCCTGATACACTTTGCGTGTTTCTTCATCCAGCACATTCTTCAACGATGAGAAAAATCCATTGTTGAATTCGATGATGTTTTTCCGGGAACGATAATTGGTTTGCAAGGAATTTTCCTGATAATTCGCTACCAGGAGGTTTTCACGGCTTTTGATCAAAGGGTTAGTATCGCTTCCCTCCAGGGCGGGAAGTGAAACAAACTGTCCTACCTCACCATTTCGCCACCGGTAAATGGCCTGTTTGCCATCTCCGACTACCAGGTTAAAGGACCCCGAGGCAAGCGCATTCTCAATCAGGGGAAGCAGGTTCCCCCATTGCATCCGGGAAGTATCCTGGAATTCATCAATGAGAATGTGCTGGAAACGTTCGCCAAGCCGCTCATAGATGAACGGAACCGGTTCGTTGATGATGATCTTTGAGATGTGCCGGTTGAACTCACCAACCTGGACGATGTTGTTCTGTTTCTTGAATTCAGCCAGAAGGGATTCTATCAAATTCAGCACAGCCAGGGGATAGATGTTTTTCTTCAACAGTTCCAGCAGGATCAGATAGGGATACTGGGTAGCTCGCAGCTGCTGGAAGTCTTCAAACAAGGTTAAAAGTTCGCCAGCGATAGCTTCGATCTTATCTTTTTCCGGAGATGATACACTTTTCGAGGTCCATTTTCCTTCTTCCAGTGTTTCCCTGACATAGGTTTTTACTTCAAGATTGGTGAAATTACCGTTTGCGATTCTCGACATATATCCCAGAAACCCGCTGGTGGTCCGGTAAAATGATTCCGGTGAGATCCCATTGGACTGGATGAGTTGCAAGGTCTTGATTCCCGGTACCATCATTTCAACCTCCAGTAACTGACTTTGTACCGACATTTTACCGGCGATCCGAAGAAAGTCTTCCATATGCAGACTCTTCAGTTTCTCCAGATGTGTCATACTCTCTTCATCCTCAAGAATAGCCGAAAAATCAAGGAGGATTTTGTCGATGTTCCATCCTTTATCTTCTTCGGTCATCGTTTCCAGAAACCTGACGAGCAGGTCGGTCAGGCTCTTGTCTTCTCCCACTTTGTTGAGAAGAAGATCGATGGCTGTTTTCCGCAATTCTTTGGATTCGAGGGAGACAGTAAAATTGACGGGCAAACCAAAATCCCTGGCGAAGGTCCTGACAATGCGGTGTGAGAATCCGTCAATGGTGCCGATGGCAAAATCGGAATAATGATGAAGGATCAGTTGAAGTGCCTCGGCAGCTTTCAAGGCAATCAATGCAACAGGAAATCCAGTTTCTTTTACCAGCTGCTGCATCAGTTGCAGGGTGTTTTTTTTCCGGTACTGATCAGCAGGAAGCGAAAGCTCGCGGAGTCCTTCCATCACCCGCTCCTTCATCTCATTGGCGGCCTTGTTGGTAAATGTAATGGCAAGGATGTTCCTGAACCGTCCGGGTTCTGGCAGGATCAACTTCAGATACTCTCTGACCAGCGTGTACGTTTTGCCGGATCCGGCAGATGATTTATAAACGGTAAAAGACATGGAATGATTTTACTAACCCTGCTTATCCTGACCAAAAGTAGAGGAAAAAAGTGTAAAATACGGAAATTATTTCGGCTGATTTTAAGTTATCGATACCTTTGTTTTCTTGCTTAATAGATACCTTGTAATGAAACAACTGAATCAATTTGCAGTATATGATGAATTACCGCTCTGGTCGGCGCCATTTGGACTGACGCTCCTGGATACGGTCAGAATGGCAAAAGGAATCAACATCCTGGATATTGGCAGCGGAGGTGGCTTCCCCATGCTGGAACTGGCAGAGAGATTCGGGAACAGCTGCCAGATTTTTGGACTGGATCCATCTGAAGATTCAGTAGCAATGATCACTGAAAAGATTACCCTCAGGAATATCCCTCAGGCAAAGATCATCCGGGGCTTGGCTGAAAAAATACCTTTTCCGGGTCAGTTCTTCCAGCTGATCACCGCCAATAACGGGCTGAATAATGTAAAGAATGAAGATACAGTGCTCGCTGAATGTTACAGGGTCAGCGACATTGGCGGACAGTTGGTTTGTACCATGAACCTGCCTCATACCCTGACGGAATTTTATGTAATTTATGAGCAAATCCTGGCAGAAAGAAAGATGATGGAATCCATTGAGCGGTTGCACCAGCACATTTTCGAAAAAAGAAAACCGGTTGATTATTGGAAAGATAAAATTACCCGGTACGGCTTTTCCATTAACACCATAAATGTAGATGGATTTAAACTCCGGTTTTCAGACGGAAAATCCTTTCTTGATCATTACTTTATCAGAACGGCATTCATGGGTCCATGGAAAGCCATTCTGCCGGAAGGAAGAGAGGAAGAGATTTTTTCCGCCTTAACGCATGAACTCGATATTCTTGCTGCTGAAAAGGGAGAATTGGTCATGAGCATTCCATATGTTTGTTTCGATTGCATTAAAAGATGATCATGCCTGCTTTGCCACGTTCTTTTTACCTTAGGGATGATGTAGTGCTGATTGCCCGTGAACTGTTGGGAAAAACCCTTTTTACGCAGTTTGGGGGCGAGGTCACTTCGGGAATCATAACCGAAACCGAGGCTTATAACGGGATCATCGATAAGGCATCGCATGCCTACGGTAACCGGCTCACCAGCCGTACAGAGGTCATGTATCGGGAAGGCGGTATCGCTTATATTTACCTTTGTTACGGAATCCATTCCCTCTTCAACATTGTCACCAATGTGCAGGGAATTCCGCATGCAGTGCTGATCCGGGGAATCCATCCCGTTGAGGGTAAGGAGATCATGCTCCGGCGAACCGGAAAGACTATGCTTGACGAGAAGTCAGGAATCGGCCCCGGAAAAGTGTCCGGTTTGCTGGGTTTACATTTCTCTGACAGTGGGAAAGACCTTTGTCACAGACCTGGTATAAATGAATCTTCCATAATGTGGCTGGAAGACAGCGGATACCTGGTAGACTCTGCCGCGATCAGGGCGACTCCAAGAATAGGAGTTGATTATGCGGGCGAGGATGCCCTGCTGCCTTACCGGTTCCTTTTTCGGTTTGAGCAGAAATAAAAAATCCCGCTTTGGAGGCGGGATTTTTCATAAGTGTGAATGAAGGTTACTTAACTTTCTTCATCAGTTCAGCACCAGCTTTGAATTTTACAACTTTCTTGGCAGGAATCTTGATTTCTTTGCCATTCTGAGGATTTCTTCCTTTTCTTGCAGCTCTTTTTGTAACTGCGAAGGATCCAAAACCAACGAGGGCTACTCTGTCACCTTTTGCCATTGCCTTTGAGGTAGCGGCTACGAATGATTCTAAAGCTCTCTTAGCTTCAGCTTTTGTCATTTTTGCATCGGTAGCAATTGCTTCGATTAATTGTGCTTTGTTCATTTTTTCTTAAATTTTAGTTAATACTTAAAATTAAAAGCTCAGCAAATATAAGGCATTTACAAAATTTGTCAAGTGTTTTTGCACGAAAACATCAGTAAATGTTAATAAATCGGGCTTTTTGTTAATAACTGTATGCTCTGTAAGGCAGATTCAGCATGGTTTTCAGATAAAATTCTTCCCGAACCCCCGAAGAAACTCCCCTGTTTCCATGGCTTTCCGACCTGCCAATTGGAGTTTTGTTAGGTGGATATAGCCATCTGTAAGGGCTATTTTGAGGTCAGATTTCCCATCTGTCACCCATTTTCCAATGGCATCTGTATGGGTCACAAATTCAGGAAATGCCTTGTAAATTTTTATCAGGTACTCCTTTCCATCCTTGCCTTTTGTTAGTAAGAATGCACCAGGATAAGGACTCAGCCCCTTGATCTGCCGGTAAACAACGGCTACCTCGTTTTCCGGATCAATCCGGCCATCTTCTTTATGGATTTTCGGTGCACGGTATTCCGGGTTGTCGGGATCGATGCCTGCAGGCTGGGGAACGGGATGGGCCGTGCCGTCGCCTAGCGCCAGGATGGTTTTTACCACCAGGGCTGAGCCGATGACCATCAACCGGTCATGGAGTTCTCCGGCTGTTTCATCGGGGGAAATTGGTAATTTCTCCGAAAAAAGAATATTTCCTGTATCAATTTTTTGTTCCAAAAGAAAAGTAGTCACGCCGGTTTCCGTCTCTCCCAGCATTATTGCCCAGTTAATCGGTGCGGCACCGCGGAATTTTGGCAATAGAGAGGCATGCAGATTAAAGGTTCCCAGCGGTGGAAACTGCCAGACTTCTTCCGGAAGCATCCGGAAAGCAACCACCACCTGAAGGTCGGGACGGAGATTGTGCAGGGATTCAAGGAAGCCGGGATCTTTCAAACTTACCGGCTGAAGCAGGGTCAGGCCTTCCTTCATTGCATATTCCTTAACCGCTGAATGCATCAGCCGGAGTCCACGACCGCCGGGACGGTCGGGTGCGGTAACAACGCCCACCACCGGAAAACCAGCCTTTACGATTGCTTCCAGCGAAGCAACCGCAAACTCAGGTGTTCCAAAAAATACAATTCTAGGGTAATCTGCCATGTTATAAAAAAAAATGCCTGACCGGAATCAGGCATTAAAAATACCATTAAAAATGATGCTTACAACTATTTTCCAAGCAGGGCATCCATTTTGGCGATGTTCTTTTCAACATCCCTTCCTTCGTTGGAACGGATATACTTTTCCTTGATTTTCAGATAAGCTTCGCGGGCTTTATCATATTGGCCGAGATTCTCATAAGCCCAGGCTGCCTTCATCAGCAACATCGGGGAGAGAAACTCATTATCCCGGTCCGTGCCGGCCTTCATGTACAACCCAGCGGCTTTTTCCACCTTGTTCAGTTCCATGTACGCATCAGCCATGGCTCCGGTTGCCATCGGTCCGACCACCTGGTCATCGGCATCAAATTTCCCCAGATGATCAATTGCATTCTGGAATTCGCCTTTCTTAAGGTAGCAGATACCGGCATAGTAATGAGCCAGGTTTGCTGACTGGGTCATACTATATTTATCGATGATCTGGAGAAAACCGGGGTTTGGCCCGTCTCCGTTGAGTGCTTTATTCAATGAATCTGCCTCGAAATATTTCTCGGCCATGAACATTTGCGACTGGGCCTGAACCTGCCTCGGGGCTATATAAAATTTCTTGAATCCGAAATAACCCAGCACAACAATCACGATAACCCCGATAACAATCAGGATGATCTTCTGGTTCTTCTCAATAAACTGTTCGGTCTTACTGAATGCTTCTTCAACTGCAACAATCCTTTCTTCGGTTTTATCCGTCTTTTGTGCCATATCTTTTTCTATTTGGAATGCAAAAATATATTTTTTTCTTGATATGCCGGCATTTCCCCCCATTTTTTTTACATTTGACACTCCTTTTCATCATTTTATAAATGGAGAATTATCCGCTTCCTGACTTCAATAAAAAGAAAGAGCTACTCGAATTTCTCTCTGCCTTTATTTCTGAAAACAAGAAAAATAAGTTTGCCGAATACATCCGGCACCGGACCCGTCATATTACCATAGTGCTGGAAAACATCTACCAGCCGCATAATGCAAGTGCCGTGCTCAGAAGCTGCGATTGTTTTGGAATACAGGATGTCCATATCATCGAAAACAACAATAAATATGAAGTAAATCCCGATGTTGAGCTGGGATCTTCTAAGTGGCTTACCTTAAAAAAGTACAGCATTGCAAATAATAACACGGTTCCTTGTCTTACACATCTTAAAGAACAAGGATACAGGATCATTGCTACAACTCCACACTTGGATGACGCTACACCCGAGACCCTTCCGCTGGATGACAAGATTGCTCTGGTTTTCGGAACGGAACTGGAAGGACTTTCAGAATCAGCGCTCAAAATGGCCGACGGCTATGTAAAAATACCCATGTTCGGTTTTACAGAAAGCCTGAACATTTCGGTTTCCGCGGCATTGCTACTCTATTCCCTGTCAGGCAGGCTCCGGGCTTCATCCATCAGCTGGCAGCTGACCGAAGAAGAGAAGCTGGACCTTTTGATCACTTGGACAAAAAACGTATTGAAGAAAGCCGATCTGGTGGAAAAGCAATTCCTTTCAAAAACAAAAAGTTGATTCCTCCGTCCAATTTTATACTTTTGTATCAGAGAATTTAATCATTTAAATTTTTATATCATGGGAAAAGGAGACAAAAAATCCAAAAGAGGCAAGATTTCAATGGGATCATATGGCGTTAGAAGGGCACACAGGAAATCCAAAATAGGAACTCCGGCACCTGTTACGGAAATCAACACCGCAAAGCCAAAACCTCACACGAAAAAAGTGATCGAAGCAATCGATCTTGAAGAAGCTCCGGTAGTTCAAAGCCTTACACCTGTTGAAACGGAAGAAGTGAAAAAGGTTGCAAAAAAAACAACAGTCAAACCCAAAGCTGAAGAAACCAAACACTCGAACGAGGAAGCCAAACCAGAGGCTGAGGAACCCAAACACAAGACCGAAGTAGCTAAACACAAGATCGAAGAAGCCAAACCAGAGGCTGAGGAACCCAAACACAAGACCGAAGTAGCTAAACACAAGATCGAAGAAGCCAAACCAGAGACGGAAGAGACCAAACACAAGACCGAAACAGCTAAACCAAAGGCCGAAGAAACCAAACACAAGTCAGAAACAGCTAAACCAAAGGCTGAAGAAACCAAACACAAGACCGAAACAGCTAAACACAAGACCGAAGAAGCCAAACCCAAAGCTGAAGAAGTCAAGCCAAAAGTTGCCAAAGCAAAGAAAAGTACGGATACTCCTCCGGAGAACCAACAGGAACTCTTTGAAAAATAGTCAGGATCAGAATGCCAGTGAAGGCATAACCTTCGCCTGGCCGGGCATAACCCTGTCAGGCGATTTTTATTTTAAGCATGCTATCAGCGATTTTTCCTGAAATATCCCCGGAACAAAAGCGGCAGTTTGACCTGCTTTCCAGTTTATACAAGGACTGGAACCAGAAGATCAATGTGATTTCGCGGAAGGATATTGAGAATTTCGAATCCCATCACCTGCTTTTTTCCCTGGGCATCGCCAGATGTTTCCATTTTGCGCCTGGAACCAGAATCATGGATGCCGGCACAGGTGGAGGATTGCCTGGCATACCCCTCGCGATCTTTTTCCCTGAAGTACATTTTACACTGGTTGATTCCATCGCAAAGAAGATCCATGTCGTTGAGCAGATTTCCGCTGAACTCGGATTAAGGAATGTCAGGCCGGTAAGGTCAAGATTTGAGGACCTGGATGAAAAGTTTGATTTTGTGACCGGAAGAGCAGTCACCGCGCTGCCTGACCTTTATCGGATGCTGAAAAACAAGATCTCTCCTGCCGGAATCAATTCCTTTAAAAATGGGATTATCTATTTAAAAGGTGGAGAATTGGCCGGGGAGTTACAAAAAATTCCTACCCGGTATGAAATCTTCCCTCTTTCGGATTGGTTTAAGGATCCGTTTTTCGCGACTAAGCAGATCGTGTACCTCCATGACTTCAGATAAAGAAAGTTGAATAACAAATATTTACGGCAATAAAAATTCCTCATCGAAAATATCCTTTGTCCGTCTCAGAAAAAATTCTTTAATTAGCTGAAAATTTACCCATAAAATAATCTAAAAAGGAAAATCTATGGCCGAACAGAAAAAGTTTGTCCCCTTCGTCTCGGCGGAGACCAATATGAAAGAATTCACAGTCAGGGCATTGATCATCGGGTTGTTTTTTGCCGTTATCCTTGGCGCTGCGAATGCGTACCTTGGCTTAAAGGCAGGTATGACCATTGCCGCAACCTACCCGGCAGCAGTTCTCGGAATGGCAATTCTGAGGATTGTTAAAGGATCGATCCTGGAGGAAAATTTCGCCCGTACCGTTGGTTCCATTGGTGAATCGGTGGCCGCAGGAGCAATTTTCACGCTTCCCGCCTTTTTTGTTTCGGGAATCTGGTCAGAGTTTTTCACACCCGGCCATTATATTACCTCTTCACTCATCCTGATCGCCGGTGGTATCCTGGGTATCATGTTCGTAGCCCTTCTTCGCCGGGTCATGGTAGAAGATGCCGAATTGCCCTTTCCCGAATCTGTTGCGGCGGCCGAAATTCATAAGGCCGGCCAATCGGGTGCAGGCGGATCCAAATTTTTATTCTCTGCCATGGCATTGGGTGGATTGATCAAGATCCTCGGAGAACTGAAACTCTTCCAGTATCTCTGGGAAAAATTCATCGTATTTGGCAACCAGGTCATCACCGGGACCGTATTCAAAGGCTCGGGTGGCATGCTGCTCAGTTCACCCGGCGTCAGCCCAGCTTATATGGGCGTTGGTTATATCATCGGGCCGAAGCTGGGAGCCCTTAACTTCAGCGGCGGTATTATCGCTTGGGGACTGATGGCCCCGATGATCATGTATTTCCTGATGCCATCCGTCAACTTTACCGAATGGGCGTCTTTCCTGATGACACATGACGCCACCCTCACTGCCGATGCTGCAATGGCAAAGGTTACAGATCCTACTTACCAGATTTTCCAGATCTGGAAATTCATCGTTCGTCCGATCGCCATCGGAGGTATGTTGGTAAGTGCAGCTTTCACGCTCTTTAAAATGCGGAACAGCCTGATCACAGGAATTTCCCGGTCGGTAAAGGATGTTAGAAAAGCCGCCAGCGGAATCGAAACTCACGTTCCCAGGACAGAAAAAGATATCAGCTTCGGTTGGATCATGCTTGGAATCCTTGGTGTTGCCTTACTGACTTTCAGCATCACCTATTTTATCTTCCAGACCAATATCCTGATTGCAGTGGTCGCCTCTACGGTGATGATCATACTTGCGTTCTTCTTTGCTTCCGTATCCGGTTACCTGGTAGGAATTATGGGGTCCAGTAATAATCCCATCAGTGGACTTACCCTGACAGCACTGGTTGTTACTGCACTGATTCTTGTCGCCCTTGGCGTTCAGGGGGATGCAGGTGTTGCCACTGTTCTTGGTGTCGCAGCCATCGTTTGCGTATCCGCCGCAGTTGCCGGTGAAATGCTCCAGGATCTGAAAGCCGGTCATATTCTCGGCGGTACTCCCTGGAGAATGCAGATCGGGGATATCATCGGAGTCATCCTGGCTGGCCTGGTCATGTTTGTCGTACTCGCATATCTCAATGAAGGGGATATCGCCAGCGGCAAGAACCTGGGTTATCAGGGCGGTTTTGGAAGTAAGAACCTATCAGCTCCCCAGGCTAGCCTTATGGCCATCCTTTCAAGGGGAATCGTACAGGGTCAGATGGCATGGCCGCTGATCATTGCAGGTATGCTCATGGGAACCGCATTCATCCTGATGCAGGTAAAAAGCCCGATGCTTGTCAGCGTGGGAATGTATCTGCCAATCGAAACCACCTTTGCCATCTTCGTCGGAGGCCTTCTGAAAGGTGCCGTTGAAATGCTCAGCGAAAGGAAGAAGCACAATGCCGCTCAAAAAATCAGGGTTGAGAATACAGGAGTACTGCTTGCCTCAGGGCTGATCGCCGGGGAGGCTTTGATGGGGCTTGTGATCGCCATTTTCGCCGCATTCAACATCTTCATGTACAACTATTTTTCCTTCTTCGATAAACCGACCTTCTACATCAGTTTTGTAGTATTGGCAGTTATCGCATATGTGCTGATCAGGATTCCTGTTCGGAATGCCGGAAAACCGGATGAACCCGCTCCTCCTTCGGCAGGCATGTAATAAAATTCATTTTGTATAGTTTATAGGGACAGCCCACCCGGTTGTCCCTATATTTTTAAATAAAACATCACATGAAGTATCTTGAACGGAGAAAAATTCTTAAAAGCACCAACTCTCTGGATCTGATACCGGTAAGGGTTCTTGAACATCAGGTTAATGAACAGGGGAAGGTAGATGTGCTTGTTCCCCGTTTCAAAAGCGCCTACTGGAAAAGGGCAATGGAAACAAAGAAAAGAGAAGAGCACATTTATATTCATCTCGACGAAACCGGGTCACTGATCTGGATGTTGATTGACGGACAGCTGAATGTTGAACAACTTATATCCGCTATGCTGGCAGAACATCCCGAAAAGCTTCATCCGCCTGAAGAGGCAGAAAAACGGGTATCCCAGTTTCTTTCCCTGTTATACCAGGAACGATACATATCCTTCCGGCAAATCATGGATAAATAAAACCTTTGGATTGAATAATTTTCTAATTTTGAACTAGAAATAACACGTTTTTTTAATTAAATGGAGGAAATGCACAATGAGTAAAGACATTCTGAACCTGAAGCCCGCTGATTTGTGGAAGAATTTTTATGACCTGACCCAGATTCCGCGTCCATCGAAAAAGGAAGTGAAAATCCAGGAATTCATGGTTAACTTTGGTAAAAGTCTTGGTTTGGAGACCATAAAAGACGAAGTGGGTAATGTGATTATCCGCAAACCGGCCACACCTGGTATGGAAAACCGTAAAGGGGTCATTTTACAGGGCCACCTTGATATGGTTCCCCAAAAGAACAGTGACACACCCCATAATTTTGAGACCGATCCCATCGATGCTGTCGTGGATGGCGAATGGGTAAAAGCAAAAGGAACCACACTCGGAGCCGATAACGGAATGGGCGTGGCTGCAACCATGGCTGTCCTTCAATCAAAAGATTTGCAACACGGCCCCATTGAGGCTTTGTTTACCTGTGACGAAGAAACCGGGATGACCGGGGCTTTCGGATTGAAAGCAGGACTTTTACACGGGGACATCCTGATGAACCTCGATTCGGAAGATGAAGGAGAACTTTATATCGGCTGTGCCGGTGGCACCAATGCAAATATCACCATTTCATACGAGGAAGTGCCCGTTCCCAATGATGTAACGGCATTCAAACTCAGTGTTACCGGTATGAAAGGCGGACACAGTGGCGTTGATATTCCGCTGGGAAGAGGAAATTCAAATAAAGTCCTGAACCGCTTTATGTGGTTCGCCGCAAATAACCTGGGACTGCGCCTTTCGGCAATCGATGGCGGTAGCCTTCGGAATGCCATACCCAGGGAATCCTTTGCCACAGTTACCATTCCCAATGATAAAAAAGACGAATTCCTGAAATCTTTAACGGAATTTGAAGCTATCGTAAGGAAAGAACTCTCGGCTGTGGAACCTGACTTGAAATTTGCAGCAACTCCAACTGAGGCCCCGAAGAGCCTGATCGATGAGAAAGCACAACGGGCGCTCCTTTTTTCAGTGTACGGTTGTCCGAACGGAGTAATGAGGATGAGCAATGAGATGGTAGGATTGGTTGAAACTTCCTCAAATCTCGCCATTATCAAATCAGAAAATGGCACCATTAAAATTATGTGCCTGCTTCGGAGTTCGGTGGATTCGGCAAAAGAAGAGCTGGAGCAGATGATGCAGAGCGTTTTTGAACTGGCAGGTGCTACTGTTGTTTTCGATGGGCAATATCCGGGATGGAAACCCAATCCTGCTTCTGCCATATTGAAAGAGATGCAGAATATTTATCAGAAGAAATATGGAAACATCCCTGAAATAAAGGCCATTCATGCCGGACTTGAATGCGGTTTACTGGGCGGCGTTTACAAAAACTGGGACATGATCTCCTTCGGCCCGACCATCCGTTTCCCCCATTCTCCTGATGAGAAAGTGAACATTGCCACGGTTCAGAAGTTCTGGGATTTCCTGGTTGAGACGCTGAAACAGATCCCCTTGAAGTAGTTAAAGCATGAAATTTTAAATTCCGCTTGCAGGAATAAAATTTTTATGTAATTTTGCACTCCCAAAAGGAAAGATCATGACAAAGAGAACATTTCAACCTTCAAACAGGAAAAGAAAGAACAAACATGGTTTTCGTGAAAGAATGGCCACTGCCAATGGTCGGAAAGTTCTGGCTGCCAGAAGGGCTCAAGGAAGAAAAAAACTGACCGTTTCTGACGAAAAAATAGGTGAGAAATAATTTTATAAATTGGATCTCAAAAAAATTCTTTATTTTTCCCAAAAAAAGAAGATAATTTCAACATTATCTTCTTTTTTTATTTTATGACCTTATCCGCATTGCCATGAAAAAGATCGATTTCAAAAAAACCTTGCCATACCTGGCAGGCATTCTCATTTTCATCCTCATCGCCATCATTTATTTCAGCCCATTGCTGGAAGGAAAAAAGATCCTCCAGCAGGATATCATGAACTTCCAGGGAGGTGCAAAAGAAATCATCGATTTCAGGACCCAGACGGGTACCGAACCCCTTTGGACCAACTCGATGTTCAGCGGGATGCCCGCTTACCAGATCTCGACGAAATATACAGGTAACCTGGTCGGCTTTCTGGATAAGATTTTTACCCTTGGCTTGCCTCACCCGGCAAACTACGTCTTTCTGTATTTCATCGGATTCTTCATACTGCTCCTTGTGCTGAGGGTTAATCCCTGGCTATCCATTGCCGGGGCCATTGGTTTTGCCTTCTCATCTTTCTTTTTCATCATCATCGACGTGGGTCACAATTCACAAGCCCATGCCATTGGTTATATGGCTCCTGTTCTGGCGGGTATCATCCTTACTCTGCGAAGAAAATACCTTCTGGGAGGGCTGTTAACGGCAGTTTTTCTTTCACTTGAACTCAAAGCAAACCACCCGCAGATCACCTATTACCTGGTGATGATGGCATTTATCCTCGGAATTGCCGAACTGGTGCAAGCCCTGAAGGAAAAAAGATTTATGACTTACGCATTATCGATCGGAATTATCTTCATTGCCTCCCTTTTCGCCCTTCTGACCAACATTACCAGTTTATGGGCTACTTCTGAATACGGAAAAGATACCATCAGGGGAAAATCTGAACTGACCAGCGAAAAGGAAAACCGGACTTCCGGTCTGGACAAGGATTATGCGACTTTCTGGAGTTATGGTGTCGGAGAGACTATGACACTGCTCATTCCCAATTTCTACGGAGGAACCAGTCAGAAACTGGATATGAATTCCTCCACAGCTAAAGCCATGCGTACCAACAATGTTCCCGAAGAAAGCATCAGCCAGTTTGTGAATCAGCGATTACCCATGTACTGGGGAGCGCAGCCGGGTACTTCCGGACCGGTATATGTCGGAGCCATCATCTTCTTCCTTTTCGTGTTGGGCATTTTCGTAGTAAAAGGACCGCTGAAATGGTGGTTACTGGCTTCCACCCTGCTTTCGGTCATGCTGGCATGGGGGCATAACTTCATGTGGTTCACTGAATTTTTCATGAATTACATTCCCGGATACAATAAATTCCGTGCGGTAACCATGACGCTTGTCATTGCAGAGGTTGCCATGCCATTACTCGGCATCCTGGCGGTCAAAGAACTGCTGGATCCGGTAATGAACCGAAAAAAAATGTTTAAAAACCTGATCATCGCCACCGGGATTACGGGTGGAATTTCATTGATCTTTGCCTTAATCCCCGGTACATTTCTCAGCTTCAGTGGTGCCGGAGATGCCAGCTTTGGACTACCCGACTGGATTATCCAGGGATTCAGGGATGACCGGATGAAAATGCTCCGCATTGATGCTTTTCGCTCCTTTGTTTTCATTCTTCTGGCGGCTGCAGTCCTCTGGGCGGTTTTATTCGCAAAAATCAAGAAACAATATGCATTCCTTATCCTGATAGTACTGATCCTTGCAGATATGTTCCCCGTGAATAAGCGTTACCTGAATGATGAAAGCTTCACCACCCCGTCGAGAGTGGATGTTCCTTTCGATCCTTCACCCGCAGATCTGCAGATTTTGAAAGATCAGGATCCGGATTTCAGGGTACTCAATCTTACTGTCAGCACTTTTAATGATGCAAGTACTTCTTATTTCCATAAATCCATCGGTGGATATCATGGAGCAAAATTCAGAAGATACCAGGAGTTGATTGATAATGCCATACAACAGGAAATACAGGTATTTGCAAAGACCATGAGTAATTGGCAAACTCCGGCGCTGAACATGCTGAACACCAAATACATTATTGTACCAGATACCAATAAAACCCCCGTCGCGGTGCAGAATCACCATGCACTCGGAAACGCCTGGTTTGTCAACGAAATAAAAGTAGTCGACAATCCTGACCAGGAAATAGAAGCCGTCAAAAACTTCGCTCCGGCCAACCTCGCCATTATCGATAAAAGGTTTTTAACAGAGATCAAAGGATTCACGCCCCAAAGGGATTCAATGGATAAAATCCGGCTGGAAAAATATCTGCCCAATTACCTGAAATATACTTCCACAAGCAGGAATGAGGGTTTGGCTGTATTTTCGGAAATCTATTACGACAAAGGCTGGAAGGCATTTATTGACGGGAAACCCTCACCACACTTCAGGGTGAATTATGTTCTCAGGTCCATGCGGGTTCCTGCAGGTACCCATGAGATCGAATTCAGATTCGAGCCTTCCGTATACATTACAGGAGAAAAAATTTCTCTCGTAAGTTCAATCATTTTGCTTCTTCTGGTTGTTGGGGGCGGATTTATTGAGATCAGGAAGACACTCAGGAAAGAGGCATGAAGAAAGTACTGATCATCACCTATTACTGGCCTCCCAGTGGCGGGGCAGGCGTTCAGCGATGGTTGAAATTTTCAAAGTACCTTCGTCGGTATGGTTGGGAACCCATTATCTATACTCCCGAAAACCCCGAGTTTCCTGAAACCGATCTTTCACTGGAAAAGGATATCCCGGAAAAACTGACGATAATCAAAATTCCTATTTGGGAACCTTATGATTTCTACAAAAAATTCCTGGGTCACAAAAAGGAAGATAAGATCAAAGCCGCCTTCCTGACAGAAAAGAAAAAAAATCCTTTCTTCGAAAATATTGCCATCTGGATCCGGGGAAACCTTTTTATACCTGACGCGCGAAAATTCTGGATTAAACCTTCGGTAAAGTATCTTTCTGCCTATCTTCAGCAAAACAAGGTGGATGCCATCATCTCTACAGGACCACCCCATTCAATGCATATGATTGCCCTGGGAATTGCCGGGAAACTTGCCATACCCTGGCTGGCTGATTTCAGGGATCCCTGGACTAAAATTGATTTTTACAAGGACCTGAAACTCTCTTCCCGTGCCGATGCCCTTCATCACAAAATGGAACTGACCGTATTGAAAAATGCGGATGCCATTACTGTAATCAGCCCTTCCATGGCCAAAGAATTTGAATTAACCTGGTCACGAAAATACGAGGTGATTACCAATGGTTATGACGCCGAGGATTTGTTGATGGAACAGAAGATAACCATGGACAAGACTTTTTCGGTTGCACACATTGGAACGCTTGCAGCTAACCGAAATCCAACTGTTTTATGGATTGCCCTGAGAGAACTGATCAACGAAAGAAAGATCAACCCGGCAGATCTCGAGATCAAACTCGTGGGCAGGGTCGATTATGCTGTGATGCAATCGATTGAGGAAACCGGTCTTACCGCCTTTGTGAAAAAGACCGATTATCTTCCGCACGACCAGGTAGTATTGACCCAACAGGAATCACAGGTATTACTGCTCCTGATTAACCGGACGCCAAATGCCAGGGGAATCCTTACCGGGAAATTTTTCGAGTACATGTCATCGGGAAGACCGGTTATTTGTATCGGACCGACAGACGGGGATGCCGCGAAGATCCTTCAGGATACAGGTACCGGCCTGATTTCCGGATTTGATGACCTCCCCGCAATCAAAGAAAACCTCACAAGCTATTATCAACTATTTAAAGCCAATAAGCTGACGATTGAGACCCGAGATACAGAGATTTATTCACGTGAGGCCCTCACCAAAAGGATCGCGGAAGTATTGAACGAAATGGTTGAAAAACACACGCATTAATCTCCGATCCTTTTCCCGCTCGCATCATATTTTACTACGGCCTTCTTCTTCCATCTGCCCGATAGGAAATAGGAATAATAGAGAATCAATCCACAAAGCCAGCCTACAGGTATTGACCACCATATCCCATGTATCCCGAATTCGGGATTCCTGGAAAGATAATATGCCACCGGAATTCGGACCAACCAGAGTGAAAACAGGCTGATAAACATAGGGATCAGCGTATCGCCGGCTCCTCGCAATACCCCATTGATCACGAACATGGTTGAAAACAGAATATAGGAACTGCCGATCACAACGAGGTAGCTTCGCCCCATCTCAATCACATTCGGATCGTCGGTAAACAATTGCATCATTGGTTTGCAAAAAACCACGATGATGATCGAAATAAATACCGTTACAATACTGGTCATCACGAATGTGGCCCATAAACCAGCCTTTACCCGTTCGGGTTTATTTGCGCCCATGTTCTGACCCACAAAAGTGGAAAGGGCAACCGCGAAACTCATAGCAGGTAATGCCGCAAAACTATCGATCCTGCCGGCAGCACTGTAAGCTGCATTTGCATCCACGCCAAACTGGTTCACCACCCAGTACAACGCTACCATCCCAACGGCCACAAAAGTCTGCTGAAAGCCGGTAGGAAGCCCGATCCGCATACTCTTCATGAATATCTCCTTGTCAAACTTCATCGCTTTAATTGAGAATTTGACCACTTTATGATACTTGTTCAGGTAAAGGATCTGAACCCCAAAGGCCAGCGCTTCGGAAACGACCGTTGCAACTGCAACACTCCAGACGCCCCAATGCAAAACAGGAACAAAAATCAAATCAAGGATGATATTCAGGGCTACGGAACCAATCAGGAAGTAAAGAGGCGTTTTTGAATCACCCAGACCTCGCAGAATCGCACTGGTACCATTGTAGCCGAAAAGAAAAATCAATCCGGCCAGAAAGATATTGAGGAAAATGCTCGCCTGTGGAATGATCTCGGGCGACAGGTCAATCATCCTGAAAATCAATCCGCTAAGCAGGATACCGGCCACACTCATAAAGGCCGAGGTGAAAAACAGGAAGATATAAAGGGTATTGATCGCCTTTTTTACTTTTTCCAGGTCTTTGGCCCCGAAATACTGGGAAATCACGATGGTAAACCCCATCGTAATGCCAATGATAAAGGAAATCAGGAGAAAAATGATAGGAGAAGAAGTCCCGACGGCGGCAAGCGCAGTTTTTCCGATAAATTTCCCGACCACTACACTGTCAACCACATTGTAGAGTTGCTGAAATACATTACCCAGCAGCATAGGTATGGCAAATCGGAATATCAGCCTGCCCTCATTTCCATAACTCAGATCTTTCATCCCATCCTCACTTTCAGCTGGTAAAGGTAAAGACAAATCTGCATTATTTTTTTACCTTTGCACAAACAGCGGTTCGTTCTATCGCCCTCAGCCGAAAGGCCGGGGGAGGAAAGTCGGGACAGCACAGAGCACCATACTTCCTAGAGGGAAGGCTTTCAGGGAAACCGGGGAGACAGATAGTGCCACAGAAAATTACCACCCCGGGAGCAATTCCGGGGAAAGGGTGAAAACGCGAGGTAAGAGCTCACGACCTTTGCAGGCGACTGCATCGGGGGGTAAACCTTATGGGTTGAAAGACCATGTATACCGGCTGTTAAGGGCTGCTCGTCCAATGCCGGGGGGTAGGTCGATTAAGCCGTTTGGTGACAAACGGCTCAGATAAATGATAGAAACCGTGGTTCGCTACGGTACAGGAACCCGCTTACAGAACCGTTGTTTTTCTTTATCATTCCCGTCTATGAAAATTGTCACAATCGTTGGAGCCCGGCCACAGTTTATCAAAGCTGCCACCATCTCGCGCCTTATTGCCGGCCACCCCGGAATTCAGGAAGTACTCGTTCATACCGGACAGCATTACGATGCAAACATGTCGGATATCTTTTTTGAGGAGTTGCATATTCCCAAGCCGGACTATCATCTTGAAGTAGGATCGGGGAGTCATGCCGTTCAGACGGGTCTTATGCTGAAGGGGATTGAAGAAGTCCTGTTGAAGGAGAAACCTGACTGGACAATGGTCTACGGTGATACAAATTCAACCCTTGCCGGTGCACTTGCCGCCGCGAAACTTCACATCCCCGTTGCCCATGTGGAAGCCGGACTCAGGAGTTTCAACCGGATCATGCCGGAAGAGATCAACCGGATCGTAACCGACCGGATCGCTGACCTGCTCTTCGCCCCTACTCCAACCGCCGTCAGTAACCTGGAGAAAGAGGGATTATCCGATATCACTTTTTATTCGGGTGATGTGATGTATGATTCCATTCTGTTCTATCAGGACAAAATCAATAAAGCACCCGAAACCTATCAGACACCGGGAATACCAAAGCAATACTTATTGGCCACGATCCACCGGGCCGAAAATACAGATCAACCTGAAAATCTCAGTCATATCCTGGAGGCTTTCCGGAAGTCCGGAAAGGAAATCGTGTGGCCTATTCATCCCAGAACCAGGAAAATCCTCACAAAGAATTTCGCTCCCCCCTCAAACCTGCAAATCATTGATCCGACAGGATACCTGCAGATGCTGAAACTGACCATGGATGCGGAAAAGGTCCTCACCGATTCAGGTGGATTACAGAAAGAAGCCTATTTCCTTGGAACACCATGTATTACGCTGAGGACAGAAACCGAATGGGTGGAAACAGTTCATGATGGATGGAACACCATCGTGGGCAGCGATCCTGTGAAGATTGTTGATGCGATCGGACTACCCCTTCCAACTGCCGGCAGTCATTCATTTTTCGGCAAAGGAAATGCTGCTGAAGAAATCATTAACCAGCTCATTACCCGTCATTCCTGAGCCATAACTTTTCCCGTCATTTTCCCGGACGCATTGTTAATAAAATAGTTGATTTTGCTGATATTTTATCATTAAAATATTCAACAATTTTTCGTACTTTTGTATAAATCTTAATTATTTTAATAAATTGATTATGAGCGATATAGAAAATTCTATTGCTTCCTCAAATTATACGGCTGAAAACATTACTGTTTTAGAGGGTCTCGAGGCGGTAAGGAAACGTCCGGCCATGTACATTGGCGATGTGAACGTGAGGGGATTGCATCATCTTGTTTACGAAGTGGTGGATAATTCCATTGATGAGGCTTTGGCCGGATATTGCAATGATATTAATGTTACCATTCATCCAAATAATTCCATCACGGTTATAGACAATGGCCGCGGAATCCCCACCGATTTTCATGAAAAAGAACAACGGTCTGCACTGGAGGTAGTCCTGACCGTTCTTCATGCCGGAGGTAAATTTGACAAGGACTCTTATAAAGTCTCGGGTGGTCTTCATGGAGTGGGAGTTTCGGTAGTAAATGCACTGTCAAAAGATCTGAAAGTAGTCATCTACCGCAATGGCAAAAGTTATGAACAGGATTATCAGTTAGGAAAGCCGCTCTATCCTGTCAAAGAGATCGGGGATACTGACCGCAGCGGAACACAAATCACCTTCCTTCCTGATAACAGCATCTTTATTACGGAAGTTTTCGATTATAATATCCTTGCTTCCCGATTAAGAGAGCTGGCCTTTCTGAACAAAAACATCCGTCTCACCCTTACCGATGAGCGGGAAAAGGATGACGATGGAAATTTCCCAATGGAAACTTTCTTTTCAAAGGAAGGATTGAAAGATTTTATTGACTACCTGGATTTCAACCGTGAGAAGCTGATGCCGGAACCCATTTCCATTGAAGGAGAAAAAAACAATATCCCCATTGAAGTGGCCATGCAATACAACACTTCTTTCACGGAAAACATGCATTCTTACGTCAACAATATCAACACACATGAAGGAGGAACGCACCTCGCCGGTTTTCGCCGTGCATTGACCCGTACCCTGAAAAGTTATGCTGATAAAACAGGAATGCTTTCCAAACTTAAATTTGATATCAACGGAGATGACTTCAGGGAAGGCCTTACCGCCATCATTTCTGTAAAAGTTCAGGAGCCGCAGTTTGAAGGACAAACCAAGACCAAATTAGGAAACAACGAGGTAATGGGTGTGGTTGATCAGCTGGTGAGTGAATTGCTTACCTACTATCTTGAGGAACATCCCCGTGAAGCCAAAACCATCGTGAACAAGGTGATCCTGGCTGCAACAGCACGTCATGCAGCCCGTAAGGCCCGCGAACTGGTACAACGGAAAACCGTGATGGGCGGATCCGGGCTGCCGGGAAAACTTGCCGACTGTTCTGAAAAAGATCCTTCTCTTTGTGAAATATACTTAGTTGAGGGTGATTCGGCAGGTGGAACCGCAAAGCAGGGTCGTGAAAGAAAATTCCAGGCCATCCTGCCCCTCCGCGGAAAAATCCTGAATGTTGAGAAAGCCATGCAGTACAAGATTTTCGATAGCGAAGAAATCAAGAACATCTATACCGCATTGGGTGTCACTATCGGTACCGAAGAAGACAGCAAGGCTCTAAACCTTGATAAATTACGTTATCACAAAATTATAATCATGACTGATGCTGACGTGGACGGCAGTCACATTTCCACGCTGATTCTCACGTTTTTCTTCCGCTACATGAAGGAACTCATCGAAAACGGACACGTTTACATTGCCACCCCTCCCCTTTACCTGATCAAAAAAGGAAGCGTTCAACGTTACTGCTGGACCGAAGAAGAACGACTAAAAATTGTCGGGGATTTTACCGCAAACGGAAAAGAAGCCAACGTCCATATTCAGCGTTATAAAGGTTTAGGTGAAATGAATGCCGAACAGCTTTGGGATACCACGATGGATCCTGGTACCAGGACTTTGCGCCAGATCACCATTGATAACGGAACAGAGGCTGACCGGATTTTCTCGATGCTGATGGGGGATGATGTACCATCCAGAAGGGAATTCATTGAAAAAAATGCAAAATACGCCAAGATCGATGTTTAAACCGCTATAAACCCTTCTTTCCGATGAAGCAAAAAAAGTTCGCGTACATCTTCGCGGGTATTCTCGTGATTGCAATTATCGTTTATTTCATCATCCCCAAAGGCGATAAAACCAAACAGATTCTCGTAAAAGTCAAAAAGGGACCCTTCCCGATTGAAGTGACCACCACCGGCGAACTCCTGGCAAAATCCTCGGAGAAAATTTATGGGCCGGCCGCCCTGAAGATGATCCAGGTCTGGCAGGTAAAAATCACCGACATCATTGCAGATGGTACCAAGGTCGATTCAGGTCAATATGTGGCAACCCTCGACAGAACGGACATCTCCAACAAGATTAAAGACGAGCAGACCAATCTTGACAAATTCGAAACCCAACTTGCAAAGACAAAGCTGGATACTTCGCTTGAACTCCGCCGCGCAAGAGATGAGCTCATCAACCTGAAATACGCCAAGGAGGAAAAGAACATTGCACTCGAGCAATCCAAATATGAGCCGCCTGCAACCATCCGGCAGATACAGATCGAGATGGAAAAGGCCAGCCGCGGGCTTGATCAGGCAGAAAAAAATTACATGCTCCAGACCCAGAAAGCCATTGAAAATATGAAAGAAGTGACGGCTTCCTATAACCAGGCACTGCGAAAACTCCAGTTACTGACAGACGGAATCCAACAATTCGTCATCAAAGCTCCCAAAGCCGGTATGGTGATTTACCGCCGAAGCTGGGACGGCAGTAAACAAGGGGTGAATTCAACCATCAGTGCCTGGGAAAATGTAGTTGCTGAACTTCCCGACCTTTCCGTGATGATCTCAAAAACCTACGTTAACGAGATTGATATCAGTAAAATAAAGGTCGGTCAGGAGGTCAGGATCGGTATTGATGCATTCCCGGAAAAAAAATTCACCGGTAAAGTCACCGAAGTTGCCAACATCGGAGAGCAGATCCAGGGATCCAATGCCAAGGTATTTGAAGTCAAAATCATTGTCAATGAATTCGACTCCATTCTTCGCCCGGCTATGACCACAAAAAACACGATCGTTACGGCTACCATCGACAATGTTATGTTTGTTCCGATCGAAAGTGTATTCAGTGACGACAGCACTACTTTCGTGTTCAGGAAAAATGGCGGCAGCATTGACAAACAACAGATAATTGTTGGCCAAAGCAATGAGAATGAGATCATCGTAAAGACCGGGCTCAAACCCGATGATGAACTTTACCTGATCCAGCCTGAGAATTTTGAAAAGATGAAACTGGTTCAGCTTTCCCCTGAAGAAATCAAAAAGTACGAAGAGAAGCCCGAAGCGAAACCGGTCAAAGTGAAAGGTACAGGAACACCGCCAGCAAAAACTGCCGGGAAACTTTAGTATTAACCTCTGCTAATCCCAAACACCGTGTACCAACGCTATCTTTACATCCTCAACATAGCTGTTGAGGCGGTATTTCTGAACAAATTCCGCTCAATCCTCACGGCACTGGGTATTATTTTTGGTGTGGCTGCCGTGATTGCCATGATGGCCATCGGCAAGGGTGCGCAGAAGGAGATCCTCGACCAAATGAAAATGGTGGGCGTCAACAATATCATCATCTCCCCAAAAACAGAAAAATCCAGTAAAGCCAATTCCCAAGATCAAGGCCAGCAGGAGAACCAACAACAGGACCAGCAAAATTCAAAAGGTGCAGGTAAATTTTCTCCGGGGCTCACCCTGAAAGATGCTATGAGTATCAAAACCCTCATTCCTTCTGTGGAGCGGGTCAGCCCTGAGGTGATTTATGAGACAGATGTAATCAAAGACGGCAAAAAGACTTCTACCAAACTCACGGGAATTACTCCGGATTTCTTCTATGTTTTCAGCATTGAATTACAGCAGGGAACCATGTTCAACGAAGAACAATTGCGTGAAGGAAAGCCGGTTTGTATCATTGGTCCTACCATTAAATCCCGGTTTTTCGCTAAGGAAAACCCGATCGGGAAAGAAATCAAATGCGGTCCCATCTGGTTAAAAGTGATTGGTGTTCTCAGCAAAAGAGAAGTCAATGAATCGGCGCTGGAAAATCTTGGAATCGATGATTATAACAACACCATCTATGCACCCATCCAAACCCTGCTGCTTCGTTATAAGGACCGTGCCCTGGTGACTTCAGCCTCACTGCATGGAGGAGGCAGTTCCTTTTACGGCGATGGATTTTCTATGACCATTTCAAATAGTGGTGAAGCCTCGGCTACCAACCAGATCGATAAAATTGTTGTTCAGATAAAGAATACGGGGGACGTGGTGGTTACCACCGACATCCTGAAAAGAATGATGCGCCGCCGTCATGCCGGCGTAGAAGATGTCGATATTAAAGTACCTGAATTACTCCTGAAGCAGGAACAACGAACCAAGAATATCTTTAATATCGTATTGGGTGCCATTGCATCCATTTCGCTCCTTGTCGGGGGAATCGGAATTATGAACATCATGCTGGCCTCTGTGATGGAGCGGATCAAGGAAATCGGGATCCGGCAAGCGATCGGTGCGACGAAGAGAGATATCATTGCACAGTTCCTTACTGAAGCCACGCTCATTAGCATTACCGGCGGCCTGATTGGTATCGTGCTGGGAATATTTATCTCCAGGATCATCATGGAACTGACAGGAATTCTTACCATCGTTTCATTGCTCTCCATCCTCATATCTTTCGGTGTCTCGGCAACTGTCGGTATCGTTTTCGGATATATGCCGGCTCGTCGCGCTGCCAACCAGGAACCTGTTACATCTCTCAGATACGAATAACCCGGAACCCTATGTCAAGAATTACACTGATTTTCATGATCTTCCTGCTGACCGGAATGATAAAACCGGCTGCTGTTTATCCTCAACAAGGAATCCGGGAACTGACCCTGGGACAAGCCATCGAAATAGGACAGAAAAATTCACCCGATGCGCTGAATTCAAAACAGGTTTTCAGGGCGAGTTACTGGGATTACCGATCATTCAGGGCACAGTACCTGCCTAGTCTGATACTTGATGCTAATCCTTTTCCTTCGTATTACAACAATTATAAGTTCAATTCGTCTTCGCTGGAATCCAGACCAGAAAAAAACATCACCAATCTTGTCGATCTTTCGCTTAATCAGATGATTGGCTTTACCGGAGGGATTTTATCACTGACCTCCTCATTGTCAAGATTCGATAACCTTTACAGCGATTCAGTCAGCTCGAAGTATACACAATATACTTCAAATCCGATCAATATTTCCTACACTCAGCCATTGTTTAAATTCAATTCATATAGGTGGGACAGAAGAATAAGGCCACTGCAATATGAGGTAGCAAAAAAGAAATATCTGGAAGACCTTGAACTGATTAATGTTAAAATAACGGATTACTTTTTCAATTTACTCCAGGCACAGATCGATAAAAAAATCGCGCTCACCAATCAATCCAACTATGACACCTTATTCCGGATCGCCAAAGGGCGTTATCAACTCGGGAAGATCGCAGAGAACGAACTCCTCATGTTGGAACTTAACCTCCTGAAAGCCCAAGCTTCAGTGGAAACGGCAGATCTTGAACTCGACAATGCACAATTTTATTTTAAATCCTTCCTGAGGATCAAGGATACCATCCCTATTGAACTAAAACCTCCGAAGGAAATTACTTATTTTATTGTGAATCCCGTCACGGCTATCAAAGAAGCTGAAAATAATTCATCCGCCTCAATGGATTTTACCCGCCAGCGACTGGAAGCAGCGCGTGATGTAAACAGGGCAAAGATGGACGGTCGTTTTGATGTAGATATCAGTGCAAACGTGGGTCTGGGTGGTTCTACCTTTGGGGCTCTCCCGGAAGCCTACCGGAATCTTTCGGCATCCCAGCAGGTTTCAGTTGGTGTGAAAGTCCCCATACTGGACTGGGGCGTTGCTCGGGGAAGGATTAAGATGGCTGAATCCCAGCAGGAAATTGTATTAAACAATATTGAACAGGCCATCATTGATTATGACCGTAATATCTATCTCCAGGTCATGCGTTTCAATATGCAGCGGAACCAGATCCGTATTGCCGCCAAGGCTGATACGGTGGCAAAAAAAACCTATGATGTTACCAAAGGAAGATACCTGATCGGAAAAATTACCAGTATCCTCGAACTGAATAACGCCCAGATCGAAACCGACAGCTATCAGAAAGCCTACCTGTCAGCCCTTCAGACCTACTGGAAAAGCTATTTTGAGTTACGAAAGCTTACCTTATTTGATTTTCAAATGAATCGGCCGTTAAATTTTAATTTTGAGGATGTAAAACCCTAAAAAAGGATATTATTAATACTGGTTCTAAACTAAAAATTAATTCTATCTTTGTAGAAAATTATAGTCACTAATCTTCAAAATTATCAGATATGTCAGTATTAGTTGGAAAAAAAGCTCCCCTGTTTGAAGCGGATGCCGTGATCAACGGAGGGGAATTCGTCGAAAAATTCTCATTAGAGCAATTCATTGGGAAAAAGCATGTCGTCTTTTTCTTTTACCCATTGGATTTTACCTTTGTTTGTCCTACCGAATTGATTGCGTTCCAGGACAAGATCGAAGAATTCGAAAAAAGAAATGTTGTCGTGGTTGGTTGCTCCACTGATTCTAAGTATTCGCATTGGGCATGGCTGAGAACCGAAAAGAAAAACGGTGGAATCATGGGGGTCAAATATCCCATAGTGGCTGATCTGAGCAAAACCATCGCCACCAATTACGATGTGCTTGGCGGCCAATGGTCGTACGATGAAGATGGAATCATAGAGTTTGAAGGAGATCCAACGGCTTTCCGCGGACTTTTCCTGATCGACAAACAGGGAATTGTTCGTCACCAGGTTGTAAATGACCTGCCGCTGGGACGTAGTATCGATGAGGCCCTGCGTATGGTGGATGCACTGCAGTTCTTCGAAGAGAACGGAGAAGTTTGCCCGGCCAATTGGCATAAAGGCGATTCAGGCATGAAAGAAACCTCCGAAAGTGTTGCCAGTTATCTTTCGAAACGCTAAAACATTCAACACCAAAAAGACCCGTTTACAGCGGGTCTTTTTTTTATCATTTCACCCAAGCTTGCCTCAAAGTTAAAATCTGACTCTCTTTAAGATCACAATATCTTCATTTCGAAACTGATCTTTCCACTCCTTTGAGTTCAGAATATCCTGGATTTTAATATTAAAAGCTTCTTTGGTCAGTGGATAGGGTTCTTCTTTTACTGAATAGACGATATAATCAGCATCTTTGACAATCGGGAACAGATAGATGTGATCTCTTAATGCCAGGTGTGGTAAAAATGAAGATTGTGCACTAACCACAGCAGATTCCGGGATTTTGTCAATCTGTTCATAGACCAGTTTTCCATTATAATCTCTTTTATAATGAGAACATTGATAGATTCTTACTTTGGATTTATTTGTATACATTGTTGTTGAGTCCATCATTCTAATTGTTGAACTCAGGATTCCAATAAAAACAAGAACTGTGACTATTTTACCCCATTTTTCCTTACGGATTTCACCAATAACAGAAAATGCGCCAATAATAATAACCGGAGCAAATTCCACGGCATATTGACCATCAATCCCCCATATGATATAATTGTCATTGAAAAGTTTTTGAAAATAAATGGGGATAAGCATTATGAGATACCAGGGTTTAAAGATCAGCATATAAAGCCCAGACAGGAGTAAAAAAATATGCAGCTCTAGCTTTACATAATTTCCGAATGGATGATTCGTATGGTTAATAAACAATGTTTTCACTGCTTCAACCGGATGTGTAAGCAGATGTGTTAATGCGCCGAATACGGTATTCCCTAAAACTGAATAATTAAAATGGGGATAAGTTCCATTCGCCGATAGTGCAGGCATAACTACTCCTGAAATGACCATAAAGTATACAAGCGATATCGAGGAAAACAGGACCAGATATTGAACGGATCGTTTGTTTTTTTTGTATTCGAACAATAATCCAAGGCAAATGAATGTCATCCACAACGAAATATTTTCTTTAGATATCAGGATGAATATCAGTACAATAAATGATGCCCTGTATTTTGATTGCTTAAAATAAAAGAAAAACCAGGGAACCACCATCGCTGCAATAACATTGCTGTGATAATCACAAGACAGTGCGGAGAATATCCCGAAAAACGAGTAGAAACAGATAGTGGCAACAATAGGCAAATTGGTCTTTCTCTCTGATAATGAGAAATACTTAAAAACTCCAATACCGCCAATTAAGACGAATAGAATTTGGAAAATCAATAAGGTATAGGATTGAAAAATCAATGAAAATGGGGAAAAAAGGATCAGATATAAATCAAAATGATCAGCCAGCAAATTCTCCGGAATTTCTTTGAACACGGTGCTATCATTCCATTGAAAATGGACATAATCGTACAATGCATTTGTATATGCACCCAAATCCAGCGCATAGGTTCTGAAGCAATAGTGGTTAACCAACGATATTAATGAATAGACCAAACCGAATACAATCAGGGTGATGACCAGGTTCCGGTTTTTGAATAACGTCATAAGGTCCGACTAAAGATCTTTCATTTATGGTTATAATGAGGCAATCATCAAACTGAATGACGAAATCGCTTATCGCATCTTTTTGGCTTCTTCCCAAAAAACATCCATCTCACTCAATGTCATATCTTTCAAGGGTTTCGATAGCGCTTTGGCCTTTGATTCAACGTATTGGAATCGTTGAATGAACTTCTTATTGGTGCGTTCCAGCGCGTCTTCCGGGTTTACATCGATGAATCGGGCATAATTGACAAGAGCAAACAACAGGTCCCCCATTTCATCCTCTTTTCTTTCCAATTCAGCACCTTTTTCAACCTCATCGCGGAGTTCCTGCAATTCCTCTTTTACTTTCTCCCACACCTGTTCCGGTTTTTCCCAGTCAAATCCGACCCCGCTTGCTTTTTCCTGTATCCGGTATGCCTTGACGATGGCGGGAAGTGACCCTGGTACGCCTGAAAGAACCGAATCGTTTCCTTTCTCACTCAGTTTGATCTTTTCCCAGTTATCCCTTACTTCCTTCGCATCTTTAACAACCACATCACTGAATATATGTGGATGCCGGTGAATCAGCTTTTTCGTGATATTATCCAAAACATCCTTAATATCAAACGCATCTGTTTCGGATGCAATCTTCGAATAAAAAACCAGGTGCAGCATCAGATCACCCAGCTCCTTCTTAATTCCGTCCATATCCTTCTCAAGGATGGCATCCGAAAGCTCATAGGTCTCTTCAATCGTCAGGTAGCGGAGACTTTCCAGCGTTTGTTTCTGATCCCAGGGACACTTTGCCCTCAACTCATCCATGATCTCAAGCAATTTTCTGAATGCGGCAACTTTCTCTTCCATTGATTTTATTTTTTGCAAAAGTACGGATTCCTTAACTTTTCATGGCTACCGGTAAACATAATCCTCAGTCAAATCATTAATTCATGATAAATTTGTGCCTGCGATTACAAACGTCTTATTCATCCTACTTGAAAAATAAAAAAACAGGACTCAGATTGGTTTTTTATGGGGTACTCCCCATATTCCTCCTGTTTTTTCCTTTCAGGGCTATACCTCAATTTCAACACAAGCTTTTCACTTCCAACATGATGGTGGAGTTGAAAGCCCAATATGGTTTTATTTATGCACATAATGTGGTTTTGGAAAAAATGCAAAGCCATGTTACGGCATTCGAACTGAACCTTCACCAGGAAACTTTTGGAAAACATGAATGGGAAAGAGCCTATGCTTATCCTGAAATCGGCGTCAGCTTCTGGTATTCGACCTTGGGCAAATCACCTTACCTGGGAGATGCCTATTCAATTTTCCCTTATATCAATTTCCCGCTTGTCAGGCATAAGAAGTTTTCGTTCAACTTCAGATTTGGCCTAGGTGTGGGTTATCTCACCAATCCATTTGACAGGTTGACGAACTATAAAAACCTTGCCATCGGCTCGCATCTCAATGCTTCTGCCGATCTCATGTTCGAAGTCAGGTATAAATTAGCCGACCGGCTGACGGCTTCGGCCGGAATCGCACTCCACCACTTCTCCAATGGTTCGCTGAAACTGCCCAATTATGGAATCAACCTTCCACTGGTGAACCTGGGTATGGCTTACCGGCTGGCCAGAGAGAATTCCCAGATCGGAGACCGGTTTGTTGCGCCAACTCAGCGTTATGAAGCAATCATCCGACACCAGATCTTTTTTGAGGTAGGTGTTTTGGTCGGATATAAGAACATGCAATCGGTTTTGGGAGAAAACTTCTTAGTCTATCATTTCTATGAGAATACCATGTTTCCTGTCAGCCGGAAAAGCAAGTGGGGCTTCGGACTGGATCTCTCTTACGATCAGTCACACCTGAAGTTACTTGAGCGGAGGGGCGATACGGTAACCAATAACCTTTCCATCCTCCGACCTGGGATCAATGCAGCATACGCGCTCGGGATGTCGAAAGTCGCATTTATTTTCAACCTCGGATATTACCTTGGCGGTGCAGAAAAAAGCAATGGTCCGTTTTATGAGAAGCTTTCATTTCAATATAATTTCTCAAGAGATTTTTTCGCAAGTGTAATGCTGAAGGTACATTGGGGAAGGGCTGATTATGTCGGGTTTGGATTGGGATTGCGATTTGAAAAACTTTATGGAAAAAATACCGTTAAATAAAAGATAATAGTAACAGATGAAAAAACTGGTTTATGTTTTTCTTTCGCTGTTGACATCAGTATTGATCGTCGGGTGCAATAAATCAGGAGGAGATTGCCTGTCAAGCACCGGTAAAATTATTTTCCAGGACAGAGGCCATGCTGATTTCGACAGTATCGAGATGAACGGTTATGTAAATCTGATCCTGACACAGGATTCCATCAATTCCATTACGGTTGAAGCCGGAGAAAAAATCATTTCCGGTATAAGTACCGAAGTGAAGAACCGGCAACTCATCCTTCGCAATCTCAATAGTTGTAATTGGACACGAGACTACGGAAAACCAATTAATGTCCATGTCAAAGTCCGGAATCTAGAGTTGATTGACTATAATTCTTCAGGGAATATCAGTGCTACGAATACTATTACATCACAGAAATTCCGTGTTGATGTCCGCGATGGATGTGGAACAGTGGATCTGGATGTAAAGAATGAAATCGGGGAATTTATCGAGCGGGCAGGTACCGTCGATTTCGAAATTAGTGGAAGTATAACCTTCTGTTATATTTACGCTGCTGATTACGGTCCTTTTCATTGCGAGAATCTCGCAACAGGGTATCAATATGTAACCAATAAAGGAAGCAACGATTGCTATGTCAGATGCCAGCAGGAACTCTCTGTTAATATTAATTCCATCGGGAATGTTTATTATACCGGGAATCCTTTGACAATCATACAGAGTATCACGGGTAGCGGGAAATTAATTCCATTCTGAACCTTAGTAGGCTCTGGCAAAAACGACCCTTTGCATAGAAGGTTTTCCTGAATAAATACATTTTCCTTCTTCCTGCGGATTATTGAAAGGAATCAACCGGATGGTTGCCTTGGTTTCCGTTTTGATTTTTTCTTCTGTTTCCGCAGTTCCATCCCAATGGGCATAAATGAATCCACCTTTTGTGTCCAGCACATTCTTGAATTCTTCCCAGGAATCAACATGGTATGTGCTGTTTTCCCTGAAACTGAGGGCTTTATCGTAAAGGTTTTTTTGGATATGATCAAGCAGATGGTAAATTTTATTTTCGATATCCGTCATCTGATAAACCTCCTTCTCCAATGTATCCCTGCGCGCCACTTCAACTGTTCCCATCTCAATATCACGGGGACCAATCGTAATCCTTACCGGAACACCCTTGAATTCATATTCGGCAAATTTCCATCCGGGTTTATGTGTATCGCGGTCATCAAATTTTACAGATATTCCTTTTGCTTCAAGGGCTTTTTTGATCGGCATCACTTTTTCGCGGATCAATTCAAGCTGTTCGGTAGTTTTGAAAACAGGAACGATGGCAACCTGGATTGGCGCCAGTTTCGGAGGCAGCACGAGGCCGTGATCATCCGAATGTGCCATGATCAGAGCACCGATCAAACGGGTTGAAACACCCCAGGAAGTGGCCCAGACATAATCAAGCTGATTCTCACGATTCAGGAATTTCACATCGAAAGCCTTAGCGAAATTCTGCCCCAGGAAATGAGATGTTCCTGCCTGTAATGCCTTACCATCCTGCATCAATGCTTCCACGGCATAAGTATCCAATGCCCCAGCAAACCGCTCTGAGGCTGTCTTGGTTCCTTTGAGTACCGGCATAGCCATCCATTCCTCTGCAAATGTGGCGTAGACATCCAGCATGGTTTCAGCTTCTTTTACGGCTTCTGCCCGGGTAGCATGAGCGGTATGCCCTTCCTGCCAGAGAAATTCTGCTGTACGAAGAAACAAACGGGTCCGCATTTCCCACCTGACTACATTGGCCCATTGATTAATCAGGATGGGAAGATCCCGGTATGACTGTATCCAATTTTTATAGGTATCCCAAATGATGGTTTCGGAGGTTGGCCGAACAATCAGTTCTTCTTCGAGTTTTGCATCCTCATCAACCACTACTCCTTTCCCATCCGGAGAAGCTTTCAGCCGATAGTGCGTGACAACAGCACATTCTTTAGCAAATCCTTCCACATGACTTGCTTCCCTGCTAAAAAAAGACTTGGGAATGAAAATCGGGAAATATGCATTGCTATGCCCTGTATCTTTAAACATTTTATCCAATGATGCCTGGATCTTTTCCCAGATTGCATAACCATAAGGTTTTATCACCATGCAGCCCCGGACGGCGGAATTCTCTGCGAGATCGGCTTTTATGACCAGATCATTGTACCATTGTGAATAATTTTCGGCCCGTGTTGGAAAATCTTTTGCCATTGTGAAATTTATGGTATAATAATTGCTAAATGATAAGGCTCTTGATTACCTTTCAGCAAAATTAGTAAAATATCCGATTCATTACCCTTAGCTAACCAAACCAAATGACCCAAAGGAGGTAAAACCATGAAAAAGCTGCTCTTCATTACCGCTATCATCGCCTTGTTTTTTACAGGCTGTAAAACCCAGCAGAAAACTGCACAATCTGGTTATGATGATGTTTACAACTCCTCTCCTTCTGTTAAGGAAAGTCCTTCAACCCAAATGACGAATGAAGATCTTTCGGCACCCCAATCCATTGCTGCACCGGATCAATCCAGATCCAACAAGGGAAGTTCCTCTTATTACAATGAATACAGCGATCATTCTTCAGCCACTGCTACCAATGATACGCTTGAGAAGAAATCTTATTACGATGAATACAATTATGCACCCCAGGATGGAAATTACCAGGATGATGGTGATGTAAATGTTTATTTCGGCTCTTCATGGACCCCCTATTTCTGGGGTCCTGCGATTTCCTATGGTTATGGCTGGGGATCTCCTTATTACGGAGGCTGGTCAGCCTGGGATTCCCCTTATTACATGAATTATTCTAACTGGTATTATCCCTATTATTCATACGGATGGGGCGGCGGATACTGGAATGGATACAACGACGGTTACTGGCATGGATATTACGATGGCTCATGGGGCTATTATCCCTATTCAACCTCCTATTATTATGGCTCCCGCAGAATGATGGGTTCATCAACCGGAACAGGATTCAACAATCGTGACGCCAGGAGTCTTTCCAAATCTACTGGAAACCGGAATTCACGGGATCTGAATACAGGAAACCGGAATTCACGGGATCTGAATACAGGAAACCGGAATTCACGGGATCTGAATACAGGAAACCGGAATTCACGTGATCTGAATACAGAAAGGAACAACAGATCCATCCCTTCAACCGGAAATACACGTACCCAGGATCAGGGAAAGAATACCCTGAACCAACGATCAGGCAGATACACCCCTGGTGATCAGCAACGTTACAAATACAACAGGACACGTACCGAAACCCCACCTGCCGGCAACAACAGAAACGGACGCTATACACGTAATGACAGGCAGTCCACCCCACCACGGTACACTCGTCCGGAACAAACCAATCCTGCTGTCAGCAGAAACCAGGATGCTCAGAATTATTCTTCACCGGCTTATCGTCAGCCAAAGTCAAGCCAGGAATATATTAACCCCAGGTCACAGGGAAACCGCGCTGGCAATGGAAATAATCAACGCCGCTATACCTCGCCTTCAAACAGCGAAAGAAGTTATTCTTCCCCTTCCAACCAGAATAACTCCCGCCGTTATGCTTCACCTTCCAATTCAAACTCAAACTCCAGGATCCATTCTACCCCTTCACGGTCAGAATCATCAAGCCCGAGCTACTCAGCACCTGCCCGCTCTTCTTCACCCTCGTATTCTTCACCTTCACGTTCTTCCTCCTCTTCACCCAGCTATTCTTCCCCTTCGAGGTCATCCGGTGGAAGCAGTACACCCAGTGGTGGCGGTGGCGGCGGAAGAAGAAGATAATTGGAAGTTCATTGAATGTCAAACGATAAAAGCTGATAACCCATGAAAAAACAGATCATGCTCTTTATTGCATTGGGATTGACCACGGCAATATTTTCTCAAAATACTTCGGATGCGTTAAGATACTCCAGGCTATTCTATGGAGGAACTGCCCGTTTCCAGGGACTCGGAGGGGCTTTTGGTGCTCTTGGCGCTGATTTTTCATCACTCCAGACCAACCCTGCCGGAATCGGGATGTACAAAAGCTCGGAGATTACCTTCGGTCCTTCTTTACTCTTCAACAACTCAACGGCTGAATATAACGGAATTTCTTCCAGTGATAACAAATTCAACGGAGCCATTGCAAACGTGGGAATGGTTTTCACCATTAAAAACCCAAAATCAAAACTCAAAAACATCAACATCGGATTCGGAATCAACCGCCAGAACGATTACAATACCCGGTTCTATGTTGGTGGGCCCAATAACAAAAACTCCATACTCACCGACTTTACAGACCTGGTGAATAGCAGGATTCCTATCCCGACCCCTGTTGAGCTCAGTTCAGATCCGTTTGATGTGGCCCTTGCCTATGATGCCAACCTTATATACCAGGATCCAAACTCCGGACTTTATACCAGCGACATCCAAAATGGCGGAGTCTACCAGACAAAATCGGTGGTAACCTATGGATCGATGAATGAATTCGACCTTGCCTTTGGTGGAAATTTCAATGACCGGCTTTATTTCGGGGCAACCATTGGTGTACCCTATCTCCGGTATTTCGAAAAGTCAACCTATACCGAAGTCAACAATGATCCATCCATCCAGCATTTTCAATCCTTAAAATACAAACAGGAGCTGGAGACATACGGAACGGGCGTCAACTTAAAAATAGGTCTCATTTACCGTCCGGCCGACTGGGTCAGGATCGGAGCCTCCATCCATACGCCTACCTGGTTTGGTAATATGCGGGATAACTGGAACAGTCAAATGACATCCAGCTTTTATGACAGCACCCAATGGAACCAGACGATTGATTCGCCGCTCGGAAATTTTGATTACCAGCTATCCACTCCTTTCCGTGCCATCGGTAGTTTGGCATTCATTATCGGGAACATGGGCCTGATCAGCGCTGAATATGAATACGTCGATTATGGGAGTGCGCGATTTTATGATCCCCAAAAGACGGACACCTATACTTCGCTGAATCAAGACATAAGTAACGCTTATAAATCTCCCATCAACCTGAGAGCCGGAACAGAATGGAAAATCATGGATTTCCGCATCAGGGGTGGTGTAGGTTATTCCGGAAGTCCTTATAAAACCGGTGATACCGGTTCAAGACTGGCTATTTCCGGCGGATTGGGATACAGAGGGAAATATTTCTTCTCAGATCTTAGTTATGTCTGGGCGAAAACCAGCGACAACTATTATCTCTATTCCCCGATCTTTGTAAATGCGGCAACAATCAAAACGATCAGCAATACTCTTACTGCGACGGTAGGAATCCGCTTCTAAGGAAGATGGGATTTAATCCTTTTTAACCCAGCCTTGGCCTTCTGGTCAAGGCTGTTTTTGTATTCGGTATTTTCCATGGATAAACAACGCCGAAAAAAAACAGCTGCCTCAGCAAATTTCTTCTGCGACTCCATGATCAGTCCCGATTGTAAAGCAGCATTGGCAGCGAAATACCAGGATTCGCCTGACCCTTTAAGGATGGTCTGGTTATAACTCTCAAGAGCCTTTGCTGTCTGGCCTGTTTCCTGGTAGATCCGGCCCAGCCGGTAATGGTATTCCACCAGGTCTTTTTTTGATAAAATCACTTCTATCATCCGGGTTCCCAGCAAAATATCCAGCGACCGATCATAATATCCACCGTCAAACAGTAGCCGGGCTTTTAGAAGTGGAACAGATATCTTTCCCGCGAAGGAAGCTTCTTTCTGGGCCTGTTTATCACTTTCCGAACGGGTACTGCCCTGGGAGAGGGTTAATTTCCGGTATTGCTCATATTTCTGATGATCACCTTTCAGCAGTGCATCCCAGGCCAGACGCTGGTAAGAGGATTTTATGAAATTTTTTCCGGATGCATTTGCAATGTATCTTCCAAAAAGAAGATCCCCATCCCGATCAAGCCGGTTCAGTTTTGCAGCTCCCATCATATAACTTAGGTAAAAGAAAGGAAAATCCCCTGGACCCGGCCGGTAAAGACTCAAGACTTCTATGGCTTTATCATTCAATCCGGCGGCACTGAAAATTTTCGCCCTGGCAAAGATGTATAAGGGGTTGTCCTGTGTCGGAAAACCGGTTTGCTGACCGGCAAAACGCTGCATGATCTGCAACGGGATTTTTTTATTGGTTGAAAAACGTTCTCCGGTAATGGCCATCAGGAAAATTGCCTCCATCTTCCCGATATTTATAAATTCATCATTCCCGGAGTAATCGACGACTTTTTGCAGTGCTTTCAATCCGGTTTCCGTTTCTCCGCTTATTCCCAGCATCGATAACATCCACTGATAGTTATCAGGAATCATGGCTGCAAGTATCTGTGTAAGTCCTAACCCGGTTTTATGTGACAGAAAAGCAGGAAATCGATTTTCATTATCTTCAAACGAATGGAATGCAGCGGAAAAGCTGGTAGCAGAAGAGAGGTTATCCCCGAATCTCACCTGTGTTAAAGCATAGTGGAGTTGCATGTTATCAAGAAAAAGATTCAGGTAAGGTGAATTTTTATCGCCCTTTTTAATCAAGGATAATCTCTTATCAAAGTTTTTCCCGTATTGCGCATAACGGGTATCACTTTCGCTGATGAACGCCGATAAGAAATCAATGTAGTCCTCAAGATAGACCGGGAAAAGATTGTCAGGATCCGCTTTTTCTTCTTCTTTCAGGATAGCTGAGGCCTTTTCAAATTTAAGAGAGAGGATCGATTTATAGGCATCAAGACAACGATCATTGATGGCGATATGCGCTGACATGAAAAGGGGGAAAAAAAGAAAAGCACTTATCAGAAAAACCGATTTCCTGATAAATGCTTTAAAAGATTGTGTATTGACCGTCATTAGCGGACTAAGTTGACAATATCATCGTCAACCAGGATCCTTCCACAATATTCGCAAACAATAATTTTCTTATGCATCCGGATATCCAGTTGATGCTGAGGTGGTATTTTATTGAAACAACCGCCGCATGCATCTCTTTCGATTTGTACAACCGCAAGACCGTTTCTGGCATTTTTGCGGATGCGGGTATAAGCGGTTATGAGTCTTTCCTCAATGAATTTCCTGTTCATTTCGGATTTTTTAATAAGGTCGTTTTCTTCCTTTTCCGTCTCAGCAATTATGTCATCCAATTCGTTCTTCTTGACGTCAAGGTCAGCCTTTTTATCAGTCAGTACTTTCATGAAACGTTCAACCTCTTCATTTTTGGCTTCCAGCGATTGTTTTGCCTCTGAGATCTTTTTCTCGGCCAGTTTGATTTCCAGTTGCTGAAATTCAACTTCTTTCGTCAATGCGTCGTATTCGCGGTTATTGCGCACATTCATTTGCTGATCCTGGTATTTCTTTATCAGTGTCTGACTGTCCTTGATGCCAATTTCCTTTTCGCGGATCATGGTTTCCCAGGTTTGGATCTCCTGCATGAATGAGCCCGTTCTGGTTTCGAGTCCGGCGATCTCATCCTCCAGGTCCTGGACTTCGAGCGGGAGTTCACCGCGGATGATCCTGATCTTATCAACCTGTGAATCGATCTGTTGAAGATTATATAAAGCGATCAGTTTTTTCTCAATGGTGACTTCACCTTTTTCATTTTTGATCTCAACTTTATCAGGAACCACCTTAACGACCTCTTCAATCTTTACCTTTTCAACCGGAGCGGTTTTCGTTTTGGTTACTTTTTTTGGTTTTTTCTCTGCGGAGGTGGCAACTGTTTTCTTAGTTGTTTTTGCCATAAATATGTGAATTAAAAATAATTAACCGGGTTTGTTATGGTTTTTGAAACAAGGAATGCAAAATTAGGAAATTTTTTGATTAAAATGGCATGAATCAAATCTTTTGCGAACTGTTCACTCTCAAAATGGCCTATATCCGACAGAATCATTGGGGCAACCCCGAAAAAATCATGGTACTTCAAATCGGCCGTCAAAAAGAGATCGGCTCCGGCTTTCCGGGCATCGCTGATCAGAAAACTTCCTGATCCGGTGCAGAGGGCTACTTTTTTGATTTTATCCATCGTCGGGTAAGTATGTCGCAGGACAGGAATGGACAGAACCGATTTCACCTCTGCAAGGAATTCCATTAGCTCTTTTTCCTTTTTCAGTTCGCCGATTAAACCAGCTCCAGCCCCGGAGAAGGCATTTTCAAGCGGATAGATATCATAGGCGACTTCCTCGTAAGGATGAGCCGCCGTAAGGGCTTGAAGTATCCGGTTTTGTAAAGGGTTCAGAAAGATTACTTCAATCCTGATTTCCTTTTCCACGTGCAATTCATTGATATTCCCCACAAAGGGATTGGCTCCTTCCGAAGCCCTGAAAGTCCCTTCACCTGTAATGTTATAACTGCAGCAATCATAATGGCCAATGTGTCCTGCACCTGCTTCAAAAATCGCTTTCCGGACATTTTCCGCATAGTCAACCGGGCAAAAAGTAACCAGTTTTGACAGCATTCCTGAACGCGGGCTCAGCACCCTTGTATTGACAATTCCCAGCTTGTCGGCCACAAAATGATTGAGTCCCGCTGCCGCATTGTCCAGGTTTGTATGGAGGGCATAAATCCCGATGTTGTTTTTAATGGCGGTGATGATCATTTTCTGAACAGCATCCTCGCCGGTCAGTTTCTTAATTCCGGTAAAAATCAACGGATGATGAGCAATGACAAGGTTACAGCCCAGATGGATTGCTTCCTCCAGCAGGATTTCCGTAACATCAAGGGAAATCAATACTCCTATTACTTCCGATTCCTGGTCTCCGGTGATCAGTCCGCAATTATCATAATCCTCCTGGTAAGAGAGCGGGAATTGTTCTTCCAGGTAACCGGTAATTTCTCTGATGCGCATTTTCCTGAATTAAAACCCAAAAATACGAATTCCCGGTCTGTATTTTTTTTGTATTGTTGAAATGTATGTTTATAAGTTTTCTGAAAAAGATAAAATGACGCCGTAAAAAGTATAAAATTTGAATCTTCAAATGCCATTACAAAAAAGTAAATTCCCTTCATGAAAAATCCGATGATTTTCATTGTGGTCAAAGATGCCTTGATTGCCAACATGCTGAAATACGAATTGCAGGCACAACGGTTCACTGATATCCACTTGTTGCCATCTGCGGGTGAATGTTTTTATGCATTGTCGAAAGGTAGGATTCCTGATTTTATCGTTTCGGATCTGCAGGGAAATGCTGAAAACGGGATCAGTTTTTTACAATCGATCTTCCGGCTGAATGCACGTACAAGAGTTCTTTTTCTGCTTTCTGCAGGGGAGGAATTTGAGGCATCCCACGTGATGGAGGCAGGTGCAACCGATTTCGTCATGAGATCCTCCCACTCCAATCTCTGGATGAAAGAGTTGATCCGGAATATCTGCTATCTTAGGAAACAAGCGCTCGCTTCCTGATTGAACCTGATTGAACCTTCCTGTTAAATTTCACCTCAAAGGGTGATGATAAAGGATTTTTTTCTACTTTAGCTTTTTTCCTCCCCATGAAACTGATGCAGATATTGCTTTATCCGCTCGCTTTATGTTATGGTTGCCTGATGTTTTTCAGAAACCTGCTCTTCGATTGGCATATCCTGAAATCCGTTCAATTCCCCGTTCCGGTTATCTCTGTCGGGAATCTATCCATGGGTGGTACCGGTAAAACTCCACATATCGAATACCTCATTAACCTGCTAAAAGACAAGTATTTCATTGGTACCTTAAGCCGGGGATACGGAAGAAAAAGTGACGGATTTATCATTGCTTCGAGACGATCGAATGTTAAATACATCGGGGATGAACCCTTGCAGTATGTAAAAAAATTCAACAACATCAAGGTGGCTGTTGATGAGAAACGGGTAAGGGGAATACGGAATATGCTTCAGAAATATCCGGATATCAAGGTAATTCTGTTGGATGACGCTTTCCAGCACCGGTGGGTTCAGCCGGGTTTATCCATTCTGCTTACTGATTATCATCATTTATATTATGAGGATCATATCTTTCCATCAGGATGGTTACGGGAATTTACCATCGGGGCTCATCGTGCAGACATTATCATCGTAAGCAAGACACCCGGTATTTTTTCACCCATCACCCGGAGAAGAATCATCGAAGAGATTAATCCCAGGTCGCATCAACAGGTTTTCTTTTCCTTTATCAGATATGATGAACCCATCCCGGTATTCCATTCCAATCCCTGGCCCGACAAGATCTCCTATATCCTGTTATTTACAGGAATAGCAAATGATTACCCGATACGTGAACATCTTGAAAGAAAATGTTCGACCCTGATTGTTATGAAATTTCCGGATCATCATCCATATACCTCATCAGATCTGGAAAAGATTCGGAAACAATGGGATGATTTGCCTACGCAGCGAAAGGTGATTATTACGACAGAAAAAGATATTATGCGGTTAAAGTCAGCAGAAACCAGTACTTTTGCAAAAAATCTGCCCCTATTTTATCTTCCTATTGAAGTGGATCTGCATGGCAGTGACAGAGAGGATTTTAATAACATCGTATTAGAATATGCTGAAAAAAGTCAAAGAAACCGTTGAATATCTTCAATCAAAAATCACTGTCCGTCCTGAGATTGGTATCATCCTGGGCACCGGGCTTGGCGGATTGGTCAATGAAATTTCGGTCACACAAACTATCCCTTACGGCAACATCCCGAATTTCCCGGTCTCGACGGTGGCAGGTCATCGCGGGCAATTGATTTTCGGCACCATGCATGGAAAGAATATTGTCGCCATGCAGGGAAGGTTCCACTATTACGAAGGATATTCCATGCAGGAAGTTGCCTTTCCCGTACGCGTGATGAAATTTCTGGGAATTAAGCTGCTGATCGTATCCAATGCCAGTGGTGGCGTCAATCCCTCATTTGAAGTAGGCGATCTGATGATCATTGAAGATCACATCAACCTGATGAAAGACAACCCGCTTATTGGTCATAACGATGAAGAACTGGGAACCCGGTTTCCGGATATGAGCCATGCCTATGACCCGGAATTGATCGAGAAGATTTTTACCATCGCAAAAAAACACGATATCACGCTGAAAAAGGGAGTATATGCAGCCGTTTCGGGTCCTACCTTTGAAACACCTGCCGAGTACCGGTATATCCATAGTGTCGGCGCGGATGCCGTGGGCATGTCGACGGTGCCCGAAGTGATTGCAGCACGACACATGGGACTTCGCTGTTTTGCCTTTTCAGTAATTTCAGATCTCGGTGTACCCGGGAAAATTGTGAAGGTAACGCATGAGGATGTTATCAGGGCAGCCAGTGAGGCTGAACCCAAGATGACCGCCATCCTTGCTGATTTGATTGAAGGATTATAACCCTGTTAGCGCAATTCTAAATCCAATACTTTTATTTTCCAGCGATGACCGATGCGGATATTCCTGCCCGATAAAGGAACACATATCGCGGCTCCCGCTAAAAGCGATCCGGAGATGATCAAATCCCGGGGAGGAAAAATCAGTTCATTGTTGATCAGATGATTGACTGCAGTTACAGAAAAGTATCCAATCCCGCCCAAGGTCAATAATCGAGTCATAAGACCCGGAAAGTAAACCTCCTTATGCACTTTGGTGATATCAGGTATCCAGACTTTATTTCCATTACCGATTATCACCGCTGAATCACTGATGTCCCAGAGGTAACTGTGTAAAACCCTTTTGGGATTGACCGCATGTATTTTTATATCATCACCCAACCGGAAAGCCAGTTTTCTGAAAGTTCCGATCTTTTCCACAACGAGCGTTTTTTGGGAATAGGATATCCCTGAGAACAACAGTATCAGAACCAAAAGGATAAATCTTTTCATACTTCAGATAAGCGAAAATACGATTTTCCCGATAATTAAAAGAAAATCCCAGGCAAAACGCATACAACTTCATTCTCACTACTCAGGATTAGTATCTTTGCATCTTATGCGAAAATGGGGTCTCGTCATCTTTCTTCTTTTACTGGTTACCCGTTGCAATGATGAAAAAATGGAACCAGCCAGCAAAGAACCAGGAAAAAACCACCAGGTTGGTGCCGGAAATGAATTGACAATTTCGCGGAAAGATCCTGGAACTCCCCTTGCTGAATTCAGCCAACCGAAGCGACAAAAGGTTAAAATCCGCGCCCGGAAAAAAATCACAGGAAATAACATTTTGCCTGCTGAAAAGACACCGGAAATCAGAAGGATTGATACGGCCAGGATCAGAAAAATGCGGGATCTGCAAAGGTTGAATGAAGAGATTGACTTTTCTGAACCAGCCAGCAGGGATTATCTTTACGGAGATCTTACCTACCCCGGAGAAAGACCCTTTACACTTGTCAGTCATGAAAAATTCCTGATCATTAATTTCGACAATGATATCCTGGATAATACCGACCATTTTTTTACCAACGGGATCCGGATTGAACTGGTTTCTCCCGGTTTAAGACATTTCCCCCTGAATTTTTTCATGGTTCCGTATTGGCGACCAGGGATTAATTATTACGGATTGGCGCTGGTGCAGAACATGTACACTCCTTCTACCACCAAAACAGGAGGGATTCTTTATGGCGACCGGCCATATTCCGGCTATTTATGTTTGGCCATTTCCAAAATCACCAATGATCCCGTAAAAAAATTCAGACAAACCACCGAACTGGATATCGGTGTGATCGGCCCGCTTTCGGGAGGAGAATTCGTTCAATCCACTTTCCACAAAGCGGTTCCCACCAATAATGAACCGCTTGGGTGGCAATATCAGATACAGAATGACGTGGTATTAAATTACAGCCTGTTATATGAAAAAGGATTGGTTTCGCTGCCGGCCTTTGATCTCAATCTCAATGGCACTGGAAACCTGGGAACGCTCTACACGAACTTTTCAGGTGGTTTGTCGATGAGGACCGGGTTGATGAACCGCTATTTCTCAAGGTTATTGGTATCAGATCAGAACATCAATCAATTCCTTGATTCGAAGAATATCCAGGTCTTCTTTTTTCTGAAGGCCAGCGGATCGGTCATTGGATATGATGCCACGCTTCAGGGCGGGTTATTCAATCGATCAAGTGTTTATACCATTGACAAAAATGACCTTTCACGTTTCATGTTCAATGGTTCCACCGGGATTACCTTTTCGTACGGAGGAATCCGTATTGATCTTGAACAATTCCTTATCAGTCCTGAGTTCCGAAACGGATGGTGGCACAAATGGGTGCACATCGGACTTATTTTTTGTTTGTGATTGTTGATAAAAAAATTGTCTGTAAATGGCCCATACCCGGATAATTAATGATACTTTTGGCATATGGAGGAACAGAAGAAAAATGCTACTGACCCTTATCCACAGGGTAGCAATGAATTTGGAGGCAGAAAACGGGCAAGGAAACCCGGACTGAACGATTTTTTCCCCGAGCATGGTAAGGTTCCCCCCCAGGCCATCGAACTGGAAGAAGCGGTTCTTGGAGCCATGTTACTTGAGAAAGATAAACTCGCTGCGGTAATTGACGTCATCAAGCCCGAGGTTTTCTATAAAACGGAACACCAGGTAATCTTTCAGGCGATCATGGAACTTTTTGCCTTGCTGAAACCCATTGATATCCTTACGGTTACTGAACAATTGCGGCAGACCGGTAACCTGGAACTCGGTGGAGGTGCTTATTACATTGCCATGCTTACCAACCGTGTCGCATCTTCCGCGAATATTGAATATCACAGCAGAATCCTTTTGCAGAAACACATACAGCGGGAACTGATCCGGATTTCTTCGACGATCATCAAGGAGGCCTATGAGGACACTACCGATGTTTTTGATCTTTTAGACAAGGCAGAAAACAATCTTTTTGCAGTCAGCGAAACCAGCATGCGAAGGAATGTGCGTCCCATGACCTCTCTGGTGAAAGAAGCGATTGATGAGATTACAGCCGGGATGAAGACGAAAGATTCATTAAGGGGAGTAGGATCTGGTTTTACCGAACTTGACCGGATTACAGCAGGATGGCAGAAATCGGATCTGATTATCCTGGCTTCACGTCCCGGTATGGGAAAGACGGCCATGGCCCTGACCATGGCCAGGAATGTGGCGGTTACCTTCAAAAAAGCCGTTGCTGTATTCAGCCTTGAAATGTCGGCAGTACAGTTAGTAACCCGACTGATTGCAAGCGAGACGGAAATTCCTGCCGAGAAACTCCGTAAAGGCAACCTTCAGGAATACGAGTGGGAACAACTTAATTCGAAAGTTGCCCCGTTGATTGACGCTCCACTTTTCATTGACGATACACCCGCCCTGACCATTTTCGAACTTAGAGCCAAAAGCCGTCGGTTGAAGGCGCAACATAACATCGAGATCATCTTCCTTGACTACCTGCAACTGATGCAGGGGGCCAGTGAGCACAGAGGTAACCGTGAACAGGAGATCAGTGCCATTTCCCGTTCGCTGAAGGCACTTGCCAAGGAACTTGACATTCCGATCATTGCATTGTCGCAGCTCAGCCGTGAGGTAGAAAAGCGTTTGGTTAAAAAACCCATTTTGTCTGACCTTCGTGAATCGGGATCCATTGAGCAGGATGCCGACATGGTTATTTTTATTTACCGTCCTGAATATTACAATGTGGAAGATGAATCTTACGGAGGACAGGTGGAGGGCGTCGCAGAGATTGTGATTGCCAAAAACCGGCATGGCGCCACTAAGGACATCAGCCTGAAATTTATCGGAAAATATGCGAAGTTTACCGATCCGGAAACGGCCTATTCCTCTTCCGATACTATTTCACCAAACACCTCGTTTGATGGACAGTTAACTACGATCATACGACCTTCGAGGATGGATGATCACAATGAAACACAATCCAGTGATAATGGCAATGTCCCGTTTTAACCGTATTGTAGTTGCCGGTACCCTGTTTTTCCTATGCTTCTTACCTTCGTTGCAGGCTGCTTCGTTGCTTATTCCCATGGACCAGGTCCAGAAAAACCATCTTAAAGCTTATGGTATTGCTTACTGGATGCTGAAGAAAGATGTGGAGGTTGACTGGCTGCTGAATTATCGGGGAGGGAGTTTTCTTTTTGCCTATTCGAAAACTGCAGAAAGTGAATGTACAATCCGGGGCGTAACCTTTGAAGTACTCGCCGATGCACAGTCAGCCGCAATAAAACAGGAAATAGCGGATCCACAGGTGAACCAGGAGGTGATGAAGCTTCATAAGGCACCGAAAATTGCCGTTTACTCACCCAAGAACAAACTCCCCTGGGATGATGCGGTAACGCTTGTCCTTACTTATGCGGAGATTCCTTATGATGTGATTTATGATGAAGAGATCATGGCAGGCACTCTTCCGTTGTACGACTGGTTGCACCTTCACCATGAAGATTTTACCGGGCAATATGGAAAATTCTGGGCGGCCTACCGAAATTATGCCTGGTACAAGGACGATGTAGCCATCAACGAAGAAATGGCCAAAAAACTGGGATTTTCCAAAGTGTCACAATTAAAACTGGCTGTAAGTCTTAAAATCCGCGATTTCGTCGCAGGTGGCGGATATATGTTTGCCATGTGTTCTGCCCCGGATAGTTACGACATCGCCCTGGCCGCTGAAAATGTTGATATCTGTGATGTCATGTTCGACGGGGATCCTCCCGACAATGATGCCCAGGGCAGGCTGGATTTTTCGAAATGTTTTGCCTTTGAAAATTTTAAATTGAGCACGAATCCATATGAATACGAGGTTTCTTCAATTGATGTGACCGATACACGTCCGAAAAACCTCAATGTGACGAATGACTTCTTTACCCTGTTTGATTTTTCAGCAAAGTGGGATCCGGTTCCAACCATGTTGTGCCAAAATCATCAACCGCTGATTCACGCTTTCATGGGTCAAACCACTGCTTTCAATGAGAAATATGTGAAAGCGACCACTGTGATTATGGGAGAGAATAAGAGCAACAACGAAGCCCGTTATATTCATGGGGATTTCGGAAAAGGAACCTGGACTTTCCTGGGAGGCCACGACCCCGAGGATTACCAGCATATGGTCGGTGATCCGGCGACAGATCTGAACCTTCATCCCAATTCTCCAGGATACAGGCTTATTCTGAACAATGTTCTTTTTCCGGCCGCAAAAAAAGAAAAGCGGAAAACCTGATTACCGTAACCATGCATTGATCTTCCTGCCCGGGATGATATTGTCGCCAATGATATACTTCAATTGGTTGTTGCATCCTTCACCTGTAGAAAAACGAATTTCCCCTGAAGTTATATCAGCACCTGGTATGGTTACAATGATGACACCCGCCACAGGCCAGGGGCAGGAAAACCTGAATTCAACAGGAGCGACAATGGATGAAGAAAAATTATCCCCATGACTGGAAATGCCGGAAAGGTTTCCGGTAAATTTTATGATTTTTCCTCCCGGCAGGTTTGCATCCTGCTCAACGGTTACCATGTATTCAGCCTGAAAAGAAATCGTCGTACCTCCATTGGATCTAAGGATCGCTCCGTTTCCAATACGCATACGAAATTGAATTGCACCTGTGTTATCTGGTCCGATTGTAATGAGGCTGTCAACTGCATTGACCGCATTCCCATCTTCTTCATAATAGGAGAAAATGACATTGGAACGCGTTCCTTGCTGAAGTATGTCCCCATTGGTATTGATTTCAATGGTTCCGATCCTTACCACACTGTCGGGACACAATAAGTAGCCATACTGAAAAAGGAATTTCTTCTCCACCAGGTTCCAGGTTACCCTGGCACTGTCGATCATCACCGGGGTTCCCTGCATGACATTACTATCCGACCTTGCCTTAACCAGGGTTACAACAATGTTCTGGAAAAGGGTTCCTGCCAGTACCACGTCCTTTGAAGAAGAGATATTCGGATTCAGATCGACCGAAGTGTTTTTTTTACAGGAAAGAAAAACAAAAACCAGCAGAAATAATACCCAGGTCGAATAAAAGGATCTTCTCATCCCGATGTTATTTTTTTTCGATCAAAGGTAACATAGGAAAAAGAGAACCCGAGTGCTTCGTTAAAAGGAAATTCCTCCTTCGAAAAAAGTTCCCACTCCTCCAGGTGAATTTCCGGAAAGAAAACATCTGCTTCAAATTCCTTTTGGATCAGGGTAAGATAAAGCCGGTCGGTGATAGGAAGAAACTGCCGGTAAACGGAGGCCCCTCCTATCACAAAATTCTCCTCGTCAGCCTTGCATTTGCCAATGGCATCGTTAATAGAGGACGCCATCTCACATCCTTCAAAAGCATCATTCGGATTATCCGAGATTACGATGTTCCTGCGGTTCGGTAATGGCCTTTTCGGTATGGATAAATAGGTGTTTTTTCCCATGATGATTGTGTGCCCCGTAGTAATGGCTTTAAATCTTTTTAAATCCTGAGGGATATAAGCAAGAAGGTCGTTTTTTATGCCAATGGCATTTTGTTCGGCAACTGCAACGATGATGGAGATCATATTTTTTCTTTAAACAGCGATGTTACCTTTAATATGCGGATGTGCCTGATAATCCTGAAGAGAAAAATCAGCATATTCAAATGTAAAAATATCTTCTTTATCCGGATTCAGGATCATGTGGGGAAGCGGAAACGGATCCCTGGTAAGCTGAAGATTTACCTGTTCGATATGATTCATATAGATATGTGCATCTCCCAGTGTATGTATGAATTCTCCGGCTTTCAAACCGGTTGCCTGCGCCATCATCATGGTTAGCAAGGCATAAGAGGCAATGTTAAAAGGAACGCCCAGAAAAATGTCACAACTGCGCTGGTACATTTGGCAGGACAGGGTATCTCCGGCAACATAAAACTGAAAAAGAAGATGACAAGGCGGCAATGCCATTTTATCTAATTCACCCACATTCCAGGCACTGACGATGTGTCTTCTCGAGTCCGGATTTTCTTTGATCGACTGAACCACTTGTGAAATCTGGTCTACATGGCCATCCTCTTTGGGCCAGGAACGCCACTGGTATCCATACACCGGACCCAGTTCCCCATCGGGAGCCGCCCATTCGTCCCAGATGGTCACCCCGTTCTCGTGGAGATACTGAACATTGGTACTTCCTTTTAAAAACCAGAGCAGCTCATGAATGATCGACTTCAGATGCATCTTTTTTGTGGTGAGCAAGGGAAAACCTTCCTGCAGGTTAAACCGCATCTGGTACCCAAAGGTGCTGATGGTCCCGGTACCGGTTCGGTCATTCTTCCGGAAACCCTTCTCCATCACATGGGTAAGCAGATCGAGGTATTGCTTCATTGGTTAAATATTAATATGCTTTGGATCGTGTTTGTGCCTGAACAGAAGGGCAAATGCCACTGCAACAATGAGTGCGTATGCAGCAAAGGTAAGCCATATCCCTTTCCAGTCGAAAGATCCATCCGCCCCCGTAAAGAACTTATCAATCACGATTCCGCTGATCCGGCTTCCGAGAAAGGCGCCGACCCCGTTGCACATCATCATGAAAAGTCCCTGTGCGCTTGCCCGGATGCCGGGTTCACTCTGGGTTTCCACGTATAAAGATCCTGAAATATTGAAAAAATCAAATGCCATCCCGTAAATGATACAAGAAAGAATGATCATCCAAAGGCCATCGGTCGGATTTCCATAAGCAAATAGTCCAAAGCGGAGCACCCAAGCGATCATGCTGAAAAGCATCACCTTTTTGATCCCGAATCTTCTCAGGAAAAATGGGATGGTCAGGATAAACAGGGTTTCCGAAATCTGTGAGATGGACATGATGATTGCCGGAAATTTCACGGCGATGGCATCCTTATATTGGCTGAAATTTTTAAAATCATGAAGAAAAGTATCTCCGTAGGCATTGGTCAGCTGAAGTGCTGCCCCCAACAACATAGCAAAGATGAAGAACATCGCCATTTTTGGATTCTTAAACAGCGCAAAAGCTTTTAAACCCAGGGATCCTGCGAAGGTTTTGTTGTCCATCTGGCCCAATGGCGGACATTTCGGCAAGGTAAAAGAATAAATCCCAAGGAAAAGAGAAGCGGCAGCGGCAACATAAAATTGAGCAGCAGAAGTTTCAAGCCCGGAGAGACTGATAAACCAGAGAGCAGCAATGAATCCAATGGTCCCGAAAACCCGGATGGGCGGATACTCACGGATGATATCCATATTGCGGCTTTTCATCGCTGAATAGGAAACCGTGATGGCCAGGGAGATGGTAGGCATATAAAAGATCATGTTGATCAGCATGATCCAGAAAACCATCCCGGGGCTGGTTGCCTGGGGAACTACACACAACATGATGGCGCCAAGGATATGAAAGATGCCGTAAAGCTTTTCTGCATTGATCCACCGGTCGGCAATGATACCTGCGATCGCCGGCATGAAAAGTGCGCTGATACCCATGGTGGAGAAAATGGCTCCGAAATCGCTTCCGGACCAGTTTTTCGTTTGAAACCACCAGGCACCAATGGTCAATAGCCACGCACCCCAGATGAAAAATTGAAAAAAGTTAAGAATGACCAGTCGGAATTTTAGTCCCATAATGCGTTATGATTCGTTACCATTCCTGCATCACCATGGCAACAGGAAATGTAGTGTGTATAAATATGAATTGTAAGGAGTTACTCCTCCTCTTCGGGTCCACGACGGTTGATCTCATCGCGAAGCCTGGAGGCTTTTTCGTAGTCTTCGTTTTCAACGGCAGATTGCAGCATCGTCTTTAATTCGTCCAGCGGAAGGTCGCGATAGTGGCCCTGTACCACATTCGGCTGATCTTCGGACGGTTCCTCCAAAGCAGAGGTTTCTGCTTCTTCCTCCATAAGGATTCCTGCAGCAGTCATAATACTTTCATAGGTATAGATCGGGCAATCGAAGCGAAGGGCCAGGGCAATGGCATCCGAGGTACGTGAATCTATTTCCAGTTCTGTACGCCCGCGAGAGCAAACTAATTTGGCAAAGAAAACACCTTCACTGAATTTATTGATGATGACTTCCGAGATAACGATTTTAAACGCGTCAGCAAAGGATTTAAAAAGATCATGCGTAAGCGGCCTGGGGGTCTTGATCTTTTCCAGCTCGATGGCGATGGATTGGGCTTCAAAACTCCCGATGATAATGGGTAATCTCCGTTTCCCTTCATGCTCTCCCAAAATCAGCGCATAGGCGCCTGATTGTGACTGGCTGTAAGACATTCCGATGATTTCGAGCCTGATTTTCTCCATTTTGCAGTGGATGAGTTTCCCGAATACAAACTTAGAGGTATTTTCTTGAACAGCCAAAAGAGATATGTAAAAAAAGCAACAGATGGAAAATTCTTCATATTTTTGCAATCAACCCAATTAATAAAAAAGTATAGTATGAAAAAACTGTTTACCGTGTTCATGGCTCTTCTTTTGCCATTTTTCACCTTTGCAAGTGAAGCGGATCTGAAGATTCCGGAGCTCACATCCGGCCAGAATAGCCTGTTACTTTACGGGTTCCTGGTCTGTTTCCTGGGACTGCTTTTTGGATTATACCAATTCCGGAAAGTAAGAAACCTCCAGGCTCATCAGTCGATGCTGGATGTTTCAAAGGTCATTTTTGAGACCTGTAAGACCTATCTTATCCAACAAGGAAAATTCCTCATCGTTTTATTCGCCATCATCGGACTTTGTATCGCCTTCTATTTCGGTTTTCTCCAGGCGATGCCATTTGGTGGTGTATTCCTGATCCTGAGCTGGACCGTTATCGGGATCCTGGGTTCTTACGGTGTTGCATGGTTTGGTATCCGTATGAATACCCTGGCCAACAGCCGTATGGCATTTGCCTCCCTGCAACGGAAACCAATCAAATTACTCAACATCCCCCTGGATGCCGGTATGAGCATCGGTGTGATGCTGGTATGTGTAGAATTGATCATGATGCTGATCATCCTTATTTTCGTTCCGAGAGAATATGCCGGTGCAAGTTTTATCGGCTTCGCAATCGGAGAATCACTGGGTGCCGCTGCTCTGCGTATCGCAGGTGGTATCTTCACGAAAATTGCCGACATTGGTTCCGACCTTATGAAGGTTGTTTTTAAAATCAAAGAAGACGATCCCCGTAATCCTGGTGTAATTGCCGACTGTACCGGCGATAATGCCGGCGATAGTGTTGGCCCGACGGCTGATGGTTTTGAAACTTACGGTGTGACCGGTGTTGCCCTGATCTCTTTCATCGTACTGGCAGTTATGGATGTGGAATACCAGAAACAACTGCTCACCTGGATCTTTGTCATGCGTGTGCTGATGGTTATTACTTCCATCTCCGCATTCTATATCAATAAGGCATTTTCGCAGGCTAAATATGGCAAAGCCGATGATATTGATTTTGAAAAACCTTTGACCAATCTTGTGTGGATCACTTCTATCCTGTCGATTTTGGTAACCTTTGCCGCCAGTTATTTTATCATTGGCGATATGCCGAACAGCCTTTGGATCACCCTTTCTGTTATCATCAGTTGCGGAACACTCGGAGCAGCCCTGATTCCTGAATTCACTAAAATCTTCACCAGCCCAAAATCAAGGCATGTCAACGAAGTGGTTACTGCTTCCCGCGAAGGCGGAGCTTCCCTTAACATCCTCTCTGGACTGGTTGCAGGAAATTTCAGTGCCTTCTGGCAGGGAATGGTTTTTCTGGTGCTGATGTTCGCTGCGTATTTTACCAGCACTTATGGATTATCCACCATCATGATCTACCCGGCCATCTTCTCTTTTGGCCTGGTTGCCTTCGGATTTCTCGGTATGGGACCCGTTACCATTGCGGTTGACAGTTATGGTCCGGTTACCGATAATGCACAATCCGTTTATGAACTTTCCCTCATTGAAGAAAATACGGAAAAGACAACAAAGGAAGTCGAAGCCCAGTTCGGTTTTACACCCGATTTCGAAAAGGCCAAGCATTATCTTGAAGCCAATGATGGTGCAGGAAATACCTTTAAAGCCACGGCCAAACCCGTTCTGATCGGTACCGCCGTAGTAGGTGCAACCACCATGATCTTCTCCCTGATTCTTTTGATCCGGAACAAGTTCGGAATCAATCCTGAACAAATCCTCAATATCCTGAATCCTTATACCATCCTGGGCTTCCTGACCGGCGGCGCTGTGATTTACTGGTTTACCGGTGCATCCATCCAGGCGGTAACCACCGGTGCTTACCGTGCGGTTGAATATATCAAGAAAAACATTCATCTTGATGAAAATGCCGAGAAAAAAGCTTCCGTTGAAACCTCAAAAGAAGTAGTAAAAATCTGTACTCAATATGCGCAAAAGGGAATGTTTAACATCTTTATCGCCATTTTCTCCTTTGCATTGGGAATTGCCTTCCTTTCAGGCTATCAGAATGTAGATTTCTTACCCGGTAACCCGCTCCGGTATCCGGCCGCTTCCTTTTTTGTCAGCTATTTGATTTCCATTGCATTTTTCGGTTTGTACCAGGCCATCTTTATGGCCAATGCAGGCGGTGCTTGGGATAATGCCAAGAAAGTAGTTGAAGTGGATCTGAAGGAAAAAGGTACGGCGCTGCATGATGCATCCATCGTTGGAGATACCGTAGGTGATCCTTTCAAAGATACCTCATCGGTTGCTTTAAACCCGATCATTAAGTTTACCACTCTTTTCGGATTGCTGGCCATGGAGATTGCCATCTCTGACAATTTCTTTTCGATGGCGCCCTACGTGGGAGTTGGTTTCTTCCTGGTAGCACTGGTTTTCGTCTACCGTTCCTTTTACAATATGAGAATCGTTAAGGAATAAGGGAAACTTTTTTAGATAATATCAGGAAAACTGCTCCGTTTTGGGGCAGTTTTTTTTTGTTATCCTCGTGAAACTTGGTAATTTTGTAATTGAGTTAAACCCACCTTAAAACCACTACAATAATGATTACCAACAACTTTGGCAGAAGACACATCGGGCCTTATGGTGACGAGGTCAAACAGATGCTTGAAAAAATCGGTGTGAATTCCATCGATCAGTTAATTGACGAAACCGTTCCGGCGAGCATCCGCCTCAAGGAGGCGCTTGATCTTCCTGAAGGAATGAATGAATACCAATACCTGGATCATCTGAAAGGCATTGGTTCGAAGAATAAGATCTTCAAGAGTTACATCGGTCTGGGTTATTACAACACCATTGTTCCCGGCGTTATCGTCCGTAATATCCTCGAAAACCCGGGTTGGTATACCGCATATACGCCTTACCAGGCGGAGATCTCTCAGGGGCGACTCGAAGCGTTGCTGGATTTCCAGACGATGGTCTCCGACGTTACAGGGATGCCCATTGCCAATGCATCCTTGCTGGATGAAGGCACTGCGGCTGCCGAAGCCATGATCATGCTCTTCAACTCACGTTCCCGCGAGTTGGTTAAGAAAGAAGCCAATCTATTTTTCGTTTCTATGGATCTGTTTCCGCAAACCATCGATGTCATTAAAACAAGGGCTATCCCACTTGGCATTGAACTGGTATTCGGGCGAGAAGAAGAAATCGCTTTCACCGATAAGATGTTCGGAGCAGTCATTCAATACCCGAATCAATTCGGTGCCGTTAACGACTATCGCTCCTTTGTTGAAAAAGCACACCAGGCCGGCGTGATGGTATCCGTGGCTGCAGATATCATGAGCCTTGCCCTCCTGACTCCTCCGGGAGAATGGGGTGCCGATGTGGTATTTGGTTCCACCCAGCGTTTTGGTGTTCCTATGGGTTTTGGCGGTCCTCATGCTGCCTATTTTGCCACCCGCGAAGAATATAAAAGACAGATGCCGGGCAGGATCATCGGGATTTCGGTAGATGCAAACGGAAACCGCGCCCTGCGCATGGCGCTGCAAACACGCGAGCAACACATCAAGCGTGAACGAGCCACCTCAAATATCTGCACCTCTCAGGTCTTGCTGGCTGTCATGGCCGGTATGTATTCCGTGTGGCATGGTTCGAAAGGAATCAAACAGATTGCAAGACATATCAATATTCTCACCGGTGTCCTGGCTGCAGAACTCGAAAAGTATGGTTACCGCCAGCTCAATGCCTCTTTCTTCGACACGCTGAATATCCGTCTTCCCGAAAACGGCAATGTGAACCAGATCAAACAGGCGGCCCTGGAGCAAAACATGAACTTCCGGTACATCGATGCCAAAACCATTGGCATCAGTCTCGATGAAACCACTTCGCTCGGGGATGTGAACCAGATGCTGGAGATCTTTGCCAAAGCCAACGGAAAGGCCTTCAGCACCTTTGTCTGTGATCCGAAAGAATGTGAGAAAATCACAACTTTCCCGGCAAATCTCTCAAGAACTTCGACGCTGCTGGAACAAAAAGTTTACAATTCGTATCATTCCGAAACAGAGATGATGCGCTACCTCAAGAAGCTGGAGATCAAAGACCTTTCGCTGAATCGTTCGATGATCCCTCTGGGTTCCTGCACAATGAAGCTCAATGCGGCGGCAGAACTCTTCTCCCTGAGTTGGCCGGAATTCGGGAGTATTCACCCATTCGTCCCCAAAGACCAGGCAGAAGGATACTATATCCTCATCAAAGAGCTGGAAAAAGACCTGGCGAAGATCACCGGGTTTGATACGGTTTCTTTTATGCCCAATTCGGGAGCAGCCGGTGAATATACCGGATTAATGGTAATCCGTCAGCATCACATCAGCCGTAACGAAGGTCACCGGGATATATGCCTGATCCCTTCCTCGGCACACGGCACCAATCCTGCCAGCGCCGTGATGGCCGGAATGAAGGTTGTGGTCGTGAAATGCGATGATAAGGGGAATATTGACCTTCCGGATCTGAAGGAAAAAGCCATTCAGCATAAAAATGAGCTTGCTGCCCTTATGGTTACTTATCCTTCCACACACGGAGTTTTTGAAGAAGAAATTTTGGATATCATTAAGATTATTCACGAAAACGGCGGACAGGTTTACATGGACGGCGCCAATATGAATGCCCAGGTTGGACTTACCAATCCCGGTATCATTGGTGCGGATGTATGTCACCTGAACCTGCACAAGACCTTTGCTATCCCTCACGGCGGCGGCGGACCGGGTGTAGGACCCATTGCCGTAGCTAAACACCTTACGCCTTTCCTGCCAAAACATGTTTTTGTTGAAACGGGCGGAGATAAAGGAATCACCGCAGTTTCTTCCGGTCCTTTCGGCAGTGCATTTATCTTACCGATCTCTTATGGATATATCAAGATGATGGGCGGACAAGGTCTGACCGAAGCCACCCGTTATGCCATCCTCAATGCCAATTACCTGAAGACATGCCTGGAACCGTATTACCCGATTCTCTATTCCGGAAGCAAAGGACGCTGTGCACACGAGATGATTGTTGATTGCAACGGCATCGCAAAGGAATCCGGCATTGGCGCCATCGACATTGCAAAACGGCTGATGGATTATGGTTTCCATGCACCTACCGTCGCTTTCCCGGTTCACGGCACCCTGATGGTTGAACCTACCGAAAGTGAACCCCTTTCCGAGCTCAACCGTTTTGTGGAAGCCATGGCATCCATCAAACAGGAAATTGACGAAATCACAGAAGGAAAGGCTGACAAGTTGAACAATGTGATCATGAAGGCACCACACACGGCTCAAATGGTTACGGCTGAAGAGTGGAACCGCCCCTATTCACGACAGAAAGCTGCCTTCCCGATGCCCTGGTCGGCTGATGACAAATACTGGCCTACTGTGACCCGTATCGATGATGCTTTTGGCGACCGGAACCTGATCAGCAAATGCGAATAGACGAGCTGATGAGTTGAAAAAAACAGGGAAAAGAGGATATCTTTTCCCTGTTTTTGTTATTTTACAACCAATTTTACCGTTCTGACCAGGCGATTGGCTGAAAATATTTTCAGAAAATAAATTCCCGATGGGATTCCTGAAACCGAAAGTTTAAAAATTGTTTTTTCTCCCGGATCAAATGAAAAAACCATTTCGCCGATCAGATTGTAAATCCTGCATAATTCAACAGGACTTTTGCTGTTCACGATAACAAAATCGCTGGCCGGGTTAGGTGAAACGGATACTCCTGCAGGGGAAATCTGCGAAATTCCAAGAGGAATACTTACCGACAAGGTATCTTCTCCCGCTGATTCACAAACAATAGGACCAGGATTATTGCTATCAATATACAAGGCAGAAACCCTGTATCTGTAAACTCCTGAAGAAATGCCCGCGGGGATTGTATCCAGGTAACTATGTCCGGAAACCGGGAGGTTATTGAGCAAAATGAAAGGAGGATTCCCCGAAATATCCGAACGATAAACATTATACCCCGGGATTGTGCTATCACTTCCACAAGGAGGCTGCCATGAAAGTCCCACGACATTCCCTGTTGTGGTTAACATAACATTAACAGGATCATTACAAAATCCAGAGACCTTAATATTATCAATCAACCAGCCCGTAATATTGGAGCTAAGGCTCCCGGAGGCGCTGAACCCGACTTTGAAAAAATCCCCCACATTGGCAGAGGGCAATTCGAGTTTGGTATGTATCCAGTCTGTGGATCCCTGGTTTTTCATTGAATCCAATACGGTCCAGGTACTATCCATATAGAACTCAATGGAGAGTTTTTCGGTATTGCTGGCCGAAATATCGTTCAACTTGTAATCAAATTCCAGGAAGGTATGACTGCAAACGAAACTGTGTGATGATAATGGACGGGATCTCATCAGGTAATCGTAATTAACTACAGCAGGTGTGTCAGCTTCCCTGAACTTCGGCCATTTAAAATTAGAGTAAAAACTAATTTTATTTGAACTTTGCCTTATGAAAAAAACACGATTTACAGAAAGCCAGATCATTTCGATTCTGAAACAGCATGAGACGGGTATTAAGGT
>JBBRTX010000009.1:0-115286 GCA_038244085.1 Bacteroidales bacterium | reverse complement strand
CGTCCTGCAAGAAAACCTTACGGTGATCGTGCCAAGAGAGACGAAGGCGATCGTCCTGCAAGAAGACCTTACGGTGACCGTGAAAAAATAAATGAAGGATTTGATGCCCCTGCTCGGACCAGCAGACCATTTGTAGGAAGGGAAAGAGGAGAAGAAGAGGCCGAAACCCCTTCACGCGCCAGAAAGCCCTATGCAAGCAAGGTGAAAGACGATGAAGAAGCCGAAACCCCTTCACGCACCAGAAAGCCCTATGCAAGCAAGGTGAAAGACGATGAAGAAGCCGAAACCCCTTCACGCGCCAGAAAGCCTTATGCAAGCAAGGTGAAAGACGATGAAGAGGCCGAAACCCCTTCACGCGGCAGAAAGCCCTATGCAAGCAAGGTGAAAGACGATGAAGAGGCCGAAACCCCTTCACGCGGCAGAAAGCCTTATGCAAGCAAGGTGAAAGACGATGAAGAGGACGAAACCCCTTCTCGTGCCAGGAAGTCATATGGTGATCGACCGGAAAAAAAATCGTACGAAAAACGCGAAAGAAGCTCAACCGGGAAAAGAACTTCCCCGACAACAAATGCTGCCGGGGAATCATTGATGCGGCTCAACAAATATATTGCAAATGCCGGAATATGTTCCAGGCGGGAGGCTGATGTTCTGATTCAGTCGGGCGTGATCAGGGTGAATGGAGAACCTGTGACGGAAATGGGATATAAAGTTGCCCGGTCGGATAAAATCCAGTACGGAGATCAGACCTTAAACTCGGAAAAACTGCGTTATGTATTGCTGAATAAGCCAAAAGGATTCATCACAACGACGGATGATCCCGAAAACAGGAAGACGGTGATGGCTTTGATAGAAAGAGCCTGCAAGGAACGGATTTATCCGGTAGGACGGCTTGACCGCAATACCACAGGTTTATTGTTGTTCACCAATGACGGGGAAATCGCAAAAAAACTCTCTCATCCCAGTTATGGAATACGGAAAATCTATCATGTGGTGCTTGATAAGAACCTCACGAAGGCCGATATGACAAAAATCAGTGAAGGGATTGAGCTGGAGGACGGTTTCTTAAAGGTTGATGCCATCGAATACATCACGGACAGTAATGACAAAAAGGAGATCGGGATTGAACTGCATTCAGGTAAAAACCGGGTGGTAAGAAGAATTTTTGAGACGCTGGAATACAAGGTTGAACGGCTTGACCGGGTCTCATTTGCCGGACTGACAAAGAAAAATCTTCCGCGTAGTGAATGGAGGTTCCTGACAGAGATGGAAATAAACATGCTAAAAATGATCCACTAATTTTTAAAACAAATCAGAAGATGCGGAAAGGTATTTTATCAGTCATTTTTATTCTCGGTACACAACTCTTATTCGCCGGCATTGACCCGGTCAGGGATCTGATCAATAATTCGGGAGACTATCCCAATAATCACATGGTAATCCTCTTCGACAGCACGAAGACGGATGTGATGGAAACCGGGTTAAGCTATGTCAGGACGCATACGCTCACGAAAATCCTGGATGCAAAGGGTGCATCGGAGATGAATGTGATAAAATTCGGCTATGACCCGCTATCTGCCTATGTGGATATTGAGAAAGTCACGGTGTATAAAAAAAACGGTACCCAAAGGGATCTTGATATAAAAACCGTCATGGATTATCCTGCACCTGCCCGGGCGATTTACTGGGGAGCCAGAGAGAAAATGATCGAGGTGGGTCGCCTGGAACCGGGCGATGCCGTTGAGGTTTTCCAGTTCCGGAAAGGATTTACCTACGCATTGCTCGCCGGGGAAGGGGATGATGATTCAAAGTACATCCCGCCCATGAAGGGACATTACTATGATATTGTGGAATTCTGGAGCACCTATCCGACGAAGTCGAAGGTATACATGATCACCGTTCCTTCCGACAAGCCGGTTCAGTATGAAGTTTATAATGGCGAAGTCCGGTCATCGGTCATTTTTAAGGGAGATAAAACCACCTATACCTTCTCCAAAACGGAATTGCTTCCGCTCAAAACCGAATCGCGGATGGTGGCTTTGTCGGATGTGGCTACGAAACTGCTTTTATCTACAAGTCCCGACTGGTTTGCCAAGTCGAAATGGTTTTTCAAGGTCAATGAAGATTTCGGCAGTTTTGAAACCACGCCCGGGATCACCGCCAAGGTAAAAGAGATCCTGAAAGAAGCCAGAACCGAGAATGATTCAGTTTCCCTGCTTACCCACTGGGTGGCCGATGAGATCCGTTATTCAGGCATTTCGATGGGTTGTGGGGAAGGTTATACGCTTCACAAGGGAGAAATGACCTTTTCTGATCGTTGTGGCGTTTGCAAAGACAAGGCCGGTATGCTGATCACCATGCTTCGGGCTGCAGGTTTCAAATCTTATCCGGCCATGACCATGGCGGGTTCCAGGATTGATCTTATCCCTGCTGACCAGTTTAATCACAGCGTGACCATTGTTAAGTTAAAAGATGGAAAATACCACCTGCTGGATCCCACCTGGGTTCCTTTTGTAAGAGAATTATGGTCGAGTGCTGAACAACAACAGGAATACCTGATGGGTGTTCCCGAAGGAGCCGATCTTGCTTCAACCCCGCTTTCTCCGCCAGAGAATCATTACCTGAAAATCATTGGCAATTCCACCCTCGATAAAGACGGCACCCTAACCGGTACCTTTACACTGACCGCTGAGGGCCAGACTGACGCCGGAATCCGCGGGATGTTCAGGAATACCAACAAAACGCAGTGGAAACAAAACATCGAAAAAGAACTACTTAAGATTTCCCCGCTGGCCCAGATGACCCGTGTGGATTTTACAGACCCCATCGATTATAAATTGGGCCCGATCCGTATCACCGTTGAGTACCGGATCCCCCAATATGCCATGGTGAATGGCGACAATATGATCTTTACCCCCATCGTGGCTTCCAATCTCTTCAAAAATTACCAGGGTCATCTCTTTTTTGAGACGAATCTGAAAGCACGGAAATATCCATTCAGGGACCGTTGCTCCCGGGAGGTTGAACTTACGGAGACCATACAGCTTCCGCCGGTAAAGACAGTTCTTTCCATGCCCGAAACACAGAAAAACGGAGGTTCGGTTTGTTCTTTCACAGGTGGATACACGCTGGCCGGAAATACTTTGAAGATTTCGCAAAAAGTGGTATTGGGCAAACGCATTTATGATGCTGCCGACTGGCCTGAATTCAAAAATGCCGTCGACGCGCAAAATACCTTCTCGGAAAACCCGGTAATCTTCACAGTTCAATAACCGAAAAACAGATCAACGATCATGAAAAAGACATTCATTCTTTTATCATTTCTCTTTTTTTACTTCCCGGTCCTTCTTTTTTCCCAGGATTCGAATTATGATGCCGTTTATAACAAACTCACGAAAGTGTACACCCTGAATACGGATGGCAGCATGGATTACCAATACATCAAAGAGATGAAACTCCAGACTTACCGTTCGTTTCACAGCTTGTACGGGGAAACCTTCATCGTTTACAATCCCGCCTTCCAGACACTGAAGGTCGACAAGGTACAAACCATCATGCAGGACGGAAAAAAGGTGAATGCCCCTGCCAATGCCTACAATGAAGTGCTTCCTTCTTTTGCAGCCAATGCACCCGCCTTTAACGGGTTGCGTGAAATGGTGGTCACTCATCCGGGAACGGAAAGAAATGCTATCCTGATCATTGATTATACCATTCACACAAAAAAAGGATGGTATCCGGCATTCATGGGAATGGAAGTGCTTGCAGAATCAGAACCGGTGAAAGACCTGACGCTGAAAATCCGGGTCCCGGCCCAGGTTAAACTTAACCTGAGAACATTAAATTCGGACATCGTACCGGTAACTTCCAATGAGCAGGGTTTCCAGGTTTATACATGGAACCTGAAAGACGTTCCTGCCATTTCTACTGAAGAAAATCAGAAAGGCTGGAACGAACGCTATGCCAGGGTTATCTTCAGCACAGCCAAAGACAGGCAGGCAACCTATACCGGATTCATGAATCAGCCTGCCTTCAAATTCACGGTCAATGCCGACATGAAAAGTTATGTTTCAGGGATTCTTGCCAACAACAAGGAGGCTTTCGACATCATCCTGAAAATCCAGGATAAGGTGGTAAATGACGTGAAACTTTTCCCGGTGCCATTACGCCTGACCGGATTTACCTGCCGTCCTGCCATGGAGACCTGGAACAGCAACGGGGGAACCCTCGCCGAAAAAGCCATTTTGCTGGTTTCACTGTTGAAGGAAGCCGGAATTGTTGCCGATCTGGCCGGAGTGGTTAAGACCAGCATTTTTGATGAAACGGTGGGAACGCTGTTGGACCTGGATGATTTCATCGTGATTGCCAGGGCAAAAGAACTGGAACCGATGTATTTGTCGGTGAACACACTGAATCCACAAAGTTTGAAATATGGGCTACCCGGCCGGGAGCTGGTTATTTTCCGTCCCGGTGAAAAACCCGAAGCCGTCAAAATGGAAGAATATAAAAACCGGATCAGCCTGATTTCGCAGTTCGCCATCAATGACAAGAAACAACTGGAAGGTGAGGTAGCGGCTACTTTTATCAATAATTCTGCTCCCTGGCTGACCCAGTTGAGGGACCAGGTGAAAATGAAGAATTTCTTCACCGGCGGCATTTCTCCGGCCGATCTGAAAGAACTGAAAGTGAATACTACCGGACCGATTGAAGGTTTTGCAAGATATACGGTAGTAAAGGAGAAACCTTTTCGCAAAGATTCCATTTTTTATTTCTATACCCTGCCTGCGATTTCAACAGGTATCGATAGTTGGGGAATGAAGTTATTGCCGGCCGACCGAACTACACCGCTGGAAATACCTTCAGTTATGGAGGAAAACTATGAGCTGACCCTTGCCACCGGTCCGATGGTTTTTTTCAGCAGCGGAAAAAAGACAGAGATCAAAAACAATTGCGGATCCTTCTTGTATGAAGTAAAGCAGGATGGCGATAAACTGGTCGTAAAGAAGAATCTTTTCTTTTCCAAAAGGATCATCAATCCTGAAGATTATGCAGGATTCAAAGCCCTGATGGATAACTGGAACAGCAATAATACGCGGGAGATTGTCCTAAAGGCGAAATAGCTACTTGATGATGGTTCTTCCCAGTTCCTTTTGCTGGATCTGGATCCGCTTGTCCTGCAAGGATTTAATTTCGGTCAGCAGCAGGATGGTTTCCTGGGGATCGTCACCCCTGGAAACGGTTTGCAGTTTTTGATACTTTTCCCTGATCATCATCTCTATTTTCCTGGCCTTAAAAGTGAGCAGGGCACGGGAAACGGTTTCGTACAGTCGTTCCTGTTCCGGGATGATGATGATATGGTTTTCGGCCCAGTGGATGCTGAGTTCATATTGCGTCAGCGTGAGGTTGATGGCCTGTATGGAGATCACCGGATCGGAATGATGCAGGAAAAATTCTTTATCCGGAACGACACCCTTTTCGAGCAATTCGCCGGTCTCGTCAAATATCCGCTGACAATAAGGGAGGTCAAATTTTATATCATCATTACTGATATCCTGGAAGATAAACCGAGCGATTTTAACTTCCGTTTCCGCTATTTCATCATATTCATCTTTATAAGGAAAGAGAATGGTTTCGTTCCCGAATAAAAGTAATAACCGGATGATTTCCCGTTCCTGGTATTCAGAAGAATCCGTTTCATATTCTTCCTGTTTGAGTGCCAGTTCCATCGGTTCTTCGGGGATGGCTGAAGCCGGATGACCTTCCTCCTGAACCTTTTTGGAATAATTCTTACGAAGTAATTTATTCAGTTCGTTTACCAGTGTCTGTTCGGGAACACCGAGCATGGACGAACATTCCTTGACATAGAGCGAACGTGAGATCCCGTCAGGAATCAGGGAGATGGTATTTACGATTTCGCGGATCAGTGTGGCTTTTTTGATGGGGTCGCCTTCCGTTTCGTCGAGGAGCAGTCTTGTTTTGAAGAGGATGAAGTTAACGGCATTCCGGCTGATAAAATCCTCTACTTCGGCCGGACGTCTTTTCTGGGCGAATGAATCCGGATCTTCTCCTTCCGGGAACATCACGATCCGAACATTCATGCCCTGTTCCAGGATCATATCAATTCCCCTGAGTGATGCCTTGATCCCGGCAGGATCACCATCGTACAGAATGGTGATATTCGAGGAGTGCCGCTGGATCAATTTTACCTGCTCGTGGGTGAGCGAAGTTCCCGAAGAGGCCACAACGTTCATGATCCCTGCCTGGTGCAGAGAAATCACGTCGGTATAGCCTTCTACCAGGTAACAGTTGTCTTTCTGGATGATGGCAGACTTGGCAAAATAGATCCCGTAAAGCGATTTGCTCTTGTTATAGATCTCCGATTCAGGCGAGTTGAGGTATTTAGCGGCATGTTTATCTGCCGTCAGGATCCGTCCGCCGAAACCGATGATTCTTCCGGATGGGCTTTGAATCGGGAAAATGACCCTTCCGTGGAAGCGGTCAATCAGGCGGTCCTCTTTTTGAATCGACAATCCGGTCTTTACGAGATAATCGGTTTTATAACCCTCTTCCCGGGCATGGGAGGAAAAATCGTCCCAGCCATTGAGTGCATACCCAAGCTGGAATTTCCGAATGATATCATCGCCAAAACCTCTTTCGTGAAAATAGGTCAGGCCGATGGCTTTTCCTTCTTCCTTTTCAAAAAGTGTATTTTCAAAATATTTCTGGGCGAACTGGTTCAGCAGGAAAAGTCCTTCCTTTTCATTCTGTTCCGAGATCTTTTCGGGGGTCATATCTTCTTCCTCGATATCGATCTGATATTTTTTTGCCAGGTATTTCAGCGCTTCCGGATAGGTAAAGTGCTCATATTCCATCATGAAATGAACACTGTTCCCTGCTTTTCCGCAGCCAAAACATTTGAAGATCCCCTTTACCGGCGAAACCGTGAAGGATGGGGTTTTTTCGTTATGAAAAGGACACAGCCCGATCATGTTCACGCCCCGCTTTTTCAACATCACAAAGTCACCGATGACCTCTTCGATGCGGGCAGTGGAAATGATGTTGGAGACGGTTTCAGGAGGGATCATGAATGGGGGAATTACCCTGCGAAGGTAAAAATAATTTCAACCCTGATGACCATTCAGCTGGTATGAATGTCTTAAATTTAACGCAGAAAAAGATTATCCATGATACAGGTCAAGAAGTTTGATTTTTCTGATGCGGAGCTGGCCGGCCATGCAAGGGCCATTCGCCATTCGGTGTTTGTTGAGGAACAGGGTGTAGATGCGGCGCTCGAATATGAACATGATGAACAGGCCCGGCATTATTTATTGTTTATCGGCGAGAAGCCGATTGCCACGGCCCGTTGGCGCAGAATGGATAAAGGCATCAAGCTGGAGCGGTTCGCAGTATTGCCCCAGTTCCGTAACCGGGGAATGGGAGAGATCATTCTTAAGGAAGTTCTGAATGACGTTGCAGATGAAAAAGTCCTCATTTACCTGCATTCACAAATAAAAGCCATTCCGTTTTACGAACGGGCGGGCTTTGAAAAGGAGGGTAAGATGTTCAAAGAAGCAGGAATTGAACATTATCTTATGTTTTACCGGCGATGAACCGTATCGGAAAATCTTCAGATGGAGACCGATTCTCCTGAAATCCCGGTAAGCAGGCTTCTAAAACCCATCTCTTTCAGAATCAGCGTTGCTTCGTCAAAAAACAAAGAGAGTTCATGGGGCTTATGGGCATCGGAGGCAAGGATGACCGGGATGTTCATCTGGTGAATCCTTTTTAACACGGCTGGTCCCGGGAAAAAGGATGCCGAACGCTTTTTATACATTCCCCGGGTGTTCACTTCTACAATGCAACCATTCTCCTTTATGACAGAAAGAGTTTCCTCAACGAGAGCCTGGTACCAGCTTTCATCTTCCCTGAAATACCTGTCGCGGTTATACATTTTGACCTTATCCAGGTGTCCGACGATTTCAGGTTTCTCCCCCGATATCATTTCCCGGATCTGGAGGTAATAGGCTGAAACCGCTTTCCGGATGTCGCCTCCAAAAACTTCCGCTAAACCTTCATCATACGTCGAAATCTTCGGCCCGTCAATAAACCAGAGCTTTCCATTTTCCGGATTTTTCACCAGGTGAACCGACCCGATCAGGTAATCCAACGGGTAGTTTTTTCGATAATGGTCAGCGGATTTGGTCATTCCCGGGATATAATCCATTTCCAGTCCTGCAAGGATTTTAATGCCGACCGTGGATTTTAATCTGACAATGGAGGTGATATATTCGTCGAGTGCTTCTGCTTTGATCGCGAAATTGTTCTCGAATGGCACTGGCGCATGATCGGAGAATCCAAGCACCTCGAACTGTTGTTTTAGTGCTTCTTCAAGATATTTCCCGGGAATGTCGGATCCGTCGCTGAATTTAGTATGGGTATGGAGATTACTCTTTATCATCAATGATCTTATAGATTTTATCGGCCCGTCTGACAAGATTTTGTACAGGAACAGAGCAGGTTTCGCCTTTCATGGCTTTTGCGGTGATTTTAAGATCCACCCGGATCTCCTCCACCTTCATTTCTTCGACGCCGGTAGTGGGGCCGATGATGAAAACCGGATCACCGGTATTCAGTTGTCCCGATTCAATTTTTATTTCGGCAACCTTCAGTTTGGTGAAGTAGTTTGTCACTTTTCCAACATATTCTTTATGATGCGTGGCCGCCGAACCATGCTGCAGCGACCATTCTCCCATCCTTTGCCCGAGATAATAACCATCCCAGAAACCGCGGTTATAAATGGTCTTCAGTCTTTCAAGCCACAATTCGATCTTTTCGGAAGAATAGGTGCCATCTTGCACCGAATCTATCGCTTCGCGGTAACACGAAACAACGGTTTGTACATATTCCGGACTTCTTCCCCGGCCCTCAATCTTCAGCAGAGAAACCCCGGATTGTAGGATTTTATCCAGGAACCCGATGGTACAAAGATCTTTGGGCGACATGATGTATTCGTTTTCAACAGCCAGCTCAATCTCCCCATCCTGGTCGGTGACTTTGTAAGGCCGGCGGCAGATCTGGTAACACGCTCCCCGGTTAGCCGAAGCATTGTAATGGTCGAGGCTGAGATAACATTTTCCGGAAATGGCCATACAGAGTGCACCATGCGCAAAGATCTCAATCCTTACCGGCTGACCGGATGGACCCAGGATCTTATTTTTTTTGATGGCTTTGGTGATCGAAGCAACCTGTTTAAGGGAAAGTTCCCGCGCGGTGACCATGACATCGGCAACTGGGGCATAAAATTTAACGGCAGATAAATTGGAAATGTTGGTCTGGGTGCTCATGTGCACGGGTATACCCACGGAAGTGGCGTAATTGATTACCGACTGATCCGAAGCGATGATGGCATCAATATGGTTTTTCCTTGCCGAATCAACGATCCGTTTCATCTCCCGGATCTCCTCATCGTATATCACGGTATTGAGGGTGAGATAGGTACGAATGCCTTTCTTTCTGCATAACCGTGAGATCCTGACAAGGTCGGGCAGGGTAAAATTGACCGATGACCTGGACCGCATATTCAGGCTCCCGACACCAAAATAAACGGAATCGGCTCCTGCACTGATCGCGGCAGAAAGCGACTCCCATGAGCCGACCGGTGCGGTGATTTCTATGTTCGCAGTTGATTTCATAGCGGGTACAAAGGTAATGATTTAGGGGTTAGATGCGTTGGAATACACTACAAATGCCCAATTCATCGGTTGTAAAAAACAGCTGACAAAGAACCATGGAATAGTCGTAAATTTGATATATGAAAAATCACGGCAGATACTTATCAATATTCCTTTTCTTTGTTTCCGGTATTACCATATCCTCCGCCCAGGACCTGGATGTTTTTACCGATTTCCCGGTCGCCTTCTCCGGAAAGGTAATCGGGCATGTAAATGCCCTCGACCATATCGGGAACCGGACCGACGGTACCAAATCAGGAAGTCAGACGATTTATTACATCAGCCAGGAGATGAAAAAAGCGGGACTGGAAGTTACCCTCGACACGTTCAGTTTTGTCACTTTTCAACGAAAAAAGCAAAAGCTTTCAATTTACGGGAAGAAATATGAACCCCGCCAGGTCATCCTGAATCCCTATCACGGTCCGGTTTCCTATACCGGAAAGTTTACTTTTTTTTACCCGGATTCGTCTCTGAACCTCCAGATGATGAAAGATTTTTCCGGAAAGATCGTGGTGACATGCCCACCTGCAACACTGATCCGTCTTGCCACCCGTTCACCCCTGGCGATCCTTGTTCTGAGCAAGAAAGATTTTGATCAGGTGGTCGCAGAAAGCCGGAAAACCATTCCTTCCGGTAAGATCCTTTCGTTTCAGTTTTCCGGAAAAACCCGGAAAATATATTCGGCAAACGTCGTTGGTACGGTGAAACCTGAAAATCCTGACTCCTCAGAGGTCATCATTGCCAGTCACTGGGATTCATTCAACAGCCGGGGAGTGAACGACAATGCCTCCGGCGTGGGCACACTACTGGGGCTTGCAGATTATTTCCAGTTTCACAGAGCCAGTTTCCGTACAACCATCCGCTTTATCGCTTTCGGAGCCAGGGAAACGGGAATGAACGGCTCCCTTGCCTACATTGATCACCATCCGAAAGAGCTCAAAAACTGCAAACTGATGTTCAACATCGACGGGGTAAACGGCATTCATGTTATTTCTGTAGATATGACGGGTGGAGTCTCGGGAATCTCCCGGGTGAAAGGCGTTATAAAGGAGAATATTTATTTCAGGAAAAATGCGCTCAGGGAGAACGGGGATAAATGGCTCTGGCTGGATGATTACCCGATGGCTTCTAATGTACCGATCCCGCTTCGCGACGATATTCTGGCGGTCTGTAACCGGCTATCTTTAAAAATTGAGCAGGTGGAGGGACTTGGATCTGATCACCAGGCTTTTTCGCTGGCCGGGATTCCTTCTACAGGGATCAGTACCGAAAACGACAACTCCGGAAAGGTCTCCGGAGTCGCAGTCAAAAAAGTGTATCCCGAAGGAATGTGGTTAGCGGGAAGAATCGTAGCCGGCGTGGTCGCCAGGTACCTTGCTCCTGTTATTCGTTGACTTCTTTTTCAAATTGTTCTTTATCCTCCTTCGAAAGATTCGGGCAGTTCAACATGGCCTTACGGAGTAGCTGTGCAAACTTCTTATTGAAGGAAGCATCCTGTGCCTTTTTGCCATATTTCTGCTTAAACTCTTCATTCAGGATGGTCATTTCGGTGGTGACTTTTTTCAGATTCGCCTGAAGTATGATGACATTGGCGGTATCCATCGGATTGGCTTTTCTCAGTTCATTGGCTGCCCCGATGCTGCGGCACATTGCATCAGCCGTGGTATCAGCATCTTTTTTCAATTCGGCATTACCACAGGATGAAAGGATCAGTATTCCGATCAAAATGACGGGAAGAAATATTCTTTTTACATTCATAGTTGTCTTTTTTATTGAGATGCAAAGATAGGTAAATCTCTTCATGTTTTATTTTGAAGGAAAATCCGCTATCCGGATATATAACTCCTTCAGCTGCTCCTGGCTAATAACAGCCGGTGTGTCGATCATGATGTCGCGACCGGCATTATTTTTCGGGAAAGCGATAAAATCGCGGATGGATTCTCCGCCGGCAAAGACGGTACACCATCGGTCGAAACCAAAGGCAATGCCACCATGAGGCGGAGCACCATATTCAAAAGCATTCATCAGGAACCCGAACTGCTCCTGGGCAAGTTCGTCGGTAAATCCCAGCACCTGGAACATCTTTTTCTGCAGGTCTTTATTATGGATCCGGATGGATCCTCCGCCGATTTCCACACCATTGATGACCAGATCGTAAGCATTGGCCCTTACGGCTCCCGGATCTGTATCGAGTAAAGGAATGTCTTCAGGAACAGGTGATGTAAAAGGATGATGCTTTGCGTAAAACCGTTGTGTGTCATCCGCCCACTCGAGTAACGGGAAGTTTACGACCCAAAGCGGTTTAAATTCATTCGGATTGATCAGACCCAGCCTTTTCCCCATTTCGAGCCGGAGCGTACCCAGCGCAGTGTGCGTGGGATCCGGTTTTCCGGCAAGAATCAGGATCAGATCACCGGGTTGGGCCTGGAATTTTTCGGCAATGATTTTCAGATCTTCCGGGGTATAGAACTTATCAACGGAAGATTTAAGCGTACCATCGGTTCCGTAACGGATATACACCAATCCGGAAGCACCGATCTGAGGCCGTTTTACCCAATCAGTCAGTTCATCAAGCTGTTTCCTTGAATAATCAGTACAACCGGCTGCATTGATTCCGCCGATAAATCCGGCATCATCAAAAACTTTAAAACCTTTTCCCTTCACCTGATCCGAAAGATCAACCAGCTTCATCCCGAAACGGATATCCGGTTTGTCGGAACCATATTCATTCATCGCCTGATCGTAAGGAATCCTGGGAAAATCTCCTGGATTGATTCCTTTAATGTGCTGAAAAAGATGTTTTGCCAGTCCTTCAAAAGTATTCAGGATATCTTCCTGGGTCACGAATGACATTTCACAGTCGATCTGAGTAAATTCCGGTTGACGGTCAGCCCTTAAATCTTCATCCCTGAAACACTTCACCAGCTGGAAATAGCGATCCAGGCCAGCTACCATCAATAATTGTTTATAAGTCTGGGGAGATTGCGGCAAGGCGTAGAACTGCCCGGGATTCATTCTTGAAGGAACCACGAAATCGCGGGCTCCTTCGGGGGTGGATTTGATCAGTACCGGGGTCTCAACTTCGATAAAACCCTGGTCATTCATGTAGTTTCTGACAGCAATGCCCATCCTGTGGCGCAGTTCCAGGTTTTTGCGAATCACATTCCTGCGGATATCCAGGTAACGATATTTCATCCGCAGCTCTTCCCCTCCATCGGTATTGTCTTCGATGGTGAAAGGAGGGATTTTGGAGATATTGAGTATTTCGAAGGAATCTACCAGTATTTCGACATCGCCCGTAGGCATTTTGGGATTCTTATTGCTTCTTTCGGCAACTTTTCCTTTGGCAGCGATCACATATTCCCTTCCCAGGTTCCGTGCTTCCTGGCAAAGCGCCGCATTCACTTCAAGGTTGAAGACGAGTTGCGTGATGCCATATCGGTCGCGTAGATCAATAAAAGTCAGGCCACCCATTTCCCGGGAACGCTGCACCCAGCCGCACAAGGTAACCATCAGCCCGGCCTGGCTCAGCGTGAGCTCACCACAAGTATGTGTTCGTAACATGTTGTTAAGATTTAAAACAGCGAAATTACGAAAAACCCTTTTAGCAAGGGTTAATCCTTCTTCTCGGCGAGTTTTTTCAGCACTTCTTCCTGCATGGCTTTCGGAAGTGGCATATATTTGAAGAATTCCATAGAGTAACTGGCCCGTCCGCTGGTGATGTTTCGCAGGTGGGTGGCATATCCGAACATCTCCATCAGAGGCACAAATCCAAAAATTTTCTGGGCTCCTTTACGGTAACGCCTCATCGATTCAATCCTTCCGCGGCGGCGGTTCAGGTTTCCGGAAACTTCCCCGATATACTCATCCGGTGTGTTGACTTCAATTTTCATCATCGGCTCGAGAAGGATGGGACTTGCTTTCATGAAGCCGTTCTTGAAACAGATCGATCCGCAAGTCTGGAAAGCCATATCCGATGAGTCAACGGCATGGGTCGTACCATCAAGCAGCACCACCTTCACGTCAACAATGGGATAACCGGCCAGAACACCACGTTCAAGCGTTTTCTTGATTCCTTTGTTCACCGACTGGATAAATTCTGCAGGGATATTACCGCCCTTGACTTTATCGATGAATTCGTAACCTTTTCCTTCGTTGGGTTCAATCCGCATGACGGTATGGGCATACTGGCCCTTTCCGCCCGACTGTTTGGCATGTTTGTAATTGGATTCCACTTCATGGGTCATGGTTTCACGGAAAGCAACTGCAGGTTCCCCGACGATGGCATCCACTTTGAATTCAGTTTTGAGCCGGTCGATAATAATCTCAAGGTGCAATTCACCCATTCCCGAGATGACGGTTTCTTCTGTCTCATCATCATACCGAACATTGAAAGAGGGATCCTCATTCATCAGCTTTGCCAGTGCTTCACCCAGCTTGGCCTGTTCGCCACGTTTGGCCGGAGTGATCTTGAGTTCAATAACCGTGGGAGGAATATGAATATTTTCCAGTAAAAGAGGATGATCGCTGTCGCAAAGGGTATCACCGGTCTTGGTATATTTCAAGCCGATCAGCGCAACAATATCACCGGGACCTGCCTCAGGAATCTCTTCCCTTTCCTTGGCAAGAATCCGGAAGATCCTGCCAATGCGCTCATATTTTCCCTTGGTGGAGTTGTAAAGCTGCATTCCGCTTCTCAAGGAACCAGAGAAAACACGCGTAAAAGTCTGCTGTCCGACAAAAGGATCATGGATCAGTTTGAAAGCCAGAGCAGAGAAAGGCTCTTTTGCGGAAGGATGTCTGGTATGGGATTTCTCCGGATCGTCGATATCAATGCCGACTACGGCACCTGCATCAATCGGGGAGGGAAGGTAATCAATCACCGAATCAAGCAATACCCTGACGCCTTTGTTTTTATAAGCGGCTCCGCAAAATACAGGTGTAATCAGGAGTTTCAGCGTGGCATCCCGGGCAGCACTTTTCAGCAATTCAGAAGAAACCGGTTTATCCTCGAAAAAGAGTTGCATGATATCTTCATTGAATTCTGCCAGTTTCTCGATGATAAAAGCATGGCCTTCTTCAGTCTTTTCAACATAATCAGCAGGAATAGGGATCTCCGTCTGTTCTTTTTCCTCGAATAACCAGGCTTTTCTCTCGATGAGATCGATCATACCGGTAAAATGTTCCTCAGCACCAATCGGGAGCTGAAAGGCAACGGCATTGGCATCCAGGTATTTGTTCATCTGGGCGACCACTGCGGCAAAATCGGCTCCGGTACGGTCCATTTTATTGATAAAGCCAATACGTGGCACACGGTAACGATCGGCCTGGTTCCAGACGGTTTCACTTTGGGGTTCAACACCCCCTACTGCACAAAAAACGGCAACCATTCCATCAATGACACGGAGCGAACGCTCTACCTCAACGGTAAAATCAACGTGGCCCGGTGTATCGATCAGATTGATCTGGTGATCTTTCCACTGACATGAAATCGCGGCAGAGGCAATGGTAATGCCTCTTTCCTGTTCCTGTTTCATGAAATCCATGGTGGCCTGGCCGTCATGTACTTCACCCATTTTCCGGTTCGTTCCGGTAAAAAACAGGATTCTTTCCGTTACTGTGGTCTTCCCGGCGTCGATATGTGCCGCTATTCCTATATTTCTAAGCTTATTTAACTGCATGATTTTCAAATTGGGGTGCAAAGGTACGATTTTATTTGACATAAACCGTTGACCCCGTGTATAGAAAATAAAAAAATGCAGGAAATAATTACAACCCGATTTCTCCCGCAACGGGTAACATGAAGGCGATGCACCGTTCGGCAAAAATATCGATGGGGAGGCCTATTTTTTCACATTCTAAGATATTTTCCCGGTTTACGGTAGCGGCAAACATCTTTTCCTTCATCCTTTTTACCACGGATTTAGGTTTTACAGCCGATAATTTCTTCTCAGGATAAACATAGGTCGTCGCAAAAATCAGCCCGGTGATGGTTTCTCCTGCTGCGAGTGCATGCTGAAATTCTGTCGTTCTTTCCTTTCCCGATGACATCTCATTATGCATCCGGATCGCATCAATCACATCCGGGTTTATTGCGTAATCTTTCAACAACACTTCGGTCTGTGTTCCATGAACCAGCGGATCAGCATGGGTTATCTCAACATCCAGGTCATGAAGAAGCCCGGCCATGGCCCAATCTTCCTCATTCTGCCCAAGATGGAGAGCCAACCCGCGCATCACTGCCTCCGATGCCAGGCAATGGAAGATCATCTTTTCATTTTTTACATACTGGTGAAGCAGTTCAAGCGCTTTTTTACGGGATAATACCATTATTTAGGGATTTAGACATTTAAATGATTTAATTTATGACAGGATATCCTTAGAGCGGATCAAAATTAAGCGTTTCTTCCTAAATTTACCCAATGGATGAAATCAAAAAAATCTGGGCAGATCATTTTACTGTGAACTGGTATGAGGCCGACGCATACAATCATGCATCGCTTGTTGCACTCTGCAATTACCTGCAGGTTTCGGCTTTCAGGCATGCACAGAACCTGGGGTTTGATTACACCCGTAAAGATGGATTTGATGCCTTGTGGGTACTGGTCAGGATATTGATAAAAATGGATGAATACCCGGAATGGGAAGACACGGTTACGATTAAAACCTGGCACAGGGGCACAGAAGGAATGGTGGCCATGCGGGATTATGAGATGCTGGATAAGAAGGGAAAAAGGATTGGTGCCGTTTCTTCCTTCTGGTTTTTGCTGGATCCCGTCACAAGGAAAGCCATCGTTCCGGAGATTACCGATGAGGCCATGTCAACCGTTCATCCTGTTAAGGTGATGGATGAAAACCCGGAAAGGATTCCCATTCGGCGCGACCTTCCGCACATTCGTACCGTTACGGCAGGCTATACCGATCTTGATATGTATAAGCATGTTAACAACTCAAGGTATATTGACTGGATACTCAATCTTTTCCCAGCCGATATGCACGGGCAATATATCATTTCCTCATTCATGATCGAATTTCTTTCGGAGGTGCTTTACCAGGAAGAGGTTAAGATTTTTGCTTCGATCGATCCCGTCTGTTCCCTGGTAAAAGGAGTTCGTAACGGCGATGAAAAAACAATCTTCCGTGCCAAGCTGGAATGGAAGAAAAGATAGTTACATGGCTATTCCGCTCTCAATTCCCGGATCTGTTCATCTGTGAGCCCTTCGGGTTCATATCCGCTCTGACGTACCATGAAGTAAATCCTTGCCGATTTGGCCATCAGATCGATGGTATCAAAGGCACTGGTTATACTTTCGCCGGTGGCGAAAACGCCATGCTTCTCCCAAATTACCATCGGGTGCTGTTTCAGCTCCTCTACGGTTGCTGCGGCGATGGCTTCAGTTCCGGGTAGTGTATATGGGACGAAACCGGAGCCTTTCGGAACAAACATTACGGTTTCGGGATGCATGCCCCAAAGCAGTTTGTTGATGGATGCCGAGGATTGAAAAGAGGAGATCTGGGTAAGCGCAATAAGTTCCGTGGTGTGGGTATGAATTACTGCCTTGTTTTCCGGCTGTTCCCGGAGGAACATCTCGTGAATGGCAAGATGAGCGGGTAACTCAGAGGAAGGTACAGGGAAAACACTTTCCATCTTAGCGCCACCTGTATATGATTGAACCGGAAACAGGCTTTCAAAAACAGCAGAAGGAAGATGGGTGTATCCATCACCTTCATCATTGATCCGGATATAACAAAGGTTTTCGATGGTATTCCTGGTAAGTTCCCGCATCCGGCTTCCGGTCGGAGTGATAATAAAATAATTTCCTTTCAGCAGGGGATATTTCACTTTCAGCGGCTCAGAAGCCAGCAAATCGAATGCGTCGGAATGATTTTCAGCAAGAATACCAGTAACATTCAAGGAGATATTCCCCGCATTCCGTTCTGCCCAGCCCTTTTCCCAGAGATAACGGGCAACCTGGGATATTTCCTCAATGATTTGCGTTTTCATGGGTATATTTTTAACTGTTAGCAAATCCATCTCCACTGTGCATTACTCAGTCGTATTTCCGTTCGTGGAGCCTAACCTTCTTTTGACGGACATCTATACCACACCCGTACAGGATAATTTGTTCGAATTTTACATGCTGTTCCGGAAAATAAAATTTTCCGGAACAGCAAAAATACAAATATATGCGCGGTTGGTCTGGATTTGCTTTATGGAAATTTCATATTCCCTGTCATGGTTCCGGTTGCTTTTTTTGTATCTCAGCGACCAGGCGGTGAAAAAATGCCGGAAAAGTTGGAAAAACCAAACTTTTGACAAAATTGTCCTACATTTATGATTGGAACCATTAACCTGCCTTTTATGAAAGACACATTGCCCCTTCGCCCGCTGGGCAAATCCGACCTGATGATTACTCCGATCGGCCTCGGCTGCTGGCAGTTCAGCAAACAAAAAAATATGGCCGGGAAATTCTGGCCCACACTTTCAGATGATCTTATAACCGGGGTTGTAAAAACCACCCTGGATGGTGGAATAAACTGGTTTGATACTGCGGAGATATATGGCAACGGTGCCTCTGAAAAGGCACTATCCTCCGCACTTATTTCACTCGGGAAAAAGCCCGGCGACGTCATCATCGCGACCAAATGGTGGCCGATGTTACGCACGGCATCCAATATTCCCAAAACGATCAGTAAGCGCATGGATGCGCTTGACCCCTTCCCCATCGACCTATACCAAATCCACCAACCCTGGGGATTTTCCAGCGAAAAGGAAGAAGTAAAAGCCATGGCAAACCTGGTCAGGGAGAAAAAGGTACGATATGTCGGTGTCAGTAATTTCTCCGCAAAGAAAATGCGAAGTGCCTGGGAAACCATGCAACAGTTGGGACTCCCACTTGTTTCTAACCAGGTACCTTGCAGCCTCCTCAACCGGAAAATCGAATCGAACGGGATACTTCAAACCGCCCAGGAACTAGGCATCACCATCATCGCCTACTCCCCGCTTGCACAGGGGCTGGTGACTGGGAAATTCCACAACAACCCGGAGTTGCTGAAAAATATTGGCATGCGCAAATACTCCACTTTGTTTAAACCGGCCGGTTTGGAAAAGAGCAGGCCTCTCGTGAAACTTGTCGCTGAACTTGCCCTGAAATATGGGGTTACCGCATCACAGGTCGCCCTGAACTGGCTGATCAGTTTTTATGGGGATAAGGTTGTAGTCATCCCGGGTGCCACTAAGGAATCGCATGCAACAGAGAATGCTGGGGCTATGACCTTCCTGCTTTCAACGGAAGACACGGCCAGGCTGGACCAGGCGAGTTCGATGTTCAAATGAAGCTAAAACGCTATGCGGTAAACGAGGAGATTGAGATCGCGATCGTGAAGTTGTTCTTTTTGATCTGCAGGGCGCTCTTCATGCGACTTACCGGCCCGATACCTAAAATAATTAGGTAAAACACTTTATCATACCCGTGATTTACGGTTGCTTCCCGTGTCTCAGGACAGTAAGGTGGTTTACCGTTTTTTCTTAAAGAAATCTTTCAATAAACGGCTACATTCATCCTTAAGCACGCCCCCGACTACAACCGTTTTGGGATGAAGCAGGGGCTGTTTGATCAACCGGTATCCCCGCTTTTTATCCTCCGCTCCATATACGAGTGTTCCCACCTGCGACCAGAATAATCCTCCGGCACACATTACACAAGGTTCGAGGGTAACATAAAAGGTGCATTCATCAAGGTATTTACCTCCAAGATAATCCGCAGCAGCGGTATAAGCCTGCATCTCGGCATGAGCAGTCACGTCATTCAAGGTCTCTGTGAGGTTGTGTGCCCTTGCAATGATCCGGTTCGCACAAACAACCACCACTCCCACCGGAACTTCATCCTTCTCTAATGCAAGCCGGGCCTCTTTCAGGGCTTCCTGCATGTAATGTTCATGGCTGTTCACTCTTTCACCACTTTTTCAGTTTTCATCTGTTTCCCGTTAAAGTAAAGCGTAACATAGTAAACGCCGGCAGGTTTTCCGGAAAGGCTGATCCGCTCTGTGTTGACACCAGTTGTTGAGGTTTTCTCCCGCACCAGCAATTGTTTCCCCGACTGGTCAAATACTTTGAGCGTAATCCGCTGGTTTACGATGGTTTCATAAGTGAGGTTGAGAACATCCGTCACAGGGTTCGGATAAATGCTGAAACCGGTCCTGGTCAGGTCACTGGTTCCGGAAACAACGTCCCAAGTGGTGGTAAAGAGGCCTCTTCCCTGGGTGGCTGCCACAACTGTATAATCACTTTCCCGGATGTTCAGCATATCTGTCCTTACATTGGCCATTCCATTGACTGCCGGGGTCCAGACAACCTCATCCTGGTCGAAATTTTCGGTAGTCCAGGTACCTGTTTCCGTCGCCAGCATCACCTGTTTCTTGTTTCCCGGGTGAAAAATACCCCATCTGACCGGCATATCCGGCAAATTGGTTTCCTTGTTTTTCCATGTGACTCCGCCGTCTATGGTATGCCAGACCGATGCCACGCCATAGTTTGAAAAGGTAACCAGGAGTTCGTTATCAGAACTCCCGATGTCGATACAGGAAATACTGCCAACCGGGAACGCGGAACCTGTAATTTCGGTGGTAATCGGCGTAGATTCTGCATTTAGCAACTTAAACAGCTTTCCCGACTGGGTGCCCAGGAAAAGGGTAGCCTTGCCGCTGGGGGAATAAGGCGACCATTTGACGGCAGAAAAATAGGTAGTAGTGGTCGTATTTGCTTTTTTAAATGTTCCGGAATAACCTGCGGTTATGTTGGATATCTTCGAATAATAATCAACATACGTTCCGATGAAATCACAGGCATTGGAATAAAGAGTATTGGTCCTGTAATCATAATCCGCAGGATTGACAAAAACGCCGCTTTGCCAGTCGCCCACATAGTTGATCATGGTTCCGGCTGCAAAAATGTACCAGACATTGTAATAGCCAGACGTCATATAGAAATCGGGTTCATTTTTATCGAAGAAACAGTAGGCCCCGTCTCCGCCACTGATCATGTTGTTTATGGAAATCGGGTATCCTTCATATAAAAGACTACCATTATCCTGAAGACCGCCAAGCAAGGATACATCGCCTGGCAGATTTTTAATGTCAGCACTGTAATATTGAAGGGTGGCATAATTGGTATTTCGTTGTTGAAAGTTTGGAAAAGATACACCCGCATTGGAAGAATAGAATACGCCGCCATCGGTTCCCAACAAAAGTTCACTAGAAGAGCCGGGTTTATAAACCATGATGTGCTGATCGGCATGAACATATTCAGGGCCTCCGCCGGAATACATCAATGCCCAGTCGCTCACCCTTAACCAGGTGTCGCCACCCGTAGTGGAATGATGAACATCCAGTCCGCCGATATAAAGGCTTTCCGCATTATTCGGATCAACCGTGATGTCAAGCGCATGCCACGCAATGGTAGCAAAACTGACCCCGGAAGTCAAATCGTAAGGGAGGTTTTTATCATCCCAGGTAACGCCTTTGTCATTGGAACGGATAATATGAAAACAATAGAAATATTTGAAATTATTGGCCGTATTGAGGAATCCTGAACCGATTAAGCCATAAACCACGGAAGGATTGGAAGGAGCAGTCGCCAGTACAACTCTTCCTGGTATGGAATAATCAGGATCCGATTCAATGATGGTTTTATAGGTGCTGTTCACCGTCCAGGAACCCGGTAATCCGCTGTCTGAGAATAAAATGGTTGCACCACCCCTGGAATCCAGATTAGGCATGGTTCCGACGTAGATTCTGCCATCAGCCCCCATCGCGATATCTGAAGGAGAATAGGGCACGCTGAAGCCGGAGATAACCGGCAAAACCTGTGTCCATGTATTTCCCCCATCGGCTGAACGGAAAAGCCCGTCAGACGGAGTGCTCTGATGAATTCCATGATAAAGGCCGGATACCACTCCGGCATAGATTACGCTATTTCCGGCTTCATTCTTTACCAGGATTTTGGTAATATAAGGAAAACCGGATGTTGATGGGATCGTGTTCCAGGTTTGCCCGCCATCCGTTGATTTCCAGATGCCATTTCCCAAACCGGATGATTCGCGGTACGTCTGAATGGCTGTTTCGGGTTCACCGGTTCCCAAGTAAAAAACCATGGGATTATTGGGATCATAGGTGATACAGCGTATGGCCAGGCAACTCCAGAAATCTCCGATCGCAACCCATGAACTGGAAGGATCCGTAATATCGGTGTTATACCATAATCCACCGGTAACAGAGCCCGCCCAGACTTTCTTATGTGTAGGATCATTTGGGTCGTACATGATGGTTCGGGTTCGGCCACCCATCTCCACCGGATAACCTGTCCATAGCGGTGCTGCAAGGGTTGACTTCTGAAAAGAGTTGTTTTTCAATGATTCATAGGCCAGCAACAGTCGTTCGCGGGGAACGGTTCCGGTTGCAGGGTCAACCGTCATATAATAATCCTGTATTGCAGCCATCTCGGGTTGGTCAACGGATTTTGCCTCTTTGTCCTCATCTTTATTTACAGGGATATTACGAAATTCACTTTTCAGCAAGGCTTCAAAGCGGGTTCTTTGAAAATCTTTAGATTGCTTGTAGGAGATAACTCCAAGGCTGGTCAGCAAAAGAAAAAGCAGGAAAAGGCTGTACGGGTTTTTCATTGAAGGGGTTTTTTACAAAGATAAATATTTTTGATCCTATTCGGGCATTTCCGGTCTCCATCTGGCATCCAGGATCCGGTAGGGATAGCGGGTGACAAGGTCCCGGGCATTCGGACAGCTGGTTTTATGTACCCGTATTCCCTGTGTGACACTTACAAAGGCGAAAATCATATCTCCGGGAGCGGGATTGCAGCAACGGGCAAAGGCATAATGGACGGATTTGATATTTTGATCAATGATGATGTAATCTTCCTTTCCCGTCATTACCCCTGAAAACCTTTCAGGGAAAGTTTCTTCCCTGACAACCGGAGGAACCGCGGGAGCCGGTATTGTCAGCAATGCTTTTTTGATCTTCATCGGGTCAAGACGTCCTTCACCAAACCGCTGATACAGATCGAGGGGACTTTCGCATTCGAAGAAAACGACGAGCTTGCTGATGAGCGGATCGGTGAAATCTTCCCCGAGCTGGATGACTTTATTCTTGATGATCTCTTTGCCTGCTTCCGACTCCTTGTAATTCTCCATTTTCAGCGCATGTCGGATCCGTGTGGTCACCCTGGGGCTCCTGACAAATTCCAGCCATTCACTGTTGGGTTTCTGGTTTTTGGAAGTGAGGATTTTTACCGTATCTCCATTCTTCAGCACATGACGCATGGGAACCATGACGCCGTTAACAATAGCCCCGGTGCACCTGGAGCCGATGTCGGTGTGGATTTCATACGCAAAGTCGAGAACAGTATAACCGGCCCGCAACCGCTTCAGATCACCATTCGGTGTGAAAATGAAGATTTCATCGCTGTAAAGTGCTTTCTTTTCTGCGCTCAGCGCGTTTTCAGCCAACCGGTTCACTGGCTTTTCTAGGGTTTCCCGGATCATGGCATAGAACTCCACGGAGGCTGCGGATTTCTTACCTTCTTTGTATTTCCAGTGAGCGGCAAGACTTTTTTCTGCGATATCATCCATTCGCCGGGTTCGGATCTGCACCTCGACCCATTTCCCGTCGGGCCCGATCACAGTGGTGTGAAGGGATTCGTACCCCGTTGGTTTGGGGAAGGAAATCCAGTCACGGAGACGCCTCGCATTTGGGGTATAGGTATCGGTCACGATTGAATAAACCCGCCAGCAGTCGGCTGTTTCGCTTTCCCTGACATTATTGATGATGATGCGGATGGCGAACAGATCATACACTTTTTCAAATTCCACTTTCTGGACCTGCATTTTGCGGTAGATGGAAGGGATGGATTTGATCCTGTTCTTGATCTCACAGTCAAAACCTTCTTCCTGGAGTTTCTTCTCGAGGGGACGGATGAATTCAGCTGCATACTGGTTACGGTCTTCCTGTGTTTCCCGGATCTTACGGGCCAGCTTATCATACATCTCAGGTTGTGTGAAAGCCATCACCCGGTCTTCCAGCTCGGTTTTAATCCGGTAAAGCCCTATCCGGTGCGCAATGGGTATAAAGAGCAGCGAGGCTTCTTCCATTACAATTTTTTGTTGTTCAGGCTGCAATGAGGCAATATTCCGCACATCATAAATGCATTGTCCGAGGCGGATCAATACTACCCGAATATCCTCCGATGCGGTAAGAAGAAATTTGATGAAATTTTCAGTATTAGAAGTGAATTTCTTGGTATTCAGGTTTTTGATCTTCTGCAGGCCCGAGATGATGCCAGCAACCGGTTTCCCAAAACCTTTTTCCACCTCGACGGGCGACAGATGGCCGTTTTCAAAAGGATGTCGTAACAGCGCAGCTATAACCGGCTCAGCCGTAAGGTTTAACTCCGAGATCAGGATCTCTGCAATGTGGATGGCCTCTTTGTAAGGAAGATACTCCCGGGTCGTTTCACAATGCTTGTCCAGAATCGCCAGGGCGGTCTTGATCTTTTCTCCTGAACTGGTTAACAATTCAGAATTGATAAGGATTTCCGGTATGATTACTTCGTCCCTGTTCATCAGATTGAGAATAAGTGCAAAGGTACATCAATTCACTTTGTAAGGCGATCGGATCCGCAATCCTGAAAGAACCCTGGAAAATACTTTTTCACGAAAAAGTCCCAAGAAACCCGTCAATAAACACATATATTATAATTTGCGTAAGATGAATCATTATTATTTATATTTTTATACCCTTCAACTTAAACAACTGCGTATGAAAAAATTTACACTTCTTCTGATGATGGCATTTTGCCTCTCAGTAAATTGGACAAATGCCCAAATTCATCAACCTGAGCGGGGCAAAATTTTGCCTAAACAGGCAGACCTTTTAAAGCATTCTCCCGATAACCCGGAGTGGTGGAACCAGGATTCAACCTGGTACTGGAAATGGCTGCCGGGAACCTCTGCCTGGGAAAAATATGAACGGGAAATCAGGCTGCTTGACGGACAGGGGAATTCTATTTCTTCCACCTATATCGACTGGGATGAAACCTTATCGGAATGGAACTTTGGATCAAGATACTATAACGAATATTACAGTAATAACCGGATAAAAAACAGGTTTCATCACATATGGAATAAAGCTACTGGTTCCTGGGTTGATATTAATCATACTTTTTATGATACCGATGGAAAAATTACCGAGACTCAGCAAAGAAATTTTGATAATCACAATGTAATCTATTCCGGTTCACAGGTAATTTATACCTATGGTCCATCCACCCTTCAGATGACAGGGCAAACGCTGGATATTATTACCATGACCTGGATTAATGATGTAAAAACATTGGAAACCTATGATTCTGATAATAGAATGATAAGCAGGGTCCATCAGCAGTGGAATTCCGGTACCGCGGCATGGGTTAACGTGGATAAAGTTGAAAAAACGTATAATTCCCTGGGAAATCCAAATGATGAATTCTATTATGACTGGAATGCCGTTACCAGCAATTGGGACATCAACTCCAGGCTGACCTTTCAATATAACAGCTCCGGATGGGAGATCAGTACTTATCTGGACATATGGAATGCCTCTACATCAACCTTTGACAATCAGACAAGAACCCTGTCACAGTTTAATCCGGAGGGGTTGGTTACACAGTGGCTCTATGAAACCTGGAATATGTCTACCCAAATCTATGATAACTTTGAGAAATTGACCTATACATATCACCCCAATGGCGTAGCCAATGAGTTTTACAGTTTTAATTGGGATCCCATTCATGCTGTTTTCATGGATCTTCAGTACTCAAGGTCGGATACCAGCGGAAATAATGTGGAATACTATTCCAAATCAATGGATTATACCACTTACTTGTATACAAATGGTTACAGGCAACTTTATACTTTCGATAGCTACAGGGTACAGCTTTGTCTTTCCCAGGATCTGGATGTGCTTTCAAACACCTGGATCGATGATTCAAGGAGAACATCGACCTATGATGGCAATTTTAACAATACAGTTGAATTGGATGAAGTTTATACCCCGGGAACAGCTACATGGGCCAACGCATACAAGCAGGAACACTTTTATTCTGACTTTATCGGGATCAATGATAAACCCGGGGTGAAAGATTATTGCTTTTTCAGTAACCCAATACAGGCGGGACAATCCATCAATTGTCCTGATCTGAAAGAGGGATCGGACTACCAGATTACCCTCATCAATATGCGCGGACAACGGGTTTACAACATCAACCTGAAGGCAGGCGGTTCGTTTAGCGTTCCATCCACCATGCCGGCAGGAACGTATGTTTTGCAAATTATAGAAAAAGGAAAACTCCCGGTTTCCGGAAAAGTGATTGTAGTCAATTAGACTCCTGAAGAATAATAAAAAAGAGGGCTGCCAATTTTTGACAGCCCTCTTTTAATTTTCATCGGGAATTATTATTCATCAAAGGTAGCTTCCCGGGGAGTAACCGGAGCAAGGGAGGTAAGGGTAGCAGGTTCAGCAGCTTCATCATCGAATGCTGCTTCTTTTGGAGTAGTGGGTGCTAGTGATTTTAGAGGTAATTCCTCGAAATCTGCAGCAACAGGTACAAATTGAGCGAATTTCAGATTGGAAAAAATTTCCTTTTTCAATTCTGATCTTTTCAAAGGAAATTCAGGGGTCATTGCAAATGTCACGATACTTGATAAGGTGAAGATTGCGAAGAGTATATATTGGGTAGTTGTTTTCATGGTTTTTTGTTTTTAATTTCTTTTTCTTTTTTCTTGTTTTTGTTTCTTTGGGCATAAGACGGCATCGGAAACAGTATGTTACGGATTGAGGGGGTGAAAACGGTGAATGAAAGAAAAACATCGGTAAATAACACTATTTTTACTTTCAAATTGACTCGGATTCAACCCAGTTTTGAAGATGCCAGAAACGATCAACCAGCGAACGATTTATACTTTGCCCGAAGTGGCAAAGAGCATCCAGAAGACCTTATCAGAGCGGTATCAAAGCGTTTTCTGGGTGAAGGCGGAGATGAACAAACTCAATTATTACCCGCAATCGGGACACTGTTACCCCGACCTGGTCGATAAGTCAGGTGGAAAGGTAATTGCTGAGATGAGAGGGATTCTCTGGAAAGATGATTTTGTAAGGATCAATGCCACCTTTTTGCGGCTTTTGCATGAACCCCTGAAAAACGGGATCAACATCCTTTTCTGTGCCCGTATCAATTTCGATCCCGTTTACGGACTTACCCTGCGAATCCTGGATATCGATCCTTCTTACACCCTGGGGGAACTGGAGCGGGAGAAGCAGGAAACGATCACAAGGTTGAAGGAGGAGCGTATTTTCAATCTTAACCAGACACAGGCATTCGCCCTCTTGCCCAAAAGAATCGCCATCATTTCAGTTGAAACCAGTAAAGGATATGCTGATTTTATGAGCGTTATGAACGGGAATGCCTGGGGATATCAATTTTTTTTGATGCTTTTCCCGGCCATTCTCCAGGGTGAACGGGCGGTTGATTCGATCCTTTTCCAGCTGCGGCAGATCAAACGGGTCATGCAGCATTTTGATGCAGTAGCCATTATCCGTGGCGGAGGCGGGGATATAGGTCTGAACTGTTACAATGCCTATTTGCTGGCTGCGGAAGTCGCTCGTTTTCCCTTGCCTGTTCTCACTGGAATCGGCCATTCCACCAATGAGACCGTCATTGAGATGATTGCCTTCAAAAATGCCATAACCCCGACGGAGCTGGCGGATTTCCTCATCCAGCATTTTCATAATTTTTCAGTACCTGTTCAAAACGCACGGCAAACGCTCATTGAGAAATCGGTAAGGATCATCTCGGACCATCGTTCGGGGTTGCTTCAAACGGTAAAATATTTTAAATCAGCTACAGGATTGATGCTTCAGTCGAACCGGCACCAGGTAGGAAATTCCTTGCTGGCGCTGGTCAGCGAAACCCGCGATTTTCTGAAACAGGGAAAAGAGAAATGCAAAGAAAGGATTTCAATTTTGAAGAAAAATATACCTTTGATCCTGAGCTTACAGACCGGTAAGCTTGACCATTCACAACAGAAAGTCGGCTTGCTTGACCCGGTGAATGTTCTGAGAAGAGGATACAGCATCACCCGGTTGAACGGGAAAAGCATCAGAAGTACCGGGATCGTTCAGCCAGACCAGGAAATCGAAACACAGGTTGCTGATGGCGTTTTTTACAGTAAAGTGACGAAAAAGGAGAAGGATCATGAATAAGAATTCCAATTACACCGAGGCTTTTGAGGAGCTGCAATTGATCATTACCGAGATCGAAAAGGGAGAGATCACCGTGGACGAACTTTCGGAAAAAGTTAAACGCGCCTCTATACTGATCAGGATCTGCAAGGAGAAGCTGACGGCCACCGAAGGTGATGTCAATAAAATCCTGCAGGAACTCGAATAGTCCCGGGTTACTTTATCTCTACCCTGATTCCTTCCGAATGTGCCCCGAATTCCGGTGCATACATGCATTGAATCGTCGTGATTCCGTTCGAATATTCTCCTGCAGCATTCACCAGCAAAGGGTATTCAAAAACGAAAGTCCCTTTCCGGAGATGATCAAAGAAAAAATGAGTAGCTGCATCCGTAGTGGATTGATAATATCCCAGGCCATCCTGGTAACGGTATCCCGACAAAGTTGACGAAACCACAGGTTCAAAGGCCGAAGCACGCATATCTTTCAGGTGCACATAATCCATTTCCCGATCGCAGGTCAGGATGATCCTTACCTTCAGTTTGTCGCCGGTTTTTAAAGGTGCCAGATTGCTGATCTGTTCCAATACCGGTCCGGAAGGGGTATTTTTCTCAATGAAGACTTTTTTCTCCAACTTCAGTGGGGTTTGTGCCATCGTGATCTTATCCAGATCTTCAAAATATTGCCAGTAAAGCGCTCCCCAGGCAATGCCATCGCCTGTTTTGGAAACGGTGACTTTTCCCATCTCCGGCTTTATTTCACTGCCATTCCAGGATATTTTAAAATAGCCGGTACCGGCCTCTGCTTTGGCTCCCGGAAGGTTTTTCGGATCAATTTCCTGTGTTCCGACTTTGAATTTTACCTGCGGGTCTGCTGAAAGAAGATCCAACCCGCGAAGCAGTAAAGCATAGCAGGCATCTGCCGTTGCGGAGGTGGTCTTCCAGTCGCGGGTTTGTTTTTGTTTCAGCAACCAGATCTTCATCTCCTCTAGGGATTTCGGATCTGCATTGATTTCGTCAAAAGCTTCCATAAGCAGGGCCTGGGTCTCAACCGGCGCTTCATTCCAGGAATAGCCGGAGGATAGTGTCCAATACATCCCCATTTCAGGCGAATGAAGGGCTTTTTCGGATAATGATTTCAGAATTTGTTGCGGGATTCCCTTGTTCCCGATCCGGTTCAGGGCCAACGCGATCATTCCCTGGAAATACAAATCCTGCTGCAACCAATAAGTGATTTCCTGGTTCTGGAAATACAGGAAAGCTTCCTGGGTTTTAGCGTCTTTCCCCGCGTTTACCGGTAGATCCTTCAGAAAATAACTTCTTGCATAGAGGTACTGAATAGCGGAACCGTTCAGATGATTTTCCTTCATCTTATCCGGGTAGTATTTTTTCAGATTACTATATTCCTTTACCATCTCATCATCGATAAAGCGGATCGCACTGGTCACCATAGTCCACGTCTCATTGTCATCCCGGATATTCCTGACCCCCAGATGATCCAGGTGTGCAAGACCGGTAACAATCCGTTGGGTGATGTAACGGCTTTCCTCCATTCCTTCCATCCATGGCCATCCTCCGCCGGGTTTTTGCATTTTCCGGAGACGGTTCAGGCTTGCATCCAGACGGTTTGAAAGGGTATTCATATCGAAGAGTCTTCCAATCCTTTGTTTCCGTTGTGATTCATCTTTTGCCTCCATCACCCAGGGTGTTTCCTGGAGCAGTGCGGATTTCAGCTCTTCATTTTTTTCCAGGTTGGAAAGAAGTGCTTCGGGCGTGAGATTTTTCCAGCTTTCAAATACCTTCTGAATTTTTGGATTGGAATTGGCGATAAATGAAGCGATGCTGTTGGCATAAAAAGCATTGAAAATATTATCTGCCGAAGGGTATTGCGGTTCATCCAACGCGGGCAGCGCCTGGATGGCATACCATACCGGATTGGAAGCGAATTCCAGGGTAAGGCGGTAATTTTTAAGCGATTGTCCGGGTTTTGACTTCGAGAGTTTTTCAAGATCAAAATCGAAACTCCCGGAACCCCTTACCGGCATGGGCAAAGATTCGGTAACCAGCATGCGGTTGGTGAGAACCGGTATGGCTTTCTCTTCACCATCGCTGAAATTCCCGGAGCGGGCGGTAATACGGTATTGAAGCAGGGAAAGTGAAGCATCCACCGGGATGGCCAGTTTCCAGTTAAAGGCAACACTCTGGCCAATGGGAATGGTAAAATTTTCTGTTTTTTTATCCTGGAGATCTGCATTTTCCTGTAAGATCAGTTTTACGGGTTCCTGTGTAATCCCGTTTGTCAGCTCCAGCATTACTTCGCCGTTCAGAGCGCGGTCGCTGAGATTTACAACTTTGGTACTGAAAACAAGCGTATCGCCCTGCCTCACAAATCGTGGAGTATTGGGAAATACCATCAGGTCTTTCTGTGTAACGAGTTCCTTGGTGATCAGCCCGGTTTCCAGGTCTTTCGTGTGGGCAAGACCCATCATCTTCCATTGGGTAAGCGATTCGGGGACCGTGAATTTCAGGATCAGATCACCTTCTCTATCTGTGACCAGGGAAGGATAAAAGAATGCCGTTTCACGGAAATCGGTCCTGACCCTGACCGGGGTGGAATTTCTGGTTATTTCAGGTAATACGGATTCGGAAGGCGATGGCGGTGGGAGTAACTCCGGCTCATTCATCCCTGTCGCATTGGTACTGTTTTCTGCCATTTCCTGTGGGACAGCATTATCCATCGTCATACTTTTTACCATCATAAATCTTCCTCCACGACGAGAGGATCCAAAGCCAAACCAGTTCAACTCGTCGTAATAACGGGTTATCGGCTCAGGTTCAAAAGGAAAGGCCGTATAAGAAGCACCAGTGGAAGTTCTGAAACCGCTGTTGATCGTCCAGGGCTTATTGTTATACCAGGGCCAGGATACAAACTCATTCCACCGATTCGGTGAAAACACATCCAGGGAAGCATCATACATGGCAGCCATGAACTCAGCTTCGGCTCCTTTATTTGCCGCATTGGTAATTTTGATTTTCCATTCTTCCTGCTGGCCCGGATAAAGCTTGTTCCGGAAAGTCTCAAATTTAATGTCGAGTTTCTTGTTGGTATATGGAACGGTTACCAGGGCGCTATACTGGAAAGCACGGTTATGTTTGACAAAAGCGAAATTCACCGAGAAATTGCCCCTGAAGCCTTCCTGAACAGGTATTTCGATCAACTTCTGCTGATCATTCAGTTTGATCCATTGACGGGAATATAAGCTGTCGTGAACATAAAATTCATACATCACATTCACATCCTCTTCTTTGGAACCAATCAGAAATGCTGCTTTTTGCCCGGGTTCAGCGCTGGTTGTGAGGGGAACAAACCAGCCAAGTTCGTTAACCGGCATTTCTTTGGCCTGTGGATCAAACACGGTAAAATGATCCATCCTCTCCACCGGTTTTCCATAAGGATCCACCGATTTCAGGATCAGACGATAAGAACCAGGCGTCATTCCTGAAAGATCTTTCAGGTAAAGGATTGAATCTTTTCCCGAGTCCATTGTTTTTTCAAACAGGGTTGATTCAACCGGCCATTTCCCGGAAATATCCTCATCATCATAAATATCATAGGGGAAATGAGAATGAAAATCTTCCCTTGACATCAACTGAATATCCGGCCGGGACCATTTTCTTTTTTTAAGCACCCGGTCAGGCTGGCGGAGACGTTGAATCACGATGGATACGCTGGCTGCTGTTTTCTGCAGGTTGAGATTGGTGGTAACCAGCCTGAATGCTGTATCTGCAGCGCGATTCATCAATTCGGGAATATTCAATCCAATGAGCAGGGAAGTATAACCCACGGCAACGCTGTTCTCTGCTGATCGGGTTTCCCCATTCAGATCAGTTACATCAGCAGTCAGGGCATAATTAAACACGGGATTTGTCTCCTTCCCGATGGAAAGATCCGGGCGGGCCAGAAAAGTAAAAGTAAAGCTACCATCAGTTTCGGTGGTGACACTTCCATTGGCCATTTCTATCTTTGGGGATTCCGGAAACGGGAACCACCATCTGTCACGGTATGGGAATGTGGCATGTCTTACAACCCTGAATTTTACGTTCGCTCCGCTGATGGCATTACCTGCATACGCCATGGCTTTGCCGGTAATCCGGATGCTGTCGTTGAGCCGGTAATTGCCTTTGGCTGGGTCAAAGGTGACTTCGAAGGTTGGTCTTTTATATTCTTCCACGGAAAAGCCAATTGATCCTGACGAAGCAGATAAGCTCATTCTGCCGGTTAATCCGCTTGCCGGGGCGGTGAAAGATCCGTTGAAAGAACCAAACTCGTTGGTGGTAAAGGTTTGTTGTGCAACTTTCTGTGAATTGGCATCCATAAAGGTGACGTCAATTACTTTTCCGGGCTGGATTTCATTGCGATCGCCACTCTTTTTGATCGTGATACCCTTGAAGTAGATGGTTTGTCCGGGACGATAAATGGCCCGGTCCATAAAAAAGGAGGTATGGATCGAGATTTCCTTTTGATCGTATCCGGAGTTCATGAAAAAATTTCCCGACAAAAAAAGATCGTTTTTCATGGATATCCGGAGAAAGAAATTATTGAAATTCTCCCTTTTTTCAACCTGGATGGAGAAAAAACCATTTTCGTCGGATTTGAAAGTGCCGATTTTCTCATTCCGGTATTTTCGCAGGGTGTAATCATATTTTTTCAGAAAAGCCTCGGCAGTTAAATTCTTCAGCGGTTTTCCGGTTTCACGATCGAGAAGATAAAAAGAGGTACGGTTATCCTGATGATCCGTTTGATCCTGGCTGATATAACTGATCTGCGTTGAAAAAAACGAAGCCCAGGTGATTGCCTGCAAGGAATCACTGAATTTCTCATCTGAAGAAGCAATCAGGTAATAGAACCCTGCCGGGAGGGCAGGTATGATAAATTCGGCGGTATGTGACTTCAGATCTCCGTCGGAAGGTAATGCAAGATTCCAGGTTTTAAGAACAGTTTGGGAAGTGAAATATTTGGTTCGCTCCTCCATGCTGAATCCGGCTATTTTTTCATTAATGGTTTCGGGATCCGCTTTTATCAGGCGGAACCATAATTTCTGAATGTTTTTGAATTTTACCTGTCCCAATGATTCTTTTTCAGGCACCACGGCTTCTTCGAGCGTAATGATCAGGGATTTCGCCATGATGCGTTTGATGAGGTTCCTGCATTTTGCTGCGCCTTCACTTTCCGGGAAACGGGCAATTGCGGCTTCGCAAATGGCAATGGCATCCTTGAGATCCCATTTATGAAGTTTCGTGGCAGGCGCTTCGGAGGATTTTCCTGTATTCTCAGGGAAAGATTCGAGTGTAAAGAAAAGATCTGCCGTTAGTTCCTGATCGTTAATGATACTTTTGTTTTCCAGGAATGAAGCGAGAGCAAAAGAAATATCAGTCGACCAGGATGAGGAGATATAAACCTGTTCGAGTCGTTTCAACGCCTGGATATACAGGCTGTCTTTATAATCAAAAACGCCCTGTTCATGAACATAATTCAGTCTTTTCACCTCTTCATCAATCAGCGCGCGCGGATCTTTATCATTAACATGAAAAATGGCAAGATCACGGAAAAGGCGAATGGCATGGCTTTCAGGTGATGCCGAATCGAACCGGGCCGGATTGATTTTGATCCATTCTGATGCGGGAAGAAGGAAAGATGGATTGTCCAGTTTGAACACCGAAAAAGACTGGTTTTTGGCTTCAGTTCCCCCGGTAAAATAATCGAGAGCACGCCAGGAAAGGAAATCGAAGAGTGTGGGACGGAAGGAAACGGGATTTTTAACATCAGATTTCCCTTTTGATTTTCTGATATCGATATTCGAGGGTTCCTGGAAACGGTTATTTACCAGAATCTCTTCATATTCACTGATCGGGATGGATTTGAGCAAATCCGGATCCTGCAGTGAAATCAGATAAGTGCGGTTAATCGTGGCAATTATGACATTCAGATCCCAGGTCTGGATGCTGTCGCCAGGGTTTCCGGCAACCGTCGAGCGGCTACTAAACCGCCACAGGTTGTTCTGGTAATATTGAAGATACAGCTCCGCCAGCATCGAAGTCAGAACCTGTGTTACCGGTTTCTGTGATCCGTCAATTTCATTCTTCAGTTCGTAAATGGAGCGTAACATGGCGTCTTCACGAAAGTCGGATTGTAATTTCAATTTATAGATGACGGCTTTAATGTATTGGGGATTGTTTTTTTCTTTTTTCGACCGGGTATAAATTGAATTCACGATTTCCAATGCAGACTTGGGAAGCCCGAGGCCGGTGAGGGAATCCACTTTCTGCCATTCTTTCTCAAAATGGGATATTTTGGTGACTGGCTGGCCGAACGAAAGGGAAGAAAGCGTAACAACAAGCAGGATGCTGGTTGCAAGGAGTGATCTTGACTTCATACAATAATATTTAAAAGCATAAATTTATGGAAAGAAATGTTGGTTCCCTGCAAATAATATTCCATTTGCTGAAACCGGGGGAAAAGCATATGATATTAATCTTTCCCCGGACCGAGATAAGAAGTGACCGGATTTGCAAGGCCTTTATACTCGGTTAGTTCAAGTTTTACAGAACCTACGATGACTTCTGATTTGGCAAGCAGCGGAAGACGGTTTTTATCATCCGTGATCCATATTTCCATGGCATAAGATTGTTTGAAAACCGTCCCGGTTGCAAGCATGGGTTTGAATTTCAGGCACTTGAATTTGCCCAGGTTGGTAATGAGAAATTCCCTGCCGGCAAATTCAATGGCTGAAATATACACCGAGTCATCAAGGAAAAATTTTACAGGGATCCGGTCACCCATTTTGAGATTGGAAAAATCCATATTCCGGGCATAATAAAATGCGGATATGATATCCTGCACACCGGCAGGAATTTTTTTCACCGAGGTTCTGCTGGTTGCTTTTCCTTCCAGATGATCGAAGATCACCTCGTCATCTTTCCGGAAGTCGCCTTCCCGGGTCTTGCGGATGAATTGCCAGGGAACAAGATACTCGTCATCAAAATAGGAATCAAACCGGTCGTTGACCTTGAAAAACAGGTTAAAAGCGCCTTTTGACTTGCCTTCGCCGATCAAATGAAACGTATTCCGCCCGTTGATTTTCTTGTTTTCAAATTTCACTTCCAGTGAGGCAACCCCGGCGGTAACTTTTCCGGTCAGGAAAGAATCATAATAGGCCCGGAAAGTAAGTCGTTCTCCGCGGATAAACGCCTCATTGTGAACTTTCTGCATTTCCTGGCCTGTGGCCTGGAAAACAGAAAAGAGAACAATAATTACAAGGGAGATATGCTGCGAAAAAGGGTTCATTACAAAACGATATTAATAATTTTTTTCGGTACGACGATGACTTTTTTCGGGGTTTTATCCAGAAGCCATTTTGCCGAATCGGGTGCCTCCAGGGCAGCCTTTTCAATTTCCTGAACGGTCAGGGTTATCGGGAGATCCAGCGTGAACCGCATCTTCCCGTTAAACGAAACAGGATAGGTGAAAGTGTTTTCGGCGAGGTACTCCTCGTTGTGGGTCGGAAACGTGGCGGTGGTGATGCTCGTGTTGTGACCCAGTTGCTGCCAGAGTTCTTCGGCGAGGTGTGGCGCATAAGGACTGATCAGTATGGTAAGCGGCTCCAGGATTGCTCGTTTGTTGCATTTAATTTCGGATAATTCATTCGCGCAGATCATAAAGTTGGAAACGGCGGTATTGAAGGAAAAACGCTCGATATCCTCTCCGACTTTTTTGATGGTTTTGTGCAGGATTTTCAACGCTTCCCTTGTTGGCTCCTCATCAGAAACCAGGAAATCATTGTTCTTGTCGTGATAGAGCCGCCAGAACTTCCGGATGAAACGGAATACGCCTTCAATTCCGCTGGTATCCCAGGGTTTTGATTGCTCTAGCGGACCAAGGAACATCTCGTACAAACGCAACGTATCGGCTCCGTACCTGTTAATCAAATCATCAGGGTTCACTACGTTATGTAGTGATTTCGACATCTTTTCCACTTCGCTCCCGCAGATATATTTCCCCTCTTCGAGGATAAATTCCGCATCCGCGTAATCCGGCTGCCAGTTTTTGAATTTTTCGGTATCCAGCACATCATTTTCCACCATGTTCACATCCACATGAATGGGTGTAACATCATGATCCTTCCTGAGACCATACGAAGCGAAAGTTCTGGTTCCCTTGATACGGTATGCGATGCTTGATCTTCCCTGGATCATTCCCTGGTTGATCAGCTTTTTATAAGGTTCATCTTTACAGACTTTACCGATGTCGAATAAAAATTTATTCCAAAAGCGGGAATAAACCAGGTGGCCTGTGGCATGTTCCGCACCGCCCAGGTAGAGGTCGACATTTTCCCAGTAGCGATTGGCTTCCGAGGAGAAATATTCTTTGTCGTTGCGGGGATCCATGTACCGCAGATAATAACCGCTGGATCCTGCAAAACCCGGCATGGTGCTGGTTTCGATGGGATACCCTTCTTTGGTTTTCCAGTTTTTGGCCCGTGCAAGGGGCGGTTCACCGGTCTCTGTCGGCAGGTATTTATCCACCTCAGGCAGAACCACCGGGAGTTCCGATTCATCCATCACACAGGCGATTCCATCACGGTAATACACCGGAAACGGCTCGCCCCAATAGCGCTGACGACTGAAGATCGCATCGCGGAGACGGTAATTCACGGTACCTTTCCCGATCCCCAGTTCATTGACTTTCTGTATCACAGTCCTGATCGCATCTTTCACCCGCATCCCATTGATGAAATCAGAATTGATCATCACGCCATCCTTTGCATCATAAGAACTTTCGCTGATGTCGCCGCCCGAAACCACTTCCACGATGGGAAGTTTGAAATGACGGGCAAAGTCATAGTCGCGGCTGTCGTGAGCCGGAACAGCCATGATCGCGCCGGTACCATATCCGGCCAGCACATAATCGGCTACCCAGATGGGGATTTTGATTCCGTTAAGCGGATTGATGCAATAAGCGCCGGTAAATTCTCCGGAGACTTTCTTTACTTCCGACATTCTTTCTCGGTCGGACCGGTTTTTAGCCCAACCGATATATTTTTGAACCAGGCCAAGCCGGTCGGATGTTGCAATTTTTTCTGCCAGTTCATGCTCTGGGGCAATCACCATGAAGGTTGAGCCGAAGAGGGTATCGGGCCGGGTGGTGAAAATGTCCAAATGATATGGCGTTCCATCGATGGCAAAAGTGATTTCGGCACCTTCCGAGCGACCGATCCAGTTTTTCTGAATTTCTTTCAGTGAATCTGAAAAATCGATCTGCTCCAGTCCTTGCAGCAGTCTTTCCGCATAAGCCGTGATCCTCAGGAACCACTGGCGCATCAGCTTTCTTTCAACGGGATATCCTCCACGGACGGAAAATCCTTCCTTAATCTCATCATTGGCCAAAACGGTTCCCAGGGCAGGACACCAATTCACCATGGCGTCCGACTGATAAGCCAGCCGGTAATTCATCAGGATATCCTGTTGTATTTTCTCCGGAAAGCCGTTCCATTCTGAAGCAGAGAAAATCCCGGACCAGGATGGGCCCAAAGAGGGATTTTTCCGGCCGGTATCTTTGATCCATTCTGCAGTCATGGCCGCATCAATACCGGCATTTCCGGATTTTTCAAAATGAGAGACGAGCGCGGTAATGGGTTCGGCTTTCCGGGTTTTGTTGTTAAACCAGTGTTTGAAAAGCTGGATGAAAGTCCATTGGGTCCATTTGTAGTAACCCGGATCACTTGTTTTTACTTCGCGATCCCAGTCGTATGAAAAGCCAATCTTATCAAGCTGTTCGTGATACCGGGCGATATTTTTTTCGGTGGTGATTGCAGGATGAGTGCCAGTTTGGATGGCATATTGTTCGGCGGGAAGGCCGAAGGCGTCATATCCCATCGGGTGGAGCAGGTTGAATCCTTTGAGACGTTTATATCTTGAATAAATGTCGGAGGCGATATATCCCAGCGGGTGGCCTACATGCAAACCAGCACCGGAAGGATAGGGGAACATGTCGAGCACGTAGAACTTGGGTTTTGAGGGATCTTCAGTGGTTTTGTAGGTTTTGTGATCTACCCAGTACTGCTGCCATTTTTTTTCGATTTCAGAAAAATTGTAATCCATTTTTTTTAGTGATTTGAAGGATGATCTGGTTGCAGGATCGTCATTTTGCACTGCTGCTTCCGGCAAATATTTTGCAAAATTACTAAATCCGGCGGATTACCGATTCCTTCAGTCGCTGTCCCCCGCCTTTCCCCCTGCGTGTGATGGAAACCGGGTATCGGATGGATCCTTTTTGCCGGTGCGGGTTGGTATTTGCTTTTACAGCGTGGATCTTATGACAGCGAAATTTGATTCACCAGAACTAATTGATAATAATCAGCTTCCCCGATTCCGCTTCATTCCTGGTGCTAATCAACTGCACAAAATAAATTCCTGCAGATAAATCTCCGCGTTGAATTATAATTTCTTTTCCGGTAATTCCATCCATTCTTTTTACCACTTGTCCGAATGCATTGAAAATGATCAAACTTGCATTGTCCAAAATTTTGTTCGACTTCAAAATTGTTTCTGTTGAAAACGGATTTGGATAAAATGAAATCGCATTCATAATCGAAATTTCATTAACAGAAAATGGATTCTGCAATAGTGTGACAACTTTCAAACCCTCCACACTATCATTAAAATTACTTTTCAAAACTATTTTTAAAAGATAAGTTCCGGTAGTAAATCCCGTCGTATTCCAGTTTCCAAGTAAACCATGCGAAATTTCAATGAGCGAATCAACAACGATCGGGTACCAGGTGTTTGAAACGACCGGGTTTTGCCAATACAAACTATAACTTCCGAAATCAATGGGATTTCCCAATGGACCTTGATTGATCCAGGCAGAGCCGTTGATGGCAACTAATGCATTCACACCTGAAGTGTCCGGCGATTCTATATTTGCAAGCCATGCCACACTGCCATCATAAGGAACAGGATCGCTGACTAAATTATTTTGTACACAAATGAGATTACTATTGTGAATGGCAGTGGGCGGAGAAAATGGAAGCCAGCTATAACCCAAAACGAAGAATGCTTTTTTCTCGCTACGGCAAGTACTGTAACAGATAGAATTCGTTGCGCTTGTAAAACTGGAATCGGTTGCCCAGAAATATCCACCGGTTCCATCCAATAAAACATTACCAGCAAAAACATTCGCACGCTGTTGTGTTCCCACTTCTCCGAACTGGCAACTGTCCATCGTTACCTGCGAAGAATCAAAAACATACATGCTCCATGTTTGAACGGTTGTATTTATCAAATGAAGATTTCTGTCCGCAAGTGGAATAACGGTATTTGCATAATTTGAATTATTGAAAATTCCATGAGCAGTCGCAATATCTCCATTCATAAACCATGCGCCGATCAAACGGATGGTCGAATTTGAAATCGTTACATCAGAACCATTTACAGGCATGAGTGCCCAACTTACATTGCTGCAGGAATCCACATGCACATGATAATTTAATCCGGCAACACCGGGAGTTGCATTGTCAAAAACATAATTATAAACCGGATTCGGATTCGGAAATGAATAATTGATCAAAGCGCCTGATGGTAATTGATGCCAGAGAATAATCGTGTCGGCATGAATAAAATTCGCGGTTGCTGTATCACTCAAAATATATTCTCCGCTGAGGTTGCATTTGTGAATGTTCAAATTCGCATGTCCCGATAATCCGCAGGTCGTCCAATCATTCTGATGAACATTCTCCCAATCAAGAGTCCCATGACCTGCAACGGTGAGCCCGTGCGACATTCCGCTATAGTTCAGCGAGCAATTTCCGAAATGCGCAGTTCCATTTTCCACAACAAGAAAGCTGCGTTCATAAAAATATTTTTGCGGGAAAAAGAAAGAAGAAGAATCGGCAATCCATTTTCCATTTCCAAATACATACACATCTCCGGTATCAATAACCGTCGCATTGTGAAAAATAAGAACGCCTGTATTAAAAACATAAATCGGTCCGGTGTGTGTCCAGTTACCGGTAATTCGCAAAGTATCATTCGGAACCAGTCCGACGATTAAGGTGTCGTTATTTTGTGGTTGCGGATAACTGTTGTGAATGTGCGTAGGATTGTGACCTCTCTTCAATTCGTCCATTTGAGCGAGAACAGGCGTGAGATGCGAAGAATTTGTATTGACAGCAGGAACCTGGTTTGGGTTGAATAGAGAATGTCTTTCAAATCCCGATTGAAGTATCGTGTTGATCTGATCCTGCGGGAAGGTTTGTGCGAAACAAATGGATTGCAGAATGAAAAACAGGGAAGACAAAAGCAGAAGTTTTCTCATAACGATAAAATTCAGACCCTCAACGAGCCGCGAAACCCCCTGACAGCATAATAGGATTCTGCACCGTTGTGATACACGAAGACCTGGTCGTAACGGAAATCAGCAAAGAGGGCTCCACCGAGTTTTCTGATATTCGAAGGGGTTATGATCCAGCTTGATGTTTTTGTATCATACCTTCCAAGATTCTGCAAATTCAGGTATTGTTCTTCGGTTAAAAGCTCAATGCCCATGGCTGCTGCCATATCAACAGCGTTATTTTCCGGTTTATGTTCTTTCCTTGATTCCTGCGCGATCCGATCGTAACAAACACTTCTGCGGCCTTTCGGACTTTCTGCTGAACAATCATAAAAAATGTATTCGCCTGTGTTCAAATCAAGTCCGACAACATCCGGTTCACCTCCCGTTCTTTCCATTTCATTGAGCGACCACAGTTTTTCAGTATTTGCTACAAGCTTCGCCTGTAATGCAGCCCATTCAAAGCCTTTATGGCGGTTCATATTTTTCTCAAAACGGACTTTTAAAGCCAGAAAGAGTTCTTCACTTTTTTCCGGGGACAACTCCATCTTATTTTCCATTATCATAAGGTGTTATCTGATTTATTTCCAATGTCTTGCGATTGTTTACGTGTCTTGCCGATCTGAACAGTCAATTGGCTTTAACGTCAACATACGCATAACAAAAGTAGAAAAATAGAACATCAACCATGATAAGGAATCTATTATCTTTACAGGCGTAACTCTAAAGCTTCCTCTATGCAGACGATTATCCGGAAACTTCGGCTTGCCTTCATTTTAGCCGGTTGCATTCATTTATTTGGTTATACGCAGAATTTACCTCCTCTCGATGTAGTGATCTATGATTCTTCGGCAACGGAGGGATATTTTTTTCTGAGTCCATATACAAACGGGTTCTTTTCAAGCTACAACCGCTCTCATCAGATCCTCGATAAGTATGGCCGAATGATATTTTACCAGATAATCACCGATGCGAATCTTAACCCGACCATTGATTTCAAGCTCCAGCCCGATGGCAGGATGAGTTATTTCAACACCAATTCGCAAAAATCGTTTTTCATGGACAGTACCTTTACGGTGGTAGATTCCCTCAGCTGTGTCAATTTTGTAACAGACCAGCATGATCTTCAGGTTTTGCCAAACAACCACTACCTGATGATCGCGAAGGAAAGCAGGATCATGAACCTTACTTCCTATCACTGGTTTGGAATAAATCACACCTTACCCGGGTCGGCAAATGCAGATGTCACCGGAGTTGTGATTCAGGAATTTGATGAAAACAAATCACTGGTTTGGGAGTGGAAATCCCATGATCACTTTCAGTTCGGTGATGTTGACCCAATGTGGCTGTTGAACCCTAACAAGGTGGATTGGACTCATGCAAACGCTATAGAATTGGACAAGGACGGTAATGTTCTTCTTTCGTTGAGACATTTCAATGAAATAACGAAAATCGATCATTCGACCGGGAATATCATATGGAGACTGGGCGGAAAACAGAATCAGTTCACATTTCCGAATGATCCTGTGCGCTTCACCGGTCAGCATGACATCCGTCGGGTCAGCGACACTTCAATTTCGATCTTTGATAATGGTCAGTATACCAATCCTCCCATGAGCCGGGGGCTTGAATATGCGCTGGATGAAACCAATAAAGTTGCCACGCTGGTATGGGAATATATATATGACAGTGCTGTGTACAGCATAGCATGTGGGAACCATCAGTATATTGACAACGGGAATCACCTGATTGACCTTGGGTTTTGTAATGGGAATAATACCTGGATGGTTGTAGTAAAACCCGACAAATCGAAGGTACTTGACTTTTCATTTCCCAACACTTTCATCAGCTACCGGGCATTCGATTACATAACACTTCCCTGGCAATTGCATCGACCCGACGTGGATTGTCAGAGGATTGGTGACAACGATTACCTGGTAGCTGAACCTGGCCACTCCGAATACCGGTGGTCAACGGGAGCAACAACCTCCTCTATACAAATCACTGATACTGGTGAATACTGGGTATTCGTTCCCCTCGGGACAGGTTATGTAAGTTCAGAGCGACTTAAAATTACTGACCTGAACAATCCGTGCCCGATTACAGGGATCACTCCCCCTGTTATTCAGGTAAAAACCACCCTCTGGTGCACACCCAATCCAGCGACAGAACAGGCCAGGATCAGTTTTAACCTTCCCAAAGAAACCCGCGTTCTTATAAATCTGACCACCATGCAGGGAACCGAAATCAGGAGACCGGTTCAGGGATATTACTCCGCCGGTATCCATGAGGTAATCATGGATGTTTCTTCCCTTGGGAAAGGTGCCTATATTCTTTCAATGAAAACGAACGAAACAATGGTTACAAAGCGGCTTATCATTCAGTAATACAATTGAAGTTGCTATTCATTGGGTCGCCCCATCTATGGTTTTAAAACCTCAAAGTCCTGGTTAAAGACTTTATGATTTGCAGCCCGGACAAAATCCTTCATCGGCTGTTTGATATCCTTCCGGGGCCGTGGCGACTTCCGGGCGATCATTTCCAGGGCCTGGATCAATGTGTCAATATCCTGTTGGCTATTTTCGATGCCAAGGCTCACACGGGCAAGACCAGGCAGGGCCATCCGGGGAAACAGGGTAACGATCAGGAATTGAAACCGCTGCAATGAAGGACCTACGCCAAGCAGGTGTTTGATCAGTATATGTGAGCAGTGACAACCGTATCGTATACCGATCCCGGCCAGTTTGGCCAGTTCTTTCGCAACCCGATCAGACAGGATGCCTTTTACTGAGAAAACAATGACACCTCCTTTTTGAGCAAATTCCGGAGAGCCCGGATCCTTGATTCCGTAAACCTGAAGCCCGGGAATTTTCGACAAACCCTGCAACGCCCGGCTGGTCAAAGCCTGCTCTTCTTTTTGTATTACGTCCATGCCGATCCGCTGCAATAAAAAAAGCGCTTTCCCCAACGCGGCAATGCCTGCGACATTTTCTTCACCTGACGACCGGATGGCCTCTTGTTCCTTTGGGCTAAAGCGGAGCAGTCCCTTTCTGGCCAACAGCACGCCACATCCGAATGGTGCATATACTTTGTGAGCAGAAAAGGCAAGATAGTCAATACCGCATCCTTCTGTATCGACTTTTCGGTGTGCGACCATTTGCGCTGCATCCACCAGCAATCGCACATCATATTGATGAACGATCCTGCTTATTGCTGCCAGATCATTATAAACCCCCAGCACGTTTGAGGCTCCGCTGACAGATACAAGCGTGATTCGCTTCTTTCCATGCTTATGGTCATGATTGTATTCACAAAGGATGGTCTCCAATTCGTTAAGATCCACAATTCCATTCTCGTCAATCGGCAACCGGACAAGCGAAAAGCCCGGGATCATGCGCCATGGCAAATCGTTCGAGTTATGCTCAAGGAGGGTATTGACCACTACGGGTTCGAGGTCCTCCAGAGATTCATTGCCTGTACTTTCGGCCACCAGATTGATGCTTTCGGTGGTATTGGAGGTAAATACCATATCATAATCCGAAGAGGATGCATGCAAGAAATTGGCGCAAACAGACTTAACCTCTTCAATGATTTCCTGCTGCGTTGGCACAGGCAGACATAATGCCCGACTGGCAGCGGTCCACATGGGCATGAATGTGGGTGTACTGGCGGCATTGTCGAGGTTGATAAAGGGCTTGGGCCCGTCAACGGTTGGAACAAGAAAATCCCGACCGATCAGGGTCTTCCGGAGTTCCTCCAAAAGTTCTTCCCCAGAATATTTTTCCAGTTCATCGTGGTATAAAATTTCTGCGGTTGTATGTTTTTCGGCAGAAATTTCCTGAAAACTGCTGAACCGGAAATGCCGAACCAATTGCAGTGCCCTGGCAAAGGCAATGATGTTGATGATAGCGGGCGTCCCGGCCTCGTACCTGTCCGGTTCCCTGGCCCAAATGACCCAATCCCCCGAAGCAAGTCTGGCCGTTCCGCCACCGGCCTGAAAACGGATCCCCTTGGGAAAGGCATTTCTTTTTACTGCCAATGCCCTGACACCAAGCGACAGACCCAAATCCTTACTTGAAACAATTTGATAGCTTGCAGGATCAAGTTGGGCGGTGAGCAGGTGTGCCCTTCGGGGCGTGCAAAAGATGACAACGTATTTTCCTTTGTTCAACCCAAGGTAATCCAGGACCATTGACCTTGCTTCTTCGAACAGGTGGGTCGTTACAATCGAATGATGTCCACTGCCCCGGTGAACATTCGAATAGGTTTCCAATGCCGCATTTACGCCGTTTAGCAGTTCTGTGAAAGCTTTTTCCATTGCAATGGTTTTGGTGGTATATTTTTCAGACTTTTCCTGTTGGAGATTTCCAGTTATTCCGGGTATTGTAAGCATTGTTTCCTTCTGTTCAAAAATCCGAACCGTTCAAAATTAGCGTGTTAATGGCTTGTTTCCAAATCATAAGACTTGAAAAAGTTCCTGCTTTTAGCAAGGTTGTTAATTACCTTTTTTATTGATCTCTTTTTTTTCGAGCCTTTGTAACCAAAGGTAGCTGATGAACCCGAGTAAGGCCATTCCTGCCAAAAAGATCGGGTAAGCAATTTTCCAGTTTGCCGAACCTGTCATCATTGAGTATTCCGACATTCCGCCCACTCCCGAAAGCAATGTGAGCGGCATAAAGATGGTGGTGATAAAGGTGAGTCGTCTTACCGTAGCATTGGTCTGGTTAGCCGAACGCGCCATCTGGTTATTGAGAAGCGAAAGATTCATCTCCATGAGACTGGTTACAATTTCACGGTAGGTTTCGGTGAGTTCGAAAAACCTTGCCAGGTGATCGTAAATGTCACGGTAATGAAAAATGGCTTTTTCGCTGATAAAGCGGCAATCCTTGCGACAGATTTTCAACAGGATCTCCCGTTCATGGAACAGGCTCTTGCGGATCGTGAGCAGGTTCCTCCGCAAATGCTGCAGGTCGGAAAGGTCAAACTTAGCAAGGTTTTGCATCATCTTGTCTTCTGCATGGTTGAGATCTTCTTCTATGGCCTCCACAGCAATGAACTTTTCATCTACAATATGATCAAGAATGATGTGCATGAGGAAATCGGGACCCTGCCCGGCATTCACGATATTCCTGGTTACCAGTTCCTCTATGCTCTGCATCAGGATCCTGCCTGTTGGTCCGCGGTGATTCACCGTTATCAGGAAATTTTCGCCAATAAAAAGGTTAACCTCCTCGATGGAGATTTTCTTTTTAGCATAATTGAATGCATTGAAAAGTATGTAGGTATGATCAGGAAAATCCTCAATTTTTGGTATCTGGCCTTCATTCAAACAATCTTCGATGGATAAGGGGTGAATACCCATCTTTTCAATCAAAGGTAAAAGCTCTTCCTGTGAGGGATGTATGTATGACAACCAGATGTACCCGCCGGTTTTCACCTTTTCCAGCGCTTCATCAAGCGTGGCGATCGGTTCAATTTTGCCTGGTTGTGATATATGAAAAAAATGAGATCCTGGCTCGGTGAGAGGTTTTTGTGGCTCTGTCATTTTCCGGATTACGTTTTATTAGTGAGTTCGCTTGCACTGGGGTTCATACCTAATGATTGACAAAGTAAATTTACGGAGTATTTGAAGAAACCGCACAAGAATATTTTCCAGGACCCGGATCCCGGCCCATCAGGATCGTAAGCTGCCTGTTTGTTTTTTACCCGGCATTCTTTGGGAACATAGAAAACAGATAAAGCTGTCGTGGTCATATCTGGCAAACATAAATGGCATTACCTGTTTTAACATCAATTAACGTTTATTTAGACTGAATTAACACTAATTATTGTATCTTTACGCCAATTTCAATGAAGATTTGTGAAGGAAGCATTACAGAAAAAAAATAAGTGACATTGAAATCAAAAAGGGTGGCTGTTGTAAACGAGGCTGTGTTTCATGCTAAAAAAAGGAATGATCTCTTCAAGGCTTCATCCGGAGATTAAAACAAATGATGAGCGTATGAAAAAAAATATATGGTTTACGGTTGCGGTCCTTTCCGGGTTTATTTTTTCTTCCGGGACTGCCATTGTGCAGGCGCAAGATAATATAAAAAGTCAACCTCCATGTTCCCTTCATACAAGGAGTGCAGGTGCAACTGCGTTTCGTCCGGATATAACATTTGGCAATTTTACCGAGATAACACCTACTGATTCTCTTTTTGTGACTCCGCCGGATGAAGATTTCTGGGTAATCACAACGGCTCCGGCTGATTACGATAATGATGGGGATCTCGATATTGCGGTTCTTGGTTATTATGTCGTTTACTATGTTGGTGTGGAAAACAAACTCATCCTGTTACGCAACAATGGTTCTGCAGGACCTGATCAATGGGATTTCTCCTACATTGATGTGCCGCTTGGTGCTTTAAGTGCCGGTTCCTCTGACCTTGCCTGGGGTGATGCAGATGGAGACGGCGATCTTGACCTTGCTGTGGGAACAGACGGTGAGACTGTGATCTTTCGAAACGATGCCGGTGCACTTGTATTAACCGATACCAGTCTTCCCGGTTATTGGGAGGATAACAACCAGGCTGAATTTGATCTTCACTCGATAACCTGGGCAGATTTTGACAACGATGGAGATCCCGATCTGTTTTTGCCATCCGTTTTCGACTTCAATACCTATTCCTACCGTACTGCATTGATGCGCAATGACGGACCGAATGGGACCGGGGGCTGGATTTTTACTGAAACTGATTCGGTTTTCGCACCAACCATTCACGCACAAAGCGCCTGGGCTGATTTTGACGGCGATCAGGATCTTGACCTTTTACTTGTAAATGTTGTACCGAACACGGAAGATGGTTTTATCCGCCGATACCGGAATGATGGCAACGGTGTTTTCACTGCACAGGATATCCTTGGTAACCTAAGCGTCGAACATGGCGAAGTGCAATGGGGGGACTATGACAACGATGGTGATCTTGACATCCTTATTGCCGGCACCATAAAGGAAATAAACGGTAGTTACACACATATGGCACTTCGTATCTACCGTAACGACAATGAAAATTATATCCCGGTCGAAGTCATTGCAAATTTACCCGGTGAAGGCTGGTACGATCTCACTGCAGTTGCCTGGGCAGACTATGATTCCGATGGTGATATGGATATTCTTGTTGCTGGCAATTACAATTCGGGATCACAGATTGAAGGCAGAGCCAGGATTTACAATAATACAAATGGTGTTTTCACAGATTCGGGAAATGAACTTCCGGCACCGCTGGCGAGTGGGGACCGGGGTGGTACATTCTCCTGGCTGGACATTGACGGCGAGGGTGATCTCGATTATTTCATTGCCGGACAATACTTTGTTCCCGGTGGAAATGGTCTTGTAGAGTCGCAGATGCACCTTTACCGGAACGATACTCCTGCACTGAATCAGGCCCCGTTGATCCCAACGGGTCTGACCGTCAACCAGGTATCAGACACCACAACGCTTCTGTCGTGGCTGCCCGGCATTGACGACCATACACCGGGTTCTGCACTGACCTACGATCTTCAACTTTTCCAAAACAATGTTCCGGTTACCTTACCGACACGTACCCCGGAACCGGGCAATGTCAGCGCTGTCAATGAATGGCTTTTAACCACGCTGCAACCCGGAAACTATAAATGGACACTCAGGACAGTAGATGCTGCATACATTGGCAGTCCTGTTGCCGTAGGTGAGTTCAACCTGGGTGTTACCTCATCAGGCGGGACACCGGGAAATAGCTCACAGGGATACAGCATCGGACAAAACTATCCGAATCCTTTCACCCAGCTTACCTCAATCCGGTATTCAATACCCACAGAAGGCCCGGTGACATTGAAGGTTTATAATTTTAAGGGTGAAGAAGTGAAAAAGTTGGTTGATGAGAATAAGCAGGCAGGCAATTATGAAACAACTTTTGATGCATCAAATCTGCCGGGTGGGGTTTATTTCTACCAGTTCCAGGCCGGAGATTTCTCACAGTCTAAGAAAATGATGATTTCCACTGAAACCTTTTCTGAATAAGGCGCCCACAGCATAACCAGAATTTAAATCGGGAGAACATATTGAAACCGGGAAACTCCCGATGGGTTTGGCATTTATCCAAACCCGGGGTTGAGCATGGGTTTGATTCATATCGGTTGGTTAGCTTACCGGATGTGCAGAATGAATCGGATTGCCGTAAAATTGTTACAGCATTTTTTTAATCGATGGCGAACAGAATGATATCTTTGTGACCGAAAATCATTTTATCACAAAAAAAAAGAAAAATGAATACAAAAGTTACTTCTTTCAGTGCTGTCCTGATATGGGTCGTTACATTTTTTCTGCCAGCCATGAATCTCCAGGCGCAATGGAATACCAATACCTCCATAAACACACAAATATCAAGTCTCCCGGTTGCGGATATGCAGTCGGTTTCAACGACGGATGCCAAAACATGGGTTGCTTTCTATCATCAGAATGGCGGCAATTATGATATGCGGGCCCAGTTATTTGATGCAAACGGTTATAAACTCCTGGGTCCGGACGGAATTCTGGTGAGTAACCAGCCTTCAGGAACCGCGACGTTTGTATTCAATGTATGTGTAGATGCAACCAACAATCTGGTGATCGCTTACCAGGATCAGCGATCAGGGCCGATGAGCGCGGTGGTATATAAAATCTCCCAGGCAGGAACCCAGCTTTGGGGCGCCAACGGTATTGTCATTGGAGGAGGCCTCGCTCCCTATCCCGCACTTTTATCCAATGGTGAAATCGTCGTAGCCTGGAACGAAACCAATAGCAATACCACAAATATTCAGAAAATCACGGCGGGAGGCACCCTTGCCTGGACAACACCCTTGAGTGTCATGGTTGGAACCTCCACCACCACCCGCGGACAACTGATCGGAAATAACAGCGGAAAGTTTACACTGGTTTATCAGAAAAGAGGCATAGGGATATCAACCACGCTCTATGCTCAGCAATATGATAATGCAGGCACATCCCTTTATTCAGCGCTTCAGATCTGCAATCAAACCACCAGTGGTGCAAGGTATTATTCGATTGCAGCACAAGGCGACACGACCTGGTTTGGGTATTATGCCTCGTCCGGTTCCCGTTTTAATTCCTTTGTTCAGCGGATCAACCCGGGTGGCACGATTCCGTGGGGGATGAATGGTTCCAATTTTAATCCCAGTGTCGGGCCCACCGATAATTACCAGGTACAGACAAACATCAATCTCTCCGCCGGTTCACCTTATGTATGGTCACTTTGTACCTTTTGTAATCCCAGCCAGACGCAATATGGGGTTTATGTTCAGAAATTCCTCAGGACAACCGGAGCCAGGTTATTAACCGACGCGGCCAAAGTGGTTTACCCGGTAAGCGCAAACACTGACCAGCATGCAGGAAATCTTGCCCTGATTGCCGATGCGCCGATGTTTATGAGCGAGGATGTCAATTACAAGATTTATGCAACCCGCCTGGATGGTAGCGGCAATTTCGTTTGGCCGGGAAACCGAATTGAAATGAGTTCAACAACGGCAACCTTGGGTGTTCCCAAAATGCGTTATGGTTTCACGCCCGATGGTCCGAATCGTTGTGCCGGTGTTTGGACCGAAAACCGGGGGACTGACTATCTCGGGTATGCCCAGGGTGTATCCATAGGAGGGCTGGTTGGATTAGATGTAACAACACAAGGGAATGTTCCTGCCGTGATTACCACTTCCGGGGGAACCCTGCAAATGGTTGCAACCGTCTATCCTGCCGCTGCAAATCAGGCGGTTACCTGGAGCATTGTAAGCGGTACCGGACAGGCATCCATTACTACAGGCGGTCTGGTTACTGCGATCTCCGATGGTACGGTATGGGCTAAAGCGGTTTCGGTGCAGGATATTACCGTTAAAGACTCTTTGCTCATCACCCTTTCCGGACAAATACCACTCGCACCCACTGTCACCACCCTTCCTGCCACAAATATCGTGACTACAACGGCAACCTTAAATGGAACTGTGACGGCTCATAATGCCACCACCTCCGTTTCCTTTCAATGGGGCCTAACTACCGCTTATGGAAACACGGTCACCGCGTCGCCACCCACCGTCAATGGCAATACGCCCACGTCTGTTTCTGCCGGTCTTAGCGGCCTGGTGCTCAATTCTACCTATCATTTTCGCTGCGTGGGAACCAACACAACGGGCACCACTTATGGCGGGGACCAGAGCTTCGTTGCAGGTTGTCAGCCGCTGGTTTCAGCAGGTACCATCTCAGGTCCGCCGAACGTTTGTATAGGTTCTATCGGACATGTTTACAGCATTGCCCCGCTCACCGGCGCCACCGGATATACCTGGACCGTACCTGCGGGTGCTGTTATAACCCTGGGTCAAAATACCACGAGCATCACGGTAACCTTCGGATCTATTTCCGGAAATGTTTCTGTATATGCCACCAACACATGCAGTACCAGTGCCACCTCTACGCTTGCCGTTTCAGTCAATCCACCGCCGGTTCCAACGATCACCGGATCAAACAGTGTTTGTGAAAACGCCGGAACCGTCCTTTACAGCACAGAACCCGGGATGACCAGCTATAACTGGTCTGTTTCGGCTGGCGGAACGATCATCTCCGGGTCTGGAACTTATCAGATTCAGGTAACCTGGAACCTAACCGGGGCACAGTCTGTTTCGGTAAATTATACCGGTATTTCCGGTTGTGCTGCAACGGTACCAACAAATTATACTGTTACCGTTAATCCTTTGCCCGCTGCGGCAGGAAGTATCATCGGCACATCCATACTGTGCGTTGGTACAACAGGAGTAGCCTATTCTGTAGGTCCGGTTGCAGATGCAATTGCCTATATATGGTCCTTGCCGGCAGGGGCTACCATTGCTTCCGGAATCAACACAAACAGTATTACTGTTGATTTTGCTGCCAATGCAATTTCCGGTGATATCACGGTTGCAGGGAACAACCTATGCGGAAATGGCACAACATCACCCGCATTTCCGGTAATTGTAAATGCGATTCCCCCAACACCTATTATTTCTCAAATAGGCGATAGCCTGGTAAGCAGTGCCCCAATGGGAAACCAATGGTATTTTTCAGCTACTCCGGGAGGAACCGGAACGGCAATACCGGGTGAAACCAATCAGGTTTATCTGCCAACCCAGAGCGGATACTATTGCAGCATCGTTACACTGAACAACTGTAGTTCGGTGGTATCAAATCAGTTATATTATTTTTATGTGGGTGTTAAGGATTCTGAAAGCCCGAAAATCAGTATCTTTCCTGTTCCTAATGATGGAAAGTTTCTCGTCACCATAAACAGTCCGGTTCAGACGGTTTTTGGGATTGCTGTGTATAATCAGGCGGGTGAAAAAGTGTATGAATCCGAAAATGTCTCTGTAAAAGGCATTCAGGAGAAGGAAATTGATATCCGCCGTTTCCCGGAAGGAATCTACCTTATTGACATTCATAAGGGAAATTCACGGATCACCAGGGAAATAGTGGTGAGGAGATAAGTTGATGAGCTGATGGTATTTGAAATGTAATGACCCAGTGAGATGTATTTACAGAACGAAAAGCAACGAGCAAGCCTGAAATTCTATTCTTTAATAGGCATTCCATTGTTGAAACGGATGATTATGGGAACGATTGGCAAAGCGGTCTTGCTTGTTAATCCCAAAGAAAAAATGCCATCCTATTTCATTGGGTCGCCTTACAATGTCGATTCATTATTGCTAACCATCAAATGGTTGTATTTCAATGAAATTGTGCATTTGTTTCTCGTCCTGGTAACATCATCGATCGGTTATTTCTGCTGGGTAAGAGGTTATTCCGGTGGTGTCATAATTATGGCAATGGCCATTCTGCTGAATGTCGAATTGGCATTGATGCAACAAATGAACCGGATTAGAATCAAACGGACGATCAAAGCATTAAGGAAAAGAAAGACAGAATTAATCTAAGAGGCATTGATATTGATTAAAACAAAATACCTATTATCCACCGGCTGTATCATTCCAATTGTTTTCTGGATTACCACCATTATTTGTGGACGGATGACGGGTGGTTATAATCACCTTTCAAATATGGTCAGTTCCTTAGGTGCCATTGGAACATCCTCTCAATATGTATTTTCGGCCGGATTACTTCTCTGTTCAGGTTTGAGTATCGTATTCGTGATTGGATTGTACAGAACATGCAGGGTTATTGGGCGAAGTACAATTCCCGCCATCATAATTCTGTCCTATTCACTATCAATCGCAGGAGCAGCCATATTCCCTTTACCGCTCAGGCTGCATCTGTACATGGGAATGCCTTCAATTCTGTTGTTCTTTTCACCTTTAACGAGCCTGTTTTTCTGGAGCAGGAAGGGACTGTTTCCGGAGATGCGAATCATGTCGGTACTGTGCCTGTTAATCATGTCACTGGGGTTATTAGCCTTTTTTCCCGATATATTGAGCAACAACATTGGTTTAAAACAACGATTTTTTCACTTTGGCTGGTCGGTGTGGTTCATTTATCTGAGTTATCGTTTCACTAAAGCCATGGGTGAAAGTAAAATCCACTTAGCATTTATCAAAGAACGCTATTAAAAATATTACGGGCATGTAATTGATTATCCCAGATAATGCAGTCAAACAAATTTTAATGACCTGATGTGCTCAAAGGTATTAATTTAGCTCAAAATTCCAAAACACCTAAAAAGTGAACGGACTTATACCCTGCGAATACTACGAATTACGCTGACATATTTTAATTAAACAATTAACAATGACAAAGAGAATTGAAAATAATAAAACACGAAAAAAAGATTCAAAAACTGTAAAGAAAACAGCATCTAAAAAAGTGTCTAACCCGATAAGCGAAGAAACACCTCTAAAAGCTGAACAACCCGTAGTCGTTGAAACAGAGGCAACAAAAGAAGAGTTACAATCAACTATCGAAAAACTTTCCTTGGAGTTGGAGCAAACCAATATGCAATTGGACCAATATACGCACATAACAAGTCATGAGCTTCAAGAACCATTGCGAAAAATTGTGTTCTTCTCAAGAATATTACAACAAACCGAAAAAAAACTTAAACCACAAGAAGTAAAAAAATATCTTGAAAAGATTGATCGTTCATCTGTCCGCCTTAGAAAACTTATAGAGGAGATTCTCAACTTTGCGAGAGTAACCAATTACGAAAAATTAATACTAAAAACGGATTTGAATGAAATACTGAAAAGCGCCCTCTTTGATTTTGAATTACTCATTGAGGAAAAAAAGGCAGAAGTAATAGTACATGAGCTTCCTGAAATAGAAGCTGTTCCTTTCCAGATGAGTCAGCTTTTTTACGACATTATTCACAACGCACTTAAATTTTCAAAAGATGATGTTGCGCCCATAATCGAAATAGCTTCGCGAAAACTTACAAAGAGAGACATGAAATCGTATGGTAACCTTAATGAACAACTTCGTTACTACGAAATAACATTTAAAGACAACGGTATTGGCTTTGACCAAAAATATGCAGAACAGATTTTTACAATGTTCCAACGCCTTGGCAGTGGAGGTGATTATGCAGGCACAGGCATCGGGTTAGCGATTTGTAAAAAAGTGGTGCAAACGCATTATGGATTAATCTTTGCCGAAGGAAAAAATGATATAGGAGCGATGATACATGTGATACTTCCCGTTACGCAACCCAAAAAACTTCCTGACGATATGTCAACTGTTTTAAAAACATGGATATAATTCAGCCCGGAATATTATAAATAATCCGGAGAAAATATGGAAGAAACAGGCAACCCGCCATTCCTTCCGGGGTCTTCACCTCACAGTAAACCTAAAACCGCAGTCTTCCCAAGGATTGGAAGCAGCCTAACATTCAAAATAAATACTATGAAAAAAATCTACTTTCTTCTGAGTTTCCTTCTGGCAACTGCAGTACTGGTGAGTGCACAGACTATGACGGTTCAATTAAGCGGCACAGTCACGGCCGATTCAACGGGCGCTCCTGTTGCAAACCATGAAGTGATCATCCTGTCCGACAGTGCCGGCGGATTCAATTTCTACACCACTCGCATGACCAATCCGAACGGGTTTTATGATTGCACCATCCAAAATGTCCCGACGGGCACTGTAATCACCTTTATTGTGAAGACCCGCGACTGTAATGATTTTTTCCACCAGGAGACTTTTTTGAGCACCAATTCGCCGGCGGTAATCAATTTTGTGATCTGCCTGCATACCTTGAATTGTGAAGCTGAGTATACTTATTTCCAGGATTCAACCAACCTGCTCAATTTTCATTTTAACAGTACGAGTTTTGTTCCTTCAGGAGATACCATTATTTCTTACTTATGGGAATTTGGAGATGGTTCGGCGAATGCAACTACCCAAGATCCCTGGCATGTTTTTGTCCACCCCGGTAATTACCTGGTTTGTCTCATCATTGCTACCAGTACCGGATGTACCAGTACTGTGTGCAAGGTGATTCAGGCCGGCCCTCTGCCGATCAATTGTCTGAGTTGGTTCTCATATACGCACGACTTTCTTACTTATAATTTTGAAGGACATACATACAGTCCTTATCCGACCGACTGGATCTGGAATTTCGGCGACACTGCCACAGGAATTAACAATACGGGATCTGGGCAGCTTGCCATGCATCTGTTCAGCTCGCCGGGGACCTATACAGTAACGCTTCAAACCATTGATTCATCGGGATGCGCGTATAACAATGAACAGACGATTTATGTTCATACTACCGTTGATATCGATGGCGCTGTTCATGCCGGTAACCATTTTGTAGATCATGGATTTATTGAACTGATCCGGGTTGACTCAAACAATGTGATGACAGTAGTTGATTCGAAGGAATTCAGCGACTCTGCCGGTATGTACCATTTTGGGGGTGTTCCGGCCGGTCATTATTACCTGAAGGCTGAGCTGCTCCCGTCGTCAGCATATTACGGCCAGTTTGCTCCTACCTATTACCAGGAGGCACTCCATTGGACCGATGCTGACCTGATCGAACTCGGCCAGCCTCAGAATCCCTATAATTTCGGATTGAAGAATATTACCGACAATCCAACGGGGGCTGGAAACATCAGCGGAAACGTCAGCCAAGGCATCAAAATGACTGCCGAAGGCACACCCGCTCCCAATGTGGAAGTACTTCTGCTCGACGAACAATCGGTGGTACGTTCTTATACAAAGACCGATGTCAGCGGCCATTTTGAATTTTCCAATGTGGCCCTCGGAAACTATATCGTATGGCCTGAAGTCGCTGGTTTATTGACCTCACCGGCACACATTACGCTTACAACCACGGTTCCTGCCTTGATCCTTCCATTCAACATGACCGGCACTAATGTAATTTATGGGATCAATGATAACCTTCCGGAATCCTTCAGCCAGGTTGGAGAAATCTTTCCGAATCCGGTAATTGATGGCCATGCCGGTATCAGTGTGATGATGATACGGGATATGACAATTGATTTAGTACTCTATAACCAGTCGGGACAGATGATTCGAAGCAATTGCGTGGAGGTGCATAAAGGCAGTAACCTGATCCGGATCGATACGAAGCATCTGGCAAAGGGGACTTATTATTTGCAATTGAATGCTTCTGCCGGAGGCAAGGTGACCAGAAAAATATCTATTTCTGAATAGTTTTGCCCAAAAGATAACAGAAAAAAGTACGCTCAAAAAGCGCTTTAGAAAAACCAAACCATTGACATGGAAGCAAATCACCTCACCCCTTAACCCGCTCCACCAGGAGAACGGTCAGGGGTGAGGTTGATTTTATTGAGCCGTATATCCTCCATCGATGGTGTAATAAGATCCGGTAACAAACGAAGCTTTTGAAGAACTCAGCCAGAGCACCAGTTCGGCAATTTCTTCGGAAGTGCCCATCCTGTTGGTCATCTATTAATCGCATAATTGCCAGATTTTCTTCAGACGCTCCTTTTGGTTTATAATACAAACTGCTTCGATTCAATTCCAGCAATTCGCATTGGGACTTCACACTTAAATACTTATTTTCAGAGATATAACCTTTCAGGTCTTTCACAGTCCGGCCTTTTTTGAAATTTTTTTTAGTCAATCACGCTGCATTTCCAGTTCACCAATTTTGGCATAAAGCTGTTCTCTTTCTGCCTCAAAATCCTCTTTTGGCTCCTTGTTGCCTTCAAAGATCTCCTGTGCTCGGCACAGAAACGCTTGTTTCCATTTTGAAATCATGTTGGAATGGACCTCAATTTGGCTGAGATCTCGGCCAACGTTAAGCGCTCCTTGAGCGCTTCAATGGCCACTTGTGCCTTAAAGGCAGCTGTAAATTTTCTTCTTTTTGCTCTCAGTTCACTGATTAAATTAAAACGAATTTTCAACTTAACCAGTGGTCTGAATTTCGGGGAGTGTTATAAGTGTTTTCTAAGGTTTTTTTTGTCAAAACTTCTTTTTACATTTGCATTAAATAATTCGGATATATCGGTTATATATTCACCTATAAAGATTTTAATATACAGGTGGATAAGGTTGATGCCCTTACCAAAGCGCTTAGCCGGTTGGAGTAAATGGCCGGATTCCTAAGTTATAAGATTCTATTTTTGAAGATGAACATCTTGAAAAGACGGTTATCGGTTCCATTGTCCTTCTTCCACTTTAACCCTGTCATCGCAGACTTAATTTATCCAGTATGAGAACTGTAACCTTTATCGCCATCTGTTTCTTTATTCCAATTTTCACTTTTAGCCAGGGATCCTGTAATCCTGGGGCCAACAGCCCTTTGATCAACTATTTTCTAGCCGCCCTTGACAATGCAGATACTGCAAAGATGGACCAATACTTTAATTCCGGCATAAGTATTAATAGCACTTATTGTGGTGGCACAACAGCATATTCCGGTTATTTTAAAACAAAATCGGGTCAATTCCGGACATCGGGAGATGGTTTTCAAAAGCCTTTCTTAATGAAAGCCATCGAGAATAAAAATCCATTCGTCGTTAAATACCTGATTCGAAAAGGAGCAAATGTTAACCAGTCATGTTCCATACCCGTTACCAAGTACGACGCGAATGCTGGCTACCCTGGCTCTCCCAATCAATGGGTTGGTTATGTTCCACTCACCATATTTCCCTTAAATATTGCGATAAACAAAGATTTTTGTAGATCTTCACCAAGTATGGAAATCATTAAAATTCTTCTTGACAAGGGGGCAGATCCAACTGTTGCGACCTGGGATGCACAGGTGACCAATAACCTGGATTTAATGTCATTGCTTGCCGATAAAGGGGCGCAATTTACTTATTCTTCCAAGGATCTGCTGGCTGCCATAAATGAAAACAATACAAGGGCATTTAACTTTTATATTAATTCGGGAGTTCAACCCGACTGTGAATGCTTCATTGCTGCAGCTAAGAGAGGAGATATTAACAAACTTGATTTGTTCCTTGACAAAGGCTGCAAGATAAATTGTTATAATGCATTTTCATTTCTTTCTCGCCAGGAGGGTGTTGATAAATTTTGTCAGCTTACCGCCCTGGGCTGGGCTGTTGCGAATGGCGATCTGAACACGGTTAAATTCCTTGTGGACAATGGTGCCGATTTAAATGCAAGGTGCATATGGCATGGCGGAATGCTGGATCCAAATGGGAAAAACCAAAGCCTGGCGGAGTTTTCCGATGCAAAATACAGGGACGGCAGGAAGAATCCGGCTGTTACAGAATATCTACTGCTGGCACCCGGTGTTCAGAAAATGAAGATGGAAGAAAACCAGGTTAAAATATTAAAATCAAGGAGTGAGGCCGAAGGATTTTTGAAAGATGGCAAAATTACTGAGGCTGCAGATTGTTTCTCAAAGGCGTATGCCCTGAGCCGGGACCTGAAAGACAAGAATGGCATGGCGATATATTTCAGAACAAAAGGACTTTATTTATTCAACACCGCTAAAAAGTTCGATTCAGCAGCCTATAATTTTAACGAAGCGTTTAAACAATCAAATTCAAGTTTCGATAAATACTACTATGCAGCCTCCTTTTATGAATTGGGCAAATATGCGGAGGGTATTCAGATTTGTAATGAACTTTTAACAAAAAAAGATATCGGGAAGGAAAATGCATATCGGGTATTGGGCTTATGCAATGAAAAACTCGGGAAAACGGATGAAGCAAAACAATACTATAGAACCGGCTTGGAATTAACCCCTGAAAAAAATTATGTCATGAAGGTTTGTTTATACTCCTTGCTCAATGAAATTGAACAATCCTTAGCAAATTTAAAACTGGCTTTTGAAAACGGATTTAAGGCCTTCGACTCACTTGACAATCTTTCGGATCTTGATAATTTAAAAAAATCCGAGAAATACATCAAACTTGTAACAAAGTACAGGAAGAAATCAGCAAACTGAAGTTAAATCAATTTCCATAAAAATTCTGCTCATGAAAAAAAGAATTCTTATCTCTGTTTGTGCCATGTTAATGTGTGCAGGTTCAGTTTCGTCGCAAACCACAGCGACTCCGGTCAAACCAATTTCCAAAATTGTTTACGATGGCGCGTATATTCAAACACCTGATTTAAAATACATCGGGATCACCGAAGCCGTGGTCAGAACAAATCACCTTGCCCAGAATGCCAAACGGGGAACCTGCATGGCGCACTTCGCTCCAAATATCAATTATTCCGTTGAACCGTTAAATGAAGCCTCCGTTAAAAACGTAAAATATATCGTTTTAAAAGGGGTGGAATTTATCAGTAACAGCCAGAAAGTATTTATCAGTGCTGTCCAGGGGATTCAGTGCTATTGGGTGATGGATGACAACAGCATCCCTGCATGCCGGGGCTATGCCTTCAGGCCCAAAATGCAGAATATAGAAAGAGATATCATCGAAGTCTTTGATGAAAACGAAATGATGTCAATTGAACAAAATTGCCGTAGCCTTTCCACTTTGACAATTCAAAAAAAAGCAGACGCAACGAATAATACATTGACAATTGCTCTGAAGGATGAGCTGGTAAAAAACAAGTTATATGTTATCTGGCTCAATGACAATCCCACAAGATTCTGGTTTTTCAAAATTGTAGAATAACCGTTCTTGACTGTGCCATTTGAAACTTTATTTTCGTAATATATTGAATATGAGAACGTCTATTATAATTTTGCTATTCTTCCTGTTGTGCACGAATAGCTTTTCACAGGAAATGATTATTGAAAAGAATGCCGATCATGTTATTTATTATTCCATCCAAGGTAATATGATTTCGTTTTTTATTGAAGATTTATTAGATAATCAGGATAATACCAGGGTTACCAGGTATGGAGGCTTAGGCAATGGCGAAATATGTGGTGTGCCCGCTGATGGTAATTCTTTGACTGATGCATGCATCATAGAGGTTGATTATAACCAGAATAAACTGGTAGATAATGGCCTTGACTTAGGATACATCATTGCGAATGATTACCGCACCTATTCGCATAAACCCAACCCTTTCTACAGCAGAAATCCAATGAAATACTTATCCGAGGATAACATCCTTACTTATGTGACCCCTTATTACCTTAAAAAAAATACGCCCATCCTCACCTTTAAAACCTATACAACATTTGATAATCCAAGTTCCTTGTCTCTTGGCTTTGCCACCTGGACAAGTTCAAAATTCGGCGAGCAGGATCATTTGATTTACAAATTTGAAATGCCGGTCAATGAAATAATCTCAAAAATGAATGGATTCGCTAACCTGAGATTTATCATCTTAAGGGTAAGTTCTATTAAGGATGGCAATTACTACGGAACATTCTATTATCCAAAGCAAAACTGCATGGATAAAGATTCAATATTGTCATATGCTGTTGATCTGACTAAAACAAATGTTTATAAAAAACTCCTCGAAAAGAAAACTGTTAAGAATCAGCGTGGAGCTTATACGCTTTCCCAACTACAAAAGTCAACCCTTGCAGTCCCCGAATGGGAGGGCGTATATGTGAAAATAAACACCGGTAAATATGTTGAATTAAACTATAAAATTATTTTTAATTATGGCGGAATGTATAATCCTTATACAAATCCGAATATAATGTACAAACCCTGCACTCTAGGCGATTTTGAGAATGTTCAGCGGGATCCTAAATACTTTATCTGTGCCGATGAAATAGATACAAACAGGAAGATTATTTCCATAAAATCAAGCTCACTAAATAGTTTTCTGTTATGCCTGGCAAGTTCCGACCCTAAAATTCTTTCAAATGTTACGCTTCGAAAATATAATGAATACATGCTCAGCGAAAACGGCTCTGAAATGTTTTATCCCTTGAATAAAAATAAAGGAGTCAATGTTTCGAATACTTTTGGAATTTATCTATCAAGGCAAAAGATCTATTTTGCAGGTGAGATCATAGGATTAAAAAGGATCTCCAACGGGAATAAGTTTTCCTACATTCCGATGAGTCCATTGGAGCCAGGGATCTACTCCTTCTCATACGACTACAATGACGGGGGGCACATCGTTGAGATTGTTAAATGAGTGAGCAGAAGTGCTGTTTCCTCTAAAAATAATTTGCACAAGTTTAATCTGATAAATCAATAATCTTAATCTATGAAAAGAGCATTTCTTCTGTTGACAGTGACAAGCTGTTTTGTTTTTCTTTTTCTGGGTAATGCAAAATCCCAGAAGTTGGATGATTTTGATGTAACGTTTGTTTACAGGCAACTTGCTCTGACTCCGTTGCCAAAAGAACTAAAAACCTATTCTGCTGAAATTACTTATCAGAATCAAAGAGTTGGTGAAGTCATCAGTAAATATGATAAGAAATTACCCTATGAAGTGTTTCAGGACAACCGGGAGGAAATGATTCAGAAATACCTAGTGATAGAGGGTCTTAACAAAGTACCCAATGGCAATGTACGAGTAACATTGTCCTTTGGTCAGTATCAGGTTACAGAGTCGCAGGCCCATAAAAACTCCAACGAGGTAACAACATCAACAGCATATTCCTTCAAAATGCCATCGAAACTGACGCTAATGACCGGTTCAGGAACAGTGCTGTACGACAAATATCTCTATGATGAGAAGTTCATTTTCACGCTCAATAGAACCCACAGCCAGGACGGACGGGATTTCACGAATTACCTGAATGATCACATCAGCAAAACAGCTGTAAACATGGCACTTGATAGAGTAAAACTAATACTATATGATAATTTCTCCACACCAATAATCAGGAAAGAGGTAAGAATGTATAGTGCAAAAGGGAAAAAGTTAGATTATTCTGATGTTGAAAAAGCAAATGAGATATTCAGGTTTAAAATCTTGACTATTAACGAAAACACGCCTGTTTCTGATTACCAGGAAAAGATTAATGATGCTATCTCGGCATGGAAAGCCATATTAAAAGAAGCCGACTATACGAATGAAAAAGCACGTATTAATTCTGAAATAGCCGCTGGTTTATTATACAATATCTCCTTCGCCTACCTGATTATTAATGATTTTGGAAATTCACTGAAAATATTAAACGAAGCAAAGTCAGTAAAAACAGATTTTTCGAAAAAGTTCAGGAAGGATATGCAGCAGCTTGAAGAATTCATCAAATCCCAGGAGTTACGTCTTAATGCAAACCACATATAATAATTCTGACTATGCAAACAAAATTACTTCTAATCCTTTTAACTGTTTTTTCAGTTCAGGTTTACAGCCAGGGAGGTTGTTCTTCGTGCGGTAATGCAAAACTTACCGAATATTTTCTCGCAGCGCTAAATACAGGCGACACTGCAAAAACCGACCTGTATCTTAAAAGTGGTATAAACATTAAAGATGGATTTTGTACAAAACCAAGTATTCTTTCTGATGAAGATTATTGCACACCATTTTTATTCACCGCAATAAGGAGTGCTAACTACCGGATGATCAAATACCTTATTAAAAAAGGAGCGGACGTGAACGGTCCTTACATGGTCCCACAGATAAAATCCTACCCATCACCTCAGGATAATATGAAAACACTAAGGTCAACGGTTGGGTACAAACCTAATTATCCTCTCATGGATGCATTGCAGCCGAATCTGCTAAATAATAGAAGAATTGACATTAAAGTAGTTAAATTATTACTTGACCTGGGAGCAGATCCAAAATTTGCAGTATCTCTGGCACAGGGAACCGGAGACCTTTCGGTTATGAAATTATTTGCAGATAAAGGAGTTAAATTCAATTATACTTCAAAAGATCTTTTAAAAGCAATAGAGAGCAATAACTCACAAGCCTTTGATTTTTACATATCCGCAGGAGTCAAGGCCGATTGTCCATGTTTTATTGCAGCAACTAAAAAAGGAGATATAAAAAAACTTGATCTATTCTTATCACAGGGATGCAACATAAATTGCTACAATGCCTTTTTATATAATCCCTGGCACGACATACCCGAGGGTGTTGATCCCTTGAAACAATTTTCAGCATTAGGTTGGGCTGTTGGAAATGGAGACCTGAAAACGGTAACATTTCTTGTTGAAAATGGTGCCGACTTAAATGCAAGATGTATCTGGCATGAAGGTGGTCTTGATCCAAATGGTCATAACGAAAGTCTGGCCGAGTTCTCCGATTCAAAACACAGGGAAGGCAGTAAGAATCACGCAGTTACAGAATATCTCTTACTGGCACCCGGCATCCAGAAAACGAAGAGGGAAGAAAACCAAAACAACATACTGAAATACAGATCTGAAGCTGAAGCATATTTAAAACAAGGTAAAACTACAGATGCAACTGCATCCTTCAATAAAGCATATGCACTCAGCAGGGATAAAAAAGATCAGGATGGAGTCGTGGAATACTACCGGCATTTTGGTTATAATTCTTTTTATAAGACTCATAATTATGACTCCGCTGCATATTATTTCAGCGAAGCATATAAGTGGTCAACCAGAAGTGTTGATAAGTATATTTATACTGAATCCCTTTATAAATCTGGTAAAGTTGATGAGGCGATGAAAAATTGCAATGAATTGCTTTCAGCAACTGATAATAATAGAAAAGATCTCACTTACAGGCTCCTTGGATTGTGCAATGAAAAACTCGGAAAAGTTGATGAAGCCAAGTTGGATTACAGGAAATCCCTTGAAGTTATCCTGGAAAAAGATTACTATGACAAAGCGTGCTTATACTCATTACTGAATGAAAACGACAATGCCATTGACAATCTTAACAAAGCTTTTAAGAATGGGTTTAAAAATTTTGAAGCATTAAATGACGAAACGGACTTCGATAACATCAGCAAATCGGAAGCGTATACCAAACTTGTAAATAAGTACAAAAAGAAATTACTCAAATAGCTCTTTTCTGTATGATGCATTGTATATTTCCCTTCCGGCATTCGGGAATTTATTGAACTTTCATAAAACTACTTGTCTGTAGATCGTATTTTTCTGAAAGGCTTGTATATCAAAAAATCCTACTGGAAATTTTGATACATCAATGGAAAGGATTTGATTGCCAGCGGCCAAATCCACAATATCAACAACAAAAGCTGGTCACCTTATTTCGGTGGGGATTGGGCATTCGAGTCGTTTTATTCAATTGATATCGTAAATCCTCTAATCGGAAATTACTTGTCTCCTTATCTTATTAACCAAACTGTCCCGCTGTTTTTCACCTCACCTTTGCCAATATCTGAACCCTGCCATATTGTATTATCAATGAATGTTGCACTAGCTTTCCACATGTAGATCGCCTGTGGCATCAGTTGGTCATTATAGGTCCCGTCCCAGCCTTCCATTGGCCGGCCTTCTTTGTCTATCTTGTTAGATTCCCATACGAGATGTCCCCATGAATCATAAACCTGAATATCATACTGTTTTAGGTTTGTTCCTATCGGTTTAAATATCCTGATTGAGGGGTTTGTATTGGTTGGCGAAAATGCATTCGGGACATACAAACCCTTAAACAATACCTCGTGTTTATAAAACGTAGTATCGGAACAGTTGAAATCATTGATTGATACCAAGGAGATAAGATAAGTGCCATCCAATGTATAGGTGGCAACAGGGTTTGTAGTGGCATCACGGTGACCATTACCGAAATCCCAGTCAAACATGGTAGCACCCACAGAAAGGTTGTTCATCTGAATCTTTCCCGTCATGCCATCCAGGTTATTGATCAGGGTGAACGAACTTACCGGAGTAACATTCACTTGTATGGTTAAATCAACTGTATCCTGGCAACCAAATCCGTCCTTAACGATCAGTCGAACTGAATCAAATCCTGGATTCTGATACTTATAAACCGGATCTTTTATACCTGCTGTATCTATGCGTGAGGTAAGATCACCAAAATTCCAGTGCCATACGATCATTGTAGTATCCCCTATTATGGATTTGTCATTGAAATAGGTCGGATTGCCCTCACAACTAACAGAGTTGGAAAAATCTGCAACAGGCAGATTATACACCCTGGTTGGTTTGGTCAATGAGTCTTTACAACCCCAGCGGTTCATCAGAATCAGTTTCACATCATAAATACCCGCTGTATTATATTTGTGGCTGGTATTCTTAATGGTGTCTGTATTGTTTGTTGAACCCACATCACCAAAGTTCCACCACCATTTTGTCACTCCCTTGCCAAGGGTTCTTGAAGTATCGCTCAGAAGTGTAAGCTGGTTGCGGCAAACTCCCGGGTTAGAGAAACAGGGAATAAGCGTGGACCGAACAACCACATACTGAACCATACTGTCCTGGAAGGCAACCGTATTGACCAGTGCAGTGATCTTTAATTTTACAGTGTACCTTCCTGAATCTGCAAAGATATGGGTCACCTGGCCAGTATGCGTTGTGTATGTCGTATCATGACCTGGTCCTGTTCCGTCTCCAAAATTCCAGTACCAGGAAGTGATCTTGTTTGTAGGAGCAGAGCTGTCGTTAAATATTACCGGATATCTTGCACAAATCGTATCCTGTACATTGTATTTTGCCAAGATACAGGGGAAGGTCTGGATAATATGCGTTACACTGTCTGAACAGCCATACTGATTGACAACGGTTAAGTTCACAGTCCTGTAACCATATGGTAAACGATAAACATGTGAAGTATCACCATTGACCCTTGGTGCATTGATGGTACCCGTTGTTCCATCACCGAATGACCATATCCACATGGCGATGCTGCCACTGCCAGCAAATGAACTGTCTGACAATGATACAACACTGTCACAGGGTAGGGTTGAGTATTTGAAGAATGGTTTGGGCAAAGCTCTCACTATTACAACATTGAAGACGCTGTCAGAGAAGTTGTCTGAATTGGTGGTTTTCAATTTAACCACATATGATCCCGGCTGGGTGAACTTGTGTGTCGGGTTATACGCATAGGATTTATTGTTTAGCCCCGAATTCGGGTCTCCAAAATCCCACACCGGCGAATAGAGTGAATCTCCTGCAGCCTGGTTAATGGGGAGGAAGTGCGTAAAAGTGTTAAAACAAACCGTATCATATGTAAAGGTAAACATATACCCCGGCTTGACATAAACACTATCTGCAACTGTATCCGCACAACCATAAGTATCGGTTACAATCTCCGTTACCAGGTAAGTTGTATCCGTATTGGCATAAGTGAATATCGGATTGACTAAATTGGAAGTGGCTCCTAGTTCAAAAGTCCACTCATGACCAATTATGGCTGCTGCCACTCCCATCGACCGATCCTGGAAATTCACCTGTCCTTTGGGGCCGAAGAAACTCGTATAGGTGAATGCACCAAAAGGCTTCGGACGTACAACGATGAGTTGGACTACCGAGTCAATGCATCCCGCAAGGTTAGTTATAATCAGATGTACACTGAAGGTTCCTGAAGTTGCATAAGTATGCCAAGTGTTCTGAACCGAGTCGGTAGCCCCGTCGCCGAATTTCCAGAGCCAGTTTACAACCTGGCTGCCGGGAGCGATCGAAAGATCGGTGAAATGGGTTGAATCACCTTTACAGGCAGTTGTACCGGAGAACATCGCCTGTGGTTTGGGGTTCACAATCACTAAAATCGCCGTATCCTGCTGGCATGAGTTGCTGTTGGTAACCGTCAATGTTACATTGTAGGTGCCAGGACCTGCGTAAGTGTGGGTCGGGTTCTGCAGTGTTGAGGTGTTGTTGGTTCCTGATGATGGTTCACCAAAATCCCACTGCCAGGCTACAAGGTTACCGCTACCGCTAGTTGACTGGTCGGTAAAATGGGTAGCCGAGGCATTACAGGCAGTATCAGAAATAAACTTGGGCTTTGGCGCTGCATTAATCGTAACAACCTTGGTGATTGAATCGATACACCCGTTAGCATTGGTAATAAAAAGACGAGCATTAAAGTTGCCCTCGGCATTAAAGCTGTGAGAAGGGTTCTGGATGTTAGAAGTATTGGTAATACCCGAGGTCGGGTCACCGAAGTTCCAGTTCCATGCAACAATCGGAACACCACCAGTTGCCTGGCTCAAGTCGGTAAAGTCTACAGGCATCTTCGTGCAACGGATCGTGGCAAACGCTAAATTGGCCGTAGGACGTGCCTGGATAATCACAGGCATGATGATAAAATTTGTACAACTGTCAGTAGTCTTGACCGTTAGTTTTACATTGTATGTTCCGGCAATGACATATTTGTGATTCACGAGGGGAGAGGCAGGGAAGGTCTGGGTGACATACTGCCCATCGCCAAACTCCCACTTCCAGGTGTGAATTACCGAGCCCTGGGTTGTGGATAGGTTTGTGAAGTGAACCGAATCACCCGCGCAGGTTGGAACAGAGAAGCTAAAGGCCGCAACCGGGTTCTGGATAATAAACACCTGTAAGGTGGTATCTTTCGTACATCCGTATTCTGTAGTTATAGTCAATGTCACATTATGATTACCGGCATTAGCATATACGTGCGTGGGGTTGGTTTGGGGGCTGGTGCCACCGTCGCCAAAATCCCAGTGGTGAATCGTTATTGCTCCAGATGCAGAGATCGAAAGGTCGTTGAATGTGGTAAGGTTACCAAGACATGCTCTGTCGGCACTGAAATTGGCTACCGGTTTGGCATTCACTGCTACCACCTTTGCGGGGTGCACAGTATCCGAACATCCACCTGAATTGAACACGATCAAACTTACATTGAAGTTGCCTGCCCCGGTGAAGATATGTACCGGGTTCCGGGTGTTTGATGTATTGTTACTTCCTGAGGCCGGATCACCAAAATCCCAGTGCCAGGTTATAATTTCCCCCCCGCCATTGAGCTGGCTAAGGTCAGTAAAGTTTACACTTTGGCCGGCACAGGTGGTGGTAGAGTAAGAAAAATTGGCAATGGGAGAAGACGCACTGTTAACCGTATGCGATGTAGTACCGATACAACTGTCGGAAGTTTTAACTGTCAAGGTAACAAGATGAGAAAGGCCTGCTCCCACAAAAGTATGGCATACATTGGGATTCCCGGGGAAGAAAACTGTTTGAGTATTCCCATCACCGAAATCCCATATCCATTGAACGACATTGACCAGATAGCCGGGGGGAGTTGTGGTAATATCGGTGAAGCAGACCGGTGTTCCCACACAGTTAGGGGTTACAAATGTAAAGGCTGCAGTGGGTAACGGGTTCACTAGTACCTGTTCAGTAACACTGCTTGTACATCCGTTTGAGTTCGCAATGCTCAGTGTGACATTATAGTCTCCATAATTAGAGTAGGTATGTGACGGGTTGGTTTGCGTGTTCAGTGGTGACCCGTCGCCAAAATCCCATGAATAGGATATAATGGATGAGGCGTTTGGAACAGACAGGTCTGTAAACTGGCTGGCAGTGCCTACGCAGACTGTATAGGCAAGCATGAAGTTGGCAACCGGCTTAGGGTTGATGGTGATGGTCTTTTCTATGGTATCCTGACAATTACTTACATTGGTTACAACCAGTCTGACCACAAAAGTTCCGGTATTCTGGTAAGAATGGACAGGGTTCTGAAGCGTTGAAAAGTTGTTACCTCCTGAGGATGGTTCTCCAAAGTTCCAGCTCCGGGCTATGATGTTACCACCACCATTGGTCTGGCTCAAATCCATGAACTGGGCAGGTTGCTGCAGGCAATGGATGGAATTGGTATCAAAGTTGGCAATGGGCGCCGGAATCAGGTTCACAAGATGGGTTACATTGGTTGTGCAGCTGTCATTGGACCAAACCGTAAGAGTGACATTGTAGCCCAGTGTAGGACCGGTGTAGCGGTGTGTAACATTCGGAGAGTTGGGTAAAACTACTGTTTGCGAGGTTCCATCGCCAAAGTCCCAGTGCCATTTGGCGACATAACCGGCAACTAGGGCATTCACATAAGAGGCATCCATGAACTGAACCGAACTGCCGTGACAGGCAGGTGAATTCCAGGAGAATTGGGCCATAGGAAGCGGGATCACTTCCATGGTATGGGAAATGAAATTAGTACACCCGTGGAGATCTGTGATCATAAGGGTAACTGTATAAATTCCTGCTGCGGTATACAGGTGTGATGTTGTAACAGGGTCATTTACCAGTGGCGTCCCGTCTCCAAAATTCCATGACCAGAAGGTGATGGAATCCATGCGGGTGACAATCGTATCGGCAAAAAAATGAACAAGCTGGTTCAAACAGGCAGGAGCAAAAGTGAAGTTAACGGGTGGTTTTGGATGGAGGTACACCTGTTTGGTTATTGTATCGATACAGTTGTTGAAGTTCTCAATAATGAGCCTCACGTTGTAAGTCTTACCACCATTTGTAAAAATATAACTCGGGTTCTGGAGCGTTGATAAATTGTTGGTTCCAGATCCCGGATCACCAAAATCCCAGCTCCAGGAGATGATATTGCCGCCGCCGTTGGGATAGGATCCGTCAGAGAAAAAGACCTGCTGGTCAGGGCAAAGCGTTGATGACCAGCTGAAGTTGGCCGCAGGATCAGGAAGAATAACGGCTTTAAGGGTAATGCTGTCACTGAAGCCATAATTGTCAAATACCTGCAATTGGACACCAAAAGTATCCGCCATGGCAAAAGTATGGCAAATATTGGGATTGTTCGGGAAATGGATGGTAGCCTTCGGGCTTCCGTCGCCAAAGTTCCAGACCCAGGTTTTGATGTACCCGAAGGGAGGGGTTGATGCCCGTGACAGGTCAGTGAAACATGCTGGCTGTTTGTTAAAACAGATCGGGGCATTGCTGTTGAAGAATGCCATTGGCCTTGCAGGAACAAAGATCTGGTTGGTTACCGAGCCCTTACAGCCAATGGTATCGGTTACTGATAAAGTTACATCAAATGTTCCGCTGGCTGGATAAATATGGGTTGGATTCCAGCCATAGCCCCATGCACCATCACCGAAATCCCATAATACCATGTTCCCGATCGCTCCAAGATTGGTCGATGATGAGTCGATATGGAAATGGACCGTAAGATCTTCCGGGCCCAGGCGATAAGTAAATTCAACCGTTGGCGACGGATAGACCGTTAAAGATCGCTGAACAGTTCTACTGCACCCCTGGTTGGTGGTAGCGGTCAGTGACACCAGGAAGGTTCCTGCAGTATTGAAAACATGCCCGGGATGCTGCGCACTGCTTGTGTTATATCCTGATGATGGATCACCGAAATTCCATGCCCACGAAATAATCACTGACCCGGGATTTGCAACGGTAAGGTCGGTGAAAGGGAGGGTATCGCCCAAACAACGCAGTTGATAAGAAAAGGCGGTGGCAGGTTTCGAATAAACATTAACGAAACTAAGCGAGGTATCAGAAGCAAGGCTGTCGTCGGTTGCAATATACCGGATATAAAAAATCGTGTTCGATGAAACCGGGTCGGCTATGAAGGTTGCAATATGGCTGACAGGGTCAATGGAGATTTTCAATTTTGAAGCAGGAACAGCAGGGTTGTTTGTGCCGGTCACGTTACCAGATAATGTTAACTGATCAATCGTGTTATCCACATCCGAAACATATGGATTCAGAGGTATATGGGTCGTGTCGTCATCACACATGGCAAAGAAGGGGACCGGGCTGAAAACCGGAGGATCGTTGATGGGGTGCACCTTAACGGGAATGGTACAGGAAAAGATAAGACCATCATGCACCGCCTGAACAGTGACAGAAGACATTCCAAACCAATCCTGGTTTCCCAGGACCCGTATTGAGTCTGATGTTGCGGTAACGGAAATATTTGGAGGATTTGAAGAAAGCAACTGGTAGGTCATGTCACCGGCAATGGAATCCGGTTGCAGGAAAAGTGAACTGAAGGCGAATGTAAATGGGATATCCTCGGGAAGATGCAACATGAATCCCGATTCCCTTGGTAGTGGTTTCAGTCGTTTTGCCAGAACGAATTCTTCAGTATTTACTGTTCCTGCTTTAAAACTTATCCGGTTGATATTCAACTTCTGGTATGTCGAATCGTAGGTCCATTTTGAAAGGGAATCAACCGGGTACTTAATGAGCTGATTTCCACCTCTTATATTCAGGAGGTAGATGCTGTCATTACTTAAATAATCAGCCTGGTTCAGGCAACCCAATGTCCTGATATTAAATAATGTTCCTACAGATAATTTCCTGAATATAAACGATTCGGAAAGATTAACGATACCGATCGCCGAATAATTTTTGAAAGCCCTCTTAAACGAAATATGGGTTGGGGAGGTCAACATATTCTGAAATGAAGTACTGTTTTTGAAGCCAACGGATTGAGCATTCAGCGTAGCATCAAGACTGTCACTTTCCAGAAAATAATTTCGGACCTCAGGAACAAGAGTAAATGATTGGTTTGACTGGGAAGAATCAATATTAAGATGAATGTCTTCATACCCGAAACGCCGTGTATGAAGATCGGCAAAGTTTTTCAAAATAGTGACGGATTCCGAAGTATTCGTAAGCTTTTTGTAGTATAAATTGTCGATGTAAAGATCAGCGCCAAGGTAAGCTTGTGGAACTGTCAGGGAAATGGTATTCGTGTTGTCTGCCAGGAGTGAGACGGGATAGTAAAAAACCAGATGTTGCATGATTTCTAATGTATCCACAATTCCGTTGAACCTGATGCTGATCATATTCAGACCAGTATCGGAAAGGCTGTAATTGATCATAGAATCTGCAGGCAGGTGGTTCTCCCAGGATATTGAGTCATAAATTTCTGGTATATAAGAATAGGCAATATCAAAACTTGTTATATTCTTTGCCGTAACTTTCACCTGGACTACATTGCTTGTTGTGACCCTATCACCTGTAAGTCTGATAGAAGGGCACTTCACTTTGTTCAAAGAAGGGTTTTTTACGAAAAGGGGTACAGCATAAAGGCTCTGATTAAGGAATGCTGAGTCTGCTTTCATAGAAATTGTTTCATATCCGTCGGATTTAACAAACAGAGAATCCGTAATCTTTAAAGGCTCATCAAAATTTGAAAACGCATGGCTTAGTTCGTCCGAATGCATGTACTGTAAAGTATCGGAGCCCCTTTTATAAAGGATTTCAGCATTGGGGACAAGAGATCCAATTGAGATGATATCCTTTGAGATCATTTGGGGCGGAAACATCTGTTCTGCAATGGCAACACCACCCATAATATTAAAATAGTAAAAATCCCCCCTGATCCTTCCAATATTATCGGTTAAGTTCGCAAACACGCAAAGTTGATACAGTCCGTTTGTCAAGGTTTTATTTTCTGCAGAGAAACTGAATACATTCAGGTAAGCTCCCATGTTTCTTTTAAACGATGAATAACCTGGCTCATCTACGAAACAGGTACCATTCCATCTTTTAAGATTTAATAAATAGGTCGCCCTTTCTACATTCTGCCAAAAGAATAAAGGCGCGTTTGAGGGAATGTTCGTAGGATCTCCGGCATTGGTAGATAGGGCAAGAGGGAAATCTGACTGGTACATTGTTGAAATACGTGGTCTGTTGGGTCTTAAAAAACCTTTGATTTCCCTGATACTAATCAGGACATTCCCGATCTTCTGAACTTCTTTATCATAGTGCTCGGCGAGGATGACATTTTGCTGTGCTAAAAACACACTGTTATCTCCTACGGCCCTGATCAGGGCTACGTGTCCCTGGGTATTTGTTGAAATTGCGGGAGGTGGCAGTTTCCCATAACAAACGATATCACCAACTTCGAAATCCCTGGAACCATTATTCTCAAATGCAAGTAAACCGGTATAAGGTTTATTTCCCGAAGTAGTAAACCAGGTAAAAGCTGTGTTTTGATTGTAAATCTTAGCCTTCCACAGGTTGACATTATAAATTTTTTGATAATACCTTCTGACAAGGTCAATGCATTGATAGTAACGCTTTTTCCAGTCTGGTTGGGTACTACCATTAGCAGTATTATTAATAATCAATATATTGTTGAAGTGATTAACAATCCCTCCATATATATTTGACGCGAGAGGAATACTCATCGTTTGAAAGCTTTTCAACTCACAGCCGACGATGGTATTATTTATATCCCTAGCCGTAACTTTGCAGTTATAATCAGTACTATAATCAAGGTATGAACCCGGGATTTTGTAAAAATATTCCTGTTGTGCATTATCATTCACTTCAAAAATCGTATACCCGCTGATATAGGGATAACCCGCAATAGCTTGGTCATAGTTATCTGATAGTTCAACCTGATATTTAGTTGCACCAAATACACGGCTCCAGCGAAACACAGTTGTTCTTGGAATGTTGCTTCCATATTCTTTAATCCTGTTGTTGGCTTCTTGAGAACTGTAATCGTCCATCTGTTCTTTTATTATTGTCAGCCGGATATTATTGAACCCGGACACGGTGGCGTTACACCCTCCGGGACAATAGGTCAGCCCTGCAATAACAGTATATGTTCCTGTCGTTGTAGTATTTTGATTGGCATTGACAGAAATAGAAATATTCGACGGTGTAACATAGCCCGATACGTTTGAAAAGCTGATTATATGAGTTCCTGTTGCAACTGAAGAGACATTGATCCCGCTGGCATAGGTACCGGCGCCATCAAGGCTCCAGGTGGCTCCCGTTAGACCAATCGGGTTAATGTATACTGTAACATTACCTGTCCCCGGTCCACAACCAGTGGTACCCACATTATATAAATATTCCCATCCGCTGGCCGACGGGGACCCAAAGCAGTTTGTACGAATCCTGAAATCATATTCTGTACAGGCAGTCAAACCATTTGCATTATAAGCAGTTGCAGTTATTCCTGAGGCTATAGCACTCCATGTTGACCCTGTCGAAAGCTTGTTTTGCAGCGTGTAGCTTACGGTATTGCCACCAGATGGTGCCAACCAGTCCAAAGAAATACTTGAACTTGCCTGTGAAGTGGTAAGGAAATTCAAGGGATTCTCGCACCCCCCTCCACACCCTGCATTACAGCAGTTGGTATTGTTTAGGATCGTGATCTGTTGCGGATTTGAACATCCCGAAACACCACCTCCGCAAGAAACCAGCGGTGATGAGAAACTAACATCTGCCAGATCATTTGACTCTTCAATAAAGAGTTTCAGCTTAAAACTTCCCGGGTTATTAACCGTCACACCGCCCATCCCGTTGATTCCGGTAGTGATTACATCTTTATCAAAAAAAGCAACATTTCCTGCGGCAATTGTTTCTACATCGCTTACGATCAGGGTATAATAAGAGCTGTTATCATCCATGATATATAGCCTGAATGCCCAGGTATGAGAAACGGATCCTGTATTTTTCAAGGCAAATGAAATGTATTTTGTACAGTTGTGAACAAGGGTAGCGTCTCCAAGAGAATACTGGGGTGCATTTGCTACAATCGGTTGATTCAGTTTTACCACGGCTGTCTGGCCGAATGCATCATTTTCAAAAAAGAGGATTGATAAGAACAGAATAAAAGTTCCCGATAGCGTTTTAATCATATCAGTCAACATAAAATATTAGTAAACCCCAGGTTATTGGAATACTATGTGGGTTTTTAAGATAAAATCATTATGTTGGCCATAAAAACCCGGAGACAAATAATATACAGCTTATTATTAGTCGTTTGCAAGAAAAAACTGAAACCAGCACTCAAAAGTACTAAATACCGAGATATTCTTCACATAATAAAAATATTATTTTATTCCCTGATATAAGGTCGAATTTCAAAAACCCATTCTTATCGCTTTTGCATTTCAGGTTTGTTTGCAGTATAAATGGTGTAATCGGTGCTGACTTTTAAAACATGACAGATTGATGAAAGTGGAAGGATGTAATGAAAAAGCGAATCCTTGAGCCCGAACCAAAAGAATTCCTGCCTTCAGTTGAATACTTCAGATTGAGGAATGATAAACAGGAAAATCCCTATCGTCAAATCATTCTATACTTATTGTTATTGAGCCGTATATCCTCCGTCGATGGTATAATAAGATCCGGTAACAAACGAAGCTTTTGAAGAACTCAGCCAGAGCACCAGTTCGGCAATTTCTTCGGAAGTGCCCATCCTGCCGATGGGATGAAGCGCCGCGATCGCTTTCATGGTCGGTTCATCCAGTATTTTGGTCAGCATGGGAGTAACAATATATCCCGGACCCACAGAATTAATGCGGATCTTCTGATTGGCATACTCCAGTGCCGCGGCTTTGGTAAGTCCTACCAATCCGTGTTTGGCGGCCACATAGGCAGGTGAGAATTTTGTCCCTACCATACCTAAGATGGAGGCAATATTTACAATGCAGCCTCCTCCGGAAGCCAATATGGCTGGAATTTCATAATGCATTCCATAAAACATACCGGAGAGATTAACACTAATCACCTTGTCCCATCCATCGATGGGGTATTCTCCTGTGGGAGCCAAGGGTCCGCCGATGCCGGCATTGTTACAGGCAATATGCAATGCGCCGTATTGTGTAAGCGTTTGTTCAACAAGTGATTGATTATCGCCCGGGACAGATGTGTCGGCTTTGATAAACATAGCCTCCCCGCCATTTTGTTTGATTTGTGAAACAGTTTCCTGCCCGCCGGTAACATCTATATCCGACACAACAACTTTTGCCCCTTCATTGGCATATAGCATTGCGATTGCTCTTCCGATACCGGAGCCTGCCCCGGTAACGATGGCTGATTTATTTTCTAATAGTTTCATTTTATTTTGAATTTAAATGGCTACAACCATTTTACCCGTATTATCCCCTTTGAATAATCCGATAAATGCTGATGGTAAATTGGAAAAACCATTTACCATCGTTTCTGTGTATTTCAGTTTACCCTCTTTTAACCATTTGGCTAACTGCTGAAAGCCTTCTGGAAAACGGTTTTGATAATTGCCTATAATGAATCCCTGCATCAAAACGCTCTTTGTAAGCAATATGGGCTGTAAGCGCGGTCCTACCGGCGGTTCAGCATTGTTGTACAACGAAATTTGTCCGCATAATGGGATACGGGCATGAAAGTTCAGGTTACTGATAACGGCATCGGAGATTTCGCCGCCCACATTATCGAAATAGATATCCACACCATCGGGGCATAACCGGGCAATTGCATCTTTCAGACCGGGTGTGGTTTTATAATTTATGGCATCATCAAAACCGAAATCTTCTTTCAGGAATTTGACTTTCTTATCCGATCCCGCAATACCAATAACCCGGCAGCCCTGAATTTTAGCGATTTGCCCTACGATAACACCCACTGCACCTGCTGCACCGGAAACCACCACCGTTTCTCCGGCTTTGGGTTTACCGATATCTGTCAAGCCGAAATAAGCCGCCAATCCAGGCATTCCCAGGATTCCTAAATAATAACTTGCCGGCACTACCGATGCATCGATCTTTTGTAATTCATTGGCCCGGGCAACCGTCTGGATTCTCCATGGCAGCCTGCCAGTCACAATATCACCCGCTATAAGATCTGCAGATTTACTTGACGAGACTTTTGCAATCACCGCACCTTCTATCGGGTGGCCAATCTGAAACGAAGGGATATACGATTTCGAATCATTCATCCTTCCCCTCATATAAGGATCTACCGAATAATACATGCCTTGCAGCAATACTTCTCCATCTTTCAATTCGGGTAACGCTATATCTTCAAAGCGAAAATTGTCGATGGCAGGCTTGCCCTGGGGTCTTGATTCAAGTATGATTTGTTGTGTTTTCATGTGTATTTCCAATACCCTGTTTTTGGTGATTTTTCGATTCAACTTATTTCTTTCTCATCCTGGCATAAATCCCGATGACAACAACCAGGATGGCAATAACAAGGATCAATCCCCATCCAATTCCACCTCCATATCCGTTCATCATAATAACCTCCATTCTTGATTTAGATTAAAGTATAAATTTCAGTGAATCAAACGATAGAAAAACAACGCCAGTGCACAACTCACATCGCCGGCACCCGTGTTATTTTGTTCGTCGTTAGGTAAAAAGCGGATTCTGCGTTACTTTTTCTTCATCTGTATCGATGCTGCCCAATTGCATATCGTTTTGATCTCTGCCTGAGAAGGAGCACTTGAAGGATTTTCTTTTAGGAATTTTTTCGGAGGCATCTTTCCCTTGGTGACCATTTTGCACATGTCTTTTGCTTTGCCGGCCTGCTTTTCAGCAGAATATTTTCCCCAGTTGGTTAAATTGAGATGCATCAAGGCCATCATGTTGCCGGGTTCGGTATGGCATTTAACACAGGTCTTTTCTGCAATCTTCATTACCTTTTCAGGGATCGGTTTGGGTTCCACAACGGGTTTGTGAATTGATACCGGGCTGATAATGAATGCAGTGAAAAACAGAATACTGCCCACTGCCACGCTGCTCATCATAAATTTTTTCATCTTTTTGTTGTTGTTAATTTGTTTTGGATTTTTTTTAATACAAATGTCAGAACCCTAAAATGAAAACATTTACACAATTCCAAAAAAATGTTATATAATTTTCATGATTTCACTTAGAAACTCCTTTCAATCGATGGTTTTTAATCACCAATCAACCTCACGTTTCCGTGAAACATTTTTTCCTTACACGGAGGTACACAGAGAAGGCACGGAGAACCACAGCGATTTTGAGACAATATCTACGGGAAAGTAACGCGTAACCTTAACTCGTCACGCGTCTCGTGTCACGCGTCTCGTGTCACGTGTTACGGTTCATTCCGAATTGACGTATATTTACGGTAGTAAAAAATAAAGGTCATGAAAATCGCATTGATCGGAGCCACAGGATTTGTTGGCGCTGCTATTTTGAAAGAAGCATTGCTGAGGGGCCACCATGTAACAGCCAGAAAGGCCGATACCATACTGGTTTAGATTCTCCAGTTATGGATGAAAATGGAAGAAGCTACATTGACGTGGAAGATCTGGCGCTTGCCGTGATGGATGAAGCCGAAAACCCGAAATTTCCGAAGAAAAGGTTTACGGTTGGTTATTAAACCGGGAAAAGCGCTTCCGCATTTTCAAATTAGAACCCAATTATTAATTTTTTAACTTTTGATTATGAAAAAAGGACTGATCATGCTGAGCTTCGCCCTTTCATTGGGCATCACCTCAGTAACAGCACAATCGAATTATAAATCGTGTGAGAAAATCCAGGTTAAAGGAGACGGAGGTTGGGATTATATTTCCGTCGACGATGCCCACAACCGGATTTTTGTATCTCATTCCACCGTCGCACAAGTCATCGAGATCAAAACCGGTAAACTGGCCGGCACCATCCCTGATACAAAAGGCATTCACGGTATTGCCATTGCACCTGCATTAAATAAAGGATTTACCAGTAACGGGAAGGATTCCACTGTAACCGTTTTCAACCTTGGCACGCTCCAAGTAATTACCAAAATCAAGGTTACCGGCAAAAATCCTGATGCAATTTTATTTGATCCATTCTCCCTGCGCGTCTTTACCTTCAATGGCGGCAGTGCCAGTTCAACGGTAATTGATGCGAAAGAAAATAAAGTAATCGGCACCATCCTTCTGGATGGCAAACCCGAATTCGCTGTCAGTGATGGCAAGGGGAATGTGTATGTCAATATCGAGGATAAAAGCATGATCACCATGATCAGTTCATCCTCATTAAAGGTGATTAAAAAATGGTCTGTAGCTCCGGGCGAAGAGCCAAGCGGGCTGGCACTGGATAACAAAAATCACCGGTTGTTCAGCGTTTGCAGTAACAAACTGATGGTAATCAGTGATGCCGAAGAGGGAAAAGTCATTACCACCCTGCCCATAGGCGACCGTTGCGATGGGGTTGCATTTGATCCGCAATACAAAAGAGCTTACAGTTCCAACGGGGAAGGAACGATCACGGTTGTACAGGAAGAAAACCCGGGTAAATTCAGCGTTCTTGAGACCATCAAAACGCAACCGGGCGCCAGAACCATTACGTTGAATAAAATCACCCATCATTTGTACCTGCCAACGGCTGAATATGAATCTGCACCTTCAGAAAACAACCGTCGCCCTGCAATCAAACCAAATTCATTTGTTATTCTTGACATAGAAACACTCAAATAGTCGTCCTTTTATGTAGTTTTACAGGAGCAATTCAGGTGTAAAGCCGGGATGATTTGCCCCTGTTTCGTTGAGTAACCTGGTTTTATTGAATTTACGCATGTTCAAAATCGGTTTTATCCTGCTGTCGGTCATCATTTTCATCCCGGAAATGAAGGCCCAACAATATGATGTTCAGTACTATCTCGGCCAGGCAAGGCAAAACAGCCCTTTGCTGAAGGATTTCCAAAACCAGATCCGGTCTAACCAGATTGACAGCCTGAGAATTCATGCAGGCTTTGGTCCCATGATCAATGTGGTTAGCGACAACCTTTATGCTCCGGTCATCAATGGATGGGGCTATGACGAAGCCATTACCAACGGAGCCAATATCAGCGCCAGGGTGACGGTTTCGAAAGAAATTGTTGGTAAACGCAACCGGCTGAATCAGTATCAGGTGATCGGGATTCAAAACCAAACGCTTCAGAATGCATTTAAAGTGACGGAACAGGATCTGGTAAGGAAGGTTACGGGACAATATATCACAACGTATGGCTTCTGGCAGCAATATGAATATGAACAGGAGGTGCTGAATCTTTTAAAGAGAGAGGAATCGATCTTTAAAAATCTCACGGAAAAGAATATTTACAAACAGGCGGATTATCTTGCTTTTCTGGTTACCTTACAACAACAGGAGATTCAGCACGCCCAGACTAAAAATCAATATCAGAATAACCTGGCAACCCTGAATTACTGGTGCGGAATTGAAGACACAACAACCATTTCATTGGTAGTGCCGGTTCTTAATGTCTCCACTCTCCCGGATATTCAAAATTCCGTTTTTTTCCAATCCTTTATCACCGATAGTTTAAAACTGAGTGTGGAGGATAAACAAATCGATTTTTCGTATAAACCCAAAGTCAATCTATACGGGGATGCGGGATACAACTCTTCATGGATTTATGAACCCTGGAAAAATTTCGGGGTCAGCGCGGGAATCAATCTCCGGTTAATCCTTTATGACGGAAAGCAAAGGCAAATGCAACATGATAAAAATTTTATCACCGGACAAACCCGTCAAAATTACCGGTCATTTTTCATGAAACAATATCATCAGCAGATCAATCAGCTAATGCAGCAGTTGAACCTTAACCAGAAACTTTCAGGGTTACTGATACAACAATCTGAATATGCAAAAACCCTGGTTGAGGCAAATCATAAACTCGTGGAAACCGGTGATGCACGGGTCACCGATTACATCCTTGCCATCAATAATTACCTTGCAGTAAAAAATACGATCATGCAAAATACCATTGAAAGATATAACCTGATCAATGAGATCAATTACTGGAACCGGTCAAAATAATCGCTTATGCGGGTCATCATTATTATCCAGGGCATTCTGATATCCCTTTTCATCATTTCTTGCGGAAGTGGCAATCAGCCTGCAGGAGAAGAGAATCTGAAAACAAAGACACCGGTTACCATAACCGCGGTGACCCTCTCCACGTTAATTGACACGGTGGAACTGAATGCCACTTCCTCCTTTCTCTTAAAGACAATTGTGAAAGCGCCTGTCAATGGGTATTTGCAGGAAGTCAATATCAAATTGGGAGATAACGTGACCAAAGGACAGACGCTTTTCCTGATCCGGTCGAAGGAAGCAAATTCACTGGGGAATACCATCAACAAGCTGGATACTTCTTTTCATTTTAACGGACTGATGAGCGTGAAGTCGCCGGGACATGGCTTTATTACACAACTGGCTTACCAGGCAGGCGATTATATCCAGGACGGGGAATCGCTGGCAACGATCAGCGATATGAACAGTCTGGTTTTTTTGCTGGATTTACCTTATGAACTGAAACCCTATTTGCCGAACAATAAAACGCTCACGCTGATCTTACCGGATGGGCAAAAGATCGCAGGGTCACTTTCCTCTTCCTTACCTTTTGTTGACCCGGTATCCCAGACCCAGAATTATGTCATCCGGATGAAACAATACCAGCCCATTCCCGAAAACCTGGTTGCCCGGTTGAGCTTTATCCGGAAAGCGAAATCAAATGCCGTTTCGCTGCCAAAGGAAGCGGTTCTGACGAATGAACAACAAACGGAATTCTGGATCATGAAGATGATCAATGGGACAACAGCGATAAAAATTCCTGTGGTTACGGGAATTGAAACCACCGGGAGGATTGAAATTCTTTCCCCGGCTTTCACTCCGGCTGATAAGATATTGCTTACCGGAAATTATGGTTTGGCGGATACAGCGCAGGTTGTAATTGAAAACCTGCGATGAAAACTAACCGGGTATGAAGCGATTCTTCACCACATATAAAAGTCCGTTGTCGGTTGTCATTGTGATTGTCATCCTGGGAGGAATGTACACTTACAACCGTTTTCAGATATCCTTGTTTCCGGAGATCACTTTTCCAAAAATAAAAATCATCGCAGATGCCGGTCAGCAGCCGGTTGATCAGATGATGCTCAATGTTACCCGTCCGCTCGAATTGGCCATTAAGAAAGTGCCGGATCTGCAAAGGATCTGGAGCACAACCACCCGTGGAAGCTGTGAAATTTCCGCTTTTATGGACTGGAACTCCAATATCGACCTGGACCAGCAACGGGTGGAATCAAAGATCAATGAAATAAAAAACATCCTTCCGCCTGATATTCAGATCACGGTGGAGCGGATGAACCCTTCCATTCTGCCGGTCATTGGTTATACCCTAGAAAGCAAAAACCGCACGCCAATCGATTTAAAATATCTGGCGACTTATACCATCAAACCTTTCCTTTCGCAGGTGGAGGGCGTTTCAGAGATCCGTGTGATTGGCGGAAAAGAGAAGGAATATTGGGTGATACTCAATACCTCGACCATGAGCACGCTGGGGATCACGCCTGAAATCATCAGCAAGGCCCTGATGGAAACGAATTTCGTGAAATCGAACGGGTATATCGCCAGCTACCGGTTGCTCTATCTTACGGTTACCAACGCTTTGGTTGACAACAAGCAAAAACTGGAAGACCTGGTCATCAGCAACAATGGAAAACGGATCATCACACTGAAAGATATTGCGGCAGTAAAAATCCGGGAAGCCAAGGAATATATCAAGATCAACGCCAATGGCAAGGAAAGCATCCTTGTTGCAGTCATAAAACAACCCAATGCAAACCTGGTTGATCTGACCGACCAGATGGAAGCCAAAATCACGAAACTGAAAAAGACATTACCTTCCGATGTCAGGCTGGAACCCTATTATATCCAGGCAGATTTCGTCAACGATTCGGTTAGAAGTGTCACCGACAGCCTGTGGATCGGGTTAATACTGGCTATCCTGGTGGCCATCCTCTTTTTGCGATCACTCAAGGCAAGTACAACCATCCTGCTGACCATCCCGGTTACACTTTGCCTTACCCTCATCGTTTTATATGCACTGGGTCAAACCCTGAATATCATGACCCTGGGAGCCATGGCCGCAGCCATCGGGTTAATCATCGACGATGCCATTGTGGTGGTCGAACAGATCCACCGGACCCATGAGGAATACCCGGGGGAAAAGTCGTCAAGCCTGGTCCAGAAAGCCATTCATTTTTTGTTTCCCGCGATGGTCGGATCATCTCTGAGTACGATTGTAATATTTCTTCCATTTGTGTTGATGTCGGGTGTTGCCGGGGCCTATTTTAAAGTGATGACCAATGCCATGATTATCACGCTGGTATGCTCGTTCTTTGTGACCTGGCTTGCCCTTCCGGTAATTTATCTTTTGCTGACAAAAAAAGAAAAAGGTAATCCCGTCAAACAACAAAAAGAAGAACCTCATGCTATCAAGAAACAAGCCTGGGTAGCCTTTTTCATCAACCGGCCCTGGATCAGCTTAACTTTTATGGGGTTGCTTGTTCTTTCCATCGTATTGATTTTCCCCCGGCTGGAAACAGGTTTTCTTCCGGAAATGGATGAAGGAAGTATCGTACTCGACTATAAATCTCCTCCGGGAACTTCCCTGCAGGAAACCGATCGCATCCTTCGTGAAGTTGAGAAAATCATCGTGCAGATCCCGGAAGTGGAGACATATTCCCGGCGTACCGGCTCACAGATGGGATTTTTCATCACCGAACCCAACGACGGTGATTATCTCATCCAGCTGAAAAAAAGCCGGAAACGCACAACCAACGAAGTAACCGAGGATATCCGAAAACGAATTGAGACCACCCAACCGGCACTCAGGATTGACTTCGGGCAGGTGATTGGCGACATGCTAGGCGACCTGATGGAATCGGTTCAGCCGGTTGAGGTTAAAATATTCGGTACCGACCGCAAAAAACTGGAAGAGCTGTCGCGGCAGGTTTCGGGTATTGTTTCTGAAGTGCCGGGAACCGCAGATGTTTTCGACGGGATTACCATTGCCGGTCCTTATGTGAATATCGAGCCCAATGCGGTAAGGTTAGCCCAGTTTGGGATTACACCGGCCAACCTGCAATACCAGCTGCAAACCGCCCTTGAAGGGAATATTTCCGGCCAGGTTTATGAGAAGGAACAATTCACAAATGTCCGGCTCATCTATCCTTCAAACAAAACATTGGGCATCGAAGACATCAAGCGGATGCAGGTATTCTTGCCCAATGGGAAAATGAAACCCATCATCGAGTTGGCCCATGTAAAGCTGGTAGCAGGTGATGCCGAGATACAGCGGGAGAATATTCAGAACATGGGAGTGGTAACGGCCCGGTTGGAAAACCGGGATTTGGGAAGCGTCATGAAAGACATTGAAAAAAATGTATCCCAAAAGGTCACACTTCCGCAGGGCTACAGTATTGAATATGGCGGGGCGTATGGTGAACAGCAGAAATCATTCAGCGAGCTGCTGATCATCTTACTTTCAGCCAGCCTTCTGGTTTTTTGTGTGATTCTTATTCTCTTCAGGGAATTCCGGATTTCATTTTCAATCTTGCTGATTGCGGTTTTGGGAATTTCGGGGAGTTACCTGGCGCTGTATATTACCGGAACACCGCTGAACGTGGGAAGCTATACCGGCCTGATCATGATCGTTGGAATCATCGGTGAGAATGCGATTTTTACTTTCCTTCAATACCGTGATGCACGGAATACCCTGAATGTCAGTGATTCGATCATTTTTGCCATCTCAACCCGTTTACGTCCGAAGCTGATGACTGCCCTGGGCGCCATCATTGCCCTTTCCCCGATCGCACTCGGAATAGGCGCAGGAGCGCAGATGCATCAGCCCCTTGCCATTGCCATTATCGGCGGGTTTCTGGTGGGTTTGCCTTTACTGCTGATCGTTCTTCCTACCTTGATTAAGTTGCTTTACCATGATTCCGCCCAATCGGATTAAAAGGGCAAATAATCCGAAAAATTCAAATCTCAAAATATTTTTTTTGATTAATCAAATAATAGAATGATAACACGGATAACACGGATTATACGGATGGTCGCGGATAAAATTAATCCGTGTAAATCAGCATCATCCGCGTCATCAGCGTTCTAAAAAACACAAAACGAATAACAGAAATTGAATGGTCAATTTTTGTTCTTTACTTAATCGGCTATAAACCAAAAAGGATTATTTTTCTGAACGAAACGCTGCGGCTCTGCGGCTCTGCGGTGAAATTTAAAATATGCTGGCTCGATAGTAATTATTGGTTTCTGGAATTTATTCATGATTTGGGTTTTGAACTTGTTGCAAGTTTGATTAACTTTGATCATAAACTTATTGAAATATGATACCAACGAAAGGTTATGCAGCACACCACGCCAAGGACAAGCTTGCCCCATGGAATTTTGAGCGAAGAGAACCGGGCGAAAATGATGTCGTAATACAGATCAGCTACTGCGGGGTCTGTCATTCGGATATTCACCAGGTACGAAGCGAATGGGGCCCGGCAAAATATCCCATGGTTCCGGGTCACGAAATCGTGGGCCGTGTGGTCCGCATAGGAAGCAAGGTGAAGAATTTCAAAGAAGGAGATCTGGCAGGCATTGGCTGTATGGTGAACTCCTGTGGTGAATGCGACAACTGTCATCACGGATTTGAACAACACTGCCAGAAGGGAATGACCATTTGGACGTATAACTCTTTTGAGAAAGATGGCAAAACCCTCACTTTTGGCGGCTATTCGGATCAGATCGTCGCAGATGAGTCATTTGTGTTAAAGGTTTCCGAAAAACTCCCGCTGGAAGGTGTTGCCCCGCTTCTTTGTGCAGGAATCACCACTTATTCTCCCTTACGGAAATGGAAAGTCGGGAAGGGTCATAAAATCGGCGTCCTGGGGCTTGGCGGGTTAGGCCACATGGCGGTGAAACTGGCCTCCTCATTTGGTGCGGAGGTTACCATGCTCAGTACTTCTCCCTCCAAGGAAGCGGATGCAAGGCGGCTGGGAGCTCATCATTTTTGTTTGACCAAAGATGAAAAGCAGTTGCATAAACTCAAAAATTATTTTGATTTTATCCTGGATACCGTTTCAGCTCCGCACGATTACAACCTTTACCTTAAACTGCTTTCCATGAATGGAGTGATGATTCTGGTTGGTGTTCCTCCATCGGGAATCATGACATTGAATCCTTCGCTGCTGATGGGGAACAACAGGACCCTCACTGCATCCAACATCGGCGGCATCGCCGAAACCCAGGAAATGCTTGATTACTGTGCAGAGCATGGAATTACCTCGGATGTAGAAGTGATCAACATCAATTACATCAACGAGGCTTATGAAAGGGTGCTGAAGAGTGACGTGAAATACCGGTTCGTCATTGATATGAAATCCCTGGAAGAAGAATAGGAATGAACCTTAAAGTTCCGGCGCAGCGGGTTTTTCAATTTGCCTGATTTCCTCTTTTAACTGCTCTACATCATAGGCGTCCCTCAAATGATAAGGACCGATGCGCCTGCGGCAAAGTGCCGTCAGGTGAGCTCCTGAGCCCAGCTCAAGGCCAAAATCCCTGGCCAGCGAACGGATATAGGTTCCCTTGCTGCAAACAATCCGGAAATCAACTTCCGGCAACCGAACCTGCAGAATCTCAAAGGCGGAAATGGTTACCCTCTTCGAAGGCATCACGAAATCCTGGTCCTTGCGGGCATAGTCGTAAGCTCTTTTACCCTTCACCTTGATGGCAGAATAAACCGGCGGGAACTGTTCAAGAATTCCGGTAAATTTTTTCGCCGCCAGCGCAATTCCCTCCTCCGTGATGTGCTCCCACGGAAAAGTCTCATCAACCTCCTTCTCAAGATCGAAAGAAGCGGTAGTGGCACCCAGGATCAGCGTACCGGTGTATTCCTTGTCAAATTCCTTGAACTCCTCAATCCGTTTGGTGAACTTTCCTGTACAGAGGATCAGCAGCCCGCTGGCCAACGGGTCGAGTGTACCTGCATGGCCGATCTTCAGCTTCTTGAGCCCCAGCTGTTTACGGATATAGTTTCGCGCAAGGTTCACCACATCAAATGAAGTCCATTGATAGGGCTTGTCTACAAGAATGATTTCCCCCTGCTCAAAGTTGAAGTTCATGGAAATGAAATAAAAATTAATTTATAACAATGGATACAAAGATAAGGTCTCCCCGTTTCACCAGGTTCCGAAAAAGAACATGGCCAGCAAAACCAGCCCTGCAATGATCCGGTAATAACCGAACATCTTGAAACCATGCCGTGTCAGATAGGCGATGAATGCTTTGATCGCGATGATCGCGATGATGAATGCCACGATGTTGCCGATGATGAGCAACTGAACATTATCAGGGGTCAGGATTTCCGGAGTCTTTTTGTAAGCGTCGTATAACGATTTGAGAAAAGCACCGGCTAGTGTAGGTACAGCGAGGAAAAATGAAAACTCGGCAGCAACCTGTCTTGTCAGCTTTTGCTGCATCCCGCCGATGATGGTAGCCGCGCTTCTGCTCAGGCCGGGAAAGATGATCGACAAGATCTGGAAACATCCGATGACCAGTGATTTTTTATAATTGATATCTTCTTCTTTCTTTATTTCGGGGTTTTTGAACCATTTGTCGACAAACAATAGGATAATCCCGCCAAGGAAAAGGATCAGCGCGATCACCAGGGGCGTTTCAAGGATTTTGTCGATATAATCTTTCAGAAGCAAACCGACAATGACGGCTGGTATTACGGCCACAATCAACTTCAGATAGAAAGAAAATGATTTGAAATTCAGGAATTTCCGCCAGTAGATCACAATCACGGAGATGATGGCGCCGAACTGGATGTTCTCAATAAAAAGCTTGGTGAATGCATCTTTTTCAATGCCCATCAATGCCGAAGCAAGAGCCATATGCCCTGTGGATGAAATGGGAAGAAATTCGGTAATGCCCTCAATGATGGCAATGAGGATGGCCTGAAAAAGATTCATTTGTTAATCTTTCGGCTTCTTCATGATGGCAAAAAGCTCGATGATATAACCGATCAGCACGAGTACCGGGGCAAGGGTGATCCGCTGAAAATCGAAAATTGCAGGATTGAATACGGCAGGATCCTTGGATCCGCCGCCGATCATCAGGATAAAACCGAGAACGATAAAGGCAAGGCCGATCAGCAGAAGACGATAATTCTCTTTTCCGAAAGCAAATTCACCGGTTTTGACGACAACAGCAGCCTTTACAGCGGTGGCCTCTTTCACAGGCAGGGTTGCTTTTTTAGGCGGAATGGTTCTTTTGGGGTTCTTTTCCATTTTTTTCAAATAGGGTGTCAAAAATAGTCATTTTTAAGGAATTCAACGGTATAAATCGTCTGCTTTCATGTTCAGGTATTTTCGCACGGCAATCCAGGTGGAAAACCAGGAGATCACGATACCGAGTAACAAAACTGCGGCTGCCAGGATGGCATACATAAACGGGTCGAAGATGCTGAGGATTTCGGGAATTTCCTGGATCACCAATGTCATGATCCCTGCCAGCAAGGCAATGGCAAAGATGCCACTGAGAAATCCGCTGAGGAGTCCCCTGGTGATGAACGGTCCCCGGATAAACCTTCGTGTGGCACCAACCAGCTGCATCGTACGTATGCTGAAACGATGCGAATAAACAGAAAGATGAATGGTGTTGTTGATCAGGGCGATGGAGATCAGCAACAACAAGGCGCTGATCCCGAGGATGATCAGGCTGATCGTCCGGATGTTCTGATTAACCAGCTCTACCAGCGATTTCTGGTAAAAAACTTCTTTTACCGCAGGATCCGACAACAAGGTCTTTTCAATCCGGGAAACATTGGCCATGTCGGCATAATCCGCGTTGAGACGCAAGTCGATAACCGGAAGCAGCGGGTTGTAGCCCAGGAAACCGATGAAATCCTCCCCAAGCTCTTTCTTCAGCGCTGCGGCCGCTTCATCACGGGTAACATACCGGGTGGATTTCACAAAGGGTTGCCTATTCAGCCTTTGCTGGAAATCCCGGATCCCGTCCTCCTTAATGTCTTCCTTGATCATGATGGAAAAACCGATGTTCTCCTTGGCGTAGTCCGAAAGTTTTTTTGCATGAAGTACCAGTAACCCCAATAACCCCAGCATGAAAAGCACCAGGGTAATGCTGATTACCGTAGTAACATATGAGGTTCTTGCCTTTCGGCGATTGTATTTTTCTGTTTTACGTGACATGTGAATCCTTACGGAAGCGAAATTAGATAATTTTTATCTTCCTTTCTTTTTTTGTTCACGTTTCTCCTGTCTCAGCGCCTTTCTCTCTTCCTTCTTTGTTTGCCGCTGTTCCTTTGTATTGACTCCCATCGTGGATTTGAGGCCCGAAAAGGTACTTTTCCAGAGATAGTTAAAAATCCCCTTGCTCTTGTCGCGCTCGAAACGGATAATCCCGGTCCTGAATTTCCCTCCTTTTGTCGGATTCTCACCAACGATTAGCGTGTTGGCAGCCAGGTTCAGGGCACCGGCTTTAATCCCCTGCCAGAAGTTCAGGTTTTCCTTGGATAACAATACACTCAGGTCGTGATAATAAAATTGAAGTGTTCCCACAGCCATGTCGTTATTGGCCATCACTGGAGGGATGACGACCCTTTCTAATTTCCCTTTAACGATCTTCGCAGGAACCAGTTTGGTCATCATCGGGTTAATGTCAGTCATATCCAGGGAGGATATCGTTCCTGAAAAGGTGAAAGCCTCATTTTTTGCAAATACCGGCATAAGGAACCGAACCTGTACCCGGCCTTTTCCCATGAGCCGGCCATTGCCGTTGATTTCCATGATGTTTTTCGTCGCAAAAACAGAATCATTGGAGACATTCCGGGCAAGCACCGTGATCTGGTCAAAAAAGACGTTACCGGGTTCCGGGCCCACCTGCTCGGCATAAGAGCCATGACCTTCATTAAGCCTTACGGAATCGATGGTAAACAAGGCTTTGATCTTCCGGAGCGCCACCTGTGGCAGTACAGGTACAATTTCCGGGATTAACGGAATGCGTTTATCCCGGTAAACATCTACCTTCCAGCCATCGATTTTCACGTAACCCGCACGAAGGATGTTATTCAGCAATATGGACGGATAATCAATGCTTTCGATTCCGAGTCGGCGGATCCGGAGATCAAACCGGTCGCTTTGGTATCCCAGTCTCTTGAAAAACTCCTTCCGGGAATACCGTGGCGAAAGTGTGACGGAATCCAATGTGACTGCGTGTGATTTTGTGGAGATGCCAATGGATCCAAGGGAAAAATGGTACAGGCTGTCGGGTAAATTGATCGAAAATCCGGCCATGCTCGCACTGATATCATCCGAATTGAAGATCCTGCCGGTATAATGGGTTTCCTTGTTCTGGATGAAGTTCGTCACCACGAGCGCCAGTTCCGGGCAAACGATCTTCATCAGGGGTGACTTTGTACGGTCGTTGTAGGTGAATTTCCCCCCGGTGATCTGAAAAAGCCGTACAATCACCGAGTTCAGCCCGGCAGGAATCGGAAGCGAGAGGCTTCGGGCCACACGGGTTGTATCGGTGATCATGGTGTCGGGCAGCGCCATTCGGGTCAGCTCAACTTCGGGATTATCAATGAAGATCTTATTGATCGAAATATCCTTATCCCGTAGCGCATGTAACCAGTCGAATCCCCTAACCCTGAAATTGGAAACGGCCACCGATACCAGGAAAGGCGGAACATGGCCTTTCTTTTTCAACCTGTAGTAGACATTGGTATCAGGGATCAGTTTAAAGCCGCGGATGGTTATTCTTCCCGCCATCACATTGAGGGAGAGGTCATCCATTTTTATCGAATAGAGGCTGTCGCTTTCCTTCAGGATGGTATTCTCGACATACATTTTCAACCATTTCTCCCCGTAAAAATGCTGCAGGAGATATACTACACCCACAAACAACACCAGCAGGACCAACACTCCCAGGATGATCCGCCTGATCCATTTTCCGGTATTTTTTCGCACTTTCTTCATCTTGTCAGTTTTTCATCATCACGAAATGATGAGACTAAGGTAAAGAAAAACGAGGAAATAATATTTTGAAATGACTGAATGTTGATCATTTGATTTCGATCGGTGATAATGGTAATTATCATTTGCCCACGGATTAAATTCCCGGTCTGCCGTCGCAAGGATAAACGGAAGAGCCACACGCACCAATAAGTAAAGACAGGGGATCATCAATCCATTACAGAATTGATTCCCTGCTTCTCTTACTTCTCAAAGGTGCAACTTCAGGAGGAGAGGAAGAAGTATTCAGGAAGAAAAAGTCTCAGCCTATTTTTTTGCCGGAGTCTTCTTTTTTGCTGCCTTAGGTGCTGCTTTCTTGACAACTTTTACTGGGGTTGCTTTCTTAGCTGCTGCTTTGGGCGCTGCTTTCTTGACTACAGCTTTCTTGACAACTTTTACCGGGCTTGCTTTTTTAGCGGCAACGGTTTTCTTAGCAACCGCCTTGGGTGCTGCTTTCTTTGCTACAGCTTTTTTAACAACTTTTACCGGGGCGGCTTTTTTAGCGGCTACGGTTTTCTTGGCTGCCGCTTTGGGTGCTGCTTTCTTTACTACAGCTTTCTTGACAACTTTTACCGGGGCGGCTTTTTTAGCGGCTACGGGTTTCTTGGCTGCTGCTGTTGGTGTTGCTTTCTTGACAATTTTCTTTGCTGATTTTGCCATATGTTAACGGTTTTAAGATTTTCGTAAATCTAAAGTATTTTTTCTGGTCATAGATACAAGGTTTATAAATCTTTTCATTTGATTATGAACAACCGGTGATTAAAAAAAGAAGCAGCATAGCGAAATCTGCAAGATAAACCACCCCTCGGCCGATTAACTTTTACTCTGTCTCATCAGACTTTTTTGATAAAATCGTCACACTGGTTGGCGTTTAGGACAATCCAATTTAAAAACCATGGTAAATGTTTAACTCACAAAACAACAATCTTATTTATCTTTGTTTTGATTCGTTCCAAATAACCACAAAATGAAAAAGTTCTTGCTTCTCTTTTGTTTGTTTGCCAATGTCATTTGCGCCAATGCACAAAGCCCGGATATGGAAAGCTTGCTTCCGAAGATTGCTGCAGAGAAAAATGACAGCAGCAGGTTTTACTTAGCTTTTAGCGGATTGACAATCTCTGAAACCAACCCGGTTTTAGATATGCACAATGCAGAAGTACTATTGGTATATGCACAAAAAAACAACGATGCAGTTTGTGAAGTCCTTGGACTGGGCTGCCTGGGGTATGATTACAGAGCTTTTGGAAATACGGTTAAAAGCCTTGAATATAATTTAGAGGCATATAAATTAGCAGAAAAATCAAAGGATGACAGGTTGATTTCTACTATAAACCTGGGGCTTTCCACCAATTATTTAGATCTTGCCGATTATTCCAAAGCCATATCGTATGGTTTGAAGGGATTGGCAGCAGCTTCCAGGGTTGAGGTCAATATTTTCACCATCATGAGCAACCTTAATCTTGGAGAAATTTATTTAAAATCGAATTCAGTCGATTCCTCCCTGGTCTACACACAAAGGGCATATACGCAAAGTTTGAGCACAGGGATTAAAGACTACCTGGGTGCAATTTACGGGCAATTGGGCAGCATACATGAGGTCATGAAAAAATCTACGCTGGCCCTTAGTTATTATAGATTAGCTCTTGAAGAAGCTGTTAAAATCAACTCTCCCAAGTATGTTAATATCGCATATACCTCGATAGCTGAATATTTTAATGGCGAAAATCAAAAGGATTCCACATTGGTATATTCCAAAAAAGCAATTGCCGCTATTCAGCATACGGCATTTTCTACCATGAGTATAAAACCTGCAAAAATGCTTTTAGATATTTACCACAACAGCAATATTGACAGCGCGTTTAAATATTCAGAAATATACAGGATCGCAAATGACAGCTTGTTTAGTATTAAAGCAGTTCAGCAAACCCAATTAATGACTTTTGAAGAAGATGCCCGTCAGCGGGAGTTGGGTGTTGAGAAAATCAAAGCAGAAGAAATGCACAGACAAAATATTCAGTACGCTTTAATTGCTCTTTCCCTAATAATATTGATCACGCTCTTTTTACTACTCAGCCGGAGTTTTATTACTAATACAAAGACCATTGAATTTTTGGGCGTGATCTCATTGTTAATCGTATTTGAATTTCTCAACCTGGTTTTACATCCTTTTTTAGAAAGATTAACCCATCACTATCCCATTTTTATGTTGATGGCATTAGTCCTTATTGCAGCAGTGTTAGTGCCCTTGCATCACAGGATGGGAAAATGGGCAACCATTAAACTCGTGGAAAAGAATAAGGAAGTTCGGTTGGCACGGGCAAAAAGAACAATTGAGAAATTGAATGAGGATGCTTAAAATCTTCAATCAGAGGGTGCATTTTGTTCCTCGTGTTGGACGCTGCCTTGACGGACGACCCTCTGATTAATCCCGCATGAACAGAGCTCAACCCAATTGAGTGAGAATCCCCTAAACCACCTCATGAAAACAGCCGGAAATTCATGGATGATGTTGAGCGGTTTGCATTTTGGTTGAAGAGTTACTATATTTGGCAATATAAAATTACGCTGTTAAGAATCCTGGTCTCTGTTGGAGTAATTTGAGAATGCATTCAGTTAAGTGCAATGTTTAAAATGAATTTCCGAAATATTAATTCCTGAATACGATTTGGACGATTCTAAACATTAACTTTTAATTAAAAATGCAGCAATATGAAAAAACTCATTTACACAATTACCCTGTTTTCGATCATTGGCCTGAACAACCCTGCACCAGGCCAGTCCATTGCAGGAGGAAGGGCTTTTTCCCTGGCGGTCTGCGATAACCACACAGTAAAAGCGTGGGGATACAATGCCTTTGGCCAGCTTGGGAACGGAACCAACACCGACAGCAATATGCCTGTCGACGTAACCGGTATTACCGGTGCGACAGCGGTTGCCTGCGGTGACCGGCATACGCTCGGCCTGAAAAATGACGGTACGGTCTGGGCCTGGGGCGACAATTCTAACGGCGCACTCGGAAACGGGACGAACACGAGCAGTAAAATACCCGTCCCTGTTACCTCTCTCACAGGTATTACTGCTATTGCCGGAGGAAGGTATCATTCTCTTGCCCTGAAAAGCGATAGTACTGTAGTAGCCTGGGGATTTAATGGCGAAGGGGCATTTGGAAACGGCACCAACATCAACAGCAATATACCCGTTCCCACCAGCTTGCTTACCGGTGTCGTGGCCATCGCTGCCGGTACCAATTTTTCCCTGGCCCTGAAGGCTGACGGGACGGTCTGGGCTTGGGGCTTCAATGACAATGGCCAGCTAGGCAACGGTTCCTTTACGAGCAGCAATGTTCCGGTCAAGGTAAGTTCACTCACCAACATCACGGCCATTTCCGGAGGGTATTTTCATTCCCTTGCGCTCAAGGATGACGGCACGGTCCGGGCCTGGGGCTACAACGACAATGGTCAGCTGGGCAATGGAACCAACATCAACAACACCGTACCTGTGCAGGTAAGCATTCTTACCGATATAGGATCCATCGCAGCCGGTGAGCAGCACTCCCTTGCGCGGAAGAACGACGGTACTGCATGGGCCTGGGGAAGCAACGGCAACGGGGAACTCGGGAACGGAACCAATACTGCCAGCAACCTACCGGTGCAGGCAAGCGTGGTGTGTTCTATCTTGTTTATTGATGATATCGGCGAACAACGGTCTGTTTCTGTTTTTCCGAATCCCTGTAACGGTAAATTTACAGTGTCCCTTCCCGGTGAAAAGGGAAGCCTTGATATTTTCAACCTGTTTGGACGACGAGTCTATCATTCTGAAATCACTAGCCGGAGATCAGCCATTGACCTTTCAGACCAGCCAGAAGGACTTTATCTCGCAAAAATATATGCAGGAGGAAAAACCATAACGGAGAAAATAGTCATACAATAGACTTCCCTCCCATGGTGGAATGCCTCGTTATGGTTACCTGGTGACTGCATAGTTGCTGGATGATGTGGAAGGTGTCAGATTGAATCAACCCTAAACGAATAGTGGTAAAAATTGATTATCTTTGGTTTCGTGAGCAGAATCCTGGCTATATTCCTTTCCGTTTACTTCTTAATTGGCACGATCCTATTGCCAAACGGGGATTTTGGCTTGTTATCCCAAGCCGCTAAATTATACGATTCATTCATTCAAGCCAACGGGCAGGTGTCGTTCGACGAATTCTTGTCTGAAGAGTTTCTCGATCCATATTCCATTCCTGACGATGACAGTGATACGCCTGATGAGCCATTTGAAAAGGAACATCACCCGGTTCCCATTGATCTTATCACCATCAGTTCCATCGGCAGTCCTTACATTGTTGCGATAGCTATTGAAATCATACCTGTACAAACAAGAACACCTTTATACACAACATACACTGAAAGGTGCTCCAGTATTGACCAAGATTCGATTTTCCACCCTCCCAGGGTTCAGATAACAACATAAAATTCAGAATCATAGTTTTTTCACAAATTAAATTATTCAAAATGAAAAAGATCGTTTTGATGCTATCAGTGTGTTTACTGATCAGCATAATCGGATATTCCCAAAAAATATCGACAGACAAAGTTCCTGCCCTGGTAAAATCAGCGTTCGCTAAAAAGTTCCCTGCCGCCACGGATATCAAGTACGAAATGGAAAAGAAGGACTATGAAATCAATTTCAAAGACAAGGGAGTTGAGATGTCCGCCAATTTTGATGCAACCGGGAAATGGCTTGAAACTGAAACCGAAATCAAGGAAGCCAGCCTGCCTAAAGAAGTCACTACTTCTGTCGGCAAGAATTTTTCAGGATTCAAGATTTTTGAGGTTGCCAAGACGGATACACCCGATAAAGAATTGATCTATGAAATGGACTTGAAAAAAGGCAAAGAGGGGTACGAAGTTCAGTTCAGTCCGAAAGGTGATATATTGAAGAAAACGCCTTTGAGGAAAGAAGAGAAAGAAGAGGACGAAAAGAAGTAATCCATTCTGTTTCTGAGGAAGCCCGCTTGTTCATGAGTTCAGGTGGGCTTTCTCTTTTTTTGACACAATAGCTTAAAACGTTACAAACATCGCCATCAAGCCCAACGCAATCAATACAATGCCTGTCACACTTTTTTCGTGATGTTCCAAAAAATGGGACTTAAATGTACTGATGCCCTTCATGCCAAGGTAAACCAGGGTAAGCATAACGATGAGGGTCACCACCAGATAAACAGCCGAAACGATAAAGATACCGGCCCACCCGATTGTGCCAGCCTGAAAATAGTAGGCCTCAATTTCGATACAAGGGGTCAGAAACATGGTGATGCTCAGGGAGGTTAATATGGCAATCCAGGTCGATTTCCCATTCTTCATGCGGCTTTTTTCAGGCAAATCATGCGAGTGGTGGTGGCTTCCGCGTAAGTCAAGGATCAAATAGATCAGCCCCAAACCAACCAAAATAGCAGGTGCAACTTTGTTTGAGATAAAAGCGTAACTACCAGCCAACTTATATCCAACCAAACCTACAATGATCCCAACGATAATGGTGCTTAAGGTGTGTGCGATGCCAGTTATTACCGTTGCCCATAACGTCCGCTCTTTTGACCAGTTTTCTGTTTTACCGATGGCTATCAAGGGTAACCAATGATTCGGTATCAATGCATGAATGATGCTGAGCGTAAGACTGCCAAGAAATATTTGATACATATTTTGTTTCTTTAAAGGTTACAAAGCTAAAGAGATTTACGGCCAAAAATGATTTTAACCGGCAGGAAGAATAATCTTGCAGCAGATACTGTTTTTATTTCAGAAATGCCCAATTGTTTTAATTCATTCCAAAATTCAGCTTCGATGCGTACTTTTGGCTTTGGTTCCTAACCGAAAATTCATATCAAAGCCATGGACAAAGCAGAAAAAACAGCTATTGAAACCAGAAAAAACCAAATCATCAGTTTGATCAAAGAATTTTGTTCGAAACGGCTTGATGATGATTACTTTGAACTTTCTGTCAGACTTGTTGAAAAACTCGGACGAAAACGAACGGTGCCGTTTATGAGTGGCAAAATAGAAATATGGGCTGCTGCTGTGATTCATGCACTCGGCACAATTAACTTTCTTTTTGATAAATCGTTCCAACCTTACGTTACTGTTGAAGAAATTAATGATTTCTTTGGAACGAATAAATCTTCAACAGGACAGAAATCAAAAGTTATCAGAGATTTATTGAATCTGGGATATTTTGATAGTGAGTTTTCAACTACTCGCATGAAAGAAAATAATCCCTTTGACCACCTGATGATGGTTAATGGATTCATTACTTATAAAGGGCCAACTGAACTGCGACCAACCGAACCCGAAATTACCGAAAACAAGAAGGAGCCAAAGATACCACCTAAGAGAAACAAGAAACCCCTACCTGAAAGTACCGATATGGATTTATTCGCAGAAATGGAATAAAGGTTCTTCGCAAAGGTGTTTGCATTCAAGACAAAAAACATCAGTAAGATTGTATCATATAATAAAGAACTGCATAAAATTAATTATCCATAAAAATTCAGTTGGAGCAAATGCCCTTTTGGGAGCATACAGAAAAGAAGCACAGGCTTACCTGCTAAATTTACTGCGTTCCCGTTCAATAAATTCATCCAGCGTTGTCGGCTTATTCCCCGTCAACTTCTCATAGTCTGGTGAAATCCATGGTTCTTTCTGGAATCTTGGAAGAAAATGCAGCATGATCATGACTAATACCAGCCCTTTATTCATCCCTTCTATTCTCTTTGACCGATAGAATGCATATGGATTCGGACTTTCAAATACCAGTCCTTCACCCGTTATTTCATTGATTTTGTGAACAACCTCAGAGAAATTCAAATTCTCCGAACCAGTAATTTCAAAGATCTGGTTCTTGTACAATTCAAATCTTTCGAGTATTATGGCGGCCATTCCACCGATATTCTTAACATCAACCCAGTTAAACTTCGCTTTCCCGGCAGGAAGAATTATTTTTCGTTTGTTTTTAATATCAGGATAAAGTGTCGTGATCAAATTCTGCATAAAATAACCGGGACGTAGAAAAACATAGTCTACTCCACTACGAAGAATTAACTTCTCAATCTTATTGTGAGGGATAATCCGGCTTTTTTCTGCCCCTTGAACCGACAGAAAGATAGCCTCTTTAATTTTCGCTTCCTGAATCGCATTGATGAGGGGTAGAAAGTATCGATTCACATCTGAAATCTGGGGAGGGCGAAGAAGGAATATTGTATCTACGTCCTTGAGTGCCGTTTTAAATGTTTCAGGATTTTCAAGATCAAATGGGACAAACGCAAGGTCTTTGAATATTGATAATTCTGTTTTGGCTCGATCCATACTCCTGACGCCTGCTATAATCTTATTCCTGGTTTCAAGCTTATACAGGAATCGTATGACCTCATAACCTATATTGCCAGTGGCACCAGTGATTAGTATTCGTTTCATATGAAATATGTTAAAAAATATTTCACCTGGTCAATTGATAATCATTAATCAATAGTTCAGGTGAAAGATTTACCGTTTGTTCAATTTGCGAATCATATCAACAGTTAATTTACGCTTGCGGTTTAATATCTCTGAACCCCGGTTTTTTCTAACGGCTCTATGCGGAAATTGAAACGCTACAAGAAGGTTCTGGAAAAATTGTTCGAAAAAGAAGATTTTATCTGTAAAGATGAAATGGAAAAGTAGCCAGGGAAATTAAAAGTGCATAGGAACGGAAATCTAACCTTCAAGACAAGTTCCTGGACGGGGTAATAACGCAGGTCGCATTCAATGATATGTGCGACAAGTTAAACAGATGAATTACAGAAACGTGACTTCTCCTGTTTTCAAGCTATAGTAGGCGCCCACAATTTTTATTTCACCTTTATCTTCCATTTCCTTCAGTATCGGACTTTTCTTTCTGATGGTTCGTATGGTATTGACAACATTATTTTTACCAACAAAATCAACAAAAGCAGGGTTTTTTGAGGTTTTTTCACCGTTGTAATTCTGTGATTCATCCACCGCGGGCTCTATATTACTAAGCATTTCGGTAATATTCCCCAATTTCACATGATCAATTGCTGATTTAACAGCCCCGCAGGATTCATGGCCTAAAACCAGGATCAGTTTGGCTCCGGAAACCTTGCATCCAAACTCCAAACTTCCCAGCATATCCGTATTCACAAAATTTCCGGCAATCCTGCCTACGAAAAGATCGCCGATCCCTTTGTCAAACACATCTTCCACTGGTACGCGGCTGTCGAGGCAGGAAAGAACAACTGCTTTGGGAAATTGTCCCCCGGAAGAGGCTCTTACCATCGCCGAATGATCCCTTTCCGTCAGGTCATTGTTTACAAATCGTTTGTTTCCTTCTTTCAGGCTTTGAATAACCATGTCGGGAGTTAAGGCCTTTTGTTCTTCAGCCGTCAGCACTTTATCCCTTACCGGACTTTGGACCACAAGATCCTGTTTTGCGGGGGGACCATTATTACAAGAACTCAGCGCAACCGTTAATGCAAGCGGCATTATGATCACCGCAAATATCATCTTCATAGTAATGTCTTTTTTATTCATTAATTAAAGATACGATATCCCTATGGCCGTTGTCAACATAAATTTTGGCTTGGAGTTGCCTTCTGTTGTGCTGAGTTATCCGATAACATTTTCTCTTTTTTCTGTTTGCTCACTCTTAATGCCCAAAGTTGCAACTAACCTTCATCCGGCGTGAACTGTCGAATAACAACTGTTAAAACCAGATCGGAAGTCGGAATTCGAATTTTCAAGAAAGGAAATGCAAAGTGTAAAATCTAAAGTCTGAAGTGTAAAGTGCAAAGCACAAAGTCTGAAGTGTAAAGTGCAAAATACAAAAGCCGATGAACGCGGCTTTTGTGGCTCCCCCTTACTTACAAAAATTGCAACCAGGCAATTTCTTTATTGTCAGCACAATCTAATATCCCGTGTAATGCCTGAATAAACGGCATTAAAACTTGATTTATCGAAAAGGATAATTCTTTTGCTATTCAGGTATGTTGTACAACCTGCAGATCTCCTTGTACGAAAGGTTTTTCAACTCCTGTATGCTTTTTTGTCCGGGCATACCGGATTTTAATGCAGTAATAGTGCCGGGTATCGCCACAAAACGGAACTTATTTCCGGAAGTGAGCGGCATCGCCAACATATCGGAGGTGAATTCAATGCTTCCGTACTGGTGGATAAGAAAACTCCAGTTTGCGCCAACTGCAATGGCCGGCAGGGGGCGCACAGAGGTGCCTTCGTAGACATCACCGGCAAGCCAGGCATAAGCAAGCACGACGCCGTTTTCAACAATATCCTGAGTCAGATCGGGGGCAGCGGCGGCAAAGTACCAGTCGCCCGAAGTGCCTGACCATACAGTGGGTGAAAACCATTCAGAATAATAGACGGTGGCATCTTTCCCTGCGGGTCCTTGGGGCCCGGTCTTTCCACATCCTGATAATAGCAGTGCCGAAACGACTGCAACAAAAAATAATGATCGGGTTCCTGTTTTCATTTTTTCTATGTTTATGGTTACTGTTTGTGATTCTGACGAGGACATGGCCAGATTATGCAAAGGTCGGTAAAAATCGTGCCAATGATAACTTCCAGGAGTAAAATTGAACCGAAAACATAAAGAAGGTACCAATAAGCTTGCTGAAAAACGCATTTTGGAGAATGGACAAGTTGCAATTACGTCCTTCACGCTACCCGTTCAGGTTTTGCTCAATGTCCATACGGTTTTGGATATCAATATAGTCTCTCTTTTCACCTGAAACTGCCAGCATTAATTTCTTTTGTCGACCGGATGTGACCAAATATGCGCTGATTGCAATGCAGTTAAAGCTTAGTATTATAGTAATTTACACCTATCTTTGTCTTGGGAGTATTGTAAAAAAAACAGGATGAACCTTACGACCCACAATAGTGAACAAATGGCTTGAGGGTACTTGATGTGCCAGCTTGCGAAAAGAGGTTACAATGTCCAAATAACAGATAGCCGATTCCCAGCAAATGATTTGTTGGTGGTAAGTCCTGATGGAAATCACTTCGGCATTGATGTTAAAGGCCAGAGAACAAAGAATGTTTGAATTTTCAAGGAAAAGCAAACTAATGTAAATATGTTTAATGCCTTCGTGTATGTCCCGGTGAAAGGGGATCCCAGGGTATTTATTATCAATAGCACTGAAGCAATGAAACTGCATCAAGAATAAAAATCTCGAATAATGGCTAAGGGCAAGACTAAAGAAACGGATAATATTTTGGGGGTCAATTGGAAAACTGTGTTTCCATACGAAGATAACTACGATTCTTTGCCCTAATATTTTTTGGTCAACTGTTTATTGACTCCGATAACTATTTTTTTAATGGAAGAACAAATAAGACTTGCCGCCTTTAACTGGTTAAAAAACCAATCCGAGATATATAGTGATATTCTACCACGGAGAATTCTGGAATCTGGTTTTGAATTTCAAGGTGAAAAAATAACCTTGATTGGCCCGTCTGGGATTTGGAAACCAAAACAGTTTAAAAACAAACCGATTTCTATTACTACAATTCTTAATGGCTCATATTCCGATGTGATATCGGAGGATGGTTTTCTTTCATACAAGTATCGAGGGGGAGACCCTAGTTATATTCACCACAGGGACAATGTTGGGCTTCGACTGGCAATGGAAACCAAAACGCCGTTGATATATTTTGTCAACCTCGCACCCAATCAATATATGGCAAATTTTCCGGCCTACATTATCAAAGACAATACTAATCAAATGGAATTCACCGTCGCATTAGATGATGAAAAATACATTGGAATGCCAATTGAAACCAGTGAAGTAAATGAACCTTCCGAATTGTACCGGAGAAAATACATTACTACACTTATTGAGCAAAGAGCCCATCAGCAGTCGTTTCGTATCAGGGTTCTTGCAGCCTACAATTCACAATGCTGCCTTTGTAAACTGAATCATTCTGAATTCTTGGATGCTTCTCATATCATTCCTGATAAGGAACCGCTTGGCGACCCAATCGTTCCAAATGGTCTGACTCTTTGTAAAATCCATCATATTGCATTTGATGTAAACATCATTGGCATTTCACCGGATTATAATATTCACATTCGGGAAGACATTCTTCACGAAATAGATGGCCCGATGTTAAAACACGGTATCCAAGAGCTGAACAACAAAAAGTTATTCTTACCAACAAGAAAACAGGATTATCCCGATAAAGATCGGCTAGACTGGCGATTTGAAAGATTCCGGAAGGTCGGGTAATATTTTCCTGTTAGCCATTATTGTACTAAGGTCGGTGTAAGGTACCACCAATGTTTTGATGATAAATCAGGATTTAAAAAAGATTGTTAGCCGTATCCAAGGTGAAAATGGGTTTTACAGATTCTGGCCAATACATTTGTCTAAACCGAGATGGCACAAAACCAATTGACCAGTCGTGGAATAATTTAAACCTAAAACAAATCTTTGAAAAGAATGGTGTTGAAGTGGATGGAAATATCAGTAACCATATGTTTAGGAAGACACGTGGGAACCGGGTTCTGCGGTTGAATAACTATTCGGGTGAGGCCGTTATACTGTTGATGAGTCTTTTCAGCCAAATTAGTCGGCATATCCGGAAACTCAAGGATTTTACAATTTGATGATTTTTATTTGTATTTTCGTGAGCTTCATCTATTTTCTTTTTCGGTTTCAACAAAAAAAAACATCGTATGAAAAACGCTATCCTTTTTTGGAGTACTTTTCTGATGATAAGTACACATTCTATGGGTCAAATTAATCAGTCTTCGTTGACCGGTTATAATCCTCTTCTCGCCTTATGCGGATCATACAATGTCGGGGTCGGGCAAACCTATACCACTCTGACAGCAGCCATCAATGATTTGAATGCCAATGGCATTTCCTGTCCTGTTACTTTTATTCTGACGGATAATGCCTATCCATCTGAAACGTTTCCCATAACAATTGGAATAATTGGAGGAACCAGTTATACGAGTACAGTAACCATTAAACCAGGCCCTGGTAAAACACCAGTTTTTACAGGTTCTTCCGCTTCGGCCATTTTAATCATAAATGGGTCAAAATACATTATCATTGATGGTTCCAATAGTGGAGGATCGGATAAAAGCCTGACCTGGGAAAATACCAGTACAACTACCAATACGTATTCAATTGAATTTATGAATAACGGGGGAACCCCTGCAAAAAATGTGATCGTAAAGAATTGCCTGGTTAGGGCAAGCAGTCAGTTGACAAAAAATACGTTTGGCATTTTCATGGATAATTCACCCGGAGGTTTTGACAGTATTACCATCAGCAATAACACAATTTATAGCGCCAGGATCGGCATTCAATACCAGGGCGCTGCCGGTAATCCGGCCACCAATGGTAAGATCATCAATAACATTATCGGTTCCACAACAGATGCGCAGGCCATCCAGTTCCGTGGCATTTTCCTTAGACAGGCGGATAATACTCTGGTACAGGGAAATGAGATCATGGGGGCTCCTTTGGGGAACACGAATACCGCACAGGCAGGGATATGGATCCCGGGTGGAGCTCAAAATACAATAATCCGGCAAAACAGTATCCATGACTGGTACTATAACGGGACAGGGGGTTTTGGAAATTACGGTATTTATTATGGAGCCGCAGCCGTTTCACCGACAGAAATTTCAAACAATGTTATAACGACCATCAAGGCCGACGGCAATAATTCAAACCAGGACAATGTAGTCGCCGGTATTTATATAAACAGCGGAGGGAATATCCTGATTTATCACAATTCAATCTGGCTGACAGGAGCCATACTGCGACCTGCAAATATTGGAGTAAGCGCATGCCTTTCAATCTTTTCCGGAATAACAAACCTGGATATCAGGGATAATATTTTTAAAAATTCACAAACCCTTGCCTCAGGTACAACGGGAAGGACCTATGCTGTCTATTGCGCGTCAGCGAACACGGCTTTTACATCCATTGATAACAATGATTATTTTGTTAATGGGGTAAATCCATTTATCGGGTTTCTCGGATCAAACCGGGCTACGCTTGCAGCATGGAAGACCGCGACAGGCCAGGATGTCAATTCGCTGAATATAGATCCACTGTTTACAGGCGTGAATGATCTGCATACAACAGTCGCTGGTCTTGCGAAAACAGGTGTTTTTTTACCGCTTGTTCCGTATGATTTAACTGGTGCAGGCCGGACAGATCCACCGGATATCGGCGCCTATCAATTTTCATCGAATCCGGTTGTCACCTCAAATAATGCAACGGGGATAACCACTACAACAGCTACTTTGAACGGAAGTATTACGGCAAACAATGCTTCGGTTGTTTCCGGTTACGACTATGGATTAACGACTGCATACGGGAGTTCAGTAGCGGGTGTTCCATTAACGATCACCGGAAATACTGCTACGGGATTTACCGGTGCTATTTCCGGATTATCCACTTCGACCTTGTACCATTTCAGGGCAAAAGGAACTTCCGGCAGCGTAACCGTTAATGGCTCAGACTTTACTTTTACAACTGCGGGCGGCACTCCAATAGCGCAGACCATGGCAGCAACTGCGGTCACGACAACATCAGCAACATTGAATGGTGTTGTGAATGCCAATGGAGACATCACGACTGTAAACTTCGATTACGGATTAACTGCAACATATGGAACGACCATTCCCGGAATTCCAAATACCGTTGCCGGTAATACTTTGACGCCTGTTTCCGTCACTATTACAGGCCTTACTATAAACATGACTTATCATTTCAGGGTTTGCGGAACCAATGCGAACGGATCTTCCTGTGGGAATGATATGACATTTTCTACAGGTTGTCAGGCAGTAGGTCCAGCGGGGCTTATTACGGGACCAATCAGTGTCTGTCAGGGTGGTTCAGGATATGTTTACAGTGTAACACCTATTACGAATGCAACCGACTATGTATGGACCCTACCATCCGGAGGTACCATTACAAGCGGTAATAATACCAACACGATCACGGTAAGCTATTCGTCTGGCGCTCTTTCAGGCAATGTTTCTGTTTACGGAACCTCAATCTGTGGAAACGGAGCCACATCCCAAATAGCGGTAACCGTTAATGCATTGACCGTCCCCGTAGTTACAGGCTCGAATGACTTCTGCGTAAATTCAGGTTTTTATACGTATACGACTCAGTCTGGCATGAACAATTATGTTTGGACTATTTCTCCCGGTGGATTAATCACCTGGGGTCAGGGAACCAATACAGTCCAAGTAGTATGGAACCTTTCCGGTACACAATCTTTAAATGTGGTCTTCACAAATGCAAATGGATGTGCTCCTTCCGCTCCTACGCTGTTTCCTGTAACCGTAAATCCCCTCCCGGGATCAGCAGGGAGCATTACCGGGGTTGCAGCTGTTTGTGGAGGAGCTTCAGGTATAACCTATTCAGTGCAACCTGTGAACGATGCAGTTACTTATGTATGGACTCTTCCATCGGGGGCAACAATTTCAACAGGAGCGGGAACGAATGCAATAACGGTTGATTTTGTAAATAATGCTTCTTCTGGTGTTATCACGGTTTATGGGAATAATCTCTGTGGAAATGGTGCTTTGTCACCGCCATTTTCTGTCAGTATGTCCCCCTTACCTGATCCTGCAGGGGTTATTACAGGTTCTGACAGCGTTTGCCAGGGCATATCGGGAGTGGTATATTCAGTTTCGACGATTCCCAATGCTACAGGTTATTTTTGGTCTATTCCTTCAGGATCCATTATTGTCTCCGGTATAAATACCAGTAGTATTACGGTTGACTTCGGAATGGCCGCTACCTCAGGGAATATCAATGTATATGGTACAAATGCCTGCGGAAATGGCAATCTATCCCCTGATTTTCCTGTCACTGTAAGTTCAGTACCCCCTGCTCCTGTTATAACATTAATCCCATCGGATACCTTAATGAGCAATATCCCTGATGGCAACCAATGGTACTTAGAAGGATCACCGATTCCCGGTGCAACAAATCAGATATATATACCCACGATTATGGGTAACTACTGGGATGTGGTCAAATTGAACGGATGCAGTTCGGATACTTCAAATCATATCCTTTTCTGGTGGGAGGGAATTAACCCCCATTCAAAATCGTCTGTTATTGTTTATCCTGTTCCGAATAATGGCTCTTTCAATATTTCGCTTGCGACTTTCGCGAAAGATTCCGTCGATATAATGGTGTTTAATAGTCTGGGAGTAAAAATTTATGAAAACATGTCAGACAGACTACAAAGGGAAGAAATAATTCACATCGACATCAGAAGTGTTCCATCCGGAATTTATACTGTAATTATCCGGAATTCAAAAGAGCAGTTATTTCGGAAAATCCTGGTAATAAATTAGAACTTGAGCCAGACGAAGATACCTCAGCCATGGTTTGCATTGGCAGGGAGGTAACCGATGAACTGGATTACACACCGGCGGAACTGCTCATTAACCGTATAATTCGTCTTTAACCCATTTAGAAACTCAGCGCCCCTCAACTGTTAATTGTTCTTAAAAAAGTAGCCAAAACAGGTGTTTTTTTATCCTGTAAGCCTGGTATTACAAAACATCCAATCTTTATCTTGTTCAAAACCAATGTTGCTGTTTTTTTGTTCCTGGTTCGTAGTGCTCAAAATGGAACCCATAAACCAGGTTTCAACTGAAAGTAAGAAAAGTATAAGAATTTCGGGGAGTATTATATTAATCCATTCAATGATTTACAAATTCTTTATTTGTTTGACTACAAATCATCATTGATACATCTCTCGCAGATTTTATTGCAACGGGTAACCCTCCTCCGGGGATTGTCCAATGACCGACGATATAAAAATTATTTAATCCTGGTAATTCTGTAGGGATCGGGGATGGGGCTATCATATTCTTTCCTGGCAGCCACCCTTGAATGCTTCCCTTCAAATTATTGGTATAGCGATTAAATGTAGCGGGCGTTGCCACATCCAATTGTTCTATTTTTTCTTTGATTCCTACAATCTTCTTTTCAAGAACATCTATAACTTTTTGAGCTAACGCGGTCTTTGCCTTATTATATGAAACGAGGTCAGCCGCTCTTGATTTAATCCAATAGTCTCCATTTTTAGTATAAAGGCTTACAGAGACCACCGTCTTCCCTTCAGGAGCAAGCGTAGGGTCATAATTATGTATATGCATTTCTATTCGCTCATATTTCGTTCCGTCTGGAGATAAAAGAGGCGCCTCTAATGGAAATCGTGAAAAACTCGGAAAATCCCTCAAAGAACAATTTAACCCAAGAAACACAAAAAAGATCGAATAATAAACCTCAGGTTTTTTCAATTTCCCCAGCGCCAGAATCTTTTTATTTACATATAAACCTTCCAGCGCCTCGAACACAGTAAAATACCAATCTGCAGCTGAGATTACAAAATCAGAGGTCACTATTTTCCCATCCCTCATTTGTAACCCAATAGCGGCGTTATTTTTCACAACTATTTTTTCGACTCGTGAATTGAAATGTATGATTCCACCTAAGGATCTGTATTTATCTTCAATTTTATCTGCAAATCCGGTAGAACCACCTATTGGGTAACCAGCACCTTTTTGATCTTGAAAAGCCAGCGGGATTGTATGGATGAGCAATGGCAAATCTGCCCCGTCAAATAATAATTGAAAAGCTTCCTTTAGAAATGGATTCATTAGTTTGCCGGCAAATGAATAATTTGTAACTTTTCTGTACCTGTTCAGGAAAAATAATAAAGGGAGATGCTTAATAAACTTACTTTTCTGTTTCCATGATAATAATTTAGGGACACTTTGTACCAGCGGAGGAATTTCGAAGTGTTGAATCTTTCGGATCTGACAGATAAATTTCCGAATCTCATTTTTGTCTTCTGGTGCTATGTCCATCAAATAACCTTCCAGCCGGTCAATATTTGTATAAAGACGAAATGTCTTATTTCCATATTTGTCAGATGATTTCAATGTTTCGATTTCAAACCGTACATCATTGGTAATGAATTTAATCGAAGACATATCTATCAGTTCTGACCATAGTTTATAAAAGGGGCTACTTTCATTTGATCCTAATAACCAATGAATACACCCATTAAATGTATATTCACCACGCGTCCAATTTGTACAAAGCCCCCCCGATTTACTACTCATTTCAAATATCTCAGTTTCGAATCCATTCATCCTGAGGTAACATCCCGCTGATAATCCTGCAATACCAGCACCAATAATTGCAATTCTCATATTATTCTGATTAATCCTGATTAATTCAATAAAAATACAAAAATATTCTGCAAAAGAATTATTCGGGATGTATTCCTCCCACAGTAACCTTCTGGTAACACCCGTCTTTACCATCAATTCTTCCTTGTAATGATCATGATTCGTTTTAAGTAATTCATACCGCTCATTCTTTGACAGTGACTTCGATGGATTCAATTTCAGGGACCCCAGGGTGAATATGTTCCTCAATTTCATGATGGCAGACAGATTCATAATCCGTGTTGTCTTTAATACGGCAAACGAATCCGGTTTCGTTATTGCTAAATTTCCGGAAAGCTTTATAGTCAATATAGCCCTTATAGCCCTTGTTAAAAACATAAATGGTGTTTGAGTGGAGAAAAGAACAGAAAACCGAATAATTTGATAAGAAGAAATCTGAACATGGGAAAAGGGAATCATGGAGCAACCATCCTGCATTTCCATTGTCTTATAAAAAATAATCGCCAGGTTTGAAACAGGTTTACTCACTTCTGCTGCTTGTATTTCTTTGTTTTAGCGGCAATGCCCAGCCTTGGATGGTAGCACCTTACCTCCGGGTCAAAAGGCCTTCCGACAGTTCAAAACTTATTAACTTCTACGAGATCCGACAGGCGTTCCGGGCCTATGAAAAACATTGGGAATCGTTGAATCACGACAAGGATCAGAAAGCAAACGATGAATCGGAAGGGAAATTCCCGGGTTATTCCCAGTTCAAACGCTGGGAATGGTATATGGAACCAAGGGTATATCCTTCAGGAAACATAACCCTTCCCTCCACAAAACAGCAGGAATTTCAGAAATACCTGAATTCGGATTCTTACCAATCAGCAAAAATCAATGCACCGGTTTCAATCAGCAACTGGGTTCCGCTGGGGCCGTCAGGAACCACCAGCAACGGCAGTTATTACGGCGGAGCCCGGGTAAATTTCATCCGGTTCGATCCTACCAACACCAACATCATGTGGACGGTCAGTCCCCTTGGTGGATTGTGGAAGACCACCGATGCAGGCGCCAACTGGAGCTGTTCCAATACCGACCAGCTCCCGATCATCGGATGCTCGGACATTGCCATCAATCCGAAGAACACGCAAATCATGTACCTGGCAACAGGGGATGCCAACGGTACTACATCTCAACTGACACTCCCTTCGGTGGGGATCTTTAAATCCACAGACGGAGGCGCCACCTGGGGCGCCAATACCATGAACTGGCAACTCAGCTGGAATCTCAACATTTATAAATTGTTGATCAACCCCCAGCATCCCGACACGGTTTATGCAGCAACCACCAGCGGTATTTACCGAACCGTGAATTCAGGAGGAAGCTGGATAAGGACACAATTGGGGCAGTTCACTGATATCGAATTCAAACCGGGAAATACCGATGTCATTTATGCTGTTGCAGGTATTCTTTCTGGTGGCTCATTTTACAAATCCACGGATGCCGGCGCGACATTTACCCTCATCACATCCGGGCTGCCGTTAAGTACAGATGTTGCCCGCCTGGAGGTTGCGGTTGCCCCTTCCGACCCGAATTATGTGTACGTGGTGGCAGTCAAAAAAAACACCTGGGATTTCTACGGATTCTACTGTTCCGTGGATGCAGGAGATAATTTCACCCTCCGGTCCAACACCCCCAACATCCTTTTCGGTGGGGCAGGTTCACAGGCCTGGTACAACCTGGCGATGGCGGTGTCATCCATTCAGAAGGACCTTATCCTGGTAGGGGGCACCAACATATATAAAAGTCTTGACGGGGGCTTTACCTGGATAAAACAGTCGAGCGAAAACGGCGGACTTGTTCCTTTCGTCCATCCTGACCAGCACGACCTGGTATTCTTTCCCGGCACCGATTCCGTATATTTCTCAGGAAACGACGGCGGAGTGTGGAAAACCATGGACCGCGGCCTCACCTGGACTCTGCTCAATAATGGCCTACAGATTGCGCAGATCTACAAGCTCGGCACTTCTGCCATTAATCCTTATACCATACTTACCGGTCACCAGGATATGGGTACCAACATCCTGCAGGGGACGACATGGACGCTCTTCACCCCGAATACCGGTGATGGAATGGAGTGCATTTATGAATATGACAACGACACCATCCGTTACCTGGAGTCCTATTTCGGGAGGATCATCGTTACCTACAATTCCATCCCGCTATACCATGTGGTTTGCACGAACAACGGATCAGGGGTGAATGCAGCCGGCAGCTGGCTTACACCTTTCATGATGAACCCGGTTTATGATACTGTCCTGCTGGTTGGCAAGGCCCAGGTCTGGAGAAGCATCAATCACGGGCTGAGTTTCTCACAGGTGGGAAATGTCACCGGCGGTAATGTCAACCTTGTTGCCCTTGCCTGTGCACCTTCGAACCCAGATTACATCTACGCTGCAAAATCAAATAAATTATTTGTTTCAACCGACGGAAATACTTTTACAGATAAAACCGGGGCTTTGCCTGTTGGCAGTGCAAGCATAACAGCCCTGGCTGTCAGCAATTCAGACCCGAATAAGGTATGGGTTACTTTTTCGGGATATTCAGCCGGCAATAAAGTCTGGTATTCCCCGGATGCCGGTACTACCTGGTCGTCGTATTCAACCGGTTTGCCAAACCTTCCCGTGAACTGCATCCTCTACCAGAATGCCACCAATGACGGACTCTATGTAGGAACCGATGTGGGCGTTTATTTTATCGACAATTCCGCGGCATCCTGGCAGCCCTTCTTCACCGGTCTGCCGAATGTGGATGTGGAAGAGTTGGAGATAGCATACAGCATTGGGAAAATCAGGGCTGCCACCAATGGAAGGGGATTATGGGAATCCGACCTGGCTGTGCCTGTCCCTGCTTCTGTAACATGGGTTGGAAATATTTCCTCCGACTGGAATAACCCCTGGAACTGGAGTCCAAATGCAGTACCCACTTCTTTGCAGAATGTTATTATCCCACAGGTTACCGGCACCAACCAGTTCCCGGTTGTTAACGTTACAGGGTTATCGTGCAGGGACCTGACGGTAAATAACTTCGCAAACGTAACGGTACCTGCCGGCAAAATCTTCCAGCTGAAAGGGAATCTTAATCTCGGTATAGGGTCGAAGATGAATGCCTTGAAATAGCGGATGTTCCCGAACAAAACTAAACCTGGCCTTTCCGGCATACTGGTAAGCGGAATTGTAAAGCGGCGTCAACTCTTTTGAATAACTACCGAAAATATGTTTGTAAGAGGCTCATTATCAGACTCCCCTTATTTACGAAAGTTACAACTCTATGACTTCCATCCAAATGATATAAGGCGTTGGTATTATTCATCTTATTGATTTTGGACGAACAATTTATCAGTCAGTTTGGTGGAAATTTCCACTTAATTACCCTTTCTGGATATTTATATTTTCTCTGTTTTTGGTTATTCGTCAAGGAATGGTTAAGAGAAACAAAACAAGATTCTATCTGCCTGATTATCAGAAGAAATCATGAGAAATATAATTTGTTTTGCATGGATTAGCCGAACTTAGATATAAATATTGTATTTTATATAGCACATGGCAACATCGAATGCATTTAAATCTGGGTTTATTTACGATTTTAAACAATAGCTATGTTTATGAAAACGATCAAAACAATCCTGATGCTTATCCTTTTTGGGATGAGCTTTCTTGTGTATTCACAGGTGAGTATTAGCAACGATGGTTTGGCTCCGGATGCTTCGAGCATGCTTGATGTAAAATCAATCACAAAAGGGCAATTACCCCCGTGCATGACCGAATCGCAGATGAACGCAATTTCTTCACCTGCTCCCGGGCTGATGGTATATTGTACCGACTGTAATAATGGTGTCGGATGCCTTAGCGTATACATGAGCACGATATGGCAGTGTGGAGGGGGGGGCTGCCCTACACCTGTCGCCCCTGTTGCAACGGCAGGCAGCGGAGCCACTCCAACGCAGATCACAGCCAACTGGCAAGCTTCAAGCGGGGCCACTTCTTACCGCCTGGATGTTTCCACAGCAAATGATTTCTCAAGCTTTGCAACGGGCTACAATAACCTGAACGTGGGCAATGTAATTACATACAATGTAACAGGCCTCAGCAATAGTACAAACTAATACTATCGGGTAAGAGCTGTGAGCGTTTGCGGAACAAGTGTGAATTCAAATATAATCACTTATGCCACAATATGGGGTTGCGGAAGTCCAATCACCGACAGCCGTGATAACAAAACATACAGCACAGTGTTGATCGGTACCCAATGCTGGATGGCACAAAATCTGAATGTAGGAACAAGGATAAATGGCTCGGTTAATCAAACCGACAACAGCAACCTTGAAAAATATTGTTATGACGATCTCGAATCGAATTGCGACATCTATGGCGGCTTGTATCAATGGAATGAAGCGATGCAATACGTTACAACTGAAGGGACGAAGGGAATATGCCTTACAGGCTGGCATTTGCCAATGGATGCCGAATGGACAACACTGACTACCTTTTTAGGTGGGGTAAGTGTTGCCAGAGGAAAGATGAAAGAAGTGGGAACAACTCATTGGGCGTCACCTAATACAGGAGCTACTAACAGCAGCGGGGTCACTGCTTTTGCGGGTGGAGACCGGGACTACAATGGCTATTTCACCAATCTCACTGGCCACGCCTACTTCTGGTCGTCGATGCAGTATAATGCCTCAGACGCGTGGTACAGGGGCCTGTACCACGGTGACGAGACTTTGGACCGGAGCAACTACACCAAGATCAACGGTTGGTCGGCCAGGTGCCTGAAGGATTAGATTATTAGATTATTTATAGGGTGGGCTTTGCGGGGGCATCGCCCTGCGGTAATCAAATCTCAAGCGTAAAGTCTGAAGCCTGAAGTGCAAAGTATGAAATACAAAAGCCGCCGATCGCGGCTTTTGTTGCTCCCCCATACTGGTCAAAGTTGCAACGCTATAAATAAGAATAGTGGGATAGTGAGGGCGATATAATAATTCCTTTTGCTTTTCAATGGTATTATTTTTGTAGACAGGTTAAGTAGAAGCCCCGCAATCATGATTAAAATCATCCTGTTTTTCTTTATTCCCTTATTTTTAGGCTCTGGTGCTTCTGCCCAGGTCAGAGTTTATAAAGGAAACTCCCATTATTCCTCAGATATTATCTGTAATGTGGATAATGGAAAGGTATACAAGAAAAACGCTTCCTATTCCTCGGATATTATTTGTCATGTTTCCGGAACCCATGTTTACAAAGGGAATTCCGACTATTACAGTGATGTAATTTACACTATTAAGGACGGCAAAGTTTACAAGAAAACATCTTTCTATTCTTCGGACATAGATTTTACGATTAAGGAGGGTCGGATTTACAAGGGGGCTTCTTCTTACACCAGCGATGTTATCGCGACGATCGAAGATGGAAAGGTTTACAGTGGAACTTCTTCTTATACTTCGGATATTGAATTCACCATTGATGGAAACCTGACAATCGAAGAGTTTGTAGCGGTCTGGTATTCGGTGAAGTATTGTTATTGATTGTCCTAATTCATATTTTAAAGAGTAAGTTGGAGAGGCCGATCTTCCTGTTCGGTGAAGGCCGGTGTTACCTGATTGCGCGATGGAATTGATTTTCTGAAAGACAGAGTGGTCAATCTGACCGGCCTGTCCAACAGGCCATTGAAAATCTGATAATGAAAGGGTGAACCCAGCAGTAATGATGAAGTATCAGATAGTTTATAATAAAGAAATCGCTGAAATATTTGGTAAAACATTGGATTCCACGATTAAAATGTATGCAAAAAATCAATTTGAAAACAATAATCTTTCAGAACTTCGTGACAGGCTTTTGCCGATGCTGATGAATGGGCATGTGAAGGTGGGATGAGCTCAGATTCGACAAATTTAAGCTAACATGGTTCATTAACATTAGATATTGTAAATTTATTTGAGTGGCATTATTTTGAGTTATAATACTTGAAGGGTATCCCAAAAAATCATACTCTTTCTTTGTGGAAAGCCCGTTCCCAAGTGTAAATTTAGTGAGTTCTCTTTCAACAAAAAACCCTGTAAGCAACTAACTTTGTTTATTATTTGAGGTGGAGTCAAATGGTGTCTTTACTGTTTACAAAATTTCCCGATGTACGCTGATTTCAAAGTATTTATCCTTACCAGGTACATTCCGGACGGGTAGTTTTCGATATTCAGAACAATTTTTTTATCATATGCTTTGCCTTCAAACATTTTGATACCCCTTATATCCGTGATTTCAAGGTCTTTGATTTGCTCATTATTATCAGAAAAATCAATGGTTATAAAGCTTGTGGCCGGAATCGGATAAATTTTCAATTGGTGTTGGATTGGCTCATTAATGCCTGTATAAATTGAATCGTATGTCATGACACTTGCCTTATAGGAATTCGCCAAATCCGTAAAAGCAACATAAATTTGACCTGATTGGTTTATGGCAAGCGATAAAAAGTCTGTTGCGTCAGGAGAAAATCCGGGATTACCTACAATGATCCAGTTTGTTCCGTCAAATTTCATAACAGTGGATTTCAAAGAATTTTCCCATTCTCTGAAAGCAACATACGGCTGACTATTCTGGCCGAATACAAGACAGGTTTGATCTACATCTTCTACCGAGAACCCGGGTATTCCAACATCAACCCAGGAGGTTCCATTAAATTTTATGACTCTTTCTTTATCAATCATATTAAAGTCACAATAAGCCACGTAGGGCTCACTTTCAGGGCTGATCGCCAGGCTTATAAAATAGGCCTCTCCTGGTGATAATCCTTGCATACCAACATAAACCCAGTTGGTTCCATCAAATTTCATGACCGAAAGCTTTTTGGAATTTCCATAATCTTGAAAGGCAACATACGGTTCCCCGGCTGAATTGATTGCAAGCCGGAGGAAATCAGTTTCTCCGACGGAGATATCTGCCGCTCCAACAATAATCCAACTGGTACCGTTAAATTTCATAACGTTCGCTTTACCAATAAGTCCAGCTAAAAAAGCCAAATAGGGTTCGCCCATAGGACTAAAGGCAATAACAGGAGAATTAATTGAACCATTTGTGTGGACATTCCCTACATTTAACCACTGTGTTCCATCAAATTTCATGACCGTGGGGTTTGAAAAATTTTCCCAATCCAGATTAACCACGTAAGGTTCTCCGGATGGACTGAAAGCCAGGCTCGTAGTTGAGATTCCTCCTGAAGAGAATCCGGGATAACCAACATTCGCCCAACCGTTGCTATCAAATTTCATAACAGTAGCCCCGTAATGATTTTCATAATCCTCAAAAGCCACATAAGGAACGTCATTGGGACCTATAGCAAGGCTTATAGATGCAATTCTGCCTTCTGAAAAACCGGCATTACCTGTAAAGTTCCACTCAAAATCAGTTGGTGAAGAAGTGTACCAAGATTGCTGGGCGGATGCAGTTAATCCTGCCAGGAATAAAAAAAGACAAATAGTATATTTCATTGAGAATGGATTTGGGAATTTGTTAAAGGTAATTTTTATTTCGCAATGATAAATTGCCGGGTTCTATGCTTTGATCAGCAAATTGCAGAACAATGCATGTATAATCCACTCATAATCTATCTCTTATAAAATTAAAAGAGAAATTGGGCACACCTCAAATAAAAGGGGGGTAACTATGCCGGAATACTTGGCTTTCCAGTTAAAGAAGGTGGCATTACTGATACCATGTTCACGACAAATGTCGGTTACCTTAATACCCGTCTCATGCTGTTTCAGAATCGAAATGATCTGGCTTTCTGTAAATCGTGTTTTTTT
>JBBRTX010000008.1:0-129568 GCA_038244085.1 Bacteroidales bacterium | reverse complement strand
GTTCCGGTCTGGCCTGCAGTCGGGGTATAGGTTGGCGTAAGCGTGTTGGCGCCTGTCAAAGTACCCGGTCCCGGTGCCGTCCAAAGAATCGTTGCATAGTTGGAAGCCGATGCACCACTTACGGTAAAGGCGGTTCCCTGGCAAACAGAAGCATTCGGGCCTGCATTGGCCAGAGGCGTCCTGATGATATTGAGTATCATCTGATCGGTGGCACCAAGGCATGGTGTAGCTGAGGTAACCGTCATGGTTAGTGTAACAAAACCATCATCGACATCATTCTGGCTTGGTGTATAAGCCGGGTTCTGTAATGTAGCATTGTTAAATGAGCCTGTACCGCTGGTTGACCACAAGATGGTCGCTGCATAGGTAGCAACCGCTGAACTAAGCGTATAGGCTGAACCCTGGCATACGATTGCATCACTACCTGCATTGGCCAAAGCCTGTCTGCTGATCGTGAGTGTCATGGCATCAGAAGCCGGGCCGCAAGGACTTAACGACTGTGTTGTCAGAGTCAGTATTACAGTCCCACCTGTAATATCTGCTACTCCTGGTGTATAAACCGGGTGCAGTATGGTAGTATTGCTGAAGGCTCCATCGCCATTGGTTGTCCATTCGAGGCTGACAGCATCGGTGGTGGAAGATGTACTAATCGGATATGCAGTGCCTTCACAAATCGTAGCATCGACACCTGCATAAGCGGTTGAAGTGAGGTTGACAGTAATATTGATAATATCATTGGTGCATGCTGATGGCAGCGGTATTCCATTATCACAAACAGATACCGTGACCTGGTCGGACCCATAATATCCTGCATTAGCTGTATAGGTATAATCACCGTTACTCAGAATACTGAAAGAGCCATGTGACGGGCCATTGACCAATATTGTAGAAACCGTTAAAGCGGTTCCGTCTGGATCAGTATCGCCATTTGCCAGCACATTCCCTGTAAATGCAACATTACTGCAGGTCACGATGCTTTCGTTAACGGTAACCGGTGGATCATTAACGGCTGTCACCGTAATGAAGAGATCGCCTTCATCCGTTCCGCCATTTCCATCGCTGATGGTATACGTGACGGTAGGTACCGTTCCGTTATAATTGAGCTCCGGAGTGAAAGTGAAGGAACCATCTGAATTGATGATCAGCGTGCCTATTCCGGCTAATGTCGCCGTATTATTTGCAGGATAGGTAATGCCGTTAATAACGAATTGTGTTACTGTAAGTGGATCACCATCAACATCTGTATCATTGAAGGTAACAGAACCGCTTACCGGCGTATCTTCAGGTGTTGATACATAATCGTCTACCGCAACCGGCGCATCATTTACCGGATTGATCGTAATGAAAACCTGAGCATTGGCAACGGCCCAGTTGAATCCATCGGAAGCATTATAATAGAAGCTGGTGGTTCCGTTCCAGTCAGCGGCTGGTGTAAAAGTAATATTACCCAGTTCTGCCAGCGGGATAATCTGACCACTGGTTATGGCTATACCATTAAGGTAAAGCACTCCATTGGCCGGAAGGTCTACAACCTGGATACTGTTTAAAGGATCATTGTCAGCATCGAAATAGGCAGAAGTAAAGTCTGTTTCAGCAAACAATACCACATTGTCTTCGGGCCCGTTTTTATAAATATCGCTAACAACCGGCGCATTATCATCATTTATAATGGTTCCCGTGCCTATGGAATTGCTCACGATAATTGAACGTCCGTTGGTTTCCAGATAGCCCAGGTCCACAGTAAAGGTTTCATCCGGTTCGACTATTTTGTCTCCATTGACCAGAATCGTGATCGTTTTGCTGATTTCACCAGGGGCGAAATAAACGGTATTTACATCTCCGACATAATCATTGTCAGCAAGGGTTGCAGTCCCATCGGATGTGCCATAATCGATGCTTACCGTTGCATCAGAAGGAGCGCTCAGGGTAACGGTAAAGTCGAAATTGGTGGTTCCTGTATTGCCTTCATTCAGCGTTACGTTATCAATGTTCAGATAAGCAATATCGTCGTTGATAATGGTTCCCGTACCAGTTGAGTTGCCAATAGAAACCGGGCGTCCGTTGTTTATCAGGTTACTGAGGGTTACGGTAAAGGTCTCGTCCAACTCTATTTTGGTATCCCCCTTTACATGAATGGTGAAGGTTTTGCTGGTTTCACCGGCAAGGAAGGTGACCGTTCCGGTTTTTGCAACATAATCAACATCGGCTGTTGTTGCTGTACCATCGGAAGTTGTGTAATCGACTTTGACATTGTTTTCGGAAGGTGCACTCAGGCTGACGGTGAAGATAAAATCAGTATTTCCTGCATTGCCTTCTGCAAGGGATACATTATCAATGTCTACGGTTGCTGCATCATCATTGATTATCGTTCCTTGTCCTACACCTTTAAGCAGCGTAACCGGACGTCCATTCGATCCGGAAAGATATAACCCAACCGTAAAGTTTTCGTTATTTTCAACTTTTGTATCACCAATAACAGGTACAGTAATCGTTTTCACCGTTTCACCCGGCCAGAACCATAAGGTTTGACCGCCTACATAGGTGTAATCATTGTCAGCGGTGGTTGCTGTTCCATCTGCCGTTCCATAGTCAACGGTAATAACTTCATCAGAGGGGGAAGACAGCGTAACCGTAAAATCAAAGTTGGTTTCCCCGCTATTACCTTCATTTAAGGCTAAATCATTAATGCTGATGGTGGCATCATCATCATTCTGAATGGTACCGGTTCCCGGATATGAATCTAATGTGACATTGAATCCGCTGGCGTTCAGATTGCTCAGATTAACATAAAATTGTTCATCCAGTTCTACCTTGGTATCGCCATTGACGAGTACCGTAATGGTTTTATTCGTCTGCCCAGGATTAAACAACAGGTTTCCGGTTGTTCCTTGGTAATCCATATCTGCTTCTGTTGCTGTTCCGTCGCTGGTGGAAAAGTCGACAGAAACAGGAACTGACGATGGCTTCGACATATCTACTGAGAAGGTGAAGTTTTTGGTACCGGCATTTCCTTCGGTTTTGGTTACATCCCAGATAACGATATTAGCCAGGTCATCATTAAGGATGGTTCCTGTCCCTGATGAATTGCCCATAGAAATGGGGCGGCCGTTGGTTACCAGGTTGCTGAGATTTACCTTAAAGGTTTCATCCATTTCTACCCTGATATCACCATGAACCCGAACATTGAAAGTTTTGCTCACCTGACCGGGGAGGAAGGTGAAAGTTCCGGTCTTGGATTCATAATCATTGTCAACAAGCGTGGCTGTTTCATCGGTGGTTGCATAATCCACAACTACCTGGGCATCGGATGGTGCACTCAGGCTCACCGTAAAAGTGAAAAGGGTTATCCCGGCATCACCTTCTGCCAGGGCAATATTATCAATGTTAACGATGGCATTATCGTCATCAGTAATGGTGCAGATTGCCTGATTGTCAAAAGGAATCAGGGGGTTAGATATCCCGGAAAGGTTTACGACAAAGCTTTCGGTTAATTCCGCAATGTTGTCGTCTGTTATCGGAACCGTGATGGTATGCGTTTCTCCGCTATTACCCAAAAAGTTGAGGCTTCCGAATGTCCGGGTATAATCACCGGGTTGCTTGGCCGTTCCGTTGGCTGTTGTATAGTTTAGGGAGAAACTTCCTTCAACATTACCGCTGAGCAAGACGATAAAATTGGCCGTTCCGTCGGCTTCATTAATAAAAAGATCTGCAATCGAGAGGCTGGCTGCATCATCATTGACGATGGTTCCGATACCGGTTGACTTACCCAGCGTAATATCATATCCATTGGTAAAGAGGTTGCTGAGATCTACCATAAAGGTTTCGTCTGCCTCAAGTTTGGTGTCTCCGTTGACGGATACCGTCAATGTTTTACTGGTCTGACCTGGGCTAAAGACGAGGGATCCGCTTGTGGTAATGTAATCTCCTGCAAGGATTGTTGCGGTTCCATCTGATGTTGCATAATCAATGGTAACGATAGATGCAGAGGCCTCAGAAAGGGTTACGGTAAAGGTGAAATTGGTGGTACCGGAATTTCCTTCGTTACGTACCACGTCACTTATGCTGATGGTTGCCGCATCGTCATTGAGGATGGTTCCTGTGCCTGAGAAAATCCCCAGGGTAATCGGACGTCCGTTGGTTATCAGGTTGTTTAGATTAACGGCAAAGGTTTCGTCCGCCTCTAATTTGATATCTCCGTTGATAAGAATGGTGACAGTTTTACTGGTTTCACCGGCAGCAAAGTTGAGGGTACCGCTTAATGCCTGATAATCCCCATCGGAGAGGGTGGCTGTTCCGTTGGCTGTGGCATAGTTAACACTTAATGCAACATCAGAAGCTCTGCTTAGGCTGATGGTGAAATTGAAACTTGTTGTTCCACTATTGCCTTCTGCCAGGGAAACATCGTTAATGTTAACGGTTGCGCCGCCATCGTCATCAATGATGGTGCAGATGGCCTGGTTATCATAGGTGACCAGTGGGTTGGAAATTCCTGAAAGGTTAATAACAAAATTTTCGGTTAATTCAACGATACCGTCATCAATGATCGGAACCGTTATCGTTTGGATATCTCCGGTAATACCGGAGAAAGTAAGTGTCCCTGTTGAAGTTGAATAATCACCGGGTTGTGTGGCGGTGCCATCTGCCGTCAGGTAATTGAGGGTGAATCCACCCTGAACATTGCCTGTTAGTATCAGGTTAAAGGTGGCAGTTCCGGCAGATTCATTTACCTGAATATCCGCAACAGAAATACTTGCCGCATCATTATCATGAATTACAACGGTAGCCTCATCAGGTATTCCGATGCTGGTTCCCGGCACGCCTGAAGTAATGGCCGTAAGAGTTGCAATGACTGTTTCAGGGCTTTCAAGCAGAAAATCGTCAATAACAAAAACATCAATAGGAGCGCTGGTGCTGCCGGCCGGGATGGTTACCGTTCCGGTGAGGGTATTATAATCAACAGCAGGAGTGGCTGTTCCGGCAATGCTGTAGCTGATAACGGTGGCAATATCAGAAGCATTGGTCATCGAAACGGTAAAGAGCCCGTTACTGCCGGGTTCCCAAGCGTTGGGATTACTGGCTCTGATGGTTACTACCGGAGCATCATTGTCGCTGATAATAACAGTAGCAGTGTTTGGTGTGCCGATGGAAATAGCTGGATGACCCCATGTGATTGCTAAAAGTGTGACAATCACGGTTTCATTTGATTCGGCGATGAGGTTATCAATAACGGTAACATCAATGGTCCCGCTCGTGATGAATGGAGGAATGGTAATCGTTCCCGTTAAGGGCAAATAATCGGACCCGGGTGTAGCGGTGCCTGAAATACTATAAGAAATGATTGTCGGGATATCTGAAGGATTGGACAAGATGACGGTGAACTGGCCGTTGTTATTGGGTTCACCGGCAACCGGATCATTAGCGGTAATACTGACGGTTGATACATCATTGTCGTGAATGTAAACTGTAGCTGTGGGAGGAACGCCAATTGAAATGTTGGAGTTTCCGGAGGCAACATTATCCAGTCGGAGAACAAGATATTCGTCATATTCAACAAGCAGATCATCCACCACCAGAAGATCAACGAGCGCACTGGTGCTCCCGGCAGGAATGGTAACCGATCCTGAGAAAGCTACATAATCGCTACCCACCGATGCGTCACCCCATACCGTATAATTCACAACGGTATTGGTTGAGGAGGGAATCCCCATGTAAACCGTATACTGGCCATTATCTGAAGGCTCAGCAGCATAATCATCATTGGCAATAACCATCACAGTGGTATGGTCGCTATCGGTGATCGTGCCCAGACCCTGGTTATCGGTAAAAGCCACATCCATACCGCCAAAATTGCCCTCGCTCAGGTTAACGGTGAAAGTTTCGGTAGGCTCTACAACATCATCCCCATTCACCGTGATAATAATGGTATGGGTTTCACCTGAAACGCCACTGAAGGTGATGAATCCTGTTTTAGCGACGTAATCACTTCCGGCAGTAGCCGTTCCATTTGCGGTGGTATAAGCTACCGTGTACGGGCCTGGTGTGGACCCGCCACTCTGAGTAACAGTAAATTCATAATCAACCGTGAACCCGGTATTCGGTTCCGAATTGGTTACATTGTTAATGGACAATGTGGCCTGTACCAGGTTGTAAATCAGCGTTATATCTGCTGTACTTGGTGTACAGGTACCATTACTGATCGTCCAGCGCAATACATAAGTTCCATAAGTATTTGCCGTAAAAATAGAGTTTCCGGAAGTCGGGGCACTGAATACCCCGGTTCCTCCACTGACAATACTCCACGCTCCGGCACCATTTGCCGGCGTGTTGCCACCCAGTGGCCCACTGATCAGGGTACCGTTTATATTTTGTGTCGCACCGACGGTAGCAATCGTTGGGGCAGCAGTGTTGGTAAGGGTAACCGTACTTTCCGAAGTGGGGCAGGTACCGCTGCTGGTGGTCCATTTGAAGGTATAGACACCCGGAACCAAACTTGTTACGGTGGTATTGAATAGGATGGGGTTGGTGATGGCCGGTGAGTTGGGCCCGCTGACAAGCGTCCAGAGTCCGGTACCCGGTGCAGGGTTGTTTCCGGCAAGAGTGGCAGAGGTTAAACTACAAAGGTTCTGGTTAGCGCCGGCATTGGAAATGGCGGCCAAAGGTGAGTTGTTAATCGTAACCTGGCTGGTTGAGGCCGGACAGGTTCCGTTGGAGATACTCCATTGCAAAATATAGGTTCCCGGGAGCAAAAGGCTAACCGTGGTTGTAGGTGAATTCGGAAGCGCAAAAGTGGGAGAGGTCGGTCCGGCGAGCCGGCTCCATGTTCCGGTTCCTATGGTTGGTGCATTTCCTGCCAGGGTGGTTCCCGAAACATTACATAGGTTTTGGGTTGGGCCGGCATTTGCCGCGGTTGGAAATGTTGAGTTGGTAATGGTCATTGTGCTGGTGGAAGCCGGACAGGTTCCGTTGGCAATACTCCACTGAAGAATATAGATTCCGGGTATAAGACCTGTTACATTTGAATTATAGGCGTTGGGACTGGAAATTACAGCGGTATTTGGCCCGCTGAGCTGGCTCCATGTGCCGGTTCCGATTGCCGGGATGTTTGCACCCAGCGTCGTAAAGGTAGCATTGCATAAGCTCTGGTTACTTCCGGCAATGGAAATGGTGGGAGATGCATAGATGGTGATGGAGACATCATCGGTACTGGGAGTACAGGTCCCGTTGGTTAAGGTCCAGCGGTAAACATAAGTACCGGGAATCATTCCCGTCAAAGTGGTGCTAGCGAGATTGAGATTGGTGATGGCAGGTGTATTCGGCCCGCTGATCCGGGTCCAAGTTCCGGATCCTGCAGAAGGTACATTGCCTGCAAGGGCAGTGCTGGTCACATTGCAAAGACTCTGATCCGGACCTGCATTGGAAACAGGTGCCAGGTTGATGGTCAGGGTCATGGTATTGCTGGCATTGCTGCAGGGAGCTGCACTGTATGCTGTTAAGGTCAGATTTACCGTACCGGCTGTAATGTCGGGTGCACTTGGCGTATAAATCGGGTTTAAAATCGTAGGATTGTTAAATGTCCCGGTACCAGAAGTTGTCCAAAGCATACTGGTGGCATTGGTGACGGAAGAACCGGCAACAGTATAAGAGCCGGTGCTGCAAATAATTTTGTTTCCACCGGCGTTGGCAGTTGCTGTCAGACTAACCGTAACTTTAATCGGGATGGAAGTTGCCGTTCCGCAACCGTTTCCGGCTGCTGATACGATTACCTGGTAATAAGTGGTGGCGGCGAGACCCGGTGTTGTATAGGTGGCAGAATTGGCTCCAACCCCTCCGACAACATTGGCATAAGGTCCGGCAAGCGCACTTGAGCTTTGCCATTGATAAGCCAGGGCAGGTGTTCCGCCACTGGCAATTACAGTCATAGCATAAGTCGAACCCGAGCAGATGGTTCCGCCTGAGGGTTGACCGGTGATGAAAGGATCCGGTACAACGGTTACCGTTGCACAGTTTGAAACCAATGTGGCACAACTTGGGTTTGAAACGGTAATATTACAACGGTAATAACGGGTTGCATTAAGCACCGGCGTCGTATAGGTATTGCTTGTTGCAAGAGGGATGTCAAAAAATCCGATAGCACAGTCAACAGCAGAAATCTGCCATTGGTAGGTATAAGTTGCTGTTCCTCCTTCTGATCCGGATACAACGGATAAAAGCTGGGTTCCGCCGTCACAGATGCTGGCACTGATCGGCTGCGTTGTGATATGCGGTACATGCACGGCAACGGGATTGGAAATAACAGGATCGCAACCGTTACCGGTTGAAGATAACAGCACTTGGAAATAGGTTGTAGTAACAAGCGGTCCGGTCGTGTATGAATTCGTATTACCTCCTGAACCCGTAGAAACATTTACCCAGGTATAAGGTGAAATTGACAATGAATACTGCCATTGGTAATTGATGGAAGGAGTTCCACCGCTTGCAGAAACCGTCAGGAGGGTTGTTGCACCACTACAAATGGTTGCATCAACGGGTTGAGTGTTAATGGTGGGATCGGGAACAACGGTTACGGTTACCGGGATGGAAATGGTGGTATTGCAGTCATTTCCTGAGGCGGTTACCACCACCTGGTAATGCGTGGTCGTCGAAAGAGCCGCTGTCGTATAAGTGGCGGTAGTAGCGTCAACTCCTCCTGAAACGTTGACATAGGGTCCGGCAATGTTGGCTGAACTCTGCCACTGATAGGCAAGTGAAGGGGTTCCCCCTGATGCTGCAACGGTCATGGTATGTGTGCCTCCGTTACAAATGGTGTTACCCGATGGTTGCGTGTTGATGATAGGGTCAGCTTGTACGGTCACGGTGATTCGTGAGGATGTGACTGTATTGCAATCATTTCCGGTTGCGGTAATAACTACCTGGTAATAGGTTGTGGTGGCGAGGATTGGTGTGGTGTAAGAAGCTGTATTGCCGCCAACTCCCCCGACGACATCCGTGTAGGGCCCGGCCAGTGCCCCTGCACTTTGCCATTGATAGGCAAGTGAAGGTGTACCTCCCGTTGCGACCACGGTCATGGTATAAATTCCTCCGACACAAATAGCCCCGCTGACAGGCTGGGTTGAAATAGCCGGATCTGCTACCACAGTATAGGAAGCGCCTGCACTGATGAAATCACAACCAGAGCCATTGTTGGTGGTTAACCTGTATTGATGTGATCCTGCAAGTGTGGTTCCCGAAATGGTCATTGAAAGGGTAGTTGGATTCGCATAGATAGCTCCGGCAGGTGTGCCGTTCGCAACAGCATTCCATGTTGCTCCATTAAAATATTGCCACTGATAAGTGGGCACACCGGTCCCTCCGCTGATGGTGCTGGATACAACAGTTGAACCTCCGGCGCAGATAGTCGGAATTGTAAAAACAGGAAGAGTAAGCGTTGGATCTGCTACAACCGTGACGATTACCGTATTTGAAGTGGCCGGGTTACAACCGGCTCCGGTGGCAGAAACAACACATTGATATTGATAACTGCCTGCAACGGATATTCCTGCAACACGAAAACTGGTCCCTGTTGCACCGGTATAGGTCGATCCGGCCGGAGTGCCATTTGCTGTATTGTTCCAGGAAATTCCATTAAAATATTGCCACCGATACGTAAGGGAAGGCGTCCCTCCGGTAGCCGCAATCACCATATTGGCGGATGTTCCACCAGTGCAGATATCCGGAGGACTCACCGGCAAAGGAGCGTTGATGGTTGGATCCGGTACGACAGTGACCAATGCGTTTGAAGAAGTGAGAGTCGAACAAGTGGGCAGGGTTATTGAGACCTGACATCTGAAATAGGTTGTTGTGGTTAAAACATCTGTGTTATAAGTCGCGGTATTCGCCCCGCTGCCTCCTAAAACATTGGCCCACGGACCAATCGCTGCGGGAGCACTCTCCCATTGGTAGGCTAAGGTTGCACCACCACTCTCAACAACGATGCTGAGCGCATTTACAGATCCACCGGTACAGATTGTGGTTGATGCAGTGGGTTGGGCTGTAATTCTGGGGACATAAACGGTTGCACAGCTTGAAGTAGCAGTGTTGCAGCCGTTTCCGGTTGAAGACACAATTACTTGGTAGTAGGTTGTTTGCGTGAGAGGGGCTGTGGTGTAGGTGTTGCTGTTTCCGCCAATATTGGCCCAGCCGCTGCAACCCGTTGTACTGTATTGCCATTGGTAGTTAAGTGAAGGTGTGCCACCGTTTGCAGTCACACTCAGGCCATAGGTTGTTCCACTACAAATGATGGACCCGGCAGGATTGAGTGTTATGATCGGATCCGCCACGACGGTTACATGCCCGGTGGATGAAATGGTGGTTCCGCAATCACAGGTTACCACACATCGGTAATACACATCGGACGCTAAGGCTGGAGTCGTGTACGAAGAATTGGTTGCACCTCCGACCGTAGTCCATGGAATACCACCGGTAGCACTGGATTCCCATTGATAGGTGTAGGGTCCTGTTCCTCCGGAGGCTGATATGGAAAGCGTTGCAGTCCCGCCATTGCAGATGGTTGCATTTGCAGGACCGGTAACAACCAGGTCAGCACTCCTGACCAACTGCATTTCGTCGAATGAAATGCAGGGGCCGTTGGCTATGGTCCATCGGAAAACATGCGTTCCTACTGCAATTCCTGTAATGCCGCTGTTGTGCAATAGCGGATTGGTAATGGTGGCACCCGGGCCGCTGGTATAGGTCCATGTTCCTGTTCCGGAACCCGGAATATTTCCGGCGAGGGTTGCAGTGGTTGTGTTACAAACAGATTGGTTTGAACCCGCAAGGGAAATAGAGGGCAGCGGGTTGATGACAATGCTTACCTGGTCAGTGCCGGGAGTACAAATTCCATTGGTTATGTTCCATTGGAATACATAAGTTCCCGCATTGGTTCCCAGTACCTGCGTCGTTGGGGAGGCAGGATTGATAAAAATGGCTGTGGTCGAACCGCTGATTTGTGTCCACGCTCCTGTTCCGATGACAGGCGTGTTTCCGGCTAAAAAGAGGGCAGTGAATTCGCAAATGCTCTGATCAGGACCGGCTGCTGCAGGCGTAGGAACCGCATAATTCGTAATGGTTACCTGGTCAAGACGCGAACAGGGGGGATTATCGGCCGTCCATTGTAATACATAAACACCGGGACCGCCGGTACAGGTGAAGGTAGCAACCGGATTATTGATATTGCTGAAAGTAGCCGACGGACCGCTGATCTGTGACCATGTTCCGGTCCCTGTTGTGATTGCATTTGCTGCGAGGGGAGTCGACGGGGTTGAGTTGCAGATCAATTGATCGGGACCTGCCAGTGGTGTGGTAGGCGGAGTAAAAGCAGTGACACTTACCGTACTTGTTGTCGGAACGCAGACAGGGCCATTCGATATGGTCCAGCGGAAGATATAGGTTCCTGCAACCAGGTTTGAAACGGTTGCATTCGGCAGAATAACAGAACTGAAAACAGCTGTATTTGGGCCACTGTCCTGTGTCCAGGCTCCGATACCGGCAGCAGGTGTATTGGCTGCAAGTGTGGTGAAGTTTTCACAAACCTGTGCCTGGGCTGATCCTGCATTGGAAAGCGAAGGTGCTTGATAATTGTCAATCCTTACCTGGTCGGAATTGCTGCAACCGCCATCAGCAATGGTCCATGTGAATACAAAAACGCCTGGTGCTGCACCGATAAATGAAGCATTCGGGGTATTTGCATTCGGACTGAAAGAGCCGCCTGCCGGACCAGAAAGCTTTGTCCATGTACCTGTTCCGGTAACGGGTGTATTTCCATTCAGCCCAATCGTACCTGTAGTGCACAAAACCTGATCAACACCGGCATCGGCAGTGGTCGGCTGTCCGTCAATCGTTATCTGGATGTCGTCAAATGTCATTGGGCAAATGCCCACGGGAATGGTATACCTGAAAACATATACTCCGTTCATCATACCGGAAACAGTTGCCGTATTTCCGCCGGTTGGCGAAATGACCGGTGTGTTTGGTCCCGAAACATTGGTCCAGTTTCCTGTTGAGCCAATGGTTCCGGAGAGGTTAAGGGTAGTGGCCACGCAGATATGATAATCTGCTCCGGCATAAGCAGCCTGAACGGTTTGTATGGTGACATTATCGGATTGCGGAGGACAGAAAGATCCGGATGTTGCAGTCCAGCTCAGGATATAGGTCCCGGTTATGAGGTTCGACAAGGTCGCAGTCGGAGAAGAATAGCTCGAAAAAGTAGGAGTGTTGGGGCCAGATATTACACTCCATAAGCCTGATCCTCCGGTTATGGTATTGGCCGCCAGCGTAGTGCTGTTAACAGAACAAATAATCTGATCGGGACCAGCATTTGGAGCGATGGATGCCATCGAAACATTTACTTGCACCGAGTCGTAACTCGTCAGGCAGGCGTTATTTGTGATGGTCCATCTGAAAACCCATGATCCCGGTGTCAGACCGGTAACAGAGGTAATTGCCGATCCTGGGGTAACAATTACAGGACCGTCTCCCCCGCTGAAAATGCTCCATGTGCCGGTTCCGGCTGTGGGTGTGTTACCCGTTAGCGTGACCGAGGTGCCGCAGATATTCTGATCTGGTCCGGCTTCTGCTGTGGTTGTCGGAGCGGAAATCGTTATCATCACCGTATCATAAGTGGGCGTACAACCTCCCGAACTGACAGCCCATTGAAAAGTATAGGTTCCGTTACTCATCCCTGTAACCGTTGTGTTAAACAGGGTTGAATTTGTGATTGTGGCAGATCCACCCGTTAGTTTTGTCCATGCTCCTGTACCTGGTGCGGGATTATTACCCGCCAGGGTTATACTAACAGTGCCGGCCGGTTGGCATTGATCAGGGCCGGCAATTGCCTGGATAGGGCCTGGTGTATTATTCGTGGTTATCACCACCGCATCTGTCGTGACGCCACAGGCATTGGTAATCGTCCAGGTGAATGTGTAGGCAGTGCTTAATGCCATACCATTCACCACGGCATTCGGAGAATTTATATTCGAGAACGTTATTCCTGCACTCGGTGTTACCGTCCAGGTACCGATCTCATTAAGAATGGGTACGTTACCGGCAAGAATGACGGGAGATCCGAAACATATGGTGCGGTCAGGACCGGCATTGGACTGGGTTGGAACCACTCCTGCAACAACTACATTGGTTATTGCCTGGGCAACAGGACATCCTGGTCCGGCTGAGATGGTCCACCGAAAATGGTATACACCATTGATCATTATCGATACCAGGGTTAATGGATCATTCACATCCGCAATCGTGGCAGCATTGGGCCCGGAGACCTGCGACCACTTTCCGGTTCCGATAAACGGGACATTCGCGGCAAGATGGGTCTGGTAAATATTGCAGGCCAATAACTGACTTGATCCAGCATTTGAAGCAGTCGGAGATACCGAAACAGTGACCGAAACATCATCAAATACGGTTTCACAGCTGCTACCTGCCCCCGGGGATTTCCTGATTCTGATTACATAAGTTCCCTGTGCGATCAGGCCGGTTACCGTTAACGGAAAACCGGTGTTCTGAAAGGCAGTTGGAATAACAGGGTAATTAATCGAAGTTGGACCGCTGATGATACTCCACGCAACGGGTCCGTCGCCGGAGTCAGTATAATTAATCACTGCAGTAGTAACATTGCAGGCCAATATCTGATCAGCCCCTGCATTGATCGATGGATTAATATCAAAAGCTACGGTATAGGTACCATTGGACGAACAACTGGTGAATGCGTTGTTGATGGTATAACTGAATGTATAAATCCCGGGACCGGAAGGAACCGTTACAGAAGTAACCGGGGTATTCGGGCTGGCAATCGTAGCGGTTCCCGGACCACTCGTTTGGACCCAATGAACCGTTTCATTGATATAGAGGGGTACAGTACCGTATAAAACGAATGACGTACGTCCATCACAAAAATGAACAACTTGCCCCGATACATTTGTGATATCTGCCGTTGGGGCAGGTACAATAATTCTCATTTCATCAAATCCGTTAACACAAGGCCCGGCAACGGTCCATCTCAGGACATAGGTACCCTGGATCAATCCGCTGACATGGGCAGTGTTAATATTGGGATTATCGAATGAAGGGATATTCGGACCGCTGACAACCGTCCATGTTCCGTGCTGCCCCATAAATCCGTTTCCTCCAAAAGAACCCGCCAGGGCTGTGCTCTGTGTAGAAGAATAGCAATGTGATAAAGTCTGGTCAACACCTGCATTTACCGGGCTGATGGCGCCCGCAGTGGTAAAAGTGAGTTCGTCAAAGGATGAACAGAAGGAAATGGAATTCGTGATGGTCCATCGGAGTGTCGTAACACCAGCGTTATTCCCGCTCACTGTTATTGAAGTAGTGGGCGACGCGGGTGTGGCAATGGATATCGCCGCATTGTTGCTGCCCTGTATGGTCCATAGTCCGGTTTCACCTGCCCCGGGTGCGTTTCCCGTAACAGAATAAGTACCGGCACAACCTGCCTGGTCAGGACCAGCAATAGCCGTGGAAATAGGCAACACAGTATAAGTTACTTCATCAAAAACCAGTGATCCGTCCAGGCATTTGGCGCTCAGCCGGAACTTGTAGGCTTGGTTCTGCTGATACCCCGTGACGGTTGAAATCAAATTGTTAGGGGAGGTAATTATCACCGATGGTCCCGAAACCTGGCTCCAGGTGATGTTGCCCGAACCCTGGTATAATCCGTTTGAATTGCCAATCAGCATCATGGGAGCATTGACACAAATCGTTTGGTCAACATTCGCATTCACCGTACAGTTTTGCCCCTGAACCGGATTGGAGTTCATTATTGAAATGACAACCAGGGTTAAGGCGACTAAAACGGACCAGAAAAAATTATTTCTTTTCGTTGGATTGATGGGTAGAATGTTCTTCATATATAGAATTTATTTACAGGACAACATAATCATGGATAGCATATGTAATAACACAGCGTTATTATCTCTGATCCAAACACACAAAATGTTAATTATCAGGTGATTGGCTCAAATAATGAATAAAAATAGGTAATATACGCAGCAATAGGCAAATATAGAGACTATAAATCAAATACATATATAAAATGTTCAAAATATGAAATTTATATTCAGACTGAATACAAACAAAATGAATGGCTTATTTTAATTCCAGCGTAATCATAGGCGTCTCATAATCAGAAGATAAAATTTTTGTTGACTAAAAAAACATGAAACAAATCTTCAAAAACCCAAGCCTGACAAGCCTTCGCTTCAGGGATGAAAGTGGAAAAAAATGAAAGGGATTGGGATTAAAAAAGAGAGAAATGAAATTCCCGACAAATGGAGGTTTAATCTATTGATCTCAGAACACCAAGATACTTCAGGATAAATTCCTCCTTCTGTTTCGCCTGGTATTGCATTATATAACGCGGATGCTCCAGGGCGACAACCTTACGGAAATATCCTTTTTCGTCATTTAGCTTTCGGAAAAATTTTTCATTTTTCCCACAACCCAGGATAAAACAGGTCTCCTTATCAATCCCAAAGGCAATCTGCTTTTCAATATGATCAACAATAAAATTGTAAATGGAATCCTGGAGTGCCTTACTGTCATAATAATTGTAATTGATATCCCGGCCTTTTGGGTTCAGCAATGTGAATCCAAGGGGACAAACCGCCCCGATAAAAAAGTCACGATAAAATTTATCAGTACCGCCATAAGCCGCAATCATATCATACATAAATACTGAGGATGGCTCATGGGTTTCCTTTCCTGAATAACCGATTCCGCATCGCTCTTTTAATCTTTTTGTATCGGTAAACGGGATTCCTGTAACACCTGCCCCTAATCGCCCCGGGTTAATACCAAGGATCAAATGCCGCTTTTTCTGATCATGATAAAATTTCTGATAAAATTGTGTGGAGACCTGCATGATCTGTTCATCATCTTTGAAAGGATTCATGATGGAAATCCCTTCCGGAAGCGGATCTTTAAAATCGAGGTTTCTGTTGAATGTCAGAGTTCGATCTGCAAAAGTCATTTCTTTATCCATTTACCGGTTTCAATTAATTGCCCATTGGCTTGTCCCGGGGTTCATATCCGTGATAAAAATGAAAACCAAATGTATAAAAATTTTAAATTTGTACATGAACATTGAAGAACTAAGGAGTTTTTGCTGCTCGCTCCCTGCGGTAACCGAAGATGTAAAGTGGGGGAATAACCTCGTCTTTTCGGTTGGTGACAAGATGTTTTGCCTGGCCGACTTGGATCCTCCTTTACAAATCGCGTTGAAGGTTCCCGAGCCTGAATTTATTGAACTTACGGAAACGGCCGATATCATCCAGGCCCCTTATTTTGCCCGGGCGAAGTGGATAAAAATACTGAATGAGGACCGGTTTAACCGGATGGAATGGGAACATTACATCCGACAATCCTATGAACTGGTAAAGCTGAATTTATCTAGAAAAATGCGGGAAAACATCGGTTAACAAGATCAGGCAAGTTTCTCTTTTTCCTGGTCGTGTTTTGCCATCATCTTCGAAAGTTTCTGAATTTCCGAATTCATGTGATCTTCCTGTTTTTTCAGGCTTTCCGTCATGTGCAGGTTCATTTTGCTCATGGATTCCTGCAATACACTGACCTTTTCATTCTGGAGTTTAAATCCCGATTCACTTTCGAATCTCAGGTTCTTCACACTTTCGTCAACCATTGCCAACCGCTCCCGATCCGTCTGGATAGCGAGATCCGTTTTTCTGATCTGCTGTTTAAGGTCATCTGAGAGAATCAGAATATGGTCTTTGTTGTCTTTGATTTTTTCCGTGATCAAAATGAACTCTTTCGTCATGGTCTGTGAAAAGGTTTCGTGATCTTCTGAGATTTTCACAAACCGCTTACTGGTTTTTTTCGACAGGATATAAACCCACCAGAAGGCGACAACCATGAGCAGCAGGATAAGGGCTGCCAGCAGAATGAACCCCGTTTCTGCCATTTGTCTGCGGCTGTTAATCTGCATTTGCAGTTCACGGATCTTAAGGGTTGCCGCGCTGATGGTATCATTGCCGGTTTTAATCTGGGCCTGGCCGGCAAGAATGACTTGTTTCAGGCTGTCGATCGTGGTTTTCTGTGTAACAGCCAGCTGTTTAATCTGGGTCACAGATCGTTTGGATGCGTTAAGGCTCTCTGAAATTCTTTTGGTCTCTGCCTGAAATTCCTTTTTCCCGACATAATCCGTGCCCTGAGCCATTGAGACACAGATTGGGAACAGGAATATCATAATGAATACCTGTGCTTTCATAGTATGGGATTTTTATGGCCTAAATATAAGAATTAAATACAGAAAGTCAAGTAAAATCTTTAATGCGGGGAAATGCGTTGATCCCTTCAGGCCATTATAGAAGAAAGTGCTGGTCAGTCCTGATTTCCGTTTATGATGTTGCTCAGCATGAACCTGAGGTAAATGGCATACGATGGTTTAAGGTCGTGGTAATCTTCCAGGTTTACCCTGACATAATTCATGTATCCGCCAACTTCAAGACCGATTTGGGGTGTAAAGGTGAATCCCATACCGCCTCCGAGGATCAGTCCATATCCTATCCCGCCCTGCCGGTTCTGAACTTCCTGCAGATTGCTGCCCGGAACATAATACTGACTGCCATAAATATTGATGATCGAAAATTCTTTGTCATTGAAATTGATGTAGGCTTTCTGAACCTGCACATAATTCATATTGACCCCACCCTGCAGGAAAAGATTCATCTTCTTCTTGTAAACCGGGAATTTCCGGTGGTAACCGAGATCAAAGTTCAACCGTTCCTCCCTTCCGTGAATACCGCATACCCGGATATCCGGAAAAGTATATCCCTGGGGCGTCACCTCCACCGTAAAGGAACCATCCGTATTTAACCTGGAATAATTGGCCTGTAAAAAAATCCCGTCCAGCCGGGTGATATTGTACTTCAGAAACAAACCGCCCATCAGGGTTGCAGAATAGTTCATGTTACCGGGAAGTTCACGCAATATAACCGTGTCGGAAGCAGAAGCCCCTAGCGCATCCCTGATTTCCCTGTACCAGAAGGTGTTTTTCATGACATAACTTACCGTGTTCACATTTCCATCCCGTCCGCTATAGAACGCGGCTGTATATTTGTTTGCAAGGTAGGTTCCGAAATTGATTCCAAACTCGAAACGGGGAAAGGGATCTTCCTCCTCTTCCTTGTCTTTTTCTCTTGTCTGATGAATTTTAGAGGCAGATTTCTGCGCGGCCAACATGAGAGGGACCAGCAATATCAGGATCAGCAGGAGTCGGCTTGCTGTATTTGTTTTTGTCATAATGCCTGGAGGTTATCTTCAAATCACGGAATGACAAAGGTAATTGTTTGCACCTTCCGAATGCCGAAAAAACCAAGTCCCTGAAACGGGGAAAAGAAAGTGAAGCGTCAGAATTAAGTAATGTTCAAAGTAAATACAGTAAATAATTGTTGAATTTACTTTCTGCTGTATTTGCGGTGATCCTATAAAAAGTGAACTTTAAGATAACGCTACATTACCGGATGATCAGCTTTTGACTGACAGATTTTTTCGCGGATTGAGCCCTGATAAGATAAATACCCGTTGCCAGGTTCAATGATTGAAGATCAACTGGCCAATTGTAACCGGAAGCATATTTTTCCGAATAAACAACCATTCCTGTTGAATTAACCATGGAAATTTCCATCATCGTTTTCTCCGGGAAAGGTCGCAGGTCGATAGAGATTTTATCTGTTGCCGGGTTCGGATAAACAAAACGGCCAAACTGGCTTTCTGGTTCACCAATCCCATAAATCTGGCCATTGATATTATTCCACTTATGTACGATAGAAGCTGAATCCAACACATAGTTATAGATATTCAGCAATGCCACAGCACCGGAACTGGCTTCATTCGGTACAGCCAGGTCATCATGAAAAAAATTCAATACCTGATCCGCATCCAGTATGCCATCATCATAGGAATCAGTAAATGCAATTTCCACTCTCGCATCCGTATAAATCTTCAGTTCTTTGGTTATCCCGTTTCGGGTGATGATGTAATAGGTATATTCGCCGGCCCGGACCGGAACCGTATCACCAGAACTATAAACATAGGGATAGAAGTTCAGTTGACCATTATACACGTAAGCTCCATGATCTGATTTACGGTTTTTCCAGTCTACAACCCTCTTCCAGCTGTTCAGAAAATCGAACTTAAAGTATAATTCGATGCTGTAAGTGCTGTCAAGGAAATGCCCTGCCTGGACATTATCCAGTTGAAACCCGCTGTTGGTTTCAAAACGGTAAACGGTTTTCGTTTTTCCATTGATTTCATTAAGGGTATCCAGGACATAGATTCCGGGGTTGCCCAATACAGACAGTACAGGACCTGCTCCATTGGATTCTGCTAAACTATTATTGAAGCTGTAAGAAAGGATGGATTGACTGTTAACGAATGGAATGATGGAAAGAAAGAAAACCAGTGTAAAAAGTTTTTTCATAAAGCCTCCTCTTTTAATAAGTAAATAGCAGTTGTCTATTATCTGTAATATGCAAATATAAACAACATGAATGCGATTATCCAAAACAAATATTAATTCCGGCGTTTTGCCCTCAAATACTGATTTGGCCAGGCAAGATCTTCACCGGAATCCATGGCAGCATGAAACGGGAAATAGGGATCACGGAGTAGCTCCCGTGCCATAATGATCAGATCAGCTTTTCCCGTAGAAAGGATCTCCTCCGCCTGAGTGCTGTTTGTGATGATGCCAACGGCACCGGTTAATATCCCGGTTTGTTGCCGGATCGCTTGAGCGAAAGGAACCTGGTACCCCGGGGCAGCCGGAATGATGACGCCCGGAATGATCCCTCCTGAAGAACAATCCACCAGATCCACACCTTCCTTTTTCAACAAAACGGCCAGGGCAACAGCATCTTCAATCCGGATCCCTTCATCTGTCCAGTCGATGCAGGAAAGTCTTACAAAGAGCGGATAATTTTCGGGCCAGATGGAACGGACCTTCCGGACAATCTCAATGAGCAGGCGGCTCCGGTTTTCAAAGGATCCGCCATATTCATCGGTTCGTTTATTGGAAAGCGGAGAGAGGAATTCGTGAATGAGATAACCGTGGGCAGCGTGAATCTCGGCAACCACGAATCCTGCTTCAAGCGCCCTGTGTGCCGCAGCGCTGAAATCCTCAATGACTTTCAGGATCCCTTCCGCCGGGAGCGCTTCAGGGACGGCATAGTCTGAAGAAAAGGGTATTTGTGACGGGGCAACGGTTTTCCATCCGCCATTACTTTCAGAAAGATCCTTATCACCATTCCAGGGAGCCGTCCGACTGCCTTTCCTTCCGGCATGTGCCAGCTGTATGCCCGGTACAGCACCCTGTTTGAGGATAAAATCCGTGATCCTTTTCAGGAATACGGTGTGCTCATCTTTCCATATTCCCAGATCATCAATGGAAATCCGTCCTTCGGGCGAAACCGCTGTGGCTTCGGTCATCACCAAAGCAGCACCACCAACCGCCCTGCTTCCGAGATGCACCAGGTGCCAGTCGTTCGCAAATCCATCCACACTCGAATACTGGCACATGGGTGAAACAACAATCCGGTTTTTTAATTCGATATCTCTTATTTTCAGTTTTGAAAAAAGCGCATTTCCCATATTTTTTTTATCTGTTTATTGTAAGCTGTATTGAGCAATTCCTTTTTCATTTTCCATCTTCAGATTCCAATTCTTTTCTGGCTTTTTCCAGATCGGCAATCTTCTCGGTGTTCATGACAGGATAGGAGAGATCAAGCGCTGAGAGTGCACTGATGATGGCGGAAGCAACGACCAACCGGGTGTACCATTTATGATCCGCGGGAACAACATACCAGGGGGCATTTTTTGTGGAGGTGTGCTGTACCATCTCTTCATAGGCTTCCATATATTTATCCCAGTGCTTGCGTTCCGCAACATCGCCCTCTGAGAATTTCCAGTTTTTTGCAGGATCCTCAATTCGCTTGATAAAACGATTTTTCTGTTCTTCCTTCGAAACATGAAGAAAGAATTTAAGGATCACTACTCCGTTGTTGGTCAGGTAATTTTCATATCCAACAATATCCTCATACCGTTTTTCCCAGATTTTCTTGTCTTTTAACGGATCAGGTATCTTTTGACTATCCAGTATTTTGGGATGGACCTTCACGATAAGTACTTCCTCATAATACGAACGGTTAAAGATGCCGATCCTTCCTCTCTCCGGAAGCTGGATATTGCATCGCCACATATAGTCATGGTCCAGGTCAATAGCAGTGGGTGCCCTGAAAGAGGCTACTTGGCAGCCCTGAGGATTGACACCTGACATTACATGTTTAATTGCACCATCCTTTCCGGCTGCATCCATTGCCTGGAAGATCAGAAGCAGGGCATATCGGTCATGGGCATATAACATCTCCTGTAGTTTTGAAAGCCCTTTTACCCCGTCCGCAAGGGCATCACTGGCTGCTTCTTTCAGATCCTCTGAAAACGAGCCTTTATCCTTCGGATCAATCGCATCAAGCCGGAAATCTTTGCCATGATTGATCCTGTATGGGGAACTCAAATCATGAGCAGCTTTAATAACATTTTCAAGTTTCATTGCTTTACCTTTAAAAAAGGAGTAAATTTATTGTAAAGATAAACTGAAACCGGGAGGATCAGCATTTAAAAGAGACGAGCAGGATGAAAAAGAATATAATAGTGACCGGTGCTTATGGTGCGATTGGAAAAGCCATTTGCCGGCAACTGGCACGGCATGGACATTCGGTTACCATGGTCGGAAGGGATGAAAACAAATTGCAAAAGGCCATGGATGAGATCATCACTGCAACGTGCAACCAGTTGTTGTCAATCGCGGTGGTTGATCTGTCGCTTCAGGCAGATATGCGGAGATTTGCCGAAAGCTGGGACAAACCGCTTCATATCCTGGTAAATAATTCCGGTATTGTTCCCCTGAACCGGAAGGAGACCGCTGAAAACATTGAGATGCAGTTTGCAACCAATGTTTTGGGGTATTTCTGGATGACCAGGTTTCTGACGCCTGCCCTTACCAAGGCAGCTCCTGCAAGGGTAATCAATGTGGCCAGTTATTATGCCGGAGGATTGAATATGGAAGATCTGGAATTCAGGGAAAGGAAATATGAGGGCAATGCAGCCTATCGGCAATCCAAACAGGCCAATCGGATGCTGACAGTTGCCTTCGCTGAGAAATTAAACCCGCTTGGGATAACCGTAAATTCATGTCATCCGGGAGATGTTAACAGTAAACTGAGTAATGATCTGGGTTTTCGTGGTTCTATGTCACCCGAAGAAGGAGCGGCAACGCCGGTATGGCTGGCTACCGATAAATCCCTTGACCTGATTACCGGGAAATATTTTGCACACAGTCACGAAGTCACCTGCGAATTTTCAAAAGACAAAGCGGCGATAGATCGGTTATACGAATTTTGCGAAAAAATGACGGGCAGTAATTCAGAAGGGCAAGTCATCGGCAGCTGAGAAATCATCAGAAGCCGGAATATCAGAAGCTGGCTTCGGTCCTGCGGGAGAAGTTCCCTTACCTTCGCCTTTGGTGATTTTCCAGGCTTTCGCATCGGTATACCATTTCCCGTTGTATTCACGGCTTTCCACGTCGAAGAATACCGTTATTATCTCCCCGGTGGCCAGCGGAAACTGATCCACTTTTTCACCCCATAAAGAAAAACAGATCTTGCGGGGAACCTGTCCTTCCGTCTCAAGAATGAATTCCTGCTTTTTCCAAAGGCCGTTTTTTCCCTGACCCGACTGGAGTTGTAACATCATATTCACTTTTCCCTGAACTTCCATCCTCGTATTTTTTTTTGCAAAGATAGTAAGTTGTCTTCAGATAATTTTTTCATCCATTCCGAAAACAGATCAACAAATCTATTTTCCCCTGATTACGTTTTTTCCGGAACTATAAAAAACGCACCAACTATCAGAAATTACTGGCCTTTTCGGAGTTTTTAAATTTAGAAAGATTTTAAACTGATACCGGAATTCCTGAAAATAAAGGTACTTCAGGTGAATGTTCTTTCTCGTTGTCCGTTCGGTGCTTTTTCTCTGGACAACCATGTATTATAGTACTGTCTTTTACCTGTACAAAGTACGTATGGTAATTGCGTTTTTCTGCATCAAATTGATTAAAAGCACAGATGCAGGGAGGCGCAGCCATAGAGCCGCCACCAGATAAAAGAAATCAAAGTACAGAAACCTAATAAATGTAAGATGGGAAAACGAAATCTTTGGATCAGGTCAGCAATCATCATCAGCATTATAATTTTTGCTTTCGGACAGGCATCCGCTCTGGTTTCCGGAACAGCCACAGCAACTCCTTCAACCATTTCAGCAGGACAAACCTCTCAACTCAACTGCATTGGTGCCGGCGGATCCGGAACCTATTATTATTCATGGAGCTCCCTGGCCCCCGGTTTCATTTCAAACATTCAAAACCCGGTTGTCGCACCCAATGTAACTACTACCTACACTTGCCAGGTTTTCAATGGCGGACAGGTTGGTTATGCCAGCGTCACAGTGTATGTATCCGGAGCAGCCTCCCTTTCGGCTACGGCTACAGCGACGCCACCTTCCATCATGGCGGGGCAACCTTCGCAACTAAACTGTAATCCTGTCGGTGGGTCCGGAACGTATACCTATTCATGGATCTCAGCTCCTGCAGGATTTACTTCTGCGCTAAAGAATCCTGTTGTATCTCCGCTTATTAATACAACCTACACCTGTACCGTGACTTGTGGAACACAAACCACTACGGCAAATACAACGGTTACAGTCACACCGCTCCTGGATGGTGTGGTGACAGCAATTCCGCAAACCATTATTGCAGGCCAGACTTCTCAGCTCAACTGCGAGGCCGATGGAGGCACCGGAACGTATACTTATTCCTGGACTTCTATTCCGGCGGGTTTTACTTCAAACCTGAAAAGTCCTGTGGTTTCACCCCTGGTGAATACTACCTACGCCTGTCTTGTTACCAGCGGATCGCAAAGCTATTCTGAGAGCGTTCAGGTACTCGTATATCCCTTACTTTCGGCTGTTGCAACGGCTACTCCTGCTACGATAACCAGCGGTCAGTCATCCCAGCTAAACTGTAACCCCTCCGGAGGAACCGGGACGTATAGCTATTCCTGGATATCCAGTCCGACAGGGTTTACCTCAACCCTGAAAAGTCCTGTGGTTTCACCGGTAATTAATACAACCTACACCTGCACCGTGACCTGTGGAACACAAACCGCCACGGCAAATAAAACGGTTACAGTCACACCGCTCCTGGATGGTGTGGTGACGGCAATTCCGCAAACCATTATTGCAGGCCAAACTTCTCAGCTCAACTGCGAGGCCGATGGAGGCACCGGAACGTATACTTATTCTTGGACTTCTATTCCGGCGGGTTTTACCTCAAACCTGAAAAGTCCTGTGGTTTCACCCCTGGTGAATACTACCTACGCCTGTCTTGTTACCAGCGGATCGCAAAGCTATTCAGAGAGCGTTCAGGTACTCGTATATCCCTTACTTTCAGCAGTTGCAACGGCTACTCCTGCTGCAATAACCAGCGGTCAGTCATCACAGCTAAACTGCAACCCCTCCGGAGGAACCGGGACATATAGCTATTCCTGGATATCCAGTCCGGCAGGGTTTACCTCAACCCTGAAAAGTCCTGTGGTTTCGCCGTTGGTCAATACCACTTATACTTGTGCAATATGCAGCGGCACGCAAAATATCAGTACTGTTACCACAGTAACCGTCGGTTCCATTCCGGCCCTTTCAATTGCTTTGACAGCTACCCCGACTGACATTAATCCGGGACAGACCTCTGCCCTCAACTGTAATCCAACCGGTGGTACCGGAACCTATACTTATTCCTGGACTTCAAATCCTGCCGGATTTACCTCTTCACTGAAGTCGCCGGTGGTTGCTCCGACTGTCACTACGATTTATACCTGTTCGGTCACCAGTGGTTCACAAAATGCCAGTGCAGTAGTCACAGTAAGGGTGAATGTTACGCCTGTTCTTACCGTAACCACCTCTGCAACGCCTTCCACCATTACTTTAGGTCAAACGACACAATTGAACTGTACAGCCAATGGCGGAACTTCAACTTATAATTATGCCTGGACGTCAGTACCGGCAGGATTCACTTCCACACTCCAAAGTCCAGTTGCAACTCCTACCGTGAATACAACCTATACTTGCACCGTAACCAGCGGTACACTGACAGGAAGCTGCCTGGTTTCGGTTACTGTGATCCCTGTGACTTTAACGGTATCTGCTAATGCAAATCCGGGGAATATCTATCGCGGCCAATCGTCACGGCTTACCTGCAATGCATCCGGTGGTACCGGGAATTATACCTATGCATGGACCTCTAATCCCGTTGGCTTTACTTCCAATCTGAGGAACCCGATGGTTTCCCCGAAAAAAACAACGACTTATACCGTCACAGTCAACGACGGGAATACTACCAAAGTCGCTACCGTTAAGGTTTACGTCTGGGGATGGATCTGGTTAACAGCGGCAATTGACAATCCTGCAGATGGTCCTGTCTGTAAAGGTCAATCCACCAGCGTTTCCGTCATTGCCTCCGGTGGCAGGGAAACGTATACCTACTCTTGGAGTTCAGTGCCTGCCGGAATAACTTCCCACGAACAAAGTCTGGTGATCACTCCTGAGCAGTCGCTCCACCTGGTTTGCGAAGTCTCCGACGGTGACTCCACCGTGATTGTCACCACAGATCTCATTGTGAATCCTTCTCCTACTTCTTTTGCAGGAGAAGATATTACCGTTAAACCAACCAATGATGCCATTCCGCTTAATGGTATTGCAACCGGTTACTCAACGGTTTTGTGGACCAGTGATGGCGATGGAGTTTTCTCGAATTCCGCGTCCCTTATTGGAGAATATACCCCCGGACCCTCAGATTTGGTAAAAGGGTCTGTAAAGTTATCGCTTCTTGCGAATGCCGCCGTCCCCTGCACTGAAAGCGTAAGTTCCGAACGGATGCTTACCTTCAGTGCAACTATTTCAATTCCTGACCCGACGGCCGATAATTATAGTGTTTTGGTTTATCCTAATCCCACAGCAGGGCTTGTTCATGTGAAATTCACAGGAAATGAGTCGGCTGATGCAACTGCGGCTATAATGGATGTCCAGGGAAAGGTTCTTCAAACAAAAGTGCTGAGAATCTCCGAAGGAGGAGAAATCAGCTTTGATCTCTCGGGATATGTCAGCGGGTTCTATTTCATCAGAATCCGGACGGGAGAATACACTAAGATCCATAAGGTAATCCGTTACTAGCATTTCGGGTTTACCCGGGATATCTCCCTGTCATCTGCCGTTCCATCATCCAGCCAGGGTATTCTGGTTTCAGGGCACTGATCTGATCCAGCAGCTGTAAATCTTCCGGAGTCAGTTGCAGTTCAGTCACCGCAAGGTTGTCAAGCAGTTGTTCGTGTCGCTTTGCCCCGATGATGACACTGGTAACCCATGGTTTGTGTAATACCCAGGCCAGTGCCACGCGGGCTGCTGAAACGTCGTATTTTTTCCCGATCTCAATCAGTACATCGATAATATTGAATGATTTTTCTTTGTCAATCGGGGGAAAATCAAAATTATCCCGGCGGCTGTCTCCTGTTTTTTGCTGATCCCGCGTAATCCGGCCGGATAAAAAGCCTCCTGCAAGCGGACTCCAGGGCATCACCGCCATCTTTTCCTCAATGGCCATGGGGATGATTTCCCGCTCTGCATCACGACCTGCCAGGCTGTAAAAATTCTGGGTTGCGATAAATTTTGTCCAGTCATTCTTCTCAGCAATAGCATTGGCTTTCATCATCTTCCAGGCTGGGTGGTTGCTCACGCCGATATAACGTACCTTACCGGCCCGCACCACATCCTCCAATCCTCGCATGGTCTCTTCAAGCGGGGTAAGCGGATCCACTCCGTGAATGTATAAAAGATCAATATGGGAGAGTCCCATCCGCTGAAGGCTGTCATTGACGGAATCCATGATGTGAAGCCGGGAAAGCCCGACCTGGTTAGCCCCCAGGCCCATACGCAATCGTACTTTCGTGGCAATAATTACCTGCTGCCGGTTAATCCCCAGCTGTTTCAGGGATTCTCCAAGCATCGTCTCTGCCATTCCTTCCGAATACCCGTTGGCCGTATCAATAAAATTAATTCCACGATCAATGGAAGTCTTCACAAGTTCATTGACCTCCTTCTGCGTTTGCTCACCAATGGCTTTCCAGTAAGATCTTCCGCCAAATGTCATGGTTCCCAGGCAGATTTCTGAAACCAGGATTCCGGTATTTCCTAAAAGGTTGTATTTCATAATTTAAGTTTTCAGCATTTTCCTGAATCAGGAAGCTGTTTATACAAATATAATCAAAAAAAGAGGGAAAAACCAGTTATCCTGGTCTTGAATGGAGCATAAACAAAAGGGTTCTGTTAAAATTTAACGAGTTTACATTTTCCTGAAATGCTCACAGGTTCTGCCGAATGCCTCATCGGCATTGTATTTTGGAATAAACCCGAAGTCTTTATTTGCTTTATCAGTGGAAAAAGTAAAATCGCTGCAGGTATAAATCACGGCAAAACGGCTGAATTTAGGTGTATATTTCCTGAAAGGCCTTGCCAGGAATGCGATCCCCTCCGAAATAGTTCCCATCACATAGGCGATGTTCCGGGGAATATTAAATTTTGATGGCCAGATCCGGTAGCCCGACCCCTCTACGATCCGGTCGAAAAAGGTGAAGAAGTTGGAAGGAGGCCCATCGGTAATGAAATAGATATTTCCGGCTACCGCTTTGTTTCCCTCGAGCAATGCTCTGGCGGCCAGGATGTGCGCATGAGCCATGTTGCCCACATAAACATGCTGCGATTTGGTACTGCCATTTCCCAGTCGGACATAAAAACCGCCCTTGGCCATTTCGATCAGGGAACCAATATGAAAAGGATCCCCTTCGCCATAAATATCGGACGGTCGCAAGATGCAGGTTTTCAGGTCGGGACCGTTCGCTTCGGTGACAAGCTTTTCTGCAAGATACTTGCTGCGGCAATAACTGTTTGGATGTTTTTCGGGATAAGGAATGTTTTCATCAATGTTCACAAGGGGTTTACCTCCGAAAATGGCATCCAGGGAACTGGTATAAACCAGAAATTTCACTTTCTCCTTTTTGCAGGCCCTGATCACGTTTGCGGTACCCTCAACATTGGTTCGGAGGATTTCCTTTTCAGGCTTCGTTCCCCAATCTACAATGGCGGCTGAATGAATCACGATATCCATGCCGCTGCATAACTGATTGACCTTTTCCGGGTCACAGATATCTCCCTGGATAAATTCAATCCGCTCATCTTTGAAATTATTTACCTTCAGATCAATAATTCTTAAAAGCGAAACGGTAAGGGCGGAATCTTGCGCAAGCAGCTCATTGATGATAGCGGTTCCCAGAAATCCGGAACCCCCGGTGAGCAATACGCGTTGAGGCAATGATGATTCAATTGCGGGCATGTGAAACAGGTTTAAGTTTAGTGGGCCGAAATTAACCGTTTTAGAAAGACGGTAGAAGAAAAAGTTCTATTTTTGAAACTTCCTATGCAAAATCCGCGGCAAATGAAGTACATCTACCTGGTCAATGGGACCTCTTCGGAAAGTTATGCAGACTTTTCCGAACGCATTCTCCTCCTGTGCAAAGAGGTAAAGGAAAGAATTCGGCCGGCCTCAATCTGGGTAACCCTAACAGAAAGCCCACCTCCGGTGCTTTCGGTAATTCCTTTCAAAAAGAAGAAGATCGCGGCGATCTCACTCATTATGGAGGAGCCGGTTATCCTGGATAAACTGACTGACGAACCTGGTTTTGAAGGGTGTTATGAGGCAACGGAAGCCATTCCGCTCAGCTATACAAAAAACTGGAACGACGGGATCATCACGCCGGGAATCTGCCTGCTGACTCTGTTCAGGAAAAAAGAAGGGATATCTTATGAAACTTTCCTCGACCGGTGGCATAACAGCCACACCCCCCTTTCGCTCAGGCTTCATCCTTTATGGCATTACAACCGCAATGTCGTCAGCGCCGTTAAAGTGAAAGGACCGGTTACCTGGGATGGGATCGTTGAAGAACATTTCCGCTCACGCAGTCACCTGGTGAATCCATTCCGTTTCTTTGGAAACCCTATTGTGATCCTGCCACGGATGGTGGCGGTATATCGCGATACCAGGTCGTTTCTGGATTATGGAACTATTAAACCCTGGTTAGTCCGGGAATATCATATTTGATGACGCTAATCCTTTTACCTGTTGTTTGCATTCAGGAAATCCAGGAAATATTTGTTAAAAAGTTCGGGATTTGTTTCCATCGGCATATGGCGTGCCCCCGCGATCACTTTTAGTTGAATGGAAGGAATCTCGCGTTTCAGTTTTTTTCCTTTTCTGAGCGGGATGGTCTTGTCGTTTTTCCCCCAGATAACGAGAACCGGAAAATCTTTCAACCGGCCCTGATCCAGTCGATCAACAGGATCTGAATTTGCGATGAGATTTACAATCGTTTCAGCAGTACCCTCTATCAGAAGCGGGTTCAGGTAGGCATTAACCAGGGCGGAATCGGGTTTAAAACCATAAGCGCTTTTCAATTTTTTGGACATATTATTGAAAGTGAGGTAATTGTTTTTTACATAACTGATCAACAATTCCTTCCTGGGTTCTGTTTTGGAAATTGAAAAAAAGGCGTCGTAAAACAGGGTATTCTTCATGAGCATCATCCCGTCAACGATCGTAACGGATTTTGTCCGATCCGGCCGCATCAGCGCCATCGCTTCAACCGTCCCGCCGCCCATGGAATGACCCACGATGTTCCATTTGTCCCTGTTCCCCTGATCGATGGAATCAAGCAATAGCCAGATCAGCCGTGAACGGTTACTTTGCGATTGATTGAGGGTGGCTTCCCTTTCACTGTAACCAAACCCGGGAAGGTCAATGGCAATGACCTGGTAGCCCTGAGACACCAGTGCATCATAGTTATTCCGGAAATTATAGGTCGATCCGCAGAAACCATGCACCAGCAGTACTTTTCCTTTAACCGGGCCCGAATCCGGTTTCCAGACCCGGTAATGAAATTTCACCGAATCGACCGTTAGAAAATAACTGTTATGATAGGGTTGAGCGGGATTTTGAGCGATCATTGTCCAGGGTAAGCCTGAAAAGATCAGGAAGGCAGTTAGCAGCTTTCTGTAAAACTTCATATTTTTGGGTTTAATGCGATTCCAGGTTCACGATTCCTTCTCCTGACAGTTCTTTGAAATGAAACGGAATTTTCTTATTTTTGTTTTAGACTCGAGAATGATCAAAATTACATTTAATAAGGAAATCCACAACAAGGAATCATTAAAATTAACCGAAGAATGACCGGTCTTCATACTTTTGAATTTCATCTTTCGTTAGTCTGAAGAAAAAATACAATCACCATAAATATAAAAAATGAATAAAAACAGATTTCAGGTTTATCTTCCTATTCTTTTCGCTGTCGTGTTAATCATCGGTATTTTCATTGGAATGAGATGGGGACAGGGCCATTCCGGCCCATCTTTTTTAACCGGAAAAAAAATCGACAAGTTTAGGGCGGTTATAAAATATGTAGATGATAATTATGTAGATACCGTGAACAATGATCTTCTGGAGCAGAAAGCCATCATGGGAATGCTTCAAAGCCTCGATCCGCATTCCGTGTACATCTCTGCGGATGAATTCCATGAGGCAACAGACCCACTGCTGGGTAGTTTCGAGGGCATCGGAGTACAGTTCAGGATTGAACGGGATACGATTACAGTAATCAATGCAATTGCCGGAGGGCCATCCGAGAAGGTGGGCATCCGTGCCGGGGACCGCATCGTGCTGGTTGATGGAAAAAAATCAGCCGGAATGAAGATTACCAATAATGATGTCATGAGGAAACTCAAAGGAAAAAAAGGAAGTAAGGTGCTTATTTCGGTATTCCGCCGGGGAGTGAAGGACCTTCTGCAATTTACCGTCATCCGGGATGTTATACCTACCTACAGCTTAGATATTTCCTATATGCCAGGTCCGGGCATCGGGTATATCCGGCTCAACAATTTTTCTGCTACGACATCCGAAGAAGTAGCCAAAGCACTGCATGATCTCCAGACACAAGGAATGAAAAAACTGATCCTTGACCTGAGAGGAAACGGGGGCGGTTATCTCCAGGCAGCCATCAATGTTGCCGATCAGTTTCTTCCTGCCAACAAACTGATCGTTTACACCAAAGGCATCCATCATGAAAAGGAAATAGCCGAATCAACAGCCGGCGGCCTTTTCGAGGCCGGTGAACTGATCGTGATGATTGACGAATGGTCTGCCTCGGCGAGTGAAATTGTTGCAGGAGCCATTCAGGACAACGACCGCGGAACCATACTGGGCCGGCGTTCCTTTGGCAAAGGCCTCGTTCAGGAGCAGATGAATTTTAAAGACGGATCGGCCGTGCGGCTTACCGTGGCTAGATATTACACGCCTACCGGTCGCTGTATCCAAAAACCCTATACCAATGGTGTGGATGATTATTATGCCGAATATTATCACCGGCTGACCGATGGTGAGATGGAGAACCCCGACAGCATTCATTTTGCAGACTCTCTGAAATTCAAAACCCCCGCAGGCAAGATCGTCTATGGAGGAGGTGGCATCATGCCGGATATCTTCGTACCTGTCGACAAGGATACCAATTACCGTTATTACAACCAGCTGGTCAACAAGGGGGTGATCTACCAGTTTGCGTTCGATTATACCGATGCCCACCGGAAAGATCTTAATTACAAAACTTTTCATGACTTTGACAAAAACTTCACGATAACCACCGGTATGTATTCAGAGATGATCCGGGCAGGGGAGAAGATGGGAGTAAAAAGAGGAGGTAAAAACATGGAACAATCCGACGAAAGAACCAAAAACCTGCTCAAAGCCTATATCGGAAGGAATATACTTGATAACGACGGCTTTTACCCGATCCTGAATAACCAGGATAAAGCCTTTCTCAAGGCAGTTGAAGTTATGAAGAAAGGGAAATGAGAATTTTGTATTAACTTTGATTAAGTATTGTATAATGATTAAAATTCTTTAGCTATGACACACGAATTGCCAAAACTTCCATATGCACTGGATGCACTGGAACCGTATATTTCAATGAGAACATTGGAGTTCCATTATGGGAAACATCACCAGGCTTATGTGACCAATCTCAATAAACTGATCCTGGGAACTCCGTTCGAAAATGCATCACTCGAGGATATTATCCGAAATGCCACCGGCGGGGTCTTCAACAACGGAGCCCAGGTCTGGAATCATACTTTCTACTGGAATTGCATGAAATCCAAAGCAAACGCGGAACCCCAGGGAAAGATCTCCGAAGAGATTATCAAACAATTTGGCTCTTTTTCCGAATTCAAGGAAAAATTTTCGACTGCAGCCGCCACCTTGTTCGGTGCAGGATGGGCATGGTTAGTGAAAAAAGAAGATGGTGCCCTGGAAATTACGCAGGAAAGCAATGCCGGGAATCCGCTTCGCAGCGGAGGAAGGCCTATTTTAACCTGTGATGTATGGGAACATGCCTATTATCTCGACAAACAGAATGCACGTCCGGGATATATTGCAGATTTCTGGAACCTGGTGGACTGGGAGACGGTCGGAAAAAGGCTATAAATCTTTATTCTACGGTAACCGATTTTGCAAGATTACGCGGCTGATCCACGTTACAGTTTCTCATTACGGCAATGTAGTAAGAGAGAAGTTGTAACGGGACGGTTGCAATCATGGGAACCAGGAACTCTTCTGTTTCGGGAATTTCGATACAATGATCCGCAAGGTCTTTTACCGTTGTATCTCCTTCATTGACAATTGCGATGATCTTCCCTTTCCGGGCTTTCACCTCCTGGATGTTGCTGATCACTTTTTCGTAGGTTCCTTTTTTTGTCGCTATCACCACTACCGGCATATGATCATCGATCAGTGCGATGGGACCGTGTTTCATCTCGGCAGCCGGATAGCCCTCGGCATGAATGTATGAGATCTCTTTCAGCTTTAAAGCACCTTCCAGTGCGACCGGGAAGTTGTATCCTCTTCCTAAGTAAATAGAGTTTTTCACATCCTTATAAATTCCGGCAATGGACTTAATCTGTTCACTGAGCCGGAGGGTTCTTTCAATCTTCTCCGGAATGGTATTCAATTCGGCTAAAATCTGTCGGAAACGGGATTTGGTGATCGTCCCTTTGTCCTGCGCGATCTGAAGAGCGAGCAGCGTCAGAACGGCTACCTGGGCAGTGAAGGCTTTTGTGGATGCAACGCCAATCTCCGGCCCGGCATGGGTATAAACGCCGGCATGCGTTGCCCTGGCGATGGATGAGCCGACAACATTGCATATCCCCAGAACGGTTGCCCCTTTAGATTTGGCCAGTTCAATGGCGGCAAGCGTATCAGCCGTTTCTCCGGATTGGGAGATGGCAATGACCACATCATCCTCGTAGATAACCGGGTTGCGGTACCTGAATTCGGAGGAATACTCTACTTCAACCGGTATGCGTGCGAGTTCCTCGAGAAGATATTCCCCGACCAGGCCGGCATGCCACGATGTGCCACATGCCGTAATAATGATCCGTTTCGTGTTCAGCAGTTTCTGGGAATATTCCTGGATCCCTCCCAGTTTGACTATTCCTTCCTCCAGGTGCAATCTGCCCCGCATACTGTCGCGGATTGATCTTGGCTGCTCATAAATCTCCTTCAGCATGAAGTGGTCAAATCCACCTTTTTCGATGGCATTCAGGCTCATCTCGAGCTGCTGGATATAAGGCGTCTGAACCTTGTTTTTGATCGTTTTAACGATCAGTGACTTATTTCTTTCAATGATCGCAATCTCCTCATCATTCAGGTAAACCACGTTGTTGGTATATTCGATGATGGGAGTTGCATCTGAGGCAACAAAGAATTCATCTTTCCCGATCCCGATTACGAGCGGGCTGCCTTTTCGCGCAGCAATCATCTTGTCGGGTTCATCTTTCGAAAGGATGACAATGGCGTAGGCGCCGATCACCTCATTCAGGGCGATCCTGACGGCTTCCTCCAGCTCAACATTCTCCTGGAGCATGATATCTTCTACCAACTGGATGAGCACCTCGGTATCCGTATCGCTCGTAAAAACATAACCCCGGTTCTTCAATTCGCTGCGAAGGGAATCATAATTTTCAATGATTCCATTGTGAATGATCGCCAGCTTGTGATTCATGGAAAAGTGCGGATGGGCATTGATCTGGTTGGGCTCCCCATGTGTTGCCCATCGGGTATGGGCCATTCCGAGTGTTCCTGCAATGTGTTTACCGTCTACGTAAGTCTCCAGGTCAGAAACCTTTCCCTTGCACTTGAAGATGCTGAGACCGCCATTCATTAAACAAACACCTGCACTGTCATATCCACGATACTCGAGGCGATGTAAGCCTTTGATCAGAACCGGGTAGGCTTCACGGGGACCAACATAGGCAACTATACCGCACATAATGCTATCTTTTTGGAACTAAAGACAAATGTATCATGAATTATTATAAAAATCAAGATTATTTGTCAGTGGAAATTTTGCATTACAGATCCTGTCAATAGAGCTTTGTATAAACGATCTGGAGTTGGATCCTGTCAGAGGTTACGGTTGGATCAGAAGGGTTAGTCCCACGAACAATCACCCTGTTCGGGACCAGCGTGGAACCCGAAGGATGGGAAGCCATCAGGTACAAATCATGATTGGTGACTTTTCCCAGCAGGATATTTTCGATATGACGTGTCAGCCGGATGGTATAGGTCTTTTTATTCTTATCATAGACCCCGCCGAAATAGTTAGCACCTTCGACGTAATCCAGAACATTCGCGAACCTTCCGAGACTATCTTTTTGCAACAGGTAAATGGCCGGTACAGGAGCGTAGGTTGTGTCGAATTCAATATTTTTCAGAACGAGCAGGGCATTGTTGATGGCGATTTTACCAAGATTTCGGAGTTCTTTGATATAAGGAATACGGATCTTGGTTTGCACTCCACCTAATCCCTGGATGTACAATTTTTCCTTTCCGAGTAGCGTATCTTTATTCAGGATTTGATTTTTCAGTTCCGGGGATGCACTGAGATACCCGTTGTGATCAAACTGGTTCATTCTGGCACACAAGGAGTTGACCGGCATGTCAAATGCGTTGTAAGTTGTTGAGTCATTGTGAAAGTAAAGAACGAGTTTTGAATTGGCGTCGATTGGCAGGATAGAAATGAGGGCTCCGCCGGATGAAACGGGTACTGATTGAATGGCCAGCCCTTTCATATATTTGATAAACGAGAGATTACTGTTGATCACGTCCGCTGGGGTAAAAAGGATCTTGTTTCCGAAGTAATTGGTCATTTTACTCAGGTTGATCCGGATATGCGGAGCGGTTTTTACACCCTTCACAAGCACGCTGTCTTTGGGTTTGGGCCGAAAGGTATAACTGGCAAGCAGGTTTCCGTAAATTGCGATGGACTGATTGGAATAATAAGTAGAGTCGTAGGATAGATCCTGGCTCATTTCATAAACCTTCAGCGTTTGAAGCGTATTTGTATCCCCGTAGATCGTTGAATAACGCAATTGCAGAACGATGGAATCCATTACCGGATTAGAACCAAAGTCATTCGATTCGGCAGAAAGACGGAATTGGGTATAATAATTTGCCGAAGTGACCCCGAAAACAGGATCCACCATCGAGCCGACCATGTTTTCGGTCCGTTTATCCGTACGTATGGAGTCTTGAATGAGGGAGTAGGCAATAATGGTTACGGTATCCACTGAGCGGACATTCAGTGTGTCGCTTCCCGGCAACAGGGTATACCCAATATCATTAGGATCTTTTTTGCAGGAATAGAACGTGAGAAAAATAATGGCCAATGACAGCCAGGCAGCCAGTCGGGGGAGGTTTGCTTTCAAGGTTGCAGTTTTAGCGGTACTTTTTTTAAACAACTACAGCAGGCACCGTCGAAAGAACTTCATCATAGAAGGCAGAATAGGCATCAATAAAAGTCTCCTGAGGATGATATTCAAGATGAGGCTTTTCTGAATCCATGATGTATTTCTTCAGTTCAGGATTGATTTCCGGGGAACCGCTGATCACGGCATCAGCAAAATCAATGGCTGCTTTCTGGATATTAACGTAACTTGGGATTTTATAGTGTTTGAGATCTTTATTATTGATGCCTTCCAGTTTGATTTTGTCTGCAAAGTCTTTGTTGAAAGGATCTGGAAACTCGTCATCATAGATTGAATAAATGACTTTCGTGTCGGTAAAAAGCGGATTGTCTTTGTAAGCTTTTTTGATATACAATGGGATCAGGCTAGTAATCCAACCATGGCAATGTACGATATCAGGACCCCAACCCAGTTTCTTTACCGTTTCCAGAACGCCTCTTGAGTAAAAGATGGCCCTTTCGTCGTTGTCTTTAAAATATTTGTTGTTCTTATCGGCCAGGGTGAATTTGCGCTGGAAATAATCTTCATTGTCGATAAAGTAAATCTGCATTCTGGCTTGCTGAATGGAAGCTACTTTGATGATCAGCGGATGATCGGTATCATCGATGATCAGGTTCATTCCCGAGAGGCGAATGACTTCATGAAGCTGGTTTCTTCTCTCATTGATATTTCCGTATCGGGGTAAAAAGGTCCGGATTTCTTTTCCTCTTTCTTGAATTCCCTGGGGAAGGAACCGGCCAATGTGACCCATTTGGCTTTCTTTCAGATATGGGGAGATCTCCTGTGTAACAAATAATACTTTAGCCTTTTCCATAAACCCGATATTTTCCTAAAATCACTTGAGTTTGCAAAGATACTAAAAAATTTTCAATTCATTTCCTAATTAAAAATGTAAAATCATGATTTATATTAATTTAAAACGATAATGCGTAACGGTGAATTTATTTTACAAAAACCTATCACCTTTTCCATTTCCGGCCGATTAAGCTAAAATTTTAAAAAAAAGGAGGTATGTCGGGATGGATTAAATCGGAAAAGGAAAATGGGATCGCATGAGGGGTTGATTTTCCGGGTAGTTGTGATCATTGCTTCCTCAATAAAATGGTCAAACGCGAACCGCCGGCGGGCAATGGCGGAGAAGATCGAAGATTTAAATTGTTGGGTTATGAAAAAGATTACATTTTTACTTGCCGTTATTATTGTGATGATTTCGGCGACAACATCAAAAGCCACGGGGATCAGTGTTTCTTTCTCTACCAAGGCGTATTGGAGCAATACTCCTCCGGCAGGTTGTTTAGACAGGCCAAGGGGTTGGTGCTTCCACATTTCTGTTGATTTAGATGGAATACTAGGAGTAATAAATAACACGGGAGGCGTGCTTGTTTTAACATTCGATAAAAAAGCGATTTCGACTGACCAGTATTCTCAAATTTTTAAAGATGGGAAATTTTATCTGGATGGTGAAGGAACATTTTCAGAAGAACTCTTGAAAAAACTAAATCTTCCTACGGGATTTGTTCTAAAGCCCGGATATTATCAAAGTGAGCAAATCGGAGAATATTTTAAGGTATTTTTTAAATAAATAAAATGAGGAGAAACGGGTAGCAATACCTGCTTCTCCTTTTTTTTAATTCACATGAAAAACTGTTAAAATTGAATCAATAGTGATAGCATCATAAACTAAACTCATTTGAAATATCAGAAAATTAATTAGCAAAAAGTAAACCTATGAAAAAGCAACTGGTTATTTTTCTCGTTCTGTTTTCACTATCCTTTACAGGCTGTAAGAAATTAATCGTCTATCATGCAGGTATTCGAACCCCCAGGGAAGAAACTGCTGAGAGTATTTTAAAATATGCCAGGGGCATGAACCAGGATACTTCGCGGATTTATATTTTGAAAGACTCGTCTGCTTTCAGCGCTCTCAATAGGGATTCGGTCATGCGAGTAAATTTGCTGGGTGCAATTGTCTTCTCAAAAAACGGTCTGGTCACCAATTACCGGGATTCTTCGTCCTGCCAATGGTCGGCAGCCAGATACATCGGCATCATGAAACCCGATTCCGGTTTTCAGATCGATACCGGTTATACCTGGCATCACATCTTAAATGCGATCGTACCATTGACCGGCGGTGTCCCTGCCGAATTCGACACTTCGAAATATGATTACCTGGTCGTATTTTCCTGGGCGAAGTTCATCACAAAAATGAATGAAAGACTTTTCCTTATTAATCAATCGGCTGCCGAAAATCCTTATTCAAAGATTAAAGTCATCTCATTAAACATCGATATGCAGAAATCCTGGTGCCTGAAAGAGGATCAAAAGTTCAAATTCAGGTAACGAAGATATTGAAACCAGTAACAAATTTGACGGGTTGTGGGGTTGGAGTAAATCATATGGTGGTTTGTTGTTGCTTGGTTGCATCACCTGCGTCCAGATCAGGGCGCAGGTTTTTACCTGGAATGACTATACATTTCCATCCGGCAAAAGCCCGGTTTTTGGGACTTTCCCAAATCTTCCCGTTAAAGAGAGTCTCGAATATTCCCTGACCTGCAGCAACTTTTATTATCTGAACTGGGCAAGAGACAAGAGCACCAACAATTTTATGCTTCTTCAGAGTCTTAAATATCTCTGGCAGTTCGAAGGCAAAAAGAACTGTAAAATAAGCAATCAGTGGGTCCATAACCTGGGTGCTCAGTTCTTCTTCGACAGCATTACGCGGATCCATATTGACGACAATACGATCACAACCCGCTTTGAGATACCCGTGATCCATAACGTCTTCTTTACCATCACATCCATCATCAACACCCGGTTGCTGAACGGGTACGATTACCGTGAGAACGACAGCGGTAACCTCGTCAGGGTGCTGAATTCCTCGTTTCTTACTCCACTTACCTGGAATATTTCCAATGGATTCAGCTGGAAATCCCCTCTCCTCGGTTCTCTTACCCTGGGGCTTTCGGGGGCAAAAATTACGTATGTCCGGGATAAAAGCATTTACGACCGGCAAAAAACGACCTTGTTTTATGGGGTTCCGGTTGGGAAAGGATACCTGTTCGAATATGGCTTCAGTCTTCAGTTCATCGCCGACAAGGATCTGCTGAAATGGATGCACTGGAATTGTGACTTTTTTCTTTTTAAGAAACATGATGCCGCTCCCTGGGATGTGAACATGAAAAATCAGTTTGGCCTGAAAATCAGCCGCTGGTTCAGGTTGAATATTCAAACCCGGCTCTTTTATGAGGAGGAGGTCAGTATGAAGCTGCAATTTGAAAACCTGGTTTCCCTTGGCTTCTTCTTTAACCTTTAAATATCTATGCGTTTTTATGTTCAGGTCAGAGAAAAACGGTAATTTTGCGCCGCAAAAACTGCCCTTACTATGAATAAGATTGATCACCACCCGATCCTTGAGATCCCTCAGCCCGAAGAAGTCCACTTTGCATTTGAAGGTAAAGATGTTACAGGACTGAAAGGCTTCACCATTGCAGCGGCCCTTCACCAAGCCGGTTTTCCAGTTCACAGTCACAGTCTTACCAACCGCGAACGAAGCCTCGAATGCGGCATCGGGAAATGCGGCGCCTGCGAGATGCTGGTCGACGGACAGATCAAAAGGATTTGTATCACCCGGGTTGACGGGGTAAAAGAGGTTCAGGAAGTTCCACACGATTATGCACCGTACCGCGTGGCTCCCAAAAAAGACATCCCTCTGAATGTTTACAAGACGACGGTGGCCATCATCGGCGCAGGTCCTGCCGGACTGGCCGCCCGCGAGGAACTGAATAAATACAAGATCCCCAACATCGTCATCGATAACAACGACAAGATTGGCGGTCAGTTCCTGATGCAGACCCACCAGTTCTTTTTCTTTGAGAAGGAACAGAAATTCGGCGGGATGAGGGGTTTCGATATTGCAAAAACACTTGCCGGTGATGATCATACAGGGATTTTTCTGGATTCTACGGTTTGGGATATCCTGGAACACGGCCGCATTGCCATCAAAAATATCCGTACGGAAGAAATTTACTTTGTAGATACCGAATACCTGGTGGTGGCCACCGGTGCGGTACCCTTCATGCCGACCTTTGAGAACGATGACTTGCCGGGCGTTTTCACGGCTGCTGTCGTCCAGAAGATGATGAACAGTGAGTTGACGCTTCTCGGGAAAAATATTCTTACCGTCGGGGCGGGAAATATTGGTTACCTCACTTCTTACCAGCTGTTGCAGGCAGGAGCAAAAGTGAAGGCCATCATCGAAGCCCAGCCATTCGAAGGAGGATTTCCGGTTCAGGCCAACCGGGTTCGCCGTCTCGGCATTCCCGTGCTGACCTCCCACATTCTCCTCAAGGCCATTCCCAATGAAAAACATGACGGTATCATCGGGGCCGTGGTTGCCGAATGTAAAGATTTCAAGGCCATTCCCGGTACCGAAAAAACAATCGATGGCATTGATGCCATCAATATCTGCACAGGACTCGTGTCGGATGATCAGCTTCTGATCAAAGGCAATGAGATCTTCGGGAGAAAATGTTTCGGCGCGGGAGATGCAATAAGGATCGGCGAAGGCACCAGCGCCGTCGTAAGAGGAAAACAGGTGGCCTTCGAAATCCTTCAGGAGATGGGCGAAAAATTCGATTATGAACAATACCTGACCACTTCAAAGGAATACATCGATTCGCAGCAGCACCCGGACCGGATTATTGAAAAACCTTACATGCCTTCTCCGGAAAGAATGGAAAAACAGGCTTTTGTGTTGATCGACTGCCTTTATGGCTTTGCCTGCAACCCTTGCGCCTTTTCTTGTAAACACGGAGCCATCACTAAATCATCCACCAGTACCGTCCCGCAGATCGATTTTGAAAAATGTATCGGTTGCATGGATTGCGTTTACCAGTGTCCGGGACTTGCGATTTTCGGTTATAACCTCAAAAAAGACTGGATCTTTCTTCCCATCGAATATGCCGTTACCGAAGGTGCTTCCTGTTTTCTGGTGGATAACCAGGGCAAGAAACTGGGAGAAGGTACTGTTGAGAAGATCCTGAAAAAATCCAACAAAACAAATATTGCCAGGGTCAGATCTCTCACCATTCACAGCGAAGAACTGGCCAGCGTCAGGGGATTTATTGTAAAAGAAGATTATCCTGCGCCCGTTGCTTTCAAACCCTATGTTTATCAGGACAGAATGCCGACTTATGTTTGTCATTGCGATGATGTAACGTTGGATGAAATCATGGATACCATCGGTGAAAGAAAATTCATCTCTGTGGATGAAATCAAGCACACCACAAGGCTCGGTATGGGTGCTTGTCGCGGAAAAAGATGCATCAAACGGCTCAAAACCCGTCTGGCCGGCACTGGCATCTCTATCGTGGGAGAACCCACTCCCCGCGGGCCATTATCCAACCAGGTTTCGATGGGGGAACTCTATCCCAGGACGGTTCATGAGCGGGTGATCACCAGCGTGAACGACACGGTAGCGAAGAAGGTAAAAGTAGAATCACTCGTTGTGGGAGGCGGAATGGCAGGAAGTTCTCTTTTCCGTTACCTGAGTGAAGCGGGAATGAACCCGGTACTGGCAAATTATGGCAGGGGCGCCTCCTGGAGAAATATTGCCGGCGGCCGTCCCAATTTCTCACTTCCTGAATTGTCGGACATTGCCGTGCACAATCATGAGATCTTTAAGGAACTTCATGCTATCCACAATATCGATTACCGTCCGATCAACTATGTCACCTTTGCCCATGATGAGCCAATGTATAACGCCCTGATGGAATCGATGGCATGGTCGAACGCCTATATGGTCGATCCTAAGGATTTCCCGAAAGAGATTTCTCCCCGGATCAATCCGAAAATGGAAAATTATCTATCCGCACTCATCACGAAGGATTGCTGGCAGGCAACACCGGGCAGAACGCTGGATTTGATCCGCAGGATCGGCATCGAAAATGGGGGAAGGGTCGAAGAAGATTGTCAGCTGATCGATGTAAGAAAAGAAGGGAATACCTTTTTTGCCCTGGTCAGGGATCATGAAAAGAACTATGTGGAATATGAGACGCCAGTATTCATTAATGCGCTGGGTCCGGAAGGGGAGAAATTTGCCAGGATGCTGGGAACGGAAACGGGATTGTTTCCCGTCAAACACCAGGCTTTTATCACCCGCCGTCTCCCCATGCTCGGGGTTAATGGGGCTCCGCTGGGTATGCTGATCGATCGACGTCGTTACAAAGGGTTTGTAGCTGTTTACGGACAGCAGCTGGCTGAAACCGGGCAGATCATCGGATGTGCTTCTCCGATGTATGAACCGCAGGAAGCCGATAAAAACATCAAGATCAACTCTGAAGAATTTGCCGAGATTTCTGCCGAGATTTTCACCAACTGGATTCCTGAGCTTTCTTCGGTAGGATTCCAGGCTGTATGGGCGGGCTACTATGTTGAGCCCAGGATGATCATTGATCCGGAACTGGGCCTCTTCCTTGGATTACGGGGCCAGGGTTTCATGCTCAGCCAGTATCTTGCAAAATTGTTTGTGGATAAACTGACCGGCAAACCCGTTCCTTCTTATTTCGAACGACTGAAAATGAGTGGAGACGGGATGCTCGAGAAAGCGTTTAAATAAAATGTTTTTGAGTTAAACCGAAAACGCATCCATCATCCTCTGACAAACAACGCTTTAATAATTTGTTGCGCCATTTTGGGATTTTCCTTCAGGCGGCGGGTTGAATATCCGAACCATTCCTTCCCATAAGGGATATATACCCGCATGGTGTGCCCTTTTTCCACGATGCTTTTGCGCAATTCGGGTGTAACACCATAAAGCATCTGGAATTCATAACTTTTTCCGGGTACTTTGTACTTTTCCAGCAGAAGAAACGTTTTTTCAACCAGGTATTTGTCGTGTGTGGCAATTCCGGGATACATCCCATTACTTAAGAGATATTCCAGGTCTTCGAGGTAATGATCATTGATTTCCTGGTATTTTTTATAGGCGATCTCCTCGGGTTCCACATAGATTCCTTTGCAGAGCCGGAAATTGACCGGATTTTCAACAGAATGAAGATCCGACATTTTCTTCAGATCATCCAGGGTCCGTTTCAGGTATGCCTGAACGACAAGTCCAGTGTTTTTTGGAAACTCGGCCTTCAGCCTGCGGAAAAGCGTAATTTCCCGATCCGTGCAGGGCGAATCTTCCATATCGATTCGTACGAAATTGTTGAATGACGCAGCTTTTTCAACAATCTTCCGGATGTTCTGATAGCAAACTTCCGTGTCGAGGAGCAATCCGAAAGAAGTAGGTTTCAGGGAATAATTCCCGTCAATATTCTCTGCCTGGAACCGTTCAATGATGTTGAGGTACTGGTTCATGTTTTCTTCTGCTTCGGAGAGCTTTGTGATAAATTCACCCAGCAAATCGATGGTGACCTTTATTCCCTGTGAATTCAACTGATGGGAGACACGAATGGCATCTTCGATCGTTTCTCCGGCGATATATTTCTTCGAAAAAATCCAGATCAGCTTTTTCGGCAGATAGGGAAGGATTCCTGCAATCATCTTATTTAACATAGTTTTGACATTTAAAGTCGGTTTCAATGTTCATCATACTCCCCAAAGTTAACATGATAGGGTGATGGATCCCAAAAGTAAAAAAAAATAACTACATTTGAAGAAAGGTAAATCACACGGACTTTTGTCTTTAATGCTGGTTTACAGGGCGGAGATGAACAAATATTTGTTATTCATCAGATTAATTTTTAATTTTGCGGGCTTTTTGATAGGGAGGGCTTCAGGTGGATTACTTTAAACAATTTATTATTCCCTTTAGCGGACTGAAGTTGGGGACGCATGATTTCGATTTTGAAATAGACAACACGTTCTTTGAACATTTTGAGTATTCGGAAATAAAGAAAGGAGCTGTTACTGTGCATCTTACACTCGTTAGAGAAGAGACGATGCTGGTAATGCATTTCACACTTCGCGGAAAGATCATCGTACCATGTGACCGGTGCAATGAGCCAATCGATATTGATATTAACGGGGAGGAAGATCTGATCATTAAGTTCGGCCCTGGTTTTATCGAAGAGAGCGAGACCATACAGGTCATTCCTGAAGGTGAGACCCATATTGACCTGAGTCCTTTCCTTTATGAATACATACATCTAGCATTGCCCGTCAGAAGGGTTCATCCGGAAGATGAAGCGGGAAACAGTCTTTGTGATCCTGAAATCATCAAGAGACTGGAAGAGAATCCGGTACCTTCCGGACCTGATCCCAGATGGGAAGCTTTAAATAAATTAAAAACCAATAATTAAATAAAAAATGCCACATCCTAAACACAAAATCTCCAACCAGAGAAGAGATAAAAGAAGAACCCACTATAAGGCTGTTCCTCCTACCATTTCAACATGTTCCAATTGCGGATCTCCTACCCTTTACCACAGGGTATGTCCCGAATGCGGTTATTACCGAGGGAAACAGGCAATCGTTAAGGCTTCCGCTGAGTGATAAAGAATTCTGTTCTTGAGACGATGATTTCATCCATTGCTTCGAATATTGACCAGGTCATTCAGTACAGTAACCTAATCCATAACGAATGAGAATCGGCTTAGATGTTTTAGGGGGTGATTTTGCTCCAAAAGCTACGCTTCATGGAGCCATCATGGCACAGAAAGAACTTCCGGCAACTGACCGGATTGTTTTGATTGGTGACAAGGAAGTCATCCTTGCCTTCATGAAAGTGGAGAAAGTAGATCCTGCATTGTTTGATATTGAGGATGCACCTGATCTTATCGAAATGGATGAACAGCCGACCAAAGCGCTGTTAAATAAACCCCATTCGAGTATTGCCGTTGGTTTTCGTCTCCTGAAGCATAAAGAGATCCAGTCATTTTCCAGCGCCGGCAGCAGTGGCGCCATGATGGTAGGTTCCATTTACAGTATCAATACTGTTCAGGGCATTATCCGTCCCAGCACACCTGCTTACATCCCAAAAGAAAACGGCGGACATTGCATTCTGATTGATGCCGGGACCAATCCCGACAGCCGACCAGATATGATGTACCAATTCGGGCTCCTGGGCTCTTTATTTGCTGAACATGTATTTCACGTTAAAAATCCACGCGTCGGTTTACTGAACATTGGATCGGAAGAGAAAAAAGGCAGTCTTGCAACCCAAGCTGCTTTTCAGCTGATGAAAGATACGAAAGATTATCAGTTCATAGGAAATGTAGAAGGAAGAGAGCTTTTCCGCGATAATGTCGATGTGATCGTTTGCGATGGATTCGTCGGAAACATTGTACTGAAACAAGTTGAAGCCATGTACCGCGTGCTGGTAAAAAGAGGAATCAAAGATACTTATCTTGACAATTTCAACTATGAAAATTATGGTGGAACTCCGATTCTCGGAATCAATTCTACCGTCCTTGTCGGTCATGGCATCTCCAGTGCAAATGCCATTCGCCGGATGATCCTGATGTCAAAAGAAATTCATGAAGCCAAACTGGTTTCCAAGATCAGACATTCCCTGGAAAGGTATTCGATTAATCCATAAATCAGGCTGAAAGTTACGTAAGACCTATAATCGTTCTTCATGACAAAAGTTAGAGCTGCTATTACAGGGATTCAAGGATGGGTCCCACCTTATATACTTACCAATTCCGAACTAGCCACCATGGTCGACACTTCTGATGAGTGGATCATGACCCGTACAGGAATCCGTGAACGACATATCCAGAAAGGTGTGGGACTCGGAACTTCCGATATGGCGGCAGAAGCGGTAAAACTGCTTCTCCAGAAAACCGGGACTTCTCCTGATGAAATCGGTTTGCTCATTTGTGCCACAGTTACCCCGGATATGATGTTCCCGGCGACTGCGAATATCATTTCGGACAAATGCGGCATAAAAAACGCATTCAGTTTCGATATGAATGCCGCCTGTTCCGGGTTGCTTTATGCCATCAAGACCGGTTCTCAGTTTATCGAAACGGGTTATTGCAAAAAGGTTATTGTGATCGGTGCCGACAAAATGTCGGGCATTACCGACTATACCGCCCGCGAAACCTGTGTTCTGTTCGGAGATGCGGCAGGTGCCATTTTGCTTGAACCTACCACCGAAGAGGTTGGGATCATGGATTCGATCCTTCTTTCTGACGGATCCGGTAAACAGTATCTTCACATGAAGGCAGGCGGATCGGTCAGACCCCCTTCTCATGTCACCATCGATAACAAAGAACATTATATCTACCAGGAAGGACAGGCGGTTTTTAAATTCGCGGTCACAAAAATGGCCGATGTCTCTGCCGAGATCATGGAGAAAAATAATTTGAAATCGGAAGATATCGCATACCTGGTTCCCCACCAGGCCAACCTCCGGATCATCGATGCAACTGCACGACGTATGGGTGTCGGTAAAGATAAGGTGATGGTCAATATTGAGCGGTACGGGAACACAACCGGAGCAACGATTCCTTTGTGTTTATGGGAATGGGAGCCGAAGTTGAAAAAAGGAGATAATCTTATCCTTGCTGCTTTTGGAGGTGGATTTACCTGGGGCGCCATCTGGCTGAAATGGGCTTATAATTCTTAATCCGGGGATTTATCCTGTAACCTTACTAACGACGCTGCGTCAAATTTTCAAACCTTTCAATATGGAAACGAAAAGACTATTCAGATCACGCAAAGACCGTATCCTTGGTGGCGTTTGTGGTGGACTCGGCAACTATTTCAACCTTGATCCCGTTATGGTAAGAGTCATATGGGCGTTATTGTTTTTCGCCGGTGGTATTGGATTCCTGGCTTACATCATCGCATGGATTATCGTCCCCGAAGAAGCTTTCCAGATCTGAGACTCCGGCCAGCCAAAGTCCGGCGTACTTTACAGCTTAATTCTTTATGATCATCCCGTGATAGGGGATGCTTCCCGTCGCTTTTAAGATATACAATCCCGGAGCCAACCTCGTGAGATCCATGGTAACATGACTTTCATTTCGGGTGAGGGTTACCGGGGCAGGGATCCCTGTAACAGAAAAAAGAATTATGCCGGGATCTTTCCCGGAGTTTTCTTCCGGAAGATCAAAAGTGCACTTGTCCGATACCGGATTAGGATAAACGGTCAGGGTATAAGAAAGTTGATCACTGATTCCCGAGGGATCTCCCCAGATCAGGTCTGCATACTCTGGATGATCGATAAAAGGATTCCGGTTATTCTGTACATTATAAACCCCATTGTTGCGGTCAGTCTCTTTGGTGGATACCGGGTCCTGGTTACTCCATTGAAGCATCATGGTCAGCGCCCACGGTTTGAGCTGAGCACCGGTGGTCATAGGACTTCCGGGCCATCCTGCATCTTCCGTATAATACCGGGTCGACATGTAGAAATAGGTTCTGGCAAAATCACCTTTATAAGCATCGATCGGTTCAAAAACAGTTCCCGAATAACCGGTCGTAGAACTTGAGCCGAGTTTACACCCGTTCAGGGAAGTCCAGGATGCAGAACCTACTTCCCCGTAAGGATAGTTGTCGCGGCGGTTATTGACATATCCATCCGTCGGATACAGATGAAACAGATCTGAATACATTGGCATCACTTCACCGCCAAACCAGCTTTTCGGCCAGCTGTGTTCCCGGTTGAAACAATCTGCCTCACTGTTATAATTCCCGCATTCATTGGAACCATAATGATAGACATAAGGAGGAGTCCCTCCGGGAATATCTGAATACATATCCCATACGGAATGATCAGGTCGGGCATCCGTCGTGGCCATATAAGTATAAAGCGAGTTGTAACTGACGGAATTGTGTCCCTTGATGATGTTATGAAGGGCGCTTTGCAAGGCGGTTCCGGTCTTTCCTGCAGCATTATCATAATATCCCGAAGGAATTTGTGCGAACAGGGTGGTAAGGAAAAGAAAACAAATGAGGGACAGGAAAGATATTTTCTTCATTTTCAGATTTTTCTAAGGGAGTGCAAAGATAGGTAAAATAAGTGTTTTGCTTATATTTGTATCAAAGCTTTAAAAATGGTGTTACCACGTTTTATTGAAGAAGTAATATTACAACGGAAGAGTGTTAGGATATATACCGATGCACCAGTTTCGAAAGAGGAATTGGACACTTTGATGAAAGTCGCGATGGCCGCACCTTCCGCAAAGAATATGCAACCCTGGGCCTTTATCGGGCTGACCGACCGTAAGAAAATGGATTCGCTGGCAGAAGGGCTGCCATTTGCCAAAATGCTGTTTCATGCCCCGGCCGCCATTGTGGTTTGTGGTGATCTCTCGAAGGTATTCCCGGCCAGTTCGGGTGAACTATGGGTTCAGGATTGTTCCGCAGCGGCGGAAAATATCCTGCTAGCCGCCACAGCCATGGGATTGGGCTCGGTATGGACTGCATTGTATCCTTATCCGGAGCGTTATGGCCTCGCGCAGCGTGTGCTTGCCTTGCCGAACAACATCGTCCCTCTTTGCCTTATTCCCGTTGGTCATCCAAAAGATACCGATCCGCCAAAAAATAAATTCATCAACGAAAATATCCATTGGAATCAATGGTAACAACTGCCGGACAACGGAAACATTTTACCATACCTGTTTTTATTCCTGGTGAGGCATGTCCTTTTCAATGCATCTTCTGTGATCAGCGGCTAATCAGCGGAAAATGCAGGGCCCCGGATGAAATTGAGATCCGGGAGCTGATAGGGAAGTATCTGAGTACGCTTCCGTCAGAAGCAACCATTGAAGTGGGCTTTTTTGGAGGAACCTTCACCGGGCTAGCCCCTGAAAAGCAACAAAAATATCTCGATACGGTACTTCCTTTCTTCTCAGCTGGGAAGATCGATTCTATCCGGATTTCCACCCGCCCTGACTATATAGATGAAGCAATTCTTTCGCTCTTAGCCGGTTATCCGGTGAAAACCATTGAACTCGGTGTCCAGTCGTTTGATCCGGAGGTATTGATCCTCTCAGGAAGGGGACATACCGTGGAGGATTCTATACAGGCCTCAGGAATGATTCTCAAAGCAGGTTTTGCCCTGGGATTGCAGATGATGGTAGGACTACCCGGAGATTCACCTGAAAAAGTGAGGAAAACGGCAATGGAAATTGTCCGGCTGGGAGCTGCTGAAACAAGAATTTATCCGGTTCTGGTGATCAAGGGAACTGAACTGGAAGAACAATTCCTTTCGGGAAAATATCAGCCGCTCACACTCATTGAAGCGGTTCAGTGGACCAAAACTGCCATGGAGGTTTTTGAAGATTCACCTGTAAAGGTAATCCGCATAGGGCTGCATCATTCTGAGCTTTTCATGAAACAGGATTTTGTGGCTGGTCCTGCTCATCGCTCTTTCCGCGAACTGGTGATGACAGAGATCTGGAATGACCGTCTGTTCCCGTTAACACAGGAACAGGAAAGGGAAAATATTCGTATTCTCGTTCATCCGGCTGATGTCAATAATGCGGTGGGTTACCAGGGGAAAAACCGCAAAATGCTGGAAAAATATTATAAAAAGGTGAAATTTTCCGGCTTAAATGAAATCCCCGTGAAGACTTTCTATGCTGATCATTATCGATAAAAAAATTGCGGATAAGGCTGGTCAGAAACTGATCCGGGAAATGGAAATTCTGACGGGGGAGGAAACGGTTCTGCTGGAGCTTGAAACCCATGATTTGGTTTATCCCGCCATCTCCGGTCACCCGGATATTTTTTTCTGTTCTTCAGCCAATCAGCTGATCATCGCTCCCAATCTGCCATCCCGGTATTCCGCACGCCTTGAAGCGCATGGAATTACCTATACGCAAGGTCTGATGCCTGTTGGCGAGGGGCCGCATCCTTCCGCCTACATTCATTACAATGCTGCACTGGGAAACCGCCATCTGGTGCACCGGCTGGAATATACGGATCCGTTAATTCTGGAAAGCCATCCTCACCTGAAAAAAATTCCAGTAAAACAAGGTTATTCCAGGTGTAACCTGCTTTTCCTGAACGATGACCGTTACATTACTTCGGATAGGGGAATTGATGAGGCATTGAGAAAAAACGAACTGGATGGTATCTTTGTATCGCCGGAGGGAATCGTCCTTCCCGGTTTCACGAATGGTTTTATCGGGGGGACAATGGGTGTTCTGGAAAACCGGGTTTTCATCCTGGGAAGCCTCCGACATTATCCTTGTGGTGAGCTGATAAAAAACTACCTGGACCGATTGCATTACAAGGTGGTCGAACTTTTTGACGGTCCGTTGTTTGACGGGGGGAGCATCCTCTTCCTTTCCTCACATAATTCCTGATGCTGTATCACCCAACCTATTCTTTTTTTTCGTAATTTTGCCCTTTTTTTAAGGCAAGAGATTCAAATTTGATGAAAAAGAATTATCCGGAATATAAAAACCTGGATCTCACGAGGATTGGCAATGAAATTCAGTCCTACTGGGATGAACATGGTATCTTTGAGAAGAGCCTGGAAATGACCAGGGGGAAGACGCCATTTGTCTTTTATGAAGGACCTCCTTCGGCCAATGGTGTTCCCGGTATTCATCATGTAATGGCTCGCGCCATCAAGGATATCTTCTGCCGTTACAAGACGATGAAAGGATTTTATGTTCATCGCAAGGCAGGCTGGGATACCCATGGTTTGCCGGTGGAAATTGCCGTCGAGAAAAAACTGGGAATTACCAAGGAGGATATTGGCAGGAGCATTTCGGTTGAGGATTATAACAGGCAATGCCGCCAGGAAGTGATGAAATACAAGGACCTGTGGGATGACCTGACCGTGAAAATGGGATACTGGCTGAACCTGGAAGATCCTTACATCACTTTTGACAATAAATACATAGAAACTGTATGGTATCTGCTTGGGAAGCTCTATGAAAAGGGCCTTATCTATAAAGGGTTTACCATTCAGCCATATTCACCTGCGGCAGGAACCGGGTTAAGTACCCATGAGTTGAATCAGCCGGGCGCTTACCGCATGGTCAAGGATAATACACTGGTTGCACAATTCAGGGTGATCAGAAATACGCAATCGGAGAAACTTTTTACCGGAGTAAACAGCGATCTCTATTTCATTGCCTGGACCACTACTCCGTGGACGCTTCCTTCCAATACCGCCCTGGCCGTGGGCAAGGATATCAACTATGCCGTAGTTCAGACTTATAACCCATACACTTTCCAGCCGCAGACGGTCATCCTGGCCGAAGTGCTGATGAGTCATTATTTCCCTGAGAAGAATGCCGAAATTGCCATGGAGGCATATGAGCAGGGACAAAAAAATATTCCCTTCCAAAAAATTGCAGAATTCAAAGGGTCTGATCTTGAAGGGATCCGTTATGAACAACTGCTCCAATACGACCAGCCAAAGGATGGTGATGCTTTTCGGGTGGTGACGGGTGATTTCGTAACTACCGAGGACGGAACCGGCATCGTTCATATAGCCCCCAGTTTTGGTGCGGATGACTTCCGTGTGGCAAAACAGAATGACATTGGTTCACTAACCCTGGTTGATAAACAGGGAAGATTCACCGATGTGATGGGCGAATTTGCCGGGAGATATGTCAAAACGGAATATGATGAACATTTTGATCCTCAACAGGATACATCAGTAGATGTTGACATCATCGTCAAGCTGAAGAAAGAAAATAAGGCTTTTAAGACCGAAAAGTACGAGCACTCCTATCCTCATTGCTGGAGAACCGATAAACCCATCCTCTATTATCCGCTGGATTCATGGTTTGTCAGGACCACCGCCAGCAAGGATCAGATGATTGCGCTGAACAAGACCATCAACTGGAAACCCGAATCAACCGGTACCGGACGATTTGGTAACTGGCTGGAGAACCTGATGGACTGGAATCTTTCCCGTTCGAGGTTCTGGGGAACGCCGCTTCCAATCTGGCGAAGCGAGGATGGCACCAGGGAAATGTTTATCGGATCTGTGGAACAGTTGAAACATGAAGTTGAGAAGGCTGTAAAAGCCGGTTTCATGAGCTCCAACCCCCTGGAAAAGTTTGTTCCGGGAAATGTCACAAAAGAAAACTATGAAACTTTTGACCTTCACCGGCCTTTTGTCGATGATATTATCCTTGTTTCTGAGGATGGGAAAAAGATGTTCCGTGAACCTGATCTGATCGACGTTTGGTTTGATTCAGGCGCTATGCCTTATGCTCAATACCATTATCCGTTTGAAAAAGCCCGGGACCTGAAAGACTATTTCCCTGCAGATTTTATCGCTGAAGGTGTTGACCAGACCAGGGGATGGTTCTATACGCTTCACGCCATTGCCGTGATGCTTTTCGATTCTGTCGCTTTCAAAACCTGTGTTTCCAATGGCCTTGTCCTGGATAAGGAAGGAAATAAGATGTCGAAACGACTTGGGAATGCGGTGGATCCATTTGAGACAATCCTGAAATATGGCCCCGATGCAACACGCTGGTATATGATCACCAACTCGCAGCCCTGGGATAATCTGAAGTTTGATACTGAGGGTATTGCTGAGGTTCAGCGGAAATTTTTCGGAACACTGTATAATACCTACGCTTTTTTTGCACTCTATGCAAATATTGATGGTTTTGCATATGAAGAACCAGAAGTTCCGATGTCGGAGCGCCCGGAAGTGGATCGATGGATTTTATCGGAATTGCATACACTGATCAGAAATGTTGATGCGTATTATGGGGACTATGAGCCGACCAAAGCCGGAAGAGCCATTTCTGATTTTGTGGATGAACACCTGAGTAACTGGTATGTACGTCTGTCGCGCCGGAGATTCTGGAAAGGTGAATATACCGGCGACAAGATTTCTGCCTACCAGACCTTATACACTTGTCTGGAAACCCTGGCCCGTCTTACGGCACCCATCGCCCCGTTTTTTGCAGAACGGCTATTTAATGATCTGAACAATTCAGCACACCGGCATGATACCGATTCCGTTCATCTCACCGGTTTTCCAACAGCCATTGAATCCAACATCGATAAAGCATTGGAAGAACGCATGGAGCTTGCCCAGAAGATTTCATCGATGGTGCTTTCCTTGCGAAAAAAGACCAATATCCGGGTTCGACAACCGCTCAACAAGATCCTGCTGCCCGCTACGGGTGAATCATTCCGGGAACAGATTGATGCGGTTAAGAACCTGATCCTTTCCGAAGTTAATGTGAAGGAACTGGAATACATTACCGACACCGACAGTATCGGAGCAAAGAAAATCAAACCTGACTTCAAAAAGCTGGGACCCCGGTTTGGTAAAAAGATGAAAGAAGTGGCAGCAGCCATCACCGGATTTTCCAAAGAGGATATCACCAAACTGGAAAAGGAAGGGAACTATACGCTTCTTCTGGATGGGGAAGAAGCCGTCATTGAACTTGCCGATGTTGAGATCATCTCCGAGGATATCCCGGGGTGGCAGGTTGCCAACATGGGAATGCTCACCGTGGCACTCGATACTACCCTTACTCCGCAGCTACGCGAAGAAGGTATTGCCCGCGAACTCATCAACCGGATTCAGAATCTGAGAAAGGATAAAAACTTTGAAGTAACTGACAAAATTAAGATCCAGTTGCAAAGCCATCCCGAAATAAATTTGGCCGTGCAGCGAAATTTAGATTATATTTGCTCCGAAACTTTAGCCCAGACATTTGATGTCGTGGATATTGTGACAGCCCCTCAAAAGGATTCGATAGAGCTTACGGAAACGATTTCGACCGAGATTTTGATCCAACGGATTGATAACTGATCATCGACGAAATCATTTATGCTGATGAACTATAGGATAAATAAAAAATCAAACTGAACTTGTCAAATTCTAATAAAATGAAAAAAGGATCAACTGAAGTAAAAAAGATAGACGGACAAACAGACAAGGCAAAAAACCGCTACTCTGATGAAGAACTGGAAGAATTCCGTCTGATCATCCTTAACAAATTGGAAAAAGCCAATAATGATCTTGATCTTCTTACCGAATCCTATACTACCGGCAACGATCATGACACGAATGATACGTCTCCTACTTTTAAGGTGCTGGAAGAAGGATACCAGGTATTTTCGAAAGAGGAGAACAGCAAATTTGCAGCCCGTCAGTCTAAGTTTATTAAGGCGCTGGAAAATGCACTGGTCAGGATCGAGAATAAATCTTACGGCATCTGTCGGGCAACGGGTAAACTGATTCCCAAAGATCGCCTCCGGATCGTTCCGCATGCAACCCTGAGTATCGAAGCCAAAAGACAACAGGTTACGGTGGTTTCACCCGCCTTGAAACAGGTATATAACAATCTGGATAACCAGTAATATTCAGGTTTCCCAATTTACGCCCATTTGAAAAAGGCATTCATCATTGTTTTCGTTATTCTTTTTGTTGACCAGTTTCTGAAGATCTGGATCAAGACCCATATGCATCTTGGTGAAGAAATCAGCATTTTTGGAAACTGGTTCATCATCCATTTTACCGAAAATGAAGGGATGGCCTTTGGTATGAAACTGGGAGGAAACTGGGGAAAGTTAATTTTAAGTATCTTCCGGATCCTTGCCGTCATCCTGATGGTATGGTGGCTTTACAATATTACCCGGAAAAAAGTGAGCAACGGGGTTATCATCAGCGTTGCCCTTGTGATTGCCGGAGCGATGGGAAACATCCTCGATAGTGCTTTTTATGGTTTGATCTTTAATGAGAGCACTTATATGCAGGTAGCCTCGTTTATGCCTGCAGAAGGCGGGTATACAGGATTTCTCTATGGAAAAGTCGTTGATATGCTGTATTTCCCCATTATTGACACCCGGTTCCCGACATGGTTCCCTTTTTATGGGGGCCAGGATTTTGTCTTCTTCCGTCCCGTCTTTAACATTGCCGATAGTTCTATAACCATCGGCGTACTGATGCTGATCATCTTCCAGAAGAAATTCTTCAAAAAAGAGGAACAAGGGATCCCATCCTCAGAAGCATCATTCAAATAAAGAAAACAAGGAATTTTTATTTTACCCGAAGCGATCTGCCTACGCGTAGTTTGGTGTTCGGTTTGATCTTGTTGATAGCGCAGATCTCCTTAACACTGGTGCGGTATTTTTTTGCAATACGGCCAACCGTATCTCCGGATTTAATCCTGTGATATACGGCAGATTCGTTAAACCCACTCGGATAGAATACTGACCGGGTAACAGGTAAGGTATTGCTAATCAGTTTTTGATTATCCAGATCGATCAGACGCAACGGATCAACCGGAACATCCTTATAGCGAACTTCAAAATGAAGATGCGGGGAACGGCTTCGTCCGGTGGAACCTCCATAACCAAGGAGTTCACCTGATTTAATCACCTGGTTCACCAGTACTTTTATCTTTGAGAGATGGGCGTAATAGGTCTCCAGTCCATTGTAATGCCTTATGATCACCAGGTTGCCAAAACCCCCACGGTTGTATTTTGCATAGCGTACAACCCCGTCAAAAGCCGCTTTTACGGTATCCCCTTTTGCAAGATGAATATCCAGGCCTTTATGGGTGTACATAAATCCACGATAAAGATGGCCAAAAACCGGTAAAGTAAATTTCCGGTTGCTGCAAGTCAGAAGAAGCGTGGTATCCTTGACCAGGTCCCGCTTGGCGGCACCCAAGTAAGCGAAGATCTGATCGTTGATCCAGCTGTTGGAAAACAACCCGGTGGTATCATCTTCCTGTGATGCCATCACCGGTTCATTCTGAAGATATTCCCATGAATTATTCTTGAAAAGGATGATGGGTCCGTTGGCTGTTTCAACCGTATCAATGATGGCTGCAACATTCCTTTGACTCCAGCCCTGAAGGACAAGAATAAATAGAGATAAAATCAGGATGGTCTGTTTCATGCGAAAAAATACAAATAAATAATGAAGTAGAACGCTAATTTACAAAAAAATCTTGTACGGGACGTAAAAAAAATCTCCAAAAGTTAGGTTCGGATGCTCGGAGATACTGTAAAATATGGTTGTTCAGGGGACTTAAAAAAATTAGAAAAAGTGGGATACTTCTTTTATCTTTGCTGAAAATTCGAAATCCGGAACATGGAAAAGCAAAAAATCGGGAAAATTGCTCAGATTATCGGGCCTGTGGTGGATGTCTCTTTCGGAGAAGAAGGGCGGCTTCCCAATATTTATGATGCACTTGAGGTTAAGAATAATGAAGGTCACTCGATCGTTTTAGAATGCCAGTATGATATCGGTGAGAATAAAATTCGGACCATTGCTATGGACTCAACTGACGGTCTCCGTCGGGGAATGGATGTTACCGAACTGGGTGGTCCTATTTCCATGCCGACCGGTAAAGAGATCCGTGGTCGTTTGTTCAATGTGATCGGTGATGCCATCGATGGCCTTGGCAATGTTGATACCGGCACTTCTTATCCCATTCATCGCGATCCGCCTAAATTCGAGAATCTTTCAACCCAGAAAGAAGTTCTTTTTACCGGTATCAAAGTAATCGACCTGATTGAACCCTATTCAAAAGGTGGTAAGATCGGGTTATTTGGTGGAGCCGGAGTAGGCAAAACCGTCATCATTATGGAGTTGATCAACAATATCGCCAAGAAATACGCGGGAATGTCAGTATTTGGTGGAGTGGGTGAGAGAACCCGTGAAGGAAACGATCTTCTCCGTGAGATGATCGAGTCCGGTGTAATCCGTTATGGCAAGGAATTTTTGGAAGATATGGAAAAAGGAGGATGGGACCTGTCGAAAGTAGATCGGGAAGAACTCCTGCAGTCACAGGCTACCCTGGTTTTCGGTCAGATGAACGAACCCCCCGGGGCGCGTGCCCGGGTTGCTCTTTCCGGACTTACTCTTGCCGAATATTTCCGCGATGGGGATGACGAATCCGGCGGACGCGATATTCTCTTTTTTATTGATAATATTTTCCGATTCTCCCAGGCAGGCTCTGAAGTCTCTGCGCTGCTTGGCCGTATGCCCTCCGCAGTAGGATACCAACCAACACTTGCCACAGAAATGGGGATTATGCAGGAAAGGATCACTTCCACCAAGCGGGGTTCTATCACCTCGGTACAGGCCGTGTATGTTCCTGCAGATGACCTGACCGACCCGGCTCCGGCAACAACCTTTGCCCACCTGGATGCCACTACCGTTCTGAGCCGTAAGATATCTGAATTGGGGATATATCCTGCGGTTGACCCGCTTGACTCCACCTCAAGGATTCTCTCTCCCGATGTGGTAGGGGAAGAACATTACCGGACTGCCCAGGATGTAAAAATGATCCTTCAACGTTACAAGGAATTACAGGATATTATAGCCATTCTTGGCATGGATGAGTTGTCGGATGAGGATAAACTGATTGTCCACCGTGCACGACGGGTTCAGCGGTTCCTTTCACAACCGTTCCATGTGGCCACACAGTTCACCGGCATCCCGGGCGTCTTTGTCAATATCGAAGATACCATCAAGGGATTTAATATGATTCTCAATGGTGAAGTGGATGAATACCCGGAATCTGCGTTCAATCTTGTTGGAAATATCGAAGAGGCTATTGAGAAAGGCAAACGTATTCTTGCCGAAAACAAATAATCAGCAATGAAGATCAATATCATTACTCCCGATGCCGCCGTGTATTCAGGAGACAACATTTATCTCGTTCAATTACCCGGTTACGACGGATCCTTCGAGGTCATGAATAACCATGCCCCGCTGATCTCAGTGCTGAAAGCAGGCCGGGTGAAAGTTCTGATCAAAGGAAATGATCCTCTATTCTTTGAAATAAAAGGAGGGGTTATTGAAGTGTTGAACAATGAAGTGCTAATCCTGGCAGAATAGATTGATCCCCACTTTCGTTCGTACTTCTTACTTCATAAATTGAAAAAGCCACCCTTTTGGGATGGCTTTTTTTGTGCTTTGTATTTCGTACTTCGTTCTTTCTAATAAAACAATGCCCTGCTGTCCTTGATCTTCGCCGATTTCTTTATGGCTTCATAAAGCGAGCCCTGCACACGGCTGGTAAAGGTAGTCATCATCTGGGAGTTTTCTCCGGGATAGGCATCTTTCGCAGGTGCGGCAATCACTTCATCAATTATGACTACATATACTCCGTATCGTCCTTTCAAAGGACCTTCAAGGCCATTGGCTTTTTTGGTAAAGAGTTTACCCATGATCTCATTTTCCCTTCCGAGTTGTGCCTGGGTAAATCCGGAAAAGGTGAGGGAAAGGGTATCTACTTTTGCACCAAATTGGGCTCCGAGCGCATAAATATCCTTAGTGGTTTTCATGGCAGTGGTAATCTTTTCGGCCATCATACCAATCTTTTTGTCGTTTCTGACACCTTGTTCGATACGGTCTTTTACTTTATCAAGCGGTGTGATTCCTTTTTCAGTAATACTTTTAAGCACAGCTACCAGGTATTTACCGTTCAGGTCAAAAACAGGGGAAACATCCCCGATTTTGGTTTCCTTATTATATGACCATCTTACGACTTCTCTTGCAGAGGCCATTCCCATGATAAAGTTATCCATCTGACGGATGCTCTGTGCAGCCCTCTTTTCGATACCCTGGGCAGCGGCAGCTTTTTCAAAAGCGGCTGCAGTCCGGTTCTGTCCGGCAAATGCGCTGGCTTTCAAATAGGTGTCCTGATAAGTCTGGTTACTGGGCTCAATGGCTCTGTGAAGAAGGGCCACTCTTACTTTCTGAACAGGTTTGCTTTTATAGGTAAGTTTGAAAATCGCATATCCCAGCCCGGTTTCCATGAGTGTGACTTCATCGGTCTTCATGGTCAGTCCTTTGTTGTAAAAGATGGCATAATTCGCATTTCCGTCCACAATTTCTTTTATCGTCCCGCCATCATCCTTTACGGTCGGGAAATCAGAATACTTAAGAGCAAGTTCTTTTAACTGTAACGGGGACTTCTTAATCACAACAAGAAGACTGTCTGCCAGATTCTTTGCCTGATCTTTCGTTCTTTTAATGTTGGGATTCTGGAGAGGGCTTCCTGCAAATGAAACGAGAAGCTGAACCCCCTTCATGGTGTCCGGGCGTTCCTGTATGGCCATTACCTTCGCCATGATCCATGAATTGCCGGATTCAAAAGGCGGGATAAAGGTTCCGGGTGCATTTTTGAAAGCAAGGGAATCAAGCAGGTTTTTCAGATCACCTTTCTTTTTGAATGTGCTGTCGTACTTTACATCGGAATTTGCATTGATGAAGTTGGGAAGGTCAGTACTGGTAAGCATGTCCTGGTAAAGGCCTTTGACATCTGCTGCAATTTTATTCCGGTCGGAAGGTGAGGCTTGCACTTCAAATACCACGTAATCGGCATCGCGGGTTTCGTCTTCCTGGTAGAAAAATTCCTTGTTTTTATCATAAAATGCCTGGTAATCCGCATCCGTCAGTTTGACAGCACTATCAGAAATGGCAGTCAGAGGTGGGGAGATGGAACGTACCTTCAGCATTTGGGTCTGATCCGTATAGAATTTCTTGAGAAATGCCTTTGGGATATAATAAGCTTTCGTGATCAGGTTGTTGAATTTGGTCTCAAGTCGGTCTGTTTTGATGGCTTTCTCAAAATTGATCCATTGATCTCTTGCCTTTGGTTCCATCTGGTCCAGGTTTTTCAGATAATTCATCACCATCGACTGGTCATACATTCCGGTTTTGGGATCGCTGAAATACTGGAGAATGTAACGGTGAGGATTTTTTCCCTGGACCTGGTCAAAAAGTTCATCGGAGGAAACCGTAAGACCCAGTTCACTGTATTCTTTGTCCATGATCAGGTCTTTGACCAGGGTACTCCAGGTGCTGGTACGGATGTTATAGGTTTCATCATCCGTCATCTTGGCGTTTCCGCTGTTTTCTTTCTGAGCATTGATCGTTTCCTCTACTTTGTTGCTGAATTCATTGTAAGGGATCGCTTCTCCATCAATCGTACTGATGTCGTTGGTGCCTTTTGCACTCTTTTTTCCGAAATCTCCGATGACAAAAGCCGCTATAGCTACTCCGATAATGATTACAGCAAGCCCTGAGTGTTTTCTGATTCTTCCGATTATGGCCATTCTGAATTATATTTGGTAAAAGAGTTGCAAAACTATGCAATTTTCCTGAAAGTACAAAAGCTTAGCACAAAATCAGATGGAATCTTTTTTGACCATCATTTGACCATGTGGATTGAGGATAGTGTATTTGCTGAATGATTCATCAGATTCCAGTCCGTCGCCAAAAAGAATCATATCGCCGGTGGTGATTTTGACCGGAACTTTTGAGACGATGGTTCGTCTGAACTCATCCCAGACCAGGTTCTCCGTATTGAGTTGCTTGTTTTCTTTCACATTCCTGACTACCACATTCCCTTTCGCCTCCATGGTTCTTAAGGACTCCTTTCGGATTCCATATTTTCCCGTGATGATGGTTTGTACCTGCATGGCCGAATCGAAAATGGTCACTTTGAAACCTTCCGGAAATTCGAGGAAGGCTTCCGGACTTTCGTAGCGGTTGATCCGTGACCCGTAAAGTTTTGCCTGGACCTGTCCCGAATCACTGAAGATAACCGTGATGTTTCTTGCGGACATAACAGGTCCGCTCCGTGTCATAGTAAGGGTCTTGACCGAATTCATGTCATTACCACAACCCGACAGAAGAATGATCGGAAGAAGGACCGGGAGTAGAGCGAAAACTGGAGATCTAAGCAGGCGTTTCAAGATTAATAGTACTTACGCTTTACAAACCATTTTTCATAAATGGTGAAGCCGATAACGAACCGAAGGGCTGTTTCACTGATGAGTCCGGCATCGGTTGTTCCACGCGTTCCAAACTGGAGGCCCAGATTGAGCGCTGTTTTTGAATTGCGCAGCGGGAGCCCCAATCCAAGGCTGACCGAGTATTCACGGATATGCTGGCCACGAAGGGTAAGATAGGTATTGTTGTATGATCCGCCGAACCGGTAACGTATCCGCTTCAGATAATTGGAATAACTATTTATATCGGGCAGCAGCTCGATACCGGCATTAATGGCAAGACTGTTTACCAATGAATCAGAGAGGCCAAAAGCGCTGTATCTTTTCCAATTCTGCCACTTTACATCGGCTCCGGCCAGCCATTTGTCGGTTTTCTCGAAAGAAAACCCGGCTCCGACTGTGGCAGGTACAACAATCCTTCCGTTGATCTGGTTAATAAAAGCAATGGTATCCTTAAAATATTCGGATCCTGAAGTGGAAAGGAAAAACGTCTGGGCAAGCATATCGGTTGTTGCTTTCATCCTGGTCTCCGGCGAGAAAGTAATACCGGTGGTCAGATGCGAATTTTTTTTGAGATTAAACCGGTATTGAAGGCCATAAGTAAAGTAAAAGGAATTGATCGTAATGTTGTTATCCACTTTCACGTTGGCAAAAAAAAGCGAATCGGGATAGATCGCCATTGCCTCGCGGTTCATGTTACCAAAGAGATAAGCCGCATTGACGCCGATGGAAAGATTCTTTGTAATGGCAAAACCGTTTCCCCAATAAAAACGGTTAATCCCGCCTTCACCGGAATAAACCCTGCTTACCCTGCCCACGTCCTGCATTGTTTGAAAGGTTGCGATCTGGTATCCGACTTCACTGAAAGGAGTAAGTCCTATACTGGATTTCCACCATTTGGTAATAGGAATTCCAAAAAGGAGATAACCCAATGACCCGTAACTGCGGGTACTCGACTGAATATTGGTTGTGAGTTTTACCTGGCTTCCGATAAATCCTCCTTCAAAGAGGAAGGATGTGGAGTCGAAACCAGTATAGGAGGCCGGATTGCTGAAGTTGATATGACTGGAACTGCTGATGCCGATGCCGATCCCGCCCATGGATAAGTTCCATGCATTGGTATTTCCGGTGATATCTCCGATTCCGAAACGGGAATAGGGAGAAGCGATACGGATCTGTGCCTCTGAGAGGGTCGTGGTGAAAAGGACAATGATGAGTAAGAACAGCCGTACTTTAGGAGGAAAGGTTGACATTAAACTGAAGAATTTGGTGTAATCCGTGAATGACAATATTTTGGAATGCAAAGATGTTAATTTTTAACCGTTTGACCAAATAATTCAGGTCGCCGCCACTGAGAATGATTTTCAATCCCGGGTATTGCTTCTCATATTTTCCTGCAATCCCTTCCATTTCAGCCACCAATCCTTCCATCACTCCTGAAAGGATGGAAGTTCCGGTTGTGTTCCCAGTTAGCTGTTCTTTTTCGTCAGGAGTAATTAACGGCAGCTTTCCCGTAAAAGTATGTAAAGCGTTAAATCGCATCTGCATCCCGGGGGAGATGGAACCTCCGAGGTATTCACCTTGTTTGTTGATAAAATCGTAGATGATACAGGTCCCGGCGTTCATCACCAGCACATCTTCTGCGGGAAACAAGGCATTTCCGCCAACGGCTGCCGCGATCCGGTCATACCCAAGGGTTTCAGGAGTCAGATATTTGCTGATGACGGGTACTGGCGTGGAAGGATTCATTTCTATCAGCCGTAGTCTTTTATTCAGCATTTCAGTGAGAGAAGAAGGATGATGAATCACCGAAGAGAGAATACAATTGTTAATATCCGGGTGATCATTGAGATAGTCAAAAAAGTAGCTCGTTTGCGGTTTTCCGGGAATCGTGATGATCCTGACCACTTCGGAAGCTGAAGCGCGATGCTTCTCTTCGAATAGCGCCAGCTTGGTATTGGTATTGCCAATGTCGATGACCAGGTCCATGAAAGAATAATGTAAAACCAGGAACGAAATTAGGCAAAGCTATTGGATATTAAAAAAATCTTTCTAATTTTGCCATCCCCAATTTGGCGTCGTAGCTCAGATGGTAGAGCAGAGGACTGAAAATCCTTGTGTCACTGGTTCGATTCCAGTCGATGCCACTTCCAAAAAATCAAAAGTCTTCACAAACCCACTGAAACCGCCACTCCTGGCGGTTTTTCTTCTACAACCCAATAACCCCAAATAACCCTGTTTTGGATGTGATCCCCTATTTACTGGCAATTTTTTCACCAAATCAGCAATTCTCTGGATGGCAGCGATATATTTTTATGCAGACGAGGCAAGTAAAAACGGATGCCTTATACTTATGACCTTTACTTTTAATCGCCAGAGGTTGCGCTTTTCAACAGGATTGAATGCTTCTGAAAAATCCTGGAGCGAAGAGGATCAAAAAGCAAAACCCCTGAAGGATTATCCCGACGAGAATAAGGGGATTAGAGAGATAAATAATTTCTTGCTGGATACCTATGACAAAGTTTTTCCGAAAGGTCAGAAAGTTTCAAAAGAAGAAGTCAAACAGAAAAGTGAGGAAAGAAGCGAAAGATATCAAGTCTTTATGACAGGCATGAAGAAAAAGAGGAGAGTCGAAGTCCAACCCTTGTAGAGTTCATTCCCATTTTCCAAAAGAGATACAGAGATTCATGATCTTCGAATTACATCAATAGAATCCGGACAAATGGTTGCAAATCCATACACATACCGTCAGAAGGTCCTTTGCAACCAGTGCCTATCTGAATATACTTCCCATGATCTCAATCATGCAGATAACCGGACATAAAAAGACAGAAACGTTCCTGAGATATATCCGGGTCACAAAACTGGAAAATGCTGAGAAGCTGAAAGATCACCCTTTTTTCAATAATTAAAACTTTAACCCAAAACCAAGAAGATCAAGTTTGATGAATATGGGATGCCTATTATGAGAAGAAGAATTTTAATAGGCGACAATGCTTATTAAATAAAAATGTTTAACCTTTCTTTTTATAAAAGCTAGATTATTAGGAAAACAATCTTTTTCAACCTCGATACCCATATACTTTACCATCCATGGCGTATTGATCATCAATACATGATAAAGGCCCTTCTTTGTTATTTTAGTGGGCGAACCGAAGTTATATAGAACGTGTCTACCAATAGAGGCTTTTGAAAAAGAAATACGTTTTTGAAAACTGCCAACTCCCATAGGTGAATACCCGGCTTTGATAAAAAAGGTGCTATCATTCTCCTGGTGACAAAAAATCCTGAGATAATTTGTGTCTTGAGCTATCAAAAGTGGTTTGTAAAATATTTTTTCTCCATCTTCCAAAATTTTTGGACTCATCAATAGCACTGAATCAACCCTCGCACCATCATTAAATTCTTGATAAAGTAAATTGAATCTCAAACTATCATTACTTGTAACGGCATATTTTAAAATCTCAACATTCAGAAATTTTAAAGCTTCTACAAATCTTCATCATTTGTGGCGGGTATATAACCTTGAGCTGAACAAGATTGAGAAAAACATTTTGATGTTAAAAATGAGAATAGGAGTACAATAAGAAGAAGCTTTTTCATATGAATGTTTCGGCAAAGCTATAAAGTTTATCTAATTGAAGAAGTCAAAGTAATGGTCAATACCCCCACCATCCCCATCACATCCACAATCTCCAAATACAACCAATTATCCGCCGCCAGCTGATCATCATCAAAAGAAGTTACCGAAACCCCTGATGACACTGCGGTCATCGTGTTACTCTTGATGGTGCTTCCGGTAACATTTACAGAACTTCTTTCCTGTATGTTGAAGGTTACGCTGGTACTGGTTTTGATATGAGCATCAACCCTTTGCACAACCATGTTCTGAAAGCAGTCTGCAGCGCGCAATTTACAGTTCCCAGTTCCCAGATATTTAGAAACTTGTGGTGAAGACATTTCTGTCTGATTCGTTTAGACGAATTTTGCAGTTGGAATCATTTGGATCATTCCATAGCTTCGATCAATGCGATGGAGTCCGTTAAATCTTGGCGAAAATTCCTTGTCGTTGAATGCCAATATTCCAAACGTTTCTTGGGTTTTGATTTATTCAGATTTAGGAAATACCATTGTTTCTCTATGGTTTGCCTTACATTATTTTCAAAGGACTCCATCCCCACTCTTTTTGAAAAATGGTAAACGTATTGAATCAACGTGCCTAAATCGGCTATCGTGTTGTCATTACACCCGCTTTGTTCAATATTCGATAAATCTTCCAAAAAGTTCTTCATTAAGGGAACGAACTGCAAATACTGGTTTTTAGCTTTCATAAAAAGAAAATTATATTGTTTTTCAATGTCAGCTAATTCGCCTTCACTAAGTTCAGTAAATTCCTTACCTAAAGCCCGCTTTGAAAGTTTCCCTTTGTTTTGCGATAAAAATCGAATCAATAAAGCGACAATTTTATCGGACATTTGAAATCGATCGTCCAACCAGCCCTTCATCGCATCAAAATGTTGCAAATAAGATACCTCTTCAGGTATTATCTTGTTAATGGTGTAATCAATGCAATCAAAAAGAAATTCAGTTTGTAAGGTCGCATCAAAGTACCTGTAATAATCCATCGTTTCGTTAAGCACTTCAACGTTGTTATCTGAGGTCTTTTTCCATTTAATAAATTCCAAAAGAGGATGCGAATATGATTCCAGCACTTTTCGGTAATCTTCGATACGTTCCATGATGGCAGACGAAACGGGAAATATTATTCCTTGCGGAGTAAACTTCATTTTTGTTAAAATGTGATGAATCAAATACCGATGCAACCTGCCATTGCCATCCTCAAAAGGGTGGATAAAGACGAAACCAAACGCTATTTTAGCCGCAATCAGTACAGGATGAGAGGAAGCATCCTGCATCTGTTTTTTCGCATCGATCAATCCGTTCATGAGAGATTCAATATCCTGCCATCTTGCTGAAATATGTTCGGGAATAGGTTCACCAGTGCTTCGGTCGTGCTCTCCTATATAGCCACCAGCGGTACGATATCCCATTGTAATGAATCGACTATTGTCAATGACAATTTGTTGTAAACGGAGTAATTCTTCCTTACTTAACGTTTTATTCCCTGCCTGACAAATAGCGTTTCCCCACCTTAAAGCCCGCGTTGGCGTAGGATGCTCCCCTTCAATATTGAATGAAGCTTTCGAGTCCTTTAGCAAAAGAAAAGCGGACGTACGTAATAATACATCCCTGTGTACCTCTTTAATAACGTTATTTGTCTTCTCGGATAAATTTTCAGCAATATATCGATCAATTTTATCGGTTTTATTGATCAATGGACAAAAATTTGTATTACCTGCAAGGTTATTTTTTATCCGATGACGTGTTGAGTTGATGCTTTGCTGACTGGGATATTGTAAGGTGTCATCCAACAATGGCACATAATTTCCTGAATCTAAATCCGGAATCTTTAATTCCTTTTGCATAAGCCATTCATAGAGAAACCAAATCTTCCTTGTATATTGACTTTGCGGCTCGTTGCTGATCCAACCTTCGATAACACTGGGCTTCAGCTTTTCGAATAGCTTCTTAAATGCCAATAAATTTACCCCTTCATATTTTAAGGCAAATACAAGGTGAGCGTATAAATCATCTTCAGGTTGATGCCTTGGCGTAAAAACCAGCCATCCTTCTGTTTTGTACTGTCTGTGCTTTTTGCTGATTAATGCAAGTTGTAATGGGGTAGGTACGGGTAGTTTCCATGCTGCGATAATTGCACCGTAGCCCACTAACGTGCCTTCCTCAGGAGCAGTTCTTCCCTGAAAAACACTTATTTCTTGTGAAATGTTATTATCTTCCATACTGTTTTGTGAAAATTACTTAAGACAAAATTATGAAAAATACTTATTCCTTATGAAAAATAATTAAATTTCGATGTTGATTGTGAAATATGCTTATTTTGATTTTTTGTGAAAAACCCTTAATTATTATGAAAAGTAAGTAAAAATGATGTTATATCCTGAAAAACACTTATTTTAGGTTATTGTAGTAAGGTGCAGGGTTAACATTCATCTTCGATTTCTTCAGTGGACGGATTTTCAGAAATCAGCACGGGTTCACTCCTTACTTATCCTCTGCCATATAGAAATCTGACTTATGAAAACAGAAAATTATTAATTGCAACCCATTATGTCAGAGGGATTAATGTAGGTTCTGAACCCATTGAGATCTATGCACAGAATTTTTACAAACAATATCTTACGGCCAAACTTTACAATTATCTTACTGCCCCTGTCGGGAATCCACCACTGATGATTCCTCCGGCTGCAGCCGTCCCGCTTTCCCAGATTGCAGCACAGGCATTGATGGCCCATTATGCGGGGGATGAACTCATGCCACAAGATCAACTTGCACTGTTAGGTGCAAATCTTTTACTCATTCCGGAGTATTGGAAACGGCAGAAAATTCATGATATCGTAATAAACTGGTATACTGACCTGCCGGTGCGTGATAATACTTACCGGATTGATCTTCCCTGATAATGTTCCTAAAATTGTATTTCTTGAAAACTACCTGTTGATCAACACTTTTCTGGTGATCGCGGTATCGGAAGTCATCACTTTTATAATGTAGAATCCTGAAGCAACATCAGAAACATCCATTTTGAATGAGTTGATCTTCCCGGTAATTGAATAACTTTTCAGAACCTGACCTTTGGCGTTTGTCAAATCAATGGATGCAACTGCCAGGAAGTGTGAAAACTCGAGGGTTAGCGACTGACTGGCAGGATTGGGATAGATATTCAGTTTTTCATTGCTATTAACGACCGGATCAGTAATACCCAGGAATGAATTTCCATTCGAAAGCTGGTTGGTTACAAAAGCCTTGTTTACCTGGTCAACCATCGACCGGAGTTTGATCACTGATCCTCCGGCGGTGTTTGAGGAATAGTCCCTGGCCCAGACAAAAGAAAGATCAATTTCCTGTACCGCACCCTGGTTGAAGGTAAACGGTCCGGAAGAGCCTACTCCGCGTCTGTCGGATGGGTTATTGTTTGCCGTTATCTCGTTCCAGAGAACCGGGTTCGGTGCAATACAACCCGTCCCCCAGTTTATGGTATCTGATTCACCCGGAAACATGAACCGGCAAATAGGGCCGTATCCTCCTGCATCCGGGTGTCCGTTACCTCCATAGGTCATTGGCTGGCCGTCACGCCAGATTCCCCTAAGAAAACGGTAATAATCAACAGCATACATCGGGTCTTGCATATACCAGGGAACTCCGCTTATTGAATTGTTATGGTACATAAACCCTGTCATTCCCAGGCGTTCATTATCCACAACAGAATCGCCAAAGTTGATCCCGTTCACACTGTAATCGCAGAGCTGATTTCCTGCATTATCAAAACGTGGATTATCAATCCCGTCATTATCCATATAAGGTCCTGCAAGAAAAACGACTGCCTGTGTGGGAGGATTTGCCCCGTAAGCTTCAGGCTGACCCGAGCCATCAACCGATTTGCCATTATAACCATAATACATGTTCCGTTCTACATCACAACCTATATAATCATCATAGGCGTATCCAAGATCAATATCAGTAAAGATGCCTATATAAGTACTGTCATACGTTTTTTGCGACCTGTTGAAGATTTTGTAGTTCAGGAAAACGGTATTTTTCATAGCGGAATCCTCCGGCATGTCAAAGGCATAGGCCATTCCGTGGAATTCAATCCGGAGTTTTTCTCCCAGGGATTCCAGGTGTGGGCCCCGGTCATCATTAAAAATAAAGAATAGGGCCTGATCGCCCCTTATTGAAGGATAATCGCCATCATACGGATCGTAAATGCCATCATTATTCCGATCGGAAAAGGGCGCTAATTGCCAGGCCTGGCCTTTGAGGGTATCACCGTTTCCCGGCCAGGTCAGAATGTCAGGGATGGGTTGATATCCCGATTGTGCATAATGAGCCAGGTGATAATCAATATCCGTTTTTTTTAGATTCCAGATATAATTCCAGACGCTGTCCTGAATTAAAGAATAATTTACCGAATCCATGATAGGACCCGCGTAGAAATCCGGTTTTGTGTTGGCAGGAGCTGCGAATGGTCCCTGCCTGTAACGTTCTCCGGCAAAATGCAGGTTTCCTGAGGCGTCTTTTCCGCCAATCCAGACAGAGTTGGAAAAAATGGAAGTTTTACCGCTTCCTTTCGGTACTTCGTACGCGGCCTTATCATAGAAAAAATGAGGCCCTGCCGCACGGAACAAGGCACTTACATTATTGATGTCGAGATAAGAAAAACCGGGAGCTGGTTGGGCAACAGAAACGGTTACTGCTGAGGTCAAAAAGCAGGTGAAGATCAGCATGCAAAAAACACAGTAATATTTTTTCATGGGAAGGAGTTATTTATATTCTGAATTTTTTTTAAAAATAATTTAAAATTGGACATCAAAACCTATTCGTGAATTATTTTTTAATCGAAAATTATAATGGATGATACATTCAGTTGTCAAAAATGCTAAAAAAAACACCGAAAAACAGAACTTGACAATCCAATTTCACAAAATCATTTTTATTTTTTACATATATTTGATATAACGAATCTTACGCAGCATTATGCCTATTTATAAATTAATTGCTTGTATATGGCAACAGATGACAAAAAACTGGTTGATCCGGTCATTATAATCCCGGGCATCACCGCAACCTCACTTCATGATGAATATCCTGCCGGATATGAACTGGTTTGGGATGTGGTGAGCAAGAACTACGAGCGGGTCGCCTTGCACCCGAACAATTTAAAGTATGAAGCCATAGAACCTTCCAGGGTAAGGGCTGGCCATATTTTTGAGGTCGCATATAAGGAGTTGACCGAGGAACTGAGATACAACCTGAAGGAGACGGAGGATCAGGCGGTGCCTGTGTATATGTTCGGATACGACTGGAGAATGCCGTTGGAAACAGCGGAGGTGGAACTGGATGCATTTATCGATGAGATAATAGAACGCACAAAATTGTTGCGGCACTATCATGAATCCGGTTATGGCGATCATCCGAAAGTTAACCTGATTGGTCACTCCATGGGAGGGATGGTCATTACAGGATATCTCGCCAGGAAGAAAACAGCGGCGCGGGTTAATAAAGTGATTACCCTTGCCACACCATTCAGGGGGTCGTTTGAAGCCGTTATGAAGATCGCAACCGGCACGGCCGACCTGGGTACATCACCTCCCAGTTCGCGGGAGCGGGAAACCGCCAGGATGACCCCGGCATTGTATTACCTGCTCCCGATGTTCAGAAACGGGATTACCATAGATCCGGGAGTACCCGAATCCCTGTTCAACCCTGGTTCGTGGCAATCCAGCATCACTGAATCGATTGAGGAATTCATCCGCCTTAAAGGGCTGCCTTCCCAGGATAATCATGCTGAAGCCGCGAAGATCTTTCAAAGTCTACTCACGATGGCAGAAGCGCATGGTAAGATAATCCGGGACTTTACGCTTGATCAGGCCGGGCTGGATGGATCTAGCTGGATGGCTGTTGTTGGAGTGGATTCCAAAACGCGCTTGAAACTCAACATTATTCTGAATCATGGGCATGTCGATTTTAACATTGACCGTGGTGACCGGGATAATCAATGGAAGAGCAGCGATCAGACCTTACGCCGACTTACCGGTGACGGAACTGTTCCTTATGAAGGAGCTATTGCTCCCTTTCTGAAAGAGGAAAACCTGATCTGTGTAACGCCGGATGATTATGGTTACTGGGAAATCCAGGACAGGGCATTATCTGCCATAGCGGGGTTCCATGGCATCCTTCCCAACATGAACATGCTTCACCGGCTGATCGTCAGGTTCCTGAAAAACCTGGACGACAATCGCGGAAGCACCTGGGGACGAAGTGCACCCGGTGTTGTCAACTGGAATCCTCCCTTAACATTGACTCAAAAGCCATAAAATATTTCCCCGTAGCTTGTTGCGAAGAGAAAAGATAAATTCCCCGAAGACACTTCGATGCGGCGAGGTATTTCATTAAATTAGTGAGAAGTGACGGGTGAGACGCTAAACCATTCAACCCTGGATGGGAGAAGGCTTGTAAAAAAGCAAATCGTACATTATTTTTATCCAGATCAGGATACAGGGTAGTACTTTTATTACATAGGGCTCCAGGAAATTTTCCTTAATGCCCGAAGGAATGAGATCCGTTGGTGATAAAACGGTGAGGATAAATGCAAGAATCAACAAGAACAGATTCTCCATTTTGATTTTTTGACAGGCAAACCAGATGACCACACCCGTAATGGCAATGATAAACGTCGGTGATTCGGCCTTATAATTAAAAATGACGACCCAGATCAGGATGGAGGAAAGAAAAAATAACCTGAATTTTAATTCATTGAAATATTTATAATTAAAAAACGGCAGACAAAAGATGACGGCTCCGATAAGCAGGGTTATGTTTTTGGCGTCAACGGCAAACCAGCTATGCAGCCATCCGGCTACCGATAATCCATAAGAAAGACTTTGATCCTGCTGAAGAAGATGCAGCCAGCTTTGATAAAGAAAAGTTAATTGTGACAACGGAATGACCAGCAAAGGCAGAAGGGCCAGGATGACAATCCAGATCATCGAATAAATTACCGCTTTCATCTTATCCGGATAGAAAAAAAAGAGTGAAAATGCCACCACACCAAAAATTTTGATAAACAATGTCAGAACAATGAACAGTGATGCCAATGCTATTTTTTTCCTTTCCAGGAAAAGGAATGCAAAAACGATCAGCCCGGTCATCAAACCGTTGCTCTGTGAATTCTGGATAGAAGTGATCACTTCGATCAGAATAAAAGCAACCATAAACAAACGCATTTTAACTGACTGAACCGGTAGATTCCAGAGTGCAAAAAACAGAAGTAAAACATTTAAAAGGTTCCACATGAGAAGTCCTGCCGGATTTGGCAAAATGGCTAACGGAGCCATCAATAAAGCGAAAACAGGACTGTATTTGTAGTAATCCCAGTATTCGGCCGGGAATAGTTGATACAAGTCTTTATTTTCGATCAGATGAAAAAAGGATTGTTTGAAAATCAGATAATTGTTGTAGTGCGTATATCCGATCCCATTTGTCCGGAAGGTATTTGCGTCCAGTAATAAATTCTGTGCAGTGATGATGATGGTAATGAGGATTAATACCCCCGCCAGGAATAAGGGATTGTAGAATATTTTATATTTATTCATTTTTCAATACCGGATGGTTGTATTTGATTTCCTTTCAGATTAAACCGGGCATAACAATAATTCTTTCAGGCACATGACAGATTTTATCTCCGTAATGGGGAAACATCCTGCCTTTAATGGAACGCTTCATCAAATATAGAAACAAAAACACAGCCCTGCCGAAAAATTTCACCTTGCTCAATAACGACAATCACTTCTGTCCATACAACTTCGCCGACCCTTATTTTCATCCTGTTTCCGTTTATGGGATGAAGTTGAGGCTCAATTCATGAAAATAAATTAAATTTGAAACAAAATCCCCCGATCTGTTTTTTATGGAAATCCTATTAAATGTCATAATACTTGCCCTCGTGGCATTGTCTGTATTTTTACTTTTATTTCGAAGAAACGGAAAGGATAATACCCAACTGGTTGAACTCCTCAACCGGCTTACTAATATTGATGCCGGGTTGCAGCAACTGCAGGGCGCCATCAGGGAGGAGGTGAAACAAAACCGGGTGGAGCTGGCAGAGCAGTTAAAAGCCAACCGTGAGGAGATGGGGATTTCTTTCCGGGATTTCAGAAACGAGATTACCGGAACCCTCAGGGTTATCAATGAACAAAATCTCCAGGCACTCGATAAGATGAACCGGACGTTGGAAGAAAGGGTTACCGGTTTGATTACCAAGACAGAGGAGGCAAACCGGCTTAACCGTGAGGAACTGGGTAAACAGCTCGGGGAACATAAAGAAGCCATGATCCGGTCGTTGAAAGATTTCCAGGAATCATTCGACCGGAATGTAAAATCGTTCAATGACCTGCAGAAAGATAAATTCGCCAGCCTGGAACTGAAACAGAATGAGCTGATCCAGGGAACCGAGCGGAAGCTGGAACAGATGCGGTTAACCGTAGAGGAGAAGCTGGAAAAGACGTTAAGTGAACGTCTAGGCCAGTCGTTCGAAACTGTTGGAAAGCAACTCATCGCGGTGCAGGCGGGATTGGGCGAGATGAGAACGCTGGCCAGTGATGTGGGCGATCTGAAAAAGGTGCTCAGCAATGTGAAACAACGCGGCGGGATGGGCGAAGTTCAGTTGGAGATGCTGCTGGAGCAGATCCTTGCACCGGAACAATATGAAGCAAAGGTGAAGACGAAGAAAGGTTCAGACGACCAGGTGGAATTTGCCATAAAGTTACCGGGACGTGATGATGGCCAGCATACGGTCTATCTCCCGGTAGATGCGAAATTCCCGAAAGATGCCTATGAACATCTGGTGGATGCTTACGAGAAAGGTGACCAGGACCAGATTAACCGGATGAATACCCAGTTTGAAAATGTTATTAGGAAAATGGCCAAAGATATCCGTGACAAATACCTTGATCCGCCCAATACGACTGATTTCGGGATCATGTTTCTGCCTTTTGAAGGACTCTATGCCGAAGCCGTGCGAAGGTCGGCGCTGCTGGAACAACTCCAGCGGGAATTCAAGGTGATCATTACCGGACCAACCACGCTGGCAGCGATCCTGAACAGCCTCCAGATGGGCTTCCGCACCCTGGCCCTGCAAAAACGCAGCAGTGAAGTGTGGGAAGTTTTGGGTGCAGTGAAAACCGAATTCGGGAAATTCGGTGACCTGCTGGAAAAGGCGCAAAAAAATATCCAGACAGCCAATAACCAGCTGGATGAAGTGATGGGAAAACGGACCCGTGCCATTCAAAGGAAACTGAAAGGAGTTGAAGCCATGCGGGATCCCAATTCACCCGTGCTTCTTCCCGAACCTGATAATGATTTTCCGGATGAAGAGAATGAAAACCAGGTATAGCCATCCTTGTCGGAGCGGAATTTTTTCCTGCTTTGCCCTGCTGGCCTTCTTCCTGGCTTCACTTTCTGTTAAGGGCCAGCAGAAGGAAGAGATCCGTGTTGGCATTCTTACTGATTGCCAGTATTGCAATTGCCCGCCGCTGGGCATCAGGTATTATGCCCTTTCGCTGGCCAAACTCGACAGCTGTATCACGGTTTTTAATGCACTTCCGCTCAGCTCCGTTTTTCACCTGGGCGATATGATCGACCGGAATATCAGTAGCCTTGACAGCGTCCTTCCCAGGTTTCAGAAGTTCAAGGCCCCGGTTCACCTGATTCTCGGCAATCATGAATATATGCTTGGGAAGGATTTTCAGCCGGAATTGCTACGGCGGACCGGGCAAAAAGATCTTTTTTATACCTATGATCTGGGATCCTGGCGGTTTATCATTCTGGACGGCAATGACCTGAGTTTTCTGGCCTCACAGACAAAGGAGCAGCGAAAAGAAAGAAACCGGATCGTGCTGGATCAGTATCAGCAACTGCAGTTTACCGGAATGCCCTGGAACGGCGGGATCGGCAGGATGCAGATGAACTGGCTGGAACAAAAACTGAAGGAGGCGGATACCGGGAACAAGAACGTCATCGTGATGTGCCATTTCCCGCTTGTCGGGAGGCAGACGCACATTTTATTCAACCATTCGGAAGTGCTGGCCCTTCTCACAAAGCACCATTCGGTGAAGGCCTATTTCTGCGGACATATTCACAACGGGGGTTATATGGAATACAACGGAATTCATCTCGTGAATTTCCAGGGAATGGTGAATACCAAAATAAATGCGTTTTCGGTGGTGACCTTACTACCCGACAGCATTCTGATCCGGGGCTATGGGCGTGAACCAAGCCGGGGACTGAAGATCAGGAAGTAATGGGTGATCTGTTGACCTGTTGCGTTTTTGAGCGTGAGCGAATGTGGAACCGGAATCACAAATTATCAGCGACTTTTCGGCTTTACGCGAAACTTACCCTAACTTTGCAAGGGAAAAAATTTGTAACATGAAACCTGTCCTGATCGCCGGAATGTCCATTGTCAACCTTGCGTTGATTTCTTACACCATTGCCATCATTATCCAGTCAAGGAAGAAAATCATGTCGCGGAAAGTATTAACCTTCCTGACAGTCGGAATCGTGTTCGACATAACTGCTACCATCTGCATGGTGCTGGGTTCTTCAAAAGGCGCCATGACGCTTCACGGAATGATTGGCTATTCTTCACTGGCAGGGATGATGCTTGATACCATCTTTTCGTATCGTTACTCGATGAAGAATGGAGAAAATGCAATGGTCACAAAAAAATTCAACCGCGGATCACTGATCGCTTACAGTTACTGGGTCGTCGCTTATATTACCGGTGCAGTGATCATTATGATGAGATAAATAATATAGAATGGCCTTAATGCCTAAATATCATCCTGCTCCATGGACACTAAAATGAGAATTGAAGATTTTGGATATAATGCGGTTTTTGAAAAATTCAGGATTGAAAATAAACTCGATCGCTTTGAGAAAGGAAGAGTTATAGCCGAACATAAAGATCGATACATTGTTAAAACTGCTGAAGGGGAATTTGAGGCCGAGATAACCGGGAATATGCGATTTACGGCCAAAAGCCGCGAAGATTTTCCCGCTGTGGGAGATTGGGTCGCCTTGACAACTTATGATTCTGATTTTGCAGTAATTCACAAAATATTTCCCAGATTCTCAATGCTTAAAAGAGCGTCGGTCGGTCAATTTGGAGAAATTCAGATTATTGCAACAAATATAGATTACGCTCTTATAATTCAGGCCATTGACAGGGATTTTAATATCAACAGACTGGAAAGATATCTGACCATCTGTAATTCATCGGACGTTAAACCGGTAATCATCCTTACTAAAATTGATTTAATAAGTGATCAACAGATTAGTGAAATCATTACGAGCATAAATTCACGTATTAAAAATATTCCGGTTATTGCGATAAGTAACGAAACACAGGAGGGATAGGAAAAAAAGATTGTACTCATACCAGCGAGACGGGATGTTCAGCTTTGGAAGCCCTTAAAAATGGAGAAATCGACAAGGCTTCCCTCGAAAATTACCAGAGATTGGAAAGAGAGAAAGCGCATTTCGAATCGACCGTTGCGGAGAAAAGGATGAAGGACAAGGCATTTGGCAAAATGCTTAAAAATTATAAGAAAGACATTGAAATCAAATGATAAACCTATGAAATATTCAGTTAAAATAAATTCTGTCAAATCGATCGATGAGCTGGCAGATTCGTGGAGTGATGCCGATTTCATCGAACTTTTAAAGCGGTTTGGATATGCAGATGCCGAGGCGGTGAAGCAAAACGAACTTAAAGATTTCCTGTTTATGGCCATAACTGACTTTGAGCCTTCGGATGCCGCAGCGCTTATTCTGGACTATAAACTTTCGGAGGTTTTGAATAAAGGGCAGATCGACAATCTTTCACATGAGATGCTGAGAGAAAAATTAGCCGAGAATTATTCTGATATTTATATTCACAGGATTTTATTCTCCATTAATCAATTGCTCTACAAGGCCTACAATGGGAAATTCCCATCGACCAAAGCCACCGTTGTGGCATTTGAAATGAAACCGGAACATGAGGACGAAACAGTCGTAACAAAGGAACTGACCTTAAAAGCGATTCATTCCGGCCTTTCGGGAGATAATTTAATTAACAGGTTGTTTGATGATCAATTGGAAGGCAAGGCTCCGTTCCCGGAAGCAGAAGGAATCATATGGAATTTGCTGGACAAGGGGGATTCTCAATATCAGTTGACCACTTCCGAAAAATGGATGAACAATGAGGATTTTGAAACCCCGGAATTTGAATGCATCGTTACTCCATTTATAGAAAAATCAGAAGATAGTAGTTAATAATTTTTATAAGCCATTATTACCGGAAAGAGAAATAATTGTGATATCCCTGAAATTGAACTTGAAATTAGAGAAGCTCATATCTATAGGAATCCTGCCGGATAAAGATAAATAACAAAAGAGTGAACGCCCACAAGGATGATCCTCCATAGCTGAAAAATGGCAGAGGAATCCCGATGACGGGTATCAGGCCGAGGGCCATGCTGATGTTAATCGCGAAGTGGAAAAAGATAAGGGAGGCCACGGCATACCCGTAAAATTTACTAAAGCGGGATCGCTGTCGCTCAGCAATTAACACGATCCGGATGATTAAAGTTAAAAAGAGGCCTACTACGACTGCGCTGCCCAGAAATCCCCATTCTTCGCCTACGGTGCAGAATATGAAATCCGTGGATTGTTCCGGTACGAAATTGTATTTGGTTTGTGTTCCCTGCAGAAAACCTTTTCCGGCAAACCCACCGGAGCCAATGGCAATAAGAGACTGGTTCACATTATAACCAGCGCCTTTCAGATCTGTATCCTTGCCAAATAAAACATTGATTCTCGCTCGTTGATGAGGCTCCAGTACATTATTGACCATGTAATCCATGGAAAAAATAAAGCCGGAAGCCAGGATGGGAATGGCGATCACCATTAGGAGGGTCTGGATCTTACGCTTCGTGTAAAAGAAATAATAGCCGATGACAGTGGCGGCGATAACCCCCGAAAGGACAAATTTGTTGATCACGAGGGCAAGAATGGCTACTAACGGGATGGAAATGAGGAATAGCATGATTTTCTCAGACATCCCGGCACGGTAGAAGACCAGGATAAAGACCAGGAATACAATCGCTGAACCGGCATCTCCCTGCAATACAATCAGCAATATCGGAAGCAGGATGATAGCTGAAAGGATAATGAGATTCCGCGTTCTTTTAAAACTGAAATCCAGGCTGCTCATGAACCGCGCAATGGCAAGGGCCGTTCCCATCTTGGCAAACTCCGCCGGCTGAAGTGCCATCCCTGCAAACTGAAACCAGGATTTCGAGCCGGAAATCTCCTTTCCCGAAAACACTACCGCAATTAAGGCGAGAATACAAATTCCATAAATAAAATAGGCAAACTGGGAGAAAAACTTTCCATCAATCAGTAAGGTTATAAAGGCAATGAAAAATGCCGCACTGATCCAGATCATCTGTTTTCCATAGCGCTGTCCCAGATCCAGGATGCTTTTATGATTTTCATCATAAACGGCCGCATAAATGTTGAGCCAGCCCATAAACACAAGCAGCAGGAAGATGACCACCAGCCACCAGTCAATGTGTTGGAATATTCCGTGTCGTTCTTTCATCAATCCGGTACGATTGTCGTTATTGAATTATCAGGACTGCTATTGATCATTCGTTCCTCCAGTTCCTTTCTTTTCACTGTTCGGTGTAAATATTTTTCTATCATCAGGCTGGCGATAGGCGCTGCCCAGGTAGCGCCGTATCCGGAGTTTTCCACCACCACCGAAATGGCAATCCGGGTGTTATCTTTCGGAGCATAAGCAATGAATAAGGAATGATTCTTCCCGTGTGGATTTTGCGCCGTACCGGTCTTCCCGCAGATGGTTATGCTGTCAACTTTTGCAATTCTGCCGGTACCGGCTTCAACGACCTGGAACATGCCTTCTCTTACAATATCAAAATATTTCCGGTCGATATCCGTGGTTTTCTTTTCCAGGTATTTCACATTCAGGCTGTCTTTTCTTCCAATGGCATGAACGATATGGGGAACGCAATACCAACCGTTGTTCGAAATGAGCGCAGCCAGGTTGGCAAGCTGGATGGGTGTAATCCCGATTTCTCCCTGCCCGATGGCGAGGGAAATAACGGCCATGGAAGTCCACCGGCCTTTTCCATGATACCGATCGTAATATTCCGGTGAGGGAATATTCCCGTTTAATTCGCCGGGAATGTCGATCCCGAGCTTCTTCCCGAATCCAAACGACATTACATGCTTGCGCCAGTTTGTATATCCATCGCGCGTGTTCAAAAATCCTTTTTTATCAACAATGCTTCTGAAAACCCTGCAGTAATAAGTGTTGCATGAGATCTGGATCGACTGCATCAGGTCCAACGGTGACATGTGCGGGTGACATCCCACCTTTTTACCGTTTCCAAGCGAAAAACCTCCGGGGCATCCATACCGGGTATCGGGAAACAATACACCTTCCTGCTGTCCAACCAGTGCATCCACCAATTTGAATGTTGAACCCGGAGGATACATCGCCATCAGGGCGCGGTTAAAAAGAGGCACTTCTATACTGTCTTCACTGAGGATCGTATAGTTCTTTTTCCGTTCACGACCAACTAGGAGGTTGGGATTGTAACCCGGACTGGAAACCAGGGCCAGGATTTCTCCCGTTGAGGGTTCAATGGCCACGATACTGCCTTTTTTCCCCTGCATCAGTAATTCCCCATATTGCTGGAGCTCGACATCCAAGGAGGAGTAAAGGTCTTGGCCCGCGAACGAAGTCGTATCATATTTCCCTTCCTGAAAACTTCCCTTATCGCGGTTGAACACATCATACACCTTGATTTTCATTCCTTTCTTGCCACGCAGCATCTCCTCATAGGATTTCTCGATGCCGCTGATACCGATGTAATCCCCTGAACGGTAATAAGAATTTTTCGCGATCAGTTCAGGGCTCACCTCCCCGATATAACCGAAAGTATGGGCAGCTACCGGGTAAGTGTATTTTCGCAGGGTTCTTGGCTGAACGAAAAACCCGGGAAGGCGGAACATCTTCTCTTCCAGATAGCCGTAGTTCTCCCGGCTGATCTGGGCTTCAAGGATCGAAGGACGATAAGGGGAATATTTATAGGCTTTTTTAAGCCTTTCGATCAGGTCAGCCTTGTCAATACCCAGGATAAGACAGAGATCGGTTGTGTCGAAATTTTTTGCCTGTTTTGGGACCACCATAAGATCGTACGCCGCCTCATTGTAAACCAACAACTTCCCGAAACGATCGTAGATCAGTCCCCGGGCAGGGTATTGCGTCATATAGCGCAGTACATTGTTGTTTGCAGAAAGAATATATTTGTCGGCGATGATCTGGATGTAAAACAATCGCGTCAGAAGGATAAAGCCTACCAACAGAAAGAACCCGATAATAATGACTTTTCTGCGTGAATAGATTGTGTCCATCTTTATTTACCGCTTCCGTAAAATGATCTGGGGGGTACTGATTACGTTGCTTTTGTTCAGGGCCCGGTCGTAAACATAGGCTTCAAATTTTATGGTATCAAAAACCGGGTTAGGATTGAGGGGCACCGTATCCACAATAATGCCCTTTATGGCTCTTCCCGGATCATCCGGATTCAATACCGGAATTCTGGCACTGAAAGGAATTTCGAAATCAACCTGTTGGAATTGTCCGTTTTGCTTTTCAAAATAGGTGATCACAAGGTTGTATTTGAAACCTGAAACTGAATCAAAGGGTGGAAAGGTATCCCCCGGGGACAGTCCGATGTCACCATTACCATCTGTGAAAGAAAGGGCCAGGACACCTTTTATGGGATAGGGCGCTGTTCCATAGATATTGTCAAAACCCAGAAATTGAATCTGGGGCGTGTCAGGAAAAGTTTCTTTTTTCATACACCCTGAAAAAAACAGGGAACCTATGAAAACAGAAAGAAGGATGTTTTTGATTTTCTGCATCAAAGATGTATTTTTGGAGGGCTGTAAAATTACGTTTTTTTCACCAGCGTCAGAAGGAAAATGGAGGATAATAAAGTTTTTTTTATTGAGAATGAGGAAGATTTCGTCCGCGAATCGTTGGGGGTGTTTCATTTCCAGTACCATCAAAACAAGGTATATCGTGAATATTGTGACGCGATAGGCTGCAATCTTTCTGCTGTAAATCATTACCGGATGATCCCATTCCTTCCGGTGCGTTTTTTTAAAACTCATACGGTGATTTCAGGTGACAGGGAGCCAAAAAAGGTATTTCTCAGCAGCGGAACCAGCGGCATGGAAAGAAGCCGGCATGCAGTTGCTGACCTCTCTGTATACCTCCTTTCGCTACAAAGGGGATTTGAAACCCTTTATGGGGATCTGAAGCAATACGAAATATTTGCCCTGATGCCTACGCCCATTGAAAACCCTGATTCATCGCTTGTTTTCATGGTTGCCGAATGGATCAGCCTGTCGGATTCACCCCGGACCGGGTTTTATCTGAATGACTTTAGTGCGCTTGCCTTACGGCTGGCGGAACGTATTCCGGGGAAAAAAAAGATACTCATCGGTCTTACGTATGCCTTACTCGATTTTGCGGAGGCTTTTCCCATTGCTATCCCGGATGTCATCATCATGGAAACGGGCGGGATGAAGGGCAAAAGAAAGGAAATGATCCCGGAAGAACTGCATGAACATCTGAAGAGGACATTTAACACTAAGCTAATCCATTCAGAATATGGAATGTCTGAACTGCTGTCGCAGGCTTATTCACGAGGAGATGGAAGGTTTGAATCCCCTCCCTGGATGCGGGTCCTGGTTCGGGACATCCATGATCCGCTTGGGGCGGTTCCGGAAGGAAAAACCGGAGGGCTGAACATCATCGACCTTGCCAATTATAACTCCTGTTCCTTTATTGCAACACAGGATCTCGGGAAAACCTATCCTGATGGCTCGTTTGAAGTATTGGGACGTTTTGATGACAGCGATATCAGGGGATGCAACCTGATGATCGGCTAAAACAACTCTCCCGGTGCCTGTAAGATTACCTCCGGGTTATCATTTGCAGGAGAATTGACCTGTTTTGACACCGGGTAACAGCTCATCTCTTCTGCAGGATAGGGCTTTAACATACCAAGCAATTCCTTTTCGCCGGTTGCTGAAAGCCAATTCCTTTCATCTTCTTTTCTGAGGATGACCGGCATCCGGTTGTGAATACGTCCGACCAGTTCGTTTGGCTCTGTGGTGAGGATCGAGAAGGTACGCAGGGATAAACCGTCGGGGTGTCGCCATTCATTCCAGATCCCGGCAAAAGCAAACGGAGAACCGTCTTTGAGAGTAACCCTGTATGGGGTTTTCTCTTTTTCTTTTCTCCACTCAAAAAAACCATCAGCCGGAACCAGACAACGATGGTTCCTGAAAGGTTCTTTGAACGAGGCCTTTTCGAGGATCGTTTCCGATTTTGCATTAATCATCTTGTTTCCTGTCGTCGGATCCTTTGACCATGAAGGAATGAGTCCCCATCGGAAATACTGTAACACCAGCGAATCATCATTGGAAATTACCGCCAGATCCTGTCCGGGAGCACAATTGTATCTCGCCTTATAAACGGCTGTTCTCACCCTGACACCGAAACGTTCCCAGATCAGTTCGTCCTCAAGTATAAATGAATATCTGCCACACATAATAAAGATAATGCGATTAAAGTTGTGCGTTTTCCTGCCTTAACAAATTTATTTTCATGAAATGTTAAATATATAAAAAAATAAAATATCTTTGACTTCACTATTCGATTGAATATAAAGAAATCCCAGCATTCAGGTTTTCTGGAAACCAAGAATGATAATCGCTGCATCGGTTAGGGATTCTTTGTGCACAAAATTAAATCATGAACACATGAAACATTGTGCTTTAAGCATCACCGGCAAGGTTCAGCGTATCGGATTCCGATTTTCCGCAATGCAGGTTGCATACAAATATAATATTAAAGGTTTTGTAAAGAATGAAAACAGCCATGTGTATATTGAAGCCGAAGGAGAAGAAGATACATTGAATGAGTTCATATCCTGGTGCAGAAAAGGACCGCTGGGCTCCAGGGTTGATAACGTTGACCTGAAAGAAGGCACATTAAAGCATTATAAATCCTTCGATATTCTCTGATCATTCTTCCCTTCCACCACAATCACTATTTCACCCCTGACAAGCTGGTCACTGAACCGGGTATGTAATTCTTCAAGTGTTCCCCGCACCGTTTCCTCGTAAATTTTGGTCAGCTCCCTCGAAACAGAAGCCTGACGCTCTTTCCCAAAATACTCCCCGAATTGTTCCAGGGATTTCACCAACCGGTGAGGAGATTCATAAAAGATCATCGTGCATTTTTCTTCTGCCAGTTGAACCAGCCGGGTATGCCTTCCTTTTTTGTGCGGAAGGAATCCTTCAAAAAGAAACTTTTCGGAAGGCAGGCCGGAATTGACAAGGGCCGGTATCAGGGCAGTCGGTCCGGGCAGGCATTCTACTTCGATATTTTCACGGATACATTCTCTCACCAGCAGAAACCCCGGATCGGAGATACTGGGAGTCCCTGCATCGCTCACCAGTGAAATCACCATTCCCGATTTAAGCTTTTCGATGACCGTTTTCAGGGCATGATGCTCATTAAAAGCATGGTGTGAGGCCAGTTTCTTTGAAATATCAAGATGTTTCAGAAGAATTGAAGTCTTCCGGGTATCTTCTGCGAGGATCAGATCCGATTCTTTTAATATCCGGATGGCCCGCAAAGTGATATCTTCAAGATTTCCTATGGGTGTAGGGACAATGTATAGTTTTGTCATTGATACTGTTTCTTCATGACCAGTTTAAAACCAATTCCATGTACGTTGATGAGTTCCACGGAGGGATCTTCCCGAAGATATTTCCGCAATTTCACGATATACACATCCATACTTCTCGCGTTGAAATAACTGTCATCGCTCCAGATCTGGTTTAGGGCTGTACTTCTTTCAAGAACTTCATTGGCATTGGTACATAACAATTTCAGGAGACCGGCTTCCTTCGAAGTGAGCTTCTGCTCTTTCCCATGAATGGTAAGGATCTGCCTGTTGAAATCAAAAGTGTATTTCCCAAGCTGAAAAATGTTCTCAACCTCAGGGGTTCTTTCAGGATCATCCGTCCGACGGAGGATGGCCTGCATCCGCATCAGCAATTCTTCCATGCTGAAGGGTTTTGTCATATAATCATCGGCTCCGGCTTCAAATCCTTTCAACTTATCATTCTGTAAAGATTTTGCCGTCAGAAACAGGATGGGAACCCGTTTATCTGATAAACGGATCTCGCTGGCCGTTGCGAAACCATCTTTTATCGGCATCATGATGTCAAGGATACAGAAATCAAACTCATTTTTCGAAAAAGCGTCCACAGCCTCCTGCCCGTTAATACAAAGGGTTGTTACATAACCCTTAATATCCAGGTAATTTTTTAAAATGCTTCCGAGATTGCGATCGTCTTCAGCTAATAAAACACGTAAACTCTTTTTTTCCATAAGAAGGCATTTATTATCAATACTATATCTCCAGAAAAGGCAGGAATACCCTGAAACGCGTTCCCTTGCCGATTTCACTGTCCAGGGTGATCTTGCCGTGATGTTCTTCTACGATGGCCTTTACATAACTGAGTCCCAGTCCGAAACCCCTTACGTCGTGTATATCCCCGGTAGGGATCCTGTACAACTTTTTAAATATTTTCTTTTGTTCGTTTTTACCGATCCCGATCCCGTTATCCTCAATAAAAATGACAATTCCGTCAACCATATTCTCCGTTTGTATTTTAATAACGGGCTTTTTGGGTGAATATTTGTTGGCATTATCTAACAGGTTGTAAATCAGGTTTGTGATGTGTACCCTGTCGGCTTCTATGACCGGTTCCGTGGCGTTAAATTTCTTCAGGATCACGCCATCTTTGATCTCGACCTGGATACTGATGTTTTTTATTACTTCCCGAATGATCTCATGCAAATCGATGGGCTCTCTTTTCATTTTCATCTGACCCTTGTCAAGAATGGCTGTCTGAAGAATCTTTTCGGCCATCCCGGCCAGCCGTTTATTCTCTTCCTGGATCATCTTGATATAAGAAGTCGTAAGCGCTTCCGATTTTAAGATATCCCTGTCGGCCAGTGTTTCACAAGCCAGTGAAATGGTGCTGATCGGCGTTTTGAATTCATGGGTCATGTTGTTGATAAAGTCGTTCTTCATCTCCGTATACCTTTTCTGCCTGAAAATCGTAGTGATGGTATAGGTAAAGGAGTAAACAATGATGATGATAAGTATGGTTGATATCAGGAGCATTCCCCATAACTCACCTAACAGGAACTGGGTTTCATGGGGGAAATAGATCAGCAGATATTCCGGAGAAGTGAAAAAATCATTTGGGAATAGGCGGACCTTGTAATCCCGGTCGATAAGCTGCTTTTGAAACTTCGGTGATTTTTCCAACAGGAATAAACCGTGTTCATAATTGTAAATCCCGAAATCGAAGCTGGTTTCAATATTGGCATTTCGTAATTCAAATGCGATGATCGAATCCAGTTGGTTTACCGAAATAAAACTTTCATACATCAGGTGTCGCCTGAAATTCAGCATACCTTCATACTGGCTTTCTTGTCTGGCTTTGGTCTTCTCAGCTTTTGAGATCTTTTCCGCAATCCGGGTTTGCGCCTTGATCAGATTGTCTTTGAAGATCGCCCTGTTCATTTCGTTGGCATTTTTGATCCAGTACCATTGAATGGACATCAGCCCCATCAGGGCAATGGTCATCACAAAAATGGTTATGAAGATAATCCGGCGGTTCATCTATACAAAAATACGGAATTCCCGGTCTTTAACACTTTTTAACGTATATTAATATTCCTTAACATTTCATTGAGCTGATCTGATGTATCTTTGAGCCTGAGAAGATTTTAGATTTTCTTTTGATCATTGAGGATTAGTTTTTTGGTTTAAAAGAGTTTTTGTGAGCGTTTCATTGATTTAGTTTTGTTTATTGATTTTTTTTTAAAGTGCGCTCTGGTTAAGCGCACTTTTTTTTTGCCTCTTCCGGCCATTGTCGTAATTTCGTCTATCGTCATAATCGAAAAAACATGCATCAGATTAGTATTGATATCAGTAAAGCAACCGGATTCGTTGATCCTGAGGTATATTCAAAAATAAAAGCCGAGGTAGTGGCCAGTCATGAACAATTAACCAAAGGTTCCGGCAGGGGAAATGATTTCCTGGGATGGCTCAAACTCCCGTCTCTGGTAACAGAGGATTTAACCAGGAAAATAAAGGCTGATGCAGCAAAAATGAAAGCCTCCTCACGATGGGTTGTCGTTATTGGCATTGGTGGATCCTACCTTGGAGCCAGGGCCGTGGTGGATGCATTGAGTCATCCTTTTCATTCAATGATGGATCAAAAAGAATTCCCCGGTTTGGTCTATGCCGGGGAGAACCTCTCTGAAGATTACCATGCCGGACTATTAGAAGTCCTTGATAAATCTGATTATTCGGTGATCGTTATTTCAAAGTCAGGCACAACGACTGAACCTGCAGTGGCTTTCCGGCTGCTTAAGGCACACCTGGAGAAAAAGTATGGTGAAACGGATGCCGCTTCACGCATTTATGTTGTAACGGATGCCGCCCATGGCGCTCTCAAGAAAATGGCAGATGAAAAAAAGTACTCTTCATATGTGATACCCGACGATGTGGGAGGCCGTTATTCTGTTCTCACACCGGTCGGTCTTCTCCCCATTGCAGCGGCAGGTTTCGATATCGATGCCCTCATTAAAGGGGCAAAGAAGATGGAAAAGGTTTGCCAGTCTGGCTCTGCTGATGAAAATCCGGCAATGGTCTATGCCGCGATCCGCAATGCCCTATACCTTAGCGGGAAAACTACCGAGATTATGGTCAATTTCCAGCCGGATCTCTTCTATTTTACCGAATGGTGGAAACAGCTTTTTGGTGAGAGTGAAGGGAAAGAGAATAAGGGAATATACCCTTCCGGCGTGGGATTTACGACTGATCTGCATTCCATGGGTCAGTATATCCAGGAAGGGTTGAGGATGTTGTTTGAGACCACGCTTTCCGTGAACAGCCCAAGGACCGAACTCAGGGTACCATTTGTTGACGGGGACCCGGACGGACTTAATTTCCTTGCTGGCAAAAGGCTTTCTGAAATCAATAAAATGGCGGAGATGGGAACTTTGCTGGCTCATGTTGACGGCGGTGTTCCCAATATCAGGATCGGGGTTCCGCAGATCAATGAGGAGATTATAGGCCAATTGATCTACTTCTTTGAATTTGCCTGCGCCCTGAGTGGTTACACGTTGGGTGTCAATCCTTTTGACCAGCCCGGAGTGGAGGCTTATAAGAAAAACATGTTTGCTCTCTTGGGTAAACCCGGGTTTGAAAAGGAAGGGGAGTCGTTGAGGAAAAGGCTGGAATGAGATTTAGGGCAGTGGCCGTTGCAGGACGACTGATTCAATGACCTTTGGAAAATAATCATATTCAAGCTGGTGAATCTTCTCTGCCAGACGTTCCGGTGTGTCGCCGGGATCTATATGACAGCGAGCCTGGAAAATGATCTGTCCTTCATCATAACCATCATTGACATGATGGATTGTAATGCCTGATTCCTCTTCTCCTGCTCCGATCACAGCATCATGGACCTTCATCCCGTACATTCCTTTGCCACCGTATTTTGGCAGTAACGCCGGATGGATGTTGATGATACGACCGGAAAAGACTTTCAGCAGGTTATCTGGTATTTTCCAAAGGAATCCGGCAAGCACGATATAGGAGATTTCATAATTCTCAAGGGTTTTCAATACTTTTCCGGGATCAGAAAGACCTTCTCTGTCAAAGACGAAGGCCGGAATATTCAGTTTTCTGGCTCTTTCCAGAACATAAGCCTCTGATTTATTGGAGAGGATGAGTTTTACCCTGATCTGATCGGAATGAGCAAAATATTCTGAAATCCGTTGAACATTGGATCCGTTGCCGGATGCAAAAAGTGCAATATTGACCATGTCAGGGTATTGGGGTATCATGTTTGGTTGCAAAAATACAAAAGAGAATTGATTATCAGATTGTTGGTTTTTATATTTGTTAAAAAATCTTAAATTATGTTGTTTTGTAACGTTAAAATGCATTTCTTTGCACTCCGTTTAACCAAAAAAAGAAAAACATGTCTGACATTGCATCAAAAGTAAAAGCTATCATTGTTGATAAGCTGGGTGTTGACGAAAATGAAGTTACACCCGAAGCTAGCTTCACAAATGATCTCGGTGCTGACTCTCTCGATACTGTAGAACTCATCATGGAATTCGAAAAAGAATTCGATATTGCTATTCCGGATGATCAGGCTGAAAAGATTGGCACAGTAGGCGACGCGATTGCCTATATTGAAAACAACGCCAAGTAAAAGTTTTACCTTTAACCGGTGAACTTGAATTGGAATGTTTACCCTGCATCAGAAGAAGAAATTTCACCATCCCTCCACACCAATTTGGGGGGATGGTTTTTATTATGAATCTTAAAACCCCTTTCGCGTGAAATTACGTCGTGTCGTTGTTACTGGCCTTGGAGCCATTACTCCTATTGGCAAAACCGTTGGAGAATACTGGGAAGGATTGATCAACGGAGTGAGTGGTGCAGGTCCCATCACCCGTTTTGATGCTTCCAAGTTCAAAACAAGATTTGCTTGCGAGGTGAAAGGTTTTAATGCGGAGAATTATTTTGACCGGAAGGAAGCCCGGAAGTATGATATTTACTCACAGTTTGGAATTATCAGTGCTGATGAAGCCGTAAAAGATGCCGGTTTTGATATGTCAACCCTGAATAAAGAACGGGTAGGCGTGATCATGGCATCAGGGATTGGTGGACTTGAAACCCTTATCAGTGAAGTGAAAGGCTTTCTGGAGGGTGATGGTACTCCTCGCTTTAACCCATTTTTCATTCCCAAGATGATTGCTGACATTACAGCAGGTCATGTTTCCATTAAATATGGATTTATGGGCCCCAATTTTGCCACTGTCTCTGCCTGTGCTTCTGCCGCCAACGGGTTGGTCGATGCATATACCTACATCCGTTTGGGCAAAGCTGATGCATTTGTGACCGGTGGAGCAGAGGCAGCACTCAACCCGGCTGGTGTCGGAGGTTTCAATGCCATGCATGCGCTGTCTACCCGTAATGATGATCCTTCCACAGCCTCCCGTCCGTTTGATAAGGACCGGGATGGTTTTGTGATCGGCGAAGGTGGTGGTGTGCTGGTATTTGAAGAACTGGAGCATGCCCTGGCCCGCGGAGCAAAAATTTATGCCGAGGTTGCCGGTGCTGGTTTATCCGGTGATGCACATCACATGACCCAACCTCATCCGGAAGGCGGCGGAGCAATCCTGGCCATGAAATGTGCCCTGGAAGATGCAGAAATGAACCCGACGGATATTGACCACATTAATACGCACGGCACCTCAACACCATTGGGCGATATCGGTGAAACCAAAGCGATCCGAAGTGTTTTTGGCGAACATTCCTATAAACTCAACATCAATTCGACTAAGTCAATGACCGGTCACCTCCTTGGAGCTGCCGGAGCCATTGAATCCATCGCCACCATCCTGGCCATAAAAAATGATATTGTTCCTCCCACGATCAATCATTTTACTGATGATCCGGAAATCGATAATAAATTGAATTTTACCTTTAACAAGGCACAAAAAAGAGTGGTGAATGCTGCACTGACCAATACTTTCGGTTTTGGCGGACACAATGCATCCATTATCTTCAAAAAATTTAAGGAATAAAATCCTTGAGACTCCTACTTTTTAAACCGGTCAGGTACTACTTTTCCAAAGAAAAAAAGCTTTATCACGCGATAAAAAATATTTTCGGGTTCTATCCCGGAAATATTTTTTTATATAAGCTGGCTTTCCTGCACAGGTCGGCCGGAAGTTTCTCCATCAGTGGTGTAAAAGTAAATAATGAACGACTGGAATTTTTGGGCGATGCCATCCTTGATGCCATCACAGCTGATTATCTTTTTAAAACTTTCCCCACAAAAGATGAAGGTTTTCTTACAGAGATGCGATCAAAGATCGTAAGCAGGGCTCAGCTCAATAAGCTCTCTTCAAAACTGGGCCTTGACAGGTACATTCAGCTTGAACCCGGTACAACCAATGTTTTCAGATCCTCTCAGGGCGACGCCCTGGAAGCCATTATCGGGGCAATGTACCTAGATAAAGGATACACTTTCACGAAAAATATAATGCTTGAAAGGATCATCAAACATTTTTTCAACATCAATGAACTGGTAAACCTCGAATCAAATTTCAAGAGCCGGATGATTGAATGGGCTCAGAAGGAAAAGAAACAAATTTCATTTACCGTTGTGGATGAGGTTGGATCGGGTTATAAGAAACTATATGTTGTGGATCTGTTGATTGACGGGGAGGTCCTCTCCCAGGGACAAGATTATTCGATCAAGGGTGCTGAGCAGAATGCTGCCGAGAAAATCTGGGGAAAATTATCACCGCAATAAATACATTTTTTTACCACAATAGGCACAGTAGGACACAATAGAAGAAATCCTAATGCTCTCTAATGCTCTTACTGTGGTTTTTTTGTTACCACAATAGGCACAGTAGGGCACAGTAGAAGAAATCCTAATGCTCTCTAATGCTCTTACTGTGGGTTTTTTAATACCACAATAGGCACAGTAGGGCACAGTAGAAGAAATCCTAATGCTTTCTAATGCTCCCACTGTGGTTTTTTTACCACAATAGGCACAGTAGGGCACAGTAGAAGAAATCCTAATGCTCTCTAATGCTCCCACTGTGGTTTTTATATTACCACATTAGGCACAGTAGGGCACAATAGAAGAAATCCTAATGCTTTCTAATGCTCCTATTGTGGTTTTTTATTACCACATTAGGCACAGTAGGGCACAATAGCATTCTGATCCATCAGACAGAAATTTTTTTGTCTGAATTATATTACCTTTTGAAGTTTCAGCTGATTAAGCGGAAACACATTGTATGACACAAAAATATTATAATGAACTTACGCATAAGATTATCGGTGCGGCTATTGAGGTTCACAGAGAAATGGGTCCGGGATTACTGGAAAGCATTTATGAACGATGTCTCATTCACGTTTTGAGAAAATCGGGATTAAACGTAGAATCACAACAAAAAGTCCCGGTTAAATTCCAGGGGTTATATCTTGATTGTGATCTCCGTTTTGATTTGCTTATTGAGGACAGCATCATTGTTGAAATAAAAGCAGTAGACCATATTTTGCCAATTTTTGAAGCACAAATGTTAACATACTTGAAACTTTTAAAGAAACCCAAAGGCATTATTTTCAATTTTAACAGTTGCAACATTTTCAAAGAGGGTCAGAAGACGATGGTTACGACACAATTTGGGGAACTTCCAAAAGGATACGATTGATCATCATTTAATTGTTACTTTTGTCTGAACAATCCCAGACAATCAGGATGGCAAAGAAATTTTTACTTGAAATTCAGCCTGAGCCAGCCTTATACACCTTCCTCGGTATTTCATGCCATCTTAAGGATTATCGTCTTTCTTATCTGATCAATCAGAAACTCGGATACCTGCTTATCAAAAAAGAGGATCTGGTCACCCGATCATATAACCTGAAAAATGTGGCAGGATTTTCCTTTTATCAGTACAATGATGAAGATAATTACTGTTTTTGCTTTTTGCTGTCAAACAGGAGTGAGGAATTTATCCTGGTTCCGGAGATGAAGCAGGTCGATTTTATGATGATTATTGAAGGGGAGATCAGGAACTCGAGGAAGGAACAGATATTAAAACATATCCGATCCATACCCAATGTACTGACATCCTTTGAGATACAGGTACCGGCTATTAAAAATCATGCTTCCTTGCTTTCCGATCTGGAAATGCATGTTTCTTTCATCAACCGCATCGAGAAGCTGATGTATTTGCCCAAAGTGGTTGTGGGAGTGATTTAGTGATGTCAGACAACCCCTGAAAACTGCTTCAGGAACCGGAGGTCGTTTTCATAGAAAAGTCGAAGGTCTTTGATCTGGTATTTCAGCATCGTGATCCGCTCAATACCCATCCCGAAAGCATATCCGGTATACACATCGCTATCGATTCCGCAATTATCCAACACAGCAGGATCAACCATCCCGCAGCCGAGTATCTCTACCCATCCGGTATATTTGCAAATATTACATCCCTTTCCGCCGCAAATATTACAGGAAACATCCATTTCGCCTGATGGTTCCGTAAAAGGGAAATAAGAAGGACGAAGCCGGATCCGGGTTTTTTCCCCGAACATCTCCTTGGCAAAGAACAGGAGGGTTTGCTTCAGATCTGCGAAGGAAACATCTTTGTCGATATACAAACCTTCTACCTGGTGAAAGATGCAATGGGCCCGCGCAGAGATGGCTTCATTTCTGAAGACTCTGCCCGGGAGCACTTTCCGGATAGGGGGTTGGGTTTTTTCCATGATCCTGATCTGGACGGAGGAGGTATGGGTTCGCAATGCGATATCAGGACTTTTCTCTATGAAGAAAGTATCCTGCATGTCGCGGGCCGGATGTTCTTGAGGGAAATTAAGGGCAGTGAAATTATGCCAATCATCTTCAATTTCACGATTCTCGGTCACAGAAAAGCCAATCCGGGAAAAAACTTCGATGATTTCATTCCTGACAATGGAAAGTGGATGTCTGGACCCGGGTTCCATAAAACTGACCGGCCGGGTAAGGTCTTTATTACCAACTGAAGGATCTTCCTGTTCCCCGAAAACGTTCTTTAACGATTCGAGTTTCTCATTCACCTTGTTTTTCAGGTCATTCAGCAATGCTCCGACTTCCTTTTTCTGGTCATTCGGAACATTTTTGAATTCTGTAAAAAGGTCAGCGATGATCCCTTTTTTACTGAGAAATTTCAAACGGAATTGTTCCACTTCATCCGGCAACTTAGCCGAGAATCCATGGATTTCACTGATCAGCCCGTGAATCCGGTCTTGCATGTTATCAACTTTTAGTCAACGATCTTAATCGTCATTTTAACATCCTTCACCGGGCGATCCGAGCGATCCTTCTCAACCAGAGCAATTTTATCAATCACATCCAGTCCTTCGGTCAATTCTCCAAATACGGTATACTGACCATCAAGGAACGGCGTTCCACCGATCTTTTCGTAGATGGCTTTTTGTTCGGGAGTGTATTTATTGCCGGCATACCTTGAATCAAGAGTTGCAGCAGTTGCAGTTGTTCCCTGAACGACATAAAATTGTGATCCTGAAGAGGCTTTTTTAGGATTGACCTGGTCACCCTGACGGGCAGCAGAAAGCGCACCTTTTTTATGAATGAATTTCGGATTAAACTCAGCATCGATCGTATATCCGGGACCACCACTACCCAGTTGTTGTCCGGGTTTAGCGTTTTTCGAATCCGGGTCACCGCCCTGAATCATGAAATCCTTAATTACGCGGTGGAATAACATTCCGTCAAAATAACCGCTTTTGGCAAGTTTCACGAAGTTGTCACGATGTTTCGGGGTTTCATTGTAGAGAACGCCTTTCATATCACCATAATCGGTGTGAATCACGAATTTGACTTGTTTGGTTTCACCGGCTTTCTGAGCCATTCCTGCGATCGTTGTCATAATGAATAGAATAAAGAATAAAAATGCTGTTTTTTTCATGATTTGTCCACTTGAATGGTTAACGAATACAAAATTAGATAAATTCAGCCGGATTACCTTAAAGATTTTGTTTCTCCAGGAAGCACTTTCGGCATAGGGGTTCATAGGCATCTTCCTCACCGAGGAGCAATTGTTGTTTGTTGCTTACGATCCGGTGCGAATACATCGCCAGATCACCACAGTTCATACAGATAGCGTGGGTTTTGGTTACATATTCAGCACTTGCCATTAAGGCGGGCATCGGTCCGAAAGGGTTACCCAGATAATCCATGTCAAGACCAGCGACAATCACGCGAATACCTCTGTTTGCAAGCGTCTTACAGACGGAGGTAATCTGTTCGTCAAAAAACTGAGCCTCATCAATACCCACTACCGTGGCATCATGCGTCATTAGAAGGATCTGAGAAGCGCTTTCGACAGGTGACGAGGCAATGGCATTGGCATCATGTGAAACAACTTGCTCAACAGAATAACGTATGTCAATTGCAGGTTTGAAAATCTCTACTTTCTGTTTCGCAATCACGGCACGTTTCAACCTCCGGAGCAATTCTTCGGTTTTGCCGGAAAACATTGAACCGCAAATCACTTCGATCCAGCCTGCCCTTGTAGGAATGTTTTTTTCTATCAACATCCGTGAAGAATAAAAGTTGTTTATCTTTATGCCTGAATTTTACAAAATTAATAAATTTCAGTCTTTTTCCACATGAACAGGAAAATCATCAAAGATGAAGTTCAATGGCTGATAGAGGCCATCAATGAACAGATGGAAGCCGTTAAATCTTACGAGGCAAGGATTCCGCAGATCGAAATGGATATGCTGATGGAAAATGTCAGAAAGCTATACGAGAACCTTCATCTGCTGGACCGTATTAATGATTCCTATGACATCCTTGAGCAGAAATCCCGGGAAGCGCCAGTGATCCGTCCTGTCTTTGCTGCAAAAACCGAGGAAAATTCCTATCCGGATGTAAGGTCCGAATCCCGTCCTGAGTTGGCTTCCGAAACTGACCCGGTAGCGGAAGAGTTTCTTGAATTTGACGAAACATCCCCGGTTTTGGAGGAAGTCATCCCCGAGGAATCCACCAAAGTGAAAATTGAATATGGACCGGCGAAAGCCATGCATAAACCGATAGAAGCGGGTCCTGAAGGCGACCTCTTTTCGACCGAAGAATTTGGGTTCACACAGAAACTGAAGGAAGCAAGGGATAAAATATTCGGGCCTAAGAACCGGAAGGATAGTGATCTGAAATCTTCCATTTCTATCAATGATAAATTTCTTTTTATCAATGAATTGTTTGACGGGAATCTACGTGAATACAACGAAAACATTGAGACACTCAACGGATTTCATGATCTTAAACCGGCTTTTGAATATATGGAGCTTCTGCGTTTAAAAAACCGCTGGGAATCAGATGGCAAAGGTTTTAAAAGGCTGAAGGAGCTGGTGGAGCGTCAGTTTGAATAATCTCCTGCAAAACATTTTCAATTTCTTCCGCGCTTTCCGTTGTAATCAGTATTGTCCTGAATTTTTTACTGTCAGGGATACCCCTGAAATAGCCACTATAGAATTTCCGCAGTTCAAGTACTGAACATCTTTCTCCTTTGTATGCGATGGATTTCTTAAGATGAAGTCTCAGCATATCGATTCTCTCTGCCAGTGTAGGAGGTGGAATCAGGATGCCATCATTCAGGTAAGTTTTTATTTCCATGAAGATCCAGGGATTTCCGACCGCAGCGCGGCCAATCATGAGTCCATCCACCCCGTAGCGTTCTTTCATCTCCCTGGCAATCACGGCGCTACTGATATCACCGTTGCCAAAGACAGGGATGTGCATTCGCGTATTGTTTTTTACTTCGTAAATGAGCGACCAGTCCGCATTTCCACCATAGAGCTGTGCCCGGGTCCTTCCATGAATGCTGATGGCGCTAACGCCGATATCCTGCAAGCGTTCTGCCACCTCAACGATGTTCTTACTCTGATCGTCCCATCCCAGGCGGGTTTTAACCGTTACGGGAAGGGCTGTTGCTTTGATGACGGCAGTGGTAAAACGAATCATCTTCGGGATATCCTTTAACATAGCCGCCCCACCACCTTTTGACACGACTTTTCTTACCGGGCATCCATAATTGAGATCGATAAAATCAGGATTTCTGGAAGCAGCGATTTCTGTGGCTTTCCGCAAACTTTCTTCGTCATGACCGAAGATCTGGATCCCCAGCGGATGTTCGGATTCTTCAAAAGTCATCTTCTGGATGCTCTTGCTGGCATCACGAATCAAGCCTTCGGAAGAGATAAATTCGGTGATCAGCAGATCGGCCCCGTGCATCTTGCAGACAGACCGGAACGGAGAATCGGTTATGTCCTCCATCGGTGCCATGATCAATGGACAATCGCCCAGTTCTATGTTGCCAATCCTTATCAAAATTCGTACTTTTGTTGCAAAAGTAATCAAATTGGCACCACTGAGTCATCTCTCCCCACCGGCAAAGCTGGTTTTCTTAATGATGCTGATGCTTTCCGGTTTTCTCGTCGTCTTCCTGGGAGGCGTATTACTTGCCTGGCCGCTGTTTCATATAAATCTCCTGGCAAATGTCAACCTGTATAGTGAAGCCGGTAATGCTCAATTGATTCCGGTACTGAAATTTCTCCAGATCCTTCAGTCGGTTGGCTTATTTATTCTCCCTCCATTGATGGCTGGTTTCTTTTTCGAAAAGAATCCTTTCCGTTATCTCAGGCTGGACAATTCTTCGCACTGGAAGACTTTTCTGCTCACTTTTCTGGTGATGTTTTTCAGTATTCCCTTAATCAACTGGATGATTTCCTTCAACGAAATGATGCAACTGCCCTCCTGGCTGCAGGGAATGGAGCGCTGGATGAAAGCCGCCGAGGATCAGGCTGCAGGATTGACGGAATCTTTTTTAAAGGCGGATACCTTTTGCATTTTTCTGATCAATTTTCTTATGATTGCGATCATTCCGGCCATTGGGGAGGAGTTTCTTTTCAGAGGGGTTCTGCAGCGGATCTTTTCCGAATGGTTCAGAAATATCCATGTAGCCATATTTTTATCTGCTTTCCTTTTCGCAGCCATTCATATGCAGTTTTACGGGATTATTCCCCGCATGATGCTGGGAATTCTCTTTGGATATCTTTTTTATTGGTCGGGATCATTATGGGTTCCCATCTTTGCCCATTTTATTAACAATGCGGCAGCGGTCATCGCTTCGTACCTAGCACAGCGGGGTGTGATTTCCATGGATTATGAAAATTTCGGAGCAACGGATAACTTTTTTCTCCTTTCCGGCAGTATCATTTTTACCGGAGGAATACTCTATCTGATTTCCAGGCGTTATATAAGTCAAGTAAACCAACCAACGGATGTACATTAACCGATCTGCACTTTTCTTTTTCTTTCTGTTGATCACCTGCCGGTTGCTGGGTCAGGATCTGATTGTGACGGAAAAGGGCGACTCGCTGAACTGTCAGATCAGTTCTGTGGAATCGGACGGGATTTATTTCAAAAGGATTGTCGAAGGTAAAACACAAAGATGGTATGCAAAGAAGGATACCCTCATTGATATCTCCCGTGGGTTCTTCATTACAGAGGGCTCAACGGGAAAGCAAAAATCCGGTAAGGATTTTCAGAAATACCGGATCGGGCTGATGGGAGGAGGAAGCCTTCAAACGGGCCGTTATACAGCCAATATCTATAATTTCACCCGTTCGGGTGCCTATCTTGACAAGCTCCAGTGGGGATATACAATCGGAGCCGAAGGCAGCTATTTCTTTACCGAGAATATTGGCATTGGACTGCGGTATCATTTTTTTCATGCATCGAATTTTGCTAAAGATGTGACCCTTAGTGATCCTGATTCTGTAAGTTTTTCGATTACCGGTGATCTCCAGGATCAGATCTATGTGAATTTCATCGGACCCGAATTTATTCTCAGAATCTCTTCTCCAAAACATAAAACACGCTACAATACCACGTTTGCTTTCGGACTCCTGACATACAAAAACAAATCGATTTTAAAGACACCGGCCACTCTGACCGGAACCAGCGTAGGAATGAATCTTGGCTTTGGACCGGAATTCCTCCTCGGTAAAAACATGGCACTGGGTATTGAACTTTCCCTGGTCATGGGTTCGATCACGAGCTATAAGCAGGATGACGGAAGCAAAACAACCACTGTGAGCCTGAGAAACCGGAATGCCATTAGCCTGACCCGTATCGATCTTACCGTGGGTCTCAAATGGTGTAAGTGAGATCCGGGTAACTTTATTTCGTAACTTTATAACAGGTATTACTGCAGGAGGAGATTTCAATAAAGTGTTATGAAAGTGTCGGAGAAAAGCAGGGGCGGGATAAAACGGGTTTGGGTCAGGTACAGGATCTTGTTTCTTTCCATACTGCTGTTTTTCGTCACGCTGTTGCTGCTGGCTTTCATGTTCCGCAGCCGGATTGTCTCCGCTTATGTTCAAAAAAAGGTCGATCATTTTAACGAGATTTATTCAGCCTCGCTTACCTTCAGAGATGTAAAGATGAGAGGGTTAAATGCGGTCCTGATCAGGGGACTGGCATTAAAACCCTTCGAAGGTGATACGCTGCTGAAGGTTGATTCGGTATATACCTCAGTCGGGTTGGGAGGAATTTTGCTGGGCCGGTTTGAACTGAACGACCTGCGTGTTTCAGGCACCAGGCTGCAATTGGTCATGAAGGACAGTACCACCAACTTTCTCTTCCTCCTGCATGGAAAGAAAGCGCAGTTGGAAACAGATACGGTTGAATCAGGGAATTATGCCAGGATCGTGTCAGGGATGTTTAACAGCTTATTCGATCGGTTGCCCCATTCCATCGAGATTTTCCGGTTTTCCCTGAATGTGGTCAATGACAGTCATCAACTCAATTTCCAACTCGGTCATCTTTCAATCATCGACCGTTTTTTCCAGGGTCCGGTAAAGATTACTGAAGACGGGAAAGAGAACGTGGTAATCATCTCCGGGTTACTTGATAAACATCAGCGGAAGGCTGGGTTCAGGATTTACTCTAACCGGTTCGAAAAAGTGACCATTCCATTGCTCAACCATAAATGGAATGCCCAGGTTGAGTTTGATACGCTTTCTTTCAGCATGTCGGGAAATAAGCTCAATTCAGAAATGATGAACATCAGCGGGTATGCCTATATCCGCGGTTTGTTTGTGAATCATGAAAAAATCGCCCCCGAAGATGTGGTCTTTGACAAACTGGGGATGAGCTATTCGATCAATTTCGGGAAAGACTTCGCAGAACTCGACAGCAGCACGCTGGTCACTTTTAACCGGATCGATTTCCATCCCTATCTTCGTTACCGGCCAAAGCCGACAAAGCAGATCACACTTAGCATTCATAAACCTGAGTTTCCTGCACAGGAACTTTTTTCATCGATTCCCGAAGGATTGTTCACCACGCTTGACGGAATGAAGGTTAAGGGTAACCTTGCCTGGAACCTTGATTTTTTTGTCGATCTCTCCATGCCCGATTCGTTGATTTTTGACAGTGAGATGAAGCGGGATAAATTTTCGATCATCTCTTATGGAAAAACCCCTCTATCCCGGATCAATGAATCTTTTCTTTACACCGCCTACGAGCGGGGGCAGGCTGTGCGGAGTTTCATGGTAGGGCCTGTAAATCCTGAATTCCGGTATATCCAGAACATTTCCAATTTCCTGAAGGTGGCTGTTCTGACTTCTGAAGATGCCGGGTTTTATGGTCACAACGGATTTCTGATGGATGCCTTTCGCGAATCGATGATCACGAATATCAAACAGGGCAGGTTTGCCCGGGGCGGAAGCACCATCAGTATGCAGATGGTGAAAAATGTCTTTCTCAGTCGGAACAAGACGATCGGGAGGAAGATCGAGGAGATGTTGATTACCTGGCTCATTGAAACTCAGCATATCGCCTCAAAGGACCGGATTTTCGAGGTTTATCTGAACGTTATCGAATGGGGGCCAATGGTTTATGGTGCCAATGAGGCGGCCAGGTTTTATTTTAACAAAGATGCTTCCAGGCTGAACCTGGCCGAATCCATCTTTCTTTCGAGCATCATCCCCCGTCCGAAATGGTGGAAATCATCATTTACAGAAGACGGTCACCTGCGGCCTTCGCAGGCAGAATTTTACCACCTTGTTTCGGGCAAAATGCTCAACCGGGGGCAGATTTCCCAACGGGATTATGACAAGCTGGTCCCGGATGTCGACCTGAGAGGTCAGGCAAAAACGATGCTGGTTAAGTGACCTGTCTGACAATTTTGAAATTAAACATCGGCGATTGGAAAGTCCCCATCAACCTTACCCATATCGGAAGCAGCATCTCGGTTCCCTTGCAGGTGGTGATATCCCCGATATCGGTGATGTTTTCCTCCTTCCAACCAAAGGTTTTCAGTAACTCTTTCACCTTAGCCTTCGCTTCAGCATCATTTCCGCTCATGAACACATTATGATCACCCGGAATCAGTGCAGGGTTCACCATGATATAAGCGCTCATCGTATTGAGGGTTTTTACCACTTTTACGTCCGGGAATGCTTTCTGGATCTGCTCTCCCAGCGAATCCGTGTTACAGACGGAGAGCGTGGGAGGCATTCCTTTGGAGTAATCAAGCGGATTGGAGATATCCATCACCACTTTCCCGTGAATATTTTCCTTTCCGGCCAGCGTCAATGCTTCCAGGGCACCTTGTCCGCTGGTTGCATTGATGATCATGTATCCGTTTTTTGCGGCTTCAGCGAAGGTAACCAGGTTCACCTGTTTAATATGATGTATCCATTCACTCACCGGGGGCCTGCCAAACATATCCGGTTTATCCTTTGCGTGTGTTTCCTCAACATTCCGCGTTCCCATATATATCTCATGTCCCAGTGCGACCAGTTTCTCTGAGAGGGTCTGACCAACCACTCCGGTACCTAAAATTGCTATTTTCATATTTCAGTTTTTTAATGTGACTTAATCAAAGTTACAACTGAAAAATAAAAATGACAAAATTATTCTGTAATATTTGGGCTTGAAATGTGGGATGAAAGTGGAAGGGTGAATAAAAAAATCCCTCTTAAAAAGCCTGTTAATATTGCTTTTCAAAAGGGTTTTGCGGAGAGACTGGGATTCGAACCCAGGGTACACTTTTGGCGTACACACACTTTCCAGGCGTGCTCCTTCGACCACTCGGACACCTCTCCGGGAATTGAGCGGCAAAAGTAATAAAAATTCCGATCATTCAAACAGTCATTTCACCACGGAGTGAAGTTTGGAGCAATTTCTTTACCTCAGTAGTCTCATATCCTCGGCCCAGCAAGTACATCATTTTGGTGATGGCCGATTCGGTGGTGATGTCAAATCCCCCGATGACACCCAGCTTTGATAATTCCACACTCGTCTCGTATTTACCCATCTCCACGGTTCCGCCTTTGCATTGGGTGACATTGAAGAGGATAATATCCTTATCGATGGCCGTTTTCAGTTCATCGAGGAACCATGGAGCAGTGGGAGCATTACCTGCGCCGAAGGTCTCCATGATGGCAGCCTTCAGCCCTGCCGTTCCGAGAATTGCTTTTACCACCGGGCGGGTGATTCCCGGAAAAAGTTTTAGGATCGCGATATTGTCATCCAACCGGGTATGCACTTTCAGCTTTCGGAAATTGGGTTTCAGGATGGCATCATGGTTATATTTGATGTGAACGCCTACCTCGGCCAGCATTGGAAAATTGCCGGAAACGAAGGCTCCGAAATGCTCTGCATTGTATTTTATTGTCCGGTTGCCCCGGAAAAGCTTATTCTCAAAGCAAATTGCCACTTCGGGGACCAGGGGAGTATCTTCTTCCCTTGCAGCAGCTATTTCAATCGCATTGATGAAGTTCTCACGGCCATCCGTCCTGACCCTGCCGATTGGAAGCTGGGAACCGGTAAATATAACCGGCTTGTTGAGGTTCTCCAGCATGAAACTCATCGCCGAGGCTGTATAGGCCATGGTATCGGAACCGTGAAGCACCACAAAACCGTCGAAATGTTCATAGTTTGCCCCGATTACCTCTGCCAGCTCCGACCAGAAAGAGGGATGCATGTTGGAAGAATCCAGCAAAGGGTCAAAGGTGTAAAAATCGATCCGGAAATTGAAATTTTCCAGCACCGGAAGATATTTGTAGAGGTTTTCGAAGGTCAGCGGCTTTAACGTACCGGATTTTGGATCCTGAACCATTCCAATGGTTCCGCCGGTATAGATGATTAGAATGGAGGGTTGTGAGGACATATCGCGGGAGAAATTGATAAAATGAAATCAGATTAATTAATCATTCTTTATCCTGAAAAGATCAAGCGAGGATTGGGTGGTAATATCGGCCACCGTTTCGAGGGGTAAATTTTTTATTTCAGCTATCTTCGCGGCAATGTAGGGAATGTAACAGCTTTCGTTGCGTTGCCCGCGGTGGGGAACCGGTGTAAGGTAAGGTGCATCGGTCTCAAGAACCATATGTTTCAGATCGGTCGCTTCCACTACCTTCTGCAACCCTGAATTTTTATAAGTAAGGATACCGCCGATACCAAGTTTAAAACCGAGATCAATGGCTCGTTCTGCCTGTGCAACACTGCCTCCGAAACAATGAAAAATACCCCGGACCTTGTTTTTGTATTCCTCCAGGATTCCAATGGTAAGATCAAATGAATTGCGGGTGTGTATGATCAGCGGCAGGTTGGCTATGATGGATAAATCGACCTGTTGACGGAAGGCGTCTTCCTGTTGAACCGAAAATGTGGTACTCCAGTAATGGTCGATTCCGATTTCCCCTATGGCATAAAAATGATATTCTGGGTCATTCACCTTCTCACGCACCATCCGGAGTTCCTCCAGGTAGTCTCCTTTCACGGATGTGGGGTGAAGTCCGATCATGGGGAAGCAATTTTCCGGATAACGGGAAACCAGGTCAAGCATGCGCTGAAAGTATAATTGGTCGATGGCTGGCAGGAAAAGATATTTTATGCCTGCATCAAGGGCCCGATGGATCACCAGGTCGCGGTCTGCATCAAATTCTTCTGCATAAAGATGAGCATGTGTATCGCAAAAGATCATATTATTTCAGGTTAATAAAATGGATGATCGGTTCAATGTCCTGTTTCAGCATGCAGCGAAAATGTCCCCGGGGGCACTTCTGGTAACCGATTTTGCTGCAGGGTCGGCAGGGAAGCCCTTTTACTTCTGAAATCAGCGATTCAGGTTTTTCCTTATCAGGATAGAATGGATACATGCCAAAGGCCGGCACTGTATTTCCCCATATTGAAACGATGGGACGGCGGAAAGCAGCGGCGATGTGCATCAGACCGGTATCGTTGGTGATGACATTCACCGCTTGCCGGATCAGTGAAGCGGATTGATTGATCGAATAGTGGCCACAGGTGTTTAATATCTTGTTACCGGAACCCGCAACGATCCTTTCGCCCCTGGCCCGGTCTTCGGGACCACCCAGCAGCAAAACCGGGAGATCCATCCGGTTTGCGGTTTCGATCACATTCTCTTCCGGAAAGATCTTGGTTACATGTTTTCCTCCAATGACAAAGGCTGTATATCCTGAAGAAAACGGGGCAGGCAGCGCACTAATATTCACTTCTTCTTGCTGTGCAATAAAATGATCCAGGCCTTTACCGTCATACCTGATTCCCAGAGGTTTTACTGCTTCGAAATACCGGTCGACCAGGTGTTTTTCGGGAAGAAAGCTGATCCTAAGCTGAACCATCATCCATTTATGTAAATTGAGCTTGGGAAAGGAGGCAGAAGGGACATGAAGTTTAAAAATGACGAGACGGGAGCGGAGGTTTTTATGAAGATCTGCGATGAAATCAAATTTTTCTTTTCTGAGTTGCGGAATCAGCTCATCAAAATTATTGTCATAGAGCCAGACTTTCGAGAGGGAAGGATTTGCGCTGATAACCGGCAGATTTTGTTTCTTGGTGAGATAATGGATCTCGGCATCCGGCAGTTGAGCCTTGATGCAGCGGATCACCGGGGAGGTCAGCACGATATCCCCGATAGAGCTGAACCGGATGATCAGGATCTTCATTCTCTCCTTCATTTTATCTGATAAAAGGATTATTCATTTTTTCATACCCGATGGTTGTGGCAGGGCCATGTCCGGGATAGGCAATGGTATCATCCGGAAGTGTAAATAATTTATCATGGATGCTCTTCATCAGTTGATTAAAATCACCGGTTGGAAGATCCGTCCTGCCAATGGTATCCTTAAAGAGAACATCCCCCGTGATCACGAATCCTGCTTCTTCATTGTAAAAACAAACACTTCCCTCTGCGTGCCCCGGAGTATAAAGGACTTTCAGCCTGGATTTGCCAAAAGTGACATCCTCATCCTCGGAAAGAAATCCGGCGGGTTCGGGGATGTGATCGAGTGTATACCCAAAATTAACCGCCAGCTCTCTGGCAGCGGGAAAAAAGGGCAGGGAGGCCTTGTGATATTCGGGTCTTATTCCGAATTGTTGTTCTATGAATCCGTTACCTAAAATATGGTCAATATGGCAATGGGTATTGAGATTCCGGACCAGGGTGAGTTGATTTTTTTCAAGCAGGCTGATGATCTCCTGTTGTTCCTCTTTGCCGGAACAGGCAGCATCAATGATTATGCACTTCCTGCTTTCATCAAAAAGGACATAGGTGTTGACCTGGAAAGTATTAAAAACGAAATTTTTAATTTCAATCATACGAATTATTTGAGTTATCTTCGACCAGTTGCAAAGGTATGAAAATGCGGGTAGCTGCTCAGTACATCCAAATAAATCTTACCTTAGCGCGTTCTAATTCTACTGAATATTCTGAATGAATCTATGAAGAGTTACAGCGCCAATAAAATCCCTGCACGTATTGTCGTGGCTGTGTTTTTCGTGGTTTTAGCGGGTCTCCTTTTTCCTCTCCCGACTCATTCACAGTTTTACAACGGTTCCCAGCTCACTTTCGGCAAAAAAAGGGTACAGTACAACAATTTTTTCTGGACTTATTACCGTTACGACCGTTTCGATACCTATTTCTATCTGAACGGGAAGGAGCTTGCGATCTATACTGCAGAATATGCCGACAAGCACATCAGGGAGATTGAGCTTGAACTCCAGAGCAACCTGGAAGAGAAGGTTCAGTTCATCATCTTCAATAATCTTTCGGATCTGAAACAGAGCAACATCGGATTATATGGTGACTGGGACACCTACAATACCGGAGGGGTCACCCGCATCATCGGCGGTAAGGTTCTGCTCTATTTCGACGGAGATTATAATCATTTTGAACAGCAGATCCGGGCCGGAATTGCTATGGTTCTCCTGAACGAGATGGTATATGGTAGCGGGATCGGATCCCAGATCAAGAACAACACGATTTTTACCATGCCAGAATGGTACATGAACGGGTTGATTTCCTACATCTCAAAAAAGTGGGATACCGAAACCGATAACCTGGTCAGGGATGCCATCCTGAATGGGAAATACAAGAAGTTTAACCGTCTCACCGGGCTGGAAGCCGCCAATGCCGGACATTCCCTCTGGAATTACATTGCGATGAAATTTGGCGCCAGCAGCATCCCGAACATCGTATACATGGCCAGGCTGAACCGGAATGTGGAGCGGGGATTTACGGATGTCATCGGCGTAAATTACAAGACGCTCATGGAAGAGTGGCTGACTTATTACAGTGAGATTTATTCCAAAGAGGATTCGTCGCGTACTGCGCCGGTGGGCGAATTGTTGAATAAAAAGCCCAAACCGGAAAGGGTTTATCGTCAGTTGAAGATCAGTCCGGACGATACTCGGGCTGCATGGTGTACACACGAATTGGGCATTCAAAAGATATGGCTGCGGGATCTGGCGACCGGAAAAACCCGACGGATCTACCGTGGGGGTTACCGTCTGGATGAAAAAGCAGATTATTCCTTTCCGCTGCTTGCCTGGCATCCCAACGGGAGCGTCCTGGCCATCCTCACCGAAAAAAAAGGCGAGGACTACCTTTATTTCTATTCGATTGATGAAAAAAAGATGGAATACCAGGTGTTATTTGATTTTGATAAAATCCTGGACTTCTCCTATTCTGATGACGGGTCATTGCTGCTTTTTTCGGCTGTCAGGCAAGGGCAGTCAGATATCTTTGTCTTTAATATCTCATCCGGTTCCTGGGAACAGGTCACCCGGGACATTTACAATGATTTAAATCCGCGGTTTATCAATCATTCCAGGGAAATCATCTTTAGTTCCAACCGGGATAATGATACGATCCGGTTTGATCAGAAGGTGGAAATCAAGACCCTCCAATTCAATAATGACCTCTTCATTTATAACTATGCTGAGAAGAAACCGGTTTTGCAGCGGATCACCCAAACTCCTGATGTTAATGAGATCCAGCCGATGCCTTATTCCGGGCAATTTTTCGCCTATCTGGGAGACCATAACGGTATCTACAACCGTTACCTGGCCCGTTTCGACAGTGCCATTGCCTATATAGACACTACAACTCATTACCGGTTTTACACGACCTCAATCCCTTTAACAAATTATACACGGAATATCCTGGAACAGGACATCAACGCCGGTTCCGTTAAAATCGGAGAAGTCATTTTCAGGAATAATCATTATGAAATGAATGTTGCAGAGAAGTTTTCTCCTTCAGGATTGAAACCGGCCATACTGGAGAATTCCGGATACAAAGATTATCTCACCAAAGAGATCCCGGGAGCGGAAGGCGGGAAGGATACCACAAAACCAGCCGGGGAAATGCCCGGGCGTAAAAAGCATTTCGTGACCGTGATGCAGAGTGAGATCCCGCCCGGCAAGGAACCGGAAGGTCCGACTATACTGACAAAGGTTCCTCCTGAATTTTTCCTGCGCGACTCCATCATGGCCATGATGAAGGAACCCCGTTTTGAGGGATCTGCAGGAAAAAAGACGGCCAGTGACAGTATTAACCCATACCGTAATGCCAAGGTACTGAATTACAATGTGGAATACGCGATTGATCAGCTGGTGACGCAGATTGATTTTAATTATCTTAACTCAGCGTACCAGCCTTTTACCGGATCAAAATCGCCCATCTTCATCAATCCCGGTCTGAATGCCCTTTTCCTTGTCGGAATCACCGACCTGATGGAGGATTATAAACTCATCGGAGGGGTAAGGCTAAATTTCAACTTTGTAAATAACGAGTATCTCTTTAGTTACACCAACCAGCACCGGCGGCTTGACCACCAGATCATTTTCCACCGGCAGTCGCTGGAAGAAAACGGGTACTATGCTTTCATCCGTCACCGGGTTCATGAACTCTATTATATCGCAACCTATCCTTTCACGCCGGTTCTTTATATCAGTGGAACCGCAACGGTTCGATATGACCGGGCTGTTTATTTATCGACTGACCAGCTGAATCTCAAAGCTCCGGACGTCAATAATGTATGGGGGAGTATTAAAGGAGAACTTACCTACGACAATACCCGAAATGTGGGGCTGAATCTTTACAATGGCACCCGGTATAAGATTTTCGGGGAATACTACAACCTTCTGACTTCCAGGAAAAACGACATGGTGGTCCTGGGGCTTGATTTCCGGCATTACCTGAAGATTCACCGCACGATGATCCTGGCCCTCCGATTTGCCGCCAGCACCTCCATGGGGAATAACAAACTGGTGTATTATATGGGTGGGGTTGACAACTGGTTTATTCCCTCATTTGATGACAAGACCCCCGTGGCCACTGATCAGCATTATGCCTTTCAAACATTGGCAACGAATATGCGGGGATTCAAACAGAACATCCGGAACGGTAACAGTTTTGCGGTCATCAACACGGAGATTCGCCTGCCGGTTTTCAGGTATTTCTTCAACCGTCCTATCCGGTCTGATTTTCTAAACAATTTCCAGGCAGTTGCCTTTGGAGACATTGGTACAGCCTGGACAGGCCTGAGTCCTTATTCTGAAGATAACCAGCTTTTTACCACCTATATCTACAATCCTCCGCTCTTCATCAAGGTGCAAATGATGAAGGACCCGGTGGTTGAAGGATTTGGTTTTGGGCTGCGTTCCCGCCTTTTCGGGTATTTTCTCCGGGGAGATCTTGCCTGGGGCGTGGAGGACGGGAAAGTCAAAAAACCCATATTGTATTTTTCCCTTAGTCTTGACTTTTAATATGACACCCATCGATTCCAGGATTACCGGTTTTATTGAAGAACATCACGTCATGACACTGGCCGTTACCAAGGGCGATATGCCATGGTGTGCCAGTTGTTTCTACGTTTATCTCCCGGAAAAGAATCTTTTTGTGTTTACCTCGGATGATAATACCCGACATATTAAAGAGGTGACTGAAAGTGGAAATTACGCCGTGGCAGGTGCCATTGCGCTCGAAACCAAGATGGCGGGAAAAATCCGGGGTATTCAGTTTGCGGGGAAAATGCGCAGACTCGTGGAGGAGGAACTGAAGATTTCGAAGAAAGCCTACTTGAAAAAATTTCCGATTGCCCGACTGGCAAAACTTGAATTATGGGGACTTGAACCGGTGGAAATCAAGATGACAGACAACCGGCTGGGGTTCGGAAAAAAATTGCTATGGAACAACTTCTGAACTAGAAAATACACAAAAAATATTCCTTTCCAAGCCGGGTTTATTCTCCGATGCCTGAATTTTATTTTTTTCACAGGCTATTGTATGTCAAGTCAAATAAATAAAATTTTTCAACAATAATGGTTGAAAAGATTTATGGGTTTGAACAGTTTCTTTCTTGTATATTGCTGCTTGAATTCTCCAGGTGCTCTAATTTTTCTAGTTGAACTAAAATCAACAGTTTATATATTGCTCATCATAAAAATATTGTTTTAACATGGAAGAAAGCCCCATTGTTAATGCCGATCAGGAAAAGAAAAAAGAAATTTTTGAGGACAAACTCCTTAGCTGGAAGCGTCCCCAAGTGAATGTGGAAGATCTGAAAATGAAGGAAAAAGAAAAAAACAAGCAGGAGCAGAAGTCGTATACAGCGACCCAGGCCATTGCAAAATCGACAGAATATTTCAAAGGAGACAGCCTGGCTGCCGACGTATGGGTAAACAAATATGCATTGAAAAATTCGGAAGGTCAGCTTTATGAACTGACGCCTGATGACATGCATCACAGGATTGCCGGCGAACTGGCCCGAATCGAAATGAAGTATCCCAACCCGATGAGTGAGGAGGAGATATTTGAGTTGATCCGCAACTTCAAATATATCATTCCCCAGGGAAGTCCCATGGCCGGAATCGGGAATAACTTCCAGATCGGATCCCTGTCCAATTGTTTTGTCATTGGCAATGATGGTTCGTCCGATTCTTACGGAGCGATTATGAAAACCGATGAAGAACAGGTTCAACTGATGAAACGCCGCGGAGGAGTGGGACATGACCTGTCGCATATCCGGCCGAAAAACAGCCTGGTAAAGAACAGCGCACTCACCTCAACCGGTATTGTTCCTTTCATGGAAAGATACTCCAATTCAACCCGTGAAGTAGCCCAGGAAGGTCGTCGGGGTGCCCTGATGCTCAGCATTTCTGTTGTTCATCCCGATGCCGAACATTTTATCGATGCAAAGCTGGAAGCCGGGAAAGTCACCGGAGCAAATATCTCTGTTAAGATCACCGATGAATTCATGAAGGCAGCCATCGCGGATACGGAATTTACCCAGCAATTTCCCGTCGATGCCGCTCATCCCAAGGTGAAAAGGACGATAAAGGCGCGGGACCTGTGGAATAAAATCATCCACAACGCCTGGAAATCGGCCGAACCCGGGATTCTTTTCTGGGATACGATCATCCGTGAATCACTTCCCGACTGCTATGCAGATCTCGGTTTTAAAACCCTTTCCACCAACCCGTGCGGAGAAATTCCCCTCTGTACTTACGATAGTTGCCGTTTGCTAGCCATCAATCTATACAGCTATGTTGACAAGCCGTTTACCGCTGAGGCAAGCTTCAACTCCGTGCTTTTTACCGATCATGTTCACAAGGCACAACGAATGATGGATGACATCATCGACCTGGAATTGGAGAAGGTGGATAAGATCCTGGAGAAAATCGATGCAGATCCCGAATTTGATGAGATCAAGGCACGAGAACGGAATCTGTGGCTGAATATCAAGAAAAAGGCCATTCAGGGAAGAAGAACCGGATTCGGAATCACCGCCGAAGGGGATATGCTTGCAGCGCTGGGAACAACCTATGGTTCCGATGACGCCATTGCCTTCTCGGAGGAAGTTCATAAAATGCTAACCCTGGAGGCCTATCGCTCATCAGTAGTGATGGCAAATGAAAGAGGACCTTTCCCGATATTTAATGCCGAAAGGGAGAAAAATAATCCTTTCATGCAACGGCTGGCACAGGCTGGTCCTGAGATGTATGAAGATATGCTGAAATATGGCAGGAGAAATGTGGCCCTCCTCACTATCGCACCAACCGGATCGGTCAGTATTCTTTCGCAGACCACTTCAGGTCTGGAACCGGTTTTCGCAGTTACATACAAGCGCCGGCGAAAGGTAAATCCCAATGATAAGCACGCCAAGGTCACATTTACCGATGAGGTGGGTGATACCTGGGAAGAGTATCATGTTTTTCATCATAAGTTCGTGACCTGGCTCGAAGTGCAAGGCTATAACATGGAAGAGGTTTCTTTCATGGAGGAAAATGAGTTACAGGAAATCATCAAAAAATCACCTTATTACAAGGCCACGGCCAATGATATCGATTGGGTGGCGAAGGTACATATGCAGGGTGCTGTTCAAAAATGGGTGGATCATTCCATCAGTGTCACCGTTAATGTTCCCAACAATACGCTCGAGGAACTGATCGGTAAAGTATATGAAACCGCCTGGAAAGTAGGTTGCAAAGGGATGACCGTTTACAGAGACGGCAGCCGGGCGGGTGTGCTGGTTTCTGCTGAAAAACAGGTTAAAAAGGATGATATTGCCGAATTTCTTGAAACCAAGGCGCCTTCGCGTCCGGATAGGATTGAAGCAGAGATTGTTAGGTTCCAGAATGAGTATGAGAAATGGATTGCCGTGGTAGGATTGCTGAATGGCCGTCCCTACGAAGTGTTTACCGGGCTATCTGACGATTTCTGGGTTCCTGCCTGGGTTCAGAAAGGCTGGATTATCAAAACCCGCCCCGATGGGCTCAATTCAAGGTATGATTTTCAGTTTGAGGATCGCCAGGGGTACAAAATCACTATCGAAGGGCTCTCCCGTTCATTCACCAAAGAGTACTGGAATTATGCAAAGCTGATTTCAGGAATTCTCCGTCACGGGATGCCATTGCCCTTCGTGGTAAACCTCATCTCGAAACTGCACTTTGAAGTGGATTCGATCAACACCTGGAAGAATGGAGTTGAAAGAGCACTGAAGAAATTTATTCCCGACGGAACCAAGGTGGCTCACGGGGCATGCCCCAAATGCAATGATACCAATGGACTGGTGTACCAGGAGGGTTGCCTTGTTTGTAAGAACTGCGGATATTCCAAATGCGGATAATTTTTTATAAGGGGCTTCGGCCCCTTTTTTTATTTTTTTGCGCTCAGGCCGGCTTCAGACTTCCCATTCTACCCTTCACCCTTCACCCTTCACTGAGTTTGCCCTATCCAATAGAAACAGACACAAAATCTCCGCGGAACTCCGTGCCTTCTCTGTGGAACTCCGTGTAATGAAAAAAATATTTCACGGAACCATGAAGTTGATGGATAGCAATAACATTTCCCAAGATTCCTGTTTTTTGCGCTCAGGCCGCGCGGGCCTCGTCACCGAAACACAGCTGCGCCCAGCGCTATAAACCTTACCATTCACTAAACTTGAAGCTTTCGGCCCGCGCTGGCCTAAGGCTGCTTATGCGATGACCGGTATATTTTCGATACTCAAACATTTTCTTCTGAATAAATGTGGAATTCACCGACTCCCGAGGCTTCAATAAGTCCCTATCCAATAGAAACAGATACAAAATCTCCGCGGAACTCCTTGCCTTCTCCGTGTACCTCCGTGTAATAAAAAAAATCTTTCACGGAACCATGAAGTTGATGGATAGCAATAACATTTCCCAAGATTCCTGTTTTTTGCGCTATTCACCGTTCACCCTTCACTCTTCACCATTTTACCCGCGCTGGACTTAGACTGTTTATTACTTTTGAGACAGACTTTATTTTTCAGAAATGAAGTTTGTGATAATCGAAAGTCTGGTTTTCCCTGAACGACCGGATCCGCTGTGTAATACCCAAAAGCACATGTAGATCATGTTTCATAAACCAGTTCATAGCGTCCGGTTTTCCATGACAGGCTTCTGCGAAAACGATCAGGAAAAGAAATTTATTGACTTTTAACCAGTTATAAGCCTTCTGGTCATCATCAATGGCGCTGTCGAGTGCCGCCAGTTCAGGGTAACCGCTGTTCATCAGCCATGCAAAAGCCTCATCGCTTCCACGAATGGCATGAGATAAGGCGGCCAACTCCGGAAAGCCATTGTTCAGCAACCATTTGTTGATTTCGTCATTGCCAGAAATGGTTTCGCCGAAGGCTAGAAGGATCTTGGGCGGATATTTCATGAGGTCCATAATACTTGCTTTTATTCATTGACCGTGATGATTCACCATTAATACACCGTGGCATGAATACCCAGCGCTTCCACCATCCCGGCGATTCGCTTTAATTCAAATGTAGAAATAAGTTCAAGATCATGCAAGGGGGTAGCCCGGGAAATGGAATAGACCATTACCTGTGAAGGACGGATTTTCGCAATCTGCTCAAGCCATCGTGAGCATTCTTTCTCACGGGTATTGTCGATAACCTGGTTCCTGAACTTTCCCTTCAGAAACATGCTCTGGATGATCACCTTTCCCTCAAATTTCTGCAAATCTTCAACAAGCTGCTCAAGCCGGACAGGGCTCACCGGGTTATTGATCAGATCAAAAAGATCCTGGAAACCGGCATCCAGCTTCTGGATGTTGTTGTCGAGGCGGAGTAAAGCATCAAATACCGCAGGCTTATGAATCATGGATGCATTGGAAAGCACCGTGACCCTGGCCTTTGGAACATATTTGTCGCGGAGCGCAATCGTATCATTTACGATTTCAGGGAAGTCCGGATGAAGGGTTGGTTCTCCGTTACCGGCAAAAGTGATCACATCGGGGAGATAGTCTTCTTCCACCATCTCCTTCAGTTTTATTTCAAGATAATCGTGGACTTCTTCACGGGTTGGCAATTCAGGATTGGCATCCGGCGTATGTTTTGTCCATCCGCATTCACAATAGATACAATTAAATGTACAATATTTTGAATCATTGGGTAAAAGGTTAAGCCCCAACGATAAACCCAGCCTGCGGCTTCTCACCGGACCAAATACTACATCATGGAATAGAAATGTCGACATGGTAAAAAGTTATAATGCAAAAGTGCGCATTTTCCCCGGAATGATCATGGGATAATTCGGATGACACCTTGCTTAATGGAATTGAAAGATGAAAAATGATTAACTTTACCCCGCTCAAAGGGAAAACGAATCGGAATGGCTTTTTGATCATCAATCCGGAAACTATTGATCTCACTGAAAGAAATACAGGCACCTGTCCAAGAACACATTGTTCTTTTTGAAGATAAATTCAGGGAGTTGATGAAGAGCAAAGTGCCATTGCTGGACACTATCACCCGCTATATCATCAAACGAAAGGGCAAACAGATCCGTCCGCTTTTTGTTTTCCTTTCCGCCTGTACCACCGGGACCCTGAACGAGGTTACCTATCGTGCCGCTTCTTTGATCGAACTCTTGCATACGGCTACCCTGGTGCATGATGATGTGGTAGATGATTCCAACATGCGGCGGGGATTTTTTTCGCTGAATGCGCTCTGGAAAAACAAAATTTCTGTACTTGTAGGTGATTATCTCCTGTCGAGGGGATTATTGCTTTCGCTTGAAAATGATGATTTTCGTTTGCTGAAGATCGTTTCCAACGCGGTCAGGGAGATGAGCGAAGGGGAGTTGCTGCAGATCGAAAAGGCACGCCGTTTGGATATCCGCGAAGATATCTACTTTGAGATCATCCGGAAAAAAACGGCTTCACTGATCGCCTCATGCTGCTCCTGTGGCGCTGCTTCCGTGGGTGCATCGGATGAAACCATCGAAAACATGCGGATTTTCGGTGAGTATACCGGAATTGCCTTCCAGATCAAAGACGATCTTTTTGATTATGATGCGGGAAATGCTACCGGCAAACCCCATGGAATTGATATCAAAGATCAGAAGATGACCCTCCCGCTGATCTATCTCCTTAGCCAGTGTTCTTCTTCCGAAAAGCATTGGATCGTCAATACCGTCAAAAATCACAATACCGATGCCGACCGGGTAAAGCTGCTTTTCTCAAAAGTGAGGGATTCCGGTGGGATTGATTATGCCAGGGAAAAAATGATGGAATACCGTGCGAAAGCTTTGGATATCCTGAAAACCTTCCCTTCGAGTGCCTATCGCGATTCGCTCGAACAACTTGTAATTTTCACAACGGAACGTAATAAATAACTGGTTTTACAGTTCTTATTGCGTGATGATTTTCTCAAGATCCCTTCTGATTTTTCTTTTACTGTTTATGCCCGCACTCCTTTTTCCTGCGGACAGGGAAAAGGCATTAAACAACGTGCAGTACGTCCGTTTGAGTGCCACGGAAAAGGAGATTTTTCTGTTGATCAACAATGACCGGAAGCTGAAAGGGCTTAACCCGGTGGCACTTTCCCCTTCGCTTTGCTACGTTGCCCAATGCCATGTGAAAGATCTGGCGGAGAATAATCCATCCGGTAAAATCTGCAATCTGCACAGCTGGTCGGATAAAGGTCCATGGTCCGCCTGCTGTTATACCGGCGATCACCGGAAGGCTCCCTGCATGTGGTCGAAACCAGCCGAACTGACAAGATACAAGAGTGAAGGTTACGAGATCGCCTACTGGACCAATGAAGTGCTTACCCCGGAGCAATTTGCCGTGAAAGCATTTCGCGGCTGGAAAAACAGTCCTGACCATTATGAGGTCATCATCAACAGAGGCCAATGGTCGTCGGTTCAGTGGAAAGCCATGGGGATCGGATATTATAAAGGTTACACGGTGGTCTGGTTCGGAACCGAACCCGATACGGAACAGCTGGTTAAAGATTAATTTTGTATTTTTATTCAAAATTGATCGTCATGCTACAAAAACTTCTTCTCTTTCTTTTGATTCTTACCCTATCGGTTCCCGTTTTCAGCCAGAATTTCAATGGGGGTATCCTCCTGGGTGCAAATGTCAGCCAACTCGACGGCGATAATTATGGTGGATATAACAAAATTGGCTTCCAGGGAGGAGCTTTTGTGAGTCTCCAGGTTTCAGCGCATTCATCGTTCCAAATGGAGATGGAATACATCCAGAAAGGCAGTAAAATACTGGATACTCTGGGGAATGACTTTTTATTCAGATTTCATTATCTTGAGATTCCGGTGTTATACCAGTATTTACTCAACAAGCGGTTTTCACTCGAAGTGGGACTGGCAGCGGATGTTCTCCTCGGCTCGCAGGAAGAAGCTGGTGGAATAGAATCTCCCAGTGTTGTGCCACTCCGGCCGGTTACCCTGGCCGGCATTTTCGGCGTATCGGGTTTTATTACCAATCACCTGAAGGCCAATGTCCGGGTCAACTATTCCCTGCTCTCCATCAGGGAAAACCAACCGCAGGGCTATCCGGGATCTTATCGTCATATTCTTTTCGAAACAGGTCAGTATAATAACGTTTTGTCCTTGTCACTTTTCTGGTACTTTAAACCGGTAGAATTGTAGGTCGATATGAAGAAAAACAAGATCATCATTGCCGTTACAGGTGCCAGTGGCGCCATCTATGCGAAGCTGCTGCTGCAGAAAATGGATTCCCTGCAGTCACAATTTGAGGAATGCGTGGTGATTTTTTCTGAAAATGCAAAAGCGGTCTGGGTTTACGAAATGGAACGGTTTGATCCCGGAACAATCCCTTTTACCCTTTATGAACCGCAGGATCTTTTTGCCCCGCCCGCTTCAGGTTCCGCAGGTTTTACCACCATGATCATCTGTCCCGGTTCGATGGGAACCCTCGGGCGTATTGCGAGTGGCGTTTCGAACGACCTGATTACCCGGGCAGCGGATGTGATGCTGAAAGAGCGGAGGAAACTTATCCTGGTTCCCCGAGAGATGCCACTGAGCCTGATCCATCTCAACAACATGAATACTCTTACGCTTGCCGGTGCCATCATTTGTCCTGCTTCTCCTTCTTTTTACAGCAAGCCTGCAACGATAGAGGAACTGGCCATGACCGTGGTTGATCGGGTGCTTACGCTGGCCGGGTTTGAATTTGAAAGCTACCGCTGGGGAGGGTGACCCGATCCTGAGACTTTCCTTATTGTATCTGTCAATTGCTCATAACCTGTGCGGTAAACGGGAGCGTTCCTGAACAAATCCACAAAGTCTTCTTTCGAAAGCGCCAGCCAGTCTGCCTTGCGCATCTTCCTGAGCTTTTCGGCGGGCTGAAGAGCAGGATCGGTGGTAGGAACAGCTAACCGGTTAAAAGGACAGACTTCCTGGCAGATATCACAACCAAAAATCCGGTCATTGAACTTTGAAAGAAGGTTTTCAGTGACGACAGCATTTTTATTGATGGTGAGATTGGAAATACAGCGGGAAGGGTCGAGCTGATAAGGGGAAAGCGCCCCGGTGGGACAGGCATCCACACAGCGAGTGCAATTTCCGCAATGGTCTCTTTCAGCCTGGTCGTATTCAAGTTTCAGATCTGTGAGGATGATGCCGATAAAGAAGAAAGAGCCTCTTTCAGGATGGATCGCCAGGGTATTTTTCCCCTGCCAGCCCAGGCCACATCTGGCAATCCAGGCTTTTTCCATCACGGTACCAGAATCGACAAAGGCACGTGATTCCATCGATCCGCATTCTTTTTTCAGGAAACTGACCAGTTCAGCCATCCTTGATTTCAGCACTTCATGATAATCTTTCCCATAAGCATACCGGGAGATGATGAAATTATCCTTATCCGGAATGGCTTCGCCGGTGTAATAATTCAGTAAAAGGCCGATGACGGTTTGTGCAGAGGGAAGGATCAGCCTGGGATCGATTCGCTTATCGGTGTTTCTACCGAGATAATCCAGGTTGGCGTTTTTCTTTTGAGCAATGTATTCGATAAAACGATCTCCTTCCGGGGATAGTGCTTCGGCCTTCGTGAATCCGCAGGCAAAAAAACCAAGCTCAGCCGCTTTTTCTTTTATTCTCGCAGAAATTGAATGCATTATTAGAAAAGTTCGGATTGACTCCCGGGTTTGATCTTTCCAAGGTGCCGGTAAGCGCCTTCGGTGGCTTCGCGTCCCCTGGGCGTGCGCATGAGGTAACCTTCCTGAATCAGGAAGGGTTCATATACTTCCTCAATGGTGCCGGGGTCTTCCGAAACAGCTGTGGCAATGGTGGTGAGCCCGACAGGACCCCCTTTGAATTTTTCGATGATGGCAAGCAGGATCTTGTTGTCCATCTCATCCAGTCCGTGTTTGTCTACATTCAACGCGTTCAGGGCAAACTGGCTGATGGCAAGGTCAATCTTACCGTTGCCTTTGATCTGGGCAAAGTCACGAACCCTTCGCAGGAGCAGGTTGGCAATACGGGGTGTACCACGACTGCGGCGGGCAATCTCGGCAGCGGCATTTTCCATTATGGAAACCTTCAATAGATCGGCCGAACGACAGATGATCTTTTCCAATATATCGGCGGTGTAATAGTTCAGGCGGGAATTGATGCCGAATCTCGAACGTAATGGAGCGGTAAGCAATCCTGACCGGGTGGTTGCACCGATCAGCGTGAACGGGTTCAGTTTTATCTGGATACTTCTTGCATTCGGACCGGTCTCGATCATGATATCGATCTTGTAATCTTCCATGGCCGAGTAGAGATATTCTTCCACTACCGGACTCAAACGGTGTATTTCATCAATAAAAAGTACATCATTCGGCTCCAGTCCGGTGAGCAGTCCGGCCAGATCACCCGGCTTGTCAAGAACGGGACCGGAAGAAACCCGAATATTTACTCCCAGCTCGTTGGCAATGATATAGGAAAGGGTGGTTTTTCCCAACCCGGGAGGGCCATGAAGCAAAACATGATCAAGGGGTTCCTGGCGCTGTTTGGCCGCCTGGACAAAAATTTTCAGGTTCTCAATAATATTTTCCTGGCCGGCAAAATCGATAAAGTCGATAGGCCGGAGCACTTTTTCTATTTCTTTTTCAATTACGGAAAGCTCTTTTCCCGTGGGGTCCAGGTTATCATTCATTACCGGAATCTTCTATATATGTGCTGGAAATCAACGTCAGACAAAAGTAACAATTTTATCCGTCAGGCATTCAGAGAAAAATCATCACCTTTATATTATTTGACAACAAAATCCGTTTAACTTTACGAAGGTTTTCATTAAATTCCTTTTTCATGTCACCAATCATTGTAGATGTCGATTTTTCGAATACTTCCATCCATGCTTTGGAATATGCAATTTCCATTGCTAACAAGCTCGAAGCAGATATCATCCTTTTAAGAGTTGAAAAGATTCAAACCCAGGAGGATCCGGATGAGACGTTGCATGAAGAACGTCATGACGACAAGCAATTGCTGATCGAGATGGTTGCGAAGTACCAGCCAATGCTGAATAAAGGTCTTAAAATGGAGTATAAGCTCAGGCGGGGAAAGGTATATCATGAAATCGAAAATCTTGCCAGAACCGTCGGATCTTCCATGATTGTTACCGGTACCAGGGGATCCGGAGGACTTGAAGCGTATTTCAGCGGGAGCAATGCACTCAGGATCATGTCCTATTCCTGTTGCCCCATCATCACGGTTCGTCATGACTATCCCATTAAAAACACCATTGATACCATTCTTGTCCCTATTGATACCTCCGGGGAAACCATTCAGAAACTTCCCGTCATTGCCCGGTTTGCAAAATTGTTTGGTTCAGAAGTTCATGTGGTGGCTACCCATTACAGCCATCTCGCTTCTCTCCAGCGGGTGACGGAAAAGAATGTGGAAAAAGCATTGACCTATCTGGTAGGTCATAAGATCAAGGTTGTTCAGGACCAGATCATTTCAAATGATATTACCAAAGCCGTTATCGCGTATGCGGAAAAAATAAAGGCCGATCTGATCGGGATTACTTCGGAGGAAGAAACCCCGGCCAACATTCTGTTAGGGCCACATGCGCAACAATTGATCAGTCAGTCACCTGTTCCGGTGCTCAGTGTGCATCCGGGCGAAATGGATGTCATATGATGACAGGGAGAATACGTTTCTTCTTTTTTCTCTCAGGATGGGTTATTCTTTCCCTTTTTACGAATGTAGTGTACGGACAGAAAAATGGCGATGTGCAGGTTATCCAGGATGATAAAGTTGACCTGTTGGTCAGCAAGCACATATTGATCAATCAGAACAAAAGAGGTATCGACGGGTTTCGCATCCAGATCTTCTTTGATTCCGGAAGCAATTCAAAAGGGAGGGCACAATCAGTTTATGAATCTTTCAAATCAAAATATTCCGGAACAGGGGCCTATCTTACCTTTAAAACACCCAACTACAAAGTGCGTGTAGGTGATTTTCGCACCAAACTGGATGCACAGCGTTTTTTAAATGATATCCTTGGTGATTATCCGAATGCCTGGATCACCAGCGACATCATCAATCTTCCTAAAGTCGAATAATCAACAACCAAAATTATGAATACGATCCTTGTCGCCATCGATTTTTCAGAATCTTCCCTCAACGCCTTCAAGCATGGGTTATCCATTGCGCAAAAATGCAATACCGATATCATGCTTGTTTGGGTACAGAAATCGGAATCCGAAAAAGACAAACTGGATATGAATGTTGACCGGACCAAAGAGGCACGCACCAGGTTTGAAGAGATGATTAGTCAGCATCAGCAGGAATTGCCGAAGAACAAGATCTCGTTCACGATACGCACCGGAAAGGTTTATAAAGAGATAACCGACCTGGCCAGCGAAATCAAGGCAGGTCTCATAATTACCGGAACCCATGGTGCCTCTGTCTTTGTGGAGTTCTGGATCGGAAGCAATGCCAACCGCATCGTATCGCTCTCCTCATGCCCGGTAATCACCTTCCGCAGCGGTATTGATGTTCAGCGGCCACTTCGCAGGATCATTCTCCCGGTCGACAGCACCATGGAAACAAGACAAAAGGCGACCTTTACCGGTTACCTGGCAAAACAATTTGATGCCGAGATTACGATTCTTTCCCTATATACCTCAAAAATCAAAGCGGTTCGGGCCAACATCGATCTTTATGCCACACAGGTATCCCTTCATTATGATAAAGAGGGAATTAAATACATTAAAGATCGTCTGGTGATCGACAATTTTGCAGATGATCTGATCAAATATGCACAGGAGCATGATGCCAACCTGATTTCCATCATGACGGAACAGCAGTCATCCATGGTGAATCTGTGGATGGGACCTTATGCCCAGCAGATCATCAACCGTTCGCCCATACCCGTTTTGTGTATCCGGAGCAGGGATACGCTTGCATCAGGCGCCAGCTTCTAAACCCCTGCGGGACTAATTTCTGTCGATACAGTTTAAATTGGCAAATGCAACGTTAAGCCTTTCCACGATTGATTTTTCGCCATCCCTTAGCCAGGCGCGGGGATCATAAAATTTCTTGTTGGGTTTGTCTTCCCCGTCAGGATTGCCGATCTGTCCCTGAAGGTAACCCTGGTTTTTCTTATAATATTTCATGACTCCTTCCCAGAAGGCCCACTGGGTATCGGTGTCGATGTTCATCTTGATGACGCCATAGGAGATGGCTTCCTTGATCTTTTCCGGCTCTGAGCCGCTACCGCCGTGGAATACGAAGTTGACGGGGTTTTGACCGGTCCCGTATTTCTTCATGATGAATTCCTGCGAATTATGCAGAATGACAGGTTCCAATTTCACGTTACCGGGTTTATAAACACCGTGTACGTTGCCAAAAGAAGCCGCGATGGTAAAACGGTCGCTGATCTTTCCCAACTCCTCATAAGCGTAAGCAACATGTTCCGGTTGTGTATAAAGACGTGAACTGTCGATGCCGGTATTGTCCACACCGTCTTCCTCGCCTCCGGTAACGCCCAGTTCGATTTCCAGGGTCATTCCGATCTTGTTCATCCGTTCAAGGTATCGTTTACAGATCTCGATATTCTCCTGCAAGGGTTCTTCCGAAAGATCGAGCATATGCGAACTGAAAAGAGGTTTTCCATGGGATTTGAAATATTTCTCTCCTGCATCCAGTAAGCCGTCAATCCAGGGCAATAACTTTTTAGCGGCATGGTCGGTATGAATGATTACCGGAACACCATACAACGGCGCCACCTCATGAATGTGTATGGCACCGGAGATACAGCCTCTGATGGCAGCAACCTCAGCTGTATTGGAGAGGGATTTTCCGGCATAAAAATGACCACCACCGTTCGAGAACTGAATGATGACAGGCGAGTTCACGGCTTTGGCTGCTTCCATAACGGCATTCACGGTGTCGGTTCCGGTAACGTTAACGGCGGGAAGTGCAAACTGATTGGCTTTCGCGATCCGGAAGATCTCCTGAACATCATTTCCCGTGATAGCTCCCGGTTGAACTTTATCAAATATTTTTTCTGACATATGATCCATATTGAGGTTTATCAAAATTAACAAATGCTAAGGTACTAAAAAAATATTTTTATCTTTGCGAAACGGCTCCGTAGTTCAATTGGATAGAATGGCAGATTCCGGTTCTGTTGGTTGGGGGTTCGAGTCCCTTCGGAGTCACCTAAAGATATAGCCACTTACACATTATGTAGGTGGCTTTTTCTTTTCGCAGATATTTTTAGAAATGGCTGAATGGTTAGGGTAATCGTTCGGTCTGGTTGCCGGAACCGGTGTTGGTATCACATGCACATGATCTGCTTGAAGAATCTGCCCTGGCCCCTGAATCAATTTATTCTATATCTTTATCCCGGTATGAACCGGAATAATCAATGACGAAAAAGAAACAGGCTGTCTCCAACCAACGGACAATCCATGTCAGGAACATGGTGTGCAACTGTTGCATCCGGTTGCTTAGGAAAGAACTTTCGGTGGACGGTATCGTGGTTCATGAGCTGAAATTGGGCACCATTGTTCTCTCGCACGACCCGAAGATAATTACCTTTAAAAAGATCGAAGGGATCCTGGAAGCATTCGGTTTCGAAATCGTCTCAAACAAGGAAAAGATCCTGGTCGAGCAAATCAAGCAGGCATTGATCGAACTGATCCATCATTCCACCTACAATGCGATGGTTCGCAATTCCGATTACCTGGTGGAACGGTTCAATATGTCGTATCCCTATATTTCTTCCCTTTTCTCAAAACATGAGAACACCACACTCGAGAAATTCATGATCCTTCACAAAATTGAGAAAGTGAAGGAGCTGATCGAATACGGGGATCTTACCCTGAGCGAGATTGCATACATGATGGGCTACAGCAGTGTTCAATATCTCAGTACTCAATTCAAATTGGTGACCGGTATTTCAGTGACCGATTACAAAGCGAATCCTCTCCTTGAAAGAAATGGCCTGGAAACAATCTGACCCATCCGTGTATTAAAATTTTATACATCTTTCTTTGAATTTCATAATAACCGGGCCGGGTGAACAGCTTAATATTGCAACCTGTTTAAATCATCTGCAATGAAACTTAAAAAAAATGTGGCCGTCAGTGAATCCGGGTTACTATTCAACCCGGTTACCGGTGAATCGTTCTCAGTGAACCCGATCGGGATCGAAATCCTGGCCCTCATCCGGGAAGAAAAGACCGAAGCGCAGATCGGCGAGGTGATCCTGGCAAAATACAATACCGATCTGACCACCTTCGAAAAGGATTACCAGGATTTCATCGGCATCCTTTCACACAATCACTTATTGGAAAGCCATGAAGAAGCAAACGCTTAACATTGCTGTCACAGGCCTGAATGCCATCGACAGTCCGGGCCCGGGCGTATCGGTGATCAGAGCCCTTCGGGAAGCCACTTCTTTCGACACCCGCATCATCGGGTTGGCATACGAATCGCTGGAACCGGGGATCTACATGCACGACCTGATCGACCGGACCTATTCTATTCCCTATCCCACTGCCGGTATCGATACGCTCTTCGAAAGGTTGATGTACATTCACGAACGGGAAAAGCTTGATGTGATCATCCCGAACTTTGATGCGGAACTCTATCCGTTCATTAAGCTTGAATCCAAACTCAAAGCCATGGGGATTCATATGTTCCTCCCCACCCTGCACCAGTTCGAGGAACGCAACAAGTCGAACCTGAACGATTTCGGGACAAAATACGGGATCAACGTCCCGAAGAGCAAAATTATCTACGACCTGAATACCGTACACAGCCTTGTTTCGGAATTTTCCTTTCCGATGATGGTGAAAGGGAAGTTCTATGATGCTTCCATCGCATACAGCATTGAACAGGTGAAGAGTTATTTCAATAAGATCAGCGCCAAGTGGGGTCTTCCCATCATCATTCAGGAATTCGTCCACGGAACGGAATTTAATGTTACCGGACTGGGCGACGGTAAGGGAAACACCATTGCCGCCGTTCCGATGCGAAAACAGTATATCACCGATAAGGGCAAGGCCTGGGGGGGGATCAGCATCTCGGATGAGAAGATGCTCGACATGACCCGCAAATTCCTGCGGAGCACCAAATGGCGCGGTGGTTTTGAACTGGAACTGATGAAAAACAAAGACGGGGAGTTATACCTTCTCGAGATCAACCCACGGCTGCCAGCCTGGATCTATCTCGCCGTCGGAGTTGGGCAGAACATTCCCGAAGCGTTGGTCAACCTGGCGCTCGGCAGGAAAGTGAAACCGTTCACGGAATTTACGGTCGGTAAAATGTTCGTCCGGTACTCCTGGGATATGATCGTTGACCGGGAGGAGTTCGAGCAGATCAGCATTTATGGGGAACTCTGACAGATGATGAAACCATGAAATAGTCAGAGCCAAAAATCAAAAGACTACCTCCCCGTTTTTTGAATTTTTAACTTTACAATCGAATGAGTAAAAGCAGTTGCTTTCTTTTAATCTATTCACCTCAACTCCCGGCCCCTTCTCCTTAAGGAGAAGGAGTACAGGGGATGAGATGCTTGGGTTAATTCCCCGCAGCTTGCTTCGAGAAAAAATACATTATAAATTTGATACCCCAATGCTTTGCAGCGGGGAGCATCATTAATATGAAGTTTATGAGCAAGATACGATATGAACGTCCTGTGATCAGGAAACTTGAAACCGGAATGCCCAATAAATTCGGAACCAGAACCGAATACCAGCCGATGACCCACATCGACGGTTTGGCGGTGAAGGATCTGATCGGGGAATACGGATCCCCGTTGTTCGTGATCTCGGAAACGACTATCCGCAGTACCATTAAGAAAGCAAAGAAAGCCTTTGAAACACGATACCCCCGCGTACAATTTGCCTGGTCATATAAAACCAATTACCTGAATGCAGTATGCAGCATTTTTCACCAGGAGGGTTCATGGGCTGAAGTGGTATCGGGGTTTGAATATGACAAAGCCATCAACCTTGGGGTAGATGGTAAAAAGATCATCTTCAACGGACCGGAGAAGAGCGAAGAAGACCTGACAAAGGCCATCAGTAACGATTCGCTGATTCATATCGATCATCTGGATGAATTGTATACGCTAACGGAACTGGCGGAAAAGCTGAAACGCCGTCCGCGGGTTGCCGTCAGGGTAAACATGGATACAGGAGTATATCCCATGTGGGACCGTTTTGGTTTCAACTACGAGAACGGGCAGGCGTGGGATGCGATCAACAAGATCGTCCATTCGGGAAAATTGGAACTGGTAGGGCTGCATTGCCACATCGGCACCTTCATGCTTTCGCCCTTCGCATATGGAACAGCAGCAACAAAACTGGCCGAACTGGCGCTTTCCGTGGAAACGAAATTCAAACATGAGATAAAATACATCGACCTGGGCGGAGGTTTTGCCTCAAAAAATACGTTAAAAGGCTCCTATCTGCCCGGTTCCGACACCAACCCCACCTTCGACGATTTCGCAGAGGCCATTTCCACGGCTTTGCTGAACAGCAACTTCAAGCAGGAAAAGCTTCCGCTCCTCATCCTCGAAACCGGAAGGGCGCTGATCGACGAAGCCGGATACCTCCTCGGATCGGTAATCTCCAACAAGCGTTCCAGCACCGGACGCCGGAATACTATCGTCGATATCGGCGTGAACATTCTCTTCACGTCCTTCTGGTACGACCATAAAATTACACCAGCACAACCGTTCACGCATTATACCGAAGACACCTGCGTATATGGTCCACTCTGTATGAACATCGATGTGATCCGCGAAAGTGCCAGTCTGCCATTGCTGAACAAAGGAGATCAGATGGTGATTCACAATGTTGGTGCATACAACATGACCCAATGGATGCAGTTCATCGCCCTGCGCCCTAACGTGGTGCTCATCGATATGAAAGGAAAGCCACATGTGATCCGCCTCAGGGAAACCCTCGATAACATCAACAGCATGGAAAAAGTGCCGGAACATTTAAAGAAATTTGAGTTGTAATTTTAACATTCACTAAACAAGATTGAATTTTGAACCTGATTAAGCTTCGATCCACGTTTCCTTCCTATTTATCGGGCATCATCAACAGCTATACACAGATCTTTTTTTCCGATAGCAAGATCTTCGCTGTGATCCTGATCGGGGTAACCTTTTTCGATCTGTGGGCGGGTTTGAGCGGGATCATCGCGGTGATGGTCTCGAACACCTTTGCCTTCTTGATCGGATTCAACCATGTCCACATTAAAAAAGGGTATTACGGTTTTAACAGCTTGCTCGTAGGCCTGGCGCTGGGAGTCTACTATCAACCCGGTCCCCAGTTTTTTATCATTCTTGGTTTTGCCTCCCTTCTTACGCTTTTTCTTACCCTCTGGGTTGAAGGGGTAGTGGGAAAATACGGGCTTCCCTTCCTCAGCCTCTCATTTTTATTGGGTACCTGGCTCGTCAGCCTGGCCACCCGCCAGTTTACCGCCCTTCACGTGAGTGAACGCGGAATTTACATGACCAATGAAATGTTCTCGCTGGGCGGACAAAAAATGGTATCCTCTTACAACTGGTTGACCAACGTGGGGATCCATGATTCGGTAAGACTCTATTTCACTTCGCTGGGGGCGATCTTTTTCCAGTATCATCTTTTTGCCGGAATCCTGATCGCGATCGGGCTTCTCATCCATTCACGGATCGCATTTCTTCTTTCGTTGACCGGTTTTTTCTCAGCATATGCCTATTACCTATTTATCGGAGCCGACATTCATGAACTCAGTTACAGCTATATTGGCTTTAATTTCATCCTCACTTCGATTGCCATCGGCGGATTTTTTATCATTCCGTCACGGTGGTCATTTCTATGGGTCATCCTGCTAACTCCGCTGATTTCAATCATCCTCACCAGCACACAGGTTGTTTTTTCAATTTTCCAGCTCTCGGTATATTCGCTGCCATTCAATATGGTGGTCCTTGTTTTCCTCTATTCCCTGAAGTTTCGGGAACGTTTTTTCGATAAACCGGAATTGGTCGTGTACCAGCAATACTCGCCCGAGAAAAACCTCTATTCCCACCTGAATTACCGTGCACGCTTCGGAAAAACCTACTTTTTCCCGTTTGTTTTGCCTTTCTGGGGAGAATGGAAGGTAACCCAGGGACACGATGGAGCGATAACCCACCAGGGTGACTGGCGTCATGCCTGGGATTTCGAGGTAGTTGATGATAAAGGAAAGACCTCAGGCGGAAACGGTTCCGACCGTGAAGATTACTATTGTTACAACAAACCCGTGATCGCGCCGGCAGACGGCAGGGTGGAAGAGATCGTGGACGATGTGGAAGAAAATGAGATCGGGAAAATGGATCTCGAACATAACTGGGGAAATACGGTGATTCTGCGCCATACCGATCAACTCTACTCAAAGCTTTCCCATCTGAAGAAAGGGAGTTTCAAAGTGGCAGCAGGCGATGTCGTAAAAAAAGGCCAGGTATTGGCCAGTTGCGGAAACTCAGGACGGTCGCCGGTGCCCCACATCCATTTCCAGGTGCAGGGAACCCCTTACATCGGGTCGAAAACCCTCGATTACCCAATCAGTCATTACATCCGGCATGAAAAAGGGATCTTTGAACTGAGATCATTTGAAAATCCCGGGAACGAGATCATCGTATCAAATATCAGTAAAAATCATTCACTAGAAAAGGCCTTCCATTTTATTCCGGGACAAAAATTCACACTGAAGGTGAATACTGGTGGCGAAAAGGAATACACCCTTCGCTGGGAAGTGCAGATCAGCGCGGTGAATACAACCTGCATCTTCTGTGAAAAGACCCATTCCCGGGCCTGGTTCCGCAACGATGGTGACATTCATTACTTTACTCATTTTGAAGGTGATCGTTCGTCGCTTCTTTTTCGGTTTTTCCTCGGGGCTTATAAAGTGATGATGGGCTACTATCGCAATTTACTGGTGAGAGACACGTTCCCGATACATACGTTCAATAACCGGTTGCTGGGGATTTTACAGGATTTCACTGCACCCTTTTTCCTCTTCATGCGATCGGAATACAACCTGCAGTACCTCGGGATGGACGATGAGCTGATGCAGACCGGAATCAGGCTGAAGGCAACAACCCGTGTCAGCCTGGGTCGCCGTGAAATCAAAAAGATTGAATGTGAAATGTACATCGGGCAAAACGGTCTGGAACAGTTTATCATCCATGAAAATGAAAAAACAACTGAAATTAAATTTATGACCGACTGATGCGACTGAAAATCCCCGCCCTTCTTTTCTTTCTTACATGGCTGACTTTTTTGCCCGTTAAAGCATCAACTGTGCTCGATTTCCAAACAGTCGACCGGCTCACCTTCCGGTACTACTCAGAACAAAAATGGGACAGTTTGATCGTTATCGGGAAGCAGGCGCTCCGGGAGGATATTGATTATTATTACCTGAGGGTCAGGCTGGGTGTGGCTTATTTTGAAAGGAAGGAATATTTCCCGGCTACAACGCATCTTCTCAAGGCAAGGCAATTTAATTCAGCTGATCCATTTGTTACGGGTTATCTATACCGGGCTTACGTTTATACGAACCGTGCGGCCGAAGCCCGGATCCTTAAAGCGTCGGCTCCGGAAGGCATTGCGGGGAATGAGGAAGAAATGTACGGGCTTGTAGACATGGTGCATCTGGAAGGCGGATATACGGTGAGCAGCGATAATTCACCCAAAAATCTTTCAACCCTCATGGGGAACAATCCAGGAGATAGTCTTTATGGCGAACAAGACCTCTATGGGAATAATCTTTACGGAAACCTCTCATTGAAATTCAATCTTTCGAAACGTGTGAACCTTTCTTTCGCATACACCTACCTTAATTTTTCGAAGGAGAAATACTTTCAATACAGGAGCAAGGAAGATCATCTTGAAAAAATCGCAGATTCAACCTGGGGCAAATATTACATTTACAGCTTTCCATCGGTCACCCACGATACCGTTTTTGCGTACCATGTTACGCAACAGGAGGCATACCTTTCTGCAGGAATTCAACTCTCCGGAGGTTTCAGGATTTTTCCGGCTGTTCATTTACTGCATATCGGGAATACCCTGATTCGTTCGAAGATGGATACGGTCACCGTAAAAGATATCGGATGGTTTACCGCATTTGACAATACCTATCATACGTTCCCCTTCAAACGCACCATTTACACTTACAATCGTAAGGATAGTTACAATCGTAAGGATAGTACTTTTTACAATTACCTTTTTTCTCTGATGGTGACCAAAGACATCGGTATTTTTAATCTCGGATTGTCGGGAAGCTGGTCGAACCTCAATGGCAGTAGACAGCTCCAGGCAGGATTTGAGCTGACTTACTATCCCCTGGGAAACCTCAATTTTTATGGCACTACAACCATTACCGGCTTTTTTCAGAAGAAAGACAAGCGCCTTCTGGTGAGTCAGGTTTTAGGGGCAAAGTTGACACGCTGGTGCTGGGCAGAAGGAAATTTCTATTACGGCGATTATACCAATGCCAATATTTTTAATGGTTCCATCGTTTATAACAACACGGATAAAATCGATTACAAGGCCGGATTAAATCTTGTTTTCTCCGTCAATAAGCACATTCAGTTATCCATGATCTATCAATACATGCAGAAACAAAGTCAACAGTATTATTCTGTTCTGAGCATCAACCCGATAACCAAAGAGCCTTCATCAACATTTCAGATTCAAAATAATCCCTATCATACAAATTCAATAATCGGAGGAATCACATGGAAACTTTAACAAACCCGAAGTCGGAAAATTTTGTCCTTTCGCCCTTTCGTTTTTTCGCTATTTCGCTATTTATTCTCTTTGCAACAAACCTTTACAGCCAGAATAACTATACAGTTCTCCAGGAGGCTTTTTCAAAAAGCTATGCCTATGAGTCGAGAGGCAACTTTTCTGATGCCATCACGGCCATGAAAAACGTTTACCAGGAAGATTCATACGAAGTCAACCTCCGTCTCGGGTGGGTGACCTACCTGGCCGGACAGTTTACCGAATCTTCTGCATACTACCAGAAGGCGATCGCGTTGAAACCATACGCCATCGAGGCTAAAATCGGTTTTGCCAACCCGGCCTCCGCACTAGGAAACTGGGACCAGGTGATCGCCCAGTATAATGAGATACTAACGACTGATCCGCAGAATACATTAATAAACTACCGGATGGGATCTATTCTGTATGGCAGGAAAGATTATGCGAAAGCGGAGAAATACCTTGAAAAAGTGATCAATCTGTTTCCGTTCGATTATGACAGCATGATCCTTTATGCCTGGGCCAATTTCCGGCTCGGAAAACTGCGCGAAGCACAGGTTTTGTTCAATAAAGCGCTGCTCATCCGACCCAGGGATGCTTCCGCACTGGAAGGCTTGGGACTTATCAAATAGAAGCAGGGAATTTTCCGGGATATTTGTCAACCTTACTTTGATGAGTTGGTGAGTTGGTGAGCTGATAAGCTAACAACTTGTATTTTCATTTCCCCGGATTCTTGTTTGTTCATTTCTTTTGATGTCCAAAAGAAACGAACCAAAGAAAAAGACAGCCTGGGTTTTTCGATGACCCACATTCGGCTTGATTCCTAAGCCAGCCAAGCCGTTCGTTCCGGGATTCCCCGGTATAATGCTCATCTTTCTTCTCCGAACCGGAACTCACTTCTCTGCCTGGCTTTTAACGGAATCTTCGCCGTGTGGGTGCCCCACCGAAAAACCCTACGGCCTAAAAAGAGC
>JBBRTX010000007.1:0-169287 GCA_038244085.1 Bacteroidales bacterium | reverse complement strand
TATGATTATAATTATGAAAGACCTCACAGTTCCTTGAATTATTGCACTCCGATTGAACTTTTATGAGCCTTAAAAACAATTATAAAACTCTAATTTTGAATGGCCCGGAAAATGGGGGAGCTGACAGAGCTGACACAACCAGCTTGCCACTTGCTAACGGTTCGGGAAATTAACCCGCCCGTAAGGGACTTTCACCCGCTGGAAAACTTTGCACACTTGTTTGGTAAACCATCAAAATAAATTTGTATTTTTGATTCTTTTCAACAGCTTACAACAAGTGTGCGCTGCATGATCCTCATGCAGGGCGCACACATGCGCGCAAAACCAATGCCTATTAACAATTCACTTCTAATATAAATGATAACGGGCACTGTTTCTGCGCGCCCACCGTTAGCGGGTATTAATACAATTGACCGTCAAAGGAATATTTAAGAATCATAAAAAACTAACAAAGCTATAAAACCATGAAAAGGAATATAAGACTTGTAGTTTTGAATATACTTTCAATAGTAATTTTTGTGTGTTTAGCAACACTAAAATTAGTCGGGCAAAATAACGACTCACTGAATTTAGCAAAAGAGAGTCAGCATTTCAATTTTTATTCAACCAAAGGTGACATTAAAGTTTTAGATTCTCTAGCAATTACTTTGGAGAATAATTACTTCAGAATTACTCATCTTTTAGGAATACAAATTGAAAAAAAAATAAATGTTAAAATCTTTCCAAATATTAAGACCTTTCATGTCGCAATTAATTATCCTGATGCACCTGACTGGGTTGTTGGGTCATCTAATGGAGATGAATTAATGATGGTATCACCCTCGAATCCGGGGAGTGTTCATACATATGCATCTCTTATGCAAGTGATTGTCCATGAATTTGTACATATTGCGGATTCTTATGCACGTGGAGATAATGGGTGGACCGCATTACCGAGATGGCTTAGTGAAGGATATGCTCAGTATGAAGCAGGCCAGATAAATGAATATATTCGAAAATCTGTGAAATCAAGTTTGATAGACAAAACACCGCCTACATGGACACAGCTTGATACAGCATCGGTTATGGAATTTGGCAACATGAATGGTTATGGACTTTCTGTTACGATTGTTGAATTCCTGGTTGTTACATATGGTATTGACAAATTGGTTTTACTGATAAAGGAGCCTGAAAATTTTGAAATCATATACGGTTTGTCAAAAGAAACCTTGGAAAAACAATGGATTCAGTATTTAATGCACAGGGAAAAAGAATAACACCCGCTAATAAATAGGAATATGAGCGGTCTGCAAGACCAAGCGATTATTCCCGGTTGAACTACATCCTTGTCTGCGCCAGTCTATGCACTTACCGGCGGTTTTTGATAATTTTTGAAAGAAAAACTGAGGATACTTCTGTGAGTATTTTAAGGTTCAGTTGAGCTTTACAGTTGGTCTGGGGAGTTGGAGGACACTGTAAATAACCTGTTTGGTGGTTTTATCCCACATATGGGCATATCCTGCCCGGTACGTTGATAATACGTGTACTTTCATTCTAAGTGTTTATTCCGGCCATACCGACCCCCCATTCCGGCATAGTTACCCCCCCCTTGTGGTATAGCAGCTGTAAAATGATACAATGATCAACCTCATCGAAAAAGGATTGCAGGTCAATATCGACAATGTGGCGAGTTGCTCATTCATTGAAGTTTCACCCTTTTCAGATTTACCTTCAATGGCAAACAGCAATTCCTCCTTCCTGATGCCGAGGTAACCCGATAGTTCTTGTACCGAGATGCCGTCTATGCCTGCTGAACCTTTGTTCGACAGCACTTTCCGACATGCCCTACGCAAGTTGCTTCCGTTGGTTATACTTCTGATCATCTCCTATGCCTGTATTCCCTGTTCCGCTTATCGAAAGGCTGGTAAACCGAAGTTTAACCTCCTTCCGGCATTTGGAACAGCTTAATGTTCAGTCCTTCGCTACTTTGGTGAGACCTCCGGTTATCGGTACCGGCTCATTTCCGTAACTACTATGACCTCTGCTGACTTCCCGGAATATCGTTGTCGATACTCCGGGATCTCCCCCGGTAAGAGCATTTTCCTTCCTCCGATTCCTGCGGCATCCACATAACTACCCCGTTGGTATTCTTTGGGCTTTGCAAGGCTGTGATTGCTTGCCCGGGTAATTATGCCTCTTATGCCCCCCTGCAGCCTGGCTCCTTCGCTAAAAATGTCCGCGGGACATTTTCTTTACGCTCGGCCCTTGTTCGTCAGTACCGGATTTTGCAGTCTGGCTTCCTTTACTGCTGTCGTTACAGGCAACCAGCTAGCCTCTTGCTAACGGTTCGGGAAATTAACCCGCCCGTAGGGGACTTTCTCCCTCTGGAAAACTTTGCACACTTGTTGAACCGAGAAAATAAATTTGTATTTTTGATTCTTTTCAACAGCTTACAACAAGTGTGCGCTGCATAATGCTCATGCAGGGCGCACACACAGTGTATACATCATGCGGGTTTCAGAGCAATTTGCAAGTTCAGAGCTCGCTGGCAAAGGCAGTAACGGCTGATAGGAAAGTGGTCACAAACTCCCGCACGCTGCATACACTAAACGATAGCTGCAAGCTGTTAAAAACAGTAGCTATTCACAATCTTAACACAAAAAGCGAGAAAGTTTCTTTAAAAAACATACCTTTAAAAAAAATAAAAATATGACACACAAAAACAAAAAGCAGTTTGGTGTTTGGATGGATTCACACCACGCAACAATTGTAGGAAAAGAAGATTTTGATAATGGGGAATTTATTGTAATTGGACACGCTAAAAATTCTGGCGCCGATAATAACTCTAGTGAAAATGCGTCAAACAATCAAGAAATCAGTTTAACTCAAAAGTACTTCAAGGAAATCGCTAGCAATATGCCTAATGTTGATGAGATTCATATTACTGGAACTGGACAAATACAAGAACAATTTATGAAATTCCTTGCTGAAACTCCACAGTATAAAAATGTTGTTTCAAGCGAAAGTACTTCAAATAAAATGAGCGATGAAAATCTTATTGGGTTTGTCAAGAAATATTTTAGTTAAACTAATATTTTAATTTAGAGAAAAAGCCCCAGAGATTTCTATGGTTTTTTTGTTTATAAAGTTCAGCCAGCAGCTAACAGCGGTTTTGTGATTACGGGGGTTCAGTGCTTCATAGAAACAATTGTGCAAGCCCGAACATTTGTGCTTCGTATGAACATTTGTGGTGAGAATTCCGCACTGCGTGTAGCCCCGACACGTTATGGCTCAATATAAAAGAGACCTTAAGCATTGGAAAGATGATCCAATTTATTTCAAGAAAACTATCAGGGTTTATTCTGAATTTTGTGTATTCTTTAGACAAGCCTACACTGAAAATAGCTAACATAAAATATAATTAAACCAATTTTTAATTCCTAAAAAACAGAAATATGAGACGACTTAGCCACTTATTCTTGGCATGCACGACGATATTATTAATTACAAGTTGTGATAAATGGTGGAATACTACCAAAGAAATTAGCAATAATACAAATGATACAATTACTTTATACTTGTATGATCAATCTGCCATAATGAGTAATATTGACTCTTTGGTTATATTACCTAACAGTAATAAAATCTTTGTTAAGGATGAACGTAGTATGTCCAATGAATGTAATCCTTATATTAATAAAGGAGAATATTTAGTCAAAACTAGTAGTCAAAGAATTTTAAAGAAAGATATTTCAAATCCAAGCAACTGGAATTGTGATGAGAAAAAGAGTTCTGTTACACTAAGTTTTGAAATCAATGAATCAAACCTAGAATAAAAAATATCGAGCCATAACAAACGCTATAGCAATTGCGGGTTTGCGTGTTCGTTGAAACATTTGGAATCTTTACATACATTTGTGCTGGCAGACAGTTGAGCAACAATTTATTCCCGCACTTGCCATAGCGTAACCGTTAGATGCAATTTGAATAATGAAAACTAATTGGAAATATATAGGTCTATTCCTAATCCTCGCAATTGGGATTTCTGCGCCAATACATCTAGGTTACTTTGACAAAACCTACAAAGCAATAACAGATGAATGGATAATCAAAGATTGGGTATATATAATTGCAGGAATTGGACCACTAATAGCCGGAATTATAACACTTCTTTTCCATAAATCTGTTTCTCATCGAATAACAATCTGGGGTGATAAAAAAGTAAAAAATATATTGATTGCATTATTACCCGTAGTGGCATTCACAATCTTTGGACTGGGAAATTCTCGTGGAATTAATATTCATTACTATGGTTTTGTTTATGCAACGATCAATTTGATTTATGCATTTTTTGAAGAATTTGGTTGGAGAAGGTATTTGCAAAATGCATTGGAAGGAATTAATAAGAACTGGAAATACATCTTAATTGGAATTATTTGGTGGTTTTGGCATATGAGATTTGATACACTTTTCGACCTTTTTATTTTCCCAATAATTTGTATTGGTGGCGGTTATTTACTAGGGAAACTTGCCGATGACACAAAGTCAATATTACCAGTGGTCACCATACATTCTTTAATTATTTTACTAACCAATTCAGGAGCAATGACATTGCAGAAAATGACTGGAGTAGGTTTGACAATAATAGGATGGATAATAATTGAACAGATTTGGAAAAGGGAAAAAGCATATAACAATGTATAAATATAATAGCCGAAATAGTAGTAAATTCAATGGCTGTAGCCCGCTTTAACTTTTTTGTAGTTTGACAGGGATGAAGCCCGCAGTCGGCGACTTTTCTTATACTAACCGTTAGTGGCAACTTTTAATTTTTATCATTATCAAATAGCAAAAATAAGCATGAAATTCTTAAAAAACATATTGTTTATTTTATTCTTGGCCCTGCTTTTTTCTACTTGTAAGAAATCAAAAAATGAAGAAACAATTTTAGATTATAGAGATAAGTATTGTGGTAATTGGTTTTTTACAACAATAAGTGGTGATTCTAGTGGGTATGGATATTGGATTCCTTTCGATACCATATATTTTAATGGAACAATTGTTAAAAGTTTATTATCAGACAGTATCATTGATATTCAATATGATTCGATAAGGCCTTTGATAGACTATAGAATAAGTCCAAAAATTGAATTAAATGGCAACTTATCATTTTCATTTTCTTCAGGCTTTTTCCTGGGTAAAATATATTTGCAAAATATTATTCACCTTCAAATGCTTCAAGGTCTTTATATGTCCGGTGGGAATTCATACATACGTAAAACGACTGGAAATAAAATTTTAAAGTAATACCGCCAATAAGCCGGCAGCCGGGCAATGCGGGCGGTTTCCGGAGGTTGGCATTCACCAAACCTGCAAGCAGATATGAGAACCAGCCCACCCTCCCACCCTCCCACCCTTGACCTGCTCCACGAACGGGCATGGCTATGATCGATTCCAATAAGACAAGTGAATGAATTTTCAACCTTGCGCCTCGGCGCCTCTGCGGTAAATGTCACTTTTTAGCACCTCCCGGGCATCGGCCTTAAATCAGAAGGAAATTACCTGCAGGTCAAGATAAAAAATTATATATTTGCAGTACCGTCTATAAAAAATTACAGAAAATTAACGCAAGGCTCGGGATGATCACTTTCCATCAGTTATAAAGTGGTTGGAATTTCCCGATAGGATCATACTTTACTATAAATTCCTCTTTTATGAGAAACACATTTACTACGACCCTTCTGATTGCAATGGTCCTTGCTACAGGTATGGTTATACTACCCTCCGGGTGTAAGCCGAAAACCGATCAGGAAAATGCGCCACCTGCTCTGAAAGTGCTTGATATCAAAGGCCGGAAAGTACCGGTCTTCCTTGAAATGGTAGGACAGGCTGTCGGAATCCCAACGGTCAACATCACGGCTCGTGTAGAGGGATATTTGCAAAACTGGTCATTTACCGAAGGATCGACGGTCAATAAAGGCAACCTTTTATTCAAGATCGAACAGGATAAATATCTCAATGATGTATCTTCCAGCCAGGCAGCTCTCGAGAGTAAGGAAGCCGCGTGGGAAAAGGCGAAACTGGACGTAGACCGGCTCAAGCCGTTGCTTTCTACCCGCGCAATCAGTCAGAACGATTTCGATGTGGCGGTGACTACGGAGAAGCAGTCGCGTGCGGGTGTCGAAAGCGCCAAATCCAGCCTGTCGGATGCAAAATTGAGTCTCTCCTACACCACCATTACCTCTCCGATTTCAGGGTTTATCGGCAAGGTGAATGTCAACCCGGGTAACCTGGTCGGTCACGGTGAAGCCACGCTGTTGACCACCGTTTCTGCTATCGATCCGATCTATGTTGATTTCCAAATGAATGAAACGGATTACCTGTCGATCATGCGGTATATCTTCGAAAATAAAGAGAAAATCAAAACGGCTGAGAATACCCTGAAAGTGTATCTGACTCTTTCCGATAAAAAGATGTTCCCCTATCCCGGCAAGATCGATTTCGTCGACCGTGCAATCAACCCGCAAACCGGAACGATTGCCATGCGGGCTGAGGTACCGAATCCCGATGGACTGATCAAGCCCGGATCGTTTGCTACCGTGAACCTGATCCTCGCTGAACGTATGAATGCAGTGGTCATCCCTCAAAGTGCGACTACCCAGATCCAGGGCAAGAATTTCGCCTTCCTCCTGGGAAAGGATAACAAGGTTTCCAGAATACCGGTCCTCCTCGGCCGGTCGATCGAAAACAAGGTTGTTGTGAATGACGGCCTCAAACCCGGCGACAAAATCCTGCTGGAAGGTTTTCAGAAATTTCAGGAAGGAATGCAGATCCAACCGGTCATCATGCCGGATACCGCCAATTTGCCCAATGAGTTCAAATAAAGCGCCGATTGGAAGAGCCAGTTATCCGAATCAACAAAACGAAAAAGGTATCCCATGTTACAAAGTTTTATAACCCGTCCGATCCTTGCCTCTGTAATCGCCATACTCATCGCATTGGTCGGCGTTCTCAGCCTGATGAACCTTCCGATCTCGCAATACCCGGATGTTGTGCCACCTACGGTACAGGTAAGCGCTTATTACCAGGGGGCCAGCGCTGAAGATGTTCAGAAAACGGTCGCCATTCCGCTGGAAGAGCAGATCAATGGTGTGGACCATATGATGTACATGACCTCCCAGTGCGCCAATGACGGCTCCTGCAACATCACCGTGTATTTCGAAGTAGGAACCAATGCAGATATGGCCACCGTGAATGTTCAGAACCGAACCCAGCGTGCCATCAATTCCCTCCCCCAGGAAGTCATCCAGGGTGGTGTTACGGTTCAGAAGAAATCGCCCAGTATGCTGATGCTCTATACGCTGATCTCGAATGACACATCCTATGATTCCAAATTTCTCGCCAATTACCTTCAGATCAATGTGGTCGGAGTTCTTAAGCGTGTCAAGGGCGTAGGGGATGTATCGCTTTTCGGTGGGGATGACTATGCAATGCGCATCTGGTTAAACCCGGACCGCATGGCCAGTTTGAACATCACAACGCAGGATGTCCAGGGTGCCATCAAGGATCAGAATATCCAGGCTGCCGCCGGGATGATCGGGAAATCACCGGCCGCGAAAGGACAGGAGATGTCCATCATGCTCCGTGTGCAGGGTCGGCTCGCGAGTGAACAGGAATTCGGGAATATCATCATCAAAGCCAATAACGACGGCTCCCTGGTAAGAATGAAAGACATCGCTCGTGTTGAACTCGGAATGCGGAGTTACGATGCATTCAGCCGTTACAATGGGAAAATAGCTCCTGCCATTTCTGTTTACCAGGCGCCGGGGTCCAATGCCATGGCGGTAAGAAATGAATGTGATGCCATTATGAAGGATCTTGCCACACAATTTCCAACGGGCATCACCTACGAAAAAGGGTTGGATACGGTTGAATTTGTTGAAGCCTCCATCACAGAGGTCATCACAACATTATTCGAGGCATTTGTACTCGTTTTTCTCGTGGTTTTCATTTTTCTTCAGGACTGGAGGGCAACCCTGATCCCGGCAATTACCGTTCCTGTCTCCCTCATTGGTGCCCTGGCCGCTTTTACTTTCTTTGGATTTTCAATTAACCTGCTAACCCTGTTTGCACTCGTGCTTGCCATCGGGATCGTGGTGGATGATGCGATTGTCGTCCTCGAAGCCGTTCAGGAAAAAATCGACAATGAAGGACTCTCCCCGCTGGAGGCCACGAAGAATACCATGAAGGAAATCACCGGAGCCATCATCACCATCACGATGGTTCTCTGTGCGGTATTCATACCCGTATCCTTTCTCGGAGGCACCACCGGCGTCATGTACAAACAGTTTGCCCTGACCCTCATCTCAGCCATCCTGATCTCAGCTGTGCTTGCCCTGATTCTGAGCCCGGCTCTCTGTGTCCTCTTACTGAAACCAAAAAAACAAAAGAAAGGATGGATCGGGAAGTTCTTTACCGGGTTTGATAAGCTGTTTGATAAAACCACACACGGATATGTCCGGATCGTCGAGAACTTCACCCACCACCTCGCCCGTCCGTTGCTTTTCCTTGCAATCATCAGCGTTTTGATGGTTGCCGTCATGAAGTTTCTCCCGACCGGGTTTATTCCTTCCGAAGACCAGGGATATTTTTTCATCAATATATCCGCACCAAAAGCCTATTCACTTGAGAAAACCGATGCGGTTACCCGCCAGGTTGAAGCCATCCTTGCAAAAACTCCCGGAGTTCGTTCCTACACGGTAATCCCCGGTTTCAGTATGCTTGACAATTCAGTCAGTACCACCAATGCCATGGCTTTTGTCAAGTTGCTGCCCTGGGAGGAACGGAAGACAGATTCACTTCAGGTGGGCAGTATCATCCAACGGGTTCAGGCAGCATTCAGCAGAATTCCCGGCGGGGTATGCATGGCATTCAATGCACCGGCGATCTCCGGCCTGGGGAAGACAGGCGGAATTGAAATGCAACTCGAGGATAAGGCCGGGATGGGCATCGATAAAATCGCGGAAGTGAATAAGGCATTTTATGCCGAAGCATCCAAACGGAAGGAACTCTCAAACATTTTCACCGCCTTCCGGAACGATATTCCTCAATTCCAGATCAATGTCAACAAGGAAATGGCCAAGACGATGGGCGTACCGGTGAATGCCATTTACACGACACTGCAATCCCTTTTTGGAAGTATGTATGTCAATGACTTTAATAAATTCGGAAAGTCCTACCGGGTGATCATACAGGCCGATGCCATTTATCGGGCCAACAAGGAGGATATTGCCAAAGTGTGTGTCAGAAGCGAATCCGGAAATATGGTCCCCTTGGGGGCGCTGGTCACCCTGACACCAAAAGAGGGACCTGAGGTGGTAAAACGCTTTAACCTTTTTGGTTCTACCGATTACACCATCGCTCCTGCGCCAGGCTATTCGTCGGGGCAGGCAATCGCTGCAGTGCAGGAGGTAGCAGCTAAAGCGCTGCCTTTTGGATTCGGATACGAATATTCCGGAATGACACGACAGGAGCTCATTTCAGGAGGGCAGGCCCCATTCATCTTTGCCCTTTGCTTTATTTTCGTTTATTTCCTGCTGGCTGCCAAGTATGAAAGCTGGCTGCTCCCCATCCCCATTCTGCTGGCTTTGCCTTTCGGGATCTTCGGAGCGTTGGGGTTACAGTGGGCGTCGGGATTGCAAAACAACATCTATGCACAGATCGGATTGATCATGCTGATCGGGCTGATCGCGAAGAATGCGATCCTCATTGTGGAATTCGCCAAACAGAAATACGAACAGGGACTTCCTTTGTCTGATGCGGCCAGGGAAGGAGCGAAACTCAGGTTCCGGCCCATCCTCATGACTTCTTTTGCTTTCATTCTGGGGGTTGTTCCCCTGGTAATCGCCTCCGGTGCCGGGGCGGCCAGCCGCAATGCACTGGGTACTTCGGTTTTCGGAGGTATGCTGATGGCTACCCTTTGCGGTGTCCTCGTTGTGCCCTCATTATACGTTGCCTTCCAGAAACTCGAAGAACGGATGAAAGGAAAGAAATCAAACCAACCATCAATCGATAAAAAATCGTAAATAAATCCTGCCGATGCTTTTCAAAAAGATATCCCTTCCGGTCCTTCTGATTATAGTCCTGCTGAGTATATCAGGCTGTAAGATCGGACAAAATTACCAACGTCCGGATTTCAAAACGGGCAATAGTTATAGGTTCTCTGAACAAAACGAAAGTGTTTCCTTTGCCGATACCTCTTGGATGTATCTCTTCACGGATACCGTTCTGCAGGGAATGATCCGGAGAGGATTACAGAACAATTTCGACCTGAAGATCGCTTATGAGCGGGTGAATCAAGCCCGTGCCTCATTCCGGCAGGCACGTGCCGACCTTTACCCTTCTCTTGGTGTATCAGGAACTTACGCCTTCAATCATCAGCAAACGGCAGCCAAAGATCGCATAAAGTATCATGATTTGTATGCCACGGCAAATCTAACCTGGGAACTCGATATCTGGGGTAAGTTGCGCAGGGCAAAAGAATCGGAAAAGGCCGGCATGATGACCCAGGAAGCATATCGTCAGGGAATCAGGATCTCTTTGATCGCCGGGATTGCCACTGCTTATTTCAATCTTCTGGAATACGAAGATGAACTTCAGATAACACAATATAATGTGGAACTGCGCAAGAAGTCCCTTGAACTGGTAAGCTACAAGCTGATTGCCGGAACGGTTTCCGGGCTGGTGGTTGCCCAGGCGGAAGCGGAACTCGCTCAGGTAAAAACGCAGGTCCCTGTGCTCGAAAAACTGGTAGCCAACCAGGAAAATGCACTTCGGCTGATCCTGGGGGAACTTCCGGGTTCGATTTCAACAGGTGATTCCATCATCAATCAAATGAACGACAACATCATTCCCCGGGCCGGGATCCCTTCGCAACTCCTCATTCGCCGACCCGACATCATTGCAGCAGAGCAGCAACTGGTGGCAGCCAATGCACAGGTTGGCGTAGCGCGCGGAAAGATGCTGCCCACCCTCGGCATCACCGCTGATTTCGGCTATTCGCAACTGGGTGCCGGATTGATCGGATCAGCCATAGGGAACCTGGTAGCACCCATCTTCAACATGGGCAAACTCCGGGCAAACCTCAGTCGTTCTCAATCCATTAAGGAAGAGATGCTCCTGACCTACCAAAAAGCGATCTATAACGGGCTAAGCGAGGTTTCCAACGGAATTTTCTCGGTAGAAAAGCAAAAGGCAGTCATTGAAGAAAGCATTAAACTTACCACAGCCGCACAAACTGCCTTTAACCTCTCCGACCAACTTTTTAATGCAGGGTATGCCTCTTTTCTTGATGTGCTCGACGCACAAAGGACGCTATACCAGGCCCAGGTAAATCAAACACAGGAATACAACAACCAGCTGCAGAGCATCGTAAACCTTTACTTGGCGCTGGGTGGTGGCTGGAAATAATGACAAGATGAAAAAATCAACCCTGACGCTGTTGCTAGTGCTTACCGGCTTGGTCTCCATGGCAGGAAGTATTGAAAAAACCTATTACTTCAGCAATTACAAAATCCATGAAAGCGGGACTTATCAAACAATAATATTTGATAACACACAACAATCGGCCATCCCCGGTGAGCCCTCGGTTCCTTACCAGGCAATTGTTTTGTTGCTTCCTCCGGGAGAATCCGCTGAAACCATTGAGATCGTTGGTGAAGATGAAATTCCTGTCCCGGGTTTTTTCCGGCTTTATCCCAGGCAAACATCCCGGCCAATTTCTGTTGATCTTCCGGGTGAATTTCTGTGCAATGAGGCCGTTTACAAAATCAATGCAAATTACCCGCCCAGCCCGGCCGGACATCTGATGACACAGTACCTGAATGGCTATGCACTGGCCGTTTGCTCCTTTACTCCGGTAAAATATAACCCGACTTTAGGGAAAATATCTTATTACAGCAAGGTCACGGTAAGAATCAACACCCGGAAAAGTTCGGGATCCTCTGATGCGCTGATGCATCTAACCCCCTCCGAGAAAGTAAATGGGCGCTTAAACAACTTCGCTCAAAACCCGGAAATGATGAAGCAATACAGCATCCCACGCTCATCAAGCTCTGATTATCAATACCTGATTATCACCCCGACGGTTTTCCAAAACGAATTTCAGTCCCTGATAAATCATTACAATGGAAAAGGCATTACCTGCCAGATAAAGACAACTGAATCCATTTCTGCAACCATCTCCGGCTATGATCTGCAGGAAAAAATCCGGAATTATATCAAAGATCAATTTCTGAATAATCATATCGAATATGTTTTGCTGGCAGGGAATTCGTCACTCGTTCCGGCTCGTGGATTCTTTTGCTATGTTCAGTCCGGTTCCGGTTATACAGATTCCAATATCCCTGCGGATCTTTATTACTCAGGAATGGATGGCAATTACGATTCGAATGGAAACCACATCTATGCGGAGACAAATGATGATCCGGATCTCTTTCCGGATATTTCTGTGGCACGATTTCCGGTAAGCGATACCTCCGAATTGCGTAGGATGATCCATAAATCCATTTCCTATCAAACCAACCCCGTTCCCGATGAATTAAAGAACCCGCTGCTGGCAGGTGAACACCTATATTCTGCTCCCATGACTTTCGGTGGTGATTACATGAACCTGCTGATCAACGATAGGACAGATAACGGATATTTCACGCATGGAATTCCATCCGCATCGAATACCATCGAAAAACTTTATGATTCATTGACGCCCTCTTCCTCCATCTATAGCTGGAATTCCGCCACACTGATTAATAAACTCAACCAGGGGAAATCATTCATTCATCATCTCGGTCATGCCAATTATAATTACATGATGCGATTATACACTTCAGATATCACGAACCAGAATTTTTCACAGGTCGATGGCATCACCCATAATTATCAGATTCTTTACACCCAGGGTTGTTATGATGGTGCTTTTGATATGGCAGGATGTGTCTCGGTAAAAGCAGTGACCATCAGTAATTTTCTGGCTGCGGGCGTTTTCAATTCCCGATATGGCTGGTTTGATGAAGGGACCTCTGAGGGTCCATCTGAACACCTGGAGCGGGAATTTGTCAGTGCCTTATATAATGATACCCTGCCTGAAAAACATATCGGAACCCTGCATCTGATCTCCAAAATAAAAACTGTGCCGTTCGTTTCCCTGCCGGGAGAGTGGGAACCCGGCGCCCAGCGTTGGTGTCATTACTGTTGCAATGTTTTTGGCGACCCTGCCATGGAAATCTGGACTGATGAACCTACTGCCTTTATTCCGGTTACCTGGACAGGCAATATGGACACGGATTGGAACAAGGCAGAAAACTGGAATCCGGCTGCTGTCCCAACCACTTTGAATGATGTGACCATTCCTAACGTACCGAACAAACCCGTTATCACTACCACCAATACTACCTTTTGCCATGACCTGACCGTCCAGGACGGCAGCTCGATCGTTGTCAACCCGGGGAAATCCATAATCGTTCGCGGATCGGTTATGCTGAAGTAAAGAGCCGTCCCTCCCGGTTTTACGCACTCCTGCCTCCTCTCTACATCATATTTCGAATTTTATTTTCATGCCTTTGTTGATATTTACTATTTATAGTATATCTTTGCTTTTATTTAGTCTAAATTAATATTAAAAATAAACAATTTCTGATCATGAAAACTTATATTTTAACCCTCTTTACAGTTCTGTTCCTATTGTCCCACGCATCATTTGCAGTTGTCCATACTGTATCAGTGGGAGGTTTTTCTTTTACACCTTCTACCATCAGCGATGTCGCATTGGGTGATACCGTTAGATGGGTTTGGGTATCGGGTTCGCATACCACAACCTCAACAACCATTCCTGGCGGTGCAATCGCGTGGGATCACCCGATGAATGCTACTTCAACATCATTTGATTACATACCTGCTGTGGAGGGCGTATATAACTATAAATGTTCTATTCATGTGCTGATGGGAATGATCGGTAACTTTACCGTGACACCGGCGGTGACCCCACTGTCTGTTTTGACTTCCGCTGATCCGAGCAGTCTTTGTCGCGGGCAATCGTCCACACTGCATGCAATGGCATCCGGAGGAACCGGTAGCTACACTTATAATTGGGTTTCCAATCCCCCGGGATTCACCTCCACCTTGCAGAATGTCATTGTCAGTCCCCTGGTAAACACCTCATATACGGTGACTGTTATATCAGGTACACAAACTGCATCCGCACAAGAGACTGTCAGTGTCAGCCAGCCACCGTTATCCAGTGCAGGTAACGATACGACTTACTGTTCGAATCTCGCCCAGTTCACGGTTCAGGGAACTGCCTCTAATTACTCCTCCCTTCTTTGGAATACTTCGGGTGACGGGACCTTTACGACTCCCGCCGGTCTGACAAGTTCTTATATGCCGGGACCAACGGATGTAACTTCTGCTTCCTTCAATCTGACGCTAACAGCTTTTGCCAATGCCCCTTGTTCTGTATCTCACACAGATACAGTTCATATCATTCTCGATCCGTGCACGGGAATTCATGAATCCGGAAAAAACACCCTGAATATTTCCGTTTATCCGAATCCTTCCACCGGAACTTTTATGATTTCAGGAATAAATGATGCCCAACCTGCAACGATCCAGATTTTTGACATGAGCGGCCGACTCATCCGTAAAGAACAGGTTCAAACAAACGCCAATAACATTAACTCGTTTAACTTATCGGCCGAAAAGAACGGACTTTATGAGATCATCGTCATTTCAGGCGACAACAAGGGAAGTACGAGAATACTTCTTCAATAACCAGGAATATCTTCAATCAAAAGAAGAGGCCGTCTCAAAAGGGCGGTCTTTTCCTTATCCTATAAACCGTAACACGTAACACGTAACATTCTCAATCACAATCCTTAACCATTAACAATTAACCCTTCATCAGCTCATCAGCTTTTGAGACAGTTTCTTTTTTATTTGCGTAATTCTTCCAGTTTTTTAAACAGTTCAACTTCTGCCGCCGTGAGGTGTTTGGGAACATCGATTACTACCCTGACATACAGATCTCCAAAAGTACTTTTCTTCAGATAAACCGGCATTCCAAGACCTTTCAAACGAAAAACCTTGCCACTTTGCGTTTCTTTCGGGATATTCATGGATACTTCCCCTTTCATGGTACGAACCTTTACTTCACCTCCAAGAACGACTTTATACAGTGATACATGAAGATCGGAATAAAGGTCATTTTCTTTTCGTTCAAAATCGGGATCCGGGTTCATTTCCACATGAAGATAAAGATGACCGCTTTCACCACCTCTGCGGGCTGGCCCACCCTTACCTTTGACCCGTAAGGCCTGCCCGTTGCTTACTCCGGAAGGAATGGTAATGTTGATATTCGCCCCATTTACATTGATAAGGCGTTTTGAACCCAGGTAAGCTTCCTGCAGTGTAACCTCAATCTTCGCCTCATAGTCCTCCCCTTTTCGGGGTATTTGCTCACGTTGCTGTGACCTTCCTGAGCTGAAATCATTCGAAAAATTTCCGGAGAAAAAAGAATTAAAAAAATCAGAGAAATCCCCGCCAAATTCACTGTATCCGGATCCTTGCGACGGGCGGCTTCCCGATTGACGGGCCCACTGCGAAAAATCAGCACCCTGTCCTGAGGTTTGTTCGTATTGTCGCCAGTTTGAACCTAACTGATCATATTTCTTCCTTTTCTCAGGATCACCCACCACATCATTGGCTTCATTCACCTCTTTAAATTTCTCTTCTGATGCTTTGTTCCCCGGATTTTTATCCGGGTGGTATTTAATGGCGAGTTTCCGGTAAGCCTTCTTGATCTCCGGCTGTGACGCATCCCTGGCAACGCCTAATGTTTTATAATAATCTTTAAAATCCATTTTCCTGGTTCGTTAATTTTCAATCCTACTTATTAAATTCCAGGCAAGATTGATATTACAAACCTACGCCAAATTCAATTGATCTGCAAGGGGGTATTAAAGGAAAACCCCTGAATTCCCGGTATGAGAAACCGGGAACCAGGGGTTTAGAAACTTGAATTCACCGTTATTCAATCTCAAATTTGACCGCGATCTGATATGTTTTGAATTTCTCAATCTGCGCATCTTTCAGGTCAACTGCCGCAAACTGTTTTTTAACAAATTCTGATAAGACTTTGTCAGTCGATTCTACTTTTTTCAGTTCAAGTTTGCCGTCGTCACCAACTTTAAAGGTAACATTAACGGTGCCTTCATTTCCTTCCCGCAAAGCAAAGTCAGGATAATATACTGCTTCTTTGAGGATCTGGCTGACATCTCGTTTGGTTTCAGGGGTTTTGGCACTGGTGGTGGTGATTCCGATTACGGCAACTAACAAGAGTACCAGGAGCGATTTTGTGTAGTTTAAGGTTTTCATGACAATTCAATTTTAGAAATGTGATTATTTTTCTTGGTTGATTCGCCTGAAAAAGAAACCGGTTTGCTTTTTTTGGCAATTTGATCATATGACGAAACCGGAAAACAAAAGTTACATGCTTACAGGAAATAATATACAAAGCCTCCCGGTATATTATCCGAATTTGCAGATATAGCAAGCCTCTCAGAAATAAAATAAAGGTTCACTTTTATCACATATGTTACCGCAGTGCTTTAAAATCAAAATATCATAATGAAATATCGAACGTGCCGTTGCCTGGAAAAGGAAAAAAGGAGTTAAAAACTTGTTATTTCAATTAGTATGCTTATCTTTGTACCCGATTCATGCATTACTTGCAATTTTGTAGAAGAGATTTGAGGGGACCGAAAGTCCCCTCTTTTATTACAAAGAAATGATCACAAAAGAAAAAATACACAGTCTGGTTACCGAATTGCTTGAGGGGAGCGATAAGTATCTTGTTGATCTCTCTGTTCAGCCGGGTAATAAACTGTTTATTTACATTGATGGCGACAGGAATGTGAACATCAACGATTGTCACGAGCTCAACCGTTTGATCGAGAGCCGGTTGGACAGGGATGAAGAAGATTATGATCTTACCGTTTCTTCTTATGGGATTGATCGTGCATTGCTGAAGCCACGACAGTACCATAAAAATATCGGAAATGAAATGGAAGTCATCTTACAGGATGGAACGAAATTAACCGGGCTTCTGGTTTCTTCAGATGATCAAGGGATTGAATTGGAACATCCTGTAAAAAAACCCAAAAAAGAGGAGAAGAAGCCTAATACGGTTATCCCTTTTGAGGAAATTAAAACAGCGAAAATCATCTTAAAATTTGGAAAATAATCGAAAAAAATGGAACACATTAATTTAGTCGAAACCTTTTCGGAATTCAAGGAATTCAAGAACATCGACCGGGAAATGATGATGCGTATTCTTGAAGATGTTTTCAAGCATATGCTGGCAAAGAAATATGGTTCGGCGGATAATTTTGATATCATCGTGAATATCGATAAGGGAGACCTTGAGATCTGGAGAAACCGGATGATTGTAGAGGATGGTGCTGTTGAAGACGAGAACGCACAAATCGCGCTTTCCGACGCGATCAAGATTGAGCCGGATTTTGAAGTGGGAGAAGAACTTTCTGAAGAAATCAAGTTACTTGAATTTGGCAGAAGAGAAATTCTTGCCATCCGGCAGAATCTGATCTCCAAGATCCAGGAATATGAAAAAGACAATATTTACAAGAAATACAAAGAGAAAATCGGCGAGATCGTTGCCGGTGAAGTTTATCAGGTATGGAAAAAGGAAATTCTTGTTTTGGATGATGAGGGAATAGAACTGCTGCTTCCCAAATCAGAGCAGATACCTACAGATTTTTACCGTAAAGGTGATAGCATTCGGGCAGTGGTTTCCAAGGTTGAGATGACAAATAACAATCCGGTGATTATTCTTTCCCGTACTTCACCTGCTTTCCTGGAAAGACTCTTTGAAGCTGAAGTGCCCGAAGTGTATGATGGTTTGATCAGCATCAGAAATATCGTACGTGTACCGGGTGAAAGAGCAAAGATTGCTGTTGAATCCTATGATGACCGTATCGACCCGGTGGGTGCCTGTGTGGGAATGAAAGGCTCACGTATTCATGGCATCGTCAGGGAACTGAAAAATGAAAACATCGACGTAATCAATTTCACGACCAATCCGTCACTTTTCATTCAAAGGGCATTAAGTCCGGCAAAAATAACGTCAATTGTAATTGATGACGCTACCAAAAAAGCAGAAGTTTACATGAAACCCGACCAGGTCTCTCTGGCTATCGGAAAGGGAGGATTTAATATCAAGCTGGCAGGGAAACTTACCGGGTTTGAAATTGATGTTTACCGCGATACGGATGTGGACAATGAGGATGTGGATCTGCAGGAATTTTCTGATGAAATTGATCAGTGGATCATTGATGAATTGAAAAATATCGGCTGTGATACTGCTAAAAGCGTTCTCACACTGGATGTTGATTACCTGGTTAAAAGAACAGATCTTGAAGTAGAAACGGTTAATGAAGTCGTAAGGATCCTCAAGTCTGAATTTGAATAAAAAAACAATAATTTTACATAATTTCTCAAAGAAGGATTGAGCCAACAACTATGAGTGAAGGCACACCAACAGTAAGATTAAGTAAGGCGGCACGGGAGTTCAATATCGGCGTCTCTACCATTGTGGATTTCTTTTCTAAAAAAGGACATTCCATTGAGAAGGATCCGAATTCAAAACTGTCGCAGGAGATGTACGCCATGTTGCTAAAGGAATTCGCTTCTGATAAGCATGTTAAAGAAGATGCTAAAAAGATCGGATTGCAATTTAGCCAGCATGAAACCATCACCATTGATGATAAAAAAACCGCGGCAAAGGATAAAGAAAAGGAACTTGATGAATTGTTCATCAAGAATGCCAATATTCCTTATGACAAGAAAAATTTCGAAGCGCCCAGGAAAATAAAGGAAGTCCCTGCAAAGGAACCGGTAAAAGAGGAACCTGTGATTGAAACCCCTCCTCCTGCCGAACCTCCCATCAAGGCACCCCAACCGATCGTGGAAGAAAAACCGGAGGAAAAACCCATCATAAAGGCAGCCGAACCGGAAATAGAAAAGCCCGCGGTCAAATCACCTGAACCTGTTGTTGCCGAAATCGTTGAGGCAAAATCAGCAGAAAGTACTCCTGCGGAGAAAACCACGGATATTCCTGCTGAAGAGAAAGAGAAGACCCATGGTCGACAGGAAATCAAGATCCTTGGAACGATGGACGTCGAGGCCTTTTCAAGAAAATCCTCCAAAAAAGGGAAACCCAAAGAATCCAAAACCACCAGCCCAAAGCCGGAACCTGTTGAAAAACAGAAGGAAGAACCTGTTGTTCAGGTAGTCCCGGAACAGCCTGCAGCAATTGTTGTTCCTGAGCCTGCGCCCATTGTTGAACCGGCAGTAGTTGCTATCGAACCCGTTGTTCCAGAGCTTCCTAAAGAGGAAGATAATTTCCTCAGGACAAAACACATCATTCTTGAGGGCCCTACCATCTTAGGCAAGCTTATTCTTCCGGAACCCAGGAAATTTGAGAAGAAGAAACCCATTGCCTCATCTTCCGATGACGCGGCCAAAGGGAAAAAGAAAAAAAGAAAGCGGATTAAAAAACAGATGGGGACACCCGTTGAGAATACAGCTCCGCAAAAACCGGCAGAACCGGGGAAAGCCAGACCCGCTCAACAGCATCCTTATAAGAAGACTACTTACAGAGACACGGTTAAGCCTGCCCTTACCCCGGAAGATATTGAAAAGCAGATTAAAGAAACCCTTGCACGATTAGGCCCGATTGGTAAATCGAAGTCTTCCAAGTACCGGAAGATGAAGAGAGAGGCCGTAAGTGCGCAGATGCATCAGGATCAGGCCAGGATGGAAGAAGGCAAAAAGGTCATTCAGGTTACCGAATTTGTAACTGCAAATGAACTTGCCACGATGATGAATGTGCCGGTTACAAATATTATCTCTACCTGTATGTCGCTGGGACTCTTTGTTTCCATCAATCAGCGACTGGATGCCGAAACGCTGACCCTCGTAGCAGATGAGTTTGGGTATAAGGTGGAATTTGTCAGTGTAGAAGTACAGGAAGCCATCAGTGAGCGGGAAGTTTTTGACAATCCGGAGGATCAGATCGAACGGCCACCCATTGCGACGGTGATGGGCCATGTTGACCATGGGAAAACCAAACTCCTTGATTACATACGTAAATCGAACGTTGTAGCCGGTGAAGCCGGTGGCATCACACAGCATATCGGAGCCTACGAGGTTCAGCTTGAAAATGGAAAAAGAATCACTTTCCTCGATACTCCGGGCCATGAGGCATTTACCGCCATGCGTGCCCGCGGAGCAAAAGTTACCGATGTCGCGATTATTGTCATTGCGGCGGATGATAACGTGATGCCCCAAACACGTGAAGCAATCAACCATGCACTTGCAGCGCAAGTCCCCATCGTTTTTGCGATCAATAAAATTGATAAAAACAATGCAAATCCTGAGAAAGTCAAGGAAGAATTATCCAAGATGAACATCCTGGTTGAAGACTGGGGAGGAAAGTACCAATCACAGGAAATTTCTGCGAAGAGTGGTGCCAATATCGGAATACTGCTTGATAAAGTGCTTCTGGAAGCAGAAATGCTCGGGCTAAAAGCCAATCCGAACCGACTTGCCACAGGTACAGTTATTGAATCTTCATTGGACAAAGGCCGTGGATATGTATCCAAACTGCTTGTTCAAAACGGAACCCTGAAAGTCGGAGATATCGTTTTGGCAGGATCGACCTATGGCCGTGTTAAAGCCATGTACAATGAACGGAACCAGGCCATTAAAGATGCAGGACCCTCCGTTCCCCTTTTGATGCTGGGACTGAATGGCGCACCGCAGGCCGGTGATGTTTTCAATGTCATGACCGATGAGAAAGAAATTAAACAGATTGCCAATAAACGTATGCAATTGCAGCGTGAACAGGGCATTCGTACTCAAAAACATATTACACTTGATGAGATTGGCCGCCGTATCGCCATTGGTGACTTCAAAGAATTGAATGTGATCGTGAAAGGTGATGTGGATGGTTCCGTTGAGGCTTTGTCCGATTCATTGCTGAAACTTTCGACAGAGGAAGTTGTGGTCAACGTAATTCACAAGTCGGTCGGAGCCATTACCGAGTCAGATGTTCTTTTGGCTTCGGCTTCCAATGCAGTCATCGTGGGATTCCAGGTTCGTCCGAGCCTTGGTGCACGGAAACTGGCTGAACAGGAACAGATCGATATCCGGTTGTATTCCATCATTTACCAGGCCATCGAAGAGATCAAGGCGGCTATCGAAGGTATGTTGTCACCGGAAATTGAAGAAAAAATCCTTTGCAACATTGAAGTCAGGGATGTATTCCATATTACCAAGGTTGGAAGTGTTGCAGGATGTTATGTTCTCGACGGGAAAGTGACACGTAATACAAAAGTCCGGGTGATCCGTGATGGAATTGTTGTATACACCGGAAACCTTGGATCCCTGAAACGATTCAAGGACGATGTGAAAGAGGTTTCCTCTGGTTATGAATGCGGTCTGAACATAGATAATTTCAACGACATCAAGGTAGGCGATATCGTTGAAGGTTATGAGCAGATCGAAATCAAGCGGAAACTATAATCGATTTTTCTGAATCGTCTGGGTTCGGTCAGGACCCAGGGAGATTATTTCGATGGGAACTTTCACTGCATTTTCGATCAATGAAATGTACTGTTGAAGTTCCTGAGGGATTTCTCCAAATGAGGATGCACCGGTGATAGGTGAATTCCAGCCTTTAACGGTTTCATAAACCGGCACCACACCAGCTTCATCAAGATCAAAAGGAAATCCTTCGTAAGTAGTCGCACCCGTTTGATAGGATGTGCAGACGTTGATTTCTTCGAAGGCATCCATGACATCGGCTTTCATCATAATCAGACTGTCGACCCCATTCAGCATGATCGAATATTTCAGGGCCGGGAGGTCCAGCCAGCCACAACGACGGGGTCTTCCAGTGGTTGATCCGAATTCTTTTCCGCCTTTTCTCAAACTTTCACCGGTTTCATCAAATAATTCTGTAGGGAAAGGTCCGGAGCCGACACGGGTACAATAGGCTTTGAATATCCCGTGAATCTTACCGATCCTGTGCGGCGAGATACCCAGTCCGGCACATGCACCACCGGCGATGGTGTTGGACGAGGTGACAAAAGGATAGGAACCAAAATCAACATCAAGCAAAGATCCCTGTGCCCCTTCTGCGAGAATTGACTTTCCTTCATCCAGGCTTTTATTAATAAAATTTTCTGCATCGATCAGTTTGAATGTCTTGATCCGCTCAACCGCTTCCATCCACTTTGCTTCATATTCATCGAAAGAAATTCCGTCAATAACATGGAGGGAACTGTTAAAGTTCATCCATTCGAGTATTTTAAAATGACTTTCCTTCAGGGCATTATACTTTTTGGTGAACCCGGCACTGGAGATATCCCCAATCCGCAGGCCATTCCTGGCTGTTTTATCCGTATATGTCGGGCCGATTCCCTTTAGTGTTGAACCAATCTTTGCCAGCCCTTTTTCGCATTCATAGGCAGTATCAAGTAACCTGTGAGAAGGAAGTATCAGGTGGGCCCGACGGCTTATAAAGAGGTTTTCGATAGCATTGACCCCTGCCTCTTTTAATTTATCTACTTCCTTCATCAGGATAGAAGGATCGATAATGACTCCATTGCCAATCACATTCCGGCAATCATGGTGAAAGATGCCGGATGGAATCGTGTGAAGAACAAATTTCTGATTGTCGAAAATAATGGTATGTCCTGCGTTGGGACCACCCTGAAACCGGGCAATGATATCGTAATGCGGTGAGAAGACATCTACAATTTTCCCTTTCCCTTCGTCACCCCATTGTAATCCAAGAATAATATCAACCATGATAAAAACTAGGTTATTTTTTCGTTTTTGCTGTTCCGTAAAAGGTAAGCGAATAATGCGTTATTTTAACGCCATGCATTTTTTCAACAGACGCTTTCACTTCTTCTATTTTGGGATCATAAAATTCGATGACATCTCCGCTATCTTCAAAAATAAAATGATCATGCTGCTTGAATAGGTTTGATTTTTCAAATTGGGCGTAGTTAGTGCCAAACTGGTGTTTGGTAACGAGCCCGCAATCGAGCAGCAATTCAATGGTGTTATATAAAGTAGCCCGGCTTACCCTGTACTTGTGGTTTTTCATTCTTATGTAAAGGGTTTCTATGTCGAAATGGCCTTCGGTGGCAAAGATCTCTTTAAGAATGGTATATCTCTCAGGTGTTTTACGATGCGCGTGTTGTTCAAGGTAATCCGTGAATATCGTTTTGACAATTTCGAAGGGATCTTCCGCTGCTTTTTTATTCATTTTGTGAAATTTTGCATAAAATTAAGGAAATAATCCTATTTAGAACAAATAAAAATAGAAATTCTTCATTTAATCTACACGGCTCACATTTTTTACACCCTCAATCCGTTTCAAATTGTTCAGGAGTGCTTTTAATGACAGGGTATCCGGTATATAGAGCATGATTTCTCCTTCCGTGAGTCCATTCTTCGCTTCAAGACGAAACGATTTGATATTAAGGCTCAATTCATTGGAAATGACCCGGGTGATGTCGTTGATAAGTCCCCTTTTGTCCATTCCGGTGATTTTGATTCCCGTAAGGAATGAGATAGACTCCTTATTGATCCAGTTGATTTTAACCATATGATTTCCAAAACTGGATAGCAGTTCGATGGCTTTCGGGCATTTGGTCCTGTGGATCTGGATGGGAACGTTATCGGAGGCAAACAATCCGATGATTTCATCCCCGGGAATGGGCGTGCAACAGGAAGAAATCTGGTAACCCAGTTTTTCAAGATTCCCGTTGGCGAGTTTTTCCATTCCGTATTTATCGGATGAAAAGCGCTTCTCTTTCCCTTCAACCCTGAATTTTTTCCGCGGGTTGATGACAAAATTCAGCCATCCGGATTTCATATTGGAAGCGGCAAAAAGCTTCACTTCCTTCATGGAAATTTTTTCCAATCCTACTTCATAATAGAGATCGATGAGGGAAGAAAAATTATTGGCGGAAATAAACTTACTGATATTTTCGTGCGAAAATTCGATATCATTCTGCAAAAACAAATTTTCAAGCTTTTCTTTTCCGGTCCTGAAATACTTCTTTTTCTCCTTTTTGAGACCCATCTTGATGCTGGTTTTCGCACGGGTCGTAACCACATAAGTAAGCCATTCATCTTTGGGCGATTGTTTTGGTGAAGTGATTACTTCGATCTGTTCTCCGTTTTTCAGTTCGTGATTGATCGGGACGAGTTTTTTATCCACTTTTGCACCAATGCAGGTATTGCCGATCTCTGAATGGATGGCATAGGCAAAGTCAAGAACCTTTGAATTGGCTGGCAGGGTTCGCAATTCACCCTGGGGAGTAAATACCGAGATTTCGTCCAGAAAAAAGAATCCTTTTACATCATCGATGAATGAAAGGGCATCTGATTCCGGACTTTCGATCATTTCACGGATACGGTCAAGCCAGTTATCGAGCTGACTGTTCAGTTTCATGGATTCCTTGTACTTCCAGTGGGCTGCATACCCTTTTTCTGCCACTTCATCCATTCGTTTTGAACGGATTTGAATCTCCACCCATTGACCTGTATGGCTCATCACCGTTGTATGCAAGGCTTCGTAACCATTCGCTTTCGGGATCGATATCCAATCGCGAAGACGTTCGGCATTTGGCCGGTAATAGTCGGTGATAACGGAATATACCTTCCAGCAATCTGATTTCTCCAGGTCGGTGGGGGTATCAATGATGATCCGGATGGCAAATATGTCATAAATCTCTTCAAAAGGGATCTCTTTCTTTTTCATCTTTTCCCAGATGGAATAGATTGATTTCTCCCTTGCTGCAATCGTATACTTGATCCCTTGATTGGATAAAGAATTTTTTATTGGTTGAATAAACTTGTTGGTGAACTTTGTCCTGCCCTTTGCCGACTCCTTCATTTTTTGGGTGATGGAGACGTAAACCTCCGGTTCTGTATATTTCAGGGCAAGGTCCTGCAGTTCACTTTTTATCGTATGCAACCCCAACCGGTGCGCGAGTGGTGCATACAGGTAAATGGTTTCTGAAGCTATTTTCAGTTGTTTCTCCGGAGCCACAGCATCCAGCGTACGCATATTATGAAGGCGGTCGGCCAGTTTTACCAGGATCACCCTGACATCATCCGACAAGGTAAGCAGGATCTTCTTAAAATTTTCTGCCTGGATGGAAGCGGTCTTTTGATCAAAGATACCTTTGATTTTCGTCAACCCGTCGATGATAGAAGCTACTTTATCTCCGAATAAGCCATGGATATCCTCCAGCGTATATTCAGTATCCTCCACTACATCATGAAGAAGGGCACATACGACCGAAGTGGTTCCAAGGCCAATCTCTTCTGCAGCGATGGTTGCCACGCTGATGGGGTGGTAAATATAAGGTTCACCGCTCTTCCTTCGCATATCCTTATGGGCATCCACAGCGAGATTAAAAGCTTTCCGTACGATCCTTTTATCTTCTTCGGATTTCGGTTTATATACCTTTAATAAATTCTTGTACCGTTTAAGGATTTCTTTCTTTTCCGCTTCTATATCAACCGGCTTCATTCTAAAGTCTAAAGATTTTAAGGGGTTTTTTACAAAGTTAACGGAAAAATGAGAACGAAGAATAGAAATCCATGGACTCATCATCATCTAATTTATTACTTTTACTACAAATTATTTTATCAGATCTTTATGCAAATAGGGCACGGATCAGGAAAGCATATCTGTTTAACACTGATTGGGATCGTACTCTTTACTTTTCCGGGATTTGCAACGCATCAGCGGGCAGCCGAGATAATGTATCGCCATCTGTCCGGAAATAATTACGAGATCACGCTTATTTCTTATACTTTCACCAAATCAGCGGCTAACGCCTTCCGTGATGTTCTGCTTCTGAATTTCGGTGATGGCACCACTGGCAATATACAGCGAGTGGATTCATTTGCGGTAGCTCCTGATATCACATACAACAAATACTTGGGAACACATTCTTTCCCGGGCCCTGGCCTTTTCAGAATTACCTGCGAAGATCCAAACCGGAATAACGGGATCCTTAATATCCCGAATTCGGTTAATATCCCGTTGTTTATCTATTCTGAGCTTTATATCAATCCTTTTCTTGGAGCCTATAACAATTCCCCGGTACTGTTAGTCCCCCCGATTGATAATGGATGTGTTAACCAACCTTTTTATCATAACCCCGGTGCTTATGATATTGACGGTGACAGTCTTTCGTATCGGCTTGTTCCCTGCCTTGGAGCACAGGGACTTGTTATTCCCGGTTATTCTTTTCCCCCGGCGAGCGATTCTCTCACCATTAATCCGATAACCGGTGACCTGATCTGGGACAGTCCGATGCAGCAGGGCGAATTCAATGTGGCTATCCTGATTGAAGAATGGCGAAACGGACAAAAAATCGGAAGTGTTCTGCGTGACATGCAGATCAATGTAGTTGCCTGTAACAACCGGCCCCCGGTGATCGAGGTGATCGACACCTGCATTGAAGCAGGAAAAACACTGAATATGGTCATCAGAGCCTTTGATCCGGATTCGAGTCAGGTGACACTTACCGGAGTCGGAGGACCGCTTCTGCTCGCTGATCATCCGGCCACATTGATTCCTCCCGATTCAACCGGGACAGGTCATACACAGGTCACCTTACACTGGGAAACCATTTGTAACCATGTAAAGCGGCAACCCTACAGTATGTTTTTTAAGGCAACCGATAATGGTACACCCGTACACCTGGTAACCATCAAAACGGCTAACATAAAGGTGATCGGGCCGGCCCCACGAAATCTTACCGCAACCGCCCTGGGAACCTCAATCACCCTTGCCTGGGATAATTATACCTGTCTTAATGCCACAGGTTATTATATCTTCCGAAAAACAGATTCCACCGGATTCCTGCCCGGATATTGTCAGACCGGAGTGCCTGCCTACCTGGGTTATTCGTTGATTGATCAGGTAAACAACATTAATCAAAATGCCTATATTGATAATGAAAAAGGCCAGGGATTAGTCCAGGGAATCAGATACTGTTACATGATCGTGGCGGTTTATCCCGATAAAGCCGAAAGCTATGCTTCCAATGAAGTGTGTGCCTATCTGAAGAAAGATGTTGCCGTGATTACAAATGTCAGTGTGAATGCAACTTCTCAGACCAACGGATCCATTTACATTGCCTGGTCAAAACCGACAGAGATTGATACGATTCTTGCACCAGGACCTTACAAATATCTTCTATACAGGATTGCCACGACAGGGATATCCTTGGTTGACAGCATGCCGGATTTGAACGACACCACCTTCACCGATACTTTATTGAATACATTTCAGAATATTTATATATATCGAGTTGATCTCTACAATGTCACACCCGGTAACCGTTTCCGGATCGGTCCGTCGCATGAGGCTTCCTCCATTTTCCTCCGGATTATTCCAACCGATAAAAGGCTGAAACTCTCCTGGAATGAAGATGTTCCCTGGACCAATTTTGAATTTACCATATACCGGAAAAATACATCCGGTGGCTTTGATTCGGTCGGTTCAAGTACAGTTCCTTCTTTTACTGACAAAGGTTTAGTGAACGGAAAGGAATACTGTTATTTTGTCAAGACAATCGGCGGATATGCAGCTCCGGGGTTTATTGACCCGATCATTAACTTTTCCCAGATCAACTGCGGAATCCCGGTGGATAATGTTCCTCCCTGCCCGTTGGTTCTCAAAGTAGTACCGGATTGTCCAAAAACGGAAAATGTTCTTACCTGGAAAACCTCATCCTCCGACTCCTGCGATGCATCCATCTCCAGGATTCTGGTCTATTTCAGTCATGGGAATGACACCACAAATATGTCTTTGATTGATTCCATTCTTTCTGTTTCTGACACGATGTACATTCACCATCCCGGCAACTCCATCGCCGGATGCTACGCCCTGGTAGCGGTGGATTCATTGGGAAATCGTAGTTTATCCAGTAACCGAGTATGTATTAACCTTAGTGACTGTGCCGACTTCCTGTATCACTTGCCGGATTTTTTCTCTCCCAATGGCGATACGCACAATGAGCTTTTTACCCCGTTTCCCTATACTTCAGTCGATCATATCCAACTTACCATTCTCAATCGTTGGGGAACGGTGGTTTTTGAGACCAATAACCCCGATATCAACTGGGATGGCAAAAACAAAGACACAGGGCAGGCGGTGAGTGACGGGGTGTATTTTTATGTATGTGAAGTTTTCGAAATCACCCTGGAGGGTATTGTTCCGCGTGTCTTAAAAGGAACTGTCACAATTTTACGATAAGATCAACAGAACACCCCTGTTAATCTCCTTAGTATTTGTATCTTTGCGGCCGTGAAGAACATCCGAAATTTTTGTATAATTGCCCATATTGATCATGGGAAATCGACACTGGCCGACCGGCTTCTGGAGGTGACCCATACTGTTTCAGCAAGAGATTCCAAAGCCCAGGTACTTGATGACATGGACCTTGAACGTGAGCGTGGTATCACGATCAAAAGTCATGCGATCCAGATGGACTATCGTTTTGAAGACCAGGATTATGTCCTGAACCTGATCGATACACCCGGTCATGTGGATTTCTCCTATGAAGTCTCCCGTGCGATCGCCGCCTGCGAAGGGGCACTCCTGGTCATTGATGCCACACAAGGCATCCAGGCCCAGACCATCTCCAATCTCTATCTCGCCATTGATCATGACCTGACCATCATCCCTGTTTTGAACAAGATCGACATGGACAATGCGATGGTGGAAGAAGTGAAAGATCAGATCATCGAACTGGTTGGGTGTGACCGTGATGAAATCATTGAAGCCAGTGCCAAGATGGGAATCGGAATCGACCGTATCCTGAGTGATATCATACATAAGATCCCGGCCCCGAAAGGTTCTGTTGAAGCACCTTTGCAGGCACTCATCTTCGATTCGGTTTTTAATTCTTTCAGGGGTATCATTGCGTATTTCAGAATTATCAACGGCGAGATCCGGAAAGGTGATCATGTCAAATTTGTCCACTCCAGCACCGTGTATAATGCCGATGAGATCGGTGTTCTTCGTCTGAAACAGGAACCGCGTAATGTGCTCCGCGCCGGTGACGTAGGATACATCATCTCGGGAATAAAGACCAGCAGCGAAGTCCAGGTTGGTGATACGATCACCCATGTTGACAGACCCTGTACATCTTCGGTTGAAGGTTTCAAAAAGGTCACCCCCATGGTGTTCGCCGGAATATACCCGGTAGATGCTGATGATTATGAGGTCCTTCGGGATTCATTGGAGAAACTGAAACTGAATGACGCTTCCCTTTCCTTTGAACCGGAATCATCAATGGCGCTTGGCTTTGGCTTCAGATGCGGATTTCTCGGGCTATTGCACATGGAGATCATACAGGAAAGGCTTGACCGGGAGTTCGATATGGATGTCATCACCACCGTTCCCAACGTTTCCTATAAGGTTTATACAACCAAAGGAGAAATGGTTGATGTGCATAATCCTTCCGGTTTGCCCGTTCCCACTTTGATCGAACATATTGAAGAACCTTATATCACCGCAAATATCATTACCCGTTCTGAGTATGTGGGCGCTATCATGACTTTATGCATCGGCAAACGGGGAATCCTGAAGAACCAGGTTTATCTGACCACCGACCGGATTGAACTCACCGTTGAATTACCACTTGGAGAAATCGTATTTGACTTCTACGACAAGCTGAAAAGCATTTCAAAAGGGTATGCTTCTTTTGATTATTATATCTCCGGACATAAGGAAGCCGACCTGGTCCGGCTCGATGTTCTTTTAAATGGGGATACGGTAGATGCCTTATCAACCCTGCTTCACCGTGACAATGCCTATGAATTCGGAAGAAAATTCTGCATCAAACTCAAGGAGTATATTCCCCGCCAGCAGTTCGATATTGCCATCCAGGCAGCCATCGGTGCAAAAATCATTGCAAGGGAGACCGTGAAAGCCGTAAGAAAGGATGTTACCGCGAAATGTTACGGTGGCGATATCAGCCGGAAACGTAAACTCCTCGAGAAACAGAAAAAAGGAAAGAAACGGATGCGTCAGATCGGAAATGTAGAAGTTCCGCAGAAAGCATTTCTCGCCGTTCTGAAACTTGATTCCTGATTTTTTATACAATCCTGTAACATTTTTTCTTCACTGTCGTCTATAGACCTAAATGGTTCTACATAAAATTATCATTTTTTAATTTTATCGTTTCCCATTTATGATGTATCTAACAATTAAAACCATAAAACCAGATGAAAATGAGAAAAAGTAGCCTGATGTTCAGAATCATGCTTGTATCAAGTATAATCCTGATGTTTGGAAAGATATCCTTTGCCCAGGATGAAGAAACAACGGCAAAAAGCACGAATAGCAATATGGAATTTTTCAGAGGTGGGGTCAAGATCGAAAAAAGAGGAGATGATTCCACTGTGGTTTACATCAGCAATAATCCATGGCACGGAATGTCGAAAGGCAAACACCACTTCGGTTGCAAGAGTGGAAAATACAACGGTCACTGGGCCGGTATAGAACTGGGCTGGAACGGATTTGTAAACAAAGATTTCAACATGAATTTTCCCGCAAACGAGCAATACCTTGATCTCAAGTGGGCCCGTTCAATGGTCGTCAATCTTAACCCGATCGAGATCAATCTTAACCTGATTAAAAATCATTTCGGACTTACTTCCGGACTGGGTTTCTCGCTCAACAACTATTACTTCTCAAACAGCACAATGATCCTTGGTGATTCAAGCAGCTTGGTCGGATTTAATATTGTTGACAAGGATGGAAAAGCCGCTGACATGAAGGTAAATAAACTCATGGTAAGCTGGCTTACTGTACCTATAATCTTCGAATACCAAACCAACTCCGGGATGAAAGCCAACAGTTTTCATATCAGTGCCGGTGTGATTGGCGGTGTAAGGCTTTGTTCTTACACGAAACAATCTTACTATCCCAGGAATATGACCTATTATCTTGAAGATATCAACAAGCAGATTATCGGGACATTTGAGGTTGGAAAAAAGGAAATCCGGAATCATGACGACTTCCATCTGAATCCTTTCAAATTAGATGCGACTGCCCGTATAGGATGGTCTTGCCTGAATTTATGGGGGACCTATTCCCTGACCACCATGTTCAAGAAAAACCAGGGGCCGGAATTGTATCCTTATACGGTAGGGATAACCTTAGCCGGATGGTAAAAATTGGGATTAAATGATTTCGATCAGCACAGCCTGGTCAATTTTTAAACCAAGAAGACTGGAGGCTTTACCCTGGTTAATGGCAATTTCCAGATGCCCGTATGCACTGATCAGGGCCAGCATCTCCCCTTCCACCACATCTTTGTAGGATTTGCTCAACGAAGTGATGCGATAACCGGCCGAACGGAAGGTTATCGCAAACTTTTTTCCTTTCAGCTGTTGTTTCAGAAAAGCATCCGTGATATTGGTAAAGACATTTTCATAATTATCAACATAGATGACCTTCCCTTTGATCAGGTTGCCATCGATGGTAGGTTGGAAAGACATTTTCTTCACTACCGTTGACTTTGGATTTCCCAACGCTTCCATCGGCTTTCCGGAAGCGATGTGACAGGCAACTTTCACAAATACATCCCGGGTAGGAAAAGTAAAGTAATCCGTATCCTGGATGACATCAATTTCGATGATCCTTTCGGGGATCTCATCAAAGATCAGGGAGAAAATTCCGTTATCGGCACCAATAAAATAATGACCATCATGAAAAACAATGGTATGCGGGGTTTCGATGGATGCTTCGGTATTAATCCCGAGAATATGAATGCTCCCTTCCGGAAAATCATGATAGAAATTTCGGATGATAAAAGCTGCCTGATTGAGGTCAAAGGCAGGAATATCATGCGAAACGTCCACGATGCAGGCATCGGGAAGGAGCTTGTATATGGAACCTTTTACGGCGGCGACGTAATGATCTTTGATCCCCCAGTCGCTGGTGAGTGTTATGATTGGCATGAACTGAAAAATACTGTATTTTTGTCAAACCAAAGTTAGTAATTATATTTACTGGATGAGCGAAAAAGTTATCAGCATAGAATCCCATTCCCCTCTGGATATTTTTGGCGTAAACGACCAGAACCTGGAGATCATCCGTGGGCATTTCCCCAAACTGAAAATTATCTCTCGCGACAATTTTGTTAAAGCTATCGGGGAAGATAAAGAGTTGGAAACTTTCGAACAGAAGTTCATCCTGCTGATTCAGCATTTGGATAAATTCGGACATCTATCAAGAACAGACATCAAACAATACTTTGAAGATGAGGAGTTCCCGGGTCCGGATCCTACAGGTCCGCAATCGGATGTGCTGGTTCACGGAAAAAACGGGATGCTGATTCGTGCCCGGACTGCCAATCAGCGAATGATGGTGGAATGTACCGATAAAAGTGATCTGGTCTTTGCCATTGGACCTGCGGGCACCGGGAAGACCTATACAGCGGTTGCTTTGGCCGTTCGTGCGCTGAAAAACAAAGAGATTCAGCGTATTATCCTGACGCGTCCTGCAGTGGAAGCGGGAGAGAACCTGGGATTTCTCCCGGGTGACCTGAAAGAAAAGCTGGATCCTTACCTTCAGCCATTATATGATGCACTGAAAGACATGCTTCCTTCACAGAAACTTTTATCTTTCGTGGAAGACGGAACGATCGAAATTGCACCTTTGGCCTTTATGCGGGGAAGAACGCTCAATAATGCATTCGCCATCCTGGATGAGGCACAAAATACTACACCAAACCAGTTGAAAATGTTCCTCACCCGGATGGGAACCAACGCCAAGTTCATCGTAACCGGGGACATTACGCAGATTGACCTCCCCAAACAACAGACTTCCGGGCTCATTCATGTTCAGAACATTCTGAAAGGTATCAAGGGGATTGATTTTGTTTACCTGAATCAGAATGATATTGTAAGACATAAGTTGGTGGTGGATATCATCAACGCCTATGGTAATGAAGCATCACTCAAAAAAAGTTAATTATGCAAAACGCAATCGTAACGACAAATTTTCAATTCCCTGGTCAGAAAAGTAAATACACCGGCAAAGTTCGCGAGGTGTATAACATTGAAGACAAATACCTGGTAATGATCGCCAGTGACAGGATTTCCGCTTTTGATGTGGTACTTCCCCGGGGTATACCTTACAAGGGACAGGTTTTAAATCAGATTGCAGAGAAATTCCTCGATGCAACCGCTGACATTTGTCCGAACTGGAAAATCGCCAGTCCGGATCCGATGGTCACCATTGGACATTACTGTAAACCCTTTCCGGTGGAGATGATTATTCGCGGCTACCTGACCGGCAGTTCATGGCGAACCTATAAAAACGGCCAGCGTGAAATCTGTGGCGTTTCCATTCCCGATGGGATGAAGGAGCATCAGCGTTTTCCGCATCCAATCGTAACGCCAACCACTAAGGCAACGGAAGGTCATGATGAAGACATCTCAAAAGAAGAGATTATCAGCCAGGGCCTGGTTTCGAAGGAAGATTATGAAATTCTCGAAAAATACACCATCGCACTCTTTGAAAGAGGCACCCGGATGGCGGCCGAAAAAGGTCTGATCCTCGTGGATACCAAATACGAATTTGGTAAAGCGGATGACAAGATTTACCTGATCGATGAAATTCATACCCCTGATTCTTCGAGGTATTTCTACCTGGAAGGCTATGAAGAGCGTCAGCAGAAAGGTGAACAACAAAGGCAGCTTTCAAAGGAATTCGTGAGGGAATGGCTGATGGCAAACGGTTTCCAAGGACAAACCGGCCAGAAGGTACCTGAAATGACCGATGAATGGGTCAATGAGATTTCGGAAAGATACATTGAGCTCTATGAAAACATCACAGGCGAAAAATTTATCCGATCCGACGTAGCCAATGTGCTTTCAAGGCTTGAGACAAATATTACGAACTGGCTGAAGACTGCCAAATGATCCCGTTCAGCCCTCCACGAATTGACCAGAAGATCATCGACGAGGTGATTGATACCCTGAAATCGGGCTGGATCACCACGGGTCCCAAAACGAAGCGGTTCGAAAAAATGTTAACGGCTTACGGTGGGCACCGGGCAACACTTTGCCTTAACTCAGCTACCGCCGGACTGGAACTCATCCTGCGTTGGTTCGGTGTTAAGGAGGGCGATGAAGTGATCCTGCCGGCTTATACCTATACTGCCACGGCCAATGTGGTGGTTCATTGCGGTGCAACGCCCGTTTTCGTTGATTCGGGGGTTGACTTCAATATCACTGTCAGAAACATCGAAAAGGCCATCACATCAAGGACAAAGGTGATCCTTCCTGTTGATATTGCAGGTTTCCCCTGCGATTATGATGAGATCAACCAGTTGGTGCAAAACCCGGAAATAAAAGCTTTATTTCTGCCCCGTTCTGAGGAACAACGAATGCTGGGCCGGATCCTGGTTCTTTCAGATGCAGCTCATTCTCTGGGCGCCTGGTACAAAGGTAAAAGAACCGGGAACCTGACGGATGTCACCGTTTTTTCTTTTCATGCCGTTAAAAATCTGACCACGGCCGAAGGAGGCGCCATCTGCCTGAACCTTCCCGAACCCTTCGACAATAACGTTATTTACAAGACCCTGAATATTAAGTCACTGCACGGACAGGATAAGGATGCCCTGGCCAAAACCAAAGTTGGAAGCTGGCGGTACGATGTTGTTGAACCGGGCTACAAATTCAACATGACCGATATACAGGCATCCATGGGAATCGTCGAACTGGAAAGGTATGACGAGGACATGCTCGCTCGAAGGAAACAGATTTTCGACCTATACCACAAACGATTGGTGGAATATGCCTGGGCTGAATTTCCGGAATATGAAAATGAGATAAAAAAATCATCCTACCATATTGTTCTTTTAAGGATTCGGGACATTGGCGAACTTCAGCGCGACAGAATCATGGAGGAGATCTTTAAACGGGAAGTATCAGTAAATGTTCATTTTGTGCCACTTCCGCTGATGAGTTACTATCAGAACGCCGGCTACAGGATGGAAGATTTCCCGGTAGCCTATGATAATTTTTCGCGGGAGATCACGCTGCCGGTTTTTTATGATCTTTCTGACGATATGGTTGAAACGGTGGTGAATGCGGTGGTTGAATCCGTCGATCTCATACGAACGCCCCTTTCGGAATGATCCGGTTATTCGATCTTATCTTATCCCTGTTTGGACTGGTCATTCTCCTTCCATTTTTCATCCTTATTATCATCCTGATCCTGACAGATTCAGCGGGAAGCGTCTTTTATCTGCAAATACGGGTAGGGAAAAATGATAAAGATTTCCGCCTGATCAAATTTCGAACCATGCGGGCCGGTGCTGACCTGGGAAGAAGTCTGACCATCGGCGCACGTGACCCGAGAATTACAAGGATCGGTTATTTTTTACGGAGATATAAACTGGATGAGTTGCCCCAGCTGATCAACGTGTTGAAAGGTGAAATGAGCCTGGTGGGTCCACGTCCTGAGGTACGGAAGTACGTTGACCTTTATACACCCGACCAGCGACGCGTTCTGGAAGTGAAGCCCGGAATTACCGATTATGCCTCATTAGAATTTATCGATGAGAATGAAATGCTTGAAAAGGCAGAAAACTGGGAAGAAACCTACATTCGTGAGATCATGCCGGCAAAACTCCGGTTAAATCAGAAATATATCAGCGATCCCGATATTGGAAATTATTTCAGGATTATTGTCAAAACCATCGCTAAAATCTTCCGCTGAAGCTGATTATTTCACGTGAATGACCTTCTGAACAGAAAACAACCCTTCCGAAGAAAGCACGAGATAATAGAGCCCCTGGGATCTTCCGTTCGTATGCCAGATATACTGATGTTCCCCACGTGTCATCTTTTCATTGACCAGGGTTTGGAGCAGGTTTCCCTTTTCATCAATTAACTGCAAGGTAACCATGGCATCAGGATTGGTAATTTCGAATGGAATGACGGCCGAATCCCTGCAGGGATTTGGATAGATCTCTTTAAGTATGGAAGAAAAAGGTTCATTGATGGCACTTGTCGGGTTGGGACTTCCGGCCTGCACCCAGGCGGTATAAATCAGATTGGCCAGTGCAAGGGAAGCATTCCTGAATAAAGGAACTGTAAAGGATTGCGCACTGTCCCAGAGCGCCGGAAGGAATCCTGGTGCAGTGGTGCTGCCGGCAATGACAAAGGCCTGATGATCGGCGTATAAAACACTATCTACATAGATGTAATTATGATACAGGTAAGTGAAAATGTAACCGGTAACATCCTGGATTACCTGTGCCGTATCTGAAGAATAAATGATCTGTGAAACATAAGCGTTGATCATTTTTGTTTCATAGCGGGAATGAACACCGGTTTGCCCGGTGAATTGTCCGTTGTAGTTTTTTGTGATGTGCAACGGCATATGTCCGTCTGCCACATAATGGCCAAGGTCTGCAGCATACAACGCGGCTTTATCCCAGTTTTTACGTTCAAAACAGGCTTTAACCGAATCGAAGGCAGTTCGTGTAGCCCAGGGCAAAATGCCATTATCCATGACAAAGGCATTTCCATGAAGCAGATTGACAGAATCCCATGACATCGGTATTTTTCCGGTGAGGTTGAATTCCTGGTAATTATCAATGTCGATGTAGTGCTTCGGGGCTTCAGTCGGGTCGGTATCTTTCCGGTAATCGGCATCAGAAGCATGATCACGGATAAATGTAGTCCAGGTGGCTTTCAGAAAGTCCATCCCAAGAGGCAGATAGGATACCGAAGGTGTACTTATCTTCCGATGTCCTTCATATCCCCATGAAGCGAAAAGAATGACACCTGATATGAGGGTTAACCCAAGAATGATTTTTTTAAATTTTTGCATCTTAACTATTTAATTAATTGTAAAAGATCGTTGAGTTCTTCAACTTTTTCCCGGTTTTGATTCTCTTCATAATCCTTTCTCAACGCGGTAATCAGCCGGATGATTACCTCCCGGTTTGAGCAGGGTGTAAAGTATTTTATATTGGCCTTTATTTTCAACTGGCGGAGAAACATCTCTACTTCACGCCGGGTAAAAACGGATCCTTTGAATGGATTGATGTAAAAGAGCACCTCATCTCCGGAGGGTGACTGAAGATGTTCGTCAGCCAGGTATGCCAGGATGAATTGTTCAGGAAGATCGACTCCGGCGATGGGCAGATTTAATTTCCGGGCGATGATCAGATAGAGGATTCCCAGGGAAAGGGAATTCCCTTTGTGTGAATTCAGGATTGCCGGCAAGTACTGTTCCTCCGGGATATTTGCATTTTCTTTGTTTCCTTCAAAATGATAAAGCTGAAAAAAGATGTGATTGATGACCTTCACATTTTCGAGTGCGGTAAGATTATCATTCAGTTCCAGCCATGCATCCAACTTCATCTGTTCTACCTCAATGGTTAATTCTTCCTCATTCAGTTCCGGGTATTGCAGTTTTGAGATGATGAGATAACCTTTCAGAAGGTCGGCTAAATCGGTTTTGAGCCATGCCGAAAATTCGTCTTTAACATCATGTCGCCTGATCCTGTTGATGAGTGACACGATTCTGTTGTTTGAAGTTTCATTAAAAGTAGCATGCGCGGCCTCCTCCAAAGAAGGTAAAACGACCCTGCCCATCAGAAAAAGCTTCTCCTGGATGGTTTCAAGGATCGTCTCGTCCGTTTCATCCAGAAAGCTGATCAATGCTTTGATTTCCTTATGGTTGCCAATATCACTCATAGAGGGTCAGGTAGTTATCCGGTCCAGCACCATTTCAACAAGCCTTTTTATCACCGGCTTGTGATCCACGCTGTATTCGTTTGTTGCCCTGTTGGCAATGAGGGCACAAACAGTTACCATGTTGTGTCCGAGGACTCCTCCAAGCGAATAAAGTGCGGAAGTTTCCATTTCAAAATTGATGATCTTTTCATCTCCATACCGGAATTCCCTGATCTTATCATTCAGATCGGGATCGGCAAGCGGGATGCGGAGTACTCGTCCCTGGGGACCATAAAAACCAGGTGCTGTGGCAGTGATTCCTTTAATGGTTCCATTTTCGAATTTCTTAATAAGCCGGTCAGATCCTTGGGTGAAATAGGGTCTTGAGAGATCTTTATTCCAGCCGGTATGCTCCATAAATTTTTCCGACCTGTCGCGACAATCTGCCGTTTCATGGCACCGGTAAAAATGAAAGAGGTTATCCAGGCCAAGTCCATACGAAGAAAGGGCAAAGGCACCTACGGGTATTTCAGGCTGAATGGCACCGGATGTTCCGATTCTTACGATATCCAAAGCAGTATGGCGAGGACGAATTTCACGTTTCGCAAAATCAACATTAACCAGGGCATCCAGCTCATTGATGACAATATCGATGTTGTCTGTTCCTATTCCGGTTGAAACGACAGATATTCTTTTTTTGTTAAAATACCCGGTATGAGTAACGAATTCACGGTTTCTGACCACATGTTCCACACTGTCGAAGAAGACAGATATTTCCGGAACCCGGTCCGGATCACCCACCACGATGATTGTTTCAGCCAGCTGGTCGGGTCTCAGCGAAAGGTGATAGATGGATCCATCCTGATTGATGAGCAGACTCGTATTCGTAATCTTCATGAAAAATAATTTATTGCAAAATTACGAAAATTGGCGATATGAATGGAAGTATGAAGGCAGACTCCCGGAAACTTTCTAATTTTGTTTCAGGAAGTTAGAAGTCCCTGAAAATGCAATGGGGAATCGTAACAACAGATGAAATTTTAAGAAAAACAGATGAAAACAGAAATTATCAATATCGGGGACGAGTTGCTGATCGGGCAGGTAGTCAACACCAATGCCTCCTGGATGGCCGAGAAAATGAATCTGGCAGGATTTTCCGTTAACCAGGTAACAGTGATCCGTGATGATGAGCAGCATATCCTGGACGCATTAAAAGAAGCAGCAACAAGATCCGAAATCATCCTGATCACGGGTGGACTGGGTCCGACCAAAGATGATATCACGAAAAAGACTTTATGTAAATATTTTCAAGCCAAACTTGTTTTCAATCAAATGGTTTATCAGGATATTGAGAAAATTTTTAAAGATCGAGGATTCCCAATGACTGATCTGAACAGGAGTCAGGCTGAGGTTCCGGAAAATTGCACACCCCTGAGAAATTTTCGCGGGACGGCTCCTGGAATGTGGTTTGAGACAAAGTTGGAAGAGGCGCACGAACCGGTAGTATTTATTTCCATGCCCGGAGTGCCTTTTGAGATGAAATCACTTATGGAAGAAGAGGTAATTCCACGGTTGAGGAAATTGTTTAACCCTCCGTATATCTTTCATAAAACCACACTAACCCAGGGAGTTGGCGAGTCATTTCTTTCTGATATGATCGAAGAATGGGAGCTTCAGCTTCCCGGTCACATCCATCTGGCCTATCTTCCACAACCCGGGTTAGTAAGGCTCCGGTTAACAGGATGCGGACCCGATGAGAAAATTCTTCATGGTCAGATTCTTGCAGAAGTTGAAAAACTTCGAAAAATTGCCGGTGAATATATTTATGGGGAGGATGAGGATACCCTTGAAGAATTGGTCGGGAAATTATTGTCGGAAAAAGGTGAAACCCTGGCAGTAGCCGAAAGCTGTACCGGCGGATATATTGGCCACCTGATCACATCCATCCCGGGAAGTTCAGTCTATTTCAAGGGTGGTGTGATTGCTTATGCCAATGAAATCAAGGAGAACGAGCTGGGTGTTCAGCATGAAAGCATATTAAAATACGGAGCAGTCAGTGAGCAGGTTGTTACAGAAATGGCGGAAGGTATACGTAAAAAATTCAAGACCACATACGCCATCGCCACATCAGGTGTAGCAGGTCCCGGAGGCGGTACCACAGAAAAACCGGTTGGTTTGACCTGGATCGCGATTTCCACTCCGGAAAAGACGATCGCCTCTAATTTTCTTTATGGCGAAAACCGGGAAAGAAATATCCGAAAAACGGCCTTGCAGGCATTGAATCAACTCCGGAAGACGCTCATTTCAGCCTGAAAATGATTGTCTTTTTACTGATTTTCAATTCATTAAAAAAATATGTTGCTATTTCCTTTGGAAATTGGAAAAAGTTTACGAAATTTGCACTCCATTTTGAAAAGACTTTTAAACTTTTTGTACCATGTCGAGAGTTTGTGATATTACCGGAAAAGCAGTAATTGGCGGAAACACCGTTTCCCATTCCAATATAAAGACCAAAAGAAAATTCTTCCCGAATCTTCAGACCAAGAAATTTTTCATCCCGGAAGAAGGAAAGTACATCACTTTAAAAGTATCTACCGAAGCAATCCGCACGATCAGCAAGAACGGTATTAGTGCAGTGCTGAAGAAAGCAAGAGAAAAAGGATTTCTGAAAAAATAGTTATTACTTTTTGTATAAAAAATGCTGTTACTCATTGGTAGCAGCATTTTTTTTATCCGGTTTCAAATAAAAAACCGAACTTTTCGTTTTTTATTAACCCTTTCAAGATTAATAATCCGCTAGAGAATGAAGCTTTTTTTCCCTTTTTTTTTCCTTCTGATATTTTTTCTTCTTCCTTCTCTCCAGGCACAGCAACTGAAAGATGAGCACCTGATTCAATTTTCCGGCGTAACCATTACGGTTGACAGTCTCGAACCCATTCCGTTTACCCGTATCCACGTCAAAAATTCCAATAAAGGTACTACCAGTGATGCAATGGGTTATTTTTCCTTCATTGCCCACCGGAGAGACACCGTTCTTTTCAACGCAGTGGGTTTTAAACCTGCCATCTTTATTATCCCCGATACCATTACGAAAGAGCGATATTCGCTCATCCAACTTTTGTCGGGAGATACGCTGACTCTTGCCGAAGCGATCATTTTCCCCTGGCCGACCTACGAAGATTTTAAAAGAGCCTTTGCCACGCTGAAAATTCCTGATGATGACCTGGAACGCGCAAGGAAAAATCTTGATCCTGCCAATATTCGTATGCAGGTGGAAAATTACCCGATGGATGGAAGGATGAACTACAACAATTATATCGAGAATCAAACCAGTAAGTTATATTATTTTGGACAGCAACAACCTTTTAACATTTTAAATCCGTTTGCCTGGGCTCAGTTTATCAAGGCCTGGAAAGAAGGGAAATTCAAAAAGAAAATAGAACGAGATAAATAGACATTCCTTTTGAAACAAATCGCCGTAATACTCACCGGACTTCTTTTTTTGTTTTCCTTTTCTCTTTCTGCACAGCAGACGGGGATCATTTCGGGGAAAATTACTGACGAAGACGGTAATAAGGTTCCCAATGCAAACATTGCCCTTGAGGGAACTGCTGCGGGGACTACATCAGGCTCGGAAGGAACCTTTGAAATCATTGTTCCGGCCGGTCAGAAGGTGATGATCGTCATCAGTTGTATCGGTTTTAAAAGTGAAAAAATTGAAGCGGAATTAAAGCCCGGAGAGAAACTTTTCATCCGAAAAAAGCTCTATACCGCTGTAACACAGCTTGAATCCGTTGAAATCATGGATCAGCAGCTTCGAACGACTACCTTTAACCGCCTGGATCCGAAAACTGCCAACCTGATTCCCACCGCCAATGCCGGCATTGAAGACCTTATTAAAACCATGCCGGGCGTTTCTTCCCGCAATGAACTGAGTTCACAGTATTCGGTACGGGGAGGTAATTATGATGAAAATCTCATTTTTGTCAATGATATTGAGATCTACCGTCCGTTTCTGGTGCGTTCAGGTCAGCAGGAAGGATTAAGTTTTCTCAACCCGGACCTGGTCTCTTCCATCTCCTTTTCTGCCGGAGGCTTTGATGCCAAATACGGTGACAAGATGTCATCGGTATTGGACATCAAGTATAAAAAACCCACTTCCTTTGCGGCTTCTTTCGATGCAAGTCTTTTGGGTGTTAACGGCCATGTGGAAGGCGTTGCAGGAAAAAAGATTTCTTATCTTCTTGGCGTCAGGTATAAATCCAGTTCCTATTTCCTGAAGGGGTTACAAACGAAAGGGAGTTATAAACCCCGCTATTTTGATGTTCAGGGAATGTTCAATTATGAGTTAAACCGAAAATGGGAGATCTCATTACTGGGAACCTATTCCAATAATTCCTATACGCTTATTCCCGAATCCCGTGAAACCAAATTCGGAACCCTGACAGAAGCTTTCCAGATCAATATCTTCTTCGACGGGCAGGAGGTTGACCAGTATCAGAACTGGTTTGGCGCTGCTACCCTGACTTTTAAACCCTCATCCAACTTACGCCTTAAACTAACCTCTTCTGCTTTCAAGACCCGCGAAGAGGAAACCTTCGATATCTCTGCGGAATACTGGCTGAGTAAATTGGAGGCTTCCCCGGCAGGTGGCCAGGGACAAGTGACGGAGGCGCTGGGGGTAGGTGCCTTCCTGAATCATGCCCGGAATTATCTCGATGGAACGGTATTCAATCTTGAACACCGGGGATCTTATGAGATGAAAAAAAGTTTTTTATTGTGGGGGATCAAATACCAGCACGAATTTTTCCAAAACGCGATTAGTGAATGGGAATTGGTTGATTCGGCCGGATATACCCTCCCCCGCCCTCCTGATTCACTGGGCAATCCCAATCCGACACACGAGGATCTTCAACTCAAGGATCAGATCAGATCATTCAACGACCTCGGGGACAACCGGTTTACAGGATTTGTTCAGAACACCTGGAGTTTTAAAGGCACCGGAACGGATATTTCTGTCACTGCCGGCGCACGTTTTATGTTTTGCGATCTGAATGGTCAGTTCCTGGTCAATCCAAGGGCAAGTTTATCCTTCCGGCCTCGCTGGAAAAGCGAAGTGATCTTCCGGTTATCGGGTGGATACTATTCCCAGCCCCCGTCATTCCGTGAACTCACTAACCTCAGGGGAGCGATTGTTTCAGATTTGAAGGCCCAGACGGCCATCCAGGCGGTGATCGGGAGTGATTACTATTTCAAAGCCTGGGATCGGCCATTCAAATTTGTTGCTGAAGCTTATTATAAATACCTGATGGACCTAATCCCTTATGAAGTCGACAACCTGAAAATTCGCTATTACGGCAACAATGATGCTTTTGGATATGCTACCGGCATTGATTTCCGGGTGAACGGGGAGTTTGTGAAAGGAGTTGAATCATGGGCCAGTCTTTCCTTCATGAAAACAATGGAAAACATTGGTGGCGACTGGATTCCGCGCCCCACGGATCAAAGGGTCAATTTTAGTGTTTTTTTCCAGGATTACATCCCGCATTACCCGAGTTGGCGAATGAATCTCACCTTATTTTATGGAACAGGTCTGCCTTTCGGTCCCCCGGATTCACCGAAGAAAGATCAGATCCTGCGAATTCCGGCCTACCGGAGGGTGGACATCGGGCTCTCGAAACAACTCATCGGGGAAAATACAAGGTTTTCAGCCAGAAACCCCTTACGGATGATCAACTCCCTGCTTATCTCTGTTGAAGTATTTAATCTTTTACAAATCAGTAATACCGTTTCCTATCTCTGGGTAACCGATATTAACAACAAACAACAACCGGTTCCCAATTATCTCACGCCCCGACAGTTCAATGTAAAGTTACTGGCAACCTTCTAGTCAAAAAAAAAGGGAAGGAAAAATCTTCCCGCCCTTATCAGAAATCCAATGATCCCTATTCGAATGACTTCATTGATTTACCAATGATGTCAACGGCTTCCATCACCTGCTCTTCATTGATGATTAACGGTGGTGCAAAACGGATAATGTGATCGTGAGTTGGTTTGGCCAGCAGGCCATTGTCTCTCATTTTCAGACAGACATCCCATGCGGTTTTTCCGTTCAATGGCTTAATGACAGCCGCGTTGAGTAACCCTTTCCCACGGATGAGTTCCACCATGGGTGAATTTAATTTGTTGAGTTCGCCACGGAAGATCATTCCCATTTTCTGGGCATTTTCAGCCAGTTTTTCGTCCTTAACCACTTCCAGCGCGGCAATGGCCACTTTACATGCGATCGGGTTTCCGCCAAAGGTTGATCCGTGCTCGCCAGGTTTGATGGTCAGCATGATGTGATCATCTGCCAGGACGGCAGAAATGGGCAGTATGCCTCCCGAAAGCGCCTTTCCGAGAATCAGCACATCGGGTCGGACTTCTTCCCAGTTACAGGCCAGCAGTTTACCGGTACGGGCAATTCCTGTCTGCACCTCATCGGCAATGAAAAGAACATTTTTGGCTTTACAAAGACCATAGGCTTTCTTCAGGTATCCTTCATCCGGAACGAAAACTCCCGCTTCTCCCTGGATGGGTTCCACGAGGAAACCGGCCACATTGGGATCCTCCAGCGCTTTCTCCAGTGCAGGAAGGTCGTTGTAAGGAATGGTGATAAACCCGGGTGTGAAAGGCCCGAAATCCTTCCTGGCATCAGGATCCGTCGACATGGAAATGATGGAGATGGTACGGCCATGGAAATTCCCTTCACAACAAATGATCTTTGCCTGGTTTTCAGGAATTCCTTTCACTTTGTAACCCCATTTGCGGGTAAGCTTCAGTGCCGTCTCGTCACCTTCGGCGCCGGAATTCATGGGCAATACTCTTTGATAGCCAAAGTACTCTGTAATGAATTTTTCATAGGAGCCCAGCACATTGTTGTAAAAGGCACGTGAGGTCAACTCAAGTGTATTGGCCTGTTCGATGAGTGCATTGATAATCCGGGGATGACAATGTCCCTGGTTCACGGCAGAATAGGCAGAAAGGAAGTCATAGTAACGTTTCCCTTCAGGATCCCACATGAATACACCTTTTCCTTTTGACAACACTACGGGTAACGGGTGATAGTTGTGCGCACCGTATTTTTCTTCCAGTTCAATCGCTTTTTGCGATCCAATCATTTCAGTCATAATCCTAGATATTTAATAATTTCCTATTTCTGAACAGAGAAAGAACCACTTGTCATGATTTTCTTTCCCGACATTAAACGATAAAAATACAAGCCATTGGCCAATTCCGAAACATCCAGCCGGGTTGTTTTGCCGGACTGACTTATTTTTGTTACCTGTACAGCCTGACCATTGAAGATCTGAAATTCTCCATCTTTAACCACTTTATCCGATTCCAGCGAAATAACAGAGGAAGCGGGATTTGGGTAGGATTTTACCGCGATTTCCGCAATTACAGGTTCTGTGATTCCCAAAGGATAAGAAAGGCTCAGTTCATCGACGGTCATGGTGGTTCCGACCTGACCCACGCTGGTATAGAGACTGTTCACATTGAACCCTGCGCTGGATACAATCAGTAGGGTCATTGTGTCCGGAGTTTCAGCACTCGCTTGGTAAGCATAGGATACCGTAAAATCAATCGGAGCATATCCTTCTGCAGCGTCCCTGATCACTCTTTTACCAAAACCGATGGTATCTCTTTTATGAAGTGTAGTATTGTATTTTGTAACCAATACCACTGCGGAGCATGAATCTCCTAATACCGGGGCAAATTTGTAATATCCTTTTAATCCTATAGGACGACAACCAGGGCAAGGCGATCCAAGATAGATCGTTCCCCTGGTCATATCCAGGTGCGAAGGTCCGATCATTCCCGGAATGAAAACATTTACTGGGGTCAGAACAAAAAGAGCGGAAACCAATTTAGCTGCATACGCTCCCGAATAGGCATCGGTGGTTTTAAAAACAGTAACAGGACCTGGACCTCCGGCAATGGCAGGAAGATCGGCCAGTTCATTTAAGGTTCCGAAAAAACCGTCGGCTGGCTGGTCGTAATCGTTGGGAGCTGTTCCGAGATGATTCCATCTTTCAAATCCTCCGTTTGGAAGATTGGTTTCCTGGGCAAACGCGCTGCTCAAAAAGAAAGTGGCGATAATGAGTAAAAAGAGTTTTTTCATAATTCAGATTTTAGGTTTTAAATTTTATATATCACTTGCAATGAAGTCGTTCTGGGAGCCTCCATGGTTAGGGGGCGTAAAGAAAATTCAGTATTGAAGAGATTATTGATCAACACAGTGAATTTAAAATCATTTAAAACATACCCAAGCCGGATATCCGAAACCCATGTGCCTGTATTGTGTTTATCCCGGTAATCCTTTATCCCTGTATCAAATCCAAAATTTTGCAGGTCGTAAAAAAAGGAATCAATATTTTTCATGTATCCATAATATCTTTCTGAAAATCCGGCTGACCATTTCTTTAAGCTCAACTGAATATCTCCCTTTACAATCGATTGGACACGGTATTTTAATATCCCACCGCTGGTATTTGAAGAAGTAGTGAGATAAGTATAATCCATTTTCAGGGTCTTGTAGAAAACATACTTCTTGTCGGTAGATTCAGGAATTGAATAGGTATAACCAATGAGCACCGACAAGCCCAATGCTCTTGTAATCTTACCATCTCCGGCTAAAGCAACATCAAAGCCGTATATTCTGGCAGAGCCGGTATTAAAAAATTTAAAACCATAATTATTCAGCGGAAGGGTACTTCGCCCAAAAGTTCCGAAGTTAAATTCCACATAATTCTGATAATCCTGATAGAAAAGCGCCAGATCAGCCATTGCAACGAATTCCCCGACTTTTAAGACTTGTTTCGCTCCAAGCTCGTAACTAACGCTGGTTTCAGATTTCAGTTCCGGATTGGGATAAAAACCAAAAGTGCCTGAGTTTGTGGTGATGTATCGTTCCCCGATGCTGGGTGAACGATAGCCTTGGCCAATTGAGGCTCTCAAAAAGGTACCTTTTGCAGCCTGAAGGTTTAGTCCGGCTCTGAACACAGGTTTACTCTCATGGTATTTATCAACGCGGAAATATTCATATCGTGTTCCAAAGAGAATGTTCAGCCGGTCAAAGAATTTCTTCTCCAATTGAACATCGGCTGAAAAATTATCAGAAGTGAAATGCCCTGATTTCCCGGCTGATACCGTACCATCTGCTCCCAGAATCCCTGAAAACACTTTACCTGTGGAAGATGCGTAAGAATTGACGATACCGGCCACCACGATCAGGTTTCCCAGTTCGCTGAACTTTCGCTGAAACTGGTATTCATTGTATAGCGTATAAGAAGAGCCGGTCTGATTGTTCGTTCCATTGGAATTATCATACATGAACCTGTTTTTCAATGTATGAGTGGTTCCGTTTTTCCCAAAATATTTAACAAAAGGATCCAGGTAATAAATGAACTCTGTAAAATTCGACAGAGAATTTTTAAATGGCCTGTACAGATTGGTATCATTATCATACCAGAAAAACGCCTTTGCATTTTTAGTATAAAGGAAGTTGCCGTTCAATCCGTAAGAAAGTCCATCAATTTTCTTTGAGCGGACCCTGGTATTGAAATTAAATTTGACCCTGCGATCATATTCACCCGTGTTCAGAATTGAATCAGGAAGCTTAGCCTCGGCAGGTACTTTTCCGATATAGCCCTGGTCGTCATAAATAGTAAAGCCCACCCCGAGATCAACGTTATCTTTCAATCGTTGTGAATGGGAAAGCATCAATGAATATTGAAGCGGATTCATGCCCGTCCAGGGTGTGGCATACTGCCTGGTCGGTTTACTATAAATTCCGATGACACCGGTAAATTTGGTGGAAGCCTGGTCTTTGGGCCAGGCGGTTCTGACATTTATGGCCCCATTAATGGCGGAAGATCCATGAATAACAGAGGAGGCGCCTTTCAAAACCTCGATCTGTTCAATATCATCCACCGGCAGAAAACTCCAGACCGGACGACCGGCGTCGCCTCTCAGAACCGGAATCTCATCAACCATCACCATCACCCGGCTTCCCATTCCCGAGCTGAAACCGCTTCCACCACGGATCTGCGGCTCTTCATTCACGATGGTAACTCCGGGTACCTGTTCAAGGGCCTGGTCGATGGATTGGGCATTGGTGTTTTCGATCATTTCAGGCTTCAGCACGGCAATGGAGGTGATCGATTCCTGGATCCGCTGAGCATAGCGTGAGGCAGAAACCACCACTGTATTTAATTCTTTTGAAACATTTTTCAGGGTAACATTCAAAACGACCTTATTGCCGTCAACCGATATGGTTTTTTCAATTTTTGCATAACCCACATACGAAAAAATGATCACATGAGTACCCCTGGGGAGTTCGAGCTTAAAGTTGCCATTTTCGTCAGAATAGGTACCTACGGGCTGATCTTTGATTCCGATGTTGACAAAAGGTAAAGGATCTGAGGTCATTTCATCGGTTATCTTCCCGCTGATAACAGGATCCTGCCCCTGAGCGGCCAAAACCAGGAGAAAGCAAACCAAAAACAAAATCACTTTTTCAGCTACAGTTCTCATCAACAGAATGGTATTTTCTGCAAATCTAAGCAATTATTTAAAAATTCGTCAGAAAATTGCGCTACACAGAAGCCTTATCATTGTGGACCAACCTCTTAAAAGGAAGCGATGGGGAAGATAAAAAGTCCCCGATTTGATAATTGTTCCATTTCTCATCGACCATTTTTATGGTGGCATCATCCATAACAAGGATATTAGGCCATTCTCTCCCGAAATGATCCAACTCGCCGGTCTTGCGGGTAGCATCTATGACAAGAGAAGATGTTGAACTTTCTTTTGAATCTGAGAGATAGAAACAGTCTCTTTTCGGATCAATATTATTAGCTGTTATCCAGGTTATCACTTTGGGAGAAGAAAGATCAACTTCCGGATCGAGAACCACCAGGCAGGGTATCGACATGATTAACCCTGCATCCATGGCCGCCTGCAGGATTGTACGTATCTCGTCCGGTTTTGTTTTCCTGATGGTGAGAAGAAGTACAGGAACCCCTTTCTGCAAAAGGTTCTCACTCATGCTGGTAATTCCCGGGAACATTTTTTTTAATGCGACTGTATCAACGGAGAATTCCTTTGCCGGAGGGGTTAATCCCTCCCCCACTGTTTTGCGGGTTGCATCAATCCCCATTTTCGTTCCAAAAGCAAACTGACGGCTGGAATGATCCAGCACATCCACGGGTCCTGTACTGAAATGAATATCCTGCCGGAGATCCGTGTTCCCGGCAATGGCATGTGCAACCGCCAAATAGTCATGAACATTCACCTCTTCATCCACTACGATCATGATCTTATTAAACATCATCTGGCCTGCACCCCATAATGAATTCATGACTTTATTGGCCTGACCGGGATAATTCTTCCGGATCTTCACGATTGTGATATTATGAAAAACGCCTTCTTCCGGCATATCCATATCAATCAGTTCCGGGACCACCGTTTGTTTCATGGGAACCAGGAAGATCCTTTCGGTGGCTTTACCGATCTGTCCGTCTTCCATGGGAGGAATGCCGACGATGGTAGCAGGAAAAACAGCATCTTTACGGTGAGTGATGCAGGTTACATGGAACAATGGGTAATAGTCTGCCAGCGAATAGAAGCCGGTATGATCACCAAAGGGGCCTTCCAGCACCGGTTCTTCCATGGGATCAACATAACCTTCAATCACAAAATCCGAATCAGCCGGCACTTCGAGATCATTCGTGAGACATTTGACCATTTCTACTTTTTTGTTTCGCAGGAAACCCGCCAGCAGGTATTCGTCAAGATTCTCAGGTAACGGAGCGGTCGCGCAATAGATGTTAACCGGATCCCCTCCAAGGGTGACGCTTACCGGCATTTTTTTACCAGATTCCCTGTATTTACGGAAATGTTCAGCCGAACCTTTATGAAGATGCCAGTGCATCCCGGTCGAATCCTTTCCCATCACCTGCATACGGTACATCCCCAGGTTCCTGATTCCCGAATCAGGATCCTTCGAATGAACGAGGGGTAGGGTGATAAACGGCCCGCCATCTGCAGGCCAGCAGGTAAGAACAGGTAATTTTGAAAGATCCGGATCCTTCATGATCACTTCTTGGCAGGCACCTTTTCCGGAAAGGGTCTTTGGCATCCAGGAAGCCACCTGCTGAAGCTTTGGCAAAACACGGAGCTTGTCCAGGAAACCTGGTTTTGGTTCTGTCAGATTTTTAAAAAGATCTTCTATTTTTTGGCCAATCTCATCCAGGTCGGAAACGCCCAGCGCCATGCACATTCTACGGTAAGAACCAAACAGGTTGATGACCAAAGGAAATTCCGTTCCGGTGTTTTCGAAAAACAGCGCTTTCCCCTCATTCTTTACGATACGGTCGGTGATTTCAGAAATTTCGAGGTAAGGAGATACGGGTGTTTTGATACGGACCAGTTCACCGGCTGCTTCCAGCACACTGATGAAATGATTAAGCGATTTATAAGCCATGTTCTGGAAATGAGTAACCGGTTCAGCTGAACTCAGAACTTCTTGTCTCCGAATTTTTCGGGTTTCTTACCGGAATCATATTTCGAAGGGCACTTCAGCAAAAGGCTGCTGGCAATGAATTCGGTGCCTTTCATGGCGCCAACCACAACCACCTTTTCGGATTTCTCAAAATCCTGGGGTTTCGTATTGTTATAGATCACCTTCCTTTCCAAGCCTTTTTCATCGATGAGGTAAAAGGCAAACTGGTTGGCATTTTTTTGTGCATCATATTCAACCGGCTTTTGCTTGTTTAAGGTTCCGATGATGTGGAATTCCTTCCCTGGTGAAGCCGCCGCTTTGTCAAAATCAGAATAAGTGGAAGCATCCGAGAAGGTGGTTACTACAACGGCAATTGCAACTACCAGTACAAGAACAATGATGATATGTATGGTCTTCATAATTATTGTTTAGAATGGGTAATCTTCTCCTCCACTTCTTTCTCAATCTTACCGATCTTCCGGTCAAGCACAACGAGATAAAGAATTAATCCGATGAGGATAATTGAGAGAACCGTAACGACTACAAAAATTTTACCATATGCTTCCATAAGAATTCTTTCAGTTGATAGGATCAGTTTTCCAATTTACTTTTGATGCGGCGCATTCTTACCCTCAGTTGAAATATCCAGAATCCAAGCAGGATCCAGCCCAACATGGCAGGATAAAAAACCAGCCGCATCGCAGGATCCAGGTGCATGGGCAGAACCGGGATTGAATCGTTTCCGGTGGCCGGATGAAGGCTGTTTCCCGCTAACCGTGGCAAAATTAAAACAAACACGATCCAGAGAACAAAGGCAAAGATGTTATAAACGGCACCTACTTTGGCGCGTTTATGATGATCGTCGATGGATCCGCGCAGGATGGTATAGGACAGGTAAATAATCAGCCCGACTGCCGCACCATTCAGTTTAGGATCATTCACCCAGGGGGTTCCCCACGTAAAATTTGCCCAGACCATACCGGTAAATATTCCGAGAAAGCCGAAGAGAAGCCCGACATTGACCGCTTCCACGGCTATATCGTCTTCCTTTTCCTTAAACCCTGAAAGATACCGAAGGCTGAAGATAAAACCGGTGATCAGCATGCTAAACATCCCGAACCACATCCCGACGTGAAAAAAAAGATTCCGCATCGATTCTTCCGTGATAGGTCTCAGAGGGATTTCAGAGTAGAAGCCTGCAAGGATTGCATAGAGCAACAACAGGCCCGCAAGCATCTTCCACCAATTCTTAGAGAGGAATTTCGTCATTCTTTAACACTTTGTTTCTTGATCCCTTTACGACCGGGGCCATTCATTAATCACGCCAAAGGTACGGAAATAACAAATAGGCAAGGACGATAACCGCCACGTTGATTGTCAGCAGGATAATGATGAATCCATAGTTCCCGCTCCAGTCGTTAGCCGAGAGGGCACTCCGCGAAACCTTCATCAGGGTTCCCAGAAGTGGAAGCACAATGGGGAAACTGAGGATGGCCATCAGGGAGAAATTATTACTGGCTCTGGAGGCGATGGCAGCCACCATGGTTAGAATGGAAGCCAGCCCGCTGCTGCCAAGGATTAAAGTGACAAGAAACAGCGGAATATTCGTGACCAGGTTGCCCATCAGGAGCAGGAAAAGCACAAAAGAAAGCGCCGAAAGGATAAACATCAGCAACAGGTTGTAAAGCACTTTGGAAAGCAAAACAGCCTGCGGGCTTGCAATGGTGTAATAGTAGAGATGCCGCGCCGCGTTTTCCTGGACAAAACTTTTGGAAATACCGTTCACAGCAACAAAAAGCAGGATGATCCAGAAGAGGGAATTCCAGGTATCAATGTCGATGATTTTGTCGAAAGCCAGGTAGGTGACAAAAATGGTTGAAACCAGATACAGCAGGATCCCGTTCAGCACGTATTTCTGCTTCAGTTCCAGGCGGATCTCCTTTCCTGTCAGGTATTTAATTTCATTACCAATCATCTTCCGGATATTTAAAGAAAAGACGCAAAGATAACCCTTTCGGGTTTTTCTTTGCGTCTTCCGACCTGAAACAAGTACGATTATTTCACGATCATTTTTCCGGTAAATCTTTCATTTCCTACTGAAACAGTATAGAAATAAACACCGGAAGAAAGGCGGCTGCCATCAATCGTAAAGCTGGTGATTCCGGCATTTACTCTTCCTTTATTCAAAGTGAGCACTTGCTGACCTGTAGCATTGAAAACATTTAATAACAGGGTACCGGGAGCCGATGTGCTGACATCCAAAGTGGTCGTACCTGTAAAAGGATTCGGCCGGTTGGTTGCTTCCAGTGACCGGATTGTCTGTTTATTGTCATTTAAACCAACAAGAACCGCTTTGTCCAATGCACGGTATTCAATAAAATTCTCATGAATTGGAATGGTGGTTTCTTTGATTGCAGAACCAGGAATATCAGCTGTCTGATAGAGATAATGGATCTGGTTTGGAGTGGATTTTTTTGTCATGGAAGGGAAGACGTATTCTTTATAAATATAGATTAGTCCTTCATTCACGTCGACCATCGGGCCCCAGGTGTTACCATTGTTGACAGAACCACGGACCCAGATATGACGGTAGTTGAAATTATCAGGAGAAGGATTTCCAACAGTTAAGCTTGACCAGATGATGTATATTGCATCATTATCAAGTGTTAATTGTGGGAAGCTTGAAAGGCCAACACCATAGGCAGGTAATCCAACGATGCTATCACCTGCAGTATTTGCGGCAACATATCCGATCAGTTGGCCGTGTGCATCAAGGGTATCAAGATCAAGACTGTCAGGGAGCATCGGCATGGTGGAGTTCCAATAGATCAATCCATCGGTGCCCGGATAGTATTTTCTGCCGGAACCATCATCGGTAGCGCGCATCCTGCCAACTACAACATGGTAAACGCCATGATTGTCCAGTTCAACCTGTACTGATCCGTCCAAACAATAGAAAGGAGGAAAATAGTTGGTAGAAGCGTTCATTTTTGCACCATTTTCGAAAAAGACCGATTTAGTCCACGTTTCTCCGTTATCATTTGACTTCATGATGAATCCATCCACCCAGTTTCCGGCGACTACGAAATAAATGGTGTCACCATGCGAGGTTCCCCAGGCATAATCATCACCACTGAATCCAAGGTAATCAGCAGAGGTCATACCCGGAAGAATAATATGCTTTTTATCCCAGGTAACACCGCCATCCATTGAACGATAGTATAACAGGGCATAACTTTCATCGAGGCCCTGGTAACCCGAGTAGGTTGTAGCGATGACATGAACATAATTATGAGCAGTGCCGCTCGTGGTTACCCGTGGCCAGCTAATATCAACAGCTCCTGCCGGGCCGCCGAGAACGCTCAGTGTCCAGGCACCGGTACCTTTGGTGGCACGTGTTGCCACTTTGAGTCCGACAAGGTCGGTATGAGAAACCACAATTTCGCCATTAGCGCCTAAGGGTGCATAGGAAGGCCATCCGCATCTTATATCTTCAATACGGGCAGTTGGTTCCGGGCCCCAGGCTGAACCGTCAAAATAGTTGTATCCGGTTCCCCTGTCAGGAAATCCGCTGGTAATCCCACGGGTCCAGGTACCTGCCATGGTTCCATCATCAAAATAATGAATCCTTGTCGCCATGGATGCATTGGTCTGAAGATCATAAAATGTATTTCCTAAAACATCTTCCATTGCAGATTTTGAAGATACCAAGACATTCCCCATGTTCACCGGAGAGAAATTCTTAACCGATGTAGGGGTGGGAAGCTTAACATTTTGTATGGATTGCTGAACTTTCAGCCGGCTTTGCTGTGCGAAAACCGCAGTAGCAAGGCACAAAGTAATCAATAAAAAGGTAAATTTTTTCATAGCTGTTTTTTTTTAACAAACTTACAATATTATTTAAAGGATCGCGCTTCTTTTCGATAAAACTGGTTAATTTTTCGCTGAAAGCACGCGTAATAAGCCCAAGTCAGGCTGCGGAATTTATTTCAGCCAAAAGGTACTGGGAATTATTCTCCCCGACTTTGTCCCTAATATTTGTCTGAAAATTTTCATGGCTCCCGAGAACGGAGAATTTTAAAAATTGAGACCAAATAAAAAACCCCGGAGTTGATCCCGGGGTTTTTATAAACATGTTTTTGTTAACCAATTACTTAACGATCATCTTTTTGGTGATGCTTTCGTTGCCAATGGTAACAGTAACAAAATAAATACCTGATGTGAGCTGGGAAGCATTGATGGTGAAAGTCTGAACACCGGCAGCTACGCTACCTTTGTTGATATTCATCATTTGCTGTCCGGTAATGTTGCATACACTCAGCGAAAGATTGGCACTGGCTGCAACTTTTACATTAATTGTAGCAAAATCTGAAACCGGGTTCGGACAAACCGGACCTATTTCATTTTTCGCAGCAGATTTTTCAGCAACACCTACCGTAGGGTTAAGTACCCGTTTGGTCTCGGTGCGATATTCGATGGTATTATCGTGAACCGGGATGGTAGTATCCTTGATGTTTGAACCGGGAACATCAGCTGACTGATAGATAAAATGAACATTGTCAGCGGTGAAATTCTTTGCCATGGAAGGATAAGCATATTCTTTATAGATATAGAATAACCCTTCGTTCAGATCAAGAAAATCAGACCATAAACCATTAGCAGGATTGTAAGACCTTGACCAGAGATGACGATAGTTGTAATCATCCGGCGAAGGATTGCCAACGGTCAAACCTGACCATATCACATAAATGCTGTTGTCAGCATCAATAGAAATCTGGGGAAAACTGGAAAGGCTGACACCATAATACGGAAAGAGGTGGATAGAGTCACCAGCCGTATTTGCCAAAACAAAACCTAACAATTGTCCGTGAGCATCGAGTGTATCGAGGTCGAGACTATCTTTAACCATAGGCATGGTTGAATTCCAGTAGATCAGACCATCAAATCCAGGATAATATTTGTGCCCTGTTCCATCATCAGCAGCCTGCATTCTTCCAAAAATAGCATGGAAAACCCCGTTGTTATCCATTTCGACAGCAACTGAACCATCTGCCGCTTTGAACGGCGGAGTGTATGTTGTGGCTATTTGTTTTTTATTGCCATTTGATAAAATCGGAACCTTTGTCCATGAAGATCCGTTATCATATGATTTCATGATGAAAGTATCCGTCCACGAACCACCAACCATGAAAGCAATTGTATCGCCTTTTGGGCTAGCCCAAGCATAATCATCGCCACCAAATGCAACATAATCAGCTGAACTGAGATCAGGAAGAATGACACCTAATTTATCCCAGGTAACACCACCATCGAGTGAACGATAATAAAGGAGCGCACCATCAAGACCCTGGTAAGGGGAACCACCGTTGGCAACCGGGCCAGTGAGAGCGATCATGTGAATGTAGTTGTGATCCGGGCCGGAGGTGATTGCTCTGTGCCAGGTTAATCCCAATACACCTGAAGGCATAGGAATGTCACTTTCTGTCCAGGCACCGGTACCAATAACTGCGCGTTTTTCCATTTTGAGTGGCAAAACAGCACTGCGATGACTGATAACCAATTCTCCTGTAGCTCCCAGAGGTGCATAGGATGGCCAGCCGGTTTTTACGGTTTCGATTCTGGCAGTAGGCATTGCAGCCCAGGTTGAACCGTTGTAGTAATTGTAACCGGTTCCCCTGTCGGTGTAACCACCGGCATCCAGAAGCCCTCTTGTCCATGTTCCTGTCATTGTGCCGTCTTCATTTACATAAAACCTGTTCTGACATGAACCGTTCGTCTGCATATCATATCTTGTTGCGCCGATAACCTCATCCAGAGCTGCTTTCGAATTAACAACCGTGTTTCCCGGATTTATCGGGGCAAATAATTGATTGTCAATGGCAACAGAAGCGGGCATTGACAATGTCTGCAATGATTTCTGCTCTAAACGTTTTTGACCCTGGGCAAAAACAGTTATTCCAAAAATCATTACCAAACTAATGAGTAATAATTTTTTCATCGTTTTAAATTTTAAGTTAAACACTCTGTTTTTTGATAAAGCAAAGATAGAAAAATTTTAGAGAAAAATATTTTTTGTAAAAAAAAGAAGAAAAATCATTCATATACAACAAGTTGTATATGTGAATTTTTCTCTTTAACCAGAAAAAAAGAAGCTGCCTCATCTTTCGAGACAGCTTCTTCCTGAAAAGAATGATCTGGAAATTATAACACGATCATTCTGCTGGTATAAGACATACCGTTCAATTTTACAGAATAGAAATAAACGCCGGCTGACAGCGCACCTGCGTCAAAGGAGACCTGGTGTTTGCCTGCATTCAGCGTTCCTTTATTGATTGATGCAACAACCTGTCCGGAAACCGTTGTTACTTCAATTTTCACGGTTCCGGCCTGGGGAATATCCATGGTGATTGTGGTGATTCCTTTAACTGGATTCGGATAATTGCTCAAAGAAATCTTACCGGCATCCTGGTTATGTTCATTGATTCCGACAGGAATAATGTGCGACTTCAGTTCAGCCCTGTATTCGAAATTATTATCATGAACAGGAACAGGAGCGGATGTCGTAGCTGTCTGAATGGCAGATCCCGGGATATCAGCGGTCTGATAGATCATGTGAATAAAATCGGTTGTGGTTGCTTTGGCCATGGATGGGTAACAAAACTCACGGTAAATGTAAAATAAACCCTCATTCAGATCAACGAAATCACCCCAGGTTGTTCCACCATTCATAGTGCCTCTTGACCAGAGATGACGGTAATTCATATTGTCCGGTGATGGGTTTCCAACAGTAACCCCGCTCCAGATCACGAAAATGTTATTATCCTGATCAACAGAGATATTAGGGTAAGAGGTCATCGAACTGCCATACCAAGGAATGGCTATAATGGAATCGCCAGCCTGATTTGCCACAACATAACCCATCAATTGTCCATCTGCATCCAGTGTATCCAGGTTAAGACTATCTTTCACCATTGGCATATCAGAATTCCAGTAAACCAAACCGTCAGTGTAAGGATAATAAACTTTACCGCTTCCGTCGTCTGAAGCACGCATTCTGCCAAAAACAACATGGATTTTTCCGTTTTTATCAATTGCAACGGCATTGGAGCCATCAGAGGCATAGAATGGAGCTACGAATGTGCTCCCCGGGATCATCTTGTTGGCATTGCTGAGGACAGGTATTTTTGTCCAGGTTGTACCGTTGTCAAAAGATTCCATCACAAAAGTATCTGTCCAGTTATCACCTACGACAAAAGCAAGGGTATCGCCTTTTGGCGCGGCCCAGCTATATGAATCAGCACCAAAAGCAATATAATTAGCCGAAGTAAGGGGTGGAATCTGGATACCGTTGATATCCCAGGTGTTTCCACCATCGAGTGAACGGAAATAAAGTATAGCACCATCAAGGCCATTGTAAATGGCACCGCCGTTACCAGCGGGGCCGGTGAGAGCGAGCAAGTGAACATACTGATGATTGGGTCCAGAAGTCATAATGGAACCCCATATCAGGCCTGGAGCTCCTGCAGGAGCATTGAGCAATGACTGAGTCCATGCACCTGTTCCGGCCACAGGTCTTGTTGAAATAACCAAAGGGGTTGTTGCTGCCTGATGAGCAACCACAATCTCCCCGTTACCATTCCATTGTGCAACGGAGGGCCAGCCGGTTCTTACTGATTCAATACGGGCAGTTGGTTGAGCACCCCAGGCTGAACCATCGAAATAGTTGTATCCGGTTCCACGGTCTGAATAGGCTGGGCTGGATCCATCCAGCAGACCCCTTGTCCACACTGCATTTATCTTTCCATCAGAAGAAAGATAAAGTCGTTGTGCCATTGAGCCATTTGACTGGGCATCATACCGGGTAGCCCCGATAACATCTTCCATGACTGATTTTGAATTCACGGTTCCGTTGTAAGTCTGCTGCGGAGCAATGTATCCATCCACATGGGAAGACCGGGGTACAGAAATATCCTGTTGCCGTTTCGAAATAACGGAACGTTGATTCTGTGCAAATGCTGAAGTCCCGAGGATCAGCACCGCTGAAATTAGTAATAATTTTTTCATAATCATTTTCTTTAAATATTTGGTTTTAATTGAAAGGTTCGTATGAGATATCAAAATTAGTAATTATTTGAAATAAATACAAAAAAAAATATGATAATGACGGATCAGGATGATTTTATGGCTTTTTCTTTCGTATCCATTGGGATAATCACCGATCGCTGAAATCCACCATCATCTTTGAATATTTTCCGGTAAGTAATGTGTTTTTTTGCGAAAACCGCGCCCACAGACTCATGAAGGGCTCTCATTTTCGGATTAAAATCACCCACCCATGAGAGTTCCAGTTCGGTGATATGTGGCTTATTCTTCATTTTCTCATTGAGATTCCAGAAAATACCTGATTCAAGCCCATTTCGCTGGAATTCAGGTTTAACGCCCATGATGACAATCCTTGCCCGGGTGATGGTCTTCGTGTGCTTCAGATAAAGAAAGCGGAGTTTATTCCAGAGGTGCATTTTACCATTCAGATGTCTTAATATCTGGTTGACATCGGGAAACATGATCAGAAATGCCGCGGGGACACCCTTATGATAGGCGAACCAGATCATCTCATCATCCATAAAAGGTTTCGATTTTTTCAGGGTTTTTCGGATAACCGCCTCGTCAAGGGGCGTAAAGCTTTCATGGAATTTCCATGCATCATCATAAATCTCCTTCAGATCATGAAGGAACTTATCGACATGTGAAGAATCGAAATGGAGGAATTCATTTTCCGGTTTTTTCCGGACCCAGTCGGCTATTTTCCAGAACCTTTCCGGAAAAGGTTTGGTCAGGTCCAGGTGATTGGACACCTGTTCAAAGAAAAACTGAAATCCATAGGACTCGAATAATTCCTGGTAATACGAAGGATTATAATTCATACCCAGGCCCGGAGGCATGAATCCTTCCACCAGCAGGCCCCAGTTTACATCATTTTCGCCAAAGTTGATCGGACCATCCATGGCTTCCATGCCACGGGCGCTTAACCATTCGCGGCAGGTATCAAACAAGAGGAAAGCGGCCTCACGGTCGTTGATACATTCAAAAAAACCCATTCCGCCGGTAGGCACCTTATACCTGAAAGCCTTATTCCTGTTGATAAAGGCTGCTACGCGCCCGATTAATTCTCCCTGTTCATTTTTTAATACCCACCGGATGGCTTCACCATGGGTAAAAAAATCGTTCTCCCCGGAATTAAAGACCGATTCCGTTTCATCATCCAGCGGACATACCCAATTCGGATCTCCCCTGTAAATTTGATGCGGAACTGCAAGGAATTCTTTAACTTCTTTCCGGGATGTTACGGGGTAAACCTTCATTTTCACAGGCAATTAGGAAATAAAATCAGTTCTTTCAAGTTTTATTCCGACCAACCCGCATTCAAGCAGGAAGCCGGAATCTGGTTCCGTTCGCAAAAATACATTATTAAGTCTACGGTTTGAAAGAAAGGTTAAATTTGCAGGCTTCAATGAAATGAAAAGACTCTATCTTTTTATACTCAAGTCCTACCTGGGACCACTGGTGATGACCTTTTTCATTGCCCTGTTTATTTTATTGATGCAATTCCTTTGGAAATACATCGATGACATGGTGGGCAAAGGGCTTGAATGGTATATCATTGCAAAACTCCTGTTTTACGCCTCCTCCACTTTTGTTCCGCTTGCCCTTCCCCTTGCCATTCTTCTCTCGTCACTGATGATGTTCGGGAACCTGGGTGAACATTATGAACTGGTTGCCATGAAAGCCGCCGGGATTTCGCTCAGCCGTATCATGAAACCGCTGATCATCGTATCTATCTGTATCAGCGCCCTCGCTTTCTATTTTGCCAATGTAGTGTTACCTACTGCGAATCTGAAATTTCTTTCTCTTCTGTTTGACATTCGGGAGAAAAAACTCTCCTTTAATATTAAGGAAGGAATTTTTTACAGCGGTATCGAAGGTTTTGTGATCAGGGTAGGAAAAAAAGATTCCGACGGAAACACGATACGGGATGTGATGGTGTACGATCATACCAAGCATCAGGGCAATGTTTCGCTGACAGTTGCCGAATGGGGCAAAATGGAACTTTCCCCGGATAAACGCTACCTGGTTTTCCGGTTGTATAATGGTTCAAATTTCGAGGAAAGGGTTGATCTCCGGAATGCGGAACGTACGCATCCCTTTCAGCGGACGCAATTCAGAGAACAGTTTCAGCAATTCGATCTCTCTGCTTTTCAACTGACGCGGACCGATGAAAAGCTTTTCAAGAGCAACTATGAAATGCTGAATGTAAAACAGCTGAATGAATCCATTGATTCTTTACAGAAGGATCTGAATAAGGAAAAAGCCGGTTTTGACAAGGCGTTTAATCAAAACTATTCATTCCTTGCCAACCGTAATAGTGTTAAAAAAAGCCAGAGAAAAGACACGATTTCGATGTTTATTCCTCCGGGATATATTTCAGGAATGGAAGTGACGGAGCAGAAACGGATTCTTGAAGCGGCCAAAAATGCCGCGATTGCAGTGAAGGAAAATCTGAGGGTCAACAAGGAAGGTCTTTACCAGAAAAGCAAATTGCTGCACAAGCATGAGGTAGTGTTACAGAAAAAATTCACTTTTTCGATCGCCTGTTTCCTGCTTTTCTTCATCGGGGCTCCTCTGGGAGCCATTATCCGGAAAGGAGGACTCGGACTTCCGGCCGTGATCTCTACCATTTTCTTCATTTTGTTCTGGGTTCTTTCCTTCACGGGTGAAAAATATTCTGTCGAGGGCGTTTTGCCGGCCTGGCAGGGGATGTGGATCGCACCAGCCGTTTTGTTGCCCATCGGCATCTTCCTGACCTATAAGGCAACCGTCGATGCTTCTTTGCTGGATATCGAGGCCTGGATAAAACTGTACAACAAAATATTCAGGATTGCAGAACATCCGAAAGTATGAAAATCCTCATTCTGGCCAATAAGCCCCCCTACCCTCCCACCGAAGGAGGCCCGATTGCCATGGACATGATCATACAGGGCTTGATATCGGATGGCCATCAGGTGAAGGTTCTGGCGTTTAATACCAGCAAAACACTGCTTGATCCTGGCTGTCTTCCACCGGATTACCTTGAGAACACTCAAATTGAATTCATCCCGGTAGATTTAAGCATTAAGCCTTTTAATGCCTTTCTCAATCTCTTTACTTCCAGGTCCTATCATGTTGAGCGTTTTATCAGCCGGGCATTCGACGAAAAGCTAAAGGAAGTTCTGTCAGCCGAAACGTATGATGTCGTCCAGTTCGAGATGATTTACATGGCGCCTTATCTCAAAACGGTGAGAAAATTTTCCAAGGCTAAAACCGTCTTAAGGGCTCACAATATCGAGCACCTGATTTGGGAAAGAGTAGCGCAGACCTCTTCCAATATGTTAAAGAGGATTTACCTGCATCACCTGGTCAGAACCTTAAAAAAATACGAACTTTCCATTCTGGACAAATTTGATGGCATCGCAGCGATAACCGAAAAAGACGCCTCCTTCTTCCGGCGATGGTGCAAAGTACCTGTTGAAGCGATTCCTTTTGGAATCGATCCGGGAAATTTTCCAATAATCAGGGAAGAACCCGAATTCCCTTCGCTATTCTCGATTGGTTCGATGGATTGGCTCCCCAATGCCGAAGGAGTCAGATGGTTCCTGGATAAAGCCTGGCCGCTGATTCATGAGAAATTCCCGGAACTGAAATATTACATTGCAGGGCGTCATATGCCTCAATGGATTACCTGTTGTGGCCGGCCAAATGTCATGGTGGTTGGGGAAGTGAAAAATGCAAAAGCGTTCATGGGTTCCAAATCGGTGATGATCGTGCCTCTTTTTTCAGGCAGCGGGATACGGATAAAGATCATCGAAGGACTTGCTACTGGTAAGACCATCATCTCGACCACCATCGGTGCTGAGGGAATTCACATTACCCGGGGCGAAAATATTCTTATTGCCGATTCGCCCGAAGAATTTTTACAGGCAGTTACTTCCTGTATGAACCCTGATTTCTGTAAAACCTTGGGGAAGCATGCCCGGGAACTGATCGAAAAAGAATATCAACGAAAAGAAATCATTGGTAAATTAATTGCTTTTTACAAAAAAACGGGAGCCTGAACAGGAATTTTTTAAATTTGCCTTCGCTAATCGTCATTCATGAAGTTGCTCTTTCTATTGCCACGTGTTCCCTACCCTACTGAAAAAGGTGATAAACTGCGTGCTTTTCATCAATTAAAACAACTCTCCCGGAGCCATGAGGTAATCCTGTGTGCCTTGAATGATACTGTGTTACATGAAGATGCGGTGAAGGTTCTTTCAAAATACGCCAAAGAGGTTTATATCATCAATATTTCGAAAACCAGCATCCTGTTGAACCTGATCAAAACGGTTTTTACGGATAAACCACTCCAGGTTGGCTATTTTTACAACCATTCCACCGCTACAAAGATCAGTGAGATCATCCGGAAGCATCAACCTGACCATATCTACTGTCAGCTCATCAGGGTAGCGGAATATGTGAGGGATCTTCCCATACCCAAAACGCTTGATTACCAGGACGTATTTTCAAAAGGGGTGGAAAGAAGGCTCGCTTCTTCACCTTTCTATCTGCGCCCTTTCCTGAAACTGGAATACCAGCGGTTGCTGAAATACGAACATGCGATTTTTGAAAAGTTTGAAAATAAAACGATCATTTCCATTCCTGACCGTGATCTGATCCCACATCCCGACCGGGAACAGATCGTGGTTGTCAGAAACGGAGTGGATACCGGTTTCTTCGCCCCGATCGAAAAAGAAAAAGAGTATGATCTCGTTTTTACCGGGAACATGGGTTACCCGCCGAATATAAACGCAGCCGAATTCCTGGCAAACAAAATCCTTCCGCTTGTCCTTCAGGAAAGGCCTGATACGAATCTGCTCATTGCCGGCGCCAGTCCGCACCTGAGGGTATCTGTTCTCGCATCCTCCCATATCACTGTCAGCGGTTGGGTCCCTGATATGCGGGAATGTTATGCAGGAGCCAGCATTTTTGTTGCCCCGATGCAGATCGGAACCGGGCTTCAGAATAAATTACTCGAAGCCATGGCTATGGGAATCCCTTCTATCACTTCTCCATTGGCCAACCAGGCTTTGCAGGCCAAAGAAGGTGAAGCGATCCTGGTTGCTGCCACCCCGGCCGAATATGCAGCACTTATCCTGGATCTGCTCGATCATCCTGAGACGGCACGCCACATTGGCCAGAAAGGCCTGGAATATGTCCGCGATAACTTTAGCTGGGAAGCCGAAACGGCCAAAATTGAAAGGCTGATCAGCAAATCGTGAACTAACTCCGGCTTAAAATCACTCCTTTTCCTTCTTTTTTTCATCCTTACTTTCCTCCATCTTTCGGCAATTAATCTTAATTTCGCGAAAAATTTAATCCTATGGCAGAAGATCGCAAGATAATATTTTCGATGGTGAATGTTTCAAAGACCTTCCCGCCCCATAAGCAGGTCCTGAAGAACATCTATCTTTCTTTCTTTTACGGTGCGAAAATAGGCATCATCGGTTTAAACGGATCCGGTAAATCTACTTTGTTAAAGATCATCGCCGGAATCGAAAAATCGTTTCAGGGTGAAGTCGTTTTTTCACCCGGCTACAATGTCGAGTACCTGGAACAGGATCCCTTGCTGGATAATTCTAAAACAGTAATAGAGGTAGTAAAAGAAGGTGTACAGGAAGTTGTGGATCTGCTGAGCGAATATGAAAGTGTGAATGCCCGGTTTGGTGAGCCCATGAGTGATGAGGAGATGGATAAGCTGATTCAGCGCCAGGGTGAACTGACCGAACTTCTCGACCACCATAATGCCTGGGATCTTGACAGCCGTCTGCAACGGGCCATGGACGCCCTGCGTTGCCCGGAAAGCGATCGCCCGGTGAACGTGCTTTCGGGAGGTGAAAGGAGAAGGGTTGCCCTTTGCCGTCTGTTACTCAAAGAACCTGATATCCTGTTGCTCGATGAGCCGACCAACCACCTTGATGCCGAGTCGGTAGAATGGCTGGAACAGCATCTCAAACAATATAAAGGAACGGTAATCGCTATCACCCATGACCGGTATTTCCTGGATAATGTAGCAGGATGGATCCTGGAACTGGATCGGGGGGAAGGGATCCCGTGGCAGGGAAATTATTCCTCCTGGCTTGAACAGAAATCCAACCGTCTTGCGATGGAAGAGAAGAGCGAGAGCAAACGCCGGAAAACCCTGGAGCGTGAACTTGAATGGGTACGGATGTCTCCGAAAGCCCGTCAGGCCAAGGGGAAAGCCCGTCTGGCGAATTATGAAAGATTATTGAGTGAAGACGTAAAGCAAAAAGAAGAAAGACTGGAACTGTTTATCCCCAACGGACCGCGACTTGGATCGAAGGTGATCGAAGTGAATGGTGTGGCAAAAGCCTATGATGACAAACTTTTGTTTGAGAACCTGACTTTTTCGCTTCCCCCTGCAGGGATCGTGGGGGTTATCGGTCCCAACGGAGCAGGAAAGACTACGCTCTTCCGGCTCATCATCGGCTCTGAGAAACCGGATCAGGGCACTTTCGGCGTTGGCGACACTGTGAAAATCGGGTATGTCGATCAAAGTCATACCGATATTGATCCGGAAAAAACCGTATACCAGGTGATCTCAAACAGCAGCGAGTTCATCCAGATCGGCGGGAAAACCATCAATTCAAGAGCTTATGTGGCAAAATTCAACTTCAGTGGAGCCGACCAGGAAAAAAAATGTGGTGTGCTTTCGGGAGGAGAAAGAAACCGGCTTCACCTGGCGCTGACATTGAAGGAAGAGGCGAATGTCCTCTTACTGGATGAGCCGACCAATGATATCGACGTAAATACACTCCGGGCGCTGGAAGAAGGCCTCGAAAACTTTGCCGGCTGCGCTGTAGTGATCTCCCACGACCGTTGGTTCCTCGACCGGGTTGCCACCCACATCCTGGCTTTTGAAGGGGAATCGCAGGTATATTATTTTGAAGGAGGATATACCGAATATGAAGAAAACCGGAAGAAAAGGATCGGAGATGATACTCCGCACCGGATCCGGTATAAAAAGCTGAAGGCAGACTGATCCTCACTTTTCAGGATGGTTTTCGTACGTTCAGCAAAATCGTATCTTTGCACAAAATCCACTGAATGCCAGTTCAAAGACCCTCAATTCCGAAAGGAACCCGTGATTTCCTGCCCTTCGAAATGGTAAGGAGAAACTTTATTTTTGAGACCATCCGCGGCATATTTCAGCTTTATGGCTACCAGCCCATTGAAACCCCGGCCATGGAGCATCTCTCCTCCCTCATGGGAAAATATGGGGAGGAAGGGGATAAACTGCTTTTTAAAATCCTGAATTCCGGCGATTTTCTGGATTCGTCCACCCCGTTGCCAACCTCCGTCTCATCCAAAGAGCTGGCCCTTAAAATTTCCGAAAAAGGATTGCGTTACGACCTGACCGTTCCCCTGGCCCGTTTTGTGGTTCAGCATCAGAACGACCTGGTTTTTCCCTTCAAAAGATACCAGATCCAGCCGGTCTGGCGTGCCGACCGTCCTCAGAAAGGACGATACCGTGAGTTTTTTCAATGTGATGTGGATGCCATCGGAAGCGACTCATTGCTTTATGAAGCAGAGCTGATCCGCATCGTTGACGATATTTTCTGCAAGCTGGGCATTAAAGTCCTGATCCGCCTCAACAACCGAAAGATTTTGGCCGGTATCGCTGAATCCCTCGGAGATGCTTCAAAGCTCACGGATCTCACGATTGCTCTTGATAAAACGGACAAGATCGGATCCGAAAAGGTCAATGAAGAACTTTCACAGAAAGGTTTTTCCGAAGAGGCCATCGGCCGGCTGCAGCCTTTATTGCAGTTGGAGGGAAAAATATCCCACAAGTTTGACATTCTTACCGAATTTTTAAAGGATTCAATTACCGGTCTGAAAGGTTTGGAGGAGATGAACCAGGTTCGGGAAAGGCTGAAATCCCTGGATCTGACCAACAAGTTCGATTTTGACCTGCGTTTGGCCAGGGGGTTGAACTATTATACCGGAACGATCATTGAAGTAAAGGCCCTTGATGCGGAGATGGGAAGTATCTGCGGAGGAGGAAGGTATGATAATCTGACCGGAATTTTCGGATTACCCGGCGTTTCGGGTGTAGGAATCTCATTTGGTGCCGACCGGATTTACGATGTGATGAATGAATTGGATCTTTTTCCTCAAACCATCACAACCACTACGAAAGCACTATTTGTAAACTTCGGTGAAAAAGAAGAACGCTATTGCAATTCATTGCTGAAAGCGCTTCGTGCCGAAGGTCTTGCCGCGGAGATGTATCCTGATCAGGCAAAAATGAAAAAGCAAATGGATTACGCAAACCGGAAAAACATTCCATGGGTAGTTCTCATTGGCGAAAATGAAATGAAAACCGGAAAACTCACCATAAAAGATATGCTTACGGGTGAGCAGAACGAAATGACAATTCAGGAATTCACCGGGATTCTTAAGAAATAAATTTTTCACACATGAAGAAAGACTGGATTGCCTCAATTCTTAGTGCCCGTTGCTGGGTGACCGGAGCAGAGTACGATTGAAGGACATTAAAAATCCTTCCAATTGTTAATCCATTGTTTCACTAGTAATAAAAAACAAAATCATGACACTAATTATTAAAGGAGCCGGTATCACCATTGAAGATGTGGTAAAAGTAGCACGTTGTAATGAACGGGTTGAACTCGATCCCAAAGCCATCGAACGGATCAACACTTGCAGGGCCATGCTGGAAAGAAAGATTGAGGCGGGCGAAATCATGTACGGAGTCAATACCGGGATCGGTGAGTTTTCGGAAGTGGTGTTGACGGATGACCAGGTAAAAGATTTTCAGAAATACCTGATTTATAACCACGCTGCCGGTATCGGTGACCCGATGCCACTTGATTGGGTTCGCGGCGCCATGCTGGGAAGGATCAATGTGCATGCACATGGAAATTCCGGTTGTCGTCTGGAAATCACCCAAACCCTGGTGGATATGCTCAACAAAGACGTCACTCCTTATGTATGCAAGAAAGGATCCGTTGGTGCATGTGGTGACCTGGCGCCGATGTCGCAGATCGCCCTGCTCATGATGGGTGAAGGACATGCCTATTATCATGGAGAACTGATGACCGGGAAGGAAGCGCTTAACCTGGCCGGAATTCCGATTCCTGGGCTGAAGGCACGTGACGGACTGGCGACCATCAACGGAGCCAATGTACTTACAGCCATGAGTGCACTTTTCTGCTATGATGTCAATAACTGGCTGAAGCAGGCTGAAATTGCAGCCTCCATGTCGTTAGAAGCCATGAAAGCCAATATGAAACCTTATTCCCCAAGATTGCATGAGGTAAGAGGATTTAAAGGTGCGGTACGCAGTGCTGCTTCCATTTTGAAATGTGTTACAGGCGGTGATCTCGTTGAAGGTAAGGTGAAATGTAAAGTTCAGGACGCTTATTCCATGCGTTCAACACCACAGGTAATCGGGGCAGCCCATGATGCATTGGCATACGCACGTTCGCAGGTGGAGATCGAACTGAATGGCGTTGGTGATAACCCAATTTTCTTCCCGGAAGAGGATCTGCAGCTTTCAGGAGCCAATTTCCAGGGATCACCGGTTTCCGTACCCATGGAAATGGCCGGAACCGTCGTCACCATGGTAAGTGTCATGTCGGAAAGAAGAATGAACCGATTGAACAATCCCGCACTAAGCGTCGGATTACCTGCCTTTTTAACCAAGGGTGCCGGTATGTTCAGTGGATTAATGCTCAGTCAGTATACTGCCGATATGATGATTGTTGAACAAAGAATACTCTCGGCACCTGCATCGGTACAATCCATCCCGGCTGCAGCCGATCAGGAAGACTTTGTTTCGATGGGAATGAATACTGCCTTGAAAAACTTCCAGATCCTTGACAATGCTTATGGAATCCTGGGAATTGAATTCATGGCAGCCGCCCAGGCATTGGATTTCAGGGAATATAAATTCGGAACCGGCGTATCCAAAGCCAAGGAAGTTATCCGTAAATATGTGGATTTCCTCGAAATTGACCGGCCCTTATATCCTGATCATAATGCGATGAAAGATCTGGTGAAGTCCTGCGAGATTCTCACGGAAGTGGAAAAGACCGTAGGAAGGCTCGAATAAATACCAGCGACTTACCGGGGTTGATTAAAAGGTTTTCACTAAGGGAACAAATACTTTTAGTCACCCCCGGTTATGTTTAAAGGTGCAGCTAAAAACAAGAACCGAAAGGAACGAACAAAATCATGGAAGAACCCATTACCAGCCAGGGTTCTGAAGTATCTCCCGGGATACCCAGAATGCTGAAAATTTTATGTATCCTCACTTTTGTCTGGAGCGGGCTTAACCTGTTCCTGTCCCTGTTCACATTTGCCTTCTTTGAGCAGTTAAAGCCTTCTGTCCTGCAGGCTGCCGAAACGTTCAACATTCCGGAATTCAAAATGATTCTTGACATACCCCCGGTATATTTTCTTGTGTCGGTTTTCATCTATGCGGGAAGCATTTTCGGTGCCTTCCGGATGTTTCATCTTAAGCGGGACGGATTTCATTTTTATACCATTGCCCAGATCCTGCTGATCCTGTCTCCCATGTTTTTCTTCAAAATGAATTCCCCTTCCATTCCTGAACTTTTTATCAGCGCGATTTTTATACTATTGTACAGCCGAAACCTGAAAATCCTGCAATAATGGAAGAAAAAGACCCAATCGAGGAAAAAGAAATTTCCATCAGCCGTCCTTTTTTATTATCGGTTATCTCCCTTTTCTTTCTTATCTTCTTCACGATTTTCGCCTTGCTTTTTCTCCTTTCCTTGTTTTATACCGGTACCATTGCCCAGGTAATCAACACCTATATTCCCGAAAATGCTTTTTCTCCCCTGGTCATTACACTGATCATTCTGTCGGGCTTTGTTCTTCATGCAGCGGCTTCCACGGGGATACTGCTGATGTGGAACATGAGAAAAAAAGGATATTTCGTGTTTTCCGTCTCCTGTTTACTCCTCACCACCTTTCAGCTGACACAACATCAGGTCTCGATCGCCATTACTGCAGTTTATGTGGGTGCCGTGATCCTCTTCGGTCTTTTTTACCGGAGAATGAAATAACCCCATTTTATCCGGCCCCCCCTCCTTATTCTTTGCTTGTTCCTGGATTTTTCAAAAATAATCGTCTGACAGACCTTCTCAGGGCACATTTTATTTTGGGTCAAAAATCTTGTGTTTTAGTCCGTTAGCCCATTATTGCATACGTACTGTTAATTATTTGTTAATTTTATGTTAAATAATTTGTTTATTCAGGCGATTTTTTTAGTAAAATTGCATTACCAATGAATTCAGGAAACAAATCCAACATATATTTTGTACCGGGAGACCCAATGGGTGACACCCGATATATCCCTTTTGAATCCCAAAATTTCTTACTAATCCTAATTATTAACCAAAAATCACCGTTATGAGAAAATTTATGATTTTCCTTGCCCTTATGCTTTTTATAGGGATGCAAGTGGCCAACGCCCAGAGAACCATTTCCGGGGTTGTGACCAGTTCGGAGGACCAAGGGCCTATCCCAGGCGCCACGATCCTCGTTAAAGGCACAACTATTGGCGTTATTACAGATGTGGACGGCAAGTACACCCTGACCGTTCCGCAGGATAAGAATGTGATTTTAATTTCTTTTGTAGGGATGAAAACTCAGGAAATTACCCTGGGACCTGACAACACCCTCAGTGTTATACTTGAACCCGATATTAGAATGCTGGAAGGTGTAGTTGTCACGGCGCTCGGTATCACCCGTGAAAAGAAAGCTTTAGGTTATTCTGTTCAGGATGTAAAAGGTGGCGCTCTTCAAAATGACGGGTCAGCCAATGTAATCAATTCACTCTCGGGCAGGATCGCCGGAGTTCAGGTATCATCCGCTTCCGGAAATATGGGGGGATCTTCCCGTATCCTGATCCGTGGTGTCAACTCCATTTCCGGTAACAACCAGCCTTTGTTTGTTATCGACGGAACCATTATCGATAATAGTGATTTCAATACAAATAACGCTGCTCGGGGTGCTGGCGGTTATGACTATGGAAATATGGCTCAGGACATGAACCCTGATGACATCGCCTCTATTTCTGTCCTTAAAGGAGCAAATGCTGCCGCGCTTTATGGCTCACGTGCTGCCAACGGGGTTGTTCTGATCACCACCAAAAAAGGTGTTATTCAGAAAGGAAAATCAATTGGTGTTGAATTCAACACGGGGATGAGTTTTGAGCAGGTTTCTTATCTTCCCAAGTACCAGAATGAATATGGTGGAGGAAACGGCGGCCTTGATCCCGCAAACTGGGAGATGAAGACCTATGCAGATAATTCTGGTTATTATAAAATCCCTGGTACGGACGCCAACGGTGATCCTTATCAATCCTTTGACCTTGGTATGGATTATAGCATTGACGAAAGTTTTGGACCGAAATACTCCACCTCAGCAGGTCAGTTCCTGACCGATTATGGTGTAACCGTTCCTGAAGGGAGTCAATACTGGAATGAACCGCTCCATTATCGCCCCTATTATAGTTTCGATGCATGGGATACCCAGAACTATGGTAAATCCATTGAATGGAAAGCTCCAAAACATGACGTGAAAGATTTTTTCAATACAGGTATTGGCTGGACCAATAACATTGCGTTCTCCGGAGGCAGCCAGGCTGCCCAGGTACGTTTGGCATTGGGAACTTACAATTCTTCTGGTTACATGCCCAATTCTACCCTCGACCGCTATAATATCAGTGTGAGCGCAAATGCAAACCTGACCACCACCTTAAAGGCCTTCGCGGATATCAATTATATCACCACAAAAACCAAGGGTCGTTCCGAAACTGGTTATGGTGATGTTAACCCGATTGAACGTTTCAACGAGTGGGGACAACGTCAGCTCGACCAATGGGATGCCAAGAGTTATGTCAATCCCGACGGTACCCAACGCTCCTGGAACCGTGTATCCATGGATGACGCTACCATTGCCTACTCAAACAATCCTTACTGGGACCGTCATATGAATTACCAAAATGACAAAAGAGATCGTTATTATGGGAATGTAGGCGTTTCGTATCAAATTACCAGCTGGTTACGGGCACAAGGGAAATTAAACCTCGACAATTATACCTTCCTTACCGAAGAAAGAGTTGCCATAGGTTCTGCCTCCCAGTCCTTTTATCGTCAGTCAACCAGGACCAACTCCGAGTTGAATGCGGAATTTCTCTTCCTGATTGACAAGTCTTTTGGCAAGGATTTCCGTTTTAATGCCAACTTTGGAGGAAACATGATGGACCGGAAATACAAGTTAATCTCCGGTACGACCATTGGTGGTTTGATCATTCCTGAGCTCTATAACCTCGGCAATGCACTCTCACAGGTTCCTTTCCAGACACAAAACCAGAAACGCATTAACTCATTATATGCCAGTGCATCCCTCGGATGGAAAGGGATGTTATACCTGGATGCAACAGTACGTAACGACTGGTCATCCACCTTGCCGAGCGGTAAAAATTCCTATATATATCCTTCCGTATCACTGGGCTGGGTTATATCTGAGTTACCTGCCATCAAGCCGGCAAAATGGCTGACCTTTGCAAAAATCAGAGGCAGTTGGGCACAGGTTGGTAATGACACCGATCCTTACCGGACCAGCCTGTTCTACAATTATTTCGTGGATGCGAATGGTTTTCCCTACCATTTCAACCCAGATGGTTTGTTTACTTTGCCAAACACATTGAACAATCCCAACCTGAAACCTGAAATTACCAGATCATGGGAAGCTGGTGTCGAGTTAAAGTTCGTGAATAACCGTATTGGGTTAGATTTTACTTACTATGACAAGTCATCCAAAAACCAGATCATTCCTGTAGCTATTTCCGGCACAACCGGATACTCATTCCAGGTATTGAATGCTGGTAAGATCACGAACAAAGGGGTTGAATTGTTTGTTACCGCCATTCCTGTTCGCGTTGGTACTGCCTTCGAATGGACAATCACTGGTAATTTTGCGAAGAACACCAATAAAGTTGTTGAACTCTATCCTGGCATTGATGTCCTGCAGTTAGGTGTTGGCCCTTTCAACATTTCTGTTAATGCAGAGGTCGGAAAGGAATATGGTCAATTGTACGGAACCGACTTTGTATATGATGTGAACGGGAAAAAAGTAGTGGGCGCCAATGGCACTTACCTCAAGTCAGCCGTAAAAGCACTCGGAAGCACACTTCCCGACTGGAATTTGGGTGTTGGCAATGATTTCAAAATCTTTGGTTTTGACCTGAGAGTGCTGATTGATATTCAACACGGCGGAAATTTCTTCTCTACCACCAAGATGTGGGGTACCTATACCGGAATCCTTGCTGCCTCAGCTGAAAACAATATTCGTGAAGACGGTATCGTGATCGATGCGATGGTTGCCAAATACGGTACAGACGGACAAGTCATCTACAATGCTGATGGGACTGCCCAAACAGCCGGAGTTAACGAAACAAATATCGATGCTTATACCTGGACTACCGGTCATTATAATGGCCCTGCCAAGCAAAATGTACTCGATGCCAGTTATGTTAAATTACGTGAGGTTACGCTGTCCTATACCATCCCCGCTAAACTTACAGGCCCGATCCAAAACCTGAAAATCGGTCTCTTCGGAAGAAACCTGGCAACATGGGGAACCGCAATGGTGGGTATTGATCCTGAACAAAACACAAGCTCCGGAAATATCCAGGGTATTGAAGGTGCAGGTCTGCCCTCTACCAGAACTTTCGGTTTCAATATCGGTTTTAACTTTTAATCTTAAAAGGAATAAAATATGAAAACATATATAAGAATAATATTTGGGGTCTTTTTGGTGCTGTTTATTATGGGTTGCACCAAAAACTTTGACAAGATCAATGAGAATCCCAATCAGCCTTCCGAGGTTTCAACCCCTACCCTGTTTACTGCTGCAATGAAAGGTCTTTCAGACGACATCTATGATGAATGGTGGAGTGGCCGCCAGAGTAACTTGTATGCTCAATACTGGTGCCAGCGAACCTATACTGAGGAAGACCGTTTTGCTATTCGTCAGAATAACAACAACACGTACTTCCGTTTAATTTATCACGATGTGATGAACCTGGTGGAGGTAATTCGGCTCAATACCGACCCGGTTGAGGCACCAAAAGCAGCTGTATATGGCGACAATGCCAACCAGATTGCCTGTGCTACGATTCTAAAAGTTTGGGCCATGCAGATCATGACGGATACCTATGGCGATATTCCCTATACAGAAGCTTTTCACGGGAACATTAACCCTGCTTTATCTATCCCAAATCCAAAGTATGATAAACAAGAGGCCATTTATACTAAAATGCTCGAGGAACTTGCCGCAGCTGTTGCCAGCATCAATGTGGATGCCCCGGGTTTTCTTGCCGGTGATGTGATCTATCGCGGCGACATGGTAAAATGGATGAAGTTTGGCAACTCGCTCCGTCTTCGTCTTGCACTTCGTAAGTCGAATGTGGATAATTATGCAGAAGCCAATACCCTTCTTGCGCAAATAGGAGAAGAGGGTTTAATGACCAGCAATGCCGATAATGCCGCCCTTATATATCCTGGTGGCGGAGTTATGAATTCACCCATGTACGATGCTTTCTTTACTGCTGCACGTAATGATTTCACCACCTGTAAAACCCTGATCAATATGCTCAAAGGGGTGGATGATACCGTGAACAATAAAATCAATCCATTTAACGGGATAGTTGACCCGCGTTTATCAATTTATTCCCGGCCAAAAGGCGGTAAATATATTGGCATGCCTTATGGTTTGAAATCGGCTCAAAATTCTCCCTACCGGGCAAAATGTGCGTCATTCTTCGGTACCGGAGCTTATTCTCCAGTAACAGCCATTGTCATTTTGAATCCAAAGTTTGCACCTGTATTCATGGAGTATGCAGAAGTAAAATTCATGATTTCGGAACTGAAAGGATTCTCTCAGACTGAATACATTGATGGCACCCGTGCTTCTATTGAGCATTGGAGAGATGTTGCCTCTACTCTCGAAGGCTGGGATGCAGCCACAGTGACTGATTTTAATGCTTCAGTTGAAACATTTATCACACTACTTCCTCCTGCCAGCAAAACGACCGTCCTTGCACAGAAATACCTGGCTTTTTACAATCAGGGTTACCAGGCATGGGCTGAGTACAACAGAACCGGAGAACCTGCCTTCCTTTTACAGCCGGATGAGATCTCCTATACTGATCCTGTAAGCGGGACTGCTTACAAATTCGAACCGTTGATAGAAATCAAGACAATTCCAAAACGTATGACCTATCCGCAACAGGAGTATGTCGTTAACGCTGCCAGCGTGGTAGCCGCTGCTCAGGGCTTGAATGGTGGAGACAAAATGACCACTAAACTATGGTGGGAACCAGCAGGAAAATAAACATTCCTGAACTCAATGAAAAGGCTGTATGCATACGCATACAGCCTTTTTTGTTTTATAATTTGTATCTTTGAGGACATAAAAGAAAGTTGTTAAACTGGAATTCCTATGAAAAACAAGCTTCTCCTCCCCGTCGTATTGACCCTTTTACTATGCGCGGCTTTTTCCACTGAGTCAGTTTTTGCAAAGAAATGGATCGTCAGTGTTAGCGACTTCCGGTTCACCCCTTCGAAGCTCAACCATGTAGAGGCAAGAGATACCATACAATGGATATGGGTGGAAGGAACACATACCACAACCTCAACAACGATTCCGCTTGGTGCAGACCCCTGGGACAGCCCCATCTCGCAGAGTCATCCTTCTTTTATTTATGTTCCGACGACCAACGGATCATATAGCTATCAGTGTACGCCCCATTCGACTACCACCCTGATCGGCTCCTTCCTGGTGACCGGCGCTTCAGGCATCTCATCAGGCAAAGAGACCCCACAGGTAAGCGTTGTTCCCAACCCCTTCACCGACCGAATCACCATCAACATGGAAGGGAACACTCATTGGGTTAAAACGATCAATCTTTATACGATGAAAGGAGCGCTTTTGCAATGCTTCAGGTATGAAAAAGCATCTCAACAGGGAATCATTACCCTTGAGCTGAACGACCTGGCGTCGGGTGTTTATCTGATCGGGATCATTGATAATTCAGGCAATTCCGTTGTCAGGCGAATCGTCCGTAAATGATTTTATCCAGCAGCGCCGCCTGATATTCACACGCCCTTCGTAGTTTTTCCAGATGGAAAGCGCCCTGATATTTTCTTCGAGCTGTGGATGCGTTGTGGTTATCTTTATCCCATTTTCCAGGTAAGCCTTATGAAGATCCTCGAAAATCATGGCAAGTACACCTTTTCCATGATAATCGGGTCGTACGCCCAGCAGGTACATGTGGATGGCGTCATTTTTTTTCATACCCCTCATTAGATGGAAAAAGCCAAACGGGAAAAGCGTTCCGTTACATTTTCTTAAAGCGCCTGAAATATCCGGAAGCGATATTCCGAATGCGATGACTTCATCTTTCTCATCAATTACAAAAGAGACAAACTCCTTTCTGATGAAACCGAAATACTGATTTGTGTAAAGGTCCATCTGGCGTTCGGTCAAAGCAGCAAAGCCATAAAGTTCATTAAAGGCAATGTTCTGCATCTCAAACATCTTCCGGGCATAGGGAAGAAGATCTTTTCTTTTTTCAGATATCAGAATCCGCAGGTTGTGTTTCTGTGCGACAATCTTTGCCATGCGTTCCACCTTCGGGGGAATCATATCCGGCACCGGGATGCTGTATTGCACCCAATCCACTGCCTTCCGGAACCCTGCTTTTTCGAAATATTCCGGATAATATGGATAATTATAAATGGCAGCCATGGCTGAAATCTGGCCAAATCCTTCAATCAACATGCCCTCTGCATCCATATCAGTGAATCCCAGGGGGCCCTGGATGCCGGTCATGCCCTGCATCTTTCCCCAGTTTTCCACCTCCCGGATGAGTGCGGAAGTAACCGCAGGGTCATCAATAAAATCAATCCATCCAAACCTTACCAGTTTTTCATTCCACCGTTGGTTCGCATGATGATTTATGATACCGGCTATACGTCCAACCGGCCTGTTTCCGTGGAATGCCATCCAATAACCCGCTTCACAATATTCAAATGCCGGGTTTTTCTTCCGGTTCAGGGTATTATATTCATCGAACTTTAGGGGAGGGCACCAATAAGCATTATCCTTATATAGCAGAAATGGGAAATCAATGAATTTCTTCAGTTCCTGTTTAGTGGAAACCTGCCGTATTTCAACCGCTATTTCAGCCACTTTTCTTTTTTGTACCATTCAATGGTTTCCTGAACCCCTTTTTCAAGATCATATTCGGCCGTGAAATTAAAATCGCGCATCAAAGGTTCTATTTCACATCGCCAGTTCATGCTGGAAAGTACATTAAATTTATCTGTGTTAAGCGTAGGAATGCTGCCCCACAGGCTATAAATTTTTTCAAGTCCGTAAGCCAGCCGCCTTACCACGCCGCCCGGTACGGTAATGCGTATTGTTTTTTTGTTGAGTACTTTCTTGGTAATTTCTGAAAACCGCTTCGAGTCATATTCAAGGCCGTCAGAGACAAAATAAGCTTTCCTGACATGTGTTGAAATAAGTGCATCGTAAACCAATCGTGCCAGGTCCTTGACATAGATGAAGGTGAGTATTTGCCTTGAGGAGCCGATATAGGTTTCCAGGCCACGGTTGATGGTTTGGAAGAAAATATAATAATCCTTCTCCTTGGGGCCATAAACGCCGGTAGGACGAAGGATAATCCAAGGGAAATCGGTGAGTGCTGTAATATATTTTTCGGCTTCCAGCTTGCTCCTGCCGTATAACTCGATGGGCTTGGGATCATCGGAGAGCATGACCGGTTTGAGCGATACCGGATCCCCGGGGCCATAAGCGGCCAGGCTGCTGATGTAGACAAATTTTTCAGGGATCATTCCTGTTTCTTTCAGTGCCTCAATAAAGTACTGGGTATTTCTGCAGTTAACATTATAAAAGTCTTCCTTCCTGCTGGCTTTTGTGATTCCTGCATTATGAACGATGTATCTGAACCGGATTCCATCGCTTTTACATTTTTCGAGGGTGGTGATGATATTTTCACGCGAAGAAAAATCGAATTCCACAAATTGAATCCGGGGATCCTGCAGGTATTTCTTCGGACTGAATTTACGGATCCCTGCATATACTTCAAAGTTTCGCTTCATCCCCTCTTCCACGAGGAAACTCCCGATAAATCCGCTGGCACCGGTGATTAAAATATTTGTCATTGAACCTTAAGTTTATCAATAGTCATACGTGACGCGTGACACAACCTGTCACGTGTTACGATTTAAAAATGTTTTATCCAGCACCGGCGGGTGAGATGTTGTCTTCCATCAAAGTTTTTCCAGATGGTCAGTGCCTTGGCATTATCCTCAAGTTGCGGATTCGTGATTGCTTTGGCAATATGATTTTTGATATATGCCTTTTGCATCTCATTATAATAAATGGCGTTGATCCCTTTCCCTTGGTAATCGGGACGTACACCGTTTATGTACATATCGATGGTATCATTTTTTTTGATCGCCTGCAATATGTAATACCATCCAAACGGGAAAAGCCTTCCGTTTGATTTCTGTAGCGCCCGGGTCAATGAAGGTAAAGAAACCCCGAAACCAACCACATCATCCTTTTCATCAAGAACAAAAGAAATAAATTCCGGACGGACAAAGCTAAAATAGCTCTTCACGTAATAATCCATCTGTCGCTGCGAAAGTGCCGTAAAGCCATAAAGATCATTAAACGCAAGGTTGAGCATGGCGAACATTTTATTCGCGTAAGGCAGGAGCTCCTTCGAGTTTTTCACTTTCAGCAAACGTAGTTTATATTTCTCCATTACCAGTTGCGACAATCGCTCCACCTTATCCGGAATTTCTGGCGGGATGCCAAACTCATACTGGACCCAGTCGGCTGCCTTCCCGAATCCAAGCGATTCCATATGTGCAGGATAATAGGGATAATTATAAATGGAAGCCAGGGTAGCCAACTCATCGAATCCTTTAATCAGCATGCCCTCATTGTCCATGTCTGAAAAACCCAATGGTCCGTGAATACCGGTCATTCCTTTGGATTTTCCCCATTCAGCTACTGTATTCATCAGTTTTTCTGAAACCTCATGGTCATCAATAAAATCGATCCATCCAAACCTGACCAGTTGCTCATCCCACCGTTTATTGGCGTTGTGGTTGATGATCCCGGCCACACGGCCTACCAATTTTTTGTCACGGTAAGCAAGCCAGTACTCAGCTTCACAAAAGTCAAAAGCCGGATTTTTGTCCCGGCTCAGGGTATTGAGTTCATCCATCCTCATCTGTGGACACCAGAACTGATTCCCTTTATAGAGATCATAAGGGAACCCAATAAAAATTTTCAGGTCATGTTTGGTTTTGACCTGTTTAATGTTAATGTCCATGCTGAAGGTTTAAATTGATATCAATGAATGATTTGCAGTTTCTTGCAAATTCTTTCAATCTTCTCCAGGGCGATGTCAATCTGTTCACGTGTATGGGTTGCCATGAGAGAAAAACGAATCAGGGTAGAGTCCTTATGGACTGCAGGTGAAACAACCGGGTTAACGAAAACACCCTCGTCCAGTAGTTTCCGGGTCAAAAGCAATGTTTTCATATTATCCCGGATATACAGCGGGATAATCGGGGTTACCGTATTCCCAACATCGAATCCGCGGTCTTTAAAACTCTGTATCGTATAATGAGTCAGTTCCCATAAACGCTGAATCCGTTCCGGTTCACTTTTGATGATTTCAAGAGCGGCAATAACAGAAGCTGCGGAAGCCGGCGTAATGCTGGCACTGAAGATCAGTGTGCGGGAATGATGCTTGATATAGTTGATGGTATCAGAATCGCTCGCAATAAATCCGCCGATGGAAGCCAGCGATTTGCTAAAAGTTCCCATGATCAGGTCCACTTTATCTGTAAGCCCGAAATGAGAAGCCGTTCCGGAACCATTTTCTCCGATCACACCTAACGAATGGGCATCATCCACCATGATGGTCGCATCATATTTGTCGGCCAGTTTTACGATTCCCGGAAGATTGGCAATATCACCATCCATACTGAAAATACCGTCCACCACGATTAACTTAATCCGGTTGGGGTCACATCTCTTCAGGATCCGCTCCAGGGAACTCATGTCATTATGGCGGTATTTCAAAACCTTGGCAAAAGAGAGGCGGGTAGCCTCAATGATGGACGCATGATCCAGTTCATCAATCAGGATATAATCATTGCGGGTGGTTACCGTTGGGATAACCCCGATATTAACGCCAAAACCCGTACTGTAAACCAGCGCTGCGTCCTTATTGACAAATTCTGCCAGCTTATTTTCAAGTTCGATATGGATGTCAAGGGTTCCGTTCAGGAAACGCGAACCAGCACATCCTGATCCGTATTTTTCAATGGCTTTTATAGAAGCTTCCTTGATTTTAGGATGATTGGTCAACCCAAGGTAGCTGTTGGAACCGAACATCAGGACTTTCCGCCCTTTAATCGTTACAACCGTGTCCTGATCCGACTCGATCTCCCTGAAAAAGGGATAAAGCCCGAGTCGTTGAACTTTTTGCGGTTCCGTATAATGTGCGGTTTTCCTCTGTAGCATCCTCATATAATGGAAAGTATATTAAAGTGAAAAGCAGGCTAAGATACAAATAAATAAAAGAGGGTTGATTTTATACTTTTTTAAACTGGGCAGAAAATGCTCTTCCCTTTTGTAAAGCAAGCAGATTCATTTCGATCATTGCATCTCCTTTTTTCCGGAAAGTATAACGAATTGAATCTTCCAGTTTATCGTAATCCATGCCAAGAAAGGGCGAAGCAGCACCAAGAATCACAATATTGGCCGCTTTTACTGAACCCAAATCTTTAGCAATCTGATCGGCATCCAGGGCGATGTGATGCGGCACTTTTCCGATCTCCTCCAAAATTTTCTCAATATCCGGATAATTCGGAATATTCACGAAGGGTTTGGTGCTGGTAATCAGATGACCTTCCGTGTTAAGATAAGGCAGATAACGTAATGACTCCAGAGGTTCAACAGAAATGATCAGGTCTGCTTTACCAAAAGGAATAAGATCGGATGCGATTTCTTTGTCTGAAATTCTAAGATTGGATTGTACATCCCCTCCACGCTGGCTCATGCCATGAACTTCTGATTGTTTGAGGAACAGACCCTGTTGCAAGGCTGCATAACCAATGATGGCGGCAATTGAAATGATTCCCTGTCCTCCAACTCCGGCCAGGATAATGTCTCTCTTCATTTTTATCGGTTTAGTTTACTGCTTCTGTTTGAACTTTTCGCGCATCCGCTTATCAATGGTGACGATACATTCACGACGCGGGATGATCACCGATACGCCCTGGTAGTCCAGTTCGTCCTGGATGATCTTTACATTTTCCTCATGATATTTCTTGAGCGGGCGGATCACATGAATGTGCTCAGGGTCCACACCTACCCCTTTACAGATGTCTTCAATTTTCCCAAAGGCCGGAGAATCCTGTCCCCCGGTCATTGCCGTGGTTGCATTATCAAGGATAAACACCGTGATGGGCGATTTATCGTTTACGGCATCCAGCAAACCGGTCATCCCGGAATGGGTGAAGGTTGAATCGCCTATGACTGCAACGGCAGGAATGAGCCCTGCATCGGCAGCACCCTTGGCCATGGTAATCGAAGCGCCCATATCTACACAGGAATTGATTGCCTCATAGGGTTTCAGGGCGCCTAAGGTATAACAACCGATGTCGGAAAAGACCCTTCCTTTTGGCAGGGTTCCCAATGCTTCGGTCAACGAGTTGTAGGAGTCGATATGCGGGCAACCGCTGCAAAGTGAGGGCGGACGGCCGATAACGATTCCCGGTACCGGTGAACCATAAGTGTCTTTCATGCCAAGGGCAACAGCAAGAATATTGGGATTCAGTTCACCATCACGCGGAATGGTGCCATCCAGGCGGCCCCTGACGGTAAGACCTTTGGCCAGGTAACCTTTAAGAACTTCCTCCACCACGGGATATCCCTCCTCCACAACCAGGATTTCGTCACATTCGTTGCAAATCTTTTCCATCATTTTCCTCGGCAGAGGATACTGACCGATTTTCAACACGGGAAACGGGACAACCCGGTCGGGATAATTCTCCATCAGGTAATTATATCCAATTCCGCAAACGATGATCCCTTTCGACTTATCAGGGCCATCGGTATAAATGTTAAAAGGGGAATTGTCTGATTCTTTTTCAAAATGAGCCTGGTCGGCTAACAGACCACGGTATCTTTTTTTGGCGATGGCAGGCAGGAGGACAAATTGGCGAAGATCGGAAGGAAGCTGAAGTTCATTCTGTTTTCTGGCTTCTTTTCTTACCACTCCCGAACGCGAATGCGCAAGGCGGGTTGTGATGCGAAGCATCACGGGAACATGATATTTTTCAGAAAAATCAAATCCGTAATGAACCATGTCATAGGCTTCCTGCTGACTGACGGGTTCCAGTATCGGGATCATCGCGAATTTTCCATAAAAACGGGAATCCTGTTCATTCTGGGACGAGTGCATTGAAGGATCATCCGCAGAAACCACGATCATACCTCCGTTTGTTCCTGTGATGGATGAATTGATAAAAGGATCGGCGGCTACATTTAGGCCCACATGCTTCATACACACCATGGATCTCTTCCCGGCATACGACATACCCAGGGCGCTTTCCATCGCTGTTTTTTCATTGGCCGACCAGGTAGCATGAATATGAGCCTCTCTGGCCACTTTAGAATGCTGTACAAATTCCGTGATCTCTGTTGAAGGCGTACCCGGATAGGCATAGATACCGGACAAACCTGCATCCAGTGCCCCTTGTGCAATCGCTTCATCCCCTAATAACAATAACCTTTGCATAGTAAGATTTAGATGTTTTTTATATCGACAAAAGTAAGAATAATTATTTGAATAATTGAGCCGGAAGCCCTGATATTATGTAATTAAGACTGAGTACAAACCTTGTTAATATTTACTGATCTGGGGCAGTGTTTTTTTTATAATGGTCAGAATAGCTACATTTGTAGCCATAAGGAAGCAAAATTTTCATTTTCTATGAGATCCAGGTTTTACATCACAGCACTTTCACTGCTTTTCATTCTGTTTTTTCAGTCAATTGCCTTTGCGCAATTCGGAACAATCCGGGGATTTGTATACGAGACTGAAACCGGCGAACCCGTCATCTTTACCAATGTCTATTTTTATCATACTTCGATCGGGGCGGCTACCGATGTGAATGGCTACTTCGCCATCACGCGGATCCAACCAGGAGAATATACCCTGCTGGTGACATACATGGGATTCGACTCCCTGAAGATGACCGTGAATGTTAAGGCAAATGAAATCATCACCAAAAAACTTTACCTGACAAAGTCGGCCTTTGACCTTGAAGAGGTTAGTGTCAGCGCTCAGCGGCAGGACAAAAAAACTGAAACCCAGACTTCGATCATCAAGATCACCCCCAAAGAAATATCTTCGATTCCTTCCATCGGGGGCCAGCCTGACCTGGCACAGTATCTCCAGGTGCTTCCCGGAGTCGTTTTCTCGGGAGATCAGGGAGGACAATTATACATCCGCGGCGGTCCTCCCGTTCAGAACAAAGTATTGCTTGACGGAATGATTGTTTACAACCCTTTCCACTCCATCGGATTATTTTCGGTTTTCGATGTGGATATCCTTAAAAATGTTGAGGTCTATACCGGAGGATTCGGTGCAGAATATGGAGGCCGTGTCTCTTCGGTGATGGATGTGACTACCCGTGATGGTAATAAAAACCGTATCTCCGGAAAAATTGATGCGAGCACTTTCGGAGCAAAACTTCTCTTGGAAGGACCTATCGTGAAACCCAAAGGTTCTGACGGTACCAGTGCCTCTTTTATCTTCTCTGCTAAAAACTCCTATCTCGCGCAAAGTTCAAAGATCTTTTATAAATACATCGACGAGAATGGTCTGCCCTATAATTATCGTGATCTGTATGGCAAGATATCGATCAACGCATCCAATGGAAGTAAGATCAACTTCTACGGTTTTAACTTCAACGACAATGTGAAATACAAAGTTCTTCAGGACTACAACTGGGATGCCATCGGAGGAGGAGTGAATTTCGTGGTGATTCCCGGCAAATCCCCGGTTTTGCTTGAAGGTAATCTTGCCTACTCAAATTACCAGGTTAATCTTAAAGAAGCAGGCAGATCACCCCGGTCATCCTCTATTTCAGGATTCAGCGGAGGATTTCATTTTACCTATTTCTTTGGCAGGGATGCACTGAAATATGGTGTGGAGGTTAGCGGTTATAAAACAACATTTAACTTTTTCAATTCCGTTAACCGCAGGATTAATCTTGACCAAAACACCACTGATCCTTCCCTGTTTGTTAAATATAAACTGGCCAGAAAAAAATTCATTATTGAACCGGGACTCCGGTTTCAATACTACGCCTCTCTTGCTTCCGGTTCGTTCGAACCCCGTCTCGCTCTAAAATTCAACCTCACCGACAACTTCAGGTTGAAAGCTGCGGCTGGCTTGTATTCGCAGAATTTAATCAGTACAACCTTCGAAAAAGACGTGGTTAATCTCTTTTACGGATTCCTCACGGGTCCGGATGATCTTCCCAAGACTTTCAGGGACGGATCACCGGTGAAATCCAAAATCCAGAAATCCAGCCAGGTTGTCTTTGGCTTTGAGTGGGATCTTTCGAAAAATCTCTACCTGAATATTGAAGGGTATTATAAGTATTATCCCCAACTTACCACACTAAACCGTGATAAGCTTTATGATGATACACCGGAAAACAAATTCGTTCCCGATTACCTGAAGAAAGATTTTGTCGTTGAAAAAGGAGATGCGGAAGGAGTGGATGTTTCCTTAAAATATGATATCAGCCGGTTTCATTTTTGGGGTGTTTATTCCCTGGGTTTTGTTCACAGGAATGACGGGGTTAACAATTATGTCCCGATCTATGACCGTCGTCACAACATAAACCTGGTCGCGACTTATCTGATGGGTAAGAAAAAAACCTGGGAGATGAATGTACGATGGAATTACGGTTCAGGATTCCCCTTCACACAGACAGCGGGGAACTACGAACAGATCAATTTTAACAACATCGGGACAGATTACACCACTCAGAATGGCAACCTGGGTTTTATCTACGCTGATTTTAATAAAGGTCGGTTACCTTATTACAGCCGCCTTGATGTAAACCTGAAGAAGACTTTCACGTTTGGAAAAAAACGGAATATCAAACTGGAGATCAATGTCAGTGTAACCAACGCGCTGAATCAGGACAATATTTTTTATGTTGACAGGGTGACCCATGAAAAGATTTATCAGTTACCGCTTATGCCAGCCCTTGGGTTGAGTCTCTCCTTTTAATCAATAAAATGGATATCTACCGTAAAATTCTATCCTTCATCGACCTTACCACGCTGGAAGGAACCGACAACCAGGAACGGATTCATCAGCTTTGTCTGAAAGCATTATCCTTTTCAGCATTGGGAATGCCATCGCCTGCAGCTGTTTGTGTTTATCCGCCCTTTGTCAGGCAGGCGAAGAAGGAACTCCGGGGTTCCGGGATAAAAATCGCCTCAGTGGCAGGCGCATTCCCAAGCGGACAATCTCCACTGACAGTGCGTGAGGCCGAAGTTGCCTATGCGGTCGAAGAAGGCGCCGATGAGATTGACATGGTTATTTCCCGGGGCAAGCTGATCGAAGGCGATGAAGCATTCGTTTTTGAGGAAGTTACCGCCATCCGGAAGGCATGTCCAGAAAAACATCTGAAAGTAATCCTGGAAACCGGGGAACTAAAAACCCCTCAGTTGATCCGGAAAGCAAGTGAAATTGCTATTTCTGCAGGAGCTGATTTTATTAAGACGTCAACAGGCAAAATTCAACCCGCAGCCACACCGGAAGCCATGCAGATCATGCTGGAGGTGATCGGCGATCATTACCGGCTTACCGGGAAAAAGATTGGAATTAAACCTGCCGGAGGAATATCGGAACCGGCTCAGGCACTGGTCTATTATCAACTGGTGATGGATATCCTTGGCGAGGAATGGCTTACCAATGATCTTTTCAGGATCGGTGCAAGCCGGTTGGCTGACGGATTGGTTGCGGAAATTATGAAAAATACCAAAACCACCTGATTTACGTTGTAGTAGTGTATTCATATAAATCAAGACTTGTACTCATGAAAAGATCCATCATATTCCTGAATCTTCTGTTATTAATGGCAGTGCTGACCGTTTCCTCCTGCACAAAGGATACTACCACTGACAACTCCTCTGACAGCCGGGCAAAATTTCTCGGAACCTGGGGCGTGAATGAAAGTTACCAGAAAGCTTATTACGAAGTGACGATTACAGCCGATCCCAATGCAACCGACCGTGTGCTGATCAGCAACTTCGGAGGTGTTGGTCCGGGGAATAAAGCCACAGCTTATCTTTCGGGGAATTCCATCACCCTCGATGCAAACCAAACCATTGCCGGTTGGATCCTTAATGGTGGAGGATCAATCAACGGTACCACAATTATGAACTGGTCCTATACCATGGATAACGGTGCAACAACAATCAGTGCCAGCGCCGTGTTTACCAAAAAATAGCGGATTACTCCGGATTGGCGCCGGGTGCAACCTTTATATGCATCCCGCGTTTCTCCAGTTCGGCGATTACTGCTTCATAAAGCTTGATGAATTCTCCCTGGTCCTGTTTATAGTATTCCAGACTGGCATAAAACCGTTTGTCTGAAACCTTATACCGGGAGAAAAAAGCATTGAAAAAAGCTTGTGAAGATTTCTTCGGGTCTTGTCCTTTATTTTTCTCCAATTGCAGGGTGGATTCGATCACATGAAGATCGGCCAGCATGTTAATCATCTGTTCTTTTGAGATAAGCGAATCCTGCGGAATGCCCACACTGATCATTTCATTCGGGCGTTTGCAGGAAACGAGTGCTGCAAGGATCAACAGCATGAAGAGAGGACGCATCTTCTATTTTTCTTTTTCCTTATACTGATCATTCAGCGCTTTCAAAACCTGATCGGTGATATCAAGGGTATCGTTGGCCAAAAGAATTTCACCCGCCCGGCTATACCCGAGAATGTAATCATAACCATAGTCGCGGTTATATCTCTTCAGGAAATGATCCACCGTATCCAGCAAAGTCTGGTGCATTTTCATCTCCTTATCTGCCACTTGCTGGGTATATCTTTCCTTCTTTTCCATAAGGGCTTGCTGCCGTTGCATCAATACCTCGTACATTTTTTTTGCCTTATCCTCCGGAATGGCATTGGACTGAACTTGTTTCTGGAAATCGGCCGCTTCTTTTTCCAGGGTGCCTTGTTCATTCAGGATTTCCGTCTGGAGCTTTTTCCCGGTGGCTTCCAGGTCGGTGGAAAGTGCTTTTACAAAGGCATACCTGGCATTGAGCGTGTCAAGATTGACAAAAACCACGGTATTGCTGCCACCACTTTTCTGAACCACAGGAATCGCCTTTTCTGAAGCCGGTTTTGCAGAAAACCATAGCACGTACAATATGATCAGACCCGCCAGCAGCACAAGTTCCAGAAGGGTGTTAAACGTGAAGAAGGATTTCTTTTTGATTTCCTCCGGTAATGGTTGAAATTCCTGCTCTTCCCTGGATTCTCCGGGGATAATGGTGGTTTCGTCTTGCATGATGTTGAAAATGTTAGTTACCTAGTTCTGACATGAATTTTATTCGCATTAGGCGGATCTCCTCCTCAGTATATTCGTCTTCTCCGAGGCTGTTAAGGGCATCCTCGATTGAATCTGATTCTGCTTCGCGGAAGTATTCAAAAATCTCTTCCTGGTGATAAGGATCCACAAACTCATCGATGTAATACTTGATGTCTATTTTCGTACCCGAGGATACAATGCTTTCGATTTCATTGAGCAGGTCGCTGAAATTTAAATTTTTCGCATAGGCGATATCCTCTAAAGCAAGTTTCCGGTCAATATTCTGAATAATGTAAACTTTCAGTCCCGATTTATTGATAACCGATTTCACCACCATGTCCATCGGCCGGATGATCTCGTTTTCCTCAACATATTCTTTGATCAGCTCCAGGAAAGGTTTCCCGTATTTGATCGCTTTACCGGCGCCGACACCGGTGATTTGTTTCAATTCCTCGGTGGTAATGGGATATTGAATGGACATGTCCTCGAGGGAAGGATCCTGGAAGATCACGAAAGGAGGCAGTTTTTCTTTCCTGGAAATTTCCTTGCGAAGGTCTTTCAGCATGGAAAACAAAGTCTTGTCCGCGGTACTGGATTTGGAACCCATCGCGGCAAAAAATTCATCTTCCTCTATATTTTCAAAATCATGATCATCCACCAGCATGATCGAATGCGGACTTTTTAGAAATTTTGCCCCGTCAGGACTAATTTTCAGTAAGCCATAATTATCAATGTCCTTCATCAGCAATCTTTCGATGAGGGATTGACGAACCACGGCATTCCAGAATTTTTCATCTTTTTCGGCACCAGCTCCGAATACGCCGAGCTTATTGTGCTTGTATGATTTTATCGTGGAAGAGCTTTTACCCAGAATGATATTGATAATATGCTTTTGTTTGAACTGTTGTTTAACATCCATTACAGCATCCAATACGATTTTCACATATTGTTTCCCTTCAAAGCGTTTTTTCGGGTGGAGGCAGTTATCACAATTCTGGCAATTATCCTCTTTGGCGATTTCTCCGAAATAATGCAATAGCTGTTTACGACGGCATACCGAAGATTCGGTATAGGCAACCGTTTCAAGAAGGAGTTGTTTGGCAATCTCTTGTTCGGCGACCGGCTTGCCCTTCATGAACTTCTCAAGTTTGAGGATATCATCATAGCTGTAAAAGGCGATACAGTTACCTTCCCCGTCATCACGCCCGGCCCGTCCGGTCTCCTGGTAATACCCTTCCAGGCTCTTGGGGATATCATGGTGAATGACATATCGCACATCGGGTTTATCGATCCCCATGCCAAAGGCGATGGTGGCTACGATCACATCCACTTCTTCCATCAGGAAACTGTCCTGATTTTTACGTCGGGTCGAAGCATCAAGGCCTGCATGATAGGGTAGCGCTTTGATTCCGTTAACCACAAGGGTCTCGGCAATCTCCTCCACTTTTTTCCTGCTCAGGCAATAAACAATCCCTGATTTCCCTGAATTACCCTTTATAAATTTAATAATGTCTTTAACAACATCTTTGGTTTTCGGCCTCACTTCATAATAAAGATTGGGCCGGTTAAAAGAAGCCTTGAACAAGGTGGCATCCATCATGGCAAGGTTTTTCTGGATATCCTGCTGAACTTTTGGCGTGGCTGTTGCCGTGAGGGCAATAACCGGTACTTTCTGCCCGATGGCTTCGATAATCGGCCGCAACCTGCGGTATTCCGGACGAAAATCATGACCCCATTCCGAAATGCAATGCGCTTCATCAATGGCGTAAAATGAAATGGTTATGGATTTGAGGAATTCGATGTTTTCCTCTTTGGTAATGGTTTCCGGGGCAACATACAACAATTTGGTATGCCCTTTCACGATATCCTGCTTTACCTGGACAATTTCCTGCTTGGTAAGGGAAGAATTCATGAAGTGAGCCACATTGGTTTCCGTCCCGAAACTGCGCAGGGAGTCAACCTGGTTCTTCATTAGGGCAATAAGTGGAGATATAATAATGGCAGTACCTTCCATGATCATCGCCGGAAGCTGATAACACAGCGATTTTCCCCCACCTGTAGGCATGATGACAAAAGTATCTTTATCGGCAAGTATATTGTTGATTATCGCTTCCTGATTACCTTTGAAACTGTCAAACCCGAATACCTTCTTTAAAACCTCATGTAATTTATGCTCGTCCTTTCTAACCGCCATTTTCGTACTATAGTTAATTATCTTAACTTTGCTTTTGAATTGTTTTGTTATTGTTGGATCTTGTTCCCTGATGGATTGATAACCCCTTAATACAAATATAATATAAAAGGCAAAGGCTTAAACAAATATTTTTCAAAATAATTGCACATTGAAGGATTTTAACGAATTAAAGGAGATTGCCAAAACCACGATCCGGCAAGAAGCAGAAGCGATTTCAGGACTGCTTGAATCCATTGACGATGATTTTGCCCATTGTGTCGACCTGATCTATCATTCCTCCGGCCGGGTCATCGTGACGGGGATAGGGAAAAGTGCGATTATCGCGCAAAAGATCGTTGCCACGCTGAACTCTACCGGGACACCTGCCATTTTCATGCATGCGGCCGATGCCATCCATGGAGATCTTGGTACCATCATGAAAGACGATATCATCATCTGCCTCTCAAAAAGTGGCGAAACACCCGAGATCAAAGTCCTGGTTCCACTGTTAAAGCTACATGGTAGTCTGCTGATTGCCATCGTCGGCAACCGGAATTCCTTCCTTGCCCGTCAGGCCAACTACATTTTAGATACCACCATTAAAAAAGAAGCCTGCCCGAATAATCTTGCCCCTACCTCCAGCACAACCGCACAACTCGTAATGGGTGATGCCCTTGCCGTATGCCTGCTTGAACAAAGAGGCTTCTCGGTGGATGATTTTGCTAAATTTCATCCGGGAGGATCCCTTGGAAAACAACTTTATCTCAGGGTATCAGATCTGTATGTCAACAACCTGTCTCCGAAAGTGAACCTTACGGATGATATCAAAACCGTGATCCTCGAAATATCCGGAAAGCGGCTTGGCGTTACAGCCGTTCTTGACGGAAACCGGATCGCCGGGATCATCACCGATGGTGACCTGCGTCGAATGCTTCAGAAAGAGTCGGATATAAAACATACAATCGCCGCCGACATCATGAATAAGAATCCCAAGATCATTGAGCCGGGAACCCTCGTGGTGGACGCACTGAATATCATGCGCCAGAATAATATTACCCAACTCCTGATCGCTGAAAACGGAAATTACCTGGGTGTGATACATCTTCACGATATCCTTCGTGAAGGAATTATTTAAAAAAAGATCATGACGAAGAGATACCTCAAGTTGGTACCTTTCCTCATCTGTTTCTTTCTTTGCCCATGCCTGTTGATGGCGCAGATGACCAAAATCATGGGCAACATCACAGACGCCAAATCCGGCGAAGCACTCCCTTTTGTTAATATCATCATTCCGGGAACAACCATTGGGACACTCACCGACTTCCAGGGGAACTTTTCCTTAGAGGTAAAAATTAAGGCAGACTCAATCCGGGCCTCTCTGGTCGGCTACCAGACCATAAGTAAAAAAATTGTCTCAAACCAGTTTCAGACCTTCGAGATCAAAATGCTTCCGGCTGAACTCCAGCTTTCGGAAGTGACCATCGTTTACAGTGGAAATCCGGCCGAGATTCTCCTCAAAAAGATCATTGCCAATAAGAAAAAAAATAGTCTCAGGTCTTTTGAAACCTATCAATATGAAGCCTATACCAAACTGGAACTGGATGCCAATAACATCTCCGACCGGATCAAAGACAAGTGGTTCACCAAACCCTTTGCATTTGTTTTCAGTTATGTAGATACCTCAACCATAAACGGAAAGTCCTACCTGCCGGTATTTATCACAGAAACCACCTCCGACGTCTATTTCCGGAAAAGTCCCCGATCCAAAAAAGAGATCATCAAGGCCACCCGGGCTTCAGGACTGGAAGATCTGGAATTTTCGCAATTCCTGGGAAATCTTTCCCAGGAAGTTGAAATCTACCAGAACTTTATTCCTTTGTTTGAGAAAAATTTCGTCAGTCCCATTGCTGATTTCGGAATCGATTATTATAAGTATTACCTCGTCGACAGTCTCTTTATGGGAAAAAACTGGGCGTACCATGTCATGTTTAAACCCCGTCACAGACAATCGTTGACTTTTACCGGGAATTTTTGGGTTGCCGATACCGTTTTTGCGATTCTGAAAATCGATATGCGAATAGCCGATGATGCCAACATCAATTTCCTCAACGACATGGTCATACAGCAGGAGTTCCAGTGGACAGGAAATAAGTTCTGGATGATGACAAAAGATTATATGGTGGCCGATTTCAACATCCTGGACCAGGCAAAAAAAACACTCGGATTCTTTGGACACCGCACTTCCATATATCAGCATTTCTCCTTCGATCAGCCTGAAACTAAGCGATTCTTCTCTTTGCCTGCAAACGTAGTGGTGGAACCGGATGCAAAAGACATGAAGGAAGATTATTGGGAGAAATCAAGGCCCGAACCTTTATCACGTTCGGAAAAAGGGGTTTATGCCATGACCGATTCGGTGAAAAAGATTCCCATTTTCAATACTTATGTGGATTTCTTCTATGGCCTTTTTACGGGATACATTTCCTGGGGCAAGCTGGAGATCGGCCCATGGTATACGATTTACAGTTCAAATGGAATCGAAGGCAGCCGTTTCAAACTTGGAGCCAGAACAGGGAATACGTTTAGCAGAAAGGTACAGATCGAAGGATTTCTGGCTTATGGGTTAAAAGATCAGACTTTCAAATACGGAGGAGATATGATATACCTCTTCAGTAAGAATCCACGAAAAGGATTCCTGCTATCTTATAAATATGATGTTGAACAATTGGGAGCCAGCCTTCATGCGGTAAATACGGACAATATTTTCTCCTCCTTGTTTCACCGCGGATCAAACGATAAACTCACCCTGGTCAGAGAATATAAAATCGCCTATGAGCATGAGTGGTTTACAGGTTTTTCCAATACTTTCAGCCTCATTCACCGTGAAATGTTCCCTCTGGGATCCACAGCATTTATCATCTATCCCCATTCAAAAGATGTGGCCGATTCCATGAACCAGATCTTCACGACAGAGGCAAGGATTGATCTACGGCTTTCTTTCCGCGAAAGGTATGTCAGCGGCCAGTTTTACAGGATTACCATCAGTTCCCCGTATCCAATTTTTCAGCTAACCTATAGCTATGGAATCCCCCGTATATTCAAGAGCGATTTTGAATACCACCGCCTGGGGCTGAATATCAAACAGTGGTTCAATTTCGCCACCATCGGCTGGTCAAAATACATCATCGAAACCGGGAAGATCTGGGGAACCCTCCCCTATTCACTGCTGAAGATCCATGAAGGCAACCAGACCTTTTTCTTTGACGAATACGCATCCAACCTCATGAATTACTATGAATTCGTGAGCGACGAATACGCCACGGCCTATTTTACCCATCATTTTGAGGGTCTGCTTTTCAACAAAATCCCGCTCCTGAGAAAGTTGAAGTGGCGTGAAACGGCCCATGTGAGGGGTGTTTATGGGACGCTGTCGGGCAAGAATGATGCTTTTTCCCGTTTTCCGGAAAAGATGAGAAGCTTTGGCAAAAAAGTTTACTGGGAAGCCGGTGCAGGAATAGAAAACATCTTCAAGGCATTCCGGATTGATGCGATCTGGCGGTTATCCCACCTGAATGATGCACAGAATCCCCATGTTCCGAAATTCGGAATTTTTGTTTCGGCAAACTTTTCCTTCTGAATTGACGTTTAATTCTTAATTTTGAAGATCATTTCATCTTTTTGTACTGCGGAATCACCATGCTCCTCCGAACTGAAAACATTGTAAAAAAATACCGGCACAGAACTGTCGTCAACGAAGTGAGCGTAAAGCTCGAACAGGGAGAAATCGTAGGATTGCTTGGTCCCAACGGCGCCGGAAAGACCACCTCCTTCTATATCATCGTCGGGCTGATCAAACCTTTTTCGGGAAAAGTCTTCCTCGATGATCTCGATATCACCAACGAACCAATGTACAAGCGGGCCCAGCGCGGAATCGGATATCTCGCACAGGAACCTTCCATCTTCAGAAAATTAAGTGTGGAGGATAACATCCGCGCCATCCTTGAGTTCACCAAACTTACTTCCACTCAGCAAAAAGATCGCCTGGAAAATCTCCTTGATGAATTTGGTCTTCAGCATGTCAGAAAGAGTGACGGAATTACTTTATCCGGCGGCGAAAGAAGAAGGACTGAGATTGCCCGGTGCCTTGCCGTCGATCCTAAATTCATCCTGCTGGATGAGCCCTTTGCAGGAATTGATCCCATTGCAGTGGAAGACATTCAGAATATCGTACGGAAACTGAAAGAGAAAAATATCGGCGTCCTTATCACCGATCACAACGTACATGAAACCCTTACCATCACCGACCGTTCCTACCTGTTATTTGAGGGCTCCATACTGAAGTCAGGGACTTCCCGCGAACTTGCAGAAGACCCGCATGTCCGTAAGGTTTACCTTGGGCAAAATTTCGAACTGAGATAATCAGGCTGCACTGCTTTTTTGAAAGGCCATGGATAAAAACAGGTAAACGCCGATGATAAAGGGTATTGCCTGAAACGAAAACAACACGAGTAATACCAGGCTAATCCCGAGAAACAGATATCTTGCCTCGTTCCCTTCCATTTTCATGCTCTTAAATTTCATGGAGAACAACCTGAAATCCGATATCAGCAGGTAAGAGAAAAAGACCGTTAAAATCGCAAGGACTTTTATCCCTGAAAAGAACTCCACCAGGAATGGCAGGGAGATCAGCGACATCTTTTCCGCCGGCACAAAAAGAATCAGGGGAATCGCAGCGAAAAATAAAGCATTGGCCGGAGTAGGTAATCCAATGAAATTGACCTCCTGACGGGTATCAAGGTTGAATTTCGCCAAACGTAAAGCCGAACCGATCGGGATCAACAGAGCGAAATAAGGAATGATATGAAATTTCTCGAGCATGTTTCCTCCGCCTTCACACTGAAACATCAAAAGCTGGAACATGATCAGGCCGGGAGCAACACCAAAAGAAACCACATCGGCAAGCGAATCAAGTTGTTTCCCTATTTCCGAACGGGCATCCAACAACCGGGCAGCCGTGCCATCAAGATAGTCAAAAACCGCGGCCAGGAAAATAAACAATGCCGCCCACACCAGGTTACCCTGCATGACCGCTGTGATCGAGATGACCCCGCTGGCAAGGTTCAGCATCGTGATAAAATTGGGAATATGCTGCTTCGGATTCATTTTCTGTTTTTTTTTTATAAAAGGTAAAAATACCAAAAAAACCAACCTCCTCACTTTTTAACTTTCCGTTTTTATTTCAAATAAATTTATGTTTCGATAGGTTGCAATAAACATATCGGTGAAGTATTTTTTATACTTTTGCCGAAAATATTTTATTTTGAAATCATGAGAAAAACTTTTCTTTTCACTTTGTTGCTTGCCGTTATGGTGTTATTCTTTGCCGGCAGTTCCCTCCAGGCCCAATTTACGATCAGCGGAGAATTCAGGCCCAGGGCCGAATATCGCAATGGTTATCTGCAGCCCGGCGACTCATCCATGCATGGCTACCCGGTCATCCTGGGAAGAAGCAGGATCAGTTTCGATTATGCCAATGAAAAGATCAGTACCCGGTTTTCACTTCAGCATGCTTTTGTTTTCGGTGAAAACAATTTCTCGTCGGACACGATCGCCAAAAACACGGTGAACATTTTCGAAGGCTGGTTTAAATACAGCTTTAACAAAGCTTTTTCGGTAAGGATCGGAAGGATGGTACTGAATTATGATGATCAGCGGGTTCTCGGAGCCTCTAACTGGAAGCAATGGGGATCGACCCATGATGTGGTGGTGACCAGCTGGGTAACGCCGGGAATCAATTATAAGGGAGACTTTGGATTTGCCGTCAACAATATGGCGCCGGCCTCCACTTATCTCAGTTCCTATAATCTGAAAAATTATAAATATATGGCTTACCTGTGGCAGCAGAAAAAATTCTTGAATGATGCCCTTAGTGTTTCGCTGACATTAATCCTGGATGCTCAACAAAAACCTTCTATCACTTCATCCAAAACCACCTCCCAGATTCTTGAGATCGTCAACGCTGAAGACAGTATCATTGGGACGACCGTCATTAAAACGACAACAAAGGTCACTGAAAATTATCCGAATACGCTTTATGCCCGTGCAACCGTCGGTGGATTGGCAACCTATACCTGGAAAAATCTTACCCTATCGGCAAGTGCCTATTACCAGGGGGGGCATTACAAGGATGGAAGAAAACTTTCCGCTCTCTTTGCCGGAGGCTATGCTTCTTATCAGATACTGAAACCTCTCAGGATATTAGTTGGTTTTGAACATCTGAGCGGAAATAATCTGTCAGACACCATCACCTATAAAGAAAAGGTGAAGGGTTTTTCAACGCTCTGGGGCACAAACCATGGATTCTACGGCTACATGGATACCTATTCCTCTTATCTGGGCAAGGACGCACTGCAATACGGCTTAAATGACCTTTATTTCCGGGGCACTGTAACGTTTTCGGCTAAAACCTCCCTTGAAGCCACTTACCGGATGTTCAGCATGCCCTATGGTTATCTGCCGGCATCAGGAAGTACACCTTACCAGGTTGTGGATAAAAATCTTGGTTCAGAAGCCGATCTGATGTTTCTTTACAAACCCCTTCCAAATCTTGAACTCAATGCGGCTTATTGTCTTTACTTCAAATCCGAAACACGGGAACGGCTTGATGGGTTGAAACCTGGTACCGGGAAAATCGCACAGTACGCTTATCTGATGATTACCTATAAACCAAATTTCTTTTCCAGCGAGAAAAAATAATGGCTACTTTCGCTGCCTTACCGGGAGTTACCATGAAGGTGGAAAAGCATATCGACATCAGGGAATTTGATTATGATCTCCCCCCGGGAGCCATCGCTCAATTTCCTCTTGAACAGCGAGATGCTTCCAAGTTGGTGATATGCCGGAAAAATGTTATTGAGGAGGATGTTTTTCTCCGCATGGACGAGCATCTGCCTGAAGGAAGCCTGGTGATCTTCAACAATACACGGGTAATCCGGGCAAGATTGATCTTTACAAAAAATACCGGAGCAACCATCGAGATCTTCTGCCTGGAACCGGTTCTGCCTTTTTCAGAAGTTCAATCGGCCTTTCTTGAGAAAGAAACCTGTACCTGGAATTGCCTGATCGGAAATGTAAAACGCTGGAAGGACGGATCTCTTCACAAAAAATTCCATCATCACAACATCCTTTATGAATTAACTGCCACACTGAAGGGGAATCATGGTGAAGGATGTTTCCTGGTTGAATTTCGCTGGACGCCTTCACAGACCCGCTTTTCAGAGATCCTGGAAATGGCGGGAAAGGTGCCGTTGCCTCCCTACATCGAACGTGCACCGGGCGATTCCGATCTTGTCAGGTACCAGACCATCTATGCCGAACATGAGGGTTCGGTTGCAGCCCCAACGGCTGGATTGCACTTTTCGGAAGAAGTGATCCGGCGTCTGCGCAAAAAAAATATGGACCTTCAGCAAGTTACCCTCCACGTAGGATTGGGGACTTTCCGTCCGGTAAGTGCCGCTGATATTGCCGATCACGTGATGCATGAAGAGCGGATAATCGTTCACCATTCCGTCATAGAAAAACTGCTTCAGCATCACAAAAAACCGCTGGTTGCAGTTGGGACTACCTCGGTCCGTACACTGGAAAGCCTTTACTGGGCAGGGGTAAAACTGCTTACAGATAAAAGCCCGGTCAGTGAAATCGGCCAATGGGATCCTTATGAAGAAAAATATGAGGTGAACATCCCAGTATCGAATGCCCTTGAAGCCGTTCTGACAGAAATGAGAAGAACAAAACAGGACGAATACCAGTTAGCAACCCGGTTAATGATCATTCCCGGTTACCGCTTCCGGCTGGTTGACATTTTGATTACCAATTTTCACCAACCTCAAAGTACGTTACTTCTTTTGGTTGCGGCCTTTGTAGGAAACAATTGGAAAGCAGTTTACGAATATGCCATCCGGAATCAGTTTCGCTTCCTGAGTTATGGCGATGCCTGCCTCTTTTTCAGGCATGAGGGTGATTGAGTAGACTTTTTTATTACTTTTGTAATCATATCCAGTCTTTTCATCCTACCTTGCACGCAGAAAAAAGCTGGTTTATCCAATCATAAAAATATTGCGCCATGAATATTATCGCAGGAATTTTAGGTGGTCTCGGAACTTCCGAAATCTTACTCATTGCCCTGATTGTGCTGTTGCTTTTTGGAGGAAGGAAAATTCCGGAACTGATGAAAGGAATCGGAAAAGGAGTTAAAAGCTTCAAGGATGGGGTTTCCGGATTGGAAAATGATATGAATGAGCCACCGAAGAAAGAGAAGAAGGAAAGCGAAAAGACTCCGGAAGTTTAGGGTTTAAAAGCCAGGAAACGGATCAGGTTTGACATTCCCACATGGTATAACCCTTCGTTCATTCTGTATTCTATCTGATAAAGTTCCCTGAATTCGAAGCCAGGCAATAACTCTTCCTCAATTTCCTTTAGTGTATAATATTTTTCAAAATCAGCAGGTCCGCCGGATTCCCTGCCAAATTGCTCCGTGGAGAATCCTTCAAAGAATATCCCGCCGCCTGGTTTCAGTGTTTTGATCACATTCTGAAAAACCTGTTTCCTGAGTTCAGGCCGAAAATGGCAATGGATAATGGCTACATAATTATAGGTTTCGGGGGGAAAATGATAATCAGCAATATCTGAAACATGGAATTCAATTCTGACATTCTTTGATTCGGCCAACGCAATTGCCCGATCCCTTGCCTTTTCATTGAAATCCATGGCCACAACAGGCCAGCCGGTATAGGCGGCATATGCCGCATTACGGCCTTCTCCTTCACAAAGACAAAGCAACTTCCCGAGCGTGTTGGTTTTTATTTTTTCCCTGAAATAATGATTAGGGATGCGACCATAAATATATTCACGGTTCCGATACCTGCTTTCCCAAAATTCATAATCCGAAACCATACTTTGCCATAATTTTCAACAAATAAACAAAAATTTATTTGAATAGCATACAACAATTTTCACTTTTTGGAAAAAAAACCCCCGGTTGATTACCGGGGGCGTTCTTTCACTTCTTCTTACCATCTCCCTTTTTGTCCTTTTTGACTTTTTTATCCTTTTTTTCTTTCTTCTCTTTTTTCTTCTTTTTACAGGAACATTCACAGTTGGCAATCTGCTGCAGAATATGAATCTCACGTTCATGAAGTTCAAGAATATGATCCAGCTTCATTTCAAGCATGGTCGTATTGGGCATGAACTCCTTATCGCAGGTATTGGTTTCGATATCCTTCAGCACTTTAAGCATCTGCTCAAGGATAATTTCTCTTTCGGCCATAGCTTGAGGTTTTACAGGTTAGAGAATTCAGTTCAAAGATTAAAACTAAGTCAAAAATCATTAAATCATTCAAATATAATTAAATTTCTGGATACATTTGCCTCAATGAAAACAAAAAAAGGAATAAAGCGGACTGATTTTGAGGAAATGACCTTCTGGGAACACCTCGATGAACTCAGGGGTACAATCATCAGGAGCATTGTTGCCATTGTCCTTCTCGCGATGCTGGGGTTTGCTTTTAAAAACATCCTGTTCGACGGGATCATCCTGGCTCCTGCACGGGCCGATTTTATTACTTACCGGGTACTTTGTAAACTCGGAACGCTGCTGTCGATGGATTCCTTTTGTTTTGACATCGTCTCGCTTCATCTGATCAATATCAATCTGGCCGGACAGTTCATGTCTCACATGACCATTTCCATCATTGCCGGGTTTGTTCTTGCAATGCCTTATATTGTATGGGAATTATGGAGATTTGTCAAGCCAGGACTTACGGCCGTGGAGAAAAACAAAACGCGTGGAGCTGTTTTTATTATCTCTTTCCTTTTCCTTCTTGGCGTTCTTTTCAGTTATTTCCTGGTTGTTCCGCTGATGGTTAATTTCTTAGGCAACTATCAGGTCAGTGAAACCGTTGTTAACCAGGTTGCACTCACTTCCTATACTAGCAATGTAACCACCATGTGCCTTTTGATGGGCCTGATGTTCGAGTTCCCGGTCATAATGATTTTCCTGACAAAAATCGGGATTGTGACTCCAAAATTCATGGCAAAGTACCGGAAACATACTTTTATTGCCATCCTGATCATTTCCGGCTTTATTACTCCGAGTCCTGATGTTTTCAGCCAGTTGGTTGTCACCATTCCATTATACATACTTTATGAGATCAGTCTTAACCTGTCTAAAAAAGTTTACAAAAATCTGCACAAGGATGACCCTGCCCCGGAATAAAACCTTCTGTAACTTATCATCGTGAAGAACGTCTAAAGGCTGCATTCTTCTTAAATCTTGATAACAAATGGAACCAAAACGCTATTACAGAAGTACTACGGAAAAAGTATTTGCAGGGGTCTGCGGAGGCCTTGCAGAATATTTTGCCATCGACCCATTGCTGGTCCGACTCATTTTTGTTATTCTTGCACTTGCCGGGGGCGGAGGCGTACTGATATACATCCTTTTATGGATCGTCACACCGGTAAAACCCTTTAATTTTAACCAAACCACAAATCAAACCCCACCTGTCATGGAAAATCAACACACAAACCAGGATCCTGATCACCCCGCTGAAACCCCCAACAAAGATCCGTTTAAAGATCATCGTCCAATCCACAGAAATCGTGGAAACCTTATCGGCGGACTCGTTCTTATCACACTTGGGGCCATTTTTCTTGCTGATTCATTTATCCCTCATATCCGTTTTGAAGATCTCTGGCCACTGATCCTGGTTGTAATCGGCATTGGTTTACTGATCAATAGTGTTACCGGAAAAAGAAAGAACTCATAACCTCTAAAACCTACTGTCATGAAGTACAAACATCTTTTCTGGGGAATCATCCTGATCGCAGTCGGATTGCTTTTCATCCTTGCCAACTTCGGGGTCATCCATTTCAATTGGTTTTCTTTTTGGAGGCTTTGGCCCGTAATTCTTATACTCTGGGGGATTTCGGTTCTTCCCATGCGCGATCTCTTCAAATTTATCTCGCTGATTGCAGTCGTGCTCATCACGTTTCTGGTCATCAACCGCCTGCCTGATACGAAACCCTGGTTCTGGAAATGGCATCACGACGGCTCCAATTTCCATTTTGATTTTGATGAGGATGATAATGATACCACTGCATACTATCATAAGGATCAGAACCTCACGGTTCCGTTTGATTCTCTCTCCACAAAGGGAAAATTGATACTGGAGGCTGCTGCCGGGAATTTCAAGATTGACAGTTCCACATCGGATTATCTCTCTTTCAGCAAAACCGGTGACATCGGGAATTATGAGTTAACAACCGATAACAGGACGGGTACCAAGGAGGTTTCCCTGAAAATGCAGGACGGCACAACCCATCGTAAGATGAATACCAACCAGGTAAACATCCGGCTGAACGAAAAACCATCCTGGAACCTGGATCTCGATATCGGAGCTGCAGCCATGACCATGGATCTGAGCAAATATAAGATCGATACGGTCGAAATTGATGCCGGTGCAGCTTCCGTTGAGATGACTCTTGGCAAACTGAATCCAAAAACCGTAGTAACGGTTAGTGCCGGAGCCTCATCATTCACCCTCAGAGTCCCGAAGGAAGCAGGATGCCAGGTCAGGTCAGAATCATTTCTGGTTAGCAAGGATTTTGAAGGCTTTGTCAAGAAAGCCGACCGGACCTATGAAACACCGAACTGGTATTCAGGCAAATCAAGAATTTATATTACGGTTGAGACGGCGATCTCAAGTATAAAAATCGAAAGATATTAGGTTACTGCAGAAAATCAGTGACAATCCTGTAGAATAGTTCCGGCTCATCTGCATGAACCCAATGTGATGCACCGGGAATGGTTTTAACGAGGGCTTCCGGAAAATGCTTATGTATTTCAGGGAGGTCCTCGTTTTTTATGTAATCCGATAACCCTCCTTGAATAAACAGGGCTGGTCCGCTAAATGTTTTATCAGTCGCAATTTCCCCGAAGATTTCCGGGAGGCTTTTCTCAATACCGGAAAAATGGATCCGCCAGGCCAGCGTTTGCTTATCCTTCCAGTAAAGGCTCTTCAGAAGAAACTGACGCAATTTCATGGAAGGAACAAAGACGGCAAGTTGTTTTTCCACCTCAAGCCTGGAAACCGCTTTGGAAATATTCACTTTTTTCATGGCATGGATGAGATGCAGGTGTTGATGAGTGTCGGTATACCTTCGCAGACTGATATCAACGACTACCAGTTTGCGGATCAGGTCAGGTGAATCAAGCGCCAGCATTGCGGCTGTTTTTCCGCCCAGCGAGTGACCAATGACATCAGTGCAGGTTATTTCCCGATCCTTCATCAGCTCCCGGATATCCTGCGCCAGAGAGGGAAAATCAAAAACTTCGCTTGACGGTGATTGCCCATGATTCCTGAGATCGGGGATGATGACATGGCGGGTTTCGCCCAATCTTCTGCCGAAAGTCACCCAGTTATCCGACAAACCAAAGAGCCCGTGAAGAATGATGACGGGTGATCCTGCCCCGTATTCTCTGAAAAATAGCTTCATATTCAGTACTTTATCCTTCCTTCCGTTTCAGAAAAACCTCCCCGGAAACGGTTCAACTGCGACATCAGAAAGCAGTAATCTTATTAACAATATTTTGTTGAAAAAAAAGTTACCATCGTTGTCAAAATTAACTAAAATTTGTTCCTATTTGCATTCTGAATCATTACTATAAATTCGTTGACTGACATTTTTGAATCGGAAATGTAAGAATCTTTTGACCAATGAGTTACATGAACAAATATCATAGGAGTGCAGCTTTTGGAAAAAGATTTTCAACAAGTAAAAACCAAAATGGAAAAACTTCAAAACGAGAAAACAGAAATTCCCCATACTGAGCTGAACGAAGACGAGGAGCCTCCAAGTAAGCAACGGTTTATTAGTGAAGAAGAACTTTTAACAGAATATCTCCAAAACAGGCTTGATCGAGACAAGAATGCGCTGAGTCCCCGATCATCAGCATTTCTCCATAAATTTTTCCCGGAGGCCACTGAAAAAGATTGGTCAAACTGGCATTGGCAGCTAAAAAACAGCGTAAGAACCATTAATCAGCTTTCCCGTTTTATCGATCTTTCGGAAAACGAGATCAAACCGGATCATCCGGTTAACAATTCTCTGCCGATCCGGATCACACCCTACTACCTGAGTTTGCTGGAGCCAGGAAATCCTGAACAGCCGCTCAGAAAGAGCATTGTTCCGGTATTGGATGAATTCCTGATCTCCCCTGGTGAAGCTTCCGACCCTTTGTCGGAGGAAAATCACAGCCCGGTGCCAAACATCGTTCACAGGTATCCCGACCGGGTGCTTTTTCTGGCTACCGGTTTCTGTTCGGCTTACTGCCGATACTGCACCCGTTCGCATATGGTGGCAAAAGACAAATGCCACATCGGAATCAGTGCCTGGGAACCTGCACTTCAATACATCCGTGATCATAAGGAAGTCAGGGACGTATTGATATCAGGAGGGGATCCGCTTACCATGCCTGACCAGAACATCGAATACTTGTTGTCACAACTCCGGGCCATCAACCATGTGGAGATCATCCGCATCGGTACAAAAGTGCCCGCTGTCCTGCCTCAACGAATCACACGTTCACTGGTCGGAATCCTGCGAAAATATCACCCGCTCTTTATCAGCATTCATTTCACACATCCGGATGAACTGACCACAGAGGTCAAAGAGGCCTGTGAGCGGCTGGCCAATGCCGGTATCCCCCTGGGCAGTCAAACCGTGCTGCTGAAAGGGATCAATGATAGCATTCCGGTGATGAAAAAACTGATGCATGGATTATTGATGATCCGTGTCAGACCTTATTACCTGTATCAGTGTGACCCCATCCTGGGATCCGCACATTTCAGAACACCCATCGAGAAAGGATTGGAAATCATCAGCGGGCTGCGCGGTCATACTTCTGGTTACGCAGTGCCTACCTTCGTTGTGGATGCACCCGGCGGAGGCGGAAAAATCCCTTTACTGCCGGATTATGTCCAGGGCAGAGATGAAAACTATCTGCTGCTTAAGAATTTCGAAAATAAAATCTTTAAATATCCTGATTTCTCCGAATAAAATATGCATATAGGCCTCACGTATGATCTTCGCTCAGACTACCTGAAGGAAGGCTTCACAGAAGAAGAAACAGCCGAATTTGATAAAGAGCGAACCATTGAGGACATTGAACAGGCGCTTCAGCGCCTGGGCCATTCAACAGAACGTATCGGTCATTTCAGAAACCTGGCATCCCGGCTTGTCAGCGAACAGCGCTGGCCCCTGGTTTTCAATATCTGTGAAGGAATGTCCGGAATCGGAAGAGAAGCACAGGTTCCGGCCCTTTTAGATGCTTATGGAATACCCTATACTTTTTCAGATCCCCTCGTCCTTGCCCTGACGCTTCATAAAGGAATGACTAAAAGGGTGGTGCGTGACGCCGGTGTGCCCACACCGGATTTTGCCATTGTCTCCTGCGAAAAAGATCTTGAAAAGATCAATCTCCCTTATCCGCTGTTCGTCAAACCCAATGCAGAAGGATCCGGTAAAGGAATCACCCTGAAATCGAAAGTCAATTCCCCTGAAGCCCTGCGAGAAACCTGCATCGAACAATGGAAAGCCGCTCCTACCCTGCTTGTGGAGACCTACCTGCCCGGTAGGGAATTTACGGTCGGCATTCTCGGAACGGGTGAAGAAAGCTTTTCCATCGGCGCCATGGAGGTCTCTTTTCGGGCGAATGCCATTGAAGCGATTTATTCCTATGACATGAAGACGAACTACGAAAACTTCATCGACTATTCACTTCCCGGGAAAGATATCATTCAGAAATGCAGTGAAGTGGCATTGAAAGCCTGGAAGGTACTTGAATGCCGCGATGGCGGAAGAATTGATATCAGGATGGATGAAAAAGGTATTCCGAATTTTATTGAGGTGAACCCCCTGGCCGGATTGAATGAGGAAACTTCCGATCTTCCCATCCTGGCCAGGATGAACGGCTATGATTATGACTTTATCATCCGTCATGTGATGGAATCGGCATCAAAAAGAATAAGGAAATAGTACACTGATAAATTCCAGTTATTTTTTAGCAGTATGAACAAAAAGGTTTTAATTCTTTTCAATAAAATATCCCTCAACCCGAAGGATGACGAATTGGACGTGCTTGAACAGGTAAAACTGGTAAGGGATGCCCTCGTTGAATTGAATTACCGGGTTGAGGAATACCAGATCGATTTTAACCTGGATAAAGCCATAAAAGAAATCCGGAATGCAAATCCTTTTTTCATTTTTAACCTTGCTGAGAGTCTCAATAATTTTGGTGAATTTGCATATATTCCTCCTGCCATCCTTTCACACCTCAACATACCTTACACCGGCAATCCGTTTATTCCGATCTTTTTCTCTGCCAATAAAGTCCTGACAAAAAAAGAATTAAAACGACTTGGAATACCTACTCCTTCCTGGGTTGAACTGAATCACACCGGGAAAATCAGGAAAACAAAAAAATACATCCTTAAACCCATCTGGGAAGAAGGTTCCCTGGGACTGGATGAGGATTCTGTTTTCGATGGTTCCGACAAAAAATTTATTGAAGGGTTGAAGGATAAGAACCGTAATTATTTTTTTGTAGAAGAATACATTGAGGGACGAGAATTCAACGTTTCCATCATGGCAACCCCTGCCGGACCCAAAGTACTGCCGATCGCGGAAATGACATTTTTGAAATATCCCGAAGGAAAACCGAAAATCATGGGATATACAGCAAAATGGAATGAAAATTCTTTTGAATATTCTCATACCAGGAGAACTTTCAACCTGACAAAGGATGATGCTGAAATCAAAAAAGAGATTGTCCGTATCTGTGAGAAATGCTGGAATGAATTCGGTTTTAAGGGATATGTGCGTATCGATTTCCGGATGGATGCCAACAAAAAACTTTATGTGATCGACCTCAACCTGAATCCCTGTATCTCACTTTCGGGCGGTTTTATTGCAGCAACGGAAAAGGCCGGATACCGGTTTGTGGAAGTAATCCGGCACATCGTGGAAGATGCATTCAGAAAATAAATCTTATGGAAAGAAAAGATATTACCCTTCGCACCCAGGTTATGCCCGCCGATATTGAAAATGTAAATGAAATCATCGTCTCCACCGGTTTCTTTTATGATTTCGAGATTCCTGTCGCAGTAGAGTTAGTGGAAATCTGCCTGATAGAAGGCGAAGCAATCAGCGGATATCATTTCCTGTTCGCAGAGGCGGACGGAAAAACAGTGGCCTATAGTTGCTATGGGCCTATTGCAGGAACTGAACATGGATTTGACCTTTACTGGATTGCAACCCACAATGATTACCGTGGTTCCGGTATCGGGAAAATCCTGCTGGAAGAAACCCACCGGAAAGCCAAAGAACTGGGGGCTGATTATATCATCGCCGAAACCTCGTCTATCGAAAAATATTTGCCCACCCGTTTGTTCTATGAAAAAAACTTTTATGATAAGGAAGCCTTCATCCGTGATTACTATAAAACCGGAGATGGGAAAGTGATCTATGTAAAGAGATTATAATCCTGGAAAAATTTCCTGAAGTTGCATGGTATAAATAAAATTAATTTAAATTCGCATAACGTTAATTTTTTACTTAATACGAAAAGGTTATATGAAAGCATCCGGAAAATTTTATCTGACGGCAATTCCCGCAATGTTTGTGATTGCCTTGACCCTGAATGGCTGCGGTGGTGCATCCAATGACAAACAAGCCAATGAGGCTGCAGCTGATTCAATCAATCAGTTGGCGGTGAGTCCCGAAACCAATAACTTGCTTTATCAGTTCCCAACGCCTTTTGAAGTGACCACTATGCTGGAAAAGGCAAAAGCAGGCTTCATTTTCGATATTACCAATCCTCCCGCCAATGTTACAAAGTATGCAACAGAGAAATCGAAAGCCCTGAATCTTGGCGTTTTCAGCGCCGACCTGGCCTATTCGGCCACTTACAACCGTATTGATGAAACCAATAAGTTTCTCGCAGTCACCAGCAAACTGGCCGACGAATTAGGCATCGCAGGTGTGTACGACAATACCATGATGGAAAAAGTCAAAAAATTCAACAACAACAAAGATTCGCTCGTTGGCATGATCCGGAAGGTTTTCGGAAATACCAATGACTATCTTTCCAAGAACAACCGTAACCAGGTTTCTGTATTGGTTGCAACAGGAGGTTTTATCGAATCCCTTTATCTTTCGACCGCACTGAACATGGTCGCAAAAGACAACAAGCAGATTTCAACACTCATCTTTAATCAAAAAGGCAATTTCGACAAACTGATGACCATTCTCGAGGCGTACAAAAGTGATTCGTCCATTATGCAGGTTAACAATGAAGTAGGCAAGCTGAAAGCCGTTTTCACAGATTATGGACTGGAAGCAGATAAAAAAATGCCAAAGGAAAAAGCCGCTCAACTCAATACACTCGTTGAAGGGGTAAGAAATTCATTTGTAAATTAATTTTTCGCCTCTTTTTATGAGGAAAAGGAACCGCTCCCATACAGGGCGGTTTTTTTTATTGTTTAATTTTCTATTTTTGATTTGTTTCAGATCCTTCATCCATGAGTGAATCTATATTGATGGCCTTGGTTCAGTTGTTTGCCATCGTGGCGGCTTCGGGGAAGAAAATTCTTACTGAGAACGCACGGAATATACTGATATCCTACCTTCAGCGGCATCTCAATAACCCTGAACAGGAGGAATACCTGAAGCTTTTCGATGAACTGTTGTTTTTTCATCAGCCTGAAGGAGAAATATTGCCTTCTCCTGAGGATATCTCACAGAAGATTACTGTCATCTGCCAAAAAGTAAACAAGGAACTGAAACAACGCGACAAGATCATTGTCTTTCTTAAATTCGTTGAATTCCTCGAAGAAGGTTATCTGAGCGAAAAAGAAGCAGATGCCGTATTTCATCAGAATTCGTTCATTTATTTCAATGCCATTGGATCCGCCTTCAATCTTGAGCATGATGAATTGAATGACATGCTGCAGTTTATCTTCAATCCTTTTGAAGGGTCGCTGCGGAAACAATATCTTTTAATCATCAGTCCTGATGCGATCAATGATGATATCCGGCGGATCAGTCGGGCCATGCTTGACGGGCAGATCCTGATCCTTCATCTCGATTCGATCAATACCTTTATAGGTCGTTACCAGGGGAAAGACAATCTTGACCTCAACGGACATAATATCTTCCCGCGCAGATCTTTCTTTTTTGACAATGGCGATATCCTCAAAAGCAGTAAGATCAAACCGGTTTACTATTCCGAAATAGCGCGGTACTTCCTCCATGCACGCGAACAGTCGGAAATTACATTTACCGCCAATGAAATCGAATATCACTTCAAGAAAAGCAAAAACGGCCTGCAACCCCTTAGTTTTACTGCCGAATCGGGAGAGCTGATCGGGGTGATGGGAGGCAGTGGCGTGGGGAAATCAACCTTGCTGAATATTCTGAATGGCACGATTCCCCCCGACCAGGGAAAAATCACAGTTAACGGGTACGATCTTCAGAATGACAGCGCGCTGCTCCAGGGCAGCATCGGGTTCGTCCCGCAGGATGATCTGCTCATTGAAGAACTCACCGTTTACGAGAACCTTTATTATAATGCCAAACTCTGTTTTGATGGTTATTCAGAAGAAAAGCTGAAAGAAATTGTTACCCGCAACCTGATCAACATCGACCTTCTTGAAAGCCGTGATCTGAAAGTGGGAGATCCGCTGAACAAGACCATCAGCGGTGGACAACGAAAACGGCTGAACATTGCACTGGAGCTGATCCGTCAGCCTTCCATACTTTTTGCCGATGAACCCACCTCCGGTTTATCATCGATGGATTCGGAAATGGTCATGACCCTGCTCAAGGGACAAACCATCAAAGGCCGGCTGGTCATCGTGAATATCCATCAGCCCTCCTCCGACATCTTTAAGCTCTTCGATAAACTGCTCATCATGGACCGGGGAGGATATCCGGTATATTATGGGAACCCAATCGATGCACTGAGCTATTTCAAGAAAATCGGCAATTTTGTTAATCCGGATGAGAGTGAATGTCTTTGCTGCGGATATGTCAACCCGGAGCAGATCCTTCAGATTATCGAGGCAAAGCTGGTAAATGAAAGCGGAAAACTGACCCCTAAAAGAAAGATTCTTCCTTCCGAATGGTATTCGCATTTCAGGAAAAAGATCCAGCCTCAGCTTGAGATCCTGGATGTAAAAGGAGAAGTGCCCTGCTGTTTTCTGGAAATCCCCGGAAGATTCAAACAGTTCAGGATTTTCAGCAAAAGAAATTTCCTGACAAAGATAACCAACCGGCCATACCTCCTGATCAACCTGCTGGAAGCACCATTGCTGGCGGCACTTCTCGCCTTCCTGACCCGTTACAGAGGCGGAGATGAATATATATTTGGTGACAACCGGAACCTGGTGGCTTATCTTTTCATGAGTGTGGTAGTGGCACTTTTCCTCGGGATGATGGTCAGTGCCGAAGAGATCATCCGTGACCGGAAACTACTGAAAAGAGAGGCTTTTCTTCATCTCAGCCGGTTCAGCTATCTGAATTCGAAAATCGTATTCCTCTTCCTGCTTTCTGCGGTGCAATCCCTTCTTTATGTGATCGTCGGGAACATGATCCTCGGCATCCATGGTATGACTTTCAGCTTCTGGCTGGTACTCTTTTCCACTTCCTGTGTGGCAAACATGATCGGACTGAACATTTCTGCCGGCTTAAATTCAGTGGTAGCCATTTATATCATCATCCCTTTCATCATTGTGCCGCAATTATTGCTCAGCGGGACGGTAGTTTCTTTTGACAACCTAAACCCTGCCATCTCATCCCAGGAAAGTGTGCCGGTCATCGGCGATGTGATGACCTCACGCTGGTCGTTTGAAGCCATGGCCGTCGATCAGTTTAAAAACAATAAATACGAAAAGATTTTTTATCCCTACGACTGGAAAATCAGCGATTATTCCTTTGAAACCGCATTTAAAATCCCTTATCTGCAGTCAACACTCAATGAGTGCAACCGGGACGTTCAGCTAAAGAAAAATCTTTCAGAAATTGAGGACAAACTGGAACTTTTCAGAAATGAGACCAGGAAATTAAGCGACAAGGCAGGTTTTTTTGTACCTCCATATGCAGAACTCACGCTTCATAACCTGAGCGAGGCTTCCATCACCAGGACTTCACTGTTTCTGGATTCCTTAAGCCGTCATTTCTCTGCACTTCTGGTAAATACAAGCTTAAAAAGAGACCGTGTCTATGAAAACCTTGTAAAATCAATGGGAGTAGCGGGTGTTACTGCTTTGCGCCAGGATAATTACAACGAAAGCATGGCTGATCTTGTCCAGAACAGGGTTGCCGAGAATAAAATCGTCAAAAAAGACAACAGGCTGATTCGTAAAAAAGATCCTGTATTCACCTTTCCGGAATCAAGATATGGAAGGGCACAGTTTTATGCTCCCGTTAAAAATCTGGGCAGTTGGAAAATCGACACTTTCTGGTTTAATACAGGGATACTCTGGATCATGTCGTTGCTGTTATACCTGGCATTGCTTTCCGATTTGCTCCGGCGCATCGTTACTTATTTTGAGAAGATGAAGTTCCGGAGAAGGGATTGATACATGAATATCGCTCATTCGTGACGGTTAAATTCCTACTTTTGCGAAAAAATTAAGGATGACGAAACTCAGCGTCAATATTAATAAAATAGCCACCTTGCGAAACGCCAGAGGTAGTAACCTGCCGGATTTGCTGAGGGTGGCAAAAGACTGTGAGCGATTTGGTGCAGAAGGGATTACCGTTCACCCCAGACCGGATGAGCGTCACATCCGTTATCAGGATGTTCTTGACCTGAAGCCGATTCTTTCAACAGAATTTAACATTGAAGGCTATCCCGGGGAGCAATTTATCGACCTGGTTCTCCAGGTGAAACCGGCCCAGGTAACGCTGGTGCCCGATCCACCGGATGCCCTCACTTCCAATGCGGGATGGGACACCATTCGGAACCAGTCATTTTTAAAAGAAACCATTTCCAGGTTCAGGGAAGCCGGGATCAGGACCTCCGTTTTTATTGATGCCGATGAGAAGATGATCTTTCATGCCGCCACCACCGGGACTGACCGTGTGGAGCTATATACGGAAAGTTATGCAAAGATGTACTTTTCAGGACGCGAAAAAGCCATCGAACCATTTGTAATGGGTGCCAAAGCTGCCATGGAAGCGGGATTGGGATTGAATGCCGGTCATGATCTGAATATGGAAAATCTCCATTATTTTTATCAGCAAATTCCGGGATTGCTCGAAGTTTCCATCGGCCACGCCCTCATCTGTGACTCCCTTTACCTTGGTCTCGAAAACACCATCCAGTTGTACCTGCGACAACTGAAAAATTCTTAAAACGATCCTTTTCATGAAGAAGAAAATAACTTTCACCCTTATTGCGCTTTTACTTATGTATCCTGCTTTTAGTCAGCTTTCCGATCAGGAAATTGATCAGAAGGCAGAGAAGATCCACAAAAAATATCTCACTGTGGATTCTCATACCGATGCTCCTTTACAGCTTACTGTTAAAGGTTTCGATATCGCGGAAACACACGATCCGGGAAGGGATCATTCAACTGTGGATTTTCCAAGAATGAAGGCCGGAGGGCTCGATGCTGCTTTTTTTGCTGTTTTTGTTTCCCAGGGCAAACGTACACCCGAAGGCAATGCTAAAGCAAAAGCCAAAGCTGACCTGCTTTTCGACACCCTGTACTCGGTAATTAACCGTTATCCTGACCTGGCGGAAATGGCCTTCACCCCGGCCGATGCATATCAGCTGAAGAAACATGGCAAAAGGGCCATCTTTATCGGAATTGAAAATGGTTATCCCATTGGAAATGAGCTATCTCTCATCCAGAGCTATTACAGCCGTGGCGCCAGGTATATCACACTTTGTCATACCAGAAACAACGACATTTGTGATTCATCTACCGATTCTGTTGGATTTGACGGATTAAGTGTCTTTGGAAAGAATGTAGTCCTGTTTATGAATAAGGTGGGAATGATGGTGGATATCTCCCATGCCTCCGACAAGTCTTTTTATGATGTGATCAGTCTTTCGAAAGCCCCCGTCATTGCTTCTCATTCCTGTGCAAGAGCTTTGTGTGACAACAAGCGGAACCTGGATGATGATATGCTTCGGGCCCTGGCAAAAAACGGAGGTGTCATCCAGATGTGCATCCTGAGCGATTATGTGAAGAAACCTGATCCTAATCCGGCCAGAGATTCTGCAAGAACCCTGCTCATCAAGAAATTTGACAATTTTGACGGCCTGCCCGAGGATCAGAAAGAGATCCTGCGGAATGAATGGAATGTGCTCGAACAAAAATTCCCCAGGAAGTTGGCGACCGTTTCAGATGTAGTAGATCATATTGATCACATTGTAAAAGTAGCCGGAATTGATCATGTGGGTATCGGAACCGATTTCGACGGAGGCGGAGGCGTGGAGGGTTGCAGGGATGTCAGCCAGATGAAAAATATTACGAAGGAATTGATCAGAAGAGGCTATTCGGCAAAAGACATTGGTAAAATCTGGGGAGGCAACCTGATGCGGGTTATGAAAAAGGTAAAACGGGTGTCGAAAAGACTGAATCCGGCTTGCAATTGTTAACTTGTAATAAATTATGTCTCTGTTCACTGATGCGCTGAAATCTCATGACATTGAGGATATCCGGAAGATCCCCAAGAGTGATCTGCATAATCATGGGATGATGGGTGGCCGGCTGGATCAGCTTGAAAGGTTTTATCAGCAGCCCATTGAAAAATTTAACGAAGGCGGTAAAGGGGTTGAAGGGATCAATCTGTGGCTTGGGAAAGTACTCAGGCCTGTGCTGAATAAACCCGGGATGTTTCAATTCTCTGTTGAATCGGCCTTTCTCCAGGCAAAAACCGATGGAGTTACAGTACTCGAGATGAGCATCGATGCTTTCATTGGGAGGCTGATCAACCTTACTCCCCAACAAATCGTTGCCACGCTGGATAAGGCCCATAAAAAAATCGCCCCTGATATGGCTTTCCGGCCTGAACTGGGCTTTGCACGGGTTCTTCCCGTAAGAACGCTTTTCTCGCTGATTGAACCTTACCTTGATCTGGACTATTTCAAATCCATTGATCTGTATGATGTCGAAGATGCCCAACCCGTTGAAAACTTTCGCGAATTTTTTAAAATGGTAAAGCAAAACGGCCTGAAATGTAAAGCACATGCCGGCGAATTCGGAGATGCAGAATCGGTGAGAAAGGCGGTGGAATTGCTGGATCTTGACAGTGTACAGCATGGAATCGGGGCTACCGGTTCATCAGAAGTGATGAAATGGCTAGCCGACCGTGGAACCCAGCTCAATGTTTGTCCTGAAAGCAATATCATCCTGCAAAGAGCAGAATCTTATGACAATCACCCTATCCGAATTTTATTCGATCATGGAGTGAAAGTAACAGTAAATACAGACGATGTTATGCTTTTTAATAAGGGAAATTCAGAACAATACCTTGACCTTTACACTCATGGTTTGTTTTCGGCGGAGGAACTGGATTTAATACGTCAAAACGGAATCAACTGATGCGGGCCCTCATTCAGCGTGTCACAGAAGCATCCGTGACGATCAGAGAAACGACAACAGGCAGGATTGGTCCGGGAATGCTGATCCTTTTAGGAATCGAAGAATCAGATACAGCAGCAGATGTTGAATGGCTGGTTAAGAAAATTTTAGCACTCCGGATCTTTAATGATCGGGAGGATGTGATGAATCTTTCTGTAAAGGAGGTTCAAGGAGAGATCCTGCTGGTAAGTCAGTTTACGCTTCATGCTTCTACCCGAAAAGGAAACCGTCCATCCTTTATCAGGGCAGCCCGTCCTGAAAAAGCCCTCCCACTTTATCAGGAATTCATCTCCCTTCTTGAAAAAGAACTGAGTAAATCCATCCAGACCGGGGAATTTGGCGCCATGATGAAGGTTTCACTTGTCAACGACGGCCCCGTAACCATTATGATTGACTCGAAAAGTAAGGAATAAGTCATATCAGAAATTTTTATTACCTTTGCATTCTTAGATAATATTTTATATTTTTGACGTTAATTGATAGCAGAAGTTCAGTATAAATTAATTTTGAATTGTTAACCATTAAAACAAAAACAAGCATATGAAAAAGACCATCCTCATCGTTTCGACCTTTTTATTTTTTGTAAGTTTCTCTTTTGGACAAACTCCCCAGACACAGGATAAGACCAAGACTGCAACAAAAACAGAAACAAAAGCTGATGTGAAGAAAGATACCAAAGCAGGCTGCGAAAAAACCTGCACCATGAAGAAATCCAGCTGTTGCGATAAAAAAGGAACTGATATGAAGAAAGAAGAAAAAGCTCCTGAAAAGAAGTAAGTTTTTTCTTTTCATCTTTCAAAAAAGAGACCGTCTCCGTTCAGAGACCGTCTCTTTTTTTATTTTTCAGACATCTACTTTCTTTTGCTTCCCCCAGACAAAACTTATGCTTCATTGCCGGCAGGCAGTTGAGGGGAATGAATAGACCCCGGAAAATCGGGAATGGAGATTTCTTTATTGTCCAGGAAGAATCGTGATATGAATAAAATTAGTACCTTTCAGAATCAATTCCCGGATTATCAGAAGAAAGCAAAATTTGAAAAAGGGAAACACTGCTATACTCTTTCAATTAACGCCAGTCTTTTACCGGATCCTCATTGGGATCTTTGCTTTGCTATTCCTTTCATCAGGAACCATTGCACAGGTAATGGTCAGCGCTACGGGAAAGCCATCTTACCTTGTCATCTGTTCGGGAGACGGTATGTTTTCACTCCAGATCGCCAATACGACGGGGAACACAATGTCTGGTGCAACATTACTGCTTTCGCTTCCACCGGGGGTGATATACAAAGCCGGGTCAGTGACAGGGGCTACCGGGATCAATATTTCCAACCTCAACCAGTCCGTTTTCTCGCTTCCCGATATCCTCAACAATTCGGCACATACCGTAACCTATAATGCCGGATTGGTTTGCGGGTATACCAACACGCAGAATTTCAACTACATCGTCACCTATAACAGCACAAACTACACAGGCAGCGAAACACCCCTACAGAACTATTATTACCCCGAGCCGGTCATCACCAACATAACGAATGCCTCTGCGGTGATCCCCGTCAATACAACCATCACACGGAATATCACCATCCAACAGCAAGGAATCAATTCTTCACTTGACACACTCATCATCCTGGACGAACACACCGCCGATATCCAGGTGGTTTCGACGACACTGGGGACCTTGCATCTGTATGTCGGCCCGGGCCCCATCAGGGTCGATACGATCATCATTACAGGTTCCGACTTCCCCGGCGCTAATAACCTCTTCGATGCGGGAGAAATCATCGTGGTAGGGGAAACCGTCAGGCTGACCGGATGTACCAGCGGTCAATCCACGATTAAGGCAGCCTGGGGCTGTTTTAACCAACTCTGTAATTTCTATGCCTCCTTCCCTTCCGTTTCTCCTGCGGCAGGCAACACCTCCATCGCAATGAACTTCACCAACAACAACGTGGGATGGGGATTCATCGACAACCGCGGATGGGTTGAGTTTACAGTGACAAACAACGGGACCGGCGCCGGTACGGCCTTCGACCTGACTCTGCTCAGCGGTTTTTCATCCGGCAGTTCAACCTATTACCCGAACTCAACCTGGCTGAACAAAATCGACTCCTTCTCGGTGAATGGCCATGCACTCAAGGCAGGCTATAATTATGCTGCCGGTGCTCTCAACGGCCAGTATGCCTGGTATACGAAGCTCCAGTTCCTTTCCGATCCTGATGGTGCCGGAACCGGGCTGGAGGATGCAGACAATGATGGGTTTTTCGATGACCTGCCGGTGGGGAAGACCATTCTCATAAAGGCACATACCTATTATGACTGGGCAGCCGCTTCAGCCACCATTCCGACACGCAATACCTGCGGCACAGGATGGACGAACTCGGCCTGGCAGGCATTCCGATATGGTTACTACTACAACAACCAGTGTCATGTGCCTTTTGGTGTTAACTGGATCCCCAATGGCAATCTGATCCAGTTGCAAACCTATGACACACGTACCGTCCAGCAAACGATCCCACCCGACCTCTATAACCTTGTGCCGGTATGGATGGAACACCTTGTGAACACCGTTACCTCCATAGGCGCTGACGGTTGCCCGAACGATTCGGTTTTTTACAAACTGATCTTACCGCCCGGGGTAACCATTGCTGCCGGGACCGCGACCTTTAAAGGCGTCAGCATGGGAGCTCCCGACGTACACGGTGACACAATCTTTTATTATCTCAGCAGGAGTAAAATTCTTACCGGGGGACTCTTCAGAGTTCCCCTGATGCTTGACTGCAACCTCGCTCATGCCGCGACCGGGTTCGTTCATGCAGAACTGAAATTCTGGTGTGATAAAATAAGTTATAAGGATCGCTTTTTTACTTACTGGTGCAGCAATTCCCCCGTGTTCGGACTGCAATGTCCCGTGGGTTCCTGCACCGATCCCTCCATCTCCCTCTTCAAGGTAACCCGGACTACCCTCGGGTGGACCGACAACCATCTTACCGCGAAAGTGTCTCCGGCAACACCGGGATTGCGCCTGGATAACGCCATGGCCCGCGATTCCATCCGTGTTGAGGCTGCTGGAAAGATCAACGGGCCTGTCGACAGTCTTTATTTCAAACTGTCGCATACGGCCCTGGGCGGAGGCTGGGGAAGCCAGCTTTTCTTCAATTACCTGGCCGATACCCTTTTCTTCTATGACAATGAAACTGCAACATGGCACACCTGCACCGGGCTGAACCCGCAGATCACCAATGGGGCAACTTCGTCGCTGGTCACCTATTTCGGGAACCTGACCAACCCGGGGAATTGCCTGAACAGCCTCTCTTTCACTGCCGGCGACTCGATCCGGTATGTGGTTTACGGCAGCGTGAAGAACCTGGCCCAGACCCAATGGCAGACGATACCAACTTTCAGGGCCAGTTTCTACTGGACGGATGCAAAAAAAAACAAATCCTGCAATGATATCGGAACGACATTCAACGTCCTCGGCAGCAAATACAACTTCAATGTCACCACCTTTTACCAGCAGATCGTGCTCCAGGGATGCACCTCTTTTCTGTATGAAGGATTGATCTATACCAATATTGAATCCTGCGGAGGGGATATTGCTTTCCCACATGAGATCAGGCCGTATAATGTTCTCGACACTCTCACCTTCACCTTGCCGGAAGGGTTCGCTTACCAGGCAGGAAGCGCCCGCCATTCCTTTAATGTGGATAACACCTCGGCCTCTGTAACAGAAGTGATTTCCGACCCCCTGATCAATGTGGGCCCCACCGGAACGAAACTGATCTTCATCAGGAATTCCGCATGGAGTTATTCTGATTACTATGACTGTTCTTCCGATTACGACCGTATCACCTTCAATGCGGTTCCTTCGTGCAAGGCAACCGGTGGTTATACTTACACGATGGAGGCAAAAGGCCGTTACCAGTTTTATGTTGATAAGGATGGAGTCCGTTGGCTGAGTAATGCTTCCAAACCCATTTCCTATACGGCACCTTTGGTCAATATGACACCCCTGATCATCACGGCCGAAGGCAGGACCGATACGGTGCTATGGACCGTCCGTCTGTGCAATGCCAGGTCGTTTTCTGCAGATAACAACTGGCTTGCATTCGAGAGCGCTTCCTCGGGAATCCAGGTAACGGATGTCACCGATATCACCAATCTGCCAGTTATGGTGCCGGTACCGGTCATTTCGTATGGTCCGGAAAAGGCATGGTCCCAGCTGGGTACTTTTCCCGCCAATGCCTGTCACATCTACCGTGTCCGTGCCGTTTACACCAGCTGCAGCTACGATAGCCTGAAAGTCAGGAACGGGAACAGTTGTGCCGGGTACCCGATGAACCCCGAACTCGGCTACCCGCCTTCAGGATTTCAGTGCTTGGAAAACGATGCCTGGCTCTACCTCGATCCGAAAGAGGTCAACCTGAATCTTTCGGTCACTTCACCACCGAACCCCGTCAACCTTTGTGATACACTCGTTTATGAATCGGAAGTGACGAACTCGCAGCTTTCCACCGCCAAGAACCTGAAACTTACGGTCACACTGCCTCCGGGATGTGCGATCCTGGCTGGACTTTCACAGATCAAATTCCCTTATACCACTGGGACCTGGGTGACCCTGAACGACCCGCTGAACCTGCCCGCAGGCAGCGACAGGTGGGTTTACGACATCTCATCCGACCCCGGCGGGGTTGTCGTACTCAAAGGAGCTGACAGTATCCCGAAGAATGGCTATAAACTTCGTTACAGGCTTCTGACGGATTGCAACTACATCTCCGGAACTTCACTGAAAATAGCCGCTTCGGCCACTAATTCCTGCAGCGATATCAAAACCCGGACCTCCTACACTGAGCCGATCCTGATCACCGGTTTGCCGACCAATGTCAACCTGTATGTGATAAGCACCCTCACCGGACAGGCATTTTATACCTGCAATGGCAATTCAAACGTAACCGTGAAGATCATAAACCTGGGACCCAATAACATTTCCAACATCGAAAAGCTGGGCATCACGATCAACGATGCCTATGATTATGTGGTAGGATCACTGGTCGGCATTCACAACGGGCCGTCGGGGATTGCCTCGAATACAATTACAGGCGGGATCCGCTACGTCCGATTCTCCATTCAGCCCAACCTTGCTGTGAATGATTCTATTGTGTTTTCCTTCGAACTCCATGATGTCGATCCGGGTAGCCTGACCTGTGATACCCTGACGATGGAAACATCGACCCTACTTGTCGGGAAGGTTTACTGCACCCTGACGCCCGGCGACAGCTGTGTCATCCAGTCCATCACCGCCTCTGTTTTTTCACAGCGTCCCGTAGTCAAGGATCGCGTGGGATTCAGTTCTGTCTATACTGCTTCCGGCGTTCCCGACGGCACCACCGGTGAAATGCTGACCGTTCATTATAAAATAAAGAACACCGGGACCGATCCGCTCCGGACCACAACCCTCAGGGTAGTGTTTGTGCATGACGCCAATACGAACGGCCTTGCCGATGATTCCGGCGCCGACTCCCTTTACACGCAGGAGGTGAATGTCGCCGGTCTTGCTGCCGGCGACAGTGTCAGCGCTACCGCTGTTTTTCCCGTTCCTGCAGGAAAAGTCTGCCGACTGCTGGCCGGGCTGCGGCTGAATGAGAATGTCTGCACATGCAGCGATGAAGCCCTGGCGATTGCTTTCATCCACCTGGTCAACGCCGGCCGCGATACCACCGCCTGCGAGCAGAGCGCCACACCCATCGGGACGCCCGGAATCACCGGTTACAGCTACATCTGGATCCCGTCCTCGTACCTGAATTCGAACACAGTGTCCGATCCGCAGTTTACCTACTCTGGGTTCATCACCCAGCCCGATACCCTCTACTACCAGCTTGTCACCACCCGCCCCGGGAACTGTCAGAGCCGCGACACTACCCGGGTCATTGTTTACCCCGTCAGCACAGCAAATGCAGGCGCCGATACAACGGTTTGTTCCGGGTTACCGGTCCACCTGTCAAACTCGTCCGCCTTTAATAACCTCTCAGTCCATTGGCTGACCTCAGGCAACGGGAGTTTTGATAATGCAAACCTCCTGCACCCGGTTTATACACCCGGTCCTGCCGACATTGCCAGCGGGTTGGTGAACCTCTCCCTGGTGGCTTCGGGGTATTGTGCCCCGGATACCGATATGGTAAGAGTTAACTATGCTCCGGCAGCGTTGGCAAATGCAGGAAGAGATACTATGGTCTGTCAGCAGTTCAGTTACTCAATAACCAATGCCACGGCAACGAATTATTCCGGTGTGGCATGGACAACCACCGGCGACGGGATCTTTTCCAGTCCTTCCACCCTTGCAACCCTTTATACACCCGGTGCCGGGGATGTAGCAGCTGGGTTTGTCAGCTTGGTGCTTACAGCAACCGGGAATCCCCCCTGTCCTGCTGTACATGATTCCATGAAACTCTCTTTCAGGCTCCCACCCTTCCTGACCACCAGCCCCCTAAACCAATCCGTCTGTTCCGGCGATTCAATGATTGTAATCCTTACTGCAAATCAGCCGCTTTCAACCTTCAGCTGGACGGCCGCCCCCGGTTCAGGCATGGTTACAGGATTCGCGGATGGTTCAGGAAATTCGATCCGTCAGTTGCTTATTAATGCAGGTCTTATTCCCGGATCGGTCATTTACACCATCACGCCCGATAATGCCGGGTGCATAGGCCAGCCGGTGGATTATACGGCCGCCGTCCAACCAAAACCAACCGTTACAAACAACCCTCCTTCCAAAAGCATCTGCAGTGGAACCGCGACCGGCATTTCTCTGACTGCTTCCTTCCCGGGATCAACCTTCAGCTGGACTGCCTCCTCTGGATTTCCTTTGGTTTCCGGCTATGGACCCGGTTCAGGACCCGTCATCAACCAGGTGCTGTTCAACACAGGGTCTACCGACGGGACGGTCATTTATCACATCACTCCCGTAAACAATGGCTGCATCGGAACTGTCTTTGACTTTACGGTTACCGTCTACCCCGTTCCGGATGTTTACTTCAACCCTGTTTCCCAGACCATCTGCAGCGAGACCTCCTGTAATATCAGCCTGCTGTCGCATATCGTGGGAACAACCTTCACCTGGATCGCCACCGGAAGTTCATTCAATGTCACCGGTTATTCAAACAACGCCGGGAACAATATCGCCCAGGTACTGACCAATTCGGGGATTGTACCGGAAACGGTGACCTACCAGGTTTCTCCCACTGCGAATGCCTGTCAGGGATTCATGGCCGGAGTGGTTGTCTCCATTAACCCTTTACCGCCCGTCGTTTTCACTCCCTGCAACGACCTTGTCACCACCTCCAATGCAAAACCGTTTAAATTAAAAGGGGGCATTCCCCTGGGCGGCATCTATTCAGGGCCGGGAGTTAATTCAATCACTGGTATCTTTACACCAGCACTTGCAGGTAACGGAACCAGAATCATTACGTATTCCTCTACAAACACCCTGATCTGCTCGATGTCAAAGTCAATCTCCATCCTTAATCTTCCTTCCTCTATCCTAAATTGCGGAGATCCGCTGACAGACGTCCGGGACAACAAAGTTTATCAAACCATCAGGATCGGAACGCAGTGCTGGATGGCCGCCAACCTTGATCATGGCGCCGTGATCCCATCCATGTCAGACCAGCGTGACAATTGTTCCCTGGAAAAATACTGTTTCAGCGACAACATGGTTAACTGCATGAATCATGGAGGATTATATCAGTGGGATGAGATGATGCAGTATGAAGAATCGGAAGACATCCAGGGGATTTGTCCTCCCGAATGGCACATCCCGGCCGAGAATGACTGGAACACCCTCTTTTCGGTCTATATTAACCATGGCTTTGCCGCCAGTCCGCTTCTCTATTCCGGCTATTCAGGCTTCAACGCCCTCCTCTCCGGCGCCCGGTTCATCAATTCCGGCTGGAATTTCCAAGGCTTCGCAACATTCTTCTGGTCATCCACACCGTACGGACAGACAAAAGCCTGGGCACACGGCATGAATGACTTTGACCCCAGTGTGTCGCTCTACCCTTCAAGCCGTTCTAATGCGTTTTCCGTAAGATGCGTGAAGGACTGATCAGATGTTCCAGATAGATCTTCTTTAACGGAATGTTAATGAACATTTAACCAGGCGTTAACTTTTGAAGCACTGGTGTTGTGCTACATTTGTTTCAACAATATTATAAACCAAAAATCAGAAAAGATTATGAAAAAGATCATTTTTGTTGTTTCTGCCCTATTACTCAGTGCAGGATTGTCCTTCGGTCAAACACAACAATCACAGAATAATGCAAAACCGGTCACAAAAACAGAAATCAAAAAACACAACAATACCGAGAATGCACCCATTGCCAAGCGAACACACATGAAGAAGAGCGCAACAATGAAGAAGGCACCAAAAAAATAATCAAATAATTTTTTAAGGAGAGCCGCCCCGGAAAGGGCGGTTTTTTTTTGCCGTGGAAAACGGGATCTATGGCTTATTGGGCAACCTGAATACGATTGGCATTGAGATCATAACCCTTACTGTCTTCCCGTTTCTCCGGCCTGGCTCCCACCTGGGCATCAGTTTGGCAACCCTCAGCGCTTCTTCATCACAGCCGCCACCGATTGTTTTGGCCACATCAAACTTCGATAAAGTACCATCCGGCTCCACTACAAAAAGTATTTTTACCACACCCTGAATCACACTGTTCATAGCGGCTTTCGGATAACGGATGTTTGCCCTTAAGAATGACAGCCTTGCCTGATCTCCTCCGGGATACCGTGGGTAAACATCGAGAACCGTATAGATTGCGCCGTTATCGCCACCCTGTCCCTCGGTTCCGGGACTGCCCTGGCTACCAGAGGAAGTATCTTTACTGGACTCGTGTGAATCCTCAGGGATTTCTTTATTCACTTCTTTTACTTCTTTCACTGAGTCAACAATCAGAGGCGCCGTGATCTCCGGAGCGGAAGGTGGTGCCGCAGGCGTCTGGGGGAACAGCAGGGGCATGTCCTCCGGAGGTGGCATAAAGGTATAATCTACGGAATACAGGTCGTCAAGGTTTGAAACAGAATCATCACCCCCGAAATAGTAGAATGACCAGGGGATGAAGATAAAAAAAAGGAAAATAAGGATGGCGAACAGCATCGAAAAAAGAAGATACTTCAGGTATTTCTTTCGCAGAACAAATGCCCCGTATTCCTGATTTCTCCCTTCAAAGGCAATATCGGTAAGGTCCGGTGTTCTGATTCTTCTCTGTTTCATGCTTAGTGAAAGGAAGCGCGACTAGCGCCCAAGGTATTTCTTAAGGATTTCAAGATCTCTTCTTAACCGCTTGGTGGGCCGTCCGGTACCCCGCTCTCTGAACTCAAACCCGGTTTCTTTGTTTACCTTTAATTTCTGATATTCTTCTTCAGGCGTAAGATCTTCCATAAAACCAACCACAATTTTTGCCGAGACCCTTTTCTCTAATAAATCCAGGACTTTTACTGTTTTCCTGATGGGAGGCAGATGAACCTGAATCACGTTCCCTTTTCTGACTTCCCTGGATGGTTTGACAACCTGGTCGGCGATTTTCACCTTGCCCGATTTGCAGGCCATGGTGGACAGACTCCGGGTTTTGTAAATTCTAACCGCCCATAACCATTTATCTATACGAACGCCTTCTTCCATGAATTATTTCTGCCGGAAATAGATTTCAAAGGGAACACCGGTAAAGTTAAACTTCTCACGAAGTTTATTCTCAAGAAAGCGTTTATAAGGGTCACGAACATACTGAGGCAGATTACAAAAGAATACGAAGGCCGGATAACGCATGGGAAGCTGGGTGACATACTTTATCTTTATAAATTTGCCCTTCCATGCAGGTGGAGGTGTTTCCTGGATCAGTGGGAGGAAGAAATCATTCAGCTGGGAAGTGGATATTTTCTTGGACCGGTTTTTATAAACTTCTACTGCAGATTCCACTGCCTTATAGATTCTTTGCTTCTCAACTACCGAAGTGAAGATGATGGGAACATCCTGGAAAGGTACGATTTGTTCCCGGATGGATTCCTCGAAAAGCTTATGCGTATTGGTTTCTTTTTCAATCAGGTCCCATTTATTCACCAGGATCACAATCCCTTTATGGTTCTTTTCCACAAGCGAGAAGATGTTCAGGTCCTGCGCTTCAAATCCCCGCTCGGCATCCACCATCAGGATACAGACATCACTGGTTTCAATTGAACGGATCGCTCGCATCACCGAATAAAACTCAATGTTTTCAGATACTTTTGCCTTTTTCCGGATGCCGGCCGTATCAACCAGGAGAAACTCAAGATCAAAATATTTGTAATGAGCATCTACCGAATCACGGGTGGTTCCGGCGATAGGCGTCACGATGGCCCGGTCATTTCCCAACAATACGTTAATCAAGGAGGATTTTCCGGCATTAGGCCTGCCAATCACCGCAATACGTGGTAATTCATCCTGAGGCTCATATTCGTCTTCGTTTTTTTGTTCAGGGAGGATCTTTACGACATCGTCGAGCAACTCTCCCGTTCCACTGCCGTTCATCGAAGACAATCCATACAGTTTTTCAAATCCCAGGCTGTAGAATTCGTGAATATCATCCAGTTGTTTATAATTGTCAATCTTGTTAACCACAATAAAAACCTGTTTGATGGATCTCCTGAGCTGATCTGCGAGATCTTCATCCATGCTGGTGAGACCTTCCTTGCCATCAACCATAAAAATTATGGCGTCAGATTCTTCAATGGCCAACCGGACCTGTTTCTTAATTTCCTCTTCAAAAATGTCTCCGGAATTATCGACATAACCGCCCGTATCGATCACCGAAAATTCCACCCCATTCCAATCCGATTTTCCGTAATGACGGTCACGTGTCACTCCGCTGGTAGGATCAACAATGGCTTCCTTCCTTCCTGTTAGACGATTAAATAATGTTGATTTCCCGACATTGGGACGACCAACAATTGCAACGATATTGGACATGGTCTGAATATAATAAAACAAATTTTTCCGTCCTTCGGAAAGATAACAAAAGTAGTTGATTTTTCTGACTCTGCAGGAACCAAGGTTGGCTCACAGGGTTTTTATAGGGCCGGATAACTCATATCCAGATCGTTACGGCACTTCGTACACAGGCTGGAACCTTTCTGATCAATGTCTTCAACATAAGTGCTGGATCTCATCACACAGTCGGGAATGTGACAATGAACCAGTCCAAAGGTATGACCAAGCTCATGAATCACTTCTTTTCTGAAACGATCCAGGAGTATCAGCTCATCCTTTTCCATTCCATAACGTTCGTTACTGAACCGGTAAAGTGAAGCAATCCCCACCCGGCCGTTGAGCATTGCCTGGCCGAAAATGTAAGTAAGGATCGGGATAAAAAGATCCACACTGAATAATCCAAGTGTTTTGTGGAATTCTGAAGCGAAAAGATATTCTACTTTTCTCAGCAGCCGGTTCCCGTCGTATTGCCTGCGTGCCGGATCATAAAACTCACTCAGATCGATATGGCCCTCTTTTATAATGACCGGGAGATGAAATTCGCGCCTGACATCATCAGCAATCATCTCAAGAATATCTATCCTGAAATAGCCAAAAGAGATTAAAGCGATTTCCTGCTGATTCATTCAAGAACATAGATTTATCAATCTCCGGAAGGTTTCAGGTCATATTTTTTGATCTTGTTATAGAGGGTAACCCGGTCAACCTTGAGCGCTTTGGCTGATCGGGTAATATTCCATCCGTATTTGCTGAGAATCTGGAAGATATGATTTTTTTCATGATCATCGAGGCTTTCGGCTGAATAATCCATGAAGGTATTTTCTATCGGAAGATCCCTGAGGCAGATCTTTTTGCCATTCCCAATTACAATAGCCCGCTCGATCATATTTTCAAGCTCCCTGACATTTCCCGGGAAATTATATTCTTCCATACGCTTTAGTGCAGCCGGTTCAATGGTAACAACCGGTTTGTTCATCAGGGTACAGTATTTACCGATAAAATACTCAACCAGGAGAGGAATGTCACCGGACCGCTCACGCAATGGAGGGATAAAGATATTTACCACATTTAGCCGGTAAAAGAGATCTTCGCGGAAAGTACCCGCTTCCACCATGCTTTTCAGGTCTTTGTTGGTCGCACAGATAACCCGGAAATCGGATGTAATCTCCTTGTTCCCGCCAACCCGGACAAATTTCTTGGACTCGAGCACCCGAAGCAATTCTATCTGCATTTTGGTAGAGATGGTTGCGATCTCATCCAGAAAAATGGTGCCACTGTCAGCCATCTCAAATCTTCCTTTCCGGTTGTAAACCGCCCCGGTAAAGGCGCCTTTCTCATGTCCGAATAATTCACTCTCGAGTAAACTCTCCGATAAGGCTCCACAATGAACACTCACCAGGGGGAAAAATTTCCGGGGGGAATTCGAATGAATCGCTTTGGCAATCAGTTCCTTACCTGTACCGCTCTCCCCGGTAATGATGATCGAGGAATTGGATTGAGCCACACTCTCGACTTCCCGGAGAACTTTTTTCATCGGTTCACTCACGCCAATCAGATCTTCCACATTTTCAAGGGAGATCACTTTTACTTTCAATACTTCATTTTCTTCCTCCAGGGATATCTGTTTCGACGCATTTCTGATCAGGTGAGATAGATCATCCGGATCAAAAGGTTTTGTAACATAATCGAAAGCACCATCTTTCAAGGCCTGAACCGCTGTGTCAACCGTCGCAAAGGCAGTCATCACAATGACAATCGACTCCTTTCTCATGGTCTTGATTCTCCTGAGCATTTCCAGCCCGTCCATTCCCGGCATCTTAATGTCTGCCAGGATGATATCAAAACTTTCCGACTCAAGCATTGTTAAGGCTGTTTTGGCATTCTCAGCACATTCCACACGATACTGGTCTTCAATAAACCAATTGTACAAAGAATCTCTTACTGATTCTTCATCGTCAACAATCAAAATTGATATTTTCTTTGCCATCACTTAACCTCCATTATTAAGGGGAATATGATCGAAATGGTTGTCCCTTTGCCTGGTTCCGATCTTACGTCCACTTTCCCTTTATGACTCTGCACAATTCCATGAACAATCGCAAGCCCCAATCCGATTCCGCTGGCATTTTGTTTTGTTGAGAAAAAGGGTTCAAAAATGTGCGTAACGTCTTCGGCGGCAATTCCCAATCCATTGTCGCTAATCTCCAGGGTAATATGGCCAGGATCAGGATTGCTCGTTTTTATGACAATCTCTCCGTTATCTGTCACAGCTTCGGATGCATTGACAAGAATAGCTACACAGGCCTGTTTGATCTGGTTGGGGCTACAAAAAATCAGATCCGACCCGGCGTTGAAACCGGTCAGGAAGTTGATATTGGCAATCTTCAGGGGATGCATCATCAGGTCGTAAGTCTTTTTAAGAATCTCATGCAAATGTTTTGCTTCATAATCATTCTGATCTTTTTTCGAGAAATCCAGCAAACCCTTCACAATATCACCGCAACGCTTGGTTTCATTTTCGATCAGCTTCAGATGTTTCAGCATCGATTCTTTTTTGACCGGATCAATTTCCTGGTTATTCAGTTGTTTTGAAACAAGTTTCGCATAAATCAGGATCCCTGATAAAGGATTGTTGATTTCATGTGCGACAGAGAGAGACAATTTGCCAAGGGAAGCGATTCTTTCGATATGAATCAGCTCATTTTGAGCCGCTCCCAGCTCCTCCGACTTTTTCTGAACCTTATATTCAAGCTGTTGCGACCAGTTCTGCAATTCATTGTTAGCTGCCTGCAAATTGTCAAGCATGTCATTCAATGCACGGGAAACCATTCGCATATCATCCAGCTGATTGGGCTTTATCTCAAGCCGCATACTCTTATCTCCGTTGGCCACAGCAACACTGGCGCTGATGATTGCATTCAACGGGTTTTTGATCTTTTTCATTGTGAAAAGGATCAGAAAAGAAACGAGTAAAACCGTCATCAGCGTGGCCAGAAGGAAAAAATCGGTCGTAGATTTCTCTAATGCTGCATCAAGATCCACCAATGGAATTTTAATGACAAAGGATCCCAGTACCTGGTCGGTGGCTTTATGCGCATGACAGGAACTCTGGTAGCAGGATGCACGGTTCATAATGGGAGAACGGATCAGCAGATGCCTTCCGTTATCTCCCGCATGGTACATTTTGCAGGCACTCCCGGCATCAATAATCCTGTAAGATTTCTCCCTTTGGGGAAACATGGCATCAAGGTTGGGATGACAACTGATACAGTTGGGATTGCTGTGACGGATCGTATCGTTATTGAAGGATGAATAAACAAGGTTGTCTTTGTTATCATACATATTCACCTCTTCGATGCCCGACATGGTATTGATGATATCGAGCGTGTATTGCAGAGAGCTTTTATCGTTTTCAAGCATCGACCGGTACAAGGCTCCCTCCACCAGAAACCCGATGTTGTTTCCCGTTTGCTTGATAACGGTTTTCATGTACTTTTCGTTGACCGACCTGAAAATAAGGGCAAATGAAACGAAAAGGAAAATAGACAACACGGTAATGATAAAAACTACCCGACCATAGATCGAGGAACGGAATTTTACATACTTCCTGAGTAATGTAGTGCCGGTATTCGTCCTGAAGGAGGTATTTTTGAACCAGCCCATAGTAAAACCTTACGTAGTTTTCTGACTTCTCAATCAGCCTTGAATCAAGGGAATCAAATTATCAATTGATAACAAAGATAATTTAAAAACCTTAAACGACAGAGTGGACCGGTATATTTATGTCCATTTTGTTTCTCATTGCCAAAGGCAGGCGGAAAGCATTAATTCAGGAATTCATGCTGGAAATCTTTCCATATCTCATCCGGCATCTCTGTAAGCGGGTGATTACAGATTTCACCACCATCCTGAAGAATGATCATAGCAGGTTCAGTTGAATATTTCCTCATCGAATTGGCAAGAAAATCCTTAAACCTTTCCAGTTCCACGGTTGCCCAATTGGTTGCCGTTTCAGCCATAAAACAGGTATTGATGTCCTGAACCCAGTTCGCGGGTTTTATCTTATAGATCCATCCTTTTTTATATGGATCATCATTCAGCAGTCCGGGCAGACCTTCCAGGAGGTTGTTGGCATCCATAATTTTACCTGAAATAGGAGATGTGATCTTCAGTGTTTTTCCATTCTGACAAATCTCTGTCAGCAGATCTCCTTTCCGGATCAGGTCACCGGGTTTCTTCAATTCATGGATACTGACATCTCCGGTTAACTGAAGGAGAAGATCATCCAATCCGACTTTTGCGTTCCCGGATTGTTCCATATAGGCCCATGTATGGTTTTTACTGTAAAACAGTCCTTGCGGAACCCTTAATCCTCTGGCAGTTAACACTCCATCCGTAGCCGGATTTGTCTGCCTAACCCTTCCTTTTTTATTCAGAATGATCCAGAAAGGAATCAGCACGGCAAAGAACCCTATGATCACCAGGTATTCGATACCTTTTGTTTCGAATATGTCAATATAACTAAAGCCATCCATAATACAGGTTTTAAATGATTATTTTTCTTCTTTTACCCACGAAGGGGAATCCCGGAGCACAGGCATGCGGTTGATGACCCACCTGAAAATCCATAATTCTGTAAAAATAACAGCAAGCGTAACGACAATTTCCATCCACGATGGATAGTAATGATTCACTGCATCCCATTTGAACCCAATTACCGTTACATTTAACCGGTTGATAATAATTCCCAACATGGTCAGGATTGCAGCAAGCCTGGTCAGGAAAAGATTGTTCCGTTTGTAACTGATAGCAAAGAGAATCATCGGGAGCAGAACGAAACCCAGCATTTCAACCAGATACCATGCACCCATGGGCGTATTTAGCAGCGTCCAGTTCTTCCCATGAATAAAAACAAGAACCTGAAGGAAAAAATAGGCAAACATCGCCCCTGCGCAAATCCCGGACAATCCATTAATAATCCCTTTCTGTGCTTTGTGATTCTTCTCGCTGATTTGCGAAAAGAAGACCTTCTGGCTGATGGATCCTTCAAAAATGACCATGGAGAGTCCCGCAAATACACTTGAAACCAGAAACAATATCGGGATAAACTCAGAATACCAGAGTGGATGGATCTTATCCTTAGCCATGAGGAATAAAGCGCCGAGTCCCGACTGATGAAGTGTTGAAAGGGTGATACCAAAGATCACCGCACCGAGGGTCATGCCGGAAAGTATTTTCCTGATACGTTTGGCGCCCAGCCACTCAGCAATGGCCGGCGAAAATTCAATCAGTTCGGCAATCATGTATAGCAGGAAATGCCAGGCAACCAGAAACAGCACCGAGCTGGTTCCAAAACCATTGCCGATGATGGGGTTGATCACATTCCATGGACGTCCCAGGTCAAGGAGAAGGGCCCCTGCGTAAAAAACGTAGGCGAGAAATCCATTTAACACCGTCACCCTGACGATCGAATGGTATTTACGAACATTCAGGATGTAGACCATGAAAGTGACTACATAGGCCCCACCGGCGAATGCAACACCGGTTACCACGTCAAATCCGATCCAGAGCCCCCATGGGACATCCTGGGTCAGATTGGTGATGGAACCAATGCCCCGCATAAAACGGATGATGATCAGTGTAAGCCCAAGCAACATAATGGGCAGTGTGATCATATTAAAAGGGGTCAGAAATTTTCCCTTGGGTTTCATTTCATTCAGCAAAAACCTCCACATGGGCATGGTTTGAGGGTCAGATGTGACCGGTAAAACTCCATTACTCATCTTCTTCTCCTTCTTTTAGGTGATTATTTTTAGTGGCTTGATAAATTCCAAGAAGAACGGGTGGCAAAAGAACAAAAACAGAAGGGACGCTGTATAAAAATCCCTTCGAAAGAGCAGGATAGGAAGATTTCTGCAGTTTGGTATTAAAACCCAGTTCCTGCGGTTGAACAGGACCAATGTAAAGAAAACCAGTACCACCGGCTTCGTGTTCACCATAAATCTGATCTGCATAATCTTTCGGATTTTCGAGAATCCTTTTCCGTGCCTCTGTGATCAGCTCCCTGCGGGGTCCGAAAGTCAGGGCATCACCCGGACAACCTGCTGCGCAGGAAGGTATATTTCCCCTTTTGACCTTTTCAAAACACATGTCGCATTTGATGATCATCGGGTTGGCGTTGTGATATTCAAATTTCGGCACATCAAACGGACAGGAAACCATGCAATAACGACAGCCCATGCATTTGTCTCCCCGCCAGATGACGGGGCCTTCTTTGGTTTTATGCATTGCCTGTGTCAGACAGGCGGCTGCACATGCAGGTTGGTTACAGTGCATGCATTGATTTTTTACCGGGATGTCGCCTTTGGTCGTCTTATATGTATTGACCACGGTACGCCTTGTTTCATCCGTTTTTCTGATGATGGTTTTGTCAGTCACCTCTGCAGGTTCCGGCAACGCATGTGCCTTGGCACAAACCCGCTCGCAGGCATGGCATCCCAGGCAACGTGTCGAATCATACAGCATACCGCGGAATTCCGTTTCTTCCCCGGTATTGGGTTTAGCACCAACACTTTTTCCCACGGCAAGTGTGGCACCGGCTACGCCGAGGATTTTAAAAAAATTACGTCTGTCAAGGCCCATAATACAATTTTTTGGATAAATTTTTCAATGACATTCTTCAATGAACCGGGTCTGGAAATCTTCCCAAACTTCTGGTCCGAAATCAACCAGGATATTCTCTTTGAGTTCTCCTCCATCCTGCATCACTACTTGCGAATAGTCCAATTTATGCGATGCAGCAGAGGAGGCAAAAAAATCTTTCAGCCGTGAAAATTCATGATGGATCCAGGAAGAATATTTTTCTGACATGAATAAAAATTCCGTTTCCCTAAGCCAGTTTTCCGGTTCAATCATATAGATCCAGCCTTCGTTATAAGGAGATTCATTGATCGCCTCCGAAAAAGTATTCAGACTGGCATTGCTGATCTTTATGGTTCCGGATATCGGTGAAGAGATGTTCAGCTGTTTCCCGTTTTGCATCACCGAAAGGATCTTTTCGCCCTTCCTGATCTTGTCGCCCGGGTTTTTCAGGGTTACACGTGTCATTGGACCAATAACCTTTGTAAGGAAATCATCTATTCCCATTCTGACGATACCATTTTTCTCCATAAAAGCCCATGTATGGGTTTTATCAAAGTATAAGCCCTTCGGGATAGTAAGCGATTCCGGGTTGAACACTTTGAGAGATGCCTGAGCATTTCCGGGCATGCTGATACTTGCCTTTCTGTTAAAGAGGATGATGCCCATGATCCCGGCAATAAGCAGGATACCGATAATGATCAGGATCGTATAGTTAGCAGAATGAGCCTTCCCGGCAGATACAATATTCAGATTATTATCCAGGATATTCATTTTTGCCTGTCTTTCGTTATAGCCGAGATCCAGGTATCCTTCATTGTTTAAATACTGCTGCCCATCACTGATCACCCATTTCAAAAAGGCAGAAGCATTGGCATCCTCGGGCTGAAGATAAGACACAGCATATATGCTTCGGCACAATGTCCCCGGGAATTTCCCGATCCAGACACCATGAAGAAATTCATTGACGTTGCCATAGATTTTTTCAAAAGAATCCAATTGACCGTTTCCATTTTTATCAATCGGAAGGAAGGAAATGCCTTCAGGTAAACTCTGATGATACAGATCAAGCAAAACAGATAAGGGACAAAAACCGATTGCATAAGGATCCTTTAAAATCATTGCAATCATTTCATTTCCATTTTGCACATTGATCCCGCCTATTACAAGTTGATCCGTTTTTAAAAAGCTGGCCACCTGGGTATTTAAAGCTTCATCATTGGTTACATAATAATGAACGACCGCTTCCTCTGAATTTTGCAACAAACTACCCCAGGAGAGTTGGCCGGAGTTTTTTAGCTGAGACAGTTTCTCAGGAGAAATTCCTTTAAGCAATATTTCGTGGAGAAATGGATTTTTTGAACTGATTACCGGAACGATGGCATCTCGCCCGACAACCATTTTCCATTCTGAATCATTGGATAAGTCACCAAGATATCCATTTGAAACAAAAGAAAGGCCTGTCCTTGTCGCTCGGGTTGCGGATTTGCCATCTTCCGGAAATTTGACGATATTCAGCTTCATCGAAGGGTTGAATTTCCCGTACTCGGTAACCCATCTTGTAATCAAACCCTGAAGATCCGGAGAATTTTGAATGGTTAATGATCCTTGTGGCGAATCATTCCGAATGGCTTCCTTGGCCAAAACTGTGCGTGAACCAAAGAAAATCAGCAAGCTGACGAACAATAATATCTTTGTTTTCATGATTTCTGCTTTTAAACTTCCCTAATTGGACTTTTCTAATGGTTAAATTCTGTATTCCCCCTTAGTCAATTGAAATGCCAAACTTTCAATATGCTGTTTGTCAATGCGTTATAATGTGATGTGCTTAATTTATAAACAACAAAGTGTTTAATTATTATACAGTAAAATATTCAAATCTGTTTATATCGCTCATTTTGAATGTTTTAACAAGGTGTTGATTTTATCAACACCTGTTGAATATTTCATCATATTGGATAAAATGCAGGTAGATGGCAGCCACCATGAACCAATTGAATTTTGTTGGAAATGCAGCAACTGCGAATAGGGCGGGAAGCTTGATGGTGATGCTAAATGCGGATTCTCATCGTTTCCATCCACTCCGAACGAGAACCCATCCCGATATGGAATTCAGGTTTTTGATTGAGATCACATAATAATAGGTGCCATCCGGTACCGGCTTGTCATCGGGATTGGTTCCGTCCCATACCTGGGTGACATTATCATAGTGTTCGTAGTACCTGACCAGGTCTCCCCAGATATTGAATATCCGGACCTTGTTATCAGGATAATTCTCAATGCAATCGATGATCCAGGTATCATTCAGTCCATCTCCGTTCGGAGTGATCACATTGTATACTTTTATGCATTCAGATTCATTTGATGTTTGTTTTTCGATCCGGATTCTGACGGTATCGGCTGCAATGCACCCGCTTACCGTATCCTGCACAAAAAGGATGAAATTGGTATCTGTCTCCAAAGAAACCAGGACCGGTTGTAGGATGGTATGATCGTGAAGGAGGGAAGCCGGTTCCCAGTTGTAAGTCAAAAACCCGGATCCACCATTAGCCGACCCCGACAGGGTATCCTGTTTTCCAAGAGGAATTACCTTGTCCGGACCTGCATTGGCTGTAACAGCCGGATAGATAAGGATCCCGGTTTGGCTCTGGACAACACTGTCAAAACAAGCCTCCCTTCCATAGGCAACCAGAGTAAGAAGAATATTTCCCGTCTCACCGGAACCCGGAAAATAAGTAGGCGTTAGAGTCATGCTTCCGGTCAGCGTACCTTGCCCGTTATGGTTCCATTGCAGGCTGTCATAGTTAGCTGCAGAAGCACCGGCAATCAAAACCGGAATGTTTCCGCAACTGATGAATCCGGGCCCGGCAGAAACCTGCGGTGCTTCATGCAAGATAAGTTTCATGGAGTCTGATCCTTGCAGACAGGGGTAACCCGGTGTTGCCTGAAGGGTTAGATATACAAAACCGGAGATTAAATCATCCGGACCAGGGAAATAAACCGGGTTAAGTGCTTGCGGATCACTGAAATGACCGGAACCGCTGCTTATCCAGACCAATGACTGATAATTTACTGCAAAGGCGCCTGAAACCATGTAAGAATGTCCTTCACACACGGATGCATCAGGCCCTGCAGAAACTATTGGTGAACTTTTAATCCAAATTGTCATCCGGGAGGTGTCATTTCCGCATGGTCCTCTCTCGTAAGCAAAAAGGGTAAGCACTACCGGACCCGTCTCTGCAGTGGAAGGATGATAAACAGGAAAGATAGTGGTGTCACTCGAAAGGTAGCCTTGTCCGTTGGTTGTCCATAACAGACTGGCGTGATCTGAAACCGTTGCGAGGGTGACCTGGAATGGATTCCCCTGGCAGATCGAATCATCAGGACCAGCAAATGCTACCGGAGGCTGGTACACTGTTACCAGGTATGGAGGTGAAGGAATCCCGTTTCCACAGGAATCCGAGGCATAGACCTTAAAATATCCGGACTCGGCTTCAGGAGGAAAATTCACGATGATGGCATCTGTCCCCGCTCCGGCATCAATGATAACCCCTGATGGCACAGTCCAGGTATAAGTATTTGCACCTGTTATTGGCGACACAAAATAATTAACACCATTTGTACCGGCACAGATCTCAACCGGGCCGTTGACCGGTCCGGCGGTATCCGGTATTCCCTCAACCAGGACATATAACGAAGTGGGCCGGGATCCTCTGCAACCATTGGTGTCGGAATAATTTACGCTTACCTGCCCGATGCCTGGAGCGTTCCATGATACAAAAATTTGATCGGTACCTGAACCACCTAAAATACTCCCCCCCGGACTAACCATCCAGATATAATCTGTCTTCAACGGGTCCGTATTGTAACGGTTTCTAAGTGATGCTTCACAAACATGCTGAGGTCCAACAAGGTTGGGAACCGGAACAGGCTTCACGATCGCATAAACCGGTGTACGAATAATGCTGGTACAACCTGAGCTATCATTTCTCGCTTCCGCGTAATACGTGGTGTTCATGGTAATAAGCGGAGTTACATACGTTGTATCGCCCGTCAATAGTGGTATTCCACCCGTGATGGCATCATACCAATCTACGGTTTCGGTAGGCGGAACCGTAGCATGCAATATAACGGATCCGGGTCCGCAACGGGTAGAATCATGACCAACCGCACCGGAGGGTAAACCTGTGAAATATGAAACCACGGTTGCCGAATCCATATTCCCGTACCACCAGGTATTGATCATCTTTTCATGGCAATCATACCCCGACCATGTATGACAGCCTGCAGGATAGGGAAGGCAACCAGCCAAGTTTGAAGTGTTCGGGCAATTATAGCCCGAAATATTTGAATCATCCCAGAATAAAAGGGGCGCCTGGTATGAAAGGCTGTAAGGCCGGACCAATGTGATCTGGTAACCATCTGGATTTTGTTCCTGGTCCCATATCGGAAGATTGGTCAGGCCATTCATATAAATCACCTTTAGTATGATGAGGGTTCCATCCGGCACGGGGTTGCCTGTGCCGTCATTCCCATTCCAGGAAATGTAATTTGTTCCTGTTATGACCTGGGCAACCAGGGCGATATTTGTAGCCGGAGCTCCATAAGGAAAGGTAAGGTCAATTTCCACGGTGCCTGGTTTGTTTACTTTAACTACCACTTGTTTTTCCCCGCTGCATAGCGGATACGCAGTATCCGGGATAAGAGCGGGGGTTCCTGTGATCGCTCCGAAAACCCCACTGGGATACACCGTCGGGTCAGGATTATTTAAGAACACCTTGTATTGGGCGATGGCGGGAAAGAAGGAATAGGTATTGGTGGGTACAGATTGCCGGTCTGAAAGAGGATTACCGGTATTGTTACAGCCGGTCGGATTACAAAAAATGGTTGCCACTCCTATCCGGGCATTCGAGAACTTCAGTTTCGTCACGATGCCGTCATCCGACAATACAAACAACCGGCCATTGAAAACCCAGTAGTTTGAAAGTTCCGCATTAAACTGCCAGGATTGTGACCACACCCTACCGTTGATGGTATCGGACGGGAGAGCCGGTGTGTGCAGGCCGGAAACAACCTGGAAATCCCAGATACTGATGTCCTGGACATCATACATTCCCAGGTTTGAGATCTCGAAATAATAATTCCCGGTATCAGCAATGCTGGTAACCTGATATTGTAATGGAATATATCCCCCCGCGGCCGGGAATGGGCCTGCTATTGCCTGGCGGTAATACCGGATATACCCCGTTTGACCTGCTGAGCCGGGAATTGATCCTGAAAGAGCGATGGTACCATTCGGTTTCCTCAGGTTGAAGGTAGAATAAGCGTAATTGGGTTTTAATCCGAAAAAAATGGATTCCCCCGGGTTCTTCACATGAATATACAACCGATAATTGGCAGGGCAATTCATCAATCCGAAATCCGGATAATTACCTGTAATATAACCCCGGGTAAAATAAAGATGGGCTGCGGAAACCGTCGAATCCGGCATCAATTCTTTCACTCCTTCTCCGAAGGTAAAGAATGGAGTAAGGATCAGGAAGAGGCAGAGTATACGGATTCTTGCCATTGAGTGGAAGTCATGTATTCTCAGGTACCAAAAAGTGCAGGACCTAAGATTCCAAAGATAGCAAAATATCCATGAGACATAATGCTTCCATCGCGAAATGGCGGTTTGACTCGATGACAAAAAAGCAGGAGTGTAATTTGGCTAAGCCAAATTACACTCCTGCTTTTTAACTTATGGTCAATTTCTCCGGTTAATTTGAGCCTATATTACCATGGCAAATAATAGTGCCTAAACCGATCGTAGCCTGATAGATATTTATATAACCATCGTATACCAGCCAGTTGTCATAGGTGATATCAATACCACTATCGAGTTTCCGGATGTTTGTAAAGCTCTTGCCTGTAGTGCCGTTAACATTGGAAAGTAACTTCACAACAGGCCCCCCGCCAATGGAGGCTATGGACCCCAGGTTAATGGTTGCAGGATAAACATCTCCAATGATTGCGCCTGAAACGGTAATCGTTACCAGTGTATTTCCGTTGACTCTTTTTTCAAATAATGCAGTCCCGGAAACACCAAAAGTACCAACCGTATCCAGTGTATAGGTTTTATTGGTAGTCGTTATCACATTCCCGCCAATATCCCCCTGCGCAATAATTACCCCTGGTTCAGTATCACTTTTATGAACACTTATAAATCCGTCGTAAACAATCAGTTGTGTGTAGGTCATTGCCGTTACGGTAGTAGTACTCTTTCCGGTCGCATCGACAGGAGTAAGCGTAATAACAGATGAGCCTCCTTCAACTGCAGAATTCATACTCAGTTCTGCCGGATGGATTCCTGAAGGCGCACCTGAAAGCACTATGTCTATGGTGGTGACGGTGCTGCTTGTCTCGGTGAACGTAGCTGTGCCCGTGACCCCAAGGACATCTTTTATCTTCAGGATATAAGTGGTCTTTCTGGCAGGAGGTGGAGTGGAATCTACTTTACTACATCCACTGCCGGCCATCAGGAATGAAAATGCGGTCAGCATCGTCAGGATGGAAATTACATTTCTTTTTGTTTTCATTTTTCAGGTTGATTTAATTCCTGCTTCTGGCAGGATTGTGATGAGTAAATAATGTCTTCTCTAGGAAATCCGAAACGTTTAGGGAAGATCCATAAAATAAATTTGCTTCAGTATTGTAACGCAAATTCACGCTGGTGTATTGCTTTCTTAAGTTTGCTGTTCCGGATTATCGATGCAAAGGTGCTTTTCTTAAAGGATTAAACTGTTACACAAATATGAAAATAAATTACAGAATTCACATATTTGATCTACATTTTTTCTTAACAAACCGGCAAAATTAAAAGTTATTTCAATCATGGCTTTCTATCAAAGGGGACAGGTTTCCGGCAAGATATATGGACCACTATGTACTTGGATATGAGCACAGCGAAGTATCAGGTATTACTTCACAGGTTTTGGATGTGATCCGGGAAACAAGTTTACGTCCTCCGCGAAAAAGAAAAATCCCGAATGCTTACGCATCGGGATTTGTTGTAGCGGGGACAGGATTAGCTCCGCTGATCCATATTGGGGGGGGGTACAACAAATCCCTCTGTTCGCTTCGCTCACACGAAATTTTTCTTTTCCGCCTCAGTCCCGTAAACAAGTTTACGGCTTCCACGAAAAAGAAAAATCCCGAATGCTTACGCATCGGGATTTGTTGTAGCGGGGACAGGATTCGAACCTATGACCTTTGGGTTATGAGCCCAACGAGCTACCTCTGCTCCACCCCGCAATATATTTTGATTACCTTTGTCTCTTTGAGAGTGCAAAGATAACGGTTGTTTTCAAGTTCTCCAAATTTAATAAATAATAAAGATGGAACACAAAGCTGGCTATGTATCGATCATCGGGAGTCCGAATGTCGGTAAGTCCACATTAATGAACGTTTTGGTTGGTGAGCGTCTGTCAATCATTACGCATAAAGCACAGACAACGCGCCACCGGATCATGGGGATTTTCAACGGAGAAGATTTCCAGATCGTTTACAATGATACTCCCGGGATCCTTGAGCCCCATTATCTTTTGCATAAATCTATGCTTTCCGCTGTTTACTCTTCCCTTTCGGATGCTGATGTTATTTTACTGGTTACCGAGATCGGGGAAAATTTCCGGCATGAAGAAATCCTGGAAAAATTACGCCAGAGTGAAGTTCCTGTAATTGTGGTGATCAATAAGGTTGATTTGACTGACCAGGAAGCGGTGAGAAGCAGTGTTGAAAAATGGAAAGATCTCGTTCAGAATGCAGATATCATCGCAATTTCCGCACTCCATAGTTTTAATACAACGCTTGTTTTTGATACCATTCTTGCCAAACTGCCGGAGGGGCCACCTTTTTATCCGAAAGATGAACTGACCGATCGTTCGCAGCGCTTTTTTATCTCAGAAATCATCAGGGAAAAGATCCTCATTCAATTTTCGCAGGAAATCCCTTACAGCGTGGAAGTTGTGATTGACGCATTCAAAGAAGAGGAGAAACTTACCCGGATTTCTGCATTCCTGTTTGTCGCAAGAGAATCTCAAAAAGCCATCATTCTTGGGCATGGAGGTGCGGCAATTAAAAAGTTGGGTACTGCGGCTCGAAAAACAATTGAATCCTTCCTGGATAAACATGTCTTTCTTGAACTCACGGTAAAAGTGAAAAAGGAGTGGAGAGATAATGTGACGGAGCTAAAAAGGTTCGGCTACGAACTTTAGATTAAGCTGAGAAGAAACATTTCTCATTCATTTTCATAAAATATTTACCCCTGACCGTATTACCTTTTCCTGTTTTTCTCAAATTATTCGTTGGGCTCATATCCCGACGTACGTCGGGACATAGGTTCAAATCCTGACCCCGCTACAACAAATCCCGATGCGTAAGCATTCGGGATTTTTCTTTTTCGCGGAGGACGTAAACTTGTTTACGGGACTGAGGCGGAAAAGAAAAATCTCGTGTGAGCGAAGCGAACAGAGGGATTTGTTGTAAAGCCCCCCCTAATGGATCACCGAAGGCAATCCTGTCCCCACTACCAATTCAAGTGCAAGGTGCGAAGTGTAAAGTGCGATATAATTCGTACTTCACATGTCGCACTTTTCAAGTATCCCTAAACTCTCTACCAAGCGAGCGTCCTCACCATTTTTGATGAGGATTTTTTTTTGTGCATTTTCATTGTACAAAAAAGGATAATGAAATCAAATCGATCAAAACACATCGTTTTTACAGCCATTATTGAAAAAAGTGAAGATGGATGGTATGCAGGATTCCCGATCCCCCAAAAAAAAAGCTGCCCGGTTAAGGACAGCTTCTTTTTTTCGGTAGGTCGTTACTAATTCAGAACGATAACCAGGTACTTAGTGTTTGACCAGAAAGCCTGGGAATTAAGAATCTGTAAGGAGTTAATGATCTTTTTGTCGCCAACCAGCTTATAGGAGGAGGTCGGGTGATTGGAAACCACGGTTGCCTTCTTGCTCAGAATGGAGATCTCTTTCAGTTGCCTGATGTCCACTTTGGTGAATAAATCACGTTTGAAATCCGGAAGGATCTTCTCTCCTCTTCCGATCACAAGGTTCTTTTTCAACTCTTTTGCGGTTCCCATGATGTAGTATGCCGTGTTGATGGCCGTTTCCTGCTGTGAAATGGTTTGTTGCCTGGCCTGTAACTCATTGCCTTGGCTTTTTACCACACCTGTAAGTGTATCCAGTTTCAGGTTGGCAACTTGGATGGTAATGTTCATTTTGGCAAGTTTGTCACGCAGGTCTTCCAGTTCTGCATTCTTTTCGTTGAGATCCTTTGTAAGGCGGTCAACCAGTTTTTTAAGCTCTGTGACATTCAGATTGCTGGATTTCAGCCTCCGGGTAAGATCATTTATCTGTTGTTTGTTTTTCGCCATCATTGCATAGATGGTTGTGATATCACTTTTGATCTGATCTTTGGCAGAGAGTTTTAATTCTCCGGTTTTATCGGTGCTCACATTGATGATGTTCTCTTTCATCTTGATGGTATCCAGTGTACCCTGGATATCATTTACCGTAGCAATAAATTCGTTGATTGCTTCATCTTTTTGCATTGTTTGTGACATAAGGCTGTCATTCTTTGCCTTCATCGCTTCCGCTTCTTTCTTCGCTGCACGTCCGCAGGCAAATAAAACAGGGATCATTAACAAAATCAAATACTTTTTCATCGTCTCTTTTTTATTGGTTATACGCAAAGTTAAACAGAAAAAACCGGGATTGTTCCTAATATCTTGAAAATTCTTTTTACTTTACATGAAAAATTAACTCATGACCAACTATTCAAAGATTACCTTAAAGCGCGGAAAAGAGGCCGCAGTAAAAAGATTTCATCCCTGGATTTTTTCCGGCGCGATCTTCCGGATTACCGGTTCATGTAAGGAAGGCGACATTGTCGAAGTTTTTTCTTCGGAAGACGAATTCCTTGCCACCGGCCACTATTTCGAAGGTTCTATCGCGATAAAGATTTTTTCCTTTGAACGACAGGAAATTGATTTTTCATTCTGGAAAAAAAAGATTAAGGATGCATATGACCTCCGGACGGCTGCCGGGTTGACGAATAATCCACTCACCAATGCGTACCGGCTTGTTTTCACTGAAGGTGACAGCCTTCCCGGGTTGATTATCGATTTCTATAATGGAACCGCTGTTATCCAGACCCATTCGATGGGAATGCACCTTGCAAAGCCGTTTATTACCCAGGCGCTGCAGGAGATTTACGGGGACCGGATAAAATCAGTCTTTGATAAAAGCAGTGATACCATGACCAGCCAATCAGGGAAAGATGCCGGGTCCCGAATCAGTAATGCATCCCTCTATGGCGAAGGTGAAAAAGGAATGATACAGGAAATGGGGCATTCTTTTATGGTTGATTGGGAAAAAGGTCAGAAAACAGGTTTTTTCCTTGATCAGCGAACCAACAGGATGCTGGCGCAGTTTTATGCGAAAGATAAAAAGGTACTGAATGCATTTTGCTATTCGGGCGCTTTCTCCGTTTTTGCACTCAAGGGAGGCGCCAGCATGGTACATTCGGTTGACAGTTCCAGGCAGGCCATTGAATGGACAGAAGAAAACCTTACCCTTAACGGGATCGATAAAAGCAAACACCTGTCGATTGTTGCTGATGCAAAAAAATACCTTGAATCAGGGGAAGAGAAATATGATATGATCATCCTGGATCCGCCGGCATTTGCCAAACATCACAACATAACACATAATGCTCTCCAGGCTTACCGGTACATCAATGCGCAGGCGATTTCGAAACTGACAACGGGAGGGATTCTTTTCACTTTCTCGTGTTCCCAGGCCGTATCGGATGCCATGTTCCAGTCGGCTTTAATGGCAGCGGCCCTTGAGACGGGCCGGGATGTCAGGATTCTTCATCGATTGTCGCAAGGCCCCGACCATCCTGTGAGTATTTATCATCCCGAAGGCGAATACCTGAAAGGATTGGTACTTATGGTTCGGTGAACCAAAAAGTATCAGGAAAATCAAACTGTGTTGGAAGGTTTTTAGCCGTAAGGCTAAGACCAATAACCTGATAATGGTTAATTATCAGGTTATTGTGTCATCGGATGATTGTTATTTCCCGGTAATTTTTGATACCGTTCCCTCGAGTTTCTCCAATCTGGTACGTTGCTCAGCATTAACACTTTTTAATGCTTCAATCTCTTTCTGCTGTTCATTCAGGGTTTCCATCAGCCGATTGATATCCGCCGGCTTATTTCCGTTCATCTGGGGTTGTGGCGCGCCGGCAGCACCGGAAACGGCAAACCAGCCTGATCCATTGTAATAACAAGGTTTGTTCAGGGTGTTATCATAGATCATAAGACCTGCAGTAGGATTGCCAATTGAATTACGGGATAGCGTTGACATCCTGGGTAAAAGGAACCCCTGGGAACTACTTTTCAGTTCCAGAATCGCCGAGGTATGCGGAGAACTCCCATCCGAACTGAGGGCTATGCCAACGGGAGGAGGTGCAGGTTCGTAATAAACGATGATGGCAATGGCATCAATATAGGCTGGCCCCGTGCCAATTACCTTGCACCCCATCGAGACGCCAAAATTGATATCATTGACCATCCCGGGTGTAAGGGCCAATCCCCATGTATCATCAGCCCCCCCATAAGACCATACCGCATCAGTCGAAGGCCATAGTACACTGAGATTTGATTTGTCGTTTCCTGATAGGATATTGTTGATTAAAAGCCTCATGCCTTGATCGTAAACATAGGTATCTTCTGCCTTTTTTTCAACCTGTACTTCAATTCCGGTGATGGTGGCACCGGCCGGTATGGAAAATCCAAAATTTGTGGCTTGCAATGGATCTGACCATCCATTATACTCTCCACCAACATTAATGAATGCGTAAGTATTATTGCTTGTACCGGCAGCCGCTGGGTTTTGCCATGCATAAAAATCAAACCCACCTGGCAGGTTAACAATTGTTGCGGGGTTAGTTGCATCTGTCTCAGATTGTGCACTTACCCGATAAGGCATTATACTTCCAAGAAGGATAAAAAGGATTGCGTGTAATACGATTCTCATAGACATTGAGTTTTTTAAATTTATACAAGGTTAACAAACGCCCGCCGCATTGTGGTGCTTTGACACGACAGCAACTTAAGCAGGAAATTATAAAATCAGAAAAAAATATTGAATTCCCAGAAATTTCGCGGCAAAGATAAATAAATAGATCAATATATCAATGTATTTTCAATACCTAAATTGAAAATACAAAAAAATCAGAATTCAAAAGTTCGATGAAAATAACCCGGAGCAGATACCTCCTTCATCATTTCCGGATCATTCGCCAACTTCTTCTCCCAGTTCATGATCGTGTTTTTGCTGACCCCGAATTGTTCGGATGTTAATTGTAAGGTAAGGCCAGATGAATATTTTGTCCTTAAGATATGCACGATGGATTCACGATCATACGAAACCATATTGTAGCCGTTAATCCTGGAAAGAACCTCCTCATTATCTTCAAATGCCGGCTTGATTTTTTTTATGATTTCCCGGCATTTTATGGTTGAGATGCTTTCTTCCTTCTCTTCCATGACATATTCCCCGAAAACCTTGGTAATCCTTTCCTGAAGATCCGGTTTCGAATTCTTCATCATTTCTTCGAGCATCAGTATAAAATGTGCATTCATCTCTGATCTTATTTATTCGAACGAATATATTTTTTACACCATCTATAAATGGTTGTTCGTGGTATTTTATATTTTTTCATGGCTTCCTGAACCGACAGAGAGCCATTTTCAATCCTTTCGATAAAAAAGGCTATGATTTCAGGGGAATACACATTTTTCCGGAATTCGAATGGGCCTGTATTCTTCTGACCGGCCCGGTTCCGTAAACCCTTTTTGGGATTCACCGCAGGCAAGGGAGAATAAATGATCATATGACTGGTATAAACCCGGAAGAAATCAAACTTCAACCTTTTTGAGATCTTCAACAACAGGCTCGTATCGATGGATTCACTTCTGAAAACCTCCTCCAGCATTGCTTTTGAAATCTTAAGCCGGCTTGCTAGGCGGTCAGGAGGAACATTAAGGTTCGCAGCCCTCTCTTCAATGAGTTGGCCAATGTGTATCTTTACTGTCATGAATAAAAAAATATTCCTCTCCCCAGAGGATTAATATATGATTCCCGAAAAATCTTTTTAAAAAATATGCAGCATTACCAGAACTCAAAAATAATGTATATTTCTTAATTCCAATCTATTTCATGATATATTTTTACAAAAAATGCAAAATATTTTAATCCCCCGAATGAAATCCGATAGAATACAACAAAGATCCGCCGGTAATCGTTTTTGAAACCTTACAGTAAAGCGGGATTATTAGTACTTTTGCAAAAAAAGATTATGATTTTGCGTTCACTGATTTTCTTTCTGCTTCTCGGCTTTGTTCCGTTTCATTCATTTTCACAAAAGAAAGCCGGCCAATTTCATATCCTCTTCTATAATGTTGAAAATCTATATGACACGGTTGATGATCCGCTGAAAAATGATGCCGAATTCCTGCCTGATGCGAAAGTAAGCTGGAACAGTGAGCGGTATTTCCGAAAATTGGCAAACCTTTCACGGGTAATCACATCTGTTGATTCAATTAACTTTCCGGCGATCATTGGCATCGCAGAGGCAGAAAACAAGGCTGTTCTGAAGGACCTGGTTTCCCTCACCCCTTTAAAAAAAGGCAATTATGAAGTGATCCTGCAGGAAGGGCCTGATGCAAGGGGCATCGATGTAGGACTGCTATACAGGAAGGATATCATGAAGTGTATTGGTTACAAGGGATTTTCAGGTGCATCCAGCTTCAATGGCCGGTTAATACTTTATGTGAAAATGCTTGTTGCAAATAAAGACACCTTGCATCTCTTTGTCAACCACTGGAAGTCGAGGGAAGGCGGGAGTGAGGGAACAGAAGCCAAAAGGGCGGAGAATGCCACGAATCTGCGTCACCTGGCTGATTCAATCTTTGCGCTGAATCCCCATGCCAACATTGTCATCATGGGAGATTTTAATGATGAGCCCTCCGACAAAAGTATTGCTGAAATACTGAAGGCGCTTCCTGCAGATGCAAATCTTACGCAGACCGGTCTTTACAACCTTCTTTATCCTGCCTTTAAAAGAGGGGAAGGAACCTTGTACTACAAGGATTGGGATGTGTTTGACCAAATCATCGTTTCGGGAAACCTCCTGATAAGAAGCAAAGGAAAAAGACTTTTCATCTCTCCGGCAGAAGGAACCATTCTTAAAAAGGAGTGGATGTTATACAAGAATAGCAAAGGAGAGCAGGTTCCCAACCGAACAATGAGTAGCAAAGAGTATTTCGGAGGATTCAGCGATCACCTGCCAGTATATATCCGGATGAATTATTAAGGAAGTTTACAGTTCGCTTTTATCCTATTTCGGTTCAGGGATCGCATTGGTGGTGTCGGGAATTACATCCCCGTTTTTCGAGAAGTCGACTTCCTTGACCAGTTTCCCTGCTTCATCATAAAAGCGCCACTTCCCTGTCCGCTTATCTTCTTTATAATAACCTTCATAATAGACCTGGCCGCTTTCATAGTAAGTTGTCCTTAAACCTTCCGCTTTCCCATCCCTGAAATAACCTTCACTCCAGGGCTTACCATTTGAATGCCAATAAGTCCACTTTCCATCACGCTGGTTATCTTTAAAAGCCCCTTCCATCTGGATCTTATTCCCCTGATAAAATGTTTTTTGGGATACCAGTACTTTATCCTCCCCTTTACCTTTATACGTTTTCACCACTTTGGGTGACTGATCGGGATAAGTGGATTCAACAACCGAATTGGTATCGTTGCAGGCAGTAATTCCAAGAAGGGCAAACAGACAGAAAAACGAAATATTTCTAAGCATGATTAATTCTTTATGATTGATTTTTTTTATTGTTTCGTTCAAATGTAAGGCGCTGACCTTTTATTCTATCATTGATCCGCCCATTAACATAAACGAGGTTTCCATTTACAAAGGTATGGGTGATCCTGAAGGTAAACGTTTCTCCTTCAAAGGGTGACCAGCCGCATTTGGAAAGGATGGAAGGTTTGGTAACCTGCCAGGGATCATCCGGATTGACCAATACGAGGTCGGCGGCATATCCCTGGCGGATGAACCCACGGTTCCGGATCCGGTAGAGTATGGCCGGTGCATGAGACATTTTGTTTACCAGTTTCGGAAGTGAGATTCTTCCCCGTTGATGTAATTCAAGCATGGCAGCAAGGGCATGTTGCACCAGCGGGCCGCCGGATGGACAGGATGTATACGGATTCTGCTTTTCTTCTAACAGATGGGGTGCATGATCGGTGGCTATGATATCAATCCGATCGTCAAGCAGGGCTTTCCAAAGACTTTCTTTGTCATTTTTGGTCTTGATGGCCGGATTCCATTTTATCAGGGAACCCAGGCGGGCGTAATCCCGATCATCAAACCAGAGATGATGAACACAGACTTCTGCTGTGATTTTTTTCTCCTTCAGGGGAAGATTATTGCTAAACAGTTCCAGTTCTTTTGCTGAGGAAAGATGAAGAATGTGCAGGCGGGTTCCATGTTTTTTTGCCAGTTCAACTGCACGCAGCGAAGACTGATAACAAGCTTCATCGCTGCGGATCAGCGGGTGCGCCTCGATGGGAATATCATCTCCATACTTCGCTTTGTATTCAACAAGATTTTTCCGGATGATGGTTTCATCCTCACTATGAATGGCAACAATCACCGGGGATTGTTCAAATATTTTTTCCAGTATGGCAGGGTCATCCACGAGCATATTTCCCGTTGAGGCACCCAAAAACACTTTCAGTCCACAGACGCGTTCGGGACTAATTTTTTTAATTTCCTCCAGGTTCTCGTTGGTAGCGCCCAGAAAAAATGAATAGTTGGCAAGGGATTTCTGTGAAGCGAGTTTAAACTTCTCTTCCAGCAATTTAAGGGTAGTGGTTTTCGGATCGGTATTGGGCATATCCATGAAAGAGGTGATACCACCTGCAACGGCGGCGCGGCTTTCGGACAGCATATCCCCTTTTTGGGTCAATCCCGGTTCGCGGAAATGAACCTGGTCGTCGATCACGCCGGGAAGGAGAAATTTCCCTCTCGCATCGATCAGTGTAACATCCGAAAGGTCAATAGAATCGCCAGGATCATTACTTTTAAGAATATGGCTGATGATTCCGTCCTCGATGAGCACACTGCCTTCAAACACAGTTCCTTCGTTGACGATTTTTGCACCTGTAATTAATATCCTTTCTTGCATGAGAAAAAGCTCAATGGATTAAGATGCAAAGGTAAGCGGAATGATTGAAGGTCAGGCTACGCGATCGTATTTTCTAAACAGGCTTCTCAACCGGAGACTGATCACGCCGAGGATGGCTTCTTTAAAGATGCCTTTGCTCATTTTGGAGGCGCCAAGGGTCCTGTCGGTGAAGATGATGGGAACCTCTACAATGTTAAATCCCAGCTTCCAGGCGGTAAATTTCATTTCAATCTGGAAGGCATAGCCGGTAAACCGGATCTTGTTCAGATCGAGCGCCATGAGTACCTTGCGGGTATAGCATTTGAAACCAGCGGTTGTATCGCGGATTGTCATACCCGTAATCATCCTGACATAGGCAGAGGCATAATATGACATAAGAACCCTGCCCATGGGCCAGTTCACCACATTTACACCGGTAATATAGCGGGATCCAATGGCAACATCCGCCCCCTGATTTTTGGTGGCATCATAAAGGCGTAAAAGATCTTCCGGATTATGAGAGAAATCGGCATCCATCTCAAAAATAAATTCATAATCTGCTTTCAAAGCCCATTGAAAACCATGAATATACGCGGTACCCAGTCCCAGTTTCCCTTTTCTTTCTTCGATAAAGAGCTGCCCGGGAAATTCGGTAATCAGCCGCTTAACGATATCAGCAGTACCATCCGGAGAATTATCCTCCACGATGAGCACATGGAAGGCTTTGGGCAATGAGAAAACTTTCCGGATAATGGATTCGATGTTTTCTTTCTCGTTGTAAGTCGGAATGATAACTAGGCTGTCTGACACGGGAGGATGGGGTTTACTTGTGACAAAGGTAAATTTTCGTTTGAAATGAAAAAATTATATTTTGTGATCCCTGGTGCCTCGGTCCCTTTGTGGCATTATTACGCCTCTTCCGTGTTTTTGCCATGAAAGCACTGAGACACCAGGAATACACTCAACTTCTTACTTCACGAGAATTTTCAGTGATGATTCCCCGGAATTATTTTTTATCCGAAGCAGGTATAATCCGGAATGGGTTTCGCTTTTCCCGGCAGAGATTCTGTTTTCGCCTTTTATGGTAGCAACCGATGATTTCCAGATTTCTCTTCCATCAAGACTCGTGAGAATCAGTTCCACCTGCTCATTACGTATATTGGTGAATTTCAGTGTGAAACTGCCATTGGAAGGATTAGGATATACAGAAATTCCTGTCATCCCGGTGGTATTCTCATGAATGCCGGTACAATCCTTAAAAGTAATGTAAACGGTATCCGACTGAGTTCCGTTGGCATCGGTAACCCTGCAATATATTTTTTTAGTACCAAAGCCAACACCTGATGAATCGACCTCGATGGTTTTCACACCAATATCACCGGTTGACCAGTTATAGTTTGTAAAGATACCCGCATCAAGGATTACAACCTGGTCACCACAAACGTCCTGGTCCGGACCGAGGTTCAGTATATGTAGTGATCCGATAGGATCGGCGGCGTTGTAACGCTGCACGAATTCCTGATAGTAGATATTGGCAACCGTTGCATCATGGATCACAAGGGTATTTTCATCATTCTTCTGATCGGCTGCGCTGCTCCAGTTGTGGGAACCCGTCCAGACGAGAGGATCGGATGCGGGATTTGACTGGTCAACAATCAAATATTTGCTATGAAGGATCCCGCTTTCACCATACTGACGGTAACTGTCACCGAGAGCCGTTTTCAGCGTATTGTAAGTCTGGTAATTGGTATCATTCACTACGACCTGTCCGGCAGCACCGGCAGCAGCTCTTGCGGCGATGGCACTTCCCACGTCGGAACGGGTCATAAGCATCGTAGCCACTTCGAGATCATTGTTTGCCGTATTGATATGCGCAATGAGTTGTCCGTTTACCGCATCAGACGGGCTGAAATAAATCTCAACTCTTTTATTGCCGATGGTGATTTCATGCGGCGTATTTTCGGATTTAGCTGCTCCGAATTTTGCCTGGGCAGCGTTTGGTGTTGCAGTAGTGGAACCGAACATCTCTTCAAATTCAATTTTATAGATGGCTGCAAGGCTTTTATCCTGAATGAAAAGAACGTTATTGGCATCAATGTTTACATTGTTGTTTGTCCAGTTGCATGATCCGGTCCATACGATCGGGTCATTGGCGTTAGCGGAATTCGCATCGATGATCATGAATTTATTGTGCATGATACCATCACCGGCAGGACGGGCAATTTTTTTAATGTTGCCATTGAGTGCTTCCATTCCGGTGTTTGCGGTTGATCCATCTGCTACAACCCTGACCACCACGCCCCGGGCATTGGCTGCGTTGAGTGAACTGGCAATGTTTGAAAGTCCGGTTAATGAAAAATTGTACATCGCCAGGTCGATGGTGTATTTAGCGCGGTTGATATAGGCCATACAGGTATCATCCACGGCATCATTGATCTGGATCGCATTCGTGCCGGTAGAAACGGAATTATCTACCGTACCCGTGAAATAGATCTTCATGTCGCCGGAGGAAACCGAATTGGTGATCACTACTTTTACGCCTGAAAAACCGGTATCAGAACCTGCAACGGTAAATGCCTTTACATAAAATAACTGAGAGGGTGATCCATTGCCAACGGGAATGTTGTGTGTAGTTCCGATTCCGGAAGCACTTGAATGACCCAGTTCGAGTGAGGGTGTATTTCCATAAAAGATTTCAGTTGTACCTGCAACATTGGTTTCCCAATCAAGCACAAATCCTGTGGTGGTGATGCTTGAAACAACAACCGGCGAGGTGAATGAAACTGAACTGGTAGGCAGTATATCATTTCCATCTCTCAGCAAAAGCTGGTAACCAGTGGTAGGACTTGAATAGGAAAACTGTGAGCAGATCCCGACAATATGCACAGAACCGGAAGGAATCAGTTGTCCGACCAGCGGAGAAGCGGAATTGACCCTAACCTGAGCGGTTTGACCGCTGGCTGTAATGTTGTAATTTGTGTTACCAGCGAAAGTTCCTCCGGCAAGGGCAAAGGTGGCATTTTTTATTTCCACGATCTGCGCTTCATAGATTTCGGTCATCTGATCCGGGGTGATGATCTTTGGGTCGGGCATTGGTTTTCCGGGTGCGATGGCCGTGAAGGCAGTCACCGGGTCAATTTCCAGTAGTTTGTTGTAATCCTTGGTAACACCGGTAAGTACAATTGAATCGCCACGAAGAGAGGCACCAGACAAGGAACCATAGGCAGCAATTCCGCCTGTAGCATCCTGAATGTAACGAACCAAGCCAAGTTCCGAACCATTGGTAACGACGCCACGAATGGTAACTGTAGAGCCAACAGGCATTGCCCGGGCTGCGGCAATGTTTGCCTGTGAAAATGACTGATAGCTGAAAAGCAACAGGCATGATATTGCAAATAAGATCTTCTTCATAAGTTATTTTGATTAATAGTTGTTTGCTTTATTTAATAACTGATCGCTAATGAAACATTGTACCTTCGGCCCATCCCGAAAAAGACACTTGCAGAAGCAGCATCGAAATTACTGGTTTTTGATTCGTAGGAATCATTATTCTGGGCATCAGAGATATATACCCTGTCAAGAAGATTAAGCACAGAGGCTCTCAAATCAAGTTTGAATTTTTTAAATATAAAACGATAGCCGGCATTTACATCTACCAGGAAATAATCCGGAAGTTTCCAGGAGTCTCTTGGTACCTTTAATGAGGCGGGATCCAATTGCGAGTAATTTTTCGTGAAATAAGTAATTGATCCTGAAACATATAATGAATTGATGATTTCCCATCTGAGGCTTTCCATTATCTGGACTTGTGCGGCATCACCAACATGCACTCCTTTAGCATTAAAATCTATTGAATCAGTAATATTGCCTGCATCATCCGTACTGTATGCTCGGCCACCGGAAGTCCATCTCCAGTCACCCCAGGAAACTACCTGATCCCATTGTAAGGACGTAAAAGGCTTCCATCCAAATTGAATCTCCAATCCTTTATGTAAGGCATCAATGCCATTAATATTTGCAGGTACTTTTTCACCAGATTGATCTGTTAAATAGATCGGAGTCTCTAATGGTCTGTTATTCCAGATTGTCAGATAACCATTTAAATTCAGGGAAATATTTTTAGTATTGAGGCTATAACCAACCTCAACTGCTTTTACAATCTCGTTTTTAGGATTAAGATATTCAATGTTCGCATTATCAAATACATTTTGGAAACGTGGAGCCTTGGATAGATATCCAATGTTGAGAAAGATATTGTTCCGTTTATCAATATTATAGTTTGCACCAGCTTTGAAAGTATATCCAGTGAAAACTTTCCATTTCGTGGCAGCAACCCTGGCTTCAGGAGATGCATTCGTATATTCTTTTGCATTGACAATACTTGCCGTATCATGGCCGCGAATCACCAATATTGTGTCACCAAAGAAAAAACGGCTATCGCCATCCTGCTCCGAGTATTTTATGTGATCAACACCATTATAATAAAAACTTTCGCCGAATCCTACTGCTTGTGCGAAAACATTATCATCGATCACAAGGTCTTTTTTCTTGAAATAATCGACACGCTTATACGCTGAAAGAGCCGTAGTAAGATTAACAAATGCGGACCATTTATCTTTTTTAAATTCCAACTGGGCAAAAACGCCGCCCCATCTTACCAAAGCATCATTGTAATAGTAAATCTTATCTCCCACGGTATAATTTGATGTATAAGCGTTCACATTTTTATTGGAGTTGTCGCGCATAAAATCTCCACCCAATAAATCGTACACTTCACCATAATGTTGTCCTTTATAGGTTCTGAGATCCAATCCGCCAGAAAAAGTGAAATTTTGGTTAATCTCCCAATTGAAAGTTGAAAGCAAGCCATACCAGTAATGATTGTTGACGCTGCTTCTGAGTATTTTTTCAGACCGATGTGTGGGATTATTATCATTAAGATTCATATTAAAATCGTAGGCACTCTGATAATTTATCAACCCGGTTTTTGGATCCGTCGCGAAAGTACTACCACTGGGTTCGCCCTGGTTTGATGAAGAAAAGTTGGTTGTTCCGCCACCGTTTCCAACTGAGGAGTAAACAATATTTGACCAGTATAGGTTAGAATTTATTTTCCAAAGATCACGCAAACTCATCTGCGGTTTAAAGAAGTAATTTTTAGCTCTGGATAGGCTTTCCGTATTAGCATCAATTTTTTCTCCATTTGCCCCCCTTGTCCAGCGGTTTAAATAGCCCCAATCTGAATTATACCTTAGTCCGTAGGTGCTGTCTTCGTGAATTACCTGATCGCTTATCCCAAGTTTTTTCGCATAATCCCTGTCATAAACAGCAATCGCTTTTTTATATGATCTTTGTGCATGTTCCTGTGGAGCTCCCATGGCAGACAAGGTCAACGTATGATTCCCGATCCTTTTATCAACTCTCAGAAAGAAAAACCATCCCTTGGTCCAGGTATTATCCACCCAGCCATTACCTTGTTTATACGAAGCAGCTAAAGTAACACCCCAACCGTGTTTCATTAATCCTGTTGTTGCCCCAATGGATGTTCGATAAAAGCCGTCACTTCCGACTTCCTGTTTAATGGTTGCACCGGGTTTTGCATCAATACCTTTGGTAATGATATTCATTAAACCACCTACGGCAGGCAAGGCAAGTTTGGAGGCACTTAACCCGCGTTGTACCTGGATAGTACGGGTAACCATATCTAATCCGAACCAGTTTGACCAATAAACCCATCCGTTCTCCATATCATTCACCGGGATCCCGTCGAGCATAACGGCAAGATTCCGCTGGCTGAATCCCCGGATGTTAATCCTGGAATCTCCATCGCCTCCACCCTGTTGCGTTGCATACACTCCGGGCGTTTTGTTGAGCATCATCGGGATATCGCGTGAGGCCAGCTCTTCCTGAATTTTTAGCGGAGAAACAGAGGTAAAGGCAACCGGCGTTTCCCGCGTTTTGGCTATGTCGCCAATGATTTCTACCTCGGTCAGCGTGGGCGTTTTCAACTGAAAATCCTGGATCACATCATTTTTCTGAACCACAACGTCCATCTCCTGGGGAAGATAACCGACATAAGAAACCTTTAAATGATAAGTGCCTTTATCTACTTTGATGTAATATTTTCCATCGGTATCCGTGATTACCCCGGTATTGTCGCCATATAAAATGGTAGCACCAATAAGGGTTTCACCGGAATTGGCATCAGAAACCACACCACGAAGGGAGGCTTTTTGCGCAAAGGTTAAAACGGGAAGGAGGAAAACCAGGTAAAAAAGTAAACTTTTCTTCATACGGCAGGATTGGGATAAAAAATAAAGATATCTATCATGACTGTAGGGACATCAAACGGTGTCCCTACAGTAATTTCAATTGTCGGTAAAAAATCAATCCCCGTTAACGAATGGAGATCTTTTTACTGACAGTCTGGTTATTGGTCAACCGGATTTTAACAAAATAAACACCTTCCGGCCATTGTCCTTTTTCGATTGTTATTTCCTTCGGATGATTGGGAAGGCTCTGCTGATAAATGGTCTGCCCAAGAACGGTGATTACTTCAACGGTTGCGATCGCAAGGGTTGACTTCACTTCGAAATCATTTCCATAAACCGGATTAGGATAAATGGAGATATTGGCTTCAATTTTCAGATTTGCCACACCCAGTGCGGGTTTGCAATCGCAAATGTGCTGGCCCAGGCTATCAAATGTATTTGCAGGAATTGAATCGTATTCGGCCAATGCATAAAAGCTGTCGGGAACACCTCCGGTTTGTGTAGTACCATATTGATTCATGGCTATACGATCGATGCCTTTCTTAATGGTATGCTTGCGAATGAGCGTTTTGGACTTGGTAAGGTATTCGCCAACGCCCTTGATATAAGGTTTGGTATCTGTCCATGCTCCGGAAGGGCTGTATGTACCCTGCCAGTTTGTAGGACGAACTCCGATTTCGCCGAAAATGTCAATGTCTTTCCACTGGCCATTGATGAGTTTCTGTAAAGAGACTGCATCATCGCCGTTCCAGAAAACCACATTTCCGCCTGCGGTTGTTCCACCGTAATCATAAGGAGCAAGCCAGGTTCCCTTAGCCCGTAATCCAGCCCAAACCATGGTATCCTGACCAGGCTTCGTGGTATCCTGGATAATGACCATTACGCCGTAAGGTGCGATGGTTCCGGTAAGCGGCAGGTTATAAAGGAAATCCTGATCCGAAGTTGAACTTCCGTTTGAAAAACGGATCAATCGGTAGTTGTTATTGAGGGTAATGGCGGCATTGGTTGGGTTATACAATTCAAGTGCTTTGTTATTATTCCAACCTTCCACATATTCGGAAATGATAATATCGCCACAGTCACTCACGACTTGCGCATTGGCAAGTCCCGAAAACAGTACTGCAAAGAGAAAGAGTATAATTTTCTTCATAAAAAAGATTTTTTAATGGGTTATAAACTGAATCTGAGGAAACAAAGGTAAAACAAATATGAATACGTAAGATGATCCGTAATGTTAAATAATCTTTACAAAAACCGGAATTCCTGAAATTTTATCCAGGGCCTTTTCCACAGTATTCACTTCCCTGAACCGCAGGAATAATTTTTCCTTCTCCATCTTCATGGAAAAGTACCCGGGATCGGATTTTACCAGTTCGAGAATGGCCGTAAACTGGGTTGACTGGAAGTAAGGTGAATCCTCGTTTGACAGGAAATAACAGGTAAGCCGATTGTTTCGGAGCACGATTTTCTCAAAGCCGATTTTTTTCGCGAGCCAGCGCAGGCGGATGGTGTTGATCAGCGAAACGGTTTGTTTGGGCAAAGGACCAAAACGGTCAATCAGCTTTTCGGTAAAGGCCATCAGGCCCTCTTCTGTTTCAATGGAATCGAGTTCCTTGTAAAGGCTAAGCCTTTCGGTGATGTTGCGGATATACTTGTCGGGGATCAGGATTTCCAGGTCGGTCTCGATCTGACAATCGCGCACAAAATCTTTTTGTATTTCTTCCGGGAAGACATCTTTAAACTCCTGTTCCTTTAATTCCAGGATGGCTTCATCGAGGATCTTCTGGTACATATCAAAACCGATTTCCGAAATAAAGCCACTCTGTTCGGCGCCGAGGATATTTCCCGCTCCGCGGATATCCAAGTCGCGCATGGCAATGTTAAACCCGCTTCCCAGGTTGGAGAATTCTTCAATGGCCCGTAATCTCTTTCTTGCTTCATCGGTAAGCAGCGACATGGGTGGGGCAAGCAGGTAACAGAAAGCTTTCTTGTTCGACCGCCCTACCCTTCCCCGCAGCTGGTGCAGATCGCTCAGGCCATAATGATGGGCATCGTTGATGATGATGGTATTTACATTGGAGATGTCAAGGCCCGACTCGATGATGGTGGTGGCGACCAGTACGTCATATTCTCCTTCAATAAAATCTTTCATCACCCGTTCGAGCTGATGGCCTTCCATCTGCCCGTGTGCCACGGCAATCCTGGCTTTCGGGACCATCCGTTTCAACATCACTGCAATTTCCGTGATATTCTGAACCCGGGTGTTGACGAAAAAAGTTTGCCCTCCCCTGGATAGTTCGAAGGTGATCGCTTCGCGGATGGTCTCTTCATTGAAAGGATGAATCTCGGTTTGAACGGGATAACGGTTGGGTGGTGGTGTATTGATGATCGAGAGATCCCTGGCACCCATCATCGAAAACTGCAGGGTTCGCGGGATCGGCGTAGCGGTTAAGGTAAGGGAATCCACATTGATCCTGAACTGTTTGATTTTTTCTTTTGCGGCAACACCGAATTTCTGTTCCTCATCAATGATCAGTAACCCGAGGTCTTTGAAACGGATGTCTTTGCTCAGCATCCGGTGTGTGCCGATCAGGATATCGATTTTCCCGGCTTCCAGCTCCTCGAGAATGACTTTCTGTTCGGCAGGACTTTTAAAACGGTTGATGAAATTTACATTGCAGGGAAATCCTTTCAGCCGCTCTGAAAAGGTCTTTGCATGCTGCAGCGCCAGGATGGTGGTTGGTACCAGCACCGCCACCTGCTTGCTTTCAGCTACTACTTTGAAAGCCGCGCGTATCGCTATTTCCGTCTTACCAAAGCCGACATCTCCACAAATCAGGCGGTCCATTGGGAAGTCTGCTTCCAGGTCTTTCTTCACATCAATAGTCGACTTGATCTGATCTGGTGTATCCTCATAAATGAAAGAAGCCTCCAGTTCCGTTTGCATATAAGTATCCGGCGAGAAAGCAAATCCTTTGGTGGCCCTTCTTTCGGCGTAAAGCCTAATCAGGTCCTTGGCAATATCCTTTACCCGGTTTTTGGTCTTGATTTTCAGCTTATTCCAGGCATCTGAGCCCAACCGGTTCATCACAGGCACCGCCCCATCCTTTCCTACATATTTTGAAATCCGATGCAGCGAATGAATACTGACATACAGAATATCCTCATTTTTGTAGATCAGCCGGATCGCTTCCTGGACCTTTCCGTCGTTGATGATCTTTTCAAGCCCATCGAATCGTCCGACCCCGTGATCGATATGCGTAACAAAATCTCCCGGTTTCAGGTCATACAACTCTTTAAGCGAAAGCGCCTCTTTGCTCTTATAGCCATCGCGGAGAAGGAAATGGTGATATCGTTCAAAGATCTGGTGATCGGTATAACAGGCAATCTTCAGATCATTTTCAACGAATCCCTCATGAAGGGAGAAAAGCTGGATCGAATAACGGGTCTTAGGCATTTCATGTGCCTTAGCCTGAAGATCTTCAAGAATGGAGGCAATCCGCTCCTTCTGCTTTTCATTATCGGCCAGGATAAAGTTTTCGATCCCCTTTGCCGAATTGTCCCTGAGTGTTTCGAGCAGGAGGTCGAAATTTTTATTGAAGGATGGCTGGGGATTTGCGTTGCAGGTTTCGACCATTTGCGGTTTGAGGAAAGAAGTATTTCCGAACTCCACAACCGGAAACTGTTCAAGCTGGGCAAGGAATGACGTTCCGTTCAGAAAAAAATCATCATTCCCGGCCTTATTCATGATATCCATGGTGAAGCGGGCATCGTCGACCCAGACCACGGTTCTGGAGGGAAGAAATTCGAAAATGGAATCGTATTTTACCCTCTTTTCTGCATTCACTCTCACATCGGGGACAATGGTAACCGTTTTTTTGGTGTCGATGGAAAGCTGAGAGGAAGGGTCGAAACTGCGTAACGAGGCGACCTGGTCGCCTTCAAATTCAATCCGATACGGATAATCGCCCGAAAAGGAGAACACATCAATGAGTCCGCCACGTAAGGAAAACTGTCCGGGTTCGATGACAAATTCAACCCGTTCAAATTCATATTCAAGCAGCAGATCCAGGATGAATTCGAGTGAAACTGATTCTCCCTCATGCAATTTCAGGGTGTTTTTCTCCAGGAATTTCTTATTTACCACTTTTTCAGCCGCAGCTTCCGGGTAGGTAACGATCATGGCACTTTTCCTGCCGGATCCCAGGCGGTTCAATACTTCCGTTCGTGAAAGAAGTCCCAGGTTGTCCTTTTTCCCTGTATTGAAGTCTTTTTTAAAGGAGGAAGGAAAGAAAAGGATGCTTTTATTCTCCGTTTCCTGTCCTTGTTCCTCAAAAATCTGCTCAAGGTCATTGTAAAAGTAGGCAGCCGATTCTTTATCCGGCAGAATCAGGAATTGAATACCCTTTAATTGATCGGAAACAGCGGCTGCAACAAAGGCCCGGGAAGAACCGGGGAGGCCCTTCAGGTGGAGTCGTGTCGGAGCTTGAGTCCCGGTAGCTGTTTCATCCGGAATACCGGACCGAAGAATACCGGAAATTTTCTTTACTCGCGGGTCTTCTCTGAAATATGATAATAATCGGGTTCTAGGCACGCTTCAATTAGATCGTTTTGAGCGGATTGGAGTCAGGCGAATTTGCCTGCATAAATTCTTCAGCTTTTTCAACCATATCAACGGGACCTACAAAAATGGGTGACCGTTCATGCAAAGCGGTGGGTTTAATGTCAAGGATCCGGTTGAAACCATCGGATGCTTTTCCTCCTGCCTGTTCAGCGAGAAAGGCCACCGGGTTGCATTCATAGAGAAGCCGCAGTTTGCCGCTTTTGTTCTTTTTGGTGCCCGGATAAATGAAAATCCCCCCACGGATCAGGTTCCTGTGGATATCAGCCACCATGGAACCGATATACCGGGTTGAATAAGGCCGCAAAGTGGCAGAATCATCCTCCTGGCAATATTGAATATATTGCTTTACCCCTTCCGGAAAATAGATGTAATTGGCTTCATTGATGGAATAGATGTTCCCGTTGGCAGGATATTTCATGTCGGGATGACTCAGCACAAACAGACCCACAGAAGGATCGAGCGTAAAACCATTGACGCCATAACCCGTAGTATAAACCAGCACCGTCGAAGATCCGTACAAAACATACCCGGCGGCGACAAGGTTTCTTCCCGGCTGCATAAAATCTTCGAGCTGGGCAAGTCCGCGGACGGTGGTCCGGCGATAGATGGAAAACAGGGTGCCGATAGAAACATTCGATTCGATGTTTGATGATCCGTCAAGCGGATCAATGGCTACGATGTATTTCCCGGATTTTGACTTTTCCGAATCCAGGATGATGATATCTTCATTTTCTTCAGAACCGATCGCGCAAACTTCGCCTCCTGAACGTAACGCCGCGATAAACTGCTCATTGGCATATATATCCAGCTTTTTCTGATCTTCACCCTGAACGTTAACTTCCCCGGCATACCCCATCACTTCACCCAGCCCGGCACGGTTTACTTCCCGGTTAACATATTTTGCCGCAATCCCGATATCATTTAAAAGTCGTGTCAGATCACCGGTTGCACCAGGATAGCCGCTCTGTTTTTCGACGATAAATTCTGTTAAGGTTTTAAATTTCATACAGGATATTTTTTTAACAAAGGTAGTAAAAACGGTGATGAGATGATGAGGTGACGCTTCGGTTATGCGATGCTTTCCCGATGGTATTTTTGTCACTTTATGATGAATCGTTATATTTGTGATATGGAAATAAAAATATTCAAATTTGGCGGGGCTTCGGTCAACAGCGCCGACGGGATCCGTAACGTGGTCTCTATCTTACAACGGTTTAAGGGCGAAGATATCCTGGTTGTGATTTCGGCCATGGGTAAGACAACCAACGCGCTCGAGGAATTGCTTCATCATTACCTGAAGGTGGATGCCCTGCCGATGGTTGAAACGTACGACCGGATCCGCGGATTCCATTTTAATTTGCTGGCTCAATTGTTTCCCGGAACCCGGGAAGAAGATTTTCCGGAGATCCATACCTTGTTTGAACAGTTACGGGGGTATCTCAGGAAGGGGCATACCCTCCCCGGCCTCATGAATGAATATAATTTTGAGTACGATCAGATCGTCAGCTACGGAGAACTTTTTTCGGCAGCCATCCTGGCGCATTTCATCAAAAAATCAGGACTCAGGGTCGATACGATTGATGCCAGGGAGATCCTCAGGACCGATTTTTCCTATCGTAATGCCCGGATCGACTGGGAGATGACAGAACGGCTGATCCGGGAAAAAATTTTTCTGCTCCTCCCTCCTGACCAGAATCCTGGAAGAATCATCGTGACACAGGGATTTATCGGAAGTGATCCTTCTTCTAATACGACCACCCTGGGCCGTGAAGGATCCGATTACACGGCAGCCATCTTTGCCTATGCGCTGCGAACTCCTGAAGTGACCATCTGGAAGGATGTTCCGGGAGTTATGAATGCCGATCCCAAATGGTATCCTGAAGCCCAAAAGCTTGATTCACTTTCCTATCGTGAAACCATTGAACTGGCTTATTTCGGGGCTTCCGTCATCCATCCGAAGACCATCAAACCACTGGAAAATGCCAATATTTCACTTCGGGTAAAATCATTTCTGAATCCGGAAGATGAGGGTACCCTGATCCGGAATATAGAAAAACCGGAGGTTCCCTTTCCTCCCATTTTTATCCGGAAACAGAACCAGGTACTGATCTCTATTTCGCCCAGGGACTTTTCCTTTATCCTGGAAGAAAACCTTAGCCAGATCTTCGATATCCTTGCCCGTCATCATATCAGGGTTAATGTGATGCAGAATTCCGCCATTTCTTTCACCATTTGTGTGGATGATGATCCCATGCTGGAGAAACAGTGTATTTTATCCCTTCAGAAAGACTACAGTGTGAAATACAACAAGAACCTGGAACTGTTTACGATCAGGCATTACACCCAGTCAGCGGTTGAAAGTATCCTGGAAGGGAAGAAAGTTCTGTTGGAACAAAAAACCCGCAACATGGTACACCTTGTCCTGGAACAGGAGCCTATTCAGGAATGACAATGGGGAAATCGTATTTGAAATCCTCCAGGTCGGGCTTACCCAGTACGTTGGTCAGAAAGTCAAAATAGGCCGGGGTAAAGGAAAACTTCTCCACATCATAATAATCTTCGGATAATTGTTTATTCCCAACGGCGCCCATGTCAATCGATTTTGTATTGAACTCTTCCAGTCCGGTATAGGGAACGATATCCGTCAAAACCGGCATCTGGCCATAGTCTTCCCTGAGCAACAGATCCACCACTTTATCAGCCAGTGTAGCCGTAAGTCTCCGGTCATAATTCCGGCAATGGCCCGACCGGGGAAGATAGCCGGATATCTGTGCCCGGGCTTCAATGCCCAGGTTATTGTAAATCTCTGAAGCGATGATCCCACTGATCCCGCCAAACCTGGGATGACCGTATTCGTCAACTTCCGAACTGGCATATACCACGCCCAGCTTACCGGTTTTATCATCAAACCAGCGGACACCTTCCGAGACCGGGATCACCAGGTATTTTTTCTTTGACTGGAGATAGGTTTCTTTCACGGTTTCCAGGAAGACTTCTTTTCTCCCCTTTGTCATTTCGAATTCGGGTATCAAACCCAGTGATGCACCGCCAAAAAGCGCTGATCCGGTGAGCCAGCCGGCATCCCGACCCATTACCTCAAGGACAATGATCCTTGAATGAGATTCGGCGGTAGTCTTGATCTTGGACGTAAACTCGGCAATCGCTTTTGCGGCGGAAGGGAAACCCGGGCAAAGCACCGATTCTATTTCTTTTCCTTCAAAATGATGCGTCGTCCGGGTACGGAGATCATTGTCGATGGTTTTAGGAAAGCCGATAACAGGAATGCCTTCGGTTTCAAAGAGTCTCTTAGCAGCACCGTTGGTGTCATCCCCGCCGATGGTTACCAGCACATCAATTTTATACCTTGCCAGGTTTTTCAGGACCTGCGGCACGCGGCTCTCCGGGTTCTTTTTGGAAGGAAAAGGGTTGGTTCGGCTGGATCGAAGGGCCGTTCCCCCATAATAACCATCATAAGGCTGATCAGTAAGGTTTACCACGTCGCCTTCACCCAGCAATCCTTTCCATCCGAAACGGATTCCATAAACCCTGAAACCTAACAGTGATGCACGGTTTCTTATGGATTCAATGCTATGATTGATGGCTGGTGTATCACCACCTCCCGACAAAATCGCCAGGGTTTTTCCTTTAAACAGTTTTTCGTCAAGCTTCATTTCGGCCTATTTTTCTGGTTGACAAACCTACAATATTTTTTTTACTCCTCACCGGGGATATTCGGAAAAGCGCTCTTGATCTTTTCCACCAGCACCTGTGCCAGTTTTATGTTCGACTCAGCGGTCCAGCCTGCAATATGGGGTGTAAGGATGACCTGATCCGAAGCGGCCAGAAAAGTGAAGGGGGCTGAGAGCGCAGGAGCGATCTTTTCAAAGGAGTTTTCTTCCTCTTCCAGCACATCCAGTGCCGCCCCTTTGACCTTACCGGTCTTCAGAGCACTCACCAGGTCAGCGGAATTTACAACAGGTCCCCTGGCGGTATTGATCAGCCAGATATCTTTTTCAAATTTTTCAAGAAATGCAGTATCTACTAAGTAATGCGTCTCGTTGTTGAGCGGAACATGCAGGCTCAGGACATCTGCCGTTCTGAAGATTTCGTCCATGCCGGTTTCCAATGTATTCCCATCAGAATAATCTTTCTTGTACTTATCGTAAGAAATAACATTACAGCTAAATCCTTTTAACCGCTGTGCAAAAGCGCTTCCCATGTTCCCATAACCAATGATGGCAATGGTTTTGCCTTTTATTTCCGTACCCCTGTTTCCTTCCCGGATCCAGATACCCTTGCGAACCTGTTGGTCGGCACGGTTGAGATGGTTGAAGAGGGAAAGCAACATTCCCAGCGCATGCTCGCCCACCGCATCCCGGTTGCCTTCCGGGGAGTTCAGACATAGAATTCCCTGCTTTTGGGCATACACGGTATCGATGTTCTCCATCCCGGCTCCTACCCTGCCGATCCATTTCAGGGATCCGGCTTTCGAAAGGATCGCTGCATCCAGGATAATCCTGCTCCGGATGATGATTCCGCAGTACTCTGCAATGACCTTTTCAATTTCAGCCTCGGACTCCTTCAGCAGCCTATCACACTGGTAACCCCATCCTGATAATTCTTTCTCAATCAGAGGATGTACAGAATCAAGAAATAAAACTTTTTGCATATTGACAGGGTTTCAGGCCGTAAAATTAATATTTATCAACCCATTCGCTTTAGTTTAACAGGAAAATCTTAACTTCGACATCCAAATTTTTGAACCGTGTGGAACTTTTTTGTCAGACATATACTTAGGGACAGGGTAGCCATTCTTGTCGTCATCGGAATTATTACTGTTTTTATGGGCTGGCAGGCCAGCAAAGTATCCCTTTCTTATGAAATGGCAACGATGCTTCCGAAGGCTGATTCAACGCTCATCGTTTATGATAATTTCAAAAAACAATTTGGCGAAGACGGGAGCGTGCTTTTTATCGGTATAGAGGATAAGAATATCTTTAACCTTGACAAATTCAATGATTGGTACGATCTCTCTTCGAAGGTCAGGCAAATTGATGGCGTTGAGGAAGTTGTTTCCATCTCGCGCCTTTATTTGCTGAGAAAAAATGATTCTTTGAAAAAGTTCGAATTCAAGCCAATCAGCCCGGAGAAGCCGCGAACTCAGGCTGAATTGGATTCCATCCGGAATATCATCTGGTCAATCCCGCTTTACAACGGATTGATCTTCAACAAAGAAACAGGTGCTACGCTGATGATGGTCACGCTGAACAAGAAGAAAGTTGATTCGAAGGGCCGGATTGAACTGATCAACGAAATCAGGGAAGTTTCACAGAAATACGGGACAAAATACCATACGGATGTTCATTTTTCAGGTCTTCCCTTTATCCGGACTGTCACTTCCAAAAAGGTGGAAGGCGAACTGAAACTCTTCGTAATCCTTGCCCTTGTTGTTGCCGCTTTTTTCCTTTTGATATTTTTCCGTTCATTCAAGGCCGTCATTTTTCCTATGCTGATTATCATTATCAGCGTTGTATGGGCGCTGGGGATGATCGTTTTGTTCGGGTACAAGATCACCATTCTCACCGGCATCATTCCTCCCCTGATCATCGTGATTGGTGTAGAAAACTGCATTTTCCTGCTCAACAAATATCATTACGAATTCAAACATCACGGCAATAAAGTCTTGTCGCTTTCCAGGGTGATCGAAAGGATCGGCAAGGCAAATCTTCTTACCAATGCGGCTACTGCCACAGGGTTCGCCGCTTTCCTCATCACCAATAACCGGCTGCTGATCGAATTCGGTGCGATCGCTTCGCTCAATATCATGGTTGTTTTCATCCTTTCGCTGACCTTGGTTCCGATTTTCTTCAGTTTTCTGCCACCGCCAAGAGCAAAGGATATCAAACACATGGAAGGCAAACTGGCAAAATCGGTGATCAATGGAAGCATCAACTGGGTCACCAATTACCGGAAAAGGATTTACCTCATCACCGGGATCCTGATTCTTATTGCCATTGTCGGTGTAACCCGGCTTACCACCAGTGGCCGGATTGTGGATGATATTCCGAAAAAAGACAAACTATACATCGATCTGATGTTTTTCGAGAAACATTTCAAGGGGATCATGCCATTGGAAATCCTTGTGGATACGAAGAAAAAGAAAGGGGTGATGAATATCTCCACACTCAACAAGATCGATCGCCTGCAGGATTCGCTGAAGAAATTTCCGGAATTATCCAAACCATTATCCCTGGTTGAAGTCATCAAAACGGCCCGCCAGGCATTTTTCGGAGGAGATTCATCACAGTTTATGATGCCCACCTCCAACGAGTTAACCTTCATGGCGGGGTATATTCCCACCATGAAAACGAATAAAAGGTCCATACTGAATAATTTCCTGGATTCAAGCTACCAGTCCACCCGGATCAGCGTTCAGATGGCCAATATCGGGACACGGGACATTGAGCGGATCCAGAAGGAACTAAAACCGGTGATTGACACCATTTTCAATCCCGCAAAATATCATGTGACGATTACCGGAACCAGCGTGATTTTCCTAAAAGGGACCAATTTCCTTGTCAGAAATCTGTGGGAAAGCATCGGGCTGGCCATCGTGGTTATCGGGATTCTCCTGGCTTTTCTCTTCACCTCATGGCGGATGATCCTGATTTCGCTGGTTCCCAACCTGATACCACAGCTGATGACCGCAGCCCTGATGGGTTACGTGGGGGTTCCTATCAAACCTTCCACCATCCTTATTTTCAGTATTGCCCTGGGGATTTCTGTGGATAATTCCATCCAGTATTTGTCCCGTTACCGGCTGCAGCTCAAGCACAGCGGGAACAACATTCCCGTTTCGGTCATCTCCGCCCTGAAAGAAACCGGATATAGTATGATCTATTCCTCAACGGTGCTTTTCTTTGGGTTTTCGATTTTCATACTGTCAACCTTCGGCGGCACGCAGGCCTTGGGGTTCCTGATCTCCTTTACCTTGCTGGTTGCGGGTTTTCTGAACATGTTACTGCTTCCTTCCCTGTTGCTTTCTCTGGATAAATGGAGTACCACAAAGGCATTTAAGGAACCTCCGATCCTTGAAATTTATGATGATGATGAGGACGTCAACCTTGAAAACCTGAAAATTGAAAATCTGAAGCCGGAATGATGATGTCGTCATTTTATCTTACTTTTAAAAAAAATTAACCCACTATGAAAGGAATCATCCTGGCCGGCGGTTCCGGCACAAGGTTACATCCCCTGACACTTGCCGTCAGCAAGCAATTGATGCCGATTTATGACAAGCCAATGATTTATTACCCATTGTCTGTTTTGATGATGGCAGGGATAAATGAAATCCTTGTTATCTCTACCCCGCACGACCTTCCGCATTTTCGGAAATTGCTGGGCGACGGATCTCAGATCGGGTGCCGTTTTTCGTACGAAGAACAGAAAATCCCGAACGGACTTGCCCAGGCCTTCGTGATCGGGGCTCCTTTTATTGGAAAAGACAAGGCGGCGCTTATCCTGGGTGATAACATTTTCTTTGGGAACGGGCTGGCTCAGATCGTACAGGAAAATGCTGATCCGGATGGTGGCGTGGTATTCGCTTATCATGTGAATGATCCTGAGAGATATGGCGTTGTTGAGTTTGATGAAAAATGCAAGGCCCTTTCCATTGAAGAAAAACCGGCCAACCCGAAATCGAATTATGCCGTTCCCGGATTGTACTTTTATGACAATTCCGTCATTGAGGTTGCAAAAAATATCAGGCCCAGCGCACGGGGAGAGTACGAAATTACCGATGTGAACCGCTATTATCTTGAACAGGATAAGCTCAAGGTGGGCATTTTAAGCCGCGGCATCGCCTGGCTGGATACCGGGACTTTCGAGAGCCTGCTTCAGGCCGGGCAATTTGTAGAAGTGATTGAAAACCGCCAGGGATTAAAAATCGGTTGTATCGAGGAAGTCGCCTACCGGATGAAATTTATCAACCGCGAACAATTGAATAAAATCGCCCAGCCACTCATCAAAAGCGGTTATGGCCAATATCTCCTCACACTCAATGATTAATCAGCCGCCCCTGTCTTCCGGCGAACTCCGCCAGCTTATCCAGGAAAAGCTTGACCATGTGGCAGAAACCTACCTGCCAAAGGAGTTGTATGAACCCATCACCTATACCCTCTCACTGGGAGGCAAACGAATCCGGCCATGGATGGTTTTATTGGGTTGTGACCTGTTTGGCGGGGATATCCAAAAAGCCGTCAGACCCGCTGTGGCCATCGAACTCTTCCACAATTTCACGTTACTGCATGACGACATCATGGATCGGGCACCGATAAGAAGAGGCAGGGAAACGGTTTATAAAAAATGGAATGAAAATACCGCAATTCTTTCCGGCGATACCCTGTTTGCACTCGCTCTCGAATACCTGTCGGAGGTGGAGCCCGGTCTTTTGCCTTCTGTCCTGAAATTGTTCACCAACACCGCACGTGAAGTATGTGAAGGACAACAATACGATATGAATTTTGAGACCACTGCCGGGGTTTCTATCCGGGACTATCTGGAGATGATCCGTCTGAAAACCGCAGTTCTGCTGGGTTGCAGCTTGAAGATGGGAGCCATCCTGGCCAAAGCCCCTGTTGAAGCGGCGGAAAAACTTTATTCATTCGGTCAGAATCTCGGGATTTCCTTCCAGCTTCAGGATGATTTGCTCGATACTTTCGGAGACGTTTCCTTCGGGAAGGAGATTGGTGGCGATATCAGTTCCAATAAGAAAACCTTTCTCTTCATTCATTCACTCGAAACGGCCGATCACAAAACCAGGGAAATCCTGGAGAAATGGTATTCAAAAGTGCCCGATGATTCTGCTGAAAAGATTCAGCAGGTCAAGTCCATCTTTTCCTCCTTAAAAGCGGCAGAAAAGACGACCGAACAGATTAACATTTACTTTGAAAAGGCTTTAAAAGACCTTGAGGAGATCAATGTCCCGGCAGAAAAGAAGAAAGATCTGATAAAACTCGCCCATTCCCTTCTGAACAGGAAGTCCTGAGAAGATTATTTCGGGTTTTCCATTTCATCCAGCTGTTCCTGGAATTTTTCCCAGCTTTTCATTTCTTGTTCCAGGAGTAATTTGATTCGCTCATATTCCTTGTACATCTGAACACCCAGTACTTTATCCTTGAATTTATCCGGCTGGATCAGGATGGCTTCCGTTTCTTTTAACTTATTCTCCAGTTTGCCGATTTCCTCTTCCGACCGGGTGATCTGGTTGCGGACTTTCCTGATTTCTTTCTCGAAGGACCGCTTTTTCTCATAATTCATTTTTTTGGCAGAAGATGCATCTGCCGCCGGGGTGGAAGCGGGTTGTTTTTTCTGGTTAGCGCTGAGCTCGTCGAGATGCTTGAGTTTTCTCATTTCCAGAAAGTCGTAAATATCACCAATGTATTCCCTGATGGTTCCTTCCCTGAATTCAAACATCCGGTTGGTGAGGCCCTGCAGGAAATCCCGGTCATGCGAAACTACGATAAGGGTTCCGTCATACTGAAGCAGCGCACTTTTCAGAATGTCCTTGGAATGCATATCAAGATGATTGGTCGGCTCGTCAAGTATCAGCAGGTTCGAAGGGGTGAGAAGCAATTTTGCCAGGGAAAGCCTGGATTTTTCGCCACCCGAAAGCACTTTGACCTTTTTATCGATTGAATCGCCGCTGAATAAAAACCCGCCAAGGATCGCCCTGATTTTAGGCCGGATATCGCCGGTAGCGATTTCGTCGATGGTCTGAAAAACGGTTTTTTCAGGATCGAGAAAGTCTGCCTGGTCCTGGGCGTAATAGCCGATCACCACATTATGGCCATATTTCAGTTCGCCTGAATGTTCGGTATGTTTAACGATGACTTTCGATAAAGTGGTTTTGCCTTCGCCGTTTTTTCCGACAAAAGCAATCCGGTCGTGTTTGATCACCGAAAAGTTCAGATCATTAAGGACTCTTTTCTGCGGATAATCCTTTGACAGATGTTTTGCCTCCAGGATGATCTTTCCTGAGGGAGGTGCCGGCGGGAATCGGAAACGGATACCGGATTCGTCAAAGATATCCAGTTCCACTTCTTCAATTTTCTCCAGCATTTTCACCCTTGATTGCACCTGGCTGGCCTTACTGGATTTGTAGCGGAACCTTTCCACAAACCGCTCTATCTGGCGAATCTGGCGTTGCTGGTTGTTATACGTTGCCAGCTGGCTTTCCAGGCGCTCTTCCCTGAGATCAATGTATCCTGAATAATTTGCCTTGTAATCGTAGATTTTGCCGAGCGAAATCTCAATGGTTCTTCTGGTCACATTATCAAGGAAAGCCCGGTCGTGTGAAACCAGGATCACGGCGCCCCGGTAATTACCGATGAATTCCTCCAGCCATTGGATAGACTCGATGTCCAGATGGTTTGTTGGCTCATCGAGCAAAAGAAGATCCGGCTGTTGAAGCAGGATCTTGGCAAGCTCCACACGCATCTGCCAACCACTGCTGAACTGTTTCAGCGGACGGGAAAAATCAGTTACGGCAAAGCCCAGCCCGGTAAGGACTTTTTCCGTATTTATATGGATTGACTGGCCTTCAAGCATATGAAAACGCTCATAGGCATCCGAATGTTTTCTTAAGAGATGATGATAACTTTCCGTTTCATAATCGGTTCGTTCTTTAATCTGGTTATCAAGATGATGAATGGTTTCCTGCAACTGGATTACTTCGGCGAACGCCGTCAGGGCTTCTTCGAAGACAGTCTTGGTGGTAAAGGTGGCCATTTCCTGGGGAAGATAGCCAATGGTTTGTCCGGAAGGCACCACCACATCCCCTTCATCCGGGACCTGAATATTTTTAATGATTTTAAGGAGCGTCGACTTTCCCGCGCCATTCTTCCCGACCAGTCCGATCCGGTCTTTATCATTCACGATGAAAGAAATATGGTCAAAAAGGGGATCTCCTCCAAATTGTACCGAGAGGTTATTTACAGATATCATAAGATTGCAAAGATACGCAGAAGATTGGGAATGTAAGATTTGAGCGAAGGCCTATCGTTGAGTATTAACAGAAATGGTAAAAAAAAGAGGCTGACCAAATGGCCAGCCTCTTCAAAATATTCCGGTTAAGGATTAGTGGCTAATCGTAATTTTCGTGGTTTTTGTTCCCTGAAGAGCAGTAACCTTTACAAAATAAACACCGGTCTGGAATGCCTGAAC
>JBBRTX010000006.1:0-192243 GCA_038244085.1 Bacteroidales bacterium | reverse complement strand
TTTTTAATAGCATTGTTTATGCGTGGATTGCCATTGCGCTGATTATTTTCCCGCTGCTTTTAATGGTAAAAGCCCCTTATGGAAGGCATATTGCCTCTGGATGGGGACCGATGATCAATAATAAACTCGGTTGGATGTTCATGGAAGCCCCTTCCCTGCTGGTTTTCGGATTTTTCTTTCTTTCCGGTTCCCTGACACCCGGCTTTGTTACCTGGGTGTTTTTTTCGTTCTGGACGATTCACTATGTCAACAGGACGTTTATCTTTCCGTTCCGGTTGAGAACGGCAGGAAAGAAAATGCCGCTGAGTATTGTTTGCATGGGCATTGGTTTTAATCTGGTGAATGGTTTCATTAACGGGTATTACCTGGGATCCTTAACCGCCGGTTATGAGCTCAGCTGGTTTTATGATATCCGGTTTATCTCGGGATCATTTTTGTTTATTGCAGGACTGCTCATCAACTGGGAGGCGGATAATATCCTGATCCATCTGCGCAAACCAGGAGAAACAGGATATAAAATTCCACGCGGAGGCTTTTTCAGATACATTTCCTGCCCGAATCACTTTAGTGAGATCATCGAATGGTGTGGCTTTGCTTTGATGGTTTGGAGTTTGCCGGCATTGGCGTTCGCATTATGGACTGCAGTTAACCTTCTTCCGAGAGCACTTCATCATCACAAATGGTACCGGAAAACATTTCCTGATTATCCGCCTGATCGTAAGGCTATCATTCCTTTTATTTTGTAACAATTTTTTTCTTAAATTTGGACTTCATTATCCTTTAATCATTTTCCCATGAAAACGAAATATTATTTACTTACTGTCTTGATCCTTACAGGTGTCATCGTTTTTTCCTCCTGCAGCAAAAAATCTGCAACGAAAGAACTCCAGCCTATAACGATCAGTTTTGTGAGTTCACAGGGTTATATTTATCAGAATACCGACTTGCCGATGAATTCAGCTTTCAGGCTGGGATTAACCGCAAATGCAGATGCTGAAAATGGAGCCGTGCTGACACACATGACCATCACAGCCTTGTATCTTGACAAACCCATTATAATGGACTCTATCCTCAACACCAGTCACTTCACCATGGATGTTGAAAAAACGACCTTAGGACTTGTCGGGCAACAACAATGGACTTTTAAATTTACTGACAGTAAAGGGCAAGTAAAAGAAACGGGGTTTACCATCACCACGACTGCCAAATAAAGAATTTTGAATTCCGTTGAATCACGGGTATAAACCAGATATTAACTGGTTATTAACCGGTTATGAACCGATTGTAAACCTGGTTTATAAACAAATGTTTATAAATCTATCAATCAATCGTAACGGTCAGGCCGCGGCGAGTCAGTTCTTCCCATATGGGCTTAAGAACGGGGAATGCCCCTTCTTTAATCTGACATTTTCCCTTGTGATGGGCAACCAGCGTGCACTGTTCAGCCTGGTAGGGATCGTGATTACAAACATCCATCAGTGTTTTAACCACGAATTCAAATAAGTTCACAGGATCGTTAAATAATATCAACCCCTTGGGTGGATCCAAAAGGCCTTGTTCCTTATCGGAAGGATTCCTTTTTACTTTATTCATGTATGGCTGATTAGAATGAACAATATTACAATAATTCGCGAATAGAATCATAAATTTGTTAATATTTATTTTTAGACCAAATTAATATCATAATACACTGAATTACATTGTTTTAACAATTTATTATTTTGAACTGTCATGGAATTCAAGCATCTGATCCTGAAAATTGAGCGGGAACTTCAGAATCCATTACCCGGCAGACCGGTTCAGCTACTCATGTCTTCAATACAAAGGGTTCGTGAACTATTTAATTCAAATCATGAGAAACTTGCAGTTCAAAGCAGTGTTCTGATTCTTTTATACCCAGGAATTGACGAGCCTCAATTTGTTGTCACACAACGGCCAACCTACGATGGAATTCACAGCGGGCAAATCAGTTTGCCTGGCGGAAGGTTTGAAACAACTGACAAGGATCTTATGTATACGGCATTAAGAGAGACGGAAGAAGAGATTGGGGTAAATTCCCAACGAATCCGTATCATCGGAAAGCTTACGGAGCTATACATCCCCCCCAGTAATTATGTGGTTTTTCCCTATGTCGGCTATTTGGATGAAATACCGGATTTTATAAGGGATCCCAAGGAGGTTGAAGCGATTATCGAAGTTGCCTTGTCAAAGTTGATGAATGCTGACAACCGAAAAGAAAGGAACATTCTGGTAAGAGGAATGGAGATCCTGGCGCCTTGTTATATTATCGATGATGTGACGATCTGGGGCGCAACTGCAATGATTTTAAGTGAATTCAGGGAAGTGGTCGGCCGGGCTATTGATCAAGCGTGACCACTGAATGGGTGATCTCGCAGGAATTTTTCAACATCATTGAAACTCCGCAGTAAACTTCAAGTGACAGCTGAATGGCTCTCTCTATTTTTGCCATTATTTCAGCATTATCTTTAAAGTTTTTCCCGGCAAATTCGTAAACCAGGTGAATTTTCTTATAATATTTTGGATGGGTTTCGGTTATTTCTCCATCGACTGATACCCTGAACCTTGATGGGAGTACTTTCTTTTTAGTGAGAATCGAAATGATATCCATCCCTGTACATCCGGCAAGAGCGGCCAATACCATAGGTTTCGGACGGAAGCCTTTATGCGTTCCGCCAAAATTTTCCTCCGCATCTATCTGGAACTCAAACTCGTCGATGCTGGTCTTAAAGGCCATATTACCCATCCAATCGGTGATGACGATCTCATTCATGGTAAAGGAAGAATTCGTGTATTGTTATTTTCTCTTTTGACTAGCAGGAAAGCAGAAAGAGGCAGGAATCCTTCCGGCTTTATAATTCTCGATCAATGCTCCGTTTTTCTGGTTGAAGCGGAAGACCCATCCATCCTGTACGTAATCCACCGCATCTGTGGCGTAAATATTCCCACTTGAGGGGTCGATATCAAGACCATAAAACAGACGTCCATCAGAAGGGATAAATGGTGCAGAAGGTACTTCAAGTGCGCTCACCGGCATTTTATAAATCCCGTTTTTCAAGAAATAAAGGGTATCACCGGTTCCGTTGATACAAAGTCGGGATGGTGTTTCACTGACACCGGGGAAGCTAAAGGATTTTTCAACGGTCCGCAGTTCAGGATTAATCCGAAGCAGTGAAGGTGGTTCGAAGTTATCAAATCCGCCGGTACAAAGAACCCAGACTTTCTGCTTACGATCTATGACCATACCCAAAGGTTCTTTTCCTGATTTGATGCTGTCGATGATCATGTCTCTTTCGGTATCAATCACCAGTATTTTTGCATGACGTTCGGAATTTGGATCACTGAACTTCCCAACAGCAGAAACATACATGTACTTATTATACATGATCATTTTTTCTGTCCAGTTGGCTGTAGGGATGGATTTGGTGACCGTCATGGAGTTAAGGTCCACAACCGAAATCTCTCCAAGAAGGTTAGTGACATAACCCTTCTTTGCATTAATAAACTCGATGGATCTTGGCGAATTGAGCCCGTTGATGGTTTTGATTGATTTAAAATTATCCAGGTTGACGACTTCAATTTTATTGGAATTGTTAATCACAATATAACCGCTGGTGCCATTGATTTTCATTTCCTGGGCCACATCACCGAGACTGACGTTATTATTCATCTTACGGTAAATATCCGAGAAAACGGAATCGGTCTTTTTATCAATAAAACTAACAGAGGCATTGCCCCAGTTGAAGTTTCCCTCATTAATCACAAAGATACCTGATTTGTAAGAGACCGGGGTTGTATTATCGGTTATAACGTGTTCTCTGACAGGATCTTTATTACAGGATGTGATGATAAGGATGGCAAGCAGGGGTATTATTAGCCGGAGAAGAAGGATATTGCGTAAAAATAGTTTCCGATTCACTGATAAGATGTTTGGTTTAACTTCCCTTCACATCATTTCCCGAAATTGAATTTCAGGGTTAATGCCATGTTTCGCCCCGGCATCGGGCGGTTCGCGATCGACTGATAGTCGAGATCGAACAAATTATTTATTTGCAACTGTAAAGATAATAATATTTCAGAAATATGGAAATTTTTTCCTGCAATAATATTATTCAGGTAATATGGCTCCATATAACTGTCGTTTGTAGTACTGGTAAATCTTTCACTGAAGAAAGAAAAATTCCATGTAACCCAGGCATTCCATTTCCGAAGTGTTATGTTTGAATTGAAGGTGTGAACGGGGATATAAATCAACTGTTTCCCGAGTGAGCCATCCTGGGCGGAAGCAGCTTTTTCATTGGTTGACCGGCAATAATGGTAGTTATTATCCATTGTCAGGAGAAATCCCCACTTCTCCAGTTTGAAATTCAACCCTGCCTCTACTCCCCTGGCCAGCACTTCAGCAACGTTTTCAGGATGGAATTTGCCATCTGTCCCGGGAATCCAGATAATAAGATTTTCCATTTTTGAATAGTAGCCGGTAATCTCCGTCTCAATGAAGAATACCTCATCCGGAGAAGATGCATTGCATACCAGTCCGAGTTCTCCTGCATAGTCCGTTTCCGGTTTCAGATTCGGATTCCCGAAGTCTTTCCAGAAAAGGTCGTTGAGTGTTGGAAACTTATAGTTTTTTGAAAGATTGAATGTTAAGGAGACATGATGGGTTCCAAAAGGATCATATTCCGTTCCGAAGGCAGCAATCATCGGAAGGAAACGATTATCCATAAAATCCTGTCTGACCACCAGGTTCAGGGACAGATTTTTAAAGTAAGTAAAAAGGAATTCAGAGAATCCGCTCACCGTGTTCCTGGTTTTATCCCCTGCATAACCATCAGATTTGACCAGGTCGTAATTATAATCGAGACCAGGCCGAATGGTCAGGTATTTGAATCCTGAGTAAACCCATCTCAAACGGTTCAGCCATGAATAAGAATGATGATTATTGTCAGCGGTTCCTGAAGAATCAGTAACAGAATATTTCATAAAATGATCTACCAGGCCGCTCCAGATTGTCAGCGCGTTTTTCTTGCCCAGGCGCTTCCATTCAATCTTTCCGTAGAGATCACTATTTTCCTGTTTTTCCTTGAGGATTGAGGAAGTATTGGTGAGGAGTGGCGGAAGGTTTATCAATGCATGATTAAACCATATTCTTGTGGTAAGAAAAGTGTTTTTGGAAAGTCTGAAAAAAGCTTCCTCTGAACCTCCGGCATAATTATATTCTCCTCTTTGTTGTTTTTTCTTAACACCTGAATCATCAAAATAGGGAAAGTTATTTTTCGAATAGGAATAGTAAATTTTTGAAATTGACTGAAAGTTCCGGTTTCCTGCAGCTACTGCGAGATGATCAGACCATGTGCTGAAACTTCCGCCAGTCAGCGCAGCAATCACGTGGTATCTGTTATTCCAGTCGGGATTGGTTACCAGGTTAATTACGCCTCCAAAAGCCCCACCTGTCTTTTGAATTCCGGCTGCACCATAAAGAATTTCCACGTCATTGAATTCAAAGACCGGAACTTGTGAAAAATCCGTCATTCCTAGCATCGGAGAATTGATGCTGATTCCGTTCCATTCAACCTGAGTATGGCTTGCCGTGGTGCCTCTCATTGAAGGCGTTGCCAGACTTCCATTTCCATAGGTTTTGATAAAAACAGTAGAATGCTGGGCGAGGATGGTAGACAGATCGGCATTTAGTTGAGGTATCAGAAGGTTTGAATCGAGTCTGATTTTCTTAAAACCTTCGGTTCTTACGGTAAAACTCGATCGGATTTCAACTTCTTTGAGCGAGAGTGTATCCTTTGTTATATCCTGGGAAAACAGAAAGCCATGGGACATGCCCAGGGTTCCAAGAAAAATAAAAATCAGATATTGTCGTGTTCCTCTCAATTCCGGAAAGCTATCCTTTGATTATTTTTTGATGATCTTTCTGATCGCTTCGATTCCGTCAGGGAACTTAAAATCAGCAATGTACATTCCTTCCGATAAACCTGAAAGATCAAAAGTAGTATTTGAAAAAATGCCGGAATGAAGAAAAACAATTTTTCCGGTAAGGTCGGTAATGGTTATTTCCATGGATTTCCCCCCTGAACAGGTCACTGTCATATTTTGACCTACCGGATTAGGGAAGATCCCGATCAGATGATCCCCGGGTTCATTTATTCCCTGAGCCGACAGATACATGACACCTACGGCGTCAAGATCAAATCCACAAGTGTTAAAGGGAGTTGGCCAAAGATCATTTATAACATTGCCGTGAGAATCATGGGTTGCATATTGTGGTTGGATGCATCCAACCACATCAACAATTCTAACATGCGATATGCGGTTGATATCAAGGCCTGGAATGCCTTTCAAGGTATCGAGGTCAAATGGTGTTCCATACTGAAATCGGTATTTCCCTGCCAGATTATCAATTTTGGTAGCATCCAGGTTCCCAAAGGTACCAACCTGAATAAGCGGATTGGTAAGTGATGTAGAAGGGAAACGGGAAAAATTAATTCCATCGGAACTCACTTCCACGAAACCCAATTCCAGGAAAGTATCACTTAATCCATTTTCGAAGACGGCAAAATCAAAGCCAGGACCATTTCTGATGACCCCATCGAAGGTAAGAAGGGCACTCCCCCCATCTCCAAGGCTGACCACCAGTGTATCATCCGCTTTTCCGGTTCCATCTTCATCTTTGCCCCAAAAAGCATGATTTGATGAGTGGCCGGTGAGATCATGATAGAAGAAGTTTGTATCGGAAATGTTCACAAATCCTTTCGTAACAGTACAGGTTGTCGCCCAGGCCACGAAAACAGAACTATCTTTGAAAATGGCAGTGGTTCCAGGCATACCAGCCGGCGGGGCAAATTGTGAGAAACCGATAAGGCCTGTAATAAAGCAGATGCTGAAGAGAAATATTTTTTTCATGCTCTTTACCTTTATAAAAAACGCATCCTCATCTTCGAGTGAAGACGAGACAATAATTTCAACAGTTTAGTTTTTGGCGGCTTATTTTTTAATAAACTTCCTGGTCTGAATTCCATCAGAAGTCCGAAAAGATATTACATAAAGACCCGAAGGGAACTCGCTGCAATCAACCTTTATGTATTTTTCAAAACCGGAGATATTCCGTGAAAGGATCGTTCTGCCGGTCAGATCATAGATTTTCAGGGAATGGAAGGATTCCTCTTCCGAAAGACGAATGATGATATGATCCTCGGCCGGGTTTGGTGTGATGGATAAAGGTGTTGAGGATAAGGATGTGGTTCCGGTAGGCGTTCTGTAATCAATTGCGATGGCTTCGGCATTGATGCCTGTTGGAAAAGAAGTGATCGAATCTCCGGTGAGCGTGGTAACGATTCCAATACCAAATGTATTACGGTTTCCGATGTGCAGATAAGCGCGACTGTTGACGTAATCGATTGCCCCTGCATGGATGGTTATGTATAGGAGTGAGCCCGGATCGGGAACAATGGTTGTATCAGCGATGCTCTGGGTTTGCAGGTTATAAGATCCCATACCTTCATTCATTTTCAGATAGAGAAGATTATCCTTGATACCGAAGCCGTCACCGATTCTAGTGCCCAGGACTTTGGTTGAAAAATCACCCGTTAAATAATTGAAACGGGAAACAGAACCTGTATCAGCGCCTCCGTATGGCGTTTTGTTCACAGAGAAAATATATCCACCAAAGGAAAAAAGATTATAGATTCCGACAGCCGGTTGACCTAAGTCATACTCATTGCTGAGGGTCCAGGTATTGGGGTTAATGGCAGCCAATTTTCCTGAAGTACCCATGAATCCTCCATTTACGGCTACATATACGATATCATCTGCGGCAACAATCCCTGCACATTCCCCGGAGATATTCTGAACCAGGGCAAGTAAGGCAAGATTATTAGCATCAAGCACTTCCACAAAAAAGCGGGTAACAGGGTATTGTTTCGATACGATCAGGGCGTTTTTATAAATGTAAAGTTTGCTCAATCCCGAATCAGCGATGGCAGCCATCCGCTCGTAGGTATCAAGATTATACATGATGATGGAATCCTGGGCAGCCACATATGCGATATTTCCGTTAATCACGACATCCTGAACAGACTGCGTATAAATGGTATTAAACACATCGACCATCTGAGTAGAAGGGTCATAGGCCTGAACAGTTGCAAAATCCGTATACGGCGGAGTACCTTCAAATTTTCCTCCATTGGCACTGATTACATCTTTAACCCATTCCGACTTTTGTTGAGCGTGAAGTAAGGATGCCGAGCATGTAAGGATGAGGACTGCGAAAAGGAAAAAGTAATTTTTTTTCATCGTTTAAAAATTAAAAGTTGGAAAATTTATGGAATGAATGAACCCGAAATTGCAAAATCGATTACAAAAATATTAAATTTTATGATCTGTATCAATAACTTTGTATTTTTACGTCTTAATTCCACTGCAACATCATGCCATTCGTAAAAAAGATTTTCCTCTTCCTCATCTCATTTGTCATTTTATTGCCCGGGCTCAGTTCATGTTCATCCCGCACAAAAGGATGCATGTCGGATAAGACCTATCGGACCCATAGTTACAAAAAGAACAAGTCAGGGCGTCGGAATCCTTCTGATTATAAATCGAAGACGGTAAAAAAAGACTATGTAATCCGCAATGGGATTGCAAGATAGACCCAAACAAAGACAATAAAAAAAGCTGGAAGTGACTCCGGCTTTTTTTTATTCTTCCTGTTTTTCGTAAAATTCTTCAGGTTCGGGATAGAAATAGGATTCCCTGGACTTTTCTTCGGAGAAAGTAAAATAGGTAATCATTGCTTCGGCGCACAATTCCCCTTTTTGGTTAAAGAGTTTCGTTTCGATGTCGGCCAGGTTTCTTCTGAGCATCAACACTTTTGCCCGCAAAGTGATATTTCCTTCATCGATGTAAACCGGTTTAATATATTTCACCTGCATTGAAGATGTGACGCCGGCTTTTTTTAATTTGACATAAGTGACCCAACTCGCAATCTCATCCATCAATGTGGCCTGAATACCACCATGAAGAATATTCCTGAATCCCTGAAAATGAATCGAAGGTGTCCATTCTGCAATCATCTCCTCCCCTTCTTCGAGAAACGAAAGTTTTAGTCCTTGTTGATTGTCAGGTGAGCAACCAAAGCAGTTATAACCTTCCAGACTGGCGAAAGGATTACGGATTCTGGTCATTATTTGGTTATCCCGTTTTTGTATTTTTCCGTTTTGATGGCTTTTCCCATTTCATCGTATTGGATCCACGGACCTTCTTTTTTATCATTCAGATATTTACCGGAAAGTTTCATCTTTCCATTCCTGTAATACTCAACGTAGTCACCATTCGTGAGGTTGTTGGCATAATTTGTAACAGACTCCAATGTGTCTCCTTCGTAATAAGTTTTTTGTTCGCCATCAAACGAACCGTTTTTGTAATTGTACTGAGCAACCATTTTTCCGGCTTTGTTATACCAGGTAACCAAGCCATCCTTCTGATCATTCTTATAGTTTGCATATTCCTGAAGTTTGCCATTATCGTAATACAATTTTGACGAACCGTCTTTTTTATTATTCACATAATGTACTTCGGATATGGGAAATTCATTGTAATTGGCGTATTGGATGCTGTATCCATTCAACTGGCTGTTCTTAAAACTTTCCTGACTCAGCAGCCGGTTTCTCCCATCAAAGGTCAATGAGATTCCGTCTTTTTTTCCATTGATGAACGATTCAACCTTGGTGAGAAGATTGTTGTTCATGGTGCTGGTGCCCCACACACCTGTTTTCAGGTTTTTCACATAATATCCTCTTGATACAAGTCCTGCCATGGTCTCTTCCCAATAGCCGGTTTTCTGATTTGTGTTGTCGAAGCGGTTAATTGTATCGACAGCTGACTTACTTTGAGGCTGAGATTGTGCAGAATTGTCCTGGGAAAAGATGGTTCCAGAGATTAACATCATCATGGAAATGAGAAAAAAGATCTTTTTCATAGTCTTCGTGCTTTGTTTGGTTGGCGCAAAATTAACAATATTAAAAAGCAACAAGAAAATCATTATACAATTTCCCCGAAAAGATCAAAAGAATCGACTGAATCGATTTTTACCTGATAAAATTCGCCGATTTTTACCTCTAAGCCCGATTTCCTCACCAGTATTTCATTATCGATTTCGGGGGAGTCTGCTTCGGAACGGCCGACAAAAAAATCTTCCTCTTCGCGGTCGATGATTACTTTCATCGTTAAACCGATTTTCTCCTGATTCAATCCGAAAGAAATTTCCTGCTGAACCTCCATGAGTTCATCAGCCCGTTTCCGTTTTACAGCAGTCGAAATATTATCTTTTAATTGCACTGCGTCAGTGTCTTCTTCGGCAGAATAGGTGAAAACGCCAAGCCGGTCGAAGCGAGCACGCAACATGAAGTCGCGGAGTTGTTTATGTTCAGCCGCTGTCTCTCCGGGATAACCTGTGATGAAAGTGGTTCTGATTGAAACTCCCGGGATTTTTTTCCGAATTTGCTTTACCAGTTCCTCTGTTTTTTCCCCATCCATTCCTCTCTTCATGGATTGAAGAATCCTGGAATTAATATGCTGCAAAGGAATATCTATGTATTTGCATATCTTTTCATTTTCCCGAATGACATCTAGCAGTTCCAATGGAAACCCGTCAGGATAAGTATAATGCAGCCTGATCCACTGCAAGCCTGAGATGGCAGCGAGTTGTTCCATCAGTTCCGCAATCCTTCGTTTTTTATAAAGGTCGAGCCCGTAATAGGTTGTATCCTGCGAGATCACCAGCAATTCTTTCACACCTTGCTTAACGAGGTTTTTTGCTTCCTGGATAATGGTTTCGATGGGTTTTGAAATGTGTTTGCCACGAATATGGGGGATTGAACAGAAAGAGCAGTTGCGGTCGCACCCTTCAGCGATTTTCAGGTAGGCAAAGTGCGGAGGCGTTGTGATCACTCTGAATCCCAGCAATTCTTTCCGGTAATCCGCTCCTACCCTTTTCACGATTTCCTGCAATTCATTCACGCCAAAAAATTCATCCACTTCAGGAATCTCTTTCTTCAGCTGATCCCTGTATCTTTCTGAAAGGCAACCCATCACGAAGATATGCAGCAGTTTTCCCTTCTGTTTCTTTTGAACAAAGTTCATGATGGAATCGATGGATTCATTTTTCGCATCAAGGATAAAACCACAGGTGTTGATGATTACTGTATCAATCTGGTCCGAAGCTGCAGGATCAAGGATGAGTTTCAGGTTTGAGTTCTGAAGCTGTTTCATCAGCACTTCGGTATCGACGAGATTTTTCGCGCACCCCAATGACACAATCCCAATTTTATGTGGAAGCGATTTGGTTTTCAAGAATCGGAATATTAACTGAAAAGGCTGTCGACAAAGTCAAACCGGTTAAAGACCTGGAGGTCTTCCATTTTTTCGCCGATACCTATATATTTAACCGGTATTTTAAACTGGTCTGAAATCCCGATCACGACACCTCCTTTTGCTGTTCCGTCCAGTTTTGTAAGGGCGAGGGCATTTACTTCGGTAGCAGCCGTGAACTGGCGGGCCTGTTCGATGGCATTCTGGCCGGTTGAGGCATCCAGCACGAGTAAAATCTCATGGGGTGCTTCAGGAATAAGCTTTTGCATGACATTCCTGATCTTTGAAAGTTCATTCATCAGGTTGATCTTGTTATGGAGCCGGCCAGCCGTATCGATGATGACCACATCGATATCTCTAGACATGGCTGATTTCACGGTGTCGTAGGCCACGGAAGCCGGATCAGATCCCATATTTTGTGTGATGATGGGAACATCGGCCCGCTGTGCCCAGATTTTGAGCTGATCAATGGCCGCAGCGCGGAAGGTATCTGCCGCTCCCAGTAAAACCGTTTTCCCGGCTTTTTTGAAATTATAGGCCAGTTTGCCGATGGTGGTAGTTTTCCCTACCCCATTTACACCGACAACCATGATGACATAAGGTTTCGTATTGACGGGAATGCTGAAATCAGGGAGGTCGGCCGAATTGTTCTCCTGGAGGAGATCTGCGATTTCTTCCTTCAATAGCCGGTTCAGGTCGGCAGTTCCGATATATTTATCTCTTGCAGCTCGTGCCTGGATGCGTTCAATGATCCGCAGGGTGGTTTCAACACCCACATCGGAGGTGACCAGAATTTCTTCGAGGTTATCGAGGACTTCATCGTCCACCTGGGATTTCCCGACAATGGCTTTGGATAACTTCGAGAACAAGGTTGACTTGGTTTTTTCAAGTCCTTTGTCCAGGTTCTCTTTTTTATCCTTATTAAAGATCGAGAAGATTCCCATTGTTATTCAGGGTTTGCCTTGTATAAAAAAAAGCTTTTTTCATCTGAAAAAAGCTTTTTCAAATAAGAGAAATCAGTTTTAGCTGTTATTTGCGTTGGCCAGGAAATCTTTCACCAGGTCATTCGCAACAATGGTTTCTTTGAATACATATGCACCGGTTTTGGGTGATTTGGCCATACGGATCACTTTAGTATAGTCTTTTCCGCCGCCGGTCTGGAATGTTGCAACAACTTTCTTTGCCATGGTATATTGATATTACTTGATTTCTTTATGAACAGTTACTTTTTTCAGATACGGATTGAATTTCTTCAACTCAAGACGTTCAGGGGTATTTTTCTTGTTTTTCTTGGTGATGTACCTCGACATCCCCGCTACACCGCTTGTCTTCTGCTCTGTGCATTCCAGAATCACCTGAATCCTTTGATCTTTACTCTTCTTTGCCATTATATTGCACGTTTTATTTTGGGAATGCAAAAGTATGGATTTTCTTTATAATTACAAAAATATTTTCATACATTTAGCCTATAATTTTAAATTTTGGCAGACTGGACGTCATTTCTTAACGGTTATAAGGCCTATATGCAACTGGAGCGATCACTCTCTCCCAATTCAGTTGAAGCCTACCTCCATGATGTCTCCAAAATTATTCAATTTTTTGATGCAAAGGAACTTAACCTCAGGCCTGATGAGGTAAAACCTGAACATCTTAAAGATTTTCTTCGTTGGATTAACGAGTTGGGAATGACTGCCCGTACGCAGGCCAGGGTGATTTCCGGATTAAAGAATTTCTACAAATATCTTTTGCTCGAGAGTGTGATATCTGTTGATCCGACAGAACTGGTTGAGTCACCATCGATCGGAAGAAAACTACCCTGTACCCTGAGTATTGAAGAGATCAACCTCTTGATCGGGGCCATTGATCTCAGCAAACCCGAAGGAGAACGAAACAAGGCAATGCTTGAAACCCTTTATAGTTGCGGATTGCGGGTATCCGAGCTCATCAACCTGAAGATTTCCACGCTGTATTTTCATGAAGGATTTATTAAGGTAACCGGAAAAGGTGATAAGGAGCGGCTGGTTCCGATTGGCAGCGTGGCACAGAAGCAGATTGGCATTTATCTCACTTCTGTCAGGCCCCATATACAGGTAAAAAAGGGAAACGAAGACATTTTATTCCTGAACCGGCGGGGACATCAGCTCACCAGGGTAATGGTTTTTACCATCATTAAAGGTCTTGCCTGTAAAATCGGGCTCACGAAAAGCATCAGTCCTCATACTTTCCGGCATTCTTTCGCAACTCATCTTATTGAGGGCGGTGCAGATCTGCGAGCTGTCCAGGAAATGCTCGGACACGAATCAATCACCACGACTGAAATTTACACTCATCTTGACCGGGAATATCTCAGGAGTACGATTCTTCTTTATCATCCCAGGTCGAATACAGAAGGATGAATTAAGGGATGATTGATCTGAATTCTTATTTTTGCACAATATGAAAGATAAAGTGGTCATCATCACCGGAGCCAGTTCCGGGATTGGAAAAGCACTGGCATTTGAATGTGCCTCAAGGGGTGCCAGGCTGGTTATCTCTGCAAGGAACGGAGAGGTTCTGCGATCCATTGCCGCAGAAATTTCATCAAAAGGGGGTTTAATCCTGCCGGTGAGAGCAGACGTCTCCGTGGAAGCGGATTGCAGAAACCTGGTGGAAAAAGCCGTTGCACAATTCGGGACAGTTGATGTTCTGATCAACAATGCTGGTATATCCATGCGGGCCATTTTTGAGAAGGTTGACCTTGATGTGATCCGGAAACTGATGGATACCAACTTCTGGGGTACCGTTTATTGCAGCAAATATGCGCTTCCTTATTTACTTAAATCGAAGGGATCGCTTGTTGGTGTTTCTTCCATTGCGGGATACAAAGGACTTCCCGGAAGAACGGGTTATTCGGCCTCAAAATTCGCCATGCAGGGATTTCTGGAGGTGGTAAGAACTGAGAACCTTAAAAAAGATCTTCACGTACTGATTGCCTGTCCTGGGTTTACGTCTTCCAATATCCGGAATGTGGCACTTTCGCAGGATGGCACCCAGCAGGGAGATACTCCTCTTGATGAAAGCAAACTCCTGCCGGCTGAGCGAGTTGCCAATGCGATTGCAGATGCCATTGACAAGCGTCAACGGACGCTGATTCTGACTTTACAGGGGAAAATGACTGTCCTGCTAAATAAATTCATTCCGTCGTTGATGGATAAAATAGTTTATAACCATATGGCAAAAGAGCCCAATTCACCTTTTAAATAAACCAACTTCCGATGACCAACCGTGAGATGTTTTTCAGGTACCTCGGACTTCCCTCCCTGCAACCGCTGGGGTTGGAAATAGAGAGGGCGGAAGGGATTTATCTATACGATCATTCCGGGAAAAAATACATTGACCTGGTTTCGGGTATTTCAGTAAGCAACATCGGCCATCGTCATCCTGAAGTGATCAAAGCGATCCAGGAACAAATCAATAAGTATCTTTATCTTTCTGTTTACGGCGAAATAATTCAAACGCCGCAGGTACTCTTTGCCAAAAAGCTGACCAGTTTCCTGCCCTCCCCGCTCTCTTCGGTATACTTCGTCAATTCGGGGAGTGAAGCCGTTGAAGGTGCTGTAAAACTGGCAAAGCGATACACGCAACGAACCGAAATCATTGCCTTTTGGAATGCTTATCATGGAAGCACGCAAGGTGCACTCAGTATTCTGGGTCATGAATCGCTGAAAAACGCCTACCGGCCCCTGATTCCTGATGTACGGTTTTTAAAGTTCAACCATGTCGGTGACCTGGAAAATATTACGACCCGGACAGCCTGTGTAGTGGTTGAAACGATCCAGGCGGAGGCCGGCATCATTCTTCCTGAAAAGGATTACCTGAAGCGACTCCGTGAAAAATGCGATGCAACAGGAACTTTACTGGTCATTGATGATATCCAGATGGGATTCGGCCGAACCGGAAAGCTGTTTTCCTTTGAGCATTTCGGCATTGTCCCGGATATACTGGTATTGGCGAAGGCATTGGGAGGCGGAATGCCGATTGGTGCATTCATCTCCAGTCCTGCTATCATGCAAACGCTTACCTTCAGCCCGGAATTGGGTCACATTACCACTTTTGGAGGTCACCCGGTTTGTTGTGCAGCCGGAATGGCTTCTCTGGAAGTTCTGACCTGTTCGGATATGATTTCACAAGTTGAAAGGAAAGGAGCGCTCTTCGAGTCGGCGATAATATCTCACCCGGCGATCATGGCGGTACGGCGAAAGGGAATGATGTTGGGTGTTGAGCTGACTGATTCTGAAAAACGGCAGGATCTTTCAAGGCTGGCACTTGAAAACGGAATCATTATCGACTGGTTTTTATTCCAGGCTTCAACGTTCAGGATTGCTCCGCCGCTGACCATTTCGGATGAAGAGATTGAACTTGCCTGCCAGTTGCTGGTCAAAATATTAAATAAGTTATGACGGTTTTTCAGCTTCCCCAGGAACCTTTTTTTCCTGATGTTTCTCTTTGTGAGGAAGATGGTTTACTTGCCGTTGGCGGGGATCTGAGTCTTGAGCGGCTGGTGGCCGCCTATTCGCAGGGAATCTTCCCCTGGTACACTGATGAAGATCCGATTCTGTGGTGGTCGCCAGATCCAAGATTCGTGCTCTATCCTGAAAGGTTTCATGTATCGAAAAGCCTGAGTCAAAGGATTCAGAAGAATCATTTCGAGATACGTTTTGATACAAATTTCCCAAGTGTGATCAAGCTTTGTGCTGAGATTCAGCGTTCGGACCAAACCGGGACCTGGATCACTCCGGAAATGAAAAAAGCTTACATAGCGCTTCATCACGAAGGATTGGCCCATTCAATTGAGACTTACCAGGATGGGAACCTGGTTGGAGGGCTTTACGGAGTATCTCTTGGGAAGATGTTTTTTGGGGAGTCGATGTTCCGGCTCGTATCTGATGCATCAAAATTCGCCTTGTATCACCTGATAAGAAAGGCAAAGGAGCTAGATTTAGTGATGATCGACTCGCAGATGGAGACATCCCATATGAAATCGATGGGAGCAGAAATGATCCCGCGGGATGAGTATCTTGTTGTGCTTAAGGAAGCCCTTAAATACCCAACCCACGGGGGGCACTGGCAGGATTAGAATCCCAGTTTTTTCCGGATCTCTTTCGGGAAGGCATCTTTATGAACCATGAGATCGGTTGTCTTCAGTTTTACAAAAGCTTCGGAAGCATAGAAATACCCTTTATATGGACTACCGTCAGTTCCCCATGAATTCTTGATCAGGTAATACTTACTTCCATTCTGATCCTTATATATTCCGGTAATCTGCATTCCATGATCATCGGTGGTGCTGTAATTGTCAAATTCCAATTGTCTCATTTCCTGTGTGATCACCTTTTCGGTTACAGGTTTATTGAATTTGTAAAGCTGTTTGTCTTTATCTGCGGAGCTCATCTTCTCCCATTTTTCTCTTTCAAGGCCAGCCAGTTCAGGTGCATTTTTATCAGGAATCACGGCTACACCGTTTTTCCAGGAAAATCCTTTTTCGCTGACATCACTTCCCCAGGCAACGGAATAGCCATTCATCAATGCATTGTCAATCACCTGTATCATTTCGTCGACCGGAAGGTTATAAACCGACCCCAAGGCCCAATTATCAGGCAATTCCAGTATGAATTGCGAATAAAATGGGTGATGGGAGAAAGAGGTAAACTCGATATAATCTTCCATTTTCAATCCAAGGCCTTGCGCAAATGATTTCGGTGTATATTCTTTTCCTTTGTAGGTGAATTTTTCCGGTACTTTTCCCAGGTATGCATCAAGAAGTCCTTCAAAACCCTGATGCCAGACCGGGGTTAGTTTTTTGTTATCGTTTTTCAAAACAGCATCCACATCAGCTTTTAGCACTTCATCCATTTCGCCATGAATGTGGTTCTCCTCCCCGATCACCTTGCCGCTATATACTTCTTCCGGAACCATACCGTATTTTGTAATCACATCGGTGACATCATGGAAGGCGCCACCACCACCAAAATTGTGTTTTCCACCGAAACGGATGTACATGGTTGCCTTGTCGGAATATGCATTTCTGACACAGAACATCTCCGAAAGATCAAAAGTGTCTTTTCCCATCCTGAGCATTTCGGATTCCAGGAATGCAAGGCCTGAAAAACTCCAGCAGGTACCCGAACGATACTGGTTTTTGACGGATGTGGCGGGCACTTTTTTAACCAGGGTAAAAACATATCCGGAATCTGTCTTTTTCTCGCTTTCCTGGGCATTCGAAGCAAAACCTATGGAAATAAACAGGAGGGTTAATCCCAATGCAATAAATTTTCTCATAAAGATGGTTGGTTTATAGAGATGATCAGATGAAAAATATTGAAATCAAAAATACAGTAAATATTATTCCGGTAGAAATTTATTCTTTCATCCATTGGGAATTCACGATAAAGACCGTGAATATGACGATGTGGTTATTTATCTTCGAATGGATGATCTTTTTCGAAATCAGGACGGTAATGCATTGTGCTATCCGGTTCCTGTATCCATCCATTATAAAATCCAAGCTGTTCCATATGCCCGATTACCGTCTGATATTCCTCATTGAAGATATTTCTCTTCAGTAAGGGATGATGTTTCATTTTTTCCGTCGGATAATATTGTGACATCAGTGAAATGTGAACTCTCGTTGATAGTTCTTCCGCGATAAAATCCAGTACTTTCAGGCTGTTTCCAGTGTTTCCGGGAAGGACAAGATGGCGGATTATTAGGCCAGACAATGCGGTACCTTCCTCATCCATGATCAGGGAAGCGCCTTTCTGACGGTACATCTCCTTCAGTGCACGACTGGCTTTCTCAGGATAATCCGGTGCATCCGAATACGCCCCGGCAAGTTCCCGGTTCATATATTTCAGATCCGGCAGGTAAACATCAATCACTCCCTCGAGGCTTTTCAAGGTTTCTTCCTTGTCATAGCCATTTGAATTGTAAACCCATACAGGATGGTGTCCGCTGGATTCAACCATCTGAATGATGGCTTTGACCTGGGGAACAAAGTGAGAGGGAGATACAAACCCAACCCGGGTAATTCCCTTGTCAAGAATTGCCAGCACCTGATTCAGGACTTCTTCCGGTTCAATAGCCCGCAGGGTTTGTGCACAGTTCTCACTGATCTGGTGATTTTGACAATAGATGCATTGGAGATTACAATGTGTAAAGAAGATGTTACAGATCCCGTTTGTGCCACCGATTACAGGTTCTTCACCCTGGTGGATACAAATGGAAGAAATATTGAAGGATGCATCGCTTTTGCAATATCCATCCGGGGATTTGAAGCGGTTTGCATGACAGTTTCTTGGACAGATTGTGCAATCTGCCAGTACCTCAAGGGGTTTCAGAAACCGCGTGAATTCCATAAAAGGGGCAGGTTTTTTTTTTACTTTTGACTGCCGGACGAGCCGGCTATCATCAAGGATCCTTAATCTGCAAAAATACGCTAATAATGCATAGCCCTGAAATGAAATATTCCCACATCATCTGGGACTGGAATGGAACCCTGCTGGATGACGCCTGGCTTTGTGTTGAGGTAATGGGTACCATGCTGAAAGAACACGGACTTCCGCAAGTGGATCTTGAAAAGTACCGGGAGATTTTTGATTTCCCGGTGAAAGACTATTACCAAAAACTTGGGTTTGATTTTAATAAGGAATCTTTCGAAATTGTAGGCATGGAATTCATGATACGATACAACCAGCGACAAAAGGAGTGCAGATTACATAGTGGTGTCCCTGAACTGCTGAAGGCGATCGGTAAAAAAGGATATATTCAATGTATCTTATCGGCACGTGAACAGAACGAATTGCTGCAGGAGATCCGAGATGCCGGCCTTTTTTCTTGTTTCTCCCTCATTTTTGGCACGGATGATCACTATGCCCATGGAAAAACAGATGTCGGATTACGAATGCTGGCTGACCTGGGAATCGCCAAAAACAAAATCCTGTTCATCGGTGATACCCTTCATGATGCCCAGGTGGCCACCGAAATGGGGATTGATTGTATCCTGATCCCCAACGGACATCATGATGCTGGCCGACTGGAGTCCAGCAGATTTCCCGTTATCCGTACATTACCGGAACTAACCCGGATGTTATGAGAAAAAGGTATTTTGTCGCATTCTGCTTTATTGGTTTACTGTTTACAACAAAAGCTGTAACCGGACAATCTGTTTTTCAGATCGCATTCGTCGGAGAAAAAAACTATGGACAGTCTGACAAGGAAACCCGCGATGCATTTGATTTTCTGAGTAGTAACAAGGCGTTTAATGCCGAATTCATTCTTTTGGAAGATCTGCAGAGACATCCAAAAATTCTGAAAAAATATTCCGTGGTTTGGATTCATCATGTTACCCCTCCCCCCTTACTGACCCATGATGAAAAATGGATTCGGGCGTTAACTTCCTGGATATACGAAGGCGGCAAACTGCTCCTTTCGCAGGAAGCCTTTCAATTTCTTGTTCCATTGGGTTTTGAAACCATCATCCCGCGCGACAGCATAAAACCGGTAACGGATGACGGCTATGGCAGAAGGCTCGGGCTTCATGCGTTTCTCGATCATCCTGTGTTTTGTCAAATGAATGGAGGAGCTTACCTGCTTCGTCCGGTTCAGGATACAGTGATTAAGATCTTTGGTTATTTCGGTTCTGAGGTTCCCTCGGGAAAAGTAATAGCGATTGACTGGGATTATATTTTTTTGAGGGAGACATCAAAACTGATGACGGAATATCCTCTTGGAAAGGGGAATACCATTGCCATCGGTGCTTATTTAAATTTTTCCATTCCAAATTATAACTGGCTTCACCTGGAGCTTTTCACCGAAAATCTCCTTCGGTATCTTTCCGGTTCAGGCTGCAAGACCGAGGTCAATTACTGGGATTATTCAATTCCGGTCGTTTCTGAATGCCCGGGTGAAAAATCCGAGACTGATCAGCCATTGATAATGCCGCCAGCAAGTAAACCATGGAATATCGCTGAAAATGACCCCTTAATGATGACCAACCCGAAGGCTACAGGGAATTTCTGGGATCAGGCAGGTGAAAGAATGTTGACCATGGGGAAAGAGCAAGGCGGCATTGAGGAAATATGGGTTCATCCTTACATGGTTTTAAGGGATTACGAAGTGGGAATTATTTTCGGTTACCGTGATTCGGTTTATTGGCTTTCTGATGAACGGCCAGCAATAGAAGTACATCCGGGATATTTCTCCAGAACCTACAAATTTCCCCGGGCCCATCTCACGGAAATCATCACCAATGACCCGGAGCTGGCTGCCGGTGTGATTCATTATGCTTACCAAGGTGTTTATGAAGCCCGCCTGGTTTTCAGGTTTAAGTCGAATATGCGGTTGATGTGGCCCTACTCCGAAAAGGTCACCGGGTCTTTGTGTCATTACTGGGATTATGATCTGGATGCACTGACCGTTCGGAATGCTTCGGGCAAAGGAGCGGTTACCATAGGCGCTAACAGGAAACCGGCCGAACACCTGGCAGGTCAGTATGACTCTTTTCTCTATCAACGGAAAAAGTTTGAAGGGATTCCCGGAAAGGAAAATGAAATTGACGGGATACTTCAATACGACCTGAAAATGAATGATCTATTGGATCTAATAATCACGGCCGGAGAATCAAGCGATTTTTTATTCAAAACGATCGTTGCCGACCCGTATGCGGTTTTTGAAAAAGCGAATGCCCATGCCAACCGTCTTTTGAATCAAGGATTGATGATCACAACGCCGGATGAAAATTTCAACAGAGGTTACCGCTGGTCTTTGCTGGGCACCGATCGTTTTTTTGTGAATACTCCGGGTATGGGAAAATCACTTGTCGCTGGTTATTCAACTACACAAACCGGATGGGATGGCGGGCACAAGATCAATGGCCGGCCCGGGTATGGTTGGTATTTTGGGCGTGACGGGGCATGGAGCGGAATGGCCTTGCTGGATTATGGCGATGAGGTAAAGGTAAAGGAGATGCTCCGGTTCTTTCAGAAATACCAGGATCTCTCGGGAAAAATTTTCCATGAAGCCACTACTTCCGGGGTTATCCATTATGATGCAGCCGATGCAACGCCGCTTTATATCGTTTTATTTGGAAAATACTTCCGTCACACAAATGATATAGCCTTCCTGCGTGAGAGCTGGCCACATCTCAAAAAAGCCGTGGATTTCTGTTTTTCCACAGATACAGATATGGATCACCTGATCGAAAATACCAATGTCGGACACGGGTGGGTTGAAGGAGGCGAATTATACGGATCTCATGCAACAATATACATGGCCGGTTGCTGGGCTGCAGCCCTTAAGGAAACCTTCACCATGGCCATGGCGCTGAACGATCCTGAGGCTGACAGTTACCGGTTGGAATCAAACCTCGTTACCGATTTGATCAATAACCAATTCTGGAGTCCGAAGAACAACTTTTTCGCTTATGGGATGAATCGGGACCGTACATTCAGAGCAGAACCCACCGTGCTTCCGTCAGTTCCGCTTTATTTTAAGGTTGCCGAAAAAAGAAAAGCAGCAACTATTTTGCAACAGTATGCCTCCAATGCATTTACCACCAACTGGGGAATGCGGATCATCCGCGACGATAGCAGGCTTTTCAAACCCAGCGGTTATCATTATGGGAGCGTATGGCCTTTGTTCACCGGATGGACTTCCCTCGCTGAATATGCCTATGGGAACGATATCCAGGGATTCTCTCACTTGATTAGCAACCTGAATATTTACCAAAACTGGGCACTCGGATTCACCGAAGAAGTACTGAATGGTGAGGTTTATGAGCCATCCGGCGTTTGTCCGCATCAATGCTGGTCGGAAACCATGGTGCTCCAGCCATCGATTGAGGGAATGCTGGGCATGGAGGTAAACTCTGGCAAGAACATCTTTCATCTTGCCCCGCACCTGCCGGCTGATTGGGATTCAATCACCGTGGACAACCTTAAGATGGATAGCAGAAAATTCAACTTCCGGATGCAACGCACAGAGGGCAAATATTCATATCGCTTCTTCCCTTCTTTTTCCAGAGAAATGCAGATTGAATTTATGCCTTCCTTTCCTTCAGGGACAAAAATCGTCAGCGCCAGGATAAATGGGAAAGAGGTTGCACTGACTTCATTCACTACACCCCAAGCCGTCACTGCCCTTTTGCTTTTCCCATTGTCGGAAGAACTCAAACTTGAAATCAATGTGGAGGATGGTATTTCCGTGTTGCCGTTGGTTCAGAATCCGAAACCGGGATACCCGGCTGAGGGATTAAGAATCATCTCGTATGGCTTGAGTGGAAGTCGCTACAGCATAGAAGTGGAAGGCCCTGCAGGAAGTTCATCCCAATTTGAAGTCTATTTCAATGGAAACGAACCCGGAAACCTCGTAAACGGAAAATTTCTTTCCCGGCACGGGAACCGGTTGACCATTGGTGTTACTTTTGAAAAAGGTGAAATGAAATATGTCAAAAAAACCGTTTCCATTGAATTGAAATGAACCTTTGCATGAGAAATTTTTTGATTTTATTATTTCTTTTTATGATGGGGTCCGGCTCGTTTTCACAGCCATTGACCAGCCTGCTGGCCACGAAGGATGATCCGTTGTATACCACATATGCAGCGCCACTTTCCCGGTCAAACTACAAAATTGACCAGGGGTATCATTTCAACTGGACGGACAAGGAGGCGGGAATCGCTTTTACTTCGAAAGACGGGCCCGAAATCGGTATTGCGTTTTCAAAAGGCTCGGAAACCCGTTTGCTTTTGAAGGAAATGTTTCGGGAACCGGTGGTTACCCTATCATTCAGTGACCTGATCAGTTATTATTATTATCCGTTTGAGCATCTCAGGGTTGAAGTGTTTTTTGATGTTTATTCATCGCAATATGCCATCTCGGAGATCAAGATAAAGAATGAAGGGGAATTCAGCAAGGAGGTGGATGTTTCTCCCTATCTCTGTTATCCTTCGGCAGACACGATCAATGATATTTCCAGGATTACCGGGAAAAATCTGTATGGTTTTCCAATGCAAAAAAAACGGGACGGATGGATGAAGGATCATTCCATTCCTTTGGAAGAAGATCTTTCAGGATGTTTCGCCGGAAATATCCGGTTCGACCGGGTGATGACTTTTGTTCAAACTTCCGCAGGAAATGTGAAGGATTTACCCGGAAGGATCAAGAACCAGTCGTGGCAACGGAAAAAGGGTTCCAAAGCGGTAAAAGGAATCATCTTTTCAAGAAATTACCGGTTATCGCCTGGTGATCTGGTCAGTTTCAGGATTATATCGGGAATAGAGAAGAGATCGGTCAGTCAGCGGTTTGACAAAGTTTCAACTGTCTTCAAGGTTGATCTTAACAGCATGGTCCGGGATGATGAAAAAGTATATGCCAATATTCCTGTACTTGCAGCCAATTGTTCTGATCTGAACCTGTTTTATCTGAGTTGTTTTTCATTGCTGCGGCAATGTATGATGCCTCCCGAAGGAGAATGTAAGACGAATTATTATGTTTTTTCGCGGGAACCCAAATGGGGCTGGGGATATGGTGGGCAGGTGTTTCATGAAAGCCTCGCCATGATGGCTTATGCTTATATGGATCCCGGGGGAGCTATGAATTCACAGCGGGTTTATATGTCACGCCAGCGGCCGGATGGCTATATCAATTACCGGACAGGGTCATATCTGAATGAGACCATTGAATATAATGGGAAATCCACGACCTCGGCGCCATTGTACAATTATGAGAACCTGGAGATATTTAAGGTTACCAAAGACAAAAAGTTTCTCTGGGAAGCTTATGAATCAGGAAAGAAATTCTACCGGTTTTATGTTGCCAACAGGGATTCCAACAACAATGGTTTAAGTGAATGGGGAGGCGAAGCTTCGCTTGAATCGGTGAGAGATGCCAGGGTCGCAGTTTGGGACCAGGTGGGCTGGCCATCCAATTTTGAAGGTCCTGATCTGAATGCCATGCTGGTGATGGAGGCAAAATCGCTTTCGGAAATGGCGAAAATCTTTGGGAAGCAGAAAGAATCTGATGAATGGAAGTTCCTTGCCAATGTCCGGGCAGAGAAAATCAATCGATATCTCTGGGATGAAAACACCGGCTTTTATTATAATGTTACCCGTGACGGGCAAAAATTCAGTTTCAGAAATTCTGATGATCTGAAAATTAAAGAAATCATTGGCTTTCTTCCCTATTGGGCAGGAATTACAGGGAAAGGCCAAACAGAAAAACTCCTCCTGACCTTGAAAGATTCTAATGAATTCTGGCGACCTTACGGAGTTCCCAGCCTTTCTGCCAGGGAACAATATTACAATCCCATCGGCTATTGGAACGGACCGGTATGGGTGCAATGGAATTACCTTATTTTCAGGGGGCTGCTCGATCATGGAGATACACTCGGAGCTCAGGAACTGGCCGGAAAAGTGATGGACAACATGATCTGGCACCTGAAGAAGGATCATGTTTTCTGGGAGTTTTATAGTCCGGATGAAAGACAGGCAGGCTGGAATCAGACTTATATCTGGGCCGGAATTGCAGCCAGGTTCCTGATCGATCTTCAAACAAGCGGAAAAAATCAATGAAATCCTATTTTTAAAAAATGAAAAAAAATTACGTTATCCTCCTGTTGCTAAGTATCATTCCATTTTATGGAAATGCTCAATCCTTTAAAGTACTGGGTGATTATCTGCAACTCAATGCCGGTGCTTCTGACCCGCTCTACACAACCTATGCAGCGGCCATGACGCGTTCAACGCTCTACGGCGATAAGGCATATAAGATGGATTATTACTCCGGTTGCAGTCCTGTCAGTTATTCATCAGATAATTCCGGAAAAATCTTTACCATTTGGAAGATAGATGAAGTGGTGATTGACCGGATTTCGGAATTTTCCAAAAAGCCGGTTGTAGAGCACTCTTTCCCTGATATGATGATCATGAATTACGAGCCATTCAGGGATATTCAGGTAAGGGAAACCTTCATGGTATACAGTTCCGGCATTGCCATCGTGGATATGGAAGTAAAAAACACCGGGACTGTTGCTCATGATGTGGCTGTATATCCTGTGCTGGAGATGGGAAATGATTCCCTGCTGATCCGGGATTATGATTCGGCAACCGGTTCCTTTATCACCAACCGGTATGAAAGTCCTTACCGGCTGATCAGCAGCTTGAAAACCGATTATGGCTATCCAACCCGGGTGAGGGATATCTTTACCGCAAGCCCCCTGCCCTATTCTTATGGAGGTTATTCAGGCGACATGAATGATTTTTATCGTATCATCAAGACTGATTTTTATGCTGACCGGAGAACAGATACCCTGAACCGGCAGAAATCCGGTTTTGTTGATTTCATCGCCCTTCACCTAAAAAGACGAATGCGCCCCGGGGAGACCTACACCTTCAGGTATATCAGGGGTTTTCAGTCGCAGAAAGACGAACTTCTCCCGCTCTTAACCCAGGTGAATGACCTGAAAACGATCCTTCTTAAAACTTACTTCGAGGATAACCTGATGTTGTTTTCCCGGATTCCCAGGATCACGTTTAAAACAAAAAATGAAAAAATCGCCTATATCGGAGCCTTCAACCTGGCCAGGGGCTGCATGTATCCGGCAACGGGCAAGACGAAAAATAACTTTTATGTATTCTCCCGTAATCCGCTCTGGGGCTGGGGGCATGGTCACCAGGTACTGCATGAATCGCTGAGTATGCTATCCTATGCTTACCTTGATCCTATATCGGCCGAGGGGTCGCAGCGGGTATACATGGAACAGCAGGATTCGTCAGGATTGATCGCATACCGGCATGGTCCGCGCGGGAAGCAGGACTATCCTCACAAGGGCATGCCAACCACCTCTGCGCCCTTCTTCAGCTGGATCAACTGGGAAGTATACGGAGTCAGTAAAGACAGGAATTTTCTGAAGGATTCCTATGCTTCCGGCGTTAAATATGCCAACTGGCTGATCAGGAACCGGGACCAGGACCAGGACGGGACTTTTGAGTGGGGTCCCTATGGGATCATCGAGAATGTAAGAGACTGGTATAATGCAGTTTTCCAGGTTTCAGCTGAACGATACCTTGATGTGGATAAAGAAGATATCTCCGATGAACTGGAGTGCCTTGATCTTACTTTGATGATGATAAAAGAAGAGAAATGCCTTGCAAAAATGGCCAATGAACTTGGCAAGATAAAGGAGGCTGAAGAATGGCAGAAAAAAGCTGACCATACTACAAAACTTGTCAATGAACGGATGTGGGATGAAGAATCAGGTTTCTACTATTCCGTCAATAAAAAGGATCACTCTTTTTCTTTTATGACCCGGGATCTGAAACGCCAGGAGATCATTGGTTTCCTGGCATTGTGGGCAGAAGCAGCCCCAAAAGACCGCGCAGCGAGACTGGTAAAGACGCTGACCGACACAACGCGTTTCTGGCGAAAATATGGTGTTCCCACGCTTTCGGCACAGGATCCATGGTACAGTCCTTATGTTGATTATTGCTGTAAATGGAACGGTCCGGTATGGTTACTCTGGGATTATATGGTATACGACGGGTTACGGAATTACAAGTATGATGCGATTGCCGATCAGTTGGCTGACAAAATGGTTTTGTGCGCCACCACCCAGCTTTCGAAGAACCATAACTACTGGGAATCATACAGCCCGGATAACGAAGTATTGAACTGCCCTTCCAATTATATCTGGGATTCAATTATTGCCAAACTCCTGATTGATAAATATTCAAAATAAGCGTTTACTTTTGCACTTCTATTCCAGTTGCTCTATGCGCAGAAATTTCACTTTTTTTTCCTGTCTTTTGCTGATGGCCCTTTTCCTTTCGGGCTGTATGCAACCCAGCAGCACCGACCTTAACAATATGCTGAACCCGGCGGCTCTGCCTTACCTTAAGCAAAGTAAACTGATGAGGGTTTCCAGTTATGATACTGCCTGGGAGAATAGTGACCGGATGACCATTCCTGCAGGCAAAACCATCAAAATCATGGATGTACAGGGACCCGGGGTCATTTCGCGCCTGTGGTTTGATGTGCAGACGGCAGATAAGGATTATCTCCGCAGACTTGTGATCAGGATGTACTGGGATAATGAGGAACAGCCTTCGGTTGAGGTGCCTTTTGGGGATTTCTTCGGATCGGGTTTTGAATACCGTCCTTATTCAACGCCTTTCATGAGCGTTGTGGGGGGCAGTTACGCCAGCAATTTTCCAATGCCTTTTGAAGATCGTGCCAGGATTGAGATTGTCAATGAATCTGATTTTGATGTTGTATCCATAAGTTACCAGGTCGATTATCAAAAGGTGGATGGATATCTGAGCCGGGATATTGCCTATTTTCATGCATACTGGCACAGGGATATCCGAACTGATTATGATTCGAGTTATGTGATTCTCCGTACACGGGGACATGGACATGTTGTTGGCGTAAATCTTAATATCCAGTCATACAATAAGAAATTGGATTTCCTGGGTGGTATCGAAAGGATTTACATTGATGGTGAAAAGAAACCTTCCATTGCCGGCACAGGAACCGGGAATTTCTTCTCGGCCGGTTCTCTTCAGCACACTGAATTTGTTTCTCCCTATTCGGGTATTATCCTGAGAGATGACTCGGCAGGCCGCATCTCCGGCTACCGTTTTTTTATCCAGGATGCGATTTCCTTTAAAAAATCCATCAAATTTACCATGGAGCACGGAAGCAGGAATCAGGATCTTACCGATTTTTCCAGTACAGTTTTCTGGTATCAAACTGAACCCCACCATCCTTTTCCACCCATGCCAAAAGCAGGTCAACGGATTCCTTTAAGAGCGATCACACCCGGAAAACTGTTGGAGGCTGAGAATCTTAACATCAAATCGGTTAACGTCAAAACCCGATTGATGGATATGAGCAATAACGGTCCGGAATGGAGCGGAGAAAAGCAGGTTTTATTCGAGACAAGAAAAGGTTCCCAGATCAGTATTGTTTTGCCGCGCCTGGAGGAAACCTCCTATGATATAGAGATTTATTATACCAAGGGCCCCAATTATGGTGACGCATCCGTATACCTTGGTGAACAGAAAATCGGGGAGATCCACGCCTTTGCATCCACGGTCTTACCTGGTGGAAAAGTTACCCTGAAAGGGCTTCAAAATGAGATTCGATCAATGGAATTGAAAATTATCGTTGACGGAAAAGACAGCCTTTCAACTGGCTATTATCTAGGTCTTGACGGTCTCAACCTGCTTCCGAAACGGACGTTCATTCCGGATTGGTATGTGACAGGCTCCTTTCCTTTCCCGGTAAAAAATTCCGGTTCCCGATCCGCACTCGATTCAGTTTATCCTCCGGAATATATTGTTGATCTTAAGAAAACTTCTCCTGGTGTCAAGTCGAAACCCATTGGCTGGCATTACCTAAAAACAGGTCCTGAGGGTTATGTGTCGCTCAATCTATCAGGACAGTCGAACCGACAAGTGGTTAATTATGCGGTTTCTTATATTTATTCTCCGGTCAGGAGGAATTTTTCGCTTTTCATAGGATCGGATGACGGAATTAAGATATTTTTCAACAACAAGCAGGTCTTTCGATTCCTTGGAACCCGTCTGGCGCAGCCTGATCAGGGGAAAGTGATATTACCATTGCATCCGGGCTGGAACAAATTGCTGATCAAAGTGGAAAACAAAAGCGGTGTATCCGGATTTTTTGCACGGATCCTCGACAAAGAAGGAATTCTGCAATATAGTGCTGATCAAAAGTTACCCTAAATGATTAAAAGATTTTTCCTTTATTTCCTATGGATGTTTATCGTGATGATCGGGGTTGGTCAGAATAAAACCATCCCTTCCTCCTATTGCATTTCCCCGATGGAATATAAGCTTTACAAGATGATCAATGAATACCGAAGCCGGTATGATCTTCCGCCGGTTCCCTTGTCCGGTTCTCTTTCTTATGTCGCCTCCCAGCATGTCAAAGATCTTGTTGCAAACCATCCTGACCAGGGAAGCTGCAATTCCCATAGCTGGTCGGATAAAGGCAACTGGAAACCTTTTTGTTATCCACGAGATGAAAACAAAAAAAACAGCGTCTGGGATAAACCAATGGAATTAACCAGTTACCGCGGGAAAGGATACGAGATCATTTACTGGGAAAACAGTGAAGTGATCATCGACAGTATTATGATGATGTGGAAATCGGTTGATTATTTCAACAGTTTCCTGATGAATGCCGGAAAATGGAGCGGGAAGAAATGGAATGCCATTGGGATTGGTATTTATCAGAATTATGCATGTGCCTGGTTTGGAGAAGCCAGGGATCCAATCGGAAAACCACGTATCTGTGGCGAAGTGGAAACAAACCCTGAGCAGGAACCGTTTACAGAGAAAGAAAAATTGATTGAAACGCCGAAAATGGAGTTGATCAGTGATCCCGGGGACACGGACGAACAAAAACCCGTTGCTGAGAATAAGGTGCTACCTGTTAAAACGGGTGTTTACTATATCATTGTTAAGAGCCAGCAATCGAAAGACATCATGAACCGGGCGGTCGAAGAAGCCAGAAAAAAAGGCTATGCCGAAGCCAGGCTGGTCAATGGAGATAAACTGCGTTTGTCCGTTATGGATTTCCGGCAAAAGGCTTCCGCCGACAGCGCATTGCGGGCGGTAAAGAAGAATTACCGGGATGCCTGGATCCTGGTAAAATAACCCATTTACTTCGCATCTCTGACACATCTCAACCCCACGGTCGCATTACGGTCGAGCGAAGGGCCCATCAGCAACAGCATCTCCGGATGATCAGCTGGGACAGGTCCTCCGTTGAAATACCAGATGCTCGACGAAGGATGATAATAACTTCCGCCGCGGATGATGTTGAAATAATAGGAATCATTATCGTAAATATCATTGGTCATCTGCCATACATTGCCTATCATATCCTCCACACCAAACGGACTGGCTCCCGAAGGATATGCATCAACCGGTGTCGGATGATTCAGGTTGAAATTGCAGCGGGTTGAATCCATTTTATTCCCCCAGGGGTACTTACGCAAATCGGTTCCCTGGGCTGCATACTGCCATTCCATTTCGGTTGGAAGTCTTTTTTGTGCCCATTCAGCATAGGCTTTTGCATCTTCCCTACTGATATAAACAACGGGGCACCTCTCCTGCCCTTCCGGCATATTCCCGTTGATCCAGTTTTTCAGGTAATTGATAGTATCCAGGGGTTTGTAATACGACGTTTTCAGAAAGAATTTCCATTGGAGGTTTGTCACAGGGTATTTATCCATATAAAAGGCATGCATATCAACGGCTATGGTATCTTCATGCGATGGAAAACCGATGAAGGGCTCCTGGGTGGCTGGGTCTCTTTTGGTATAATAACGGAACGTTCCGCCGGGGATCATAACCATATCAGGCGGTGGCGTTGCAAGAGGCGCTGTCCGAACAACCTTTGAAATCAACCTGGGGCTATTATGCTGGAGGATAATGACCCTTTCATCCAGCAATTCATCCTCCTGGTAAAGCTGAAAAACGATTTTTTCATTTTGAAAGCCGAAATACCTGCTTACCGGAATCGTATTTCCATCAGCAGAAAAACGGTATGATTTTGAGGAATAACCCGGGTTCTCACCGGTGATCATGATCCGGTTGCCCTTCTTTGCTTTAAAGTCAAGCGTATCATTGGTAAGCTTCACATCCAGCAGAACAGGGAATACTCCTATGCATCCCACATTGCCTTCTCTCCTGCTGTTTAGCCAGGAACGGTCGAATTTTTCCAGGGAGGCCTGTATAATGAACTTCCCGTTTTGGTTAACAGGATCTGTTTCCCTATGATTCCAGAGATCGACAAAATGAATATTCACATCGAAAGGAGCTGCGACAATCGAAGGATCGATTCCCGGAAATTCGAAGAGAGGACCTTCAAAGCCTTCCGGTTTCAGACTAAACAGGGTAAAGATCATCTTATCATCCGATTCCCATTTGTTGACATAAATGCTGTCGGTGAGCGTGGGTAACAAAGGAACCCATCTGTCGTTGTGGAAAACGGAATTATTTTCGCGCAGGATTTTGGTCGTTCTTCCCATGTAAGCGAATTCCTCCGCTATCCAGGCCGGCCGACCCGGCCGCATGGTATTGATTTCGATTCCGTAACCATTAAAGAAAGCAACTGCGGTTTCGCGGTGGAGACGGTCATCCGCGAGCTGAAGTACCCGGAAAATGGCAAAATCCGGTTTGATGAACTTGTTCAGGTTCAATGGAGGCGGCATCACCAGGGCATCATGAACCCTTCCCGAGACGATTCCGGGCATATCTTTCGGCACGGCCATTCCTTCACTGTACATGATAATTCCCGGTCGGACCTTGTCGGCGGCTGCCTGTAGTTCCCGGCTTGACGATCCCCGTGTATCGAGAACCACCCCATCGGCATTGGTTGCCCTCAGTAGATCTTCGAGTCCCTTCATCTGGTCCTCCTTGCGGGTTCCTTCATCCCAAGGATTATAGGAGATGAAATATTTTTTATTTTTCTGATGAACGAAATTCACCTGCCGGTTTAGTTCCTTCAATCCACCAGGGAGATCACGGTACATATCAAACTGGTTACGCTGATCCAAACCCAGCCTTGGCCAGGTGGGCCAGAGTGTGTAAACATCAAATCCTCCCAAAAGCGAATCATACTCGATCAAGGAGTTGTAAAAATTGTATTTCTGCTCAGTGGCATCATAATATTTTTTATCCCAGGCAAACTGCAGAAGCATCAGGTAAGTATTCTGCATCCACTTAAGATCCTGCCGTTTAAACATCGTCTGGTCAAAGTTATCCAGGTCATAGAGGTACCGGTCCTGGAACATCATCTTTAACCCTTCATGCCAGTCACCTTTGTGAAGATCGAAATACAGGTTGTATTCCGCCCAGCCGCCCGGTTTCAGCTTTATCACCCATCGGTCAACCTCTGTTTTATCCTTATCACGTTTGTCACGACGTGCCAGCCCGGAAATACTGGTTTCCTCGTCAAAGGTGAAATCGGAAAAACCCAGGCTCCATGCATTATCCGGGAGCACCACCCCTACCGGCCCGTAACCCGGGCGAAACAATACCGAACGGCAAAGATATTGCGGCCATTCGCGGGTTCCCCGGGCAGAAATGTACACCTTGTCGGTTCCTTCACCCAACGGAACCAGATTCTCAATGGTATGGATTCCCTTTCCCAGGTTGGTAAAACGAAGGATGATCCGGGTTCCTTTTTGAAACTTTTTATCGATCGAAGCCACGACCGCTATGCTATCGGCCAGGGTGACCCGGATATCTTCCTTTGTGAATAAAGCCTTTCCGCAGTATGAATTATAAAAATTACTGTCGATGATGACTGAAAAAAGTGGTAACCCGTATTGGAAAGGCAATACATTATTATCATTTCTGGCGACCCCTGTTACGGAAAAAGAGGCAGGATTATCAAATATCAGGTTCTTCAGGTTCTGGCTGAATGACTCAAAGGTGATGAAACAAGCCAGCAGCAGGATCAATTGATGACGGTTCATGTGATTGATGTAAATAATGGAATTTAAAAAGGCAAAGCTACACTTTTGCATAAAACAGGTCGCGCTGTGCAAAGGCATTTTCATGCTCCAGCAACCATTTTTTTCGCCAGAGACCAAAGGCATAGCCGGTGAGTTTACCATCGGTGGCGATCACCCGGTGGCACGGGATGAGGACCGATAACGGATTGGATCCGTTAGCGTGACCGACAGCGCGAAATGCTTTGGGAAATCCTGACTTTTCAGCCAGTTCAAGATAGCTGATGGTTTGGCCATAGGGAATGTTCATCATCTCTTTCCAGACGCTGATCTGAAAAGAAGATCCTTCAAGGTCAAGCGGGAGATCAAATGTTCTTCTTTTTCCGGCGAAATATTCCTGTAACTGATCAACACAGGGTCTCAGATCATGCGGAACCCGGTAGATCTTTACCCGGAAATTAAGGAATTCGATGGTTTTAATTCCCCGGGACGTTCCTGTGACTTCCAGAAAGCCGATAGGTGTCCTGAAATAAGCCCTTTCAAGGCGTTCCATAGCTTATTTTTTGGTTTTTGCTGATTTCAGGCCGAATAGTAACATTACCGAACCGAATGCAAGCATTGCCATACCTGACCATAGGTTAACGTTGATGGAAAGCGATCGTTCGTAAAGTACAGCATCCCCTGCAGTAAATATTCCATACAGTGTCAATAACAATCCCAGGATCGAAAACATCAGACCAATTGGTATTTTAATATCTATTCCCATAATCTCTTTTTTACCAGAACATTATTGTCAAAACAACTGCAATCACTAAAACCAGAGCAGCCAGCGTAGTAGAGCGCTGGTACCAGGGGACATTGTCCACCCGTAATCGCGGAGTTACTGAATATACTAGTCCTACCAGTTCTTCATCCGATTTTATTTTCCGGGTGACCAATGATAAGCCGACCGTTATGACTGCGCTGGTCGTAAAGGCAAAGATGGCCGTCCAGAAGTTTTGTGCCATTTCTACCGGGTATTCATAAAGATGTGCAATCCATCCCCCTTTTACAACGGTGCTGGCTCCCATCGGGAAAGTGAGTCCATGGTGGAGCAGCGCAATGAAAAAACCAGCGAGCAATCCGGTGAATGCGGCATGACCGGTGGTTCTTTTCCAGAACATCCCAAGGAAGATTACCGCGAAAAGCGGAGCATTGATCATGGAAAAGATGGTTTGCAGAAAATCCATGATGTTGCCGAACAGACTTGCAATATAGGCTGCACCAATGCTGACCACAACACCAAAGATTGTAGCCAGGCGGCCAACCGTGAGATAATGTTTATCATCCGCGTCTTTGTTCCCGGTAACGGGACGGATATAACTCTGGTAAATGTCGTAAGTCCACACCGTATTGAAGGCAGAAACATTTCCTGCCATACCCGACATGAACGAGGCAAGCAGTGCAGTAATACCGAGCCCGAGGGCTCCGGCCGGCAGATATTGCTTCAGCAGCATGATAATGGTGTAATCATAAATGGGTTGTCCTGCTTCATTCAGGGGAAGCGCAAAACCTTTTCCGGGCGTATTCATTAGTACCAACGCAGCGATTCCGGGAACGATGATCAGAAAGGGAATGAACATTTTGGGAAGTGCCCCGATGAGCGGCGTGTTCCGGGCAGCCGTCGGGGATTCTGCCGACATGGCCCGCTGAACAATTAGGAAATTGGTACACCAATATCCAAAGGAGAGGACAAACCCCAATCCGGCGGCGATGCTGTACCAGGCTACCCCCATTGGATTGGCCGTCGCGGCCCCTGTATATTTCCATGTGGTAGTCCAGGTATCCGGGGCAAAGCCTTTAGCCGTAACAATCGGTGCAAGTTGCTCTTGTAGTCCGCTCCAACCGCCCAGATCCTTTAGACTCAGCAGGACGATGGGCAGTAACCCAATCACGATGATGAAGAATTGGAGTACCTCATTGTATATGGCTGACGACAAGCCACCGAGATAGGTATAAGCCAGAACAATGGTTGCAGAGAGAAGTAAACTCAGATGAAAATTCCATCCAAGTACTTTTTCCATCAGAATGGCCAGGGCATACATGGAAATGCCGGAAGCAAGGATTGTCATAAAAGCGAAGAGGATCGCATTGAGTCCCCTGGTTTTTTCATCATACCTCAGCTTGAGGTATTCCGGCACTGAACGGGCCTTTGAACCATAATAAAAAGGCATCATGAACAAGGCCAGGAAAACCATGGCCGGGATGGCCCCGATCCAGTAAAAATGCGTGGTCAGCATGCCATATTTTGCTCCTGATCCGGTCATTCCCATTACCTCGAGCGCACCAAGGTTTGTCGAGATAAATGCCAACCCTGCCACCCAGGCAGGCATGGATCTGCCTGCCTCCAGGAAGGCATTGGCTGTTTTCATGAATTTTTTCAACGCAATTCCAATGCCCAGTACAAAAGCGAAATAGACGAGCATGACTGCGTAATCAATCCAACTTAAAGTAAACCCTGTCTCCATATCGTAAATATTATGAATCTTTCAGATACACTCCTATATGCAAATATAAAAATAATAAATAGCTAATTTAGCCGAAAATAATAAATCGTGAAGACATCTGCTTTTATCATATTTGTCACCATTGTCATTGCCATATATGCACTGGTCAACTATTACATCTTCTACAGGGGATTACAAATAATACCCAACTGGAGTGGATGGAAAACGACTTTTATCATTCTTTTCTGGTCATTTGCTTCCTGTTTCATCCTGGCAAGGTTCCTGGAGAGGCCGCTACCGGGTCTTTTCACCGATATCATTACCTGGATCGGCGCTTTCTGGCTTGCTGCCATGCTCTATTTCTTTCTCCTCATCGTGGTAATTGACCTGGCTAGGCTTTTCATTTGGATCCTGCACTTTTCCGAGTTCTTTAGTTCAGATGTCCAAAGGACGAAAGCTATCCTGCTTTTCTTCGTATTAATCACTGCCGGTATTACATTGCTGGCCGGATTCATCAATGCCAGATCGCAGCGGGTGACCACGCTGAACCTGAGTATTGATAAAAAAATTACAGGAAAAAACAGTCTCAGGATCGCCATGGCTTCCGACATCCACCTGGGAACGATGATCGGATCGCGGGGAGCGGATAAACTGGTGACGAAACTCAATGCACTCAACCCGGACATCATCCTGCTCGCCGGCGATGTAGTGGATGAAGACCTTCAACCTGTATTGCGGCGAAACCTCGGTGAAACACTGAAAAACCTTCATGCCCCGCTGGGAGTCTATGCCATAACCGGGAATCATGAATATATTGGTGGTGCCGAGGCGGCAGTTAGCTATCTTGAGGCCCACGGAATCAAATTCCTCAGGGATACGGTTGTATTAATTGATAACCGGTTTTATCTTGCCGGGCGCGAAGATCGTGATATTACAAGATTCTCGGGAAAAAACAGAAAGGAGATTGCTGAAATATTAAAAGAGGTCGATCACAGGTATCCTGTCATCATGATGGATCATCAGCCATTTGCCCTGCAAAAAGCAGTCGAACAGGGTGTCGACCTGCAGCTTTCCGGCCATACCCATCACGGCCAGATGTGGCCATTCAATTATATCACCAATGCCATTTATGAGGTAAGCTGGGGCTATAAAAAGAAAGGGAATACCCATTTTTATGTCTCTTCCGGCTTCGGATCATGGGGCCCGCCGGTAAGACTGGGCAATTACCCGGAAGTGGTGGAAATCAATCTGGTTTTCGGAAAACCCTAAAGACTCCGGTCACCAGGAAACAAACCAGCCGGGGTCTTCCTGCTACCGCGTAAAAGGATGTTCATTCTTCCACATTTTCCAGATCAGAAATACCGGAAAAAGGAACCAGGGTGCATTTGCAAGCGAAACGATAAAAACGTGATCCGTTGCATACGGTCCCCAATATTCTTCATTCATGATGATAAAGACGTTGGTGAAAAGAATGGAGGAATAAATGATGGTCGGGATACGGATCCAGTCTTTCCCTTTGATAAAAGCATAGATTGCGGCAACATAGTAAGGGCCAAAAAACAGGACATCCAGCCAGATAGTGGCTTTCCACCATTGTGGCCGTGCCCATTGCAGCGGATCAAAACTGCTTCCCCACCAGTGAACCATATCGATCAGGAATGGCAATGGCCAGATTGGATAGGTAAAATGATCAGGGTCAAGGATCACGAGTTGTTCCAGATCAACGATATAGGTGATGTAAAGAAGGTTAAGAAAAAAAAAGCCAAGATAAATGTAGTCGATTCGGCGTTCTCTCAAGGGAATGGATGTTCTCATGGGTTAAACGGATTTATTGAAAAGATCGAAGGTCAGATTTAATTTTTTACGGGCGGTTTCAGCCATCTGTCGCGCGATGGAGAGCCGGAAAGAAGGAATGTTTGAAATAAAAGCCCCTATTTTAACACCTATACCGGAATACACCAGTGTTTTGGGATACTGAACCAGCTTAACCAGTTGGCGGGCCACTTCATCAGCTGTGCTGGGTTTGGCAAATTTCCGTGTGAGGAAATTCTGTTTCGCCGACATTAACAGATCCTGCTCAACCGTTCCTACTCTCGATTCCGGCCGGGAATCTGTCCTGATATATCCCGGGAAATATTCACTGATGAGGATATCCGATCCTGCCCATTCAGCCTGGATGGTACGCGTCCAGGCGGAAAAGGCCGCTTTGGAGCATACGTAAGGTGAGTAAAAAGGAATTCCCAGCATGAAACCCGGGGAACCGATATTGATGATGTGAACGCCACCCTTTCCATGCATATGTCTTATGACAGTCTGCGTGGCTATGACCGGCGCCAGCAGGTTGGTGCTGAAGGCCTTTTGCAGATCAGCAGCCGTCACCTTTTCCGCAGGAACCACGATGATGCTCGCGGCATTGTTGATCAGTACATCAATCCGTCCGTATTTTGCAAGTGTCTGGTTGATCATGGCTTCCGCCTGCACAGGATCAGAAAGATCTGCAGGGCAAACCCAGGCCTTTTGAAGTCCGGAAGCAATCGCTTCCAGTTTTTCTTTTCTTCTGGAAACCAATATGATGGTTGCCCCCAAGGCATCAAATGCACGCGCTGCAGCTTCACCGATTCCTGATGAAGCGCCTGTGATCAAAATAACTTTTGATTGAAACATGAGGTGCAAAGGTATTTTATTTTTTACATTTGCGAAATTGGAATTCACCGGGATGAATTTTTTACTATATTGTATTGATTGAAATATTCATATGGCTGTTGCCGGTTGGCCGACGTTTTGAACACTTGAACCGAAAATCTCGTATTTAATTTTTGAATTGGTGGAAAAAAACAAAAGGATTTCTCCGGGAACAAATCCAGGGGAACAAAAGCAGGAAACCCAAAAATATTATCAGAAACTATTAAGGGAACTCATCCTGCAGGCAGAAGGTTCGCAGGGCTATCTGGCCATCGAATCCGTCGCATGGCTTCATGAGGAGGTGAAACCGTTTTCAAAACTGGCCCGGCAAAAATATGCTGACAAAGATTACCAGGTTGCCAGTGAACTTACCTGCACCATGCTGGAGGAGATGACCCGGGCGATGGAGCATACCGATGACAGCAAGGGCGATATAGCAAGGATCATTGACCAATCGCTCAACCTGTTAATGGATATTGCATCCGAAGACTTAACCAGAGAACTGAGAAAATACTTGTTCGAATATTTCATCTCCGCCTTTCGGAAATCGACATTTTATAGCTGGAATTGGCATTTCAGAATGCTGGATCTTGCATTGTTTCTGATGAAAGATGATAACGAAGCACAAAAAATCCTGAGTCTGCTCGATAAAGACAAATATGCAGATAACGAAGAAGCCATGCAAATCAGGCTTCAGGTCATCCGTCAGACAAAAGGAGAAAAGGAAGCAGACCTATACATGCAGCAAAACCTGGCCCATCCAGCCTTCCGCACGGAACTCATTGAGAAGGCATTACGGGATGAAGATTTCGTGAAAGCAAGGAAAATGGCAATGGAAGGGATCAGGCAGGATGAAAAAGAAAAACCCGGTCTCATCTTCAATTGGTATGAATTGTTACTGAAGATCGCCCACGCAGAGCAGAACCCGAAAAAGATTATCGAATATGCCCGTTTTCTTTTTATCGAAACACCGGACGAAAGTTTTCCGTATTACTGGTTCATGAAGGCTCAATTTGAGGCAGTTAAGTGGCCTGACTACCTGGAAGGACTTATTTCAGAGCTAAAAAGCAGAAACCGGTGGTCAGATTTTAACCTGATTGCAAAGATTTACATTTGGGAAGAATGGTGGGACAGGCTGTTTGAGCATGTCAACCAAAACCTCCGGCTGAACTACCTGGAATATTACGAGAAATATTTATCGGATTATGACCAACCAAAACTGATCGGGCTATACACAAAAGCCATCCTGAAATTAGTGGAGGAAAAGCCGGACAGAAAATCCTACCAGGAAGCCTGTTACTTTATTGGAAGGATGATTCTGCTCGGGGCAGTGAAAGAGGCTGAAAAACTCGTTAAAAGTCTGCAAAATGATTATCCTGCACGCAAAGCGCTATTGGATGAGTTGAAAAAAATTAAATAATATCCCTACCGGGGATTCTGTTTTCACCCGATAAACCCCTCTGGCATGAAGAACAAATGGTTATCTTTAATGATCCTTTCACTGGCGCTAACACTTTTTGCCTGTCAGGGAAACCGCGTGAAAGAGAACAATAAAACAGGAAATTTATCCATGATGAAGGAGCCATTCGGAAAAGCAGACAGGAAGGACGTTTTTCTCTTCACCTTAAAAAATGATCACGGGATTACGGTCAAAATCACCAATTACGGCGGCATCATTACTTCCATTCTGATGAAAGACAACAAAGGTCAGACAAGCGATATTGTCCTGGGGTTCGATAGCCTGGCACCATATCTCGGCACGGTTCCTTATTTCGGAGCCATTGTGGGAAGGTATGCCAACCGGATCGCTAAAGGAATGTTCAGCCTGGAAGGAAAAAAATATCAACTGGCAATGAATAATGGGAATAATAGCCTGCATGGCGGATTGAAAGGTTTTGACAAGGTGGTATGGGATGCTTCGGAGATTCAGGATACTTCGCAGGTTGGCCTGGTGCTGAATTACCTCAGCAAGGACGGAGAAGAAGGATATCCCGGCAACCTCAAAGTGACTGTGACCTACCTGCTGAACAACCGGGATGAGTTTTCCACAAAAATCGAAGCCATCACCGATCAGCCTTCACCGGTTAATCTCACCAACCACAGCTATTTCAATCTTACCGGTGCCGAACGAGATGTGTTGGATCACAAACTAACCATCAAAGCGAATTCCTTTACACCCGTCAATTCAGAACTCATTCCGACGGGTAAAATACTTCCTGTTTCCGGCACCCCGATGGATTTTACTTCGCCTGAGATGATCGGCTCACGGATCGCCCGGGTTGAAGGAGGCTACGATCACAATTTCGTCCTCAATCATAAGGCTGGTTCAGAGGATCTTGCTGCTGTGATTGAAGAACCATTATCCGGCAGGATTGTGGAGATCTATACCACACAGCCCGGGATTCAGTTTTATTCAGGTAATTTCCTTGATGGAACGATCACCGGGAAAGGTCATAAAGTTTATCAGAAACATTTTGGCCTTTGCCTGGAAACCCAGCATTTCCCCGATTCTCCCAATCAACCCTCCTTTCCGGGAACGATCCTGAAACCGGGTGAGAAATTTATGGAAACGACAAGGTATAAATTCAGTATCAGGTAATTTGCAAGGGCCCCGAACTTCAGCTTTCCGTCGACAGTTTTCTCGCGCCATTACTGATTTTTGCGATATAAAAATCTGCCTTCAACCCTGTTTTCTGAAAATATCCTTCTCCGGCCTTTTGGATAAAGGATGCTGAATGCTCTTTCATGACAAGGTTGATGGTACACCCGCCAAATCCGGCTCCGGTCATTCGAGCGCCGATCACACCCCGGATTCCCCAGGCTTCTTCTACCAGCGTATCCAATTCAAAACCTGTTACTTCGTAATTATCCCTGAGCGATTCGTGTGAGGCATTCATCAGGGCGCCAAATCCAGTAATGTCATTTTTTTGAAGCGCTGCGACCGAACTGAGCACCCTTTGATTCTCTGAAATGACATGCCGTGCCCGCCGTCTTATCAACTCATCAGGAATCTGGTCCTGCATCTTGAAAAATTGCAGGAAAGGCATCTCACTCAAACTGTCAATGCCGGTTTCTCCGGAAAGGAAAGCCAGGGCAAGCTGGCATTCTGCTACCCTTTCATTGTATTTTGAATCGGCGAGACCCCGCTGCTTATTGGTATTTGCAATGACGAGATCATAACCTTCCAGCACGACCGGGACCTGCTTATATTGTAAGGTTTTGCTGTTCAGGAATACCGCATGGTCCTCCTTCCCCATCGCCACCGCGAACTGGTCCATGATGCCACACATCACCCCGGCAAATTCATGCTCTGCCCGTTGGGAAAACTTAACCAGGTCAACCAGTTCAAATCCCAGATTCAGCAGATCGTTGATGGCATAAGCCGTTACAACCTCGATGGATGCGGAGGAAGATAAGCCAGCTCCGTTCGGGATATCGCCGAAAAAAAGCAACTCCATACCTGTCATCTTTTTCCCATTTTCTTCCAGCTGAGCCATCACCCCTAAGGGATAATTGAACCATCTTACCTCCTGTTTTTGTAAAGATCCGGTTGAAGGAATATCCATCTTTTCCGGGAAATTCATCGAAGCCAGCCTGATCATCTGATCCTCTGTTTTCCGGATCAGCAGATACGTTCCGAACTGGATGGCACATGGCAATACGAAACCTCCGTTGTAATCGGTATGCTCACCGATTAAATTAATCCTTCCCGGTGCAAAATAAAGCTGAGGGGCAATCTGTTTATTGTGATAAAGTTCAAAAAATCTGTTCTTCAAAACCGATAAATCCATGATTCAAATTCTTATGAGAATAGTTCACTCGAAAGTACGAAAAGTTTTACTTTTTCTGCTCCTGATTCTTCATTTTGCCCTTGTGTGGTGATTGAAATGGATTTAGTAACTTTGGCGCACGCAAATTTCAAGTCGGATATGAAAAAACAAGTCACCTCAACGATCTTTTCGGTCATCCTGTTCCTAATAATCACTACTCCCGTATTTTCGCAGGAAACACATCAAATCGATCTCAATGGATCCTGGAAATTCCGTAAAGCCGGAACCAAACAATGGCTTGATGCGAAAGTCCCCGGTACGGTTCATACCGATCTGATGGCCAACAAACTCATCCAGGATCCTTTTTTCGGCAATAACGAAAAAGATCTTCAGTGGATCAGCGATATTGGCTGGGAATACATGAAAACGTTTAACATCTCCGATACACTTTTCCGGAACCGGCACATAGAACTGGTTTGCCAGGGACTGGATACCTATGCGAATGTATATCTAAATGATTCCCTGGTCATTGTAGCCGATAATATGTTCCGCGAATGGTATGCTGATATCCGTTACCTGCTCAAAATCGGAAGCAACACCCTCCGTATTCAGTTTCCCTCTGTCACGGTGGAAAATAAATCCCGATACGACGCTTTACCCAATAAGCTTCCCGGAGATGAAAAGGTTGTATGCCGAAAAGCCGGTTACCACTTTGGCTGGGATTGGGGACCGACCTTAATCACCAGTGGCATCTGGAAACCGGTGTTTATCCGCACCTGGAATTTCACCAATACCCTTGGTGTTCAATATATCCAGCGCTCCCTTACCGATTCCGTTGCGGAACTCACAGGGGTTTTCACCGTCCTTACCAACCTGGCCGACACTACCGAGATCCGGATTTACGATGGAAAAAACTTATTGGCCAGTCAGTTCGCCGGGATGAAAAAAGGCGTCAATACCGTCAGAGTGAATTTCTCGATCAAAAACCCGCAAAGATGGTGGTCCAACGGCCTCGGTGAGGCCCACTTGTATGCATTGAAACATGAAATTTATTTTGCCGGTCGGTTTGAATCTTCAGCGATAACCAAAATCGGTTTGCGAACACTGGAGATGGTGCAAAACAATGATACCATTGGAATCAGCTTCTTCTTTAAGCTGAATGGGAAACCGGTTTTTATGAAGGGGGCCAACTATATCCCCCAGGATGTTTTTCTCCCCAGGGTGAAGGATTCATCCTACCGGGCCATTATCCGTTCAGCTGCTGAAGCCAATATGAACATGCTCCGGGTTTGGGGCGGCGGTATTTATGAAAAAGATATCTTTTATGACTTGTGTGATGAATATGGCATCATTGTCTGGCAGGATTTTATGTTTGCCAATGCCATGTATCCGGGTACCAAGGAGTTCGTGAAGAATGTTCAGGCGGAAGCCGTTCAGAACATCGTGAGATTGCGGAACCATGCCTGCCTGGGAATCTGGTGCGGAAACAACGAGATTGATGAGGGCTGGAAAAACTGGGGCTGGCAAAAACAATACGGCTATACAAAAGAAGATTCCACCAATGTCTGGAGAAATTACCGGCGGATTTTCAGGGAAATGATTCCGGCTGCCATTTCAAAATTTGATTCCCTCCGACCTTATATTTTCTCGTCACCCGGCATTGGCTGGGGATTTCCATTAAGCATGACCTATTTCGACAGTCATTACTGGGGAATCTGGTGGGGAAATGAGCCGTTTTCAAAATACAGGGAAAAAACCGGCCGGTTTATGAGCGAATATGGCTTCCAGGGATTTCCACCGATGGAATCCATCCGGAAATTTACCTCGCCCGAAGACCGGCAATTGCAGTCAACGGTGATGAAAGCCCATCAAAAACATCCGACCGGGTATCAGATCATCGACGAATACATGCTCCGTGATTATCAAAAGCCAAAGGATTTTGAATCGTATGGCTATGTCAGTATGCTTCTGCAATCCGAAGGAATGAAGATTGCCATCGAGGCACATCGCCGGGCAATGCCTGTCTGTATGGGAAGCCTTTACTGGCAGTTGAACGACTGCTGGCCGGTCGTATCCTGGTCGTCACAGGATTATTATGGAAACAAAAAGGCGTTTCATTTTAATGTAAAGAAGGAATATGCAACGGTTCTTGTTTCTCCTTTGGCCGAAAAAGACAGAATTGATGTTTTTGTGATTTCCGACAGTCTGAAACCAATTCGGGGCATGATGAATATCACCGTGAGCGACTTCAACGGAAAGAAATCCTTCGATACCACCTTCAGCATGTTGGTTTCGGCCAATTCAAGTAAGACCTATGCCACCTACAAACAATACCTGCTGGTTCCGGCAAAGGATACAACGAAAGTGTTCTTAACGGCTACCTTTTCAGCGGGTTCCAAAGTTTTATCCAGGAATATCCTTTATTTCACCGCTCCGAAGAACCTGGGCCTGGATGCACCGGTTATTTTGAAAACCATAAAACCGGTAACGGGAGGATATTCCATCACGCTGGATTCGAAAAACCTGGCCAAAGATGTTTATCTGATCGCGCCGGTTAAAGGAGAATTTTCGGATAACTTCTTCGATCTTCTTCCCGGTGAAACCAAAACCGTTTTTTACAAAACCCCTTCCAAAAATCCGGGTTTCAGCGAGAAACTGAAAATCAGAACGCTCAGGGATACTTATTAAAAATGGAGAATCCGGTCATTGGACAGATTTTTCTTCTTGTTCATCTTCTTAGTTGGACGCAGGAGATAGCTGTAATAAAATGTAATTGATTTAAATCCCGCATTGAGGCTTCCATCTGGGCTTTAGCGGTATTTTTTTAATTTTAATTAACATAATGCGAGGTATTATTATCATAGTTACATTTTTGCTGGCAACTGGAAGTATTTATTGTCAGCAGATCGTTTTTAGGCAGCCTTCGAACTATGTTCTGGGTTTTATTGGCAATGATTCAATCCAACTTTCATCGATTAATTACAAATCGTTTCGTATTTATTTTAAAGATCGTTCTTATACGGCATCTCATCTTGAAAATATTGAACAAGAGCTTGATATTGCCTATAGCAGAATTCTCTCAGTATTGAGTATTTCAGCTTATAAGAACGGCATATACCTATTGGCCGTTGACAGCAAAGAAGAAATGCAAAAAGTAATGGGTTACAAAATTAAGGGAGGGGCAGCGAAAGGACATGACTTGGTGTTTTTCGTGTACAACAAGACCATAAGACCACAATTTAAACATGAGATATTTCACCTTATTTCGTATGAAACATGGGGACCGACAAATTATCGACTACTCGATGAAGGAGGCGCTACTTATTGTGACAATTTCTGCTTCTATGATAATCCAATGTTTACAATAAACGCATATTATTTTCAGCAAAAAAAATTATTCCCTTTTGATAGCTTAATAAAGAATTTTGATAATCAGGCTAAGAAAAGTGATGTAATTGCATATTTACAGAGCGCAGGGATCTTCAAGTATTTATATGAAAAATATGGAGTAGAGAAGATGAAACTACTATGGACGGAGGGCTTTGAAAAGTTTAATGCAATTTATGGATTTTCGCTTGACCAGTTGGAAACGGATTGGCTTAATTTTATCAAGACAATACCTATTCCGAAGGACTTTGACATAAACAAGTTAAAAGAGGGTTGTGGATAGCAAAAGTAAACAATAAGTAAATCCCCATTGAGATGAACTCATTATTGGCTTTTTGCATTTTGGGACAAGAAAGGAAAGACCGAAACTATTGTGATTTCAACTCACGGACTTATTAAAAAGACAGATAAAACTCCAATTAGCGATATTGAAAAAGCAGAGAGACTCAGGAAACTTTATTTTGAAAGGAAAAAACAATGAAAACGAAAGATAAACCTTTAAAGACATACAGCTTAGATGAAATTACCGATAAACATATCGGTAAGCGGGGAACTCCGAAACGTTAGGCGTTTGAAAACGAATTGCGACTTGATTTGCTAATAAAAATCCATCCATGAATAAAATATTGATTTTTTGTTTTCTGATGATCCTGACTTCCTCCCATGCCCAGGAACCCTTCTTCCCTGCCACTTTTGTCGATCCTTTCATTGGTACCGGCGGACACGGGCATACCTATCCCGGAGCCACCCTGCCGTTTGGAATGGTTCAGTTAAGCCCGGATACCCGGCTGGAAGGTTGGGACGGCTGTTCCGGCTATCATGCATCAGACACGATCATCTACGGCTTCAGCCACACCCATCTGAGCGGCACCGGTTGCCTCGATTATGGAGACATCCTCTTTATGCCCGTAACCGGGAACGTGAAATTGGACAATAAAGATTATCCCTCCACTTTCAGACCGGAAACAGAAAAAGCAACTCCGGGTTTTTATGAGGTCTTTCTTGAAAAATATGGTATCCTGGCAGAATTGACGGCCACGAAAAGAGCGGGATTTCACCGGTATAGTTTTCCGGCTTCCGATTCAGCGGGAATATTGCTGGATCTGGCTCACCGGGACAAGGTGCTGGAATCTTCCCTGAAAATCATTTCCGATACGGAAATCGAAGGAATGCGGGTATCAAAAGAATGGGCGGAAAAACAAATCGTTTATTTTGTGGCAAAATTCTCCAAACCCTTCTTTTCCTATACCCTGAATGATCTTACGGCAAAAGACGGGATACCCGGAACAGATATAAAAGCACTTTTCTTATTTAAAACGCTTAAAAACAGCAAGATATTAGTCAAGGTAGGTATCTCGGCCGTCAGTGCGGAGGGTGCACGAAAAAACCTTGAAGCAGAAATTCCCGGCTGGGACTTTGATATTGTTAAAGATCAGGCCATGGCAGCCTGGAACCATGAACTCGGGAAGATTGAAGTGTCGGGTGGCACGAAGGAACAAAAAACCATTTTTTACACTTCTTTGTATCATGCCATGCTGGCACCGAACCTTTATATGGACATCGACGGGAAATACCGGGGTCGCGATCTACAGGTCCATGCCACCAAAACTTTTGAAAACTACACCGTATTCTCCCTCTGGGATACCTATCGCGCCGAACATCCGCTGCTGACGATCATCGATCAGAAACGGACCAACGATTTTATCAATACTTTCCTGGCGCAATATGATCAGGGCGGGATGTTACCGGTTTGGGAACTTAGCGCCAATGAAACCGGTTGTATGATCGGATATCATGCAGTGCCTGTTATTGCCGATGCCTATCAGAAAGGGATCAAAGGATACAATACAGCCAGAGCGCTGGAAGCGATGATTCACAGCGCCAGCCAGGAAAAGCTTGGGTTGAAATATTACAGGGAATCCGGGTTTATCCCCGGGGATAAAGAAGGTGAATCCGTATCAAAAACCCTCGAATATGCTTATGATGACTGGTGTATCGCACAGATGGCCCGGGCAACAGGAGATAGTGCCGTGTACCGGAAGTTCATTGAAAGAGGGCAGTATTATAAAAACGTTTTTGATCCGTCAACCGGGTTTATGCGGGCGAAAATGAATCAAACCTGGCTCGCTCCCTTTGCTCCGGCAGAGGTCAACTTCAACTATACCGAGGCAAATGCCTGGCAATACCGTTTTTATGCACCACAGGATATTTCCGGATTGATCAGCCTTTCCGGGGGAATGGAGAAATTCGCCGGGAAACTGGATGCATTGTTTTCGGCTACATCGCAGACTACAGGACGCGAACAGTCGGATATCTCTGGAATGATAGGCCAATATGCACAGGGCAATGAACCGAGTCACCACATGGCTTATCTATACAACTATGCCGGGGAACCTTGGAAGACCCAGCAACTGGTGCATCGGATCTGTGCAGAACTTTATACAACCAAGAAAGACGGGCTATGTGGAAATGAAGACTGCGGCCAGATGTCGGCATGGTATGTCATGAGCGCCATGGGGTTTTACCCGGTAACGCCGGCTTCCGGAATTTATGCCATCGGAACACCACTTTTCCCGGAAGTAAAAATTCATCTCGAAAATGGAAAAACCTTTATCATCAGGGCAAATGGCGTAAGTAACCAAAACTTTTACATCCAATCGGCCACCTTGAACGGGAAAAAATATACCGAAAGTTTTTTATCCCACGCGGACATCTTAAATGGTGGAGAACTGGTTTTCGAAATGGGAGGCAATCCCAATACAACCTGGGGTACAGGAGTAGGAAATACTCCGGTTTCTGCCATCACGGATCACCTGATTACGCCCGTTCCTGCCGTTTCGGAAGGAGATAAAACCTTCACACGATCAACTACCATCGCATTCAACGATGCACTTCCCGGGGCTGATATTTATTACACCCTCGACGGATCCGAACCTTATCTTCAGTCAAAAAAATATCTAAAACCCTTCAATGTTAACGAAACGGTAAAAGTCAGGGCTTTTGCCGTGAAGAAAGACTATACCCGGAGTTTCACGGTTGAGGCCATTTTCACAAAAATTCCTGAAAACCGGACCATTCATCACAGTACTTCCTGGGCGCCACAATACAGTGCCGGAGGAGAGAATGCCCTGATCGACTTTGTCAGGGGTTCTGAGAATTTCCGAACCGGAACCTGGCAGGGTTTTGAAGAGGTAAATATCGATGCCGTAGTCGATCTGGGTAAATCAACGGAGCTGAAAAAAGTGTCCGTCGGTTTTCTGCAGGACCAGGTTGCATGGATATTTTTCCCTTTGACTGTGAGCTATTATCTGTCGGATGACGGGAAAGATTTTGTGAAAGCCGGTACAGTGGATAATTCAGTTGCAGATAACACTCCGGGTGCGCTGATCAAAGAATTCGAATTGAAATTGAGCGGCGCTAAAGCCCGGTTTGTCCGGGTCGTTGCGGTGAACCGCGGTACCTGCCCCGACTGGCATCCGGGAGCCGGCAAAAAGGCTTGGATCTTTGCCGATGAAATCACTTTTGAATCTTTCTGATCCCTGATGACAAAGCTCCGCTCCGACCTCATTCTTCTCCTTGCCGCCATCATCTGGGGCTTTGCTTTTGTGGCTCAGCGGATCGGCATGGAATATCTCGGCCCGTTTACCTTTAACGGGATCCGCTTTACCCTGGGAATCCTTGTGCTGCTTCCGTTTATCCTGTCAAAGAAGCGGAAATTATTCACGAGTGAGACGGTAAACCGGAAAATCATCTGGATGGGAAGTGTGGCAACCGGTTTCATCCTTTTCGGAGGGGTGGCCCTGCAGCAATTAGGCCTTCAGTCGACGACAGCAGGCAAGGCCGGTTTTATCACCGGGCTTTATGTGATTTTTGTTCCCATTGTCGGGATTTTCCTGGGACAAAAGATCCGGATGACGATCTGGGCCGGGGTCATCCTCTCAGCGACCGGACTCTATCTGCTGAGTGTTACCAGCGGTTTTTCGATGGCACTCGGCGATTTCCTGGTGTTGCTCTGTGCGATTTTCTTTACGGGTCATGTGCTCATGATCGGCTGGCTTTCACCGATGATGGATTCTTACAAGTTGGCGGCTATTCAGTTTGCCATTTGCGCCTTTCTCAACCTTGTGTTCGCCGTATTTTTGGAGAAAATTGAATTTCAATCGATTCTGGCTGCGGCAGTTCCCTTGTTATATGGAGGGCTGCTATCGGTCGGGGTTGCCTACACGCTCCAGGTGGTTGCCCAAAAGCATGCCCATCCTGCTTATGCATCCATCATTCTCAGCCTCGAGGCGGTGTTTGCAGCCATCGGGGGCTGGCTTATACTTGAAGAATACCTTACCAACCGCGCCTTGCTGGGCTGTTTCCTGATGCTTTGCGGGATGATTATCGTCCAGGTACGACAGGTCAGAAAGTAAAAACAGGGGTATCTGCTTTTTCTGTAATTTTGTAGTCGGATTCTCCCTTAAACCTTTTTAGTGATGCAGAAAACACTGTTTTCGTTGATTTTCTTAATGTTACTGTTTAATTTTTCCTATTCCCAGGTTCCCGATACTACGCAAAAAGTCATCTTTGAAGACTGGTTCCGGTATAAGACCCTGCGCTTTGATTTTGAGTTGGGAGGAAATAAGACGACCGAAACACTTTTTCCCCGTCAGCTCAGAGAAGAACCTTTTTGGGGAGGGCCCATGAAAAGACTGATTGATCCTTTCAACTACGGGACTTACCGGATCGTGGCCGCCGATTCTGCTACAGGGAGAATAATCTATACCCGGGGTTTTGCAAATCTTTTCCAGGAATGGCAGGGAACGCCCGAGGCCAATACCATGAAAAAAGCATATACCCAAGTTGTAACCCTCCCTTATCCTAAAAAGACGATTCAACTTTCCATTGAAAAAAGAGAATTTGAAAGCGGCCTGTTCCGACCCCTGTTCAGCATGAAGGTCAACCCTTCTGATTATTTCATTCTTCATGAATCCCCCAAATTTTTCCCATCTGTTAAATTTTATAATTCTGGGAACCCGATTGATAAAGTAGATGTGGCGTTTCTTGCAGAAGGTTACACCCAGGCAGAAATGGGAAAATTCCGTGATGATGCAAAAAGGATCGGCAAATACATTTTATCGATGAAACCCTATTCCGATAATGCAAAAAGTTTCAATTTTTATGCAGTCGAATCCGCTTCCGAGGAAAGCGGAACGGATATTCCGGGGGAGGGAATTTACAATAACACCGTCATGAACAGCAGTTTTTATACTTTTAATACCGATCGGTACCTGACAACAGCCGATCTCTCTTTGGTATTTGATGTGGCGGCCAATGTGCCTTATGATGCGATCATCATCCTGGTGAACAGCAAGCGTTACGGTGGTGGCGGTTTTTTCAATCAATATGCTGAATCGACTGTCGACAATGATTATTCCGGCCAGGTAGCCGTCCATGAATTCGGTCATTCGTTTGCAGGGCTGGCCGATGAATATGTTGGAGCGGTCAATTACAGCGATTATTACAACCTGAAAGTGGAACCCTGGGAACCGAATATCACCACGAATGTCGCATTTCAGGATAAATGGAAGGATCTCATCGATACCAAAACGCCCATTCCCACTCCACGAAAAGAAGATTATGAAAAAAAAGTCGGGATGTATGAAGGAGGCGGTTATCTGGAAAAAGGAATGTACAGTCCGATGATGGATTGCCGCATGAATACAAACGGAGCGACCGGATTTTGTCCTGTTTGTCAGCGGGCAATCGACCGGATGATCAGATTTTACTGTGAATAAGGGATTAATTTTCGATATCCGGGGGTTTTGTATCCATGATGGACCCGGCATCCGTACTACCGTCTTTTTCAAGGGATGTCCTTTGAGCTGTTGGTGGTGCCACAACCCGGAAAGCCGTTCTTCCTCCCCTCAAACCTGTCAGCGGTCAACGATCCTGGATGGCCGTGAATTTTTGGAAAAAGAGATCATCGGCCATTGGATGTCTTCGGACGAAATCATGGAGATGATCCGCAAGGATGAGGTATTTTACCGGAGCTCAGGTGGCGGTGTGACATTCTCTGGTGGTGAGCCTTTGCTGCAGGCAACGTTCCTGAAAGAATTGCTGGAGAAGTGCAAGTCAGAGAATTTTCATACCACGGTTGATACCTCGGGGTTTACCAATAAAGCTGATTTTGCCGAAATTATTGAATTCACTGATCTTTTCCTTTACGATTTAAAACCCATGGATCCGCAGGAACATCTTTACTACACCGGTGTATCCAACCGGATCATCCTCGAAAACCTTGACTTCCTTTATGAAAACGGGAAAAAAATCATCATCCGTATCCCGTTAATTCCCGGAATTACAGATACAGGCGAAAATATTCATTCGGTGATTACCTTTCTCTCTCACCTGAAGGAAAAGATTGTAGAAGTAAACCTTCTCCCCTATCATTCGATCGGGAAAAACAAATACCGTAAGCTGGAAGTACCCGACAGAATGGATGGCCTGCCGCTGAATTATGAAAATGATTGTTCTGCGATAAAAAGGATGCTGGAACAGGAAAATTTCAAGGTAAAAACAGGCGGATGATTATTTTTGATTCAGCCATTCCCTGGCTGTTTCTGTATCCTCGAAAAAATGATAGGCGAAATCCGGTATGTTTGCGTAGTCAGGCGTTCCTTGCGATTTATAATGAAAATTGATCACAAAGGCGACTTTGGTGATATTTGTTGCATGGAAAACCGGGAAAACCTGGGTTTCTATCCAATGTTCGAAATTCTGGGTGATCTTAAAAAGATTTTTCGACTTGACAACCATGAGCAACCGGGTAGGTTTGGTTTCTTCAATCTTGGTAATCAATTCTTTCAACACCAGAAGATAACTGACATCATCAAAAATGGCGTGTTTGCTGATATGATGGATCAATATAGATTGATCTGCCAAGTATTCAAAATCCTGATTCATAGGCTTGAATTTTGTATCGGAACAGCAAAAATCCTTGCTGAAAGAGGAAAGTTTTGTAAACGAATCCTGTGTCTATTACAAAAATAGAATTATTTTGTAAATGATATTTTATTTTTTTCTAAATCAGTCCATTTATATTATTCAATCACGGGGAGGGGAAGGGTGTCAGTCTGATTAAAAACGTTTACTGCATCGGGCAGGAATTAGGATTATCTTTGCTGAAAATTTGTCGTTCATGAATGAAAGGATTCAGAAACTCCGTGAGCAGAGCATCCATGCAGAAAATTGTCTCTCATCCGAAAGAGCAGAGCTGGTCACAGACTTTTATCTTTCCGGAGAATCAACAAAACACTCCATCCCGGTAACCAGGGCGCTGGCCTTTGAAGCCATCCTTTCGGGGAAAGCCATTTGCATCAATGATCAGGAATTGATTGTCGGAGAGCGGGGGCCAAAACCTAAGTCCACTCCTACCTATCCTGAAATCAATCTCCACTCCCTTGATGACCTTAAAATTCTTCATGAACGAAAAAAAGTCTTTTTCACTTCCGATGAGGAAACCCGGCTGAAATACAAAGAAAAAATCATTCCTTTCTGGGAAGGTAAAACCAACCGTGAACGGATTATGCATGCGATGACCCCGGAATGGCTCGACGCTTTCCTGGCGGGTATATTTACAGAATTCCAGGAACAGCGGGCTCCGGGTCATACCGTATGCGGTGCGAAAGCCTTCCGCAAGGGTATGTTGGATCTGATGGCGGATGTGGAGAAAGCACGCGCAGGTTTAAATCCTGACGACCCCGGGAACATGCCAAAGTTGGAAGAACTCAAGGCCATGCTGATCACGGCAAATGCCATGATTCATTATGCCAAACGACATGCAGAAGTCATTGAAAGGATGACACTTACCGAACCTGATCCCGACCGTCGGGAAGAACTGAAAAAACTTTCCGAGATTTGCCGGAAAGTCCCGGCTCATGCTCCGGAAACCTTTCATGAGGCGCTTCAGCACTACTGGTTCCTGCACCTGGGTGTCATCACCGAGCTAAACCCATGGGATTCATTTAACCCGGGCCGTCTCGACCAGCATCTCTTTCCTTTTTATCAGAAGGAAATGGCAGAAGGTGTGCTTACCCGGGAAAAAGCAAAAGAGTTGCTTCAGTCGTTCTGGATCAAGTTCAATAACCATCCGTCACCACCCAAAGTAGGCGTGACAGCCCTGGAAAGCAACACCTATACTGATTTTTGCCTGATCAATCTTGGAGGCGTTAAATCCGATGGTACCGATGCCGTGAATGAGCTGTCGTTCCTGATCCTGGATGTGATTGAAGAGATGCGACTGCTTCAGCCCGGCTCCATGGTTCAGATCAGCGAAAAAAATCCGGATACCTTTGTTCACCGGGCGTTGAAGATCATCAAAACCGGTTTCGGCCAGCCTTCCTTTTTCAACACCGAAGCCATCGTCAAAGAGCTGGTCAACCAGGGAAAAGCGATCGAAGATGCACGGAACGGCGGCGCCAGCGGATGTGTGGAAGCCGGTGCCTTCGGAACAGAAGCCTATATCCTTACCGGCTACTTTAACCTTCCCAAGATCCTTGAGCTTACTCTGAATAATGGGATTGACCCTCTGACAGGCAAACAAATGGGGCTTTCTACCGGTAATGTAACAGTTTTTTCCTCCTTTGATCAGTTGATGGAGGCTTTTCAGAAACAACTGGACTATTTTGCAGATATCAAGATCCGTGGCAATGATACTATTCATTCCATATTTGCAGAACATATGCCCGCCCCTTTCCTTTCGCTGCTGATTGATGACTGCATCGCCAACGGTAAAGACTACAACGCCGGCGGAGCAAGGTACAACACCAGTTACATCCAGGGCGTGGGGCTTGGTTCGATCACCGACAGCCTGACTGCCATCCGCTATCATGTGTTTGAGAAAAAGACCTTTTCGATGCAGACCCTGATGACAGCGCTGGGTAATAATTTCAAGGATTATGAAGAATTGCATCACGAACTTGTTTATCATACGCCGAAATACGGGAATGATGATGACTACGCGGATGCCCAGGCCAAAAAAGTTTTCGAGGCTTTTTATCATTCGATTAACGGAAGACCAACGAGTATCGGCGGGGTTTACCGGATCAACATGCTGCCTACCACCTCCCATGTCTATTTCGGGAGTAAAATCCATGCATTACCCGATGGACGGAAGTCGGGAGAACCGCTGTCGGAAGGCATCTCACCTGTTCAGGGAGCCGATCAGCACGGACCCACGGCTGTTTTGAAATCGGCGGCAAAAATTGACCATACCCTGACCGGCGGAACGTTGCTGAACCAGAAGTTTACCCCTTCCTTCTTTGACGGGGAAGAAAGCATTCAGAAGCTTGGGGCGTTAATCCGGGGCTATTTCGGCATGTTCGGACATCACATCCAGTTCAACGTGGTTTCCGCCGACACGCTGCGGGATGCACAAAAACATCCGGAAAAATACCGTGACCTCATCGTACGCGTTGCCGGATACAGCGATTATTTTAATGATCTGGGTGAAGATCTGCAAAACGAGATCATCTGCCGGACCGAACATATTTAAGTTTGATCAATTCCGTCTAATCCATAAGTAACCCTCAATCGGCGTGAAACAGTTATTTATCCTCATCCTGTTATTTCATTTTGGAAATACGATTGCACAAAAAAGCCAGGTGATACAGCCGGGAAACTTGGTATCCTTAAAAACCACAGAACATGGAACGGATATCCGGACCGAAAATGCACTGGTCAGAATTGAAGTGTACAGCCCTTCAATCCTCCGGGTTAGGATGGCAAGAGCGGAGTTTTTACCGGACTTTTCCTATGCGGTAATCCAAAAAGCCGAAGGAAAATTCAATGAAGTCAAAGAAGATGCAGTATCATGGAACCTTACGACCAACTCACTGATCCTGACCATCGAAAAGAAACCCTTCCGACTCATCATCAAAAACCTGGCAGGAGAAGTCATCTCAGAAGATTATTCGGCAAATGCTTATACCTGGCTCGGAACCGAAGTAACGTGTTACAAGAAACTCTTTGCCGATGAGAAGTTTATCGGGCTGGGGGAAAAGACAGGTCCGCTCGACCGTCGCGGAAATGCCTATACCAACTGGAATACCGATATTCCAGCCTATTCCACACACGAAGATCCGCTTTACATTTCCATTCCTTTTTATATGGGGATTCATGCTAACTGCACTTATGGGATATTTTTTGATAACTCCTTCCGTACGAAATTCAATTTTGCTGCTTCCACCGATGATCTATTTTCTTTCTTTTCCGCCTCCGACGGCGAGATGAACTACTATTTCTTCGGAGCAAAGACCATTGCGAACATCATCCGTGATTATACCTGGCTGACCGGCCGGATGGAGCTTCCGCCCTACTGGAGCCTGGGTTATCAGCAAAGCCGCTGGAGTTACTTCCCCGATACCGAAGTGCTGAACCTGGCGCAGCAGTTCAGGGACAGGAAATTGCCATGTGACGTGATCTACCTTGACATTCACTACATGGACCAGTACAAGATCTTTACCTGGAATAAAGAACGGTTTCCACAACCCGCAGGAATGATCGAAACCCTTAAAAAACAAGGCTTCCACCTGGCAACCATCGTCGATCCGGGGATCAAGGTCGAGCCCGGATATCATGCCTATGAAGAAGGCATTAAGAATCATCTTTTTGTGAAATATCCTGATGGGAAATTTTATACCGGCAGTGTCTGGCCGGGCCGATGCCATTATCCTGATTTCACTAACCCGGAAACCCGCGACTGGTGGGGGAAATCATTTACCGCCCTGGTCACACCCGGCGTGGAAGGATTCTGGAACGACATGAATGAACCCTCTGCTTGGGGACAAAGCATTCCAAATATCGTTCAGTTCGATTTTGACGGAAACAAGGCAACCATGGCCGAAGCGCATAACATCTATGGTTTGGAGATGTCGAGGGCAACATTCGAGGGAACACGGAAACTGCTGAACGGTCAGCGCCCGTTTGTCCTTACCCGTGCCGCTTATGCCGGGATTCAGCGTTATTCCGCTGTCTGGACGGGCGATAATGTATCAAACAATGATCACCTGTTGATGGGCATCCGGCTGGTCAACAGCATGGGACTCTCAGGCGTTTCCTTTGCAGGTTCTGATGTTGGCGGTTTTGTGAATAGTCCGGATAAGAACCTTTTTGCCAGGTGGATGTCCGTTGGTGTCTTTACACCTTTCTTCCGGAACCACACCGAGTATAACTCGAACGCCCAGGAGCCATGGGCTTTCGGTGAGGATGTTGAAACGTTGTCACGATCGTTGCTGAACCTGCGTTACCAGCTTCTCCCCTACCTCTATTCCGCCTTTTACGAGTCCACCCGGTCAGGATTGCCCGTTGCCCGTTCCCTGGCCATCAATTATACGTTTGATGCGAAGATCTGGTGGTGGGTTTACATGAACCAATACCAGTTCGGGGATGCCTTCCTGGTGGCTCCTGCAGCCAGTGATCAGGCATTTACAAAAGTCTATCTGCCGGATGGCGACTGGTACCGGTTCAGTTCAAATGTAAAATACCAGGGGAATGCGGAGTATATTGTGGAATCGCCCGTTTCTGACCTGCCGGTTTTTGTAAAGGCATCCGCTATAATCCCGATGCAGTCGGTGGTTCAGTACACCGATCAGAAACCTTCCCCCTATCTTGAACTCCATATTTATCAGGGAAGCAAAAAGAATGAATTTCTCTATTATGAAGATGACGGCAAGAGTTACCAATACCAGCAGGGCGCAGATTACCGGAGGCTGATCTTCTTTGATCCGGTGCAGAAGAAAATCATTCTGGCAAAGAAAGAAGGCAGTTTCCCCACCAAATTCACGCATATCCGGCTGGTATTGCATGCTTTCGGGGATATGCTGAGTATTACGGTAAACGGAGAAGCCCGGAACTTAAAACTCAGGACCGACCAGGAACGCAGCACAGAATTCCCGTTGACCGATGCCGAAACGGTGATTCAATATTGATAAATTTTGGATAAAGGAAAAAAAACGCTATTTTTGCGCCTGAATTGGCCCCGTGGCTCAACTGAATAGAGCATCTGACTACGGATCAGAAGGTTACAGGTTTGAATCCTGTCGGGGTCACCAGGAAATCAGCCACTTACGAAGTAATTTGTGAGTGGCTTTTTTATTGCCTACCAAGAACCCTCCGGCAAATCGTTTTTTTATAATTCCACATTAAATGGGTTGTTTCTTTTTGTAGATTAATCACAATTATACCATCCGGGTAATTTTTTCTGATTTAAATCCTCTGCCAGGGATTGCTAAAAAGTTAAATTTCACCGCAGAGTCAGAGAGTCGCAGCGTTCCGAAATCATTTACCCGTCTTTTGAATCCATTTTTCAATCTACTTCACCCCCGCCTCCAGGAGCTCGATAAATTCTATCATCATAGCTATACTTTCCTGAGGTAACTAAATGATTCCTCTGAGATATTCCGACATCCTTGGATTTAAAAAAAAACTGTACCTTTGCCAACTTGTGTATTTTTTAGTTTGACTGAGAGACAGAAAGTTTCTTTTAAATCGGTGACATACAATGATTAACATAGGGATTACCCCGCTTACTGTTGAAGATTTTTATAAGATTTTATGCGAAGGAGAAAAGATTCAGCTGGACCTTTTGGCTCGGAAGAAAGTCGCAGAGAATTTTGAGTTTCTTAAGTCATTTGCCTGCGGAAAGGTCATTTACGGTATCAATACCGGCCTCGGACCCATGGCCCAGTATAAGATCAACAGTGACAGCGAAACCCAGCTTCAATATAACCTGATCCGAAGCCACTGTTCCGGCATCGGCGAACCCCTCCCCGACATTTACGTGAAAGCGGCCATGCTGGCCCGTCTGAATACCCTCATGCAGGCACATTCCGGCCTTCATCCCGAAGTAGTCGACCTTCTGAGCCAGCTGATCAACCTGGATGTTTACCCGCTGATTCCTGAACATGGTGGTGTTGGCGCCAGTGGCGACCTGGTTCAGCTTGCACATCTTGCCCTCATCCTTATCGGTGAAGGAGAAGTACATTATAAGGGAGAACTCAGACCGACAGCCGAAGTCTTCACCGAGCTGGGACTGAAACCCATTAAGGTGCATATTCGCGAAGGCCTGGGATTGATCAACGGAACTTCCGTAATGACCGGCATTGGTGTCATTAACCTGATTCTCGCGAAAAATCTCCTGGACTGGTCCATCCTGGCCTCTTCTATGATCATCGAAATCGTAGAATCCTATGACGACCATTTTTCGGAAGGCCTGAACCGGGTGAAACGTCACAAAGGACAGAACCAGGTGGCGAAGATCATCCGAGATATCCTTGCCGACAGCAGCCTGGTCCGCCGCAGAGCCGATCATCTTTACAACGGAAAAAACGAACTGGTTGAGGTATTCAAGAATAAAGTACAGGAGTACTATTCGCTGCGTTGTGTTCCACAGGTTTTAGGTCCCGTTTGGGATACAATAAGGTATACCGAGGAGATTCTGATGGATGAAGTGAATTCCACCAGCGATAATCCCATCATTGACAATGAAAGCAAGAATGTATTCCATGGCGGGAATTTCCATGGAGATTACATTGCGCTTGAGATGGATAAACTGAAGATCGTGATCACCAAACTCTCGATGCTGGCTGAACGGCAGCTCAATTACCTGCTGAACGACAAGCTGAATGAGAAACTTCCCCCGTTTGTCAACCTGGGAAAACTGGGACTCAACCTGGGCATGCAGGGCGTTCAGTTCACCGCTGTTTCCACCACGGCCGAAAACCAGACGTTATCGTTCCCGATGTATGTCCACAGCATCACCAACAACAATGATAACCAGGATATCGTAAGTATGGGAACCAATGCCGCCCTGTTGACGAAGAAGGTTATTGACAATTCATACCAGGTGTTGGCCATTGAGATGATGACGATTCTCCAGGCGATCGATTACCTGGAATTTAATGATAAACTTTCGGGTTATTCAAAAAAGAAATTTGAAGACCTGAGAAAGATATTCCCTTGTTTTACAGAGGATACCATTCGTTACAAAGAGATCAAAAATGTGATGAATTATCTTTTGGAGAACAAGCTGCATTTTTCCTAAATAAACTCTTTTTACATGAAGTACGCGCTCGTGACGGGTGGTTCCCGGGGAATCGGCAGGGCGATCTGCCAGAAGTTAGCAGAGATGGGCTATTTCGTCCTGATCAATTATCAGTCAAATACCGTTGAAGCGGAAGCCACGCTCAGGATGCTCAGGGAAACCGGAACCGACGGCGAATTGATGCAATTTGATGTATCCAAACAGGAACAGGTCGAAAAGGCGCTTGGCGACTGGATCAGCCATCATGATGGAGAATACATCAGCGTTTTGGTCAACAATGCCGGCATCCGTAAGGACGCACTCGTTATGTGGATGAAAAACGAGGAATGGAGCGATGTGCTCAACACAAATCTTAATAGTTTCCTTTATATCACCCGTTATTTGCTGAAAGACATGATCCTGAAGAAATTCGGACGGATCATCAGCGTGGTTTCCTTATCCGGATTGAAGGGATTACCCGGCCAGGCCAATTATTCCGCGGCAAAAGCAGGCGTGATTGGCGCCACAAAAGCGCTAGCACAGGAAGTAGCCAAGAAAAATATTACGGTGAATGCCGTGGCTCCCGGGTTTATCAAGTCTGATATGACCAAAGACCTCGATGAAGCCCAGCTTAAGGCGATGATCCCAATGAACCGTTTCGGAAAACCCGAAGAAGTCGCCGAGGTGGTCGGGTTCCTGGCCGGCGAAAAGTCAGCTTATGTGACCGGAGCCGTCATCAATGTAAATGGAGGATTATATACGTGACAAGGGTTGTAATCACAGGTATGGGAATCTATTCCGTCATCGGGAAAAACCTGGATGAGGTAAAGGATTCATTGTACCATGGACGGTCCGGGGTCATCCTCGATCCGGTCCGGAAAGCCATGGGTTTCCGTTCTGCGCTCACCGGGATGGTTGAACGGCCGGTACTGAAGGGCATGCTCGACCGCCGGATGCGGGTTGGCCTGCCACAACAGGGAGAATATGCCTATATAGCCACCCTTGAAGCCCTTAAAAATGCAGGGATCGACCAGGCTTATCTCGACAAAAAAGAGGTGGGGATACTTTACGGAAACGACAGTTCGGCTTTACCGGTTGTAGAATCGGTTGACATCCTGCGAAATAAGAAAGACACCATGATGATCGGCTCGGGTTATATCTTCCAGTCGATGAACTCAACTGTTTCCATGAACCTCTCCGTGATCTTCCGGCTCCGAGGAGTAAACTTCACTGTGAGCGGCGCATGTGCCAGCGGATCTCATGCGATCGGCATCGGCTATCTGCTCATCAAACAAGGGATGCAGGACATGATCATCTGCGGAGGCGCCCAGGAAATCAATCCGGAAGCTACCGCCAGTTTTGATGCACTGAATGCATTTTCTATCCGGGAATCCGAGCCCACAAAGGCTTCCCGTCCGTTTGACCGCGATCGTGACGGACTCGTTCCGAGCGGCGGGGCTGCAACGGTCATCATTGAAAGTTATGAATCAGCGAAACGTCGTGGCGCCCCGATCATTGCGGAAATTACAGGCTATGGATTTTCCTCGAATGGCGAACACATTTCACTTCCCAATGTGGAAGGTCCGGTTCGGGCCATGCGAATGTCGCTGTCCCAGGCAGGTATGTCACCCAACGAAATCGATTATATCAATGCACATGCTACCTCCACTCCTGCCGGCGACCTCAATGAAGCCAAGGCACTGGATGAAATCTTCCATGTTACCAAACCCCTTATCAGCAGTACCAAATCGATGACCGGTCACGAAATGTGGATGGGCGGTGCCAGCGAGATCATCTATTCTACCCTGATGATGCAGCATGGTTTCGTGGCGCCTAACATCAATTTTGATAATCCTGATGAAGTTACTCAAAAACTCAACATCGCTACCCGGGCTATTCCCCACGAGATTAATGCGTTCCTTTCCAATTCTTTCGGTTTCGGCGGAACCAATTCTTCGCTTGTTGTGAGAAAATTAAATCTATAATCTGAAGATTTTTGATTATTTTTGCAGTAATCAAAGATTTTACAATGCAGAATGATGAGATTATCAGGAAGATCAATCGACTTCTTGTAGATGAAATAGAAATAGAAGAGAACGAGATATCTCCCGCCGCTTCACTCAAACAGGATCTGGGCATCGACAGCCTCGATTTTGTGGACTTGTTTGTGCTCATCGAACATCAATTCGGATTCAAAATGAAAGCCGAAGAAATGACGGATGTGAAAACACTTCAGGATTTTTACAACTATATCATTAAAAGAGTTAACCCAAACTAAGCGTTAATGTCATCATGGAAAGGAAAAACCCGGGGAGGGGTCCTCGGATATAAAATTTTTGTCTGGACGTTACGACATCTTGGGATATCCTTTGCTTATTTCCTGCTCATTTTTGTAGTTACTTACTTCTTTTTCACTTCCCCGCGCGCTGTCAGGATCATTTATCTTTATTTCCGAAAAAAAATCGGGTACGCTCCTTTCCGTTCAACCATCAGTATTTTCAGAAATTATCGAATATTCGGACAAGTATTAATTGACAAGATCGCATTACTGGCTGGTTTTCAATCCAGGTTCACTTTCAATTTTGAAGGAGAAGAATATTTACGACAGATGGAAAACGGTGGATTGCTGATCAGCGGACATATCGGAAACTGGGAAATTGCAGGGCAGCTGCTTAACCGCCTCGAAAAAAATGTCAACATTATCCTGTTTGATGCAGAACATCAGCAAATCAAAAGATACTTGTCGGACGTATTTACGAACCGACGCGTGAACTTCATCGTTATCAAAGAGGATTATTCGCACCTGGCTGAGATCAGAGATGCCCTGGCACGAAAAGAGATCATCGCGATGCATGGTGACCGTTTTATCGAAGGAAACAAGGTGGTTGCTTTTGATTTCCTGGGAGCAAAGGCGCTGTTTCCCGTTGGCCCTGTCAACCTGGCCGCCCGTTTCGACGTGCCGGTTTCGTATGTTTTTGCCGTAAAAGAAACGAAGGCCCACTATCATTTCTTTGCCACACCATTGAGAAAAGTGGAATTTTCAAATAACCTGAAAAGAAGGGACGAAATACTGAAAGATGCCGTTGGAGCCTATGTGGAGGCTTTTGAGAAGATTGTCAGGAGATATCCGCTTCAATGGTTCAATTATTATGACTTTTGGAAAATGCCGGCACACCGGTTTGAGTAACAAAAAATGGAAAAAAGAAGGCTTTTACTGGTTTCAGCAAATCGATTTGCAGTCCCTTACCCTGTTTATCCTATCGGGCTTTCTTATCTGTCTACCTATCTTTCTTCACGGCTTCCGGATTTTGAAATTAAGATCTTTGATTTTAATCTTTATACAAAGGAAGAATTCATCGAATATCTGCATCAGTTCAAGCCGCATTATACCGGTTTATCTTTCAGGAATATTGATGATGTGGATTCTTACCACCGTTTACAGTTCATCACAGGTTATAAGGAAATTCTCGACCTGGTAAAAGAACATGCTGATACCCGCATCATCATTGGCGGATCGGCTTTTTCCATTTTCCCGGAACAGCTTTTTTCGTTTTTCGAGCCCGAATTCGGTATTTATGGCGAAGGCGAAGAAAGCCTCTTCCAATTGATCACCTGCACCGAAAACGGGAAAGATTATTCACAGGTTCCGGGACTGGTGTATCGTAAAGACGGGCAAATACGAATGAATGAACGAAAGCATTTCATTAAAGATCCTGCCCTGGGCTTTGACAACGGGCTGCTTGATTTTTACTGGAAGAACAGCGGGATGATGAATGTCCAGACCAAACGAGGCTGTCCGCATAAATGTATCTACTGCACCTATCCTTTGATAGAAGGCACCAAAGTGCGTACCCTCGACATCGACAAGATTGTGGATACCCTCGCCGATCTCTGTTTCAACAAAAACATCAATTACGTGTTTTTTACCGATTCGGTTTTCAACCTCAGCGAAAGTTATAACACGAAACTGGCGGAGAAGATGCTGGAAAGAAAGCTTACCATTAAGTGGGGCGCCTATTTTTCGCCACATGATCTCGATGAGAAAACATTGCAACTCTACCAGAAGGCAGGCCTGACGCATATCGAATTCGGAACCGAATCGTTATCAGACACGACGCTTAGGAATTATGGCAAACACTTTACGGTTGACGAAGTATTAAAGGTTTCGGATAACTGCAATAAGGTTGGCATTTATTACTCGCATTTTTTGATCCTTGGCGGATACGGGGAAACCGAAGCTACGATCAATGAAGGTTTCGAAAATTCGAAACGGTTTGAAAATACAGTTTTCTTTCCCTTTGTGGGGATGAGGATTTACCCGGGAACCCGTTTACATGAGCTTGCCATTGCAGAAGGAGTCATTCTGTCCGGCGATGAATTGCTTGAACCTGTTTATTATCTTTCCCCGGGTATCAATTATGAAACATTGAAGGAACGGGCAGACGTTACCGGCAGAAGATGGGTCTTCCCAGATGAAGATGTCGCTACTGCTATGAACCGACTGAGAGTAAGAAACCGAAAAGGAATGTTATGGCATCACTTGAAAAAGTAATAGCTGACCCGAGTCAGATCCATACGTTTATACCCCAGAAGGAACCGATGATCATGATCGGTAACCTGGTGGCTGTGGCTGGAAAAAAGACGGTGACCACCTTCCTGATTCCGGAGGACAATATTTTTGTCCTGGACGGACTGTTCAGGGAACCGGGACTGATTGAGAACATGGCACAGACGGCCGCCGCAGGGGTTGGCTATCTTGCGAAGATGGAAAAGAAAGATCCTCCGGTCGGATTTATCGGCGGAATCAGGAACCTGAACATTTTCTCGCTGCCGCCCGCAGGGTCTGAAATCCGGACCGAGGTGGTAGTTGAACACGAAGTGTTTGATGCAACCATCGTTAATGGAAAGATATTCCTTCATGAGGTACTAATCGCAGAAGGAGAGTTGAAAATTTTTTTACTGAAATCGTAAATCCTATGGAAGAAAACCAGGACGATCTGATTTATAAGAACAACAGGGAGCTGTTTTATTCATTTGATCCCGAGAAAAAGGCCTATGTCAAACAGGTCAATTATCAATACCAGGCCAACCAGGTAATTATCAAACAAGGTTGGGATGCACTGGAAGAACGAGTCAGGGAATTTGAAGGAAAGGTGATCCGCGGGGAATTGAGCCCCCTGGTTTACTATATGGAAAAACACCAGATGGAAGTGCCCATACTGGCGGACTATTGCAATTTCCGGAAACGGAAAGTCAGAAAACACCTTACTCCGAAGGGTTTTACCAAAATATCCGAAGCAGATCTTCAGGTTTATGCGGAGGTTTTTGATATTACCGTTGAAAAACTGATCTCTCCGGATTTTAACCAGTCTTAAAAAATAACTATGATAAAACTTGATTTTGAACACCGCCAGGCGGGACATTGTGAAAGCGGTGTTACTTCCAACCTTTTGAATTTTCATGACTTTAAGATCAGTGAACCAATGGCATTCGGGATTGGAGCCGGGTTGTTCTTCAGCTATTTACCTTTTCTGAAAATGCAACATGCCCCGATCACCTCTTTCCGTGTATGGCCGGGCCAGATCTTCGATAAGGCTACGGATTCACTGGGTGTAAAGACCAAAATCCAGCGTTTCAGGGATCCGAAGGAATCCATGACCGCATTAAACCAGGTTCTCGACAAAGGATTCCCGGTAGGTTTGCAGGTCGGCACTTTCCACCTTCCCTTTTTCCCGCCGGAATATCGCATGCATTATAATATGCACAATATGGTGGTTTACGGTTACGAAAAAGATACTTATTATATCAGTGATACCGTCATTGAGAACCGGGTAGAGATCAGTTACAGCGACCTGATGCGGGTAAGATTTGCCAAAGGGCCTTTTGCACCCAGCGGACGGATGTATTACCCGTTTTCCGTGCCCTCAGAAATTGATATCAAGCCGGCCATCATCAAAGGGATCCGCAAGACGGCCCATAACATGATCGGGATTCCCTTTTTCCTGGTAGGCACCAAGGGCATCCGATATCTTTCAAGACAATTACGGAAATGGCCTCAGAAACTGGGTGAAGAAAAGGCTTCCTATTATCTCGGACAGGTATTACGGATGGAAGAAGAGATCGGCACCGCCGGAGCAGGATTCCGCTATATCTATGGGGCATTTCTGAATGAAGCCGCCGATGTGCTTGGACAGGACTGGTTAAAGGAAGTTTCCCTCGAAATGGGTGAAAACGCCAACCGCTGGAGAAAATTCTCTTACCTGGGATCTAAAAACTGCAAAAAAAGAGCAAAACCTGAAGAATCGTATGACATGCTGGCAGATATCCTGCTGGAATGTGCCGATCATGAAGAGAGGATATTCAGGAAACTATCAAAAATCGGGAAATAACTTCCTATTCCAATTTTTCCTAATTTTACAAATTATTACATTTTCTTCTTCAGATCATTTATTAGAATCGGTTCATTAAAAAGATTCATTATGGAAGACGCATCAAGTCCAGTTTATAAGGATGAAAAATACGGACAATCGAAGGAACTTTCTTACCATTATCATGAAGACGGAAAGTTCGAGAAAGTCGTCGGTTTCCACCCCGCACAGGATCGAATTGTACTTCAGCAGGCATGGGATCTGTTTCAGGAAAAAACCGAAGAAGCCCGTCTGAAAGTCCTGAAAGGGGAAGTCAGTCCGGTCGTTTACTATATGGAAAAGACCTTACTGGATCCGCTGTCTCTTTCGATGATGTCCGGCATATCGCTTTGGCGGGTAAAAAGGCATTTTAAGCCGCGTGTCTTCAAAGGATTAAATGAAAAAACGCTGAAGAAGTATGCAGAAACCTTCAATGTCACGATTGATCAGCTAAATAATGTTCAATAGTTAATTTTTTTAAAAATGGAGCAAACGTCCACCATCATAAATTATCAGCACCGGCAGGCAGGACACTGCGAAAGCGGTGCCACTTCCAACCTGTTTAGTTTTTACGGGGAGGAAATCTCAGAGCCAATGGCGTTTGGGATCGGAAACGGCTTGTTTTTCAGCTATATTCCCTTCCTGAAGCTGCAAGGTGCGCCAATGATCTCGTTTCGGAATTTCCCGAACATGGTTTTCAGGAAATGTACGGAAAACCTGGGCGTTAGTTCCAGTGTGATCAAGAGTTTCAAAGATCCTAAAGAGGCAATGGATGCCCTTGACCGGAATCTTGAAAATGGTATCCCCACAGGTCTCCAGGTTGGTGTCTTTAATCTCACCTTCTTTCCACCTGAATACCGGATGCATTATAACATGCATAACCTGGTGGCTTTCGGTAAAGAGGGAAATAACTATATCGTGAGTGATACAGTTATGGAGACACCGCAGACCATCAGCTATGATGATTTGCTCCGGGTAAGATTTGCCAAAGGGGTATTTGCCCCGAAAGGAAAAATGTATTGGATCAACAAGGTGAATCCTGACCCTGATTTCCGTGTTGCCATTGCCAAAGGGATCAAAAAGACCGTATATGACATGGTTAAGGTTCCCTTCCCCCTGATCGGAACGAAAGGAATCCGCTGGATTGCCAGCGACCTGAAAAAATGGCCGAAGAAGCTGGGCAATGACAAATCATCCTTTTACCTTGGACAGATATTGAGAATGGCAGAAGATTTCGGAACCGGTGGGGCTGGTTACCGTTATATCTATGGCTCCTTCCTGAAAGAAGCCGGTGAACTATTGAACAACGATGGGTTGCTGGAAGCATCAGATATGATGGGCAAAACAGCCAACAAATGGCGTGAGTTCACCTATGTCGGAGCCAGAAATTGTAAAGACCGCTCCAAGCCGGAGGAAGATTATGGTATGCTCTCCAGGATGCTTACGGAAATCGGTAACGACGAAGAAAAAGTGTATAAAAAGCTGGATAAGATTAAAATCTGAACATGCAGGGCAATCCTATAATAGATATTCAGGATCTATCAAAAAAGTATAAAGGTTCGGAAGAGTTTGCCGTTAAAGGAATCTCCCTTGAAATTTTCCCAACGGAAATTTTCGGGCTTCTGGGGCCAAATGGAGCCGGTAAAACCACAACCATTTCAATCCTCTGCGGTCTCTTCCCTCCTACTACCGGGAATGTCGTTATCGACGGGATGGATCTCCGCACCCAATCTGAACAGATCAAACAAATCGTGGGAGTCGTTCCGCAGGATATTGCATTGTATGCTACATTGACGGCCCGCGAAAACCTTACCTTCTACGGGAATATGTACGGCCTGAGAGGAAAAAAACTCAGATCGAGGATTGATGATTATCTCACGGTTTTCGGACTTGAAAAAGTGGCCGGAAAACAGATTCAAAAGTTTTCGGGTGGAATGAAACGCCGGGTTAACCTTATTGCAGGTCTTTTACATGATCCGAAACTGATTTTCCTTGATGAGCCCACGGTAGGTATCGACGTCCAGTCAAGAGTGGTAATCCTTGGTTACCTCAAAGACCTGAATCAAAAAGGCATTACCATCATCTATACCTCGCATTACATGGAAGAAGCAGAACAACTTTGTTCCAGGGTGGCCATCATGGACCAGGGAAAAATCATGACGAAAGGGAAACCTTCGGAATTACTAGAAGCAAATCCAGGTGCTAAAAACCTGGAAGAAGTATTTATCCGATTAACCGGTAAAGCCCTGAGGGACTGAGATGTATAAAAATTTAGCCGCCATACGAAAAGAGTGCCTGATCCTGATGCGGGATAAAGCGGGACTGGCCATGCTTTTCCTCATGCCCATGGCCCTGATCATTATCTCTTCGCTCATGCAGGAGTTTGCTTGGAGTTCGCTCAGTAAGGATCCGAAAATCGATATTCTTTATGTGGATAATGATAAGGATTCATTGGGCCTGAACATCAGGAAAGGGCTGGAAGGTTCGGGTACTTTCAAGATTTTTACGGACATAGACAAGATTCCCGTGACACAACTTCAGGCCAAGGCATCTGTGGCAAAGGGGGATTATCTGATTGCGATTATCGTTCCCAAGGGAATCACCAAAACCATCCGAACGAATGTTCGCGTTATGGTGGCCAGAACCCTGGCGGGTTTCGGAATGATGAACTCAGCGGTGTTAAGTAGTTTGCCCGATGCAGACACTGCGGAAATCAACCTCTATTTCGATCCTACGGTAAAGAGTTCCTTTAAAAATGCACTGATCAGTTCCATCAAAGCCAATAACTACCGTATTGAAACGGAAATGGTATTCCGGACTTTTAACCAGGAAATCGGGCGCCAGATGCCTATGTACACTCCCCCAAAGATCGATTACCGGGAAGCCCTCAGGTTCAAAGCCTCCTTTCCCTCTTTACGCCAGCAAGAGCTGATACCGAATACTTCACAACATAATGTTCCTGCCTGGACGATCTTTGCCATGTTTTTTATCGTCATCCCTCTTACGCAAAGCCTGATCAAGGAAAGGGAAGAAGGAAGCCTTTTCCGCCTGCTCACGATGCCGGTTTCCTATATGAACCTGCTTATGGCCAAGGTTGGGGTTTATATCCTCGTTTGCATGTTACAGACCTTTTTCATGTTGTTGGCAGGAATATTTATCCTCCCGTTTTTCGGAATTCCCGGGCTCGATGTGGGTAATGATTTGCTCGCCTTGTTCATTATGACACTGGTGGTTTCGATGGCAGCCGTAGGATATGGCCTGATGGTCGGAACCATTGCAAAAACGCATCAGCAGGCAGCAGCTTTCGGGTCCATCTCGGTTATTATTCTGGCTTCTATGGGCGGTTTGTGGGTTCCGATTTATTTGATGCCTGAATTCATGCGAACCATATCGGCATACAGTCCTCTGAACTGGGCCATTACCGGCTTTTACAATATTTTCCTGAGAGGAGGAAGCCTCATCAATATTCTGCCTCAGGCATCCAAACTATTGATTTTCTTCTTGTTCACGATTCTGATTACTGGAATTTACCGGAAATATAAAAGTCCTTTAAATACCTGATATGGATCTCATTCATCTGAAAGAAGTGCTGGTTAGATTTTCCGAAGTTGATTCGATGAAGATCGTCTGGCATGGCAACTACCTGAAATATTTCGAAGACGGAAGGGAATCCTTTGGTGAAAAATATCACCTGGGATATCTTGAGGTATACAAGCACAACGTGATGATCCCTATTGTAAAAGTAAATTGTGATTACAAACGGCCATTGGTTTATGGGGAAACTGCCATTATTGAGACCCGTTATGTTCCCTGTGCAGCCGCCAAAATTTTATTCCAGTACCGGATTCTCCGCAAGGGAGACCAGGAAGTAATGGCTACGGGAAGCTCCACACAGGTTTTTCTGACTCCGGAAGGTGAATTGCTGCTGAATGCACCTGATTTCTATTCAGACTGGAAGCAACTTTGGGGGTTTGAAAAAATTTAGGGGGAAAGACGCGGATGAATAACGTTTTTGTGATTTCAGATAATATCATTACTTCCCTGGGTTTTACAACCGCTGAAAACTTTTCGCAAATCAAAAAAAACATTTCCGGGCTCACGATTTGCGATGCCCCGGCGCTTACGCCCTCTCCCCTTCCCTTATCCCGGGTTGACAATGCCATTCTGAATCAGCAATTTTCTGCACGAATTAAAGATTCACGCCCCGACCTGGCTGACCAGGCCTTCACCAGGCTGGAAAAGATGTTTATCCTTTCGATTGGAGAAGCGCTTGAACAGGCCGGAAAGGATTTTACCGGTACGAACACTTTACTGATTTTATCTACAACCAAGGGAAACATTGAACTTCTTGAAAAAGAGAAAAAAGAAAAATTTCCTGCGGACCGGATTTTTCTTTGGAAAATGGCGGAGGTAATTCACGATTTTTTCCGGTTCGGAAATAAACCTGTCATCGTGTCCAATGCCTGTATTTCGGGTGTTCTGGCTTTAGGACTGGCATCGCGTTATATCCAATCGGGGGATTATGAAAATGTAATTGTTGCGGGAGGTGACCTGCTTACTGAATTTGTTATTTCAGGTTTTTCATCTTTCCAGGCGCTGAGCCCGATGCCCTGTAAGCCTTTTGATGCGAACCGCACCGGATTGTCGCTTGGAGAGGGCTGCGGAACCATGGTTCTCTCCTCCCGAAAAACCGTTGGAAGTTCTGTCCGGATCACAGGATCTGCCACTACCAATGATGCCAACCACATTTCCGGACCTTCACGAACCGGAGAAGAACTGGCCAAAGCCATACAACATTCTCTTGAAGCGTCAGGAATAACAGCCGGAGAGATTGGTTACATTTCTGCACACGGCACTGCAACGGCCTATAACGACGAAATGGAGTCGAAGGCCATTGTCCTTGCAGGAATGACCAAAGCACCGGTAAACAGTTATAAGGGATACTGGGGCCATACCCTGGGAGCCGCCGGAGTCATCGAATCCATCATGGCCATTCAATCCCTGAAAAAAAACATCCTGTTGAAATCGGCTGGTTTTGAAGAAACAGGTGTCAGCGAAGAAATCATTGTCATTGCAGAAAATGGACCCGCCGTTTTAACGGATGTTCTGAAGATCGCTTCCGGCTTTGGCGGGTGCAATGCTGCCATTATCTTCCATAAAGACTGAAACCGAATCATGAAGCAGAATCTGTATATAACACATTGGTGTATCATTCGGGATAACAAGGTGATAATGGATGAGATAATTACGGATTTTACAGAAAATTTTGTTAATTTTGCAGCCTTTGCGAAATCCCTGTACAAAGGAGAGAATCTCAACTACCCGAAGTTCTACAAAATGGACAATCTGAGTAAGTTAGCTTTCCTTGCGGCGGAGAATATTTTTAAAAAGAGTGACGTTCTGCAACATATTGACCCGGAGAAGATCGGGGTGGTGATGGCAAATTCGGTTTCAAGTCTTGATACCGATATAAGTTATCAGGCGACCATCAGCGATAAGGAGAATTATTTCCCTAGTCCTGCTGTTTTCGTCTATACCTTGCCAAATATCCTGATCGGTGAGATTTGTATCCGTCATAAAATCAAAGGAGAAAATGCTTTTCTGATCTTTGAGGAATTTGACCCTATCCAGTTTGAACGCCACATTGGCGGGATGATGGAAACCAACCGGACCGAAGCTGTTTTGTGTGGTTGGGTTAATATGCTGGCAGACCATTGGGATACTTGCCTTTTTCTGGTGGAAAAGGAGAGTAACAGTGAGATGGCAAAACATTTTACCATTGAGAATTTAACATTTTTATATCAAAAATAATTGAACCAATCACATGGAAGAACTGATTAACAAGCTGAAGACCGAAGTTATCACACAATTGAATCTGGAAGATCTTTCACCCGAAGATATTAACCCTGATTCCCCTCTTTTTGGGGAAGGTTTAGGCCTCGATAGTATTGATGCACTGGAGTTGATCGTGTTGCTGGAGAAAAACTATGGTATTAAGATAGAGGATCCGAAAGACGGGAAAAAGATATTTTTCTCGATCCGTACGATGGCAGAATATATTACAGAGCATAAAAAGGCCTGATGTCCAAAAGGATTTTCGTCACAGGGTTGGGTATCATCTCGGGGATTGGAAATAATCTTGAGGAAAATTTTCAGTCGCTGCTGCACTCCCGCTCCGGGATAGGTAAAATCAAATATTTGGAAACACAACTTCGGGATGTGATCCCGGTTTGTGAAGTGAAATGCTCCCACGAGGAGCTTTTTGGTTTGGCAGGAATTGCGGTTCAGGAAGGTTATTCGCGGAATGCTTTGCTGGGCATCATTGCTGCAAAAGAAGCCTGTAAAGATGCACGGTTGACTGAGTTCCCCGGGTTGAAAACCGGGCTGATCTCGGGAACTACCGTTGGGGGGATGGACCGCTGTGAACTCTATTACGCTGATTTCCTTACCAACGACTCCAGGAATATTTACATCGATGCCTACGATTGTGCCGACAGCACCGAGAAGATCGCAAAGATCCTGGATATCACGGATTACATCACAACGATCAGTACAGCCTGTTCCTCTTCGGCCAATTCGATTCTTCTGGGTGCCAGGATGATCCGCAATGGATTGATCGACCGCGTAGTTGCCGGTGGTTGCGAATCCCTGACCAAATTCCACCTGAACGGGTTTAATTCTCTGAAAATCCTGGATAAGGAACCTTGCAAACCCTTTGACGAAAACAGGAACGGAATTACCCTCGGGGAAGGGGGTGCTTATATTGTACTTGAATCTGAAGAAGCAGTCAAAGCCGGGAATAAGAAGGTTTATGCAGAAGTAGCCGGCTGGGGAAATGCCTGTGAAGCTTTCCATCAGACCGCATCCTCTCCTGATGGTATAGGCGCTTATCTTGCCATGAAAAAAGCCCTGGAGCTGAGTGGCTTGGACCACAGCGAGATCGGTTACATCAATGCGCATGGTACCGGAACCGATAATAATGATCTCTCGGAAGGAAAAGCGATCATGCATCTTTTTGGTGATGCGATCCCGCAAGTGAGCTCAACAAAACCCTTTACCGGTCATACAACCAGCGCCGCAGGCTCTACCGAAGCTATTTTTTCAATCCTTTCGCTTCAGCATAAGATCCTCTGGCCAAATCTGAATTTCTCAGAACCCATGAAAGAGCTTTCCTTTTCACCCCTAAAGGAGCAGCTGCGGCTTCCGCAACTTACGGCTGTCATGTCCAATTCCTTCGGTTTTGGAGGAAACGATACCTGTCTTATCTTTAAAATATAATCGGTATGGCAGCATTCATCAATGGTATCGGCATGATCTCTCCGCAGAAAACTGCGGAAACCGAAGATTTCTTAACAGAGATCGTCGAAACGGAAGCCAATTACCTGAAATGTGTAGAGCCGGTTTACAGGAACTACATTGATCCCATGGCCGCACGAAGGATGAGCCGCCTGATTAAAATGGGTATCAGTTCTGCAAAGATGTGCATCGCCGATGCGGGGAATGTTCAGCCCGACGCCATTATCACCGCAACGGGACTCGGCAGCGTGGAAGATACCGAACGGATTCTTGAGACGCTTAAGAATAATGAGGATTTTTTCAACCCCACCCCATTCATTCAGTCCACTTATAACACGATCAGTTCCCAGATTGCCATCACCTTGAAATGCCACGGGTACAACTCAACCTATGTTCACCGTACCTTTTCCTTTGAGAGTGGATTGCAGGATGCCCTGATGCAGATCATGGAACAAAAAGATTCCGGGATCCTGATCGGAGGTATCGATGAGATGACCCTGAACCATCTGCTAATTACCCGCAGGGCCGGCCACTGGAAGATGAATCCGGTCAATAATCTACGGCTGCTGCAATACGATACACCCGGTGCACTGGCCGGTGAAGGATCTGCCTATTTTATGCTTTCAGGCAAACGGGAACCAGGAACTTACAGTCAATTAAAAGCCGTAAGTACTTTCTATTCGCCAAAAGCGGATCTTCCGCTCAAAGAAAAAATCAGTGAATTCCTTGCCTCGATCGAATTGGAAATCAATGATATCGATTTGGTGCTCCTGGGGTTCAATGGCGATAACCGCCTGGATCCTGTTTATACTGATTTGCTGGACACGGTTTTCCCTGGTTCGCCTGCAGGATATTATAAACATCTTTGCGGGGAATACCATACCTCATCCGGCTTTGCCCTCTGGCTGGCGGCAAATATGTTGAAAAGGCAGTCTGTTCCCGCGATCATCAAACTGAATGAATACACACATCCTTCCCTGAAAAATATCCTCATCTACAATAATTACCTTAATATCAACCATTCGCTCATCCTGGTGACCGTTTAACGCCTTCTCTTCTTTTCAAATTTTCTTTACCTTTGCCGGGAGAATCATTAACTGCTGCTCTTTTCAAATATTACCAAATGTCGAAACGCATATTTATTACCGGAACGGGTATCATCTCAGCCATGGGAAATAATACTCCGGAGAACCTGGACGCTTTGAAAGCGAACCGGTCGGGCATTGGAGAGATTACCCTGCTAAAGACCACCCTTGCCGGGAAATACCCCCTTGCTGAGGTTAAAAAGACCACGAAAGCATTGCTGGAAATGACAGGAAACGCCGGAAAAAAAAATCTGACCCGTACAGCATTACTCGGTATGATCGCGGCAAAAGAAGCGATGGATTCGGCTGGTATCAGCGATGTCAGGAAATTCCGTACCGGGATCATCTCAGCAACCACAGTGGGCGGGATGGAAAGAAGTGAGATGTTCTATGAGTCGTTTCTGGGAGATAACCGAAAAGGCCGACTGATCGATGTAATCAATCATGACTGTGGCGACGGGACCGAACGCATCGCTGATTATCTTGGCATACGCGACTTCGTTACCACTATCAGTACAGCCTGTTCATCTTCTGCCAATGCGATCATGACCGGTGCACTGATGATCAAAGCCGGCCTGATCGACAGGGTCATTGCCGGCGGCACCGATTCGGTAACAAGATTTACCCTGAATGGTTTCAATACCCTGATGATCTTGGATAAGAACGGATGCCATCCTTTTGATGAAAACCGGGCAGGATTGACCCTCGGAGAAGGTGCCGCCTTTGTGGTGCTGGAGTCTGAAGAGGTTGTGAAAAAAGAAAACAAACACGTGTTGGCCGAGTTGACCGGTTATGGAAATGCAAATGATGCTTATCACCAGACGGCTTCCTCTCCCGAAGGAACCGGAGCCACCCTGGCCATGGAAAAAGCGCTGCTGATGAGTGGCCTTACGATCAAAGAAATCAGCTACATCAATGTGCATGGAACCGGCACGCAGAACAATGATCTTTCGGAAGGCATCGCCATCGAGAAGATCTTCGGCGAAAATGTCCCGCCCTTCAGTTCCACGAAAGCCTTTACCGGGCATACCCTCGGCGCCGCAGGTGCTGTTGAAGCGGTGATTTCCATCCTGGCGATCAACCAGAGGATGATCTGGCCAAACCTTTCCTTCACCACACCCATGAAGGAGCTGAAGATCGTCCCGGTCACTACACGGAAGGAAGGAGTTCAGGTCAATCACGTATTATCCAATTCTTTCGGTTTCGGCGGGAATAACTCCACGTTGATCATCTCAAAATTCCAATAAAGCAGATCATGAAAGATATCTATATCAACGGACTCGGGAACGTATCTCCGCAAAGGACTTTCGATCCGGCTTATTTCCTTGGAGAAGTGATCGCGGCTGAATCAAATCCCCTGAAAGTACAGGATCCATTATACAAGGAATTCATTCCTGCAGAGATGATCCGTCGCATGAGCCGGATCATCAAGATGGGAATTGCTGCCGGGAAGATCTGTTTGCAGGATGCAGGCAACCCGATGCCCGATGCGATCATCACAGGAACCGGAATGGGCTGCATCGAGGACACGGAAAAATTTTTATCCAGCATGATCCGGAATCATGAAGAGTTCCTCACTCCTACTTCCTTCATACAGTCCACACATAACACAGTTGGTGCCCAGATCGCATTGTTGCTGAAATGTCACCGGTATAATTTCACCTATGTTCACCGGGGTTTCTCGTTTGAGAGCGCCTTGCTGGATAGTATTATGCAGATTGAATCCGGTAATGCCGGATCCGTTTTGCTCGGAGGCCTGGATGAGATGACCAAAGATACCTTTGCCATTATGCAAAGGATGGGGCACTGGAAACACGGCACACTGGCCGGCGAAGGAGCCGCATTCTTTCTTCTTTCGGATAAAAAAGGCGAGAAAGCCTACGGTAAAATTTCGGGAATGGATATGTTTTACAAACCGAAGAAAGACGAGATCATCCCGCGGATTGAAAGCTTCCTTGCAAGGAATGGCAGGTCTGTTGCCGATATTGACCTTTTCATACCGGGAATGAATAGAGACCCCGCTTTTGACAAGGTTTATGATCAGGCTAAAAATGAGCTTTTCGGAAAGATCCCGCAGGCACATTATAAGCATCTTTCGGGTGAATATCATACCGCAAATGCCTTCGGACTTTGGCTGGCCGCGAAAATCATGGAGAAACAGCAAATTCCTGATACAGTGTCTCTGAATGGCAAAAAGAATCATTCCTACCGGAATATCCTCATTTATAATCACTACAGGAATATCAACCATACCCTGATCCTGTTAAACAGTAATTAATGTTTACTTTCAAGACCACTACCCTCCTATTTTTCATCATACTGTTGGGGATGAACCTGCTCACCCTGGCCGGCATCCCGGTAAACTGGATTTTCTATCTTCTGCTTTTTATTGTTTATTTCGGAATTTCCGGTGCCGCTTCCTTTTTCGTCACCACCGGATTTCATATGAAGGCCTGGTGTCGTGCACTGACTACAGAGAAAGTACTTTCCTTAACTTTTGATGACGGACCTGACCCGGAAGTAACCCCGAAAGTCCTGGATACCCTGAAAGCAAACAACCTCAAAGCAACCTTTTTCCTGATTGGTAGAAAACTGGAAGGAAATGAAGACCTGGTCAGAAGGATGATCGGGGAAGGTCATATTATTGGCACCCACAGCTTTTCCCACTCCAAATGGTTTGATTTTTTCGCGCCCCGGATCATGAAAAAAGAATTCAGGGTTACGGCTGAAAAAATTTCCGAGATCACTGGCAAAAAACCATTGTTGTTTCGTCCGCCCTACGGTGTGATCAACCCCATGGTAAAAAAAGCTTTATCCGGAATGAATTATCAGTTGATTGGCTTCAGCAATCGCTTGTATGATACAGTTAACAGTGATCCCCGGAAAATCATGAAACGTTTTGTGAAACAACTGGCACCCGGTGATATTGTCGTACTGCACGATACCCAACCTCTGATGCCAATCATTGTGGAAAAGATGGCTGAAGTGCTCCGGGAGAAAAATTTTTCGGTCATTCCGGTCGATCAGTTGCTGAATATTTCACCCTATGAAAATTAAGTCCATGAAATATCTGTATTTCCTGATTTTACTGAGCGTTTCATTCTGTCTTCCGGCACAGACCCCAATGAAGGACCCGGCGGCTTTCAAACAACAGCTTGCTGCTGCGACGAAGAATACCCTTTCCATCGAAAGCAATTTTATCCAGGAAAAGCATTTGAATATGCTTTCGGAAAAGATCAAAACCCGTGGAAAATTTTATTTCCGGAAAGAGAATAAACTCCGCTGGGAATATACCGATCCATTCAAATATCTCTTCATCCTGAATAACGGTAAGGTATTTATCAAAGATGATCAGAAACAGAACAAGTTCGATGTGCGCTCGAACAAGATGCTCCAGGAAATCAATGTTATCCTGATGGGAAGTGTTCAGGGCACCTTGCTGAACGATGAAAAGCGTTTCACTCCCTCTTTTTTCGAGAATGCGGCAGCTTTTGTGGTGAAACTGAAACCAAGAACCTCGCAGCTGAAAGCTTTCCTCAGCGAAATTGTGATTACATTTGATAAAAAGGATTATTCGGTGACCCGCATGGACATGAATGAACCTTCCGGCGATTTTACCGTCATCGATTTTGTAGGAAAAAAAATAAATACGTTAACCGACGATGAAAAATTTATCATTCCATAAACTGCTCCTGCTCTTTGTGATCATATCGGGCACCCTTACCTGTCAATCACAGAAACCGATGTTCACGATTTACCAGTCCGAACATTGGCTGCCAACATTTGGTGAGGGTTTTCAGAAAGCACTTTATAAAGGTACCCTGGATATCCGTGAAAATCACCTCACCGGGTTAATGCTCATCAAACGCACTTCAGATACTTCCACCCGGATTGTTTTTACCAATGAGCTCGGGATGCGCTTTTTTGATCTCGAATTCTCAGGAAATAAATTCATCAAACATTACATCTTTCCGTCGATGAACAAAAGTGCTTTTGTTTCGATCCTGGAAAATGATCTTCGCATGGTATTGCTGGAAGATTTCTCCATAGAGAAATTTTCAAAGGAAACCAAAGAAGAAATCGTGGTTTATAACATCCAGTCCCAGCGGGGAAACCATATATACACCATAAATAGGCAGACCAAACAGATTAAAAATATCAGTACCACCGGCAAGAAGGTGAAAAAAGCCCTTATCAACTTTCGTTATGGGGAGAGCGACATTCCAACGGGAATTATTGTTGACAATCCTTTTATCAAACTCCACATGGTGTTAAATTTGCTCGAGGATAAGTAACCTTATTTTCCGTAATTTTACCGCCCTACGCGTCACTGAACAGACAAAAATGTTACTTCAAAATTTTTATAAGATACCAGAACGGTCAGGCCCGGTCGAAGAAATGACGTCAACAGGGATCCTGTTGCAGAAATACCATTTCCTCTTTGAACTGAATCCGAAACATCCGGTTTACCAAGGACATTTTCCCGGAAACCCGGTAGTACCCGGCGTATGCCAGGTACAAATCATTCACGAATTGCTGTCAGATATAACCGGGTCTCCGATGCGACTGCTTTCCGCCGACAATATCAAGTACCTTGCACTGATGGTTCCGGCAAGCGATACCCTGCTGCACTGCGACCTTGTAGTCAAACACCTGGATGAAGGTCAAATTGCTGCGAATGCCAGTCTGTATGCTAAAGATAAAGTGTTTATCAAATTCAAAGGGATATTTATCGCAGATGGTCACTGAGAAACGACATCAAACCCTGATTAAAGTCCGAGGCTATGAGCTAGATTCTTACGGACATGTAAACAATGCGGTTTACGTCCAGTATCTTGAACAGGCACGATGGGAATTTATACGGGACTTGAAACTCCTGGAATCGATCACTGAAAAGGAATTATTGTTGGTGGTCATAGAAACCACGATCAAATATATCCGTGAGGCCAACCTTTTTGATGAATTGATCATCGAAACCGCCTGTCATAGCGAAGAACCCTTTCTTATCTTTCGCCAGCGGATCATCAACTGCGAGAATCATCTTTCAGTATCCAGGGCTAAAGTGAGGACCCTTTTTGTCGATAAAAAAAGGATACCACAGGATATTCCGGCATTTATCACCGAAATCATTAAAACCCGTCATGAATCATAAAGGAAATATCATGCTGGAGATCAAGGATGAGATTGGCCGGGTTACGATCGATTATCCGCCTCAGAACTATTTGCCGGGGCCGGAGTTCATGCCCATTGAAGATCTCCGGTCATGGATTTCGCGCAACAACTTAAAAGGCCTGATCCTGTCGGGTACCGGGCGGCATTTTTCGGCCGGCGCACGATTGGAGGATATTTTTTCGATGAGCAATGGTGAAGCCATGGCAACAGAGATGAAAAAAGGCAAGGATCTTCTTGAGTTTATTGCCAATCTCAACATCCCCGTCATTGCAGCCATCCAGGGCGCCTGTTTTGGCGGCGGACTGGAAATAGCGCTCTCAGCGCATATCCGGATCTCTAATGCCAAAGCCCTCTTCGCTTTCCCGGAGGTCAATCACAACCTGATGCCCGGTCTTGGCGGAACGTTAAAGATAACAACTCAAATCCCTTCGTTCGATTCCCTCATGATGGTCCTGGGAGGAGATATGGTCAGTGCCGAGGAGGCCCTGGCCATGAAAATCGTTGACCAGATCACCCCTGATCCTGAAGAATATGCCTTCAGCCTGTTGAAAAAAATGACAGAAGACCGGCCAATGAAGGTGATACAATATGTTATGCAGGCCATCCACAATGCCAGGCGGCTTCCCGAGGCGGAAGCCCTGAAGGAGGAAACCCGGATGTTCTGCGAACTGGCCAGAGAAGAAGGAATCCGGAGAAAAGAAGAAGCCACCGACCGATGATCGGTTATTCAACCATATCATTTGATTTAACCGATGGCATCGGAAATCTGGCGCTGAACCAGCCACCGTCGAATCACATGAACGGTCTGTTTTTCGCAGAACTGGAAAAATTGGTCGAAGGGCTGAAAGGCCTTACTGAAATAAAAGCTCTTGTCATCAGCGGGAAAGGAAGACATTTCTCGTCCGGGGCTTCATTGGATGAGTTAATGGAAATCCTGGCCGAAGAAAAGAGCGCGGATGAGAATCGCTTCTTCAACAGGAATATCAAGGTTTTTAAATATTTCCAGGAAGCCCGGATCCCCGTGATCTCCTCCATTCGCGGAGTCTGTATCGGGTCGGCTATGGAGCTGGCCCTCTTCTCCCATTTCCGTTTTTGCGGGGAGGATGCAGTATTCGGATTACCGGAGACGACCTTCAACCTGATGCCGGGAATTGGCGGGATCAGCCATCTGATAAAAGTGTCGGGAAAAGCCAAAGCCATCGAACTGGTGTTAAGGGGAATGATGTTTCCTGCAATAAACGCCATGGAATACGGGTTGGTCGACAGGATCGTACCGAAGAGAGATGTGGTTCGGTTTTCAAATGATTTTGCCCGTGCCATCTGGCAGGGATATCAAAAAGACAAAAAATTACTTTATCTGAAAAGAATTGATGAAAGATCCAGCCTCAACGAGTAATAATATTTCTGTAAGACTTTCGGGAACGGGCTCCTTCCTTCCCGGGGAAGCCATTCCGGCAAAGGATTTAGAGAAATACCTGGGCGAACTCAGGGAGGCTCCAGAGAAGGTCAGAAAGTGGTTGCACCGGATTCAACCCCTGATGAGGGAAATGCTCGACATTGAATATTACCATTTCGCCATTGATCCCATCAGCAGAACTTTCTTCGAGGATAATATCACCATGTCGGAAAAAGCAGCCCGGGTGGCTATTGCCGATGCAGGACTTGTTACGCAGGATGTTGAACTGATCGTTTACGGAAGCGCTCACCAGGACCAGATGCCCACCGCATCGGTCAGGATACAGGAACGACTGGGCATTGAGCGTTGCGGGGAACTCTCCGTACATGCCAACTGCACATCTGCTTACAAGGCACTGCTATTAGGCTTTGACCTGATCCGGAACGGGCGGTATAAAAATGCGCTGGTGATCTCTTCCGGCATGTCATCTTCAGAATTGATTGCCGAATATTATAACCAACCCCTCGTCACAAAAGAAGAGGTATTTCTCCGGTATTTCCTGAGTGACGGTGCCGCCGCGTTGATGCTGGAAGCGGATACTGAAAAGAAGGACGGGCTTTATATTGAGCAGGTTTATATGGAATCGGCAGGAGGAAAAAAGCCTTCTGCCATGGGGAATAAACGACCGGCCTATTACATGAACCCGAAAGAAGAGTTCGAAAAGGGATTCCATCACCTGGCACAGCTTTTCCAGGAAGAACTCCGGGCCAATTTTCATGAGCAGGATGGATCCATCTTCCTGAAAGGTTTAAAGAGGATGATGGAGAAATACCCTTTTCCGGTTGAAGATATCCGTTTTTTTCAGGTCAATTTCCCTTCAAAACATATCACCGAACTGATCATGGAAGAATGTGAACCGCTCGGGATACCCAGGGACAGGCTTTATTCAAAAATGGCCACCATGGGATACATCGGTCCGCCCATGGCGCTGCTTTGTCTCGATAAGATCAAAAAGGAAGAAAAGATGGAAAATGGGGATCTGATCCTCAGTTTTGTTACAGAAGTGAGTAAATTTATGCAGGCAGGATATCTCATCAAAAAAGTGACAGGCAACCAGTAATGGAGAGAACACGGAAATACAAGCTTTTGCTGATCAGCCCGCGGCAGCGGTACATCAACTACCCTGCCCATCCGGAACTCGCAAAGATCTTCGGAAAAAAACGGCTGATGATACCGCTTTCCTTGCCGACGCTGGCTGCACTTACCCCTGATCATTATGAGATCCGGATCGTGGATGAGGAAATGGAGGCCCTGCCGGTTCATTACAAACCCGATATCGTGGGGATCACCACCCTGGCGGCAACCATAAACCGTGCTTTCGAATTGGGCGATCAATATCGTTCTAAAGGAATCAAGGTTGTATTTGGAGGCTCCTATGCCTCATTTATGACAGAGGAATCCCTGTTGCATGCCGACAGTATTGTGATTGGAGAAGCCGAAGGCCTGTGGGAAAGGTGCCTGACTGATTTTGAAGCAGGCAACATGGAAAAGCTTTACCGGGCTGATGTTTCAGTTCCGTACAAAACGCAAAAACCTCCACGATGGGACCTTGTGAACATGAAAGATATTTTCCAGGTGGCCATCCAGGTTTCCAGGGGATGCCCTTTCAACTGTGAATTCTGCATCGTTTCCCAAATGTTCGGCAGGAAAATGCGTTACCGCGATATTGATAACGTGGTAGCTGAAATCCGCTCACTGCCTTCCAAATACATCTTCTTCGTAGATGATAACCTCACCATCAATAAATCGTATGCAAAGGAACTGATGAAGGCCATCCAACCCCTGAAGATTTCCTGGGGCTGTATGTGCAGCATTGACGTAGCCAATGATGACGAATTGCTGCAGCTGATGGCTGATGCCGGTTGTTTCAATATACTCATCGGATTTGAATCACTGAACCCGGCCAGTCTCGACGAGACACACAAAAAACACAATAAGTCTGCAACGATTTATGAGCCCGCCATCCGGAAAATACATTCCTACGGAATGCATATAAATGCTTCATTTGTGGTTGGTTTTGATAATGATACACTTGATGAGTTCAACAATATCTTTAACTTCACTTTGCGGAACAATCTGCCGAATGTCAACCTGCATTTGCTGGCGGCACCAGCCGGAACTGAACTCTACAAAAAATATAAAGCAGAAGGAAGGCTTTTCAACTGCAACCCGGAATTAGGGGTAGGGCACTTCCCCACCCTTCACTATATGAACATCTCCCAGATCGATCTTTTTGACAGATATATGGAGACGATTGAAAGGCTTTATTCTTTTAAGACCATCCGGGGAAAGGCGGAAGCGCTTTTCAGCAGCGGAGCCTTTTACCGTGCCGGTGGCGACATTTCTGTCGCGTTAAAAGCCCGTCTCTCCTGGATTACCCTAAAAGAATTTGTTTTCACAAGAGATCCTGACCGTCGAAAACTCTTCTTTTTCATGATCCGCCTGATCCGCGCTAAAAAAGTAGCCATTGACAAAGGATTGGGATTTCTCTTGTCAATGCTGAGTTATAACCGCCATCTCGATCAACACCGGAAAAACATGAAAGAATACCGCGAAATGGTAATGAAACAGGATCATGGGCCATGGAAAGAGATGATTAAGAAGCGGGAGGAATGAAAAGAATCGGTATCATCGGCGAAGGGAAAATGGGCAGTAACCTGTTTTATTACCTGACGGACTTTGATTATCCCCTTACCTGGATATGCAGCCGGGAGGCGGATCCTGAAAAACTGCTGAAGTCTTTCCGGAAAAAGATCCTACGTTCGTTAGACGCATCTGTCATCAGTACAGAAAGGTTTGAAACGCTTCAATCCGGAACCGTGATTTCATCCGATTTGGCTGATTTATCAGGATGTGACCTGGTTATTGAAGCCGTAAATGAGAACCTTCCACTGAAACAGGCCCTTTTTCGCCAAATGGACGGCTTTTTACCATCAGGTTGCATATTGGCCACCAATTCCTCCAGTATTCCTCCGGAAGCGATCGTGCCTTCTGATGAGCGGCGGGACAAAACCGTCGGACTTCATTTTTTTTACCCGGTCATCCTGAAAAATATGGCTGAGCTGATCATCCTTCCGGAAACCTCAGACAAGACAAAGGATGCAATAATGGATTTTCTCACAACGATAAAAAAGAATGTACTCCTTCTCCATCCCGAAAACGCATTTGTTCTTAACCGGATCTTCCTGGATATCCAAAAGGAAGCCTGGTCGGTCGTTTCGGAAGGATTAGCTACCTTCCGGCAGTTGGATGAAATGGTAAAAGAACGATTCACCCCGACAGGTGTATTTGAATTTTGTGATCATGTAGGAAATGATATCATGCTGGCTTCTGTAATGAATTACACCCGATCGGATCCTGAAAAAGATCTTTATGTGCCGTTCATGCTGAAACTCGATGAACTGGTAAAATCCGGCCGTCTTGGAAAAAAGACCGGAACCGGATTCTTTTCCTACACGGGATTGACACCGGCTCCTGAACCGGAAATTCCTGAGGGTCTCCGTACAAAAATTTCAGAACGGATCAACGCCGCCCTTCAGGCTTCTGTCTCCGGATTTGCAGTGAAGACAGGGATTTCAGAAGAAGTACTCAATGAACATTTGGAAGAATACCTGGGCAGACGCTAGAAAAAGCATTCCTCCCGAAATAAACCCGAAACCAAAAATGAATTATCTTTGTCAGGATGTATTTCCATTTCCTGCAACTGAAACCCGTTCATAAAAAATAATCAACCTGCATTACTCATGCCTGAAAAAGTAGTCGTAACCGGGATGCACCTCATTTCATCACTGGGTCTGGATCTTTCAGAAAACTGGAAAAATCTTGCAGCCGGGAAAAGCGGGGTGAAACCGATCACGTTGTTTGATACCATCGGGTTAAGCACCCGGATAGCGGGAGAGGTTTCTCCTGCCTTTGAAGAACTTTCGAAAAAACATATTAAAAAAAGAGCCGGAAGCCAGATGACCCGAATCACCCGAATGGCCATTGCCTGTGCAAAAGAAGCAGTGGGAAACAGCGGGATTGATTTTTCAACCGTCGACAAAACCAGGTGTGCCGTGATTCTTGGGGTAGTGAATACTGCTAATTCGAGCACAGAGAAAGATACTACCATTCAGAATACCATTTTTAAGAGCATGACCAATTCGATGTCGGCCTGGATATCCCTTGAATACCAGCTTATGGGTCCGAATTTCGTCGTAAACACAGCCTGTGCTTCATCCGCCTATGCCATCGGACTGGGTTACGAGATGATCCGCAACGGCCAGATGGATGTAGTCATTGTTGGCGGGGCCGATTCCATTATCAACCGGGAAGAGATCGAAGGATTTAATGCGTTATATGCGCTTTCGGTTGAAAATGATCTTCCTGAAAAGGCCAGTAAACCTTTTTCGAAAGACCGGGACGGCTTTGTGATTGGTGAAGGCTCGGGTATGATGGTACTCGAATCGCTTACTTCGGCACAAAAAAGGAATGCTGCAATTCATGCAGAAATCGCCGGCTATGCGATCAGCAGCGAAGGGTACAACATTATGGCTCCGATGAAGGACGGCGAAGGCATGGCGCTGACGATGGAGAAAGCCCTGAAAGTTTCCGGGATCGCGAAGGATGAGGTTGACTATATCAATGCTCACGGAACCTCTACCGAATTAAATGACCGCTACGAAACCATGGCCATAAAAAGAGTTTTCGGGGAACTGGCTTACACGATCCCGGTTTCTTCTACCAAGTCCATGATCGGTCATACCATCGGCGCTGCGGGGGCCATCGAAAGCATCATCACCATCCTGGCCATTCAAAACGGGTTGATCCCTCCTACCATCAATCTTGACACGCCGGATCCTGATCTGGACCTGGATTATGTCCCGAATGTGGCCAGGGAGAAAAAAGTTAAAGTAGCTTTATCCAACTCTTTCGGGTTCGGCGGGCACAATGCGACGATCGTCATCAGAGAGTTTAGCCGGTGAACAATTTTTTTATTACTTTTGCAGACTGTTTAAAAAAACTCACGTAAAGAATGGCAAAGATTACCGAAAACATACGGCAGGAAGTTGAAAAAGTGATTATGAATTTCTTTGCAGAAGAGTGTGAAGTCGACATTTCCAGCCTGAATCATGAGACAAACATCATCAATGATATCGACGGTGACTCGCTGATGTTCCTTGAACTGATTGAAATCTTCAAGAAAAAATTCAGTCTCGATATTGAACTGAAAACCATCGGTAAATATGCGATTAAACATCCGGTTCAAACCATCGGACAACTGATTGATATGCAGTTGCTGATCATTGAACATGAAAATAAACTGCTGGAACTGGAAAAATAAACCCCGGATCATTGCCCGAACACAAAACTTGTTTCGTTCTTCCTCCCTTCGCAATTGATTACCCTGAAAATCCTTTTAAAGATCTTCCCGGTTACCCCCGCTATTTAAAAGAATCGCTTGACCATGCTGCCTCATTTGCAGATCCTGAACTTTCAGGATTCGACTTCATTGCCTGCAATTTCCTGGAGGATGAGCTGAGGAGCCAGTATATGGCATATATCATCTCTTGTTCATTGGCTGATTTCCTGAAAGATCATCATAAAACACCCGCATTTACGGCAGGTTATAGCATGGGGCTTTATGCTTCACTCTACCAGTCCGGTGCCATCACCTTTGATGCAGGCCTCGAAATCATCACAAATGCCTTTTCCGCAATCAAAAAGGTTACCAACAGGGAAAAATACGGAATGGGCAGCATTACCGGGTTGAACCGGGAGGATATTCACCAGGTTTGTGTCGAAAACGGGTTAAACCTGGAAATTGGCATTCAAAACAGTGTTTGTTCTTTCATTGTATCAGGTTTAAGTTCAGAAGTGGAGATGATGCTTGAAAAATCAAGATTTGAAGGCGCCCTGAATACCCGTATCCTGAATGTTTCCATCCCTTATCATTCTTCCCTGTTAAAAATCGTCTCTGGTCCTTTCGGAAAATTCATCAACCATCAGCCATTTGATCATCCCGTTATTCCTGTCATTTCACTGATCGACCAGAAGATACTGAAAGATCAGAAGGAGATCAGGGAGGAGATCATCCGTAATATCCACACACCGTTAAACTGGTATAAAACGCAGTTGTTTTTACAGGAGCAAAAGGTGGATACCTTCGTGGAATGCGGTCCGGGCAAGACCTTGGTTAAAAATGCCCGTTTTATTGAAGGGGATGCCCTGTTTCTTAATGCAAATGCTTATTTTTCCACGGAAAATTAAAACCGATGCAGAAGCCTGAAATCTTACAGTTTCTATCAGATCATCCCGATTTTTCTTTGGCTACGGTTGAAGAAAATCTTCCGCATGTCAGAACGCTGATGCTGCATAAGGCGGATGAATCGGGGATCTATTTTATGGTAGGAAAGATGAAAAACGTTTACCGGCAACTCTCGCTGAACCCGGAAGTGGAAATGTGTTTTCATTCGGATCAGCTGCAGGTACGGGTTAGCGGAAAAGTTGAAAACCTGGATAAAGATCTGGAACTGAAGCAGGAAATCCTTTCTGCCAGGCCATTTTTAAAAGCACAGATCGAAAAGACCAGTTTGAAATATATGGCTGTCTTTAGGCTGAGAGAGGGAATTGCCCGGGTCTGGACCCTCGAAAGCGAGATGAATCCAACGGTTCCCATTCAGTTATAACTTCCCTTCCGCTTTCCAGATTTTCCTTATTCTCAGTAAACTCCTGAACATGGGTTCCTGCAAACCCTTCTCCTGGCGCATCAGGCCTGCTTCACGTAACATTTCAGGCGAAGGCTGGGTAGCGGTGGAAGGAATACAATTCGTTCTTTCAGCGGCTACCTGGTCGATCATTTCCCGGAGTTTTTCCTTCTTCAGCTTATCAGAAAAATAAAAAACAGGCGGATACAGGAGCGACTGATCCTCTCTGATCCTGCCTTCGCTCAGCGCAATGTGGTACAACGGCGTACCCGGATAAACCCTCAATCCATAGTTCAGATAGACCAGGTCCAACGGATTGATATAATGATCAATGAAATCAAGGGTCTCATTAAATGTATCTTCTGTTTCCCCCGGCCCGCCGAAGAGAAAGAACCACATGGTCGGCAAATCGACTTTTCGTATCTCTTCTGCCATTTGAATGATCTCCTTACGGGTAAACCCTTTACCGAGGTTCTTCAGCATGACCTGGGAGGCACTGTCGGGCGTGGCATCGATCTGTGTGAACCCGGCCTCTTTCATGAGCATGAATAGTTCTGCTCCGGAATTCCGGGGATTGATGCCCATCGTTCGCATGCGGATTTTCATTTTTCGCCGAATGATCTCCCGGCAAATATTTTCTGCATGACCGGGAGGATCATTAAACGCCGAATCCACAAATTCGAAAGTGATATCACCAAGCCGCTGAACGGCCTGTTCCATCTCATCCACAATGTCCGAAGGTTTACGGATCCGGTAATGGCGGCCTTCAATGACCGGATAGGAACAGTAAATGCATCCATGGGAACAGCCCCGCTTGGTCTGGATCGAGTATACGCCCCGCTGTCGGTAGGGTGAAAAGTCAATATGACTGTCGATTTCGGAAAAAGAAATTTCATTACTTTCCCGGGAAAAATCAGGACGATTTGCAGAAGACTGCGATATCACGTTGGGCATTGCCGCAATATCTCCGCCAAGAGTAAGCTGTCGGATCAACTCGGGAAGTAAGCTTTCTCCTTCCCCGGTGATTCCATAATCTGCGCCGGTCATCTTCATCAGTTCGGCAGGAAACATGTTGAAGCCGCTGCCGCCAAGGATGATGGGAACGCGGGTCAGCTTTCTGACAGGCTGAATAAAATCACTGATCACCTTATCGATAAAAAAGACAGGCCGGTCAACCACTACATCATCGATGTTCCGGATACTGAATCCGATAAAATCGGGATCGAAATTTTTCACCTTCTCACCCAGCATTTTACCCTCATCAAATACCCCGTCATACACCTGCACCTCAAATTCGTCTTGCATAGCCGAGGCAATCATGCACAGTCCCAGCGGCGGCACCGGGTAGGGCAATTTTTCAGTGTTCGTGTTTATCAGCAGAATGCGCTTCTTCTGTTCCAAGTCTTTGATTTTAGGTAATCTGATCTCATATCACGTCGGTTCCTTTTTTGATCAGCCAGAGACGCCCAATCTGTTCATGAAATTCATCATGCGGAAGATGGGTTTTCATCACTGAATTAAAAAAGTTGTATTTCCGGTAATCGAAATCGACGATCTGGTCTTTTACCTGTTGATAGAAAATCGTTCCTGGCATGGGCGTAAGAACGGTGTAACCTGCATATACCACCTTGTTCATATTGGCGTAATCCGCGAGCGCCCTGAAATCTTCCAGGGTATAATCATTCGGAACCACATAATTTCCACGAACCATGATCCCGTTTTGTTCAAAAACCTTGACGGCCTCATGGTTATTGATGGCCGGAGAATTTTTGTTATATTTCTTTAATTCCGAATCCCGGAATGACTCAAACCCGCAGATCACCACCTTAAGTCCGCCCCTGGCCAGCTTTTCAATCAGCAAAGGATGCTGTGAGGCCACATCGGCGCGGATATCCATGATGAAAGTCTTATGAATGCCTTCCTCCACAATCCGGTCGAAAAGCAGGTTGATAAAATCAATATCCACGACGGTATTGGCATCGGCAAAACGAACCACCGGGTAATCATTCATCGACTTTAACTCAGCTATGACACTTTCCACATTCCGCTGATAATATTTCCCCTTGAATTGTGTCCATATCGAGCAGAAAGTACATTGATAGGGACAGCCCAGGGAGGTGAACAGATAGGTGCTGGGAAAAGGACTGTTCCCGACTTTATAAGTATCAATCCAGCGTTTCAGGTGGTTACGGTCGGGCATCAGGTAATCAGCGCCTGCCGGTTCCCAAGAGGCAAGACAAGGTGCCGTTTTCTTCAGTCCCTCTTTCGTGTTGATCAGGATTCCATTGACACTTTCAGGCTTCTCCCCTTTTTCTTTTGCGATCAACAACGACCGGAAAATATGTGCACTTTGTCCCTGGATGACCACATCCACCGGAAGGCCCGCGAAATCGCCCGGGCAAAGCGTGGCATGCAATCCGCCTGCAACAGTAAGTATTTCAGGATTCCATTCTTTCGCTTCCCGGCAAATCTCAATGGAGAAGTCAAATTCGGATGTAATTACGGTAACACCTACCACATCCGGCTTGTGGATTTCCAGCAGACTGCGTACCATGGTCTTCAGATCCGGTGAATCCGGGATAAGGTCGTATTCGCCTTTCATGTCAAAAACGGTAACATCAAAATCCTTCACTGCCGCGGCGATAGTAAGCAATCCCAGCGGCGGGCCGATCAGTTTCCGGTGAATGAATGGCAAAGCCTCCGCCGGAGCATACCTGAGGATATTATTTTCAGGACTTCTTGGAGGATTGATCAGGAGTATTTTCATAAACCGGTCTGCATTTTCTGGGAGGCTCCAAAAGTACGAAAATCCACCGACCCCGAATCCTCTTCGTTCCGGCTTTTTTTCTTATTTTTGCATGATCAAGGATGTCAGACGGGAATTTTGCATCATGCAGGAATACAATACCATTCATAATCGTTTTGAGGCACTTCAATGTTGTGTGATCATTCCCACATACAACAATGAAAGGACATTAGAGAAACTTCTCCTTGATACCTGCAGCTATACCAATCATATTATTGTGGTTGATGATGGATCGACAGATTCGACAAAACAAATCCTCACACTTTTTCCGCAACTGCAGGTCATTTCATACAAAAAAAACACCGGGAAGGGACATGCGCTTCGAAAAGGGTTTGAACTGGCCATTGCGAAGGGTTACCGGTATGCCATCACGATAGATTCTGACGGCCAGCATTTTCCTGAAGATTTTGAGAAATTTCTTGATAAGGTCGAAGAAGTCCCCGGTTCGGTGATCGTGGGTTCGAGAAACATGGACCAGGAAGGGATCCCCGGAACGAGCAGTTTCGGTCATAAATTTTCCATCTTCTGGTTCAGTGTTGAAACCGGGTTGAGAATTCCGGATGTCCAAACCGGTTTTCGGATGTATCCGCTTGACATAATGAAGGATATGCGGTTCTATACCCGCAAATTTGAATTCGAAGTAGAGGTGCTGGTAAGACTGGCCTGGAAATGTGTTCCTGTTGAATCGGTTCCGGTGAAGGTTTATTATGCCCCAAAGGGAGAAAGAGTGTCGCATTTCAGGAAATTCAGGGATTTTACCCGGGTCAGCATTATGAATACCATTCTGGTCCTGTTGGCTTTTCTGTGGGTTCGCCCCTGGCTTTTCATTCAATCCTTTCGAAAGACATCCTTAAGGAAAATTTTCAATGATCATGTTATCAACAGCAAAGACTCCAATTCAACGTTAAGCTACAGTGCGGCAACCGGGATCTTTTTCGGTATCGCTCCATTCTGGGGCTGGCAGATGCTCCTGGCCTACTCTACTGCAAGAGCGCTGAAACTCAACCGTTTCATCGCTGTAGGGGCCTCCAATATCAGCTTTCCTCCCTTTCTTCCGTTTATTATCTTTCTGTCCTACCAGGTCGGGGGAATATTCCTTGGGATTAAAACCAGTGGCCATTTCAGCTCCGGGATTGATTTTGCATGGATAAAAGATAATATCGTTCAATATGTGATCGGAAGCCTCATCTTTGCTTCCATACTGGCCATTTTTTCCGGATCGCTGATGTTCTTCATCCTTGAGATCTTCAGGAAACCAAGGTCTGTCAATGAAAACAAAGATAACTAACCCTGATTCCAGAAACCGGTAAATCCTCATATGTCCAATCTATTTGTATTATTATACTGGTTCTTCAAATACAAAAAAGGCTTCTTTTATCTTTTTCTGGTTCTTCTTACAGGAGCAATCCTCCTTTTTGCCGGGAAGATCCGACTGGAAGAGGACATATCCAGGATCACCGGGGGAAACGATCCAAAAAATCGGTTTGAATATGTGATCGCACATCACAATTTTGCGGATAAGCTGATCGTCTACTTTTCGCTGCGGGATACGGTTGGAGTTCCGGATCCGGGGACGATGATTTCATTGGCGGCACAATTGACCGACAGCCTTCAGCATCGTTTTGATTCCACTTTCATCAGGGAGATCAGGGCCAGTCTGCCTGATTCCGTTATGACCGGTTATCTTGATTTCTTTTATGACCATCTCCCCCTTTACCTGGACATTCAGGATTACCATCGGTTGGAAGAAATGCTGAACAATGATTCGATCCTGAAGATCACCGAACGGAATTATCATCATCTTCTGACTCCTGCCAGCTTCGCACTCAAGTCAAATATCACCCGGGATCCTTTGGGTATCACCTGGCTGGCGCTCAAAAAACTGCAAAGCCTCCAGGCCGGCGATAATTTTGATTTGCTCGATGGGTATGTTTTCTCCAAAGACCACAGGAATCTGCTGATGTTCATTACCCCGGCCAACCCCTCCAGCGAAACTTCCAAAAACGGAATACTGGTGGCCGGAATGGATCAGCTTCTTCGCGAAATTACGTCAGGTCAGGAGAACAAGATCAAATCCGGGTATTTCGGATCTGCCGCCATATCTGTCGGTAATGCCAATCAACTCAAGAAAGACATCATCCTGACGCTGGGTATCGCCATGCTCCTGATCATTGCTTTCATTGCATGGTATTTCAGAAGTATAAAGATTCCGTTGCTGGGTTTTCTGCCGGCCATTTTCGGTGGTGGCTTTGCCCTTGCCATGATGTCGCTGACTCGCGGGACCATCTCCGCCATTGCTCTAGGAATCGGTTCGGTAATCCTCGGATTGATCGTCGACTATGCACTCTATATCATTACAACCTATCGGAAAAGGAAAAATATCGAGGCCGTACTTTCGGAAATGTCGCTGACGGTTGTTCTTTGTGCACTTACCTCCGCCGGAGCTTTTCTGTGCCTTATATTTCTGAAATCCGCCGTTCTCCATGATCTCGGATGGTTCGCTGCACTCAGTATCTTCGGGGCAGCCGTCTTCGCCCTGGTGATTCTGCCTCAACTGATTTCGGAAAAAGATATCACTGAAAAGAAAATGCACCTGAACCTGGCGGACCGGATTGCGGGATTTTCTTTTGAAAAAAGTTCCTTTTTCATCGCTTTGCTGGTGATCCTGATCCTGCTTGGCATTTTCTTTTTCCGCAAGGCAGATTTCCAAAAAAACATGATGTCAATGAACTTCATGACCGGTCAACTCTCCGGGGCTGAAAAGGATCTTGACCGGATCACAAAGGTCTCATTAAAAAATATCTATGTGGTTTCAATCGGGAAAACCCTGGATGAGGCTTTATCCGCAAATGAAAAGGTGGAAAGTGCATTGAATTCACTAAAGAGATCGGGTGCGATCCGGTCATCATCAGGCGTTGCCAGCCTGCTCATTTCTGATTCCCTGCAGCGCGAACGGATCGCCAGCTGGAAGAAATTCTGGACCCCGGAGCGAAAAGAAAAGCTGCAAAAAGATCTCTCGGATGCCGGTAAAAAATATGGCTTCAAACCCGCGGCATTCAGTGCCTTTTTCACTTTCGTGGATCGGGATTTTCTTGTAATGGATCCGGAAGCCTCAAAGAAATTGCAAAAAGATTTTCTTTCGGATTTCATCACACGCACCGGTGATATGACGATGATCACAACGGTTGCCAATGTATCTGCTGAGAAAAAGGAACTAGTTTATCTTGCCATTCCTGAAAGTCCGAACCTGGTGTTATTTGACAGGCAACAACTGACCGACCGTTTCATTGCAGGGGTAAAAGCAGACTTCAACCTGCTGGTCAAGCTTTCCATGTTGTTTGTTACCATCCTTTTATTGATTTCTTTCGGAAGAATAGAAATAGCGTTGCTGGCAGCCTTGCCGATGTATGTCAGCTGGCTGATCACGCTGGGTTTTATGGGATTCACTGGCATCCGTTTCAACATCTTTAACATCATCATCTCCTCATTTATTTTCGGTTTGGGTGTGGATTATAGCATCCTGATGACCAGAGGATTGCTGAACAGCTACAAATATGGGATCACGGATATTTCAAACTACAAAATCTCCATTTTCCTTTCTTCCTTTACCACGATCATTGGTGTGGCTGTACTCTTTTTTGCCCGGCATCCGGCATTGAATTCCATTGCCATGATCTCCGTAGTCGGAGTGTCGGTTGTGGTGATGATTACCTACACCGTGCAGCCACTCTTGTATGATTGGATTATGGGAAGACGAAGGGCGCTGGCAAATTTCCCGGTAACGATGCGGATTTTCTTTAAGACGATCATTACCTGGGGAAATATTGTTATGATCGCTCTGATCATGGCCGTTTCGGGGATGATCATTTTCCTTTTTCCATTGACAAAAAAGAAGAAGCAATACCTTTTTCACTATCTTTTTTCAAAGCTTTCCAAAGCATACATTGCAGTCACTTTCCCTACCAACCGGAAGCTGATCAATCCGCATAAGGAGGATTTTTCCAAACCGGCCATCATCATCAGCAACCATCAGTCGCTGATCGAAACGCCTGCCTTTCTGCGGTTCTATCCTAAAATACTGATCCTTACCAACGAATGGGTCTGGAATTCCGCGCTATTCGGACCGATTGCGCGGATGGCAAGCTTTTTCAACGCTGAACGTGGGATCGATGCCATTATGGACCAATTAAAGGAGAAGGTAGACGAAGGCTATTCTATCCTCATTTTCCCCGAAGCGCATCGTTCTAAGGACGGTCACATTCAGCGTTTTCACCGGGGGGCATTTTATCTTGCCGAGAAGCTTCAACTTGACATTTTGCCTGTAGTGGTCTTCGGTTCAGGTGATTTCCTCGGTACAGGCGCGTTCTGGGGACGACCGAACGGGTTGAACATGAAAATCCTGCAAAGAATCGGTCAGGAGGATTTGACCTTCGGAACGGGTTATTCTGAAAGAGCAAAAGGTATCCGTAAATTATATCAGCAGGAATATGCCAGCCTGAAAACCCGGGAAGGAACGGGCCATTATTACCGGAAAAAGCTGATCCTGAATTATGTCTACAAAGGACCCGTGCTAGAGTGGTACCTGCGGGTCAAGATGAAACTGGCCGGGAATTATCAGGTTTTCAACCAATTGATTCCCCGTCAAGGCAAAATCCTTGATATCGGCTGCGGTTATGGATTCATCTCCTATATGCTGATGCTTACTTCGGATGACCGCCAGATCACCGGTATCGATCATGATGAAGAAAAAATCGCTGTTGCTTCAAACGGATATCTGAAGAATGACCGGATTAGTTTTATCTGTGCGGATATCACACAATACCCAATCACAAAGCACCATGCTTTCCTGCTCAGCGATGTGCTTCATTATCTTCGCCCCGAACAACAGGAGAAACTTTTGCTTGATTGCATGGGAAACCTGGAAGAGAATGGTGTCATCCTGATTCGGGATGCCGATGCCGGCCAGGTTAAACATCATAACAGTTCAAAGATGACAGAGTTTTTGTCGACAAAAGTCATCGGTTTCAATAAAACCGGGAATGCCGGCAAAACCCTGAATTTCACTTCCGTCGAAAAAATCAGGCTTATCGCAGAAAATGCCGGATTCACAGCAGAGGTGATTGAAGAATCCCTGCATACATCCAACACGCTATTGGTTATCAGGAAATGAGAAAAGGACAATACGATATCATCATCATTGGCAGTGGTCTTAGCGGATTGCTTTCCGGATATATTCTTGCCAGGGAAGGCAAAAAAGTCTGTATCCTTGAAAAGAACCGGGTTCCCGGAGGATGTCTTCAATCATTCACCAGGAATGGCAGGATTTTCGATACAGGCGTTCACTATTTCGGAGCCTATGATGAGGGACAGCCGTTGAATCGTTACTGGAAATATTTTGGTCTGACCGGGAAACTGGATGTGGAACGGATGGATCCCAATGGATATGATATCATTTCCATCGCCGGGAAATCCTTCCCGCTTGCTTCCGGAAGTGAGAATTTCACGGAACAGCTTCGCTCCTCTTTCCCAAAAGAAAAAAATAATCTGAAGCATTATGTCTGTTCGCTGGAAAAGATCAGCAGAACTTTTCCTTTATATAACCTGGAATTAACGGGTGATCCTGACAAAGAATCATTCAGGAGTCAGAATGCATGGGAATTTTTCCAGTCATTTGCCAGTGCCGGAAGCCTTCTTCCTGAAGTGCTTTCGGGCAACAATTTCCTTTATGCGGGAAATAAGCGAAAAACACCCTTGTACGTTGCGGCCATCATTAACCATTCCTTCCTTTCCTCCTCGTGGAGATTGATGAATGGCAGTGATCAGATTGCCAGAGAGCTGATAAACAGTATCAGGAATTTTGGCGGAGAGGTGCTGATGGAAAAAAATGTGGTCAGCATTGAGAAAGAGACGGATGGATTTCGCCTGGAAACAACCACCGGGGAATCCTTCACCTCGGGAATCGTTATTTCAGCCATTCATCCCACCAACACGCTAAAGATGATGCAGAACATTCCTGTCAGGAAAGTATATTCAGACAGGATTTCTTCTTTACCCAATACTCCCTCCTCTTTTTCGTTATTCATAGGAATGAAACCCCATTCGTTTCCCTATCTCAGGCACAATGTTCACCATTTCATTAATGAGACTTCCTGGATTGATGAAAAGGCGGATCATTTGGAAAGTTTCATGCTCTATACTTTACCTTCGGCAGATGATACGAAATGGGCGAAAGGAGCCGTGATCATGACAAAGATGGATTTCCCGGCCTTCTCACGCTGGCAAAACACCACATCAGGCAACCGCGGAGCCGATTATGAGTCCTTTAAGTCAGCTAAAGCGGCTGAATTACTTGACCTGGTGGAAGCGGAGTATCCTGAATTCCGAAAAAACATTGAACAGATGACCATTGCTACTCCATTGACCTGGCGCGACTACACCGGTACCCCCGAAGGTTCTATGTATGGCGTGGAGCGGGATTGTCATGATCCGATGGGGACATCCATTTCGCCGGTGACAAAAATACCCGGTTTGTTTTTTACAGGCCAAAGCACCAACCTTCATGGGGTATTGGGTGTTACCATCGGTGCGGTGCTGACCTGTGGCGAGATCATCGGGCTGGAATACCTGTTAAATAAAATACGTAATGTCTGAAAATAAAAAAAAATGGCCGAAAAGGCTTTTCCTGGTTTTATTGCTGTTTTTTTTCCTGGGGATCATCCTTGCGGTTTGGTTTCAGGCCGCTACGCGCATCTCTCCTCCAACTATATCAAATACCGGTGATACTACCTTTGTGGTAAAACATGCCTCTCCGGGTTTTTATTCCTGTGGCCCCAACTGGTTGCACAAAAGCAACTCCGGTTTATGGGAACTCTATGTTGAAGGGGATCCGTTCCAACGCGGCGTCATGATAGGCAAACTGACCAAAGATCTTATTTTTACCCAGGAAAAAGCCTTTACGCAGGAAATCGGGAAGATTGTCCCCTCGCCAACCTACCTGAGATTCCTGAAATATTTTATTTATTGGTTTAACAGAGATATTGACCAATACATTACAGAAGAATACAAGGAAGAAATTTACGGGATCTCGCTCTCCGCTTCCTCAAAATACGCTTACATCGGCAGCAATTATCAGCGGATGCTCAATTATCATTCGGCACACGACATCGGACATGCCCTTCAGGATATGAAACTGGTGGGTTGTACGGCCCTGGGTGTCTGGAAAAGCATGTCGGCAGATTCATCTTTGCTGATCGGCAGGAATTTTGATTTTTATGCGGGTGATGAATTTGCCGAAAACAAGATCGTCTGTTTTGAAAAACCATCCAAAGGGTATCCTTTCATGATGATCACCTGGGGAGGTATGATTGGCGCGGTTTCCGGGATGAATGACCAGGGACTGACCGTTACCATCAATGCCGCCAAATCACGTATTCCCTATTCTGCACGGACTCCCATTTCTATCCTGGCAAGGGAAATCCTTCAATATGCAAAAAACCTGGATGAAGCCCGTGAAATAGCCATTAAGCGGGAGACTTTCGTTTCGGAATCGATTATGGTTGGCTCAGCCGAGGATGGAAAAGCGGTCATCTATGAGAAATCACCTTATAAGATCGGGCTGGTTTCACCGAGGAAGGATTATATTATCAGTACTAATCATTTTCAGTCAAAAACGTTCGCCGATGATGCGATGAACCGTAAAGACATGAAAGAGAATGCCTCTGTTTACCGTTTTAAAAGGGTGACGGAAGACCTGATCCATGAAAGGCCACTGGATGTGGCAGGGATGGCCAAAATCTTAAGGGATCAGCAGGGATTACAGGGAGCTGATATCGGTATGGGCAATGAAAAAGCCATCAATCAGCTGATTGCTCACCATTCTGTCATCTTCGAACCGGAAAAGCGGCTGGTATGGGTTTCTACAGGTCCATGGCAAATAGGAAGTTATGCATGTTATGATCTGGTTAAAATTTTTCATAATTTTGCAGAACTACAAAATGGAACGGAAATTACGGAGGCGGACAAGGTTTTAGCTCCGGATCCTTTCCTGGGATCGGCAAAATACAAACAATTCCAGCGATACGGGGAAATAAGGGCCGTTATTAGAACAGCCATCGGTTCCAAAGGAAAAATTATTTTACCGGAAAGTGCACTTCAGGAATTCATCGCCAGTAATGCTGAATTCTTTGACGTTTACGAAATAACCGGTGATTATTATGCTTCAGCCGGGAAAAACAACCAGGCTTTGTCATGTTACCACAAAGCGCTGAAAAAAGTTATTCCACGGCAAAAAGAGAAAGACCGGGTCATTTCAAAACTGGCCGGTTGTATTATTCAAAAGAAAAAGGAAAAAGGATGAAATTTAAATTGATATACCCCAGATGGGACAAACTGGAAGACCAGACGATCTTCAATCTGCCGCCTCATGGTCCTGTAGTTATGGCTGCCGCGCTTCCCAGTTACGTGGAGGTGGATTTTACCGATGAGAACGTTCAGGAGCTGATTATTGATGAAACGCCTGATCTCGTTGGGATCTCCATGATGCTTACCACCCAGGTGAAACGGGGTTGGGAAATTGCCGACCTCTACAGGAAGCTCGGGAAAAAGGTGATTTTTGGAGGGATATCTACCATGCTTCATGCCGAAGAGACCATGCTGCATGCCGATTCTGTATTCATGGGAGAGGTTGAAGGCAGGATGGATAAAGTCTTTGACGATTTCCGTAAGAATGATCTCCAGAAAGTCTATAACTTCATGAATAATCCGCCGGCCATGGAGCTGATTGGTCCGGCGAGACGCGATATCCTGGATGCCGATCTTTATTATCACAAGGGTTTTCGCATGGTTGACCTCTTTCACGCTTCCAGAGGCTGTATCTATGATTGCTATCCTTGTGCAGTGAGATACCTTGGCGGCAGGGGTTTCAGACCCAGGCCGATTGACCGTGTTGTTGAAGAACTTTCGCAGATGGATAATAACCGGCTTTTCATTGTTGACAATTCCCTGGCACTGGATACCAAATGGGAAAAAGAACTTTTCAAAGCCATGATCCCGCTGAAGAAGAAATGGGTCAGTCATACCATTGAAGATAAAAATGATGTATTGGATCTTGCGGCACAGGCCGGTGCATGGTATGTTTACCAGGCGGTCTTCGATACGTCCGATTACATCCGCAACCGGGTCAAACAGTACCATGATTATGGAATTGCTGTTGAAGGAACCATTTTATTGGGATTAGATAATCAGACCGAAGATGATATCAAACGCCTGATCGACTTCCTGCTGGAAATCAATCTTGACCTTGCCGAATTCACGGTCCTTGCCCCTTTCCCCCATACCAAGGCATACAGTGATTTGCTGAAACAGGGACGGATTTTTGATCACGACTGGAATCATTACAATGCCGGGAAAGTCGTTTATACTCCGAAACACATGACAGCCGAACGGCTCCAGGAACTGTATCATTATGCATGGGATACCTTCTACAAAGATGAACCGCAGACTTCCAAGATGTTCAACCTGTTGGGGACGGTAATGCAACGGGAAGTTCGGAATGGTACATACAAACCCCGTCGCCGCGACCTCATCGATCTCAGTTTTGGAAAAAAAGTAAATAAATCTGCATAAACCCGATTTTCAATCATAGTATCATTTTTTAATTCTTCACCCTCTTATGGAGCTCAATCCGGAATTCAACAATTACATGGACCACTATTTTGATTTTAATGGACAATGGGAAAGTCCTTCAAAATGCGGACTGAAGATCATCCGGAGAAATGACGGGAAAACATTGGCCATTGCAACTGAACTTTACCGACAAAATCCCGGTACACCAGTAACCGAATGGTGTGCGCCCCTGGCAACCCAGATTCTGAAAAACCTTGATCAGAAACCGGAATCTTTTATCTTTGTAGAGCATACACCAGACCTGAAAAGTAAACTCACTTTCTATGATGAGACTTTTGATCTCGTTGACTTTGACTGGGATGGAGAAAAACTGACCAATCCGAAATGGAAAAGGCTTTCAAGGGAATCTGTCGACCAGATGATGGCAGGATGATCTGTTCATCAAAAGCCTTAACGTCTGTCACGTCCGTTTTCCTTTTCGTTTTACTTTCCCTTCCATCTTTCACCCAACCGATTATCTATTCCACCATCAGAGGAATCGTCATCGACCGGCAAACACAAGCTCCTCTTACCGGGGCGACAGTGGTTCTTTTGAACATCACACCCCTCACCGGCACAGTCACTGATATCAACGGGCAATTCAGGCTGGAAAAGGTTCCCATCGGAAAACAACAACTCCGGATTACTTTCGTAGGTTATTCGCCTTACACAACTGAAGCGGTTATCGTGAACAGCGGCAGAGAAGCCGAAATAACCGTCTCACTGGAAGAGTCAGCGATCACCGGCCAGGAAGTTGAAATCCGGGGAGATTACCGGAAATATGAAGCAATCAACAAGATGGCAACTTTGGGGGTACGTTCGTTTAGTGTGGATGAGACGTCCCGCTTTGCAGGCAGTTACAACGACCCTGCGAGGATGGCCCAGAACTTTGCCGGGGTAACTTCCGGTGTTGACAACCGGAACGACATTATTGTAAGGGGGAACTCCCCCATGGGACTTCAATGGCGTTTGGATGATATGGAGATTCCCAATCCAAACCATTTTGCAGCGGTCGGAACCACCGGCGGACCGGTAACCGTTCTCAATAATAACCTGCTTACCAACTCCGATTTCTTTACGGGCACATTCCCTGCACGATTTGTCAATGCACTTTCCGGCGTGTTCGATATGCGGATGAGGAATGGTAATAATGAAAAAAGAGAATACTGGTTTGGAATCGGGTGGAACGGACTGGAATTCGGCACGGAAGGACCTTTTTCGAAAAAGAGCAAAGCTTCTTACTTGTTTTCATACCGATATTCACTCCTGGAATTGGTCGGATTGACTGGAATAAAACTCTCGATTATCCCGAAATACCAGGATATCAACTTCAAAATCACACTACCGACTGCCCATGTAGGACAATTTACCATTACCGGGATGGGTGGTAAAAGCTTTATTCAACTTTTCGACAGCAAGAGGGACCAGAATGACTGGATGTTTCCGGATTATGGAGAAGATCTTTCCAATGGCTCGGAGCTCGGTGTAATCGGAATCACCCACCAGATCTTTCCGGTGACTTCACTGCAGCTGAAAAACATGATTTATTTTGTTGGCTCCGGCGTTGAAACCCGGATTGACAGCTTTTCCAATGTAGCGCGCACTCCCTCCCGTTGGGCAGGAGAAAGATCAACCGAAACCAAGCTTTCCTATGCCTCACAGTTGATGAAGAAATTTTCTTTTTCCAATAATATAGAACTGGGCGTCTATGCTGATTATTTCATGATGAGTTTTGCCGACAGCATGATGCAGAGAGGGAAATTCCTGACCAACACCGGAAGTGATGAAAAAATGGGCTTTCTCCGGGGCTATGGACAATGGAAGCACAATTTTTCCGGTAAAGTATCCTTCACAACAGGCATCTCCGGTTCCTGGCTTACACTGAACAACACCTGGGCACTTGAGCCCAGGGTCGGCTTTTCATGGGATATCACGGCCAAACACAAACTGAACTTCGGTGCAGGACTGTACAGCCAGATGCAACCCAGAGTGATCTATTTCATCGTCACCCATTTGCCTGACGGGACTACCAGTCAAACCAACCTCAATCTCGATTTTTCAAGAAATGCTCAGGTTGCGTTGGGTTATGATTTCATCTCCGGAGAAAAATTGCACTTTAAATCAGAAATTTATTATCAATACTTGTACGATATTCCCGTCAAACGATCCATACCCCAGTATTCACTGAATAACCAGGGGCATGAATTTTTTCTTGACCGGCAATACAGCGACAGCCTGATCAATCTCGGAACAGCCTATAATTATGGCGTTGAGTTTACGCTGGAACATTTTTTTATGAAGAATTTCTTTTATCTCCTGACCTGTTCCTTGTACGATTCGAAATACACCGGCTATGACAAACAGTATCGGAATACCGCATTTAATGTTTCCACAGTTATCAATGTTGCCACTGGTTATGAATTCGCGATGGGCCGAAGGAAATGGGGTGTGATGTCTTTCGGTTTACGGGGAACCTGGACCCAGGGTAATCCATATATACCATTCGATGTAAAGCAAACCATGGCAACCGGGGAATCGGTTCCTGACTGGTCTCGCGCTTATGAACCACGTTACCCGGTTTATCAACGCTACTCGGTCCGTTTCGGAATAAAACGAAATATGCCCGGGTACAACCTCGAGTTTATGCTGGATCTTCAATACAGGACCAACTACACGAATGTCTATCTGCAGCGGATTGATCCTTCCACCGGGCAGATCCGCAGCTATTTTGAGATGGGATTCTTCCCGATGGGTACCTGGAGAATCCAGTTCTGATCTGATCTAAATGAGTACTTTCGCAAAGAGAAACGATAATGCCAATGAATGATTCAATAAAGATCCGGAAATTACCACCTACATGGTTCATAAAGTCAATCAATGCCTTCAGGACAGGATTGGTCAACGTAAACCGACGGATGTTTCCGGCCAGTGTCGTGTTGTATGAATATTTCCAGTATTTCTGGTTATTGCCCTGCCTCCGGGTCGCGGCAGAATTGGATATCGCCGGAAAATTAAAGGACGGCCCTAAAACAGCAGAACAACTGGCACTTGAGACAGATACTGAACCGGAGTATCTTTTCAGGATCTTGCGTGCACTCGCCAGCCAGTCAATCTTTAAACAAAGAAAAGACGGAACCTTCAGCAATACTCCCCTTTCCAAAGCGCTGATTGACGGGCCTGGATCTTTACGGTATATGATCATGCAGCACCTCGGCACGCTGAACTGGACTGTGTTCAATGACCTCTCCTGGTCGGTCAAACATGGCCGGGATGCTTTTATGAAAGTTTATGAAAAACCCATATACGACTTTCTCTCCGAAAACCCGATCGAATCTAATCTTTTTGACCGGTCGATGACCAATCTTACGGAACTGGCGATCGAGCCGATCCTCAGTGCTTATGATTTTTCTGGTTTTGCGACCATTACCGATATCGGCGGTGGCGAAGGGCTTTTGCTGTCAAGTATCCTTTACAAGAACCCTGAGATGCAGGGTATACTCTTCGATCTCCCGGTAGGATTAAAAAATGCTCCCGCGATCCTTGAGAAATACCAGGTGGCATCAAGAGTTACCATTGAAAAAGGCGATTTCTTCAAAGAAATCCCCTCCGGCACCGATGCTTACCTGCTGAAACATGTCATTCATAACTGGAGTGATCACGACAGTGTGAAAATCCTGGCCAACATAGCTGAAGTGATGCCGGGAAACGGTAAAGTTCTCCTGGTTGAAATGCTGATCGAAGATGGAAATGCTCCTTCTTTCGGAAAGCTGATCGACATACAGATGATGGTGTTTATGCAATCGGGTAAAGAGCGGACCAGGAAAGAATACGAATCCATTTTAAAGCAAAGCGGCCTGAAAATCAACAGGATCATTCCGACCATCGCCCCTTTCAGCATAATTGAAGCAATAAGGGAAGACTAACAATATGTTTAAATTTTTCGCTGGCACCCGTAAAGAATTCCTTATCCTGATCCGGGATCTTCCCGGTCTTGGCATCCTCTTCCTCATGCCGGTGCTCCTGATCATGATCGTATCCCTCGCCCAGAAAAATGCACTAAAATCTTCCAAAGAAAACAAAACCGAGATCCTTTTCCTGGACAAATCCCAGTCTGCTTTCTCGAAACAGGTTTCGGGAAACCTGGAAGCTTCGGGACTCTTTACGATGATCACATCGGTAAAAGGAAAAAAGATCAGCGAACCAACTTTCACTGCGCTGGTATCCAAGGGAAAATACCCCGTCGGACTCCTGATTACGGAACAGGATTCGGCAATCCGCATCATCAGCGACCCTTCCCTTCAACCCTCCTATAAAAACGCCATAACCGGTTCGTTAACCTATCTCATCAAAGGCACGCAAAGCAGGATTGCTATCGAAGTATTGTTAAAACGAATGGCACCGGGAATGGATGAGACCATTAATTCGATGATCAACAGTTCCATTCAGCATATGACGCCGGTTAACGAAGTGTTTGCTGTATCTGATAAATCCGTCATTAAACCTACGCTTACACAGAATACCGTTCCGGGGTTCATTCTCTTTGCCATGTTCTTCATCGTGCTGCCTTTGTCCGGCAGCCTGATCAGTGAGAAGAGCGAAGGATCCTACCAACGGCTCAAAACCCTGCCCGTCACGATCGGTACGATTCTCTCATCGAAAGTACTGGTCTATCTCATCGTATGTACGATTCAGTTCCTCCTGATGGTTTTTGTGGGAATGTGGCTACTCCCGGCTTTCTTCGGAATCCCGGCCTTACAACTCGGAAACCAGTATCTGTCTATCATAGTAGCAACCATAGCCGCTTCTCTGGCTGCGGTTGGTTTCGGACTGATGGTCGGTTCACTTGCCTCCACAAATGGCCAGGCTTCCATTTTTGGATCCATGACCATCGTGATTCTCGGCGTGCTGAGCGGAACTTTTCTTCCGGTTTACCTCATGCCTGATTTTCTTCAATATCTTAGCCTTGCTTCTCCTATTCGCTGGGGGATAGACAATTACCTGGATATTTTTATCCGGGAAACACCATTTTGGTCTATCTTTCCTAACATTTTATACCTTCTTTTGTTTTTTGTCTTTGCAATGACCATTTCCATTCTTAATTTTGCAAAACAGAAATAGTATTCCTTTTATAATCAAGCTATTTTCTTCATGAAAGAAAAAGATGGATTCGTGGATTGCCCTCAACAACAAGTTATCCTTTATGTAGAAAAGGATAACGGGAAATTTGAGGCCATGCAAACCGGGTCCTATATCACGAAAAACTTTCTGGATGATTATGAAATGAAAAGGAAGCACCTTGAGGAATCCTTACGAAAAGAGGTGACCGAGGAACGGAAAAGCCCGGTTCATTTTTTCATGGTGCTGGAAGACCTTTCGCTGTCGGAACTGGCTGCAAGAGTCGGCCTTCGGAAAGGGAAGGTCAAAAAACATCTTGAACCGGGTCATTACAGACAGCTTGATATGAAGACACTGCAGAAATATGCAGACGTTTTCAATGTTGCTGTTTCTGATTTGATCGATATGATGCCCCTAAATGGCTGATAAATCTGAAGAACCAGGCAAAATGAGTTCAATGCCTTACAAACACAAGATGGCAGCGCACTGCGAATCGGGAACGGTAACCTCGCTGCTGAACAATGCCGGTATGGAAATAACCGAACCCATGGTGTTCGGCATTTCAAGCGGCATCTTTTTTGGCTATTTCCATAAGATGAAGTCATTCACCTTCCCTACCTTCATTGTCAGAAATAAACCCGGACAGATGCGTGAAAAACTCTCGAAACGGTTGGGGGTTAAATTTTATACCGAGAAATTTAAAAATCAGGATGAAGGAATAAAACGACTGGATGATCTGTTAGCTAAAAATATCCCGGTTGCGGTTCAGGTCGATTTTTATTACATGGATTACATTCCTGATTGGGAAAGGGTTCACATCAACGTGCATTTTATTGTGGTTGTTGGGAAAGAAGGATCAAAGTATATTGTATCCGACAGCTATTTCCCCAAACTAGTCGAACTGGAAGAATCCTCCATGCGTAAGGCAAGGTTTGCGGGTGGAAATATGTCACCAAAAGGATTTTTGTTTTATCCTGAAAGCATTCCTGCCTCATTGCCCATGGAAAAAGCGATCAGGAAAGGAATTCAAAAAGCCTGTTTTTACATGCTGCGTATCCCGATCCCATTTCTGGGCATTAAAGGAATCCGGGCCATGGCAAAGAAGATCGGCGAGTGGCCCAAACTGGCCAGGGATGAGGAACATCTGTCTCATGAGATCATGAAAATCAACATCCTGCTCGAAGACCAGGGAACGGGCGGTGCCGGATTCCGGTTTATGTACGCAACCTTTTTGCAGCAGTCTGCCACTGTGCTGAACTTTCCCGAGTTGAACCAGCTCTCCAAAGAGATGATGGTGATTGGAGATGGGTGGCGGGAAATCTCCCTGTTCACCGCCAGGATCGGCAAGAACCGTGACCTGGGACCAGATCGGCTCGGAGAGCTCAGGGATATGCTCCTGGATAGAGCAGATGCCGAAGAAGCCTTTTTCAAAAAGCTTCGAAAAACCATGAAAACAAAGAAACAGAACGTATGACAAAAGAACCTTCGGCTGAATTGAAAGCAGAGATAAAGAAAATGATCATGGAGACGTTGAATATCACTGATGTTGATCCAAAGGATGTGGATGATGAGGAACCCTTGTTTGGTGGGAACAATGCACTTACGCTCGATTCGGTAGATGCCATCGAAATCATCATGGCCATTCAGCGCATCTATCAAATCAGGATCGCTGATCAGACTACAGCCAGGTACGTCGTCCGGTCAATCAACAGCATTGCCGAATACATCACAGCTGAACAAGAAAAGCTAACAAATTAACCGCCCGGAATTTGAAAAGCTCCTATCTTACCGCTGGAATAACCCTTCAACGACTTTCACGGCTGGTGAGGAGAAATGTCGTCTCACTGCGTCCGCTTTACCTATCCCGGTTATTGTTTTTGTATCAAAGTGCCATTTGGTCGTCGTTATTTGCCATCATTGAATGCCATCGGTTCCGGAAAAAAGTCGAAAATACTCCCCTCCCCCTCAATCCAATTTTCATCATCGGACATTGGCGCACCGGCTCCACACTCCTGCACAAACTCATGAGCCTGGATAAGGAGCTTGCCGTTCCTACCCTCTTTGAGGTTGCTGAACCTGACAGCTTTCTGACCTCCTATATCTATTATAAACCGGTGATGAAAGCAATGATCAGTAAGCACCGGCCCATGGATAACGTGATCTTAGGCATGAATGAGCCACAGGAAGATGAATATGCCGTGTACCGTATCACCGATTTCTCTCCGCTCGAGAAACTCGTTTTTCCTTCCGAAAAAAAATATTTTCTATCTGATCTTGATTCTTACCTTCCGGATGAACATCTGGAAGAATGGGAAAAATCAATCCAATTCTTTTTTAAAAAACTCTTCTTTCTCAAAAAAAGAACCATCGTTTCCAAAAACCCATTCAACTCATTACGAATCAGGGAACTCATGAAGATGTTTCCCGGAGCCCGGTTTATTCATATCACTCGTCATCCCTATGAAGTAGTTCCTTCGACCATCCACATGTGGAATATCGTGCAACAACAGAATGTCCTGAACCGGAATGCTCATAAGCCCACGATCGGTGAAGTATCAACCGTGCTGACCCGAATGCTTGATGTGATTGAAGAACATAAAACCCTGATCCCGGCCGGACATTTTTCTGAAGTCCGGTTCGAAAATCTTGAGAAAGATTCCATAGGCGAAATGAAAAGGATTTATTCCGATCTTGGACTCTCCTTTACACCTGAATTTGAATCAGCCATAATTTCTTTCGGGTCGGAAATGGATCAGTATCAGAAAAACATCTTCATTCTTACAGATGAAGAAAAGAAAATCATTGTTGAGAATCTTGAAAGGCACATGACCCGGTCGGGTTATCGCCAGTAACTAATTCATAAGCAAATGCAGACAGATCCGTTTTTCCCGGGTATCGAAAAGGAGAATTTTCAAACCATAAAAAAATATCAGAACGAACGCCTGCGGGAGGCAATGAACTATCTGAACCTTTATTCTCCCTTTTATCAGGATCTCTTCAAAAAAAACGGAATCGACCCTGCATCGGTATTGACAACAGATGACCTTACACGTCTCCCGGTAACCACAAAAGAAGATCTTCAGATCCGTAACAGCGAATTCATCTGTGTTCCCAGGCAAAAGATCATCGACTACATCACAACCTCCGGTACCATGGGCTATCCGGTGACTTTCGCTATGACAGAAAAAGACCTGGAACGGCTTGCCTACAATGAAGCCATCTCTTTTACCTGTGCCGACGGGTCTTCTTCAGACATTTATCAGCTCATGACCACCATCGACAGGCGATTCATGGCCGGACTCGCTTATTTCATGGGAATCAGGCTGATGGGCGCAGGGATTGTTCGTGTAGGTAACGGGATTCCTGAATTACAATGGGATACCATCCGAAGAGTGAATCCAGATTCCATGATTGCCGTTCCATCCTTTATTCTCAAGGTCATTGAATATGCTGAAGCAAACCACATCGACTACCAAAGTTCCAGCATCCGCAAAGCCATCTGTATCGGTGAACCACTAAGAAATACCGATTTTACTCTCAATACCCTGGGCAAAAGGATCACTGAAAAATGGCCGATTCAGCTTTATTCCACCTATGCCTCCACCGAAATGGGAACTTCTTTTACGGAATGCGGACAGGGAATCGGAGGACATCATCATCCTGAACTGATCATTGTTGAATTTCTGGACGAAAATGACCAGCCGGTAAAAGATGACCAGCCCGGCGAAGTCACTATAACGACACTTGGAATTGAAGGTATGCCCCTGTTGCGTTTCAAGACAGGAGATGTATGTTACCATTATACAGATCCCTGCCCCTGCGGACGCTTCACCATGCGACTCGGCCCAGTAATCGGCCGGAAGAACCAGATGATCAAATACAAGGGAACTACCTTGTATCCGCCTGCGTTGTATGATATTCTTGACAACATAGATTTTATTTCCAATTATGTGGTAGAAGTGTTTACCAATGAGATCGGGACCGATGAAATCCTGATTCACGTCGGAAGTAAGAAACCCATCGAAGATCGCGAAAAAGATATCAAAGACCACTTCCGGGCAAAACTTCGCGTAGCTCCGCTATTAAAATTCCAGACCTGGGACACCATCAGCCAGATTCAGTTCCCCGAAATCAGCCGGAAACCTGTCAAGTTCATCGATAAACGCGATAAATCAAAAAATTAAAGCTTTTTCTTGGGGCTACCCCATTTTCATTATAAATTTGATGTCATTATTTAACCACAATTTAAAACCTATTTATATGAAGAAAATCAATTCTCTTTTATTGATGGGCATTTTCATGATTTCTGCCATTGCAGTTTCAGCCCAGGCCAAATTAAAATCAGGCGAAGCATCAGTCCTGAAAGGCCAGACCATCGTAAACCTGCAGTTTGATTACGCGAAAATGTCGGTCGGAAAATATTCAAATGAGCAGGATTATGTTACGAATGGAATTGCTGACCGTAACAAGAAAAAGACAGGGTCGGGTGATGAGTGGGGAAAGCAATGGGTTGGTGACAGACAGGACAAATTTCAACCTATGTTTGAAAAGAATCTGAATGAGCGGACAGGTCAGTTCGGCATTACCTTTAAGGAAGGAGCCCGCGATGCCAAATATACCCTGATCTGCCGCACAACTTTTACCGAACCGGGGTTTAACATAGGTATCACGAGGCAAAGAGCCTGGATCCGCATGGAAATTGACCTCGTTGAAACAGCCAACCCGGGAACCATACTGGCAACGATCGAAATGAAAAAAGAAGAGAGCCTGAGCATGGCAGGTTATGATTTTGACACGGGATCACGAATCCAAAGCTGTTACGATCGTGCCGGGGAACACCTCGGAGTTTTTTTTATAAAGAATGTGCTGAAATAAACCATCACCTTAAGTAGTATAAAAAAGAGGCTTCCTTATCCGAAGCCTCTTTTTTTTCACCCTTCACCCTTCACTACTTCGTCACTCCAAACATCCTTATTCCTCCCACAAACGTCTCAAGTACCTTGGTTTGCGGTATCAGTTCCTCAGGTATCCTCAATAAATCCTGATTCAGTATCACGAAATCAGCGAACTTTCCTGCTTCCAGGCTTCCTTTCCGCCCTTCATCAAAACTTCCTTTTGCCGCCCATATCGTAATGGACCGCAGAGCCTGTTCCCGGGTGAGTGAGTTTTCCTTTTGAAAACCGCCTTCCGGGAATCCCTTCAGATCTTTCCTGGCTACAGCAGCATAAAAAGTATTCAGCGGGTTGATCTTTTCAATGGGAAAGTCAGTCCCATTGGGAAGCCACCCGTTTTGTTGCAGCAGAGCACCATAAGCATATGCCCAGGCAACTCTGCTTTGCCCAAGCCTGCTACCAGCCCAGTACATGTCGGAAGTTGCATGAGTGGCCTGTATGGAAGGAATAACGGAATATTTACCAAATAACGCAATATCCGCCGGATCCACTACCTGCGAATGTTCAATTCTCCAGCGAAGATCATTCTTTCCTTTCAGGTAATCGCCGTAAATATGAAGTACCATTGCGACAGCCGAATCCCCGATGGCATGAATGTTCATCTGGAAACCGTATTTCAGGCATAATTCACAGTATTTACGGATCCGGTCTTCTGGGTTTGCCAGGATCCCGCTTTTAGATGGGTCATCCGAATAGGGCTGCTTTAATAAAGCCGTCCTTGAACCCAGGCTTCCGTCTGCATACATCTTCACCGCCCCGGCCGTCATTTTCTCTGTACGGTAAACACCATTCTTCATGAAAAACGTGACATTCTCTTCGGTCGGGTTCAGCATGACCGATAACCGTATCGATAAATCCCCTGATTTTTGCAAAGAATCCAGCAAAAGAATGATCTTTTTATCTGTACCGGCGTCATTCACTGTGGTCAGACCTGCCGCAAAACAATTCCCCTCAGCCTCCCGGAGCAAGGCAACGAGACTTTTTCTATCAGGCGGGGGAATGGCATTTCGCATAAAATCAGCTGCATTTTCGCTAAGGATACCCGTGAGGTGGCCATTCTTTTCTTCTGCCTCCGCAGAAGAAAATGCGGTTTCCTTGGCAATCCCCGCCCTCTTTAAAGCTTCACCATTGGCGAGTACTACATGACCATCAATGCGGATCAGCACCACAGGCCGGTCCGGAAACATTTCATCGAGCCGCTTGCGATCAGGAAACTCCTTTACGAGCCAGGTGTTGTGATCCCAGCCCCTGCCCACAAGCCACTCGCCGGGGTATTTTGCTGACCACAACTGCATTTTTGCCAATACCTCATCAAACGACCGGGTTCCGGTGAGATCCGCCTGCTGAAACCCAAGCGCATAGCCATAAAAATGGGAATGGGCATCAATGAACCCCGGAAAAATGATTTTTCCACGGACATCCATTATTTTCCCCGACCAGGTCTGAAGAATATCTTTTGAGGTCCCGAGTGCAAGAATTTTTCCTTCCCGGATGGCCATGGCTTCATAAACAGAATTTTTTTCATCAACGGAATAAATTCTTCCACCGGTCACCAAAAGGTCCGCCTGTGGCTTTTCCTGTGCAGAAGCTGCTGAAATTAACATCATTATGAAAATAAAGAATAGTTGGAATGTGCGCATTTTTTTACTACTTTAGATTTTGAAGAAGACAAATAAAAAACATTTTGTGAAATATTTGACCAAAATTTAAAATGATTTATTATTTTTGTTGGACTTAAACCAAAATATCAAATGAAATATAAAACCTTAACTCCAAGGTTTATTGTTGTTCTCTCAGTCATCGCTTTCGCTGCAATCATGCGATTGTTACCGCATTGGCCCAATTTTACCCCCATCGCGGCAATGGCATTATTTGCCGGAACCTATCTCGAGAAAAAGCATTTTGCTTTTGTTATACCCATCGCTGCGATGTTTATCAGCGATCTCCTGATCGGTTTACATGCAAATATGCCTGCTGTTTACCTGGGTTTCGCCGTTACGGTACTCATCGGCATGGCAATCAGAAGAAGGGTTAGTGTGGGTACGGTTTTCATGGCTTCTGTCGGGTCTTCCGTGATCTTTTTCCTGATCACGAATTTCTCCGCATGGCTTGCCAGTCCGTTCTATCCGCAAACCATCCCAGGTCTTCTGGAATGTTACGTTGCAGGTTTGGCTTTTTTCCGGGATACCACCACTGGCCTCTCATTCTTCCTGAATGATGTCTTCGGTTCACTGTTCTTCAGTGCAGTGTTCTATGGTGCGTTCTTTCTGGCTGAAATGCGTTTTCCGGTACTGGACAGAAATCGCATCTGAGCGAGTATCTACCTGAGATAGAATACAATAAACAGTCTTACGACAAGATTTTCAAGAACTACTTTTGCAATTTTTTGCGAAGGTAGTTTTTATTATATATGGACAACAAATCCTTTGCATCATTTTCTTTTTAAAACAGGATCTATTAGCTCATTCCATTGATGGATCAATTCTAAAATTGGGTATTTTTGCGAAAGAAGGATGAAAATGAGCACGACGAATTTTAATCAGCCGGAACCATGCCAGATCTGATCCGATTATTACCGGAGGTGGTCGCAAACCAGATTGCGGCCGGGGAAGTCGTTCAACGGCCGGCATCCGCTGTGAAAGAACTTCTCGAGAACGCGGTTGATGCCGGTGCAACCAGCATAAAACTGATCATCAAAGATGCAGGAAGAGCCCTGATCCAGGTTATGGATAATGGCTGTGGCATGTCGGAACGCGATGCAAGAATGTGTTTCGAACGCCATGCTACTTCGAAGATAGAAACGACTGATGATCTGCTTGCCATCCATACGTTGGGTTTCCGCGGAGAAGCGCTGGCATCCATCGCCTCCATCGCCCAGGTGGAGTTGCGCACCCGACGCATCGGAGACGAGGTCGGAACTGCCATCGTGATCGAAGGCTCTGATTTCAAAAGCCAATCTCCAGTCACCACTCCTGAAGGAACCAGCATCCTGATCAAAAATCTCTTTTTTAATGTTCCCGCCAGGAGAAACTTCCTGAAATCCAATACACTCGAACTGAAATATATCCTGGAAGAATTTTTCAGGGTGGCTTATGTGAATCCTTCCGTAGCCTTTACTTTCTACAATAACGATAAAATCCTGCACCAGGTTTCGGCATCCAACTTAAAACAGCGGCTGGTAAGCCTGCTGGGGAACAACTATAACCAGCGACTGGTGCCGGTGGAACAGGAAAGCGCTATTGTAAGCATTCATGGGTTTATCGGGAAGCCTGAATTTGCAAAGAAAACAAGGGGAGAACAGTATTTCTTCGCCAATGGCCGGTTTATCAAAAACTCTTATCTCCATCATGCCATTGAAAATGCTTTCCGGGAACTGATCACGAGCGACTCCTTCCCTACTTATTTTTTATACCTCAATGTTGATCCGAAAACCATCGATGTCAACATTCATCCTACAAAGACAGAAATCAACTTTCAGGACATCAAAAGTATTTATGCCATTCTCCATTCCTCCGTTCGTCAGGCCATCGGGAAATTCAATATCACGCCTACGCTCGATTTTGAAACCGAACGGAGCATCAGCCTCTCTCCGCCTGCTGAAGGAAGGGTATATCCTCAGCCAGAAATCAGGGTTAATCCGGATTACAATCCTTTTGAGAAAAACGGGCCACCACCCTCCCAGCAAAGAAATTATACCGGTCCCTGGCAATCGCTCTACGACCCATTGAAGGATATCCGTTTTAACGTCACGGGTAACGAAGACCCGGAGAAGCAACATGTCCTTTCGAACTGGGATGAGTTGGAAGACCGTCAGACTGCTTTCCAGTCAATACAGATTCAAAACCGGTTTATCCTGACCCATACCCGCAGCGGACTCATGATCATTGATCAGCAGAATGCCCACGAAAGAATCCTTTTTGAACGATTCCTCGCTCAAATGGAAAAGAACTCCCCGATCGCCCAGCAGCAACTTCTGCCTGTGAATGTTCCGCTTTCGGCCGGAGACGCCGGTCTTCTGAAAGAACATTTCCAGGAGTTTTCAAAGGCCGGATTTGAGATTTCCGATTTCGGAAATAATACAATATTGGTTCAAGCTATCCCTGCAGGATGCAATAACAACGATATTCCCGGGTTGATAGAGAAGATTCTCGAAAACCTGAAGGCAAATCCTGCCGATGCCGGCGGACAGGCTTACATCGGACTGGCAAAGACCCTGGCAAAAAGCCTGGCCACTTCCAGAAATCAAAAACTACAGGTCGAAGAGATCAACGGATTGGTTGAACAACTTTTTGCCTGCAATGCCCCCGATGTCACTCCTGATGGGAAACCAGTCATGATGATCATCGGCTTTGACGAGCTTAACCGGAAATTCAAATAAAAAATATGGAGCAACAATATTCACCTACCGGATTCAGCGTCCTGCCTCCGGTTGTAAAAAACCTGCTGATCATCAATGGTCTCTTCTTTCTTGCAACCATTTCGACTGGAACTGCTTTCGGAATGGACCTTACGGACATACTGGGTCTGCATTATTTCAAATCCGACTCGTTCCGCATATACCAGTTTGTGACCTATCTGTTCATACATGCCAATTTCGCCCACATCCTGTTTAACATGTTTGCGCTTTGGATGTTCGGTTACCTCGTTGAAAATGTATGGGGATCCAAAAGATTTCTGACCTATTATATGGTAACAGGAATTGGTGCCGCCCTGGTTCAAATGGTTGTTCAATATTTCAGTTTTATCCCGCTCGAAGCAGCCATGAGTGCTTATAATGCCAATCCGGGTGTGGATGCTTTTGTTAACTTCGGAAACCAGTTTCCGCCGCATACCCGCGAACTCCTGGAGAAACTCAACCTTTTTGTCACACAATGGAGAACAAATCCAATGAGTTCGCAGAATCTTGCCCTGTCGCAGGAATACATTTCCATGCTTTACCAGCAGCAGATCAGTGTTTCCACAATCGGTGCCTCAGGAGCTGTTTTTGGAATCCTGCTGGCTTTTGGAATGTTGTTCCCTAATATGATGATACTGATTTACTTTTTGTTCCCGATCAAGGCAAAATGGCTCGTTATCGGTTATGGTGCTTTAGAGCTCTATCTTGGCATTTCCAATAACCCCAGCGATAATGTTGCACATTTTGCCCACTTGGGAGGAATGATTTTTGGTATTCTTCTTATCTTGTACTGGCGAAAAAAGACTTATCACCACCAATGATGAACTAAAGCATGAACTATACTGCAAACCCGCTGGATGAGGTTAAAAAATTTTTCCTGAAAGGTTCCGTACTTTCACGCCTCATCCTTATCAATACAGCCATCTGGCTGCTTATCCAGGTAGCTCATGTCCTTTTCAGCCTTTACCGGGAGCCTACCGAACTTACCGATGCAATGGTTTTACGGTATTTTGCCCTACCTGCATTTATACCCTCCCTGCTCAGCAAGCCCTGGACTTTGGTGACTTATATGTTTCTTCACCTTGATTTTTGGCATATTCTGTTCAATATGTTATGGCTTTTCTGGTTCGGAAAGATTTTTCTTCAATACCTGAGCGAAAAAAAATTACTACTCACCTATCTCCTGGGTGGGATTACCGGTGGGCTTCTTTATGTTTTTGCTTTCAATTTTTTCCCGCTTTACGAAACGGCTCTTCCGGTAAGCATAGCATTGGGGGCCTCGGCAGCGGTAATGGCCATTGTGACTGCCATTTCATTTTATGTTCCCGATTACTCTATCCAGCTTCTTTTCTTTGGAAGAATAAAAATTCTGTACCTGGCTCTGATTCTTTTTGTTTTTGATTTTTTTGCCATTCCCGGAGCAAACTCAGGAGGCCATATCGCACACATTGGCGGCGCTTTCTGGGGATTTTTCTATATCTTTCTGCTTAAAAGAGGAAGGATGCCCTTTTCATGGGGGCTCCGGTTCGGTTTCGCCCGTTCATTCGGGTCATTGTTCCGGAGAAAAAAAATGAAAGCATCTGTGAATTACAGCAGACCGCTCAGTGATGAAGATTACAATGCAACAAAAATAAAGAACCAAAAGAAGATCGATCACATCCTGGACAAAATCTCAAAAGGCGGGTATGACAGCCTGACCAAAGAAGAAAAGGAGTTGTTATTTAAGTCTTCCGGGAAAAAAAATTAAACTATGGCAAAGAAGAAAGGAAAATCTTTTTTCACCATCCTGCTGCTCATCATCAACCTCTTGTTTGTGCTATGTTTGCTGGTGTCCTACCTAGCGCCTTACATCAGCCCGGAGAAGATATGGATCCTCGCATTTTTTGGACTGGCCTATCCGATCTGGCTTGCTGTTAACCTGCTCTTTGTATTGCTCTGGCTTCTGCTCTGGAAAAGATATATCTGGATTTCAATCCTTGCGATCGCACTGGGATTCACATTTTTGCTGGCTTCTTTCCAGTTCCGGTCTTTGGTTGCCCCGCCCGCCGGAAGTATGAAGATTCTCTCATACAATGTCCATAGTCTATACGGGATCTCTCCGGAGAAATCCGGTAAAAGGACCCGATCGGAGGTTTCAAACCTGCTGATCGCCGAAAAGCCTGATTTTGCCTGCATACAAGAGTTTTATGTCCGTTCGGATGACAGTACGGAGATCATCGGAAAGTTTGCCGCCTCTGTTTATCTTCCTGAATATGCGTACAAAAACTATTATACTATCAAGGATAAAAAAAGAGTGAATGCCATTGTAACTGTTTCGAAATACCCGGTCGTGAGGACAGGTTCCCTGAGGTTAAATAATCTCAATGTATTTGCCATCTTTTCAGATCATCTGGTCGGGAAAGATACCATCAGGGTCTATAACCTTCACCTTAAATCGATCAACCTGGGTGATGACGATTATTCCTTTTATGCTCATTTGACGGAAACAGAGAAAAAAGCGCCCGAGGGACTCAAGGACGGATCCATAAAGATTATCGCCAAACTTCGAAGGGCCTTTGCACTCAGGGCACAGCAGGTTGACATCCTGGTGGCTCATATTCATGATTCCCCCTATCCTGTGATCATCTGTGGCGATTTTAACGACAGCCCTACTTCTTATACTTACCATGAGATGACAGCCGGATTGAATGATTCGTTTCGGAAAGCAGGCAAGGGAATTTTCGGTAATACCTATGCCGGGAAGTTTCCTTCTTTCAGGATTGATTACATCCTCTATGGAAGCCCTTTTAAAGCGTTCAGCTACAAAAGATACAATACAGATCTCTCGGATCACTATCCCATTTCAGTCTATCTAAAATACTGACCTTCATGAAATTTCAGATAACCTCTGACTTTAAGCCAACAGGCGATCAGCCTGAAGCCATCAAACAGCTTGTGGAAGGAATTCAAAGGGGAGATTCTGCACAGGTCCTGGTTGGGGTTACTGGTTCCGGAAAGACCTTTACCATTGCGAATGTTCTTCAGGAGCTGAACCGACCTGCCCTTGTACTGAGTCACAACAAAACACTCGCAGCACAACTTTATGGCGAGTTTAAGCAGTTCTTCCCAAACAACGCGGTCGAATTTTTTGTCTCTTATTACGATTATTACCAGCCGGAAGCCTATCTCCCTATCACCAACACATACATTGAGAAAGATCTTTCGATCAATGAAGAGATTGAGAAGTTAAGGTTGAGCACCTCCTCCACCCTGCTTTCGGGGAGAAGAGACATCATCGTGGTTTCATCCGTTTCCTGCATCTATGGTATCGGAAACCCGGATGATTTCACGTCCAATATCATCCGGCTGAATGTCAAGGAAAAGATCAACCGGAACAAGTTCCTTTATGCACTGGTGAACAGTTTGTATTCAAGGACGGAGATGGAGTTTACCCGCGGCAAGTTCAGGGTTAAAGGTGATACAATCGATATCTTTCCTGCCTATCTCGATTATGCCTTTCGCGTGATTTTCTGGGGTGATGAGATCGAATCCATCGAATCCATTGATCCGGTTTCCGGGCATCGGTATGAAACAGTCGAGACCCTTTCCATATACCCGGCAAATATCTTCGTGACTTCCAAAGATAAGATGAAGCAGGCAATTTACGAGATCCAGGATGACATGGTAAAACAGGTCACCTATTTTAAAAGTATCGGAAAAGATCTGGAGGCCAAGCGATTGGAAGAAAGGGTCAGCTATGATATTGAGATGATGCGGGAGCTGGGTTATTGCAGCGGAATTGAGAATTATTCAAGGTATTTTGATGGCCGCGCTGCAGGTTCAAGGCCTTTCTGCCTGCTTGATTTCTTTCCGGATGATTACCTGATGATCATGGATGAAAGCCACGTAACGTTGCCACAAGTCAGAGCCATGTATGGCGGGGATCGATCGAGGAAACATAACCTGGTGGAATACGGATTCCGGTTACCTTCAGCCATGGACAATCGTCCGCTGAAATTTGAAGAGTTTGAACGGATGATCAACCAGACCATCTTTGTCAGCGCTACACCGGCTGATTATGAATTGCAAAAATCAGAGGGCATCGTGGTGGAACAGGTGATTCGCCCGACAGGGCTTCTGGATCCGGTCACAGAGATCCGTTCAAGCGTGAACCAGATTGACGATCTGATGGATGAGATCAACCAGCGGTCGGCCATAAATGAGCGGACCCTGGTGACCACTCTGACGAAGCGAATGGCTGAAGAGCTGTCGAAATATTTTACCAAAATGGACATCCGCTGCCGCTATATCCATTCCGATGTGCCCACCATGGAACGTGTGGAGATACTCAGAGAACTCCGTATGGGTGTTTTCGATGTACTGATCGGCGTGAACCTGCTAAGGGAAGGACTGGATCTTCCGGAAGTTTCGCTGGTTGCAATCCTGGATGCTGACAAGGAGGGATTTCTCCGGTCGGAAAGATCCCTCACCCAGACAGCAGGCAGGGCAGCGAGAAACATCAACAGTAAGGTAATCATGTATGCCGATAAAACGACAGATTCCATGCAACGCATGATTAATGAAACCAACCGGCGCCGGGAAAAACAGATGAATTATAATATTGCCAATAACATTACGCCTACCCAGATTGTAAAAACTACAATGGATATCATGAGTCAGACAGCCGTGGCCGGAAACAAGGCAGTAGAAGGGGCTTATATTGAAAATGACAGGGTGGATGTGGCAGCAGATCCCGTGATTCAATACATGTCAAAAGAAAAACTCCAGAAGCTCATTGCCAAAACCCGGAAATCCATGGAGTCTGCCGTAAAGGAGATGGATTTTCTGGAGGCAGCCCGGCTAAGAGATGAGCTCTTTGCCCTGGACAAGCTTCTGGAGTCAAAATAACTTCCGACTTACTTTTATTTTATATCAATCAGTTCTACGTCGAAAACGAGGATAGAGTTCGGCGGGATTGTGCCTTTATCCTGTGGACCATAGCCAAGTGCTGACGGGATAATCAGGATGGCCTTGCCCCCTTTTTTCATCTGGGTGATTCCTTCGTCCCATCCTTTGATGACCTGACCCTGCCCCAGGGTAAATTCGAAAGGTTTTCCACGATCGACCGATGAATCAAATTTGTTGCCATTGAGCAGGGTTCCGGTGTAATGAACGCTGACATTTTTGCCACTGACCGCCTTGGGTCCTGTACCGGCTACTTTCTCAACATAGTACAATCCGTCGTTCAACTTTTTCCCCTTAAGATTATTATCTTTCATGTATTTCTCAATTTGGCTGATCTCACCTTTTTGAGCCTCTGCCTGCTTTTTTGCTTCTGTTTTTTTCTTTTCAACCTGTTCTTTATCATAAGCGGCTTTGGTCAATACATCGAGGACCTCGACATTGTAAACCAGGGTTGAATAAGGTGGAACCAGACTTCCCATTCCTTTGTCACCAAATGCCTGCGCCGAAGGAACGATAATATTTGCTTTCCCTCCTTTTGACATCAGGCCTACCGCTTCGGTGAATCCGGGCGTATCGAAACTCTGACCGTATTTTACTGTCGGTGTTTCAGGAAACTGTTTGGTGGAGAATAATTCTTTCCCACTGAGAAGTGTGACAGCATAATTCAGTTTGATATATCTTGTCGTATCAATTCTCATTCCTGTGCCAGCCAGGGTCTCAATGTAATATACACCGGAAGGTAAAGGAGCTGCAGTGATATTGTTGGATTGAAGATAGCTTTTCCGGTCACTGTCTTCTTTTTGCATCATGGCTGCAGGATTCTGGACATCAACAAGATATACGAAAAAGCGGATCATGCTGTTGCTGTCAACATAAGGAGGCTTCATACCACCAAGTTTTACGAAGAAAGAATCGGCCTTGATAATAAAACTACCACTGTCACCTTTCGAAAGCATCTTAACGGCTTCGAAGATGGGCATGTTGCTCTTGGCGTCAGGAATCTGGATGCGGAATGGACTCTGACCAGCTTTCTTGCTGTCAAAAACCAAGGTATCTTTTCCTTTTGAAACCGCTGTGATCCGGTAATCCATGGAAACCCAGTCACCGGTTTTTGGCTTAGCTGTGTCTTTGCTTATTTTTTCAATTTTGTAATATAACCCGGTATCGGTTTGCTTGAAACCCGGATACTTTGAACATGCCAGTAAGGCAAACGCAATCACCATCATCATCAATGATGATTGTAAGAAAGTTTTTTTCATGTTGTTTAGTTGATTTTTTAATGATTTTATTTCAATTGTACCAGTTCAATATCGTAGACCAGTGTTGCACCCGACGGAATCCTGTCCTGGTCGCCAAGGAGGCCGAAAGCAAGGTGCGAAGGTACAATAAATTTTGCTTTGTCACCCACCTTCAACAGTAAAATCCCTTCCTCCAATCCATTCTCAACCCCTCCATGCCCAATCCTGAATTCTTTTAAGCCTTCTTTTTCAGAACGGTAAATCTCTTGTCCGTTCAGTAACTTCAAGGAATACCTGCATACGGCCACTTTGTCTTTTACCGCTTTTTGTCCGGGTCCTTTTTGATAGATGAGATACCGCAATCCGGTGGGAGTTTTGGTCATCTTCCATCCATACCGATTGATGAAGTCCTCAATCTGCTGGTCTTCTGCCCTTGAGGCACCATGGTGATAATTCATAACCGTATCAGCGGTAATGACAAAATTTCCGGTTGAGACCGTATTTTGAGGTGCGTCGTTACAAGCGAGAAAAAGGAATGGGAGAAAGAAGAATGATGCAAGGCATCTGTTTAAGAACAAAGATGACATCAGTAAACGGCTTTTAATTCCTTTTCATATATGGGAAGTAACGAAAGAAAAATGTTGACCGTCTCTTCAAGACTGATGTAGGTTGTTGCCCCGGCTGCATTGACGTGACCTCCTCCATTGAAATATTTTGTTGCAACGGCATTCACTGAGAAATGGCCTTTTGATCTCAGGGATACTTTTACTTCATCCCCCCTGTCATAAAATAAGGCAGCAAAATTGACACTCCCGATGGAGAGTGCGAAATTGACAATATCTTCTGTATCGCCTACCTGGTGGTTAAACCGGTCAAGGTCATCTTTGGTAAGGGCAATATAGGCGGCATGGTATTCCGGCAAAACGTGCAGACGCTCGCTGATGGCATGTCCCAGTAACCTGAGGCGGTTTTCTGAATAGGTATCATATACCAGGCGGTGAACCTGCTCTCCGTTAACCCCTCTTTTCACCAGGTCAGCAGCAATCAGGTAGGGCCGTTCATTTTCGCAGGAATAGCTGAAAGAACCGGTATCGGTGATGATTCCGGCATAGATACAGGAAGCGATGGGTTTGTCAATTAATGCAAGATCCCCTGAATCTTCAATGAAATCATAAACCAATTCACAGGTGGAGGAGGCAGACACAACCGAAATCATCAGATCAAAATCCGGTTTCGGATTGGTATGGTGATCAATGAGTACCTTTTTTGCCGTGGCTTTGCGAAATGCAGTCTCGGCTTTGGAAACACGGCTTAGCCCGTTAAAATCAAGGCAAAAAATGAGTTCTGCTTCTCCGATCAGCTTTGAACATTCTTCCGGAGCTTCCGAAAATATGCGGATGCTGTCGTGAAAGGGCATCCATTGCAGGAAAACAGGGTCAGGATCGGGGATTATTGTGGATACCTTGAACCCCTTCTTCCTGAGGTAACCTGACAAGGAAAGACTGGCACCAATTGCATCTCCGTCCGGGTTGGTATGCGTGGTCACGATGATCGTTCCGTGGGTTGCGTCGAGGAGTTCCTTTATCTTTGGAAAATCCGTTACTTTTATGGGCACAATTCGAAATTTAAACGCAAATGTAAAGATTTTTCAGGATTTGTGGCTATTCTGGGAATATCATGAACGAGAAACCCAGGATCACATTATTATTTATACATTTGTTTAACAGAAATCCCAAAATAAAAATTATGGCCGGAAACAGAACTTTTACCATGATAAAACCCAGCGCAGTGCGAGATCAGCTGGCAGGACCCATTATCACAAGAATTGAAGAAGCGGGCTTCAGGATTATGGCTATGAAACTGACGCACCTTACCAATATCCAGGCTTCCATTTTTTACCAGGAACACCAGGGAAAGCCTTTTTTTGATGGGTTAATCGGCTTTATGTCCTCAGGACACGTGGTTGCCATGATTCTTGAAAAAGATGACGCAGTGCTGGATTTCAGAAAGCTGATTGGTGCTACCGATCCAAATGCGGCTGCACCCGGAACCATACGTAAACTTTATGGGAAAAGTGTCCAGGAAAATGCCATCCATGCTTCCGACAGCGATGAAAATGCATTACGGGAAGAACGGTTTTTCTTTTCGCTGATGGAACAATATTAGGCATTATCAGGATAGTACTCTCTGAAAGTCATGTCCTTATAAAAATAAACGATCTTTTCAATCTGCCTTATTTCCGGGGCTGGCATGTTCTTCTTTTTTATCTGGCGGGAGGAATCTGTTTTGGGTTGCACTTCCGGTTCATTGATTTGATCCGCATCAAATAAGAGACTGTACTCATCCGCTGACGGGTTCTTTTCAGTCTTCGTCACTGCCGGCGGAAGGGTATCCGTTGCATTCTCTCCATCCATTTGCGCCTTCATCATACTTCCTGTTCCGGATAATAACCACTCGGAACTGATATCCGGAAATTGTATCAGTATCTTCTGTATAAATTCAAGACTTGGTTTATTTCTCCCTGATACGAGGTGAGAAATACTGGAACGTTGGATCCCGATCTCTTCCGCAAATTGCGAAGGAGTCAAATTCTTTTGTCTGATAATTTCTAAAATCCGCTCAATCATGATTCTTAATTTTCATTACAAAAGTAACAAAATCCTTCAATCTTTTGACAATTACAGTTATAACTGTAAATTTTGTTTTAACATAAAGTAATAAATTAAATAAACATTATTTAGTTCCTGATTGTTAATACTATATGACAAATAATATTGTCGTTTTTCCAAATGTAAACACAATAATCATTAGTAATTTACCAGATTACCGTGATAAGGCTTAGGGCCAACGATGCTAATCGTCGCTAATAACTGATAATCTGTCTAAATTTGTGGTGAAGTCCGTTTTATTATTGTTTACAAATGTAATTACATATGTAAACAAATTGGTAATGAAATACCTCGCGGCTTTAAGGTATTAAAGTGGAATTTATCCTTTCACTTCATAGCAAGCTACAGGGAATTAACCCAAACTCCTCCACCCCTCTTATGAAGGAGAAAGTGAACGCTGATGAAGCGGATGTTACTAATTTATGCTGATTTTTTAGAAGACTGATGAACCCGGATGTTGCTGATTTACGTTTATTAATTTTAGCCGCGGCCATCCGTATAATCCTTGCTCTCATTCTTTTATTTGATCAATCACTATCGTGCCAGTATAGTTTAAATTTCACTGCTAAGGCGAGGAGACGCATCGTTCCGTTCAGAAAGATATTACCTTTTTGCGGTAAGTGAGGCTGATTAAATACGACGAATTAGTAATGTTCGGTAGATAATTCTATCGTAAAAACAAGCAATACTATGGAGTAGAAGCGTGTGTTATACTTTGTTTACAATTGTAATTACACTTGTAAACACTTCGGACGTTACAGTTTAACTACCCGAAGAGAAGTTGATGCAGTTTGTGTACCAATTGTCAACAAGTACACACCCGGGATCAGCCCGGAAAGTGATTCCAGTGTAAGCCGGTTTTCCCCTTCTGTAGCAGAAGTAATCCATTTTCCAACCATTCTTCCCATTACATCATAAAGAGCCAGGGTTGTCTTCTCCCCTTTCTGTCCATTAAACTGAACAGATAATTGATCGCGGAAAGGATTGGGATAAACGACAGAATTCAGTATCTGCTTTTCAGAAACAGAAAGAATGAGTAAAGCTTGCTGAAAATTGGGAATTCCATAACCGGTAAGTGAATCAGGGTTCAGGTAATGGCTGGCACTTTTTTCAATGGACAGCAGAAGGTCCTGGCGGTTCCTTGTAGGTTGAGCCTGCCATAAACAGGCAACCATACCCGCCATGATGGGCGATGAAAAAGAAGTTCCGTTGCTTCGGGTAATAAATCCATTTGCCCCGCAAACCAATGCACTTTCTCCCTGTGATGCAACATTCGGCTTCACACGGCCGGCCGTATCTACTCCTACCGAACTGAAAAATGCGTAGTTACCGAGCGAATCGACTGCACCAACGGCCAAAACTTCATTACCATCAGCCGGCGCACCTACACATGTCCAACCTGAACCTCCTGAATTACCCGCGCTGTTTACGACTGCAATCCCCTTACTGGCAGCGATGTTTGCACCCCGGGTCACGACCGTGGTATTTCCATTCATGTCTGCACACGTGTGATTAAAGGTCGGTTCGTTGAACTCAGTATAACCCAGCGAAGAGTTAATCACATCAGCGCCAACACTATCCGCAAATTCAGCCCCTGAAACCCAGTTATATTCCTCAAGGAAGAATTCTGTAATTACATCTTCTGTACGTAACAGCCAATAGGAAGCCTTGGGAGCCGTCCCTATGATCTGACCGGGAATATTACCTGCCATTGTTGACAGAACCATGGTACCATGCGCCGAATTCGCAGTGAAAACATTCCCACCCGGTTCAACGAAGTCTTTTGTCCCCAGTAATCTTCCTTCATTCCTAAGACTGTCGAAGACCTGGATTTGATCCGCATTTAGAAAACCACCATCCAGTATGGCAATCACCTTGCCCTGTCCCCTGTAGCCGCTAGTATGCAGCAGATCACCGTTCAGCATATGGATCTGGTTGTAGGATGGCCCATAATTGAACCCAAGCAGGGTGTTTTTGGTCATCAGGCTGGAGACATTCACCGGTAACCCTGGGAAATTTTCAAGGAGAAATTTATCGGGAATCTCGTTCCTGGCGGAGGATGAACTCTTCTTCAGGACGTTTTTCACGAAGGGTAAGGCTTGAACTGCAGCAAGGGCAGCAGGATCCGTGGTATAGATCGACACGCCGTTCAGCCATTTTGTACGATTAAGAACCGTCACTCCGGTAGCGCTGACTGCCTGAACATAGGCCGGATTTACCGGAAGATCCTCATCTGTAAAGGAGATGAACTGTGTATTTCTTCTGTCAATGGCACGCTGTGACAGAAATTGTTCTGGTTGGCTTATGGAATAAGGTGTCCCGTTTTTATCCTTAAACTCAACAAAATATTTATCGGGTGCAACCTGTGCAACCACAAACAGTTCAGCCAAGAACAAGCTGAGAACGAGAAGAAACTTCATTTTTTGCATAATAGCTCAGATTCAAGTAAATTCGCAATAAAGTTACAACAAATCTATCCCCACATGCTGAGCAATTTGGATCATTTGCAGATTGAAGCCAAAGACATTGAGCCGGAAACGATCAGAAAACAGCTGGAAAATTTCAGGAAAGGCTTTCCGCACATCAGGTTGGAAAGGCATGCTGGTGTAGGCGATGGCATCATGAAATTCGAAGGGGAAAAGAGAAATTTCTTTTTGACATATTATGACCAACACTTCAGGCATTATAAGATTCAGAAATTTGTTCCTGCCTCCGGAGCTGCCAGCCGCATGTTCAAAAAACTGTTTGAGTTCCTGGATAAAGAGGGTGATGATGAAGTATCCATGGAAATCATTGAGAAAGATCAGGGTTCTGATTCTGTTTACCGGTTTATCAAACGAATCCGGAATTTTGCCTTTTATAATGATCTTGATCATGTGCTGAAAGAAACAGGCACATCCGTTCAAGGGCTGATAGATAGCGGAGAATATAAAAAACTGATTCGTGCGTTGCTTATCGGTGAGAAGTTGGGGTATGCCGAACTTCCCAAGGCACTGATCAAGTTCCACTCCTACCCTGATGGCGCTCGTGTTGCAGCAGAAGAGCATCTGATAGAAGCAGCCCATTATGCGAGTGATGGTTGCCGCACAGCCCGCATTCATTTTACCGTATCGCCGGGGCATATCCGGAAATTTGATGAAAAAATGAAGATGGCTACCGAAAAATATTCATCGGCATTAAATACGGTTTTTGAAATCACTCATTCTTTTCAGCAGTCATCAAAAGATACCATCGCCGTTGACATGGAGAATAACCCGGTAAGAAATCCGGACGGTTCTCTCCTGTTCCGTCCGGCCGGACATGGTGCACTCCTTCAGAATCTCATGATCCCTGATGCAGATATCATCTTTATCAAAAACATTGATAACATTGTACCGGATCGGTTGAAAAATGAGACCTACACTTCCAAGAAACTCATCGGAGGATACCTGCTTTGGATCCGGGCATTTATCTTTAGTTTTCTGAAAAAAGCCGAAAATGGTTCCTTGTCGGAGGAAGAAATTCTTGCAGCTGTGAAATTTGCCGAAGAGAATATGTTGCTTTCATTTTCTCCGGATCTGATTAAAAAAGAACGGGAAATCATACTGGAAGAACTCAAAACCCGTTTTAATCGCCCGATTCGCATTTGCGGCATGGTAAAAAATGAAGGTGAACCCGGTGGCGGACCTTTCTGGGTGAAAGATGAGGCAGGGAAAATTAGCCTGCAAATCGTTGAATCAGCGCAAATTGACATGAATAACGAGATCCAGCGGAAAATTTTAGCCTCCTCAACACATTTTAATCCTGTAGATCTCGTTTGTTGTATAAAAAATTACCATGGGCAAAAGTTTATCCTGGCTGATTTTGTGGATGATTCAACAGGGCTCATTTCAGTGAAGTCTTTCGGAGGAAGGGAGATCAAGGCGCAGGAACTTCCTGGTTTGTGGAATGGATCAATGGCCGGGTGGATTACGATTTTTGTTGAAATCCCTATCATCACTTTTAATCCCGTTAAAACCATAAACGACTTGTTACGAGATGAGCATCAATAATCGCAGTAAATATTCGATCTACTCCAGACTTCGCTTCCTTTTTCTCATTGCCTTATTCCTCGGCGGTATCCTTCCACAGGTATATGCTGAAGGATACCAGATCCGTTTCCAGGTGAAAGGGATAAAAGACACGACCTGCCTTATCGCCAATTATTACGGGAACGGAACCTATATTAAAGACACCCTGAAAGTGGATCATTCCGGGAAATTTACTTTTAAGGCCTCCGAAGACCTTCCCCGTGGGATATACCTGGTTGTCATTACGGATAAAAACTATTTTGAATTCATTGTGAACCAGGATAAAAAGTTTTCCATGGTAACGGAAAAGATCGATCCGGCCGGAAAGATGGTTATTACCGGATCACCGGAGAATTCCCTGTTTTATGATTACCTGCATTTCAACCGGGATCTTTTCAATGAAAGTAAAGAGTTACAGAATCAGCAGAAAAAGGTTAAAAGCACTGATTCACTGAAGATCATTGACCAGAAGATCAATACAATCAATGAACAGACCGTTAAATATAAGCTGGATCTCGTTGAAAAGCACCCGGATTCATTTGTGGCATTTTTCATCCGGGCGATGAAAGAGCCGGAAGTACCGGAAATCCCGGTATTGGCTAACGGCCGGAAAGATTCAACTTTCGCTTATCGTTATTTCAGGAACCATTTCTGGGATGGAACTGACTTTACCGATGACCGTCTGCTCAGAACCCCTGTTTTCCATAGTAAACTGGTAAAATATTTTGACAAGGTACTTCTTCAGACGCCGGATTCCATCATCAGCGAATCGGATCGGCTGATCGGAATAGCCAGACCCAATGCGGAAATGTATAAATACCTGGTATGGTTTACCACATGGCATTATGAAAATTCAGAGATTATGGGAATGGACAAGGTGTTTGTTCATGTGGTTGATCAGTACTATGTAACAAACCAGACCCCATGGGTGAATGCCACCGTCAGGGACAACCTCATCAAAAAAGCCAATAAAATCAGGCCTTTGTTAATCGGATCCAAAGCACCGAACATGATCATGATGGATACCACGAATCAACTGGTTTCCATGTATGATATCAAGGCGAAGTTCCTGATCCTGCTCTTCTGGGACCCGGATTGCGGACATTGTGAGCAGGAAATCCCGAAAATCAAAAAATTTTATGATGAAAATCAGGCTTTATACGATATTAAAATCATGACCATTTGCTCAGATACTTCGCTCGTGAAGATGAAAACGTCCCTTCATAAGCGCGGAATGAACTGGATCAACGTCAACGGTCCCCGTTCGCTTACCGGCAATTACCATGACCAGTATGATGTCCAGACCACACCGGTCATTTTCATCCTGAATGAAAACAAAGTGATTCTCGCGAAACAACTCGGAGCAGAACAAATCTCCCTTTTCATCAGGAATTACAAAAAATAAAACGAATTCGAGGACTGAATAAAAAAAAGCTGCCAGGTTCCTGACAGCTTTTTTTATATTCAGATGATTGTATCTAAGCATTAACCATTTCCACGATCGCTTTGAAAGCCTCTGGATGATTCATGGCCAGGTCGGCCAGGGTTTTACGGTTGATGGCAATATTTTTTTCGGCAATTTTACCCATGAATACGGAATAAGACATTCCATATTCACGAACACCTGCGTTGATTCTGGAAATCCAGAGTCCCCTGAAGGTTCTCTTTTTGACTCTCCTGTCGCGATAAGCATAGGTTAACCCTTTCTCGAGGGAGTTCTTGGCAACGGTTAAGACATTTTTCCTTCTTCCAAACTGACCTTTGGTCTGTTTAAGAATCTTTTTTCTTCTTTGCCGTGAAGCAACGGCATTAACTGATCTTGGCATGTTTTTCTTTTTTTTGTTCTAGCGTCCCTTAACGGGTCCTTTGAAAGCTAAAAACAAGTGAAACAATGATTGATTACTGGAGCATTTCTTTAACATTGGCTGCATCCGACTTGTCAACCAGCGTGCTGTACGTAAGATTACGTTTGCGTTTGGTTGATTTTTTTGTCAGGATGTGGCTTTTGAAAGCGTGCTTCCTTTTTACCTTTCCGGTGCCGGTAATATCAAACCTTTTTTTGGCTCCGGATTTTGACTTCATTTTTGGCATTTTACTGGTTTTTATAAGGGTGATTAAATATTCATTTATTTTTTCGGGGTAACGATCATGATCATTCTTTTACCTTCCAGTCGCGGCATTTGCTCTATTTTCCCATAATCGGTAATCGACTGTGCAAATTTCAGTAAAATGATCTCTCCCTGTTCTTTATAGATGATGGATCTGCCTTTAAAAAATACATCCACCTTCACCTTGGCACCTTCTTTTAAGAATTTGATGGCATGATTCAGTTTAAAATTGAAATCATGATCATCGGTATTGGGTCCGAGCCGGATCTCTTTCACAACAATTTTGGCCGTTTTGGCCTTCATTTCCTTTTGTTTTTTCTTGAGCTCGTAAAGGAATTTCTTATAATCAACCACTCTGCAAACAGGCGGATTGGCGGTTGGAGATATTTCTACCAGATCCAGTCCTAAGTTCTCCGAGATCGTCAGTGCTTCCCGGATATTGTAGATGCCGGGCGTAGCGACGTTATCGCCCACGACGCGAACGACCGGGGCTTTGATGTGCTGATTGATTTTATGGGGATCTTCTTTTTTCTGAAAAGGTCTGCGACCGCCAGCGGGTCCCCGGTAAAACGTATGCTTCTGAATAGCTATAAGGCTTTCCTCCTATATTAGTTTATATTTTGTAAGCTTAGGCACTGAGATCACCCAGCTCCCGATTTACTTCTTCCTGAATAAAGTTAACGAACGCCGCCAGTGTCTGACCACCGAGGTCGCCTTCTCCATGTTTTCTCACAGAAACTGATTCTTCCAACTCTTCTTTCTCCCCGACAATTAACATGAAGGGGATTTTCTTCATTTCTGCATCGCGGATCTTCTTACCGGTTTTTTCATTCCGGTCGTCAATTTGGGCGCGAATATCGGAATTATTTAGGAGACTTGAAACTTTTTCGGCGTATTTCTGATATTTTTCACTGATTGGCAGGATGATAACCTGCTCGGGAGTAAGCCATAAAGGGAATTTCCCGGCAGTATGTTCGATCAGCACTGCGACAAAACGCTCCATCGAACCGAAAGGTGCCCGGTGAATCATCACCGGACGGTGTTTCTGATTATCGTTACCGATGTATTCGAGTTCAAATCTGTCCGGGAGGTTATAATCAACCTGGATGGTTCCCAATTGCCATTTTCTGCCAATGGCATCTTTTACCATAAAGTCCATCTTCGGACCATAGAAAGCAGCTTCACCTGGAACGATCACGTAATTCAATCCACGCTCCTGGGCGACTTCAATAATGGCTTTTTCAGCCTTATCCCAATTTTCGTCGCTGCCGATATATTTTTCCTTCTTCGTTTGATCACGTAAGGATATCTGAGTGACAAAATCTTTAAAATCCAATGCCTTGAAGATCAACATCACGATATCAATGACACCTTTGAATTCATCTTTCACCTGTTCGGGAGTACAGAATATATGGGCATCATCCTGGGTAAATCCGCGTACACGGGTGAGCCCGTGCAGCTCACCACTTTGTTCGTAACGGTAAACCGTACCGAATTCAGCAAGCCGGATAGGAAGATCTTTGTAAGAACGGGGTTTGTATTTATAGATTTCGCAGTGATGCGGACAGTTCATTGGTTTGAGGAAAAATTCCTCACCGGGAACGGGTGTGGTAATGGGGCGGAATGAGCTTTCGCCATATTTCTGGTAATGTCCGGAGGTCTTATACAACTCGACATTTCCGATATGCGGGCAAATCACAGGCTGATACCCTGCTTTTTTCTGAACTTTTTTCAGGAACATCTCCAGACGTTCACGAAGCATTGCACCTTTCGGTAGCCAAAGGGGTAAACCAAGTCCCACCTTTGCTGAAAAAGTAAAAAGTTCCAGTTCCTTGCCAAGTTTCCGGTGGTCGCGCTTTTTCGCCTCCTCCAGCAGTTCCATGTATTCTGTAAGTTCTTTTTGTTTCGGGAAAGTTATTCCATAAACCCGGGTAAGTTGTTTACGGGTCTCATCGCCTCTCCAGTAAGCGCCTGCAATGGCAAGTACCTTAACAGCCTTAATCGGTGAAGTATCCGGCAGATGCGGTCCGCGGCAGAGATCAGTGAACGTTCCGGTTTCATAAAAAGTGATGGTACCGTCTTCCAGGTCGTTCAGCAATTCAACTTTGTATTCATCCCCCTTTTTTGAGAAATATTCTATGGCTTCGGCTTTGTGCACTTCCTTGCGGATGAAAGTCTGTTTTGCTCTTGCCAGTTCCAGCATTTTTGCTTCTATTTTCGGGAAATCCTCAGATGAGACGGACCGTTCTCCGAAATCGATATCATAATAAAACCCATTTTCAATAGCAGGACCGATTCCAAACTTGGCTCCAGGATAGAGTTGTTCAATGGCTTCGGCCATCAGATGGGCAGAAGAGTGCCACATGGCATGCTTCCCTTCTTCGCTGTCCCAGGTGAACAAGGTCACCCTTGAATCCATTGGGATAGGACGGGTAGCGTCCCAAACTTCCTCATTCACTTTTACAGCCAGCACGTTTCGTGCAAGACCTTCGCTGATGCTTTTCGCGATATCCATTCCGGTAATCCCTTCAGGATACTGGCGGACAGAGTTATCGGGTAGAGTAATATTTATCATTTCGGCTCAAAAAAATAAGGGTGCAAAGGTATCACTTTTTTTTGAATTCCTGAGAGGTTTTTGCCAGAATGATCCCCTAAGTCCTCGAGGGCGTCAGCAGCGGAACGTTGCGATCCATATATAAAGGGACCGTTTCCTCAGTAACATTACTGGTATCCAATCCGAAGGCTTTGACTTCGCTGATTCCGATCTGCTTCAATATTGTATAAAGATTCATGATCATCTGGTCGCGGGTAGGAAAATCGAAATCATAATTCTGAACACGGTCGATCAGAACGAAACGAAAATCGGCTGATATCCCATGTTCGCGTAAAGACTTATATCGGCTGACCAGATCAATCTCTTTATTTCCGCTCATCTCTTCCAGAACATGCCTGAAAAAAAGGTTTACCCTGGGTTGTACCTTGAACCCGATCCGGAAATCTATCTTGATAAGAATACCGGGTATCATCTGGGTCACCCGGTATTCAAGCATATGGGGATCATCATTGATATCGATATGCAGCAGCCAGTAGACATCTGCCCGTTTGGGCTGCTTATTGATGATCGAAAAAAGGATCTTTGCTTCGATATCGGAAGTTTTGTTGGCCTTGGTGATGAAAACCGCGTTGGTCGAGAATTTTGGAATGGTTTTATCGCTGTGGATCGCTTTGATCACCTCAAAGTAGTTCTCAATCTTCACGAATTCAATGAAACTGTTTTTGATCTTTCTGCCGTGATACCATACATACATGGTCATTGCGATGATACCTCCCAGGAGGATGGTGAACCAACCGCCATAAATGAATTTATGCAGGTTGGCAACGAGGAAAGAGCCTTCGATGGAGAGGTAAACCAGCAGTAACAGGCCAATCAGGTAAGCGGGAACCTTCCTGTAATAGAGGTAGATCGTCAGTAAGGCAGTAGTCATCAGCATCGTGATGGTAATCGACAGACCATAGGCTGCTTCCATATTCGATGATTCCCGAAAGATCAGAACCACCAGAACGCAGCAGAACCAGAGTCCCCAATTAATGGCACCGATATACATCTGACCTTTGATCTTCGTCGGATACTTGATCTTGATCTTCGGCCAGAAGTTGAGCGAAATGGCTTCACTGATCAGGGTGAAGGAACCGCTGATGAGCGCCTGGCTGGCGATAATGGCAGCAACCGTGGCGATCATAATTCCCGGTAAAAGAAACCAGGCGGGCATGACACCATAAAACGGATTTACAACCTGGCTTACACTTTCCAAATTATTGATCACCCAGGCACCCTGACCGAAATAGTTAAGAAGAAGGCTGATTTTTACAAACATCCAGGTGATCCTTATATTTTTCAAACCGCAATGACCCAGGTCTGAATACATCGCTTCTGCACCCGTGGTGCAGAGAAATACGGCTCCCAGCAGAAGGAATCCTTCAGGGAAATCTACGAGGAAATGATAACCGTAGGCAGGATTTACTGCTTTGATAATTCCTGGATGTGCAAGTACTTGCAGCAGACCGAGGGCGCCGAGCATGACAAACCAAACCACCATCACAGGCCCGAAAAATCTACCAATGGCTTTCGTCCCGAAACGCTGCATGAAAAATAAAAGGGTAAGGATTCCCAGTACGATTGGCACTACCGGGACTCGGGGGTTTAATATCTGAAGCCCTTCAATAGAAGAGAGAATCGTCAGGGAAGGAGTGATAACCCCATCAGCCAGTAAGGCTGCTCCACCCAGAATCGCAAACATATATGCCCATTTGGCCCGTCTGCGGATCAGTGCAAACAGGCTAAAAATCCCTCCTTCTCCCCTGTTGTCGGCACGCAGCGTGATGATCACATATTTCAGGGTCGTCTGAAGAGTCAATGTCCAGAAAATACAGGATACTCCGCCATAGACGAATGCCGCATTCACATTATCTCCGCCTGCAATGATGGCTTTAACCACATAGAGTGGTGATGTTCCGATATCACCAAAGACAATCCCGATGGTCACCAACAAGCCGGCAACGGACACCTTGCTTATATGGCTCTCGGACTTTTGCATAGCAATGGGGCGAATTCGGAAGGCAAAAATACCCCGGTTATCATAAGGAGGTTATAAAGATTCTTCGGTGAAGTATTAAGAATATATAAAGATATCTGCAGAAAAACATTTTATGCTTAAGTTTGGGGATCAAAAGTACGCTTATTGGCTGAACGATTAATTTTCTTTCTTCATAAAAAATCGCCTGGACGGGATTTTATTATCGTATTTATTACAACGTTATTTGTTGCTGGATTATGCTTTCCCGTCAGTGATGCCATCGGATACCAGACCGTAGGTCTAATCTTCGTGATGGCCATTTCTTTACTTTCGCTCTTTCTGGGCAGAGGGGCTCTGATCTTTGCCGCCTTGCTGAATTCCGTTGTATGGAATTTTTTTTTCATCAAACCCTTGTTTACGCTCCGCGTTCATAGTGTCCATGACATGGTCGCCCTTAGCACCAATTTAATCGTTGCCATCACTGCGAGTGCGTTGATCAGCAGGATCAGAAAAAGCCAGGTAACGCTTCAGAATAGCCAGGAAAGACTGATCCTCCTCCATACTTTTCTCGAATCACTCAATCATGCGGCTTCCATCAAAGAAGTCGTCAATAAAGCAGCTGAAGCCATAAAGAGCAATTTTAATGCAGAGATGATCCTGTACCTAAGGGAGAAAAAGGGTGATGGACTATCGCCAAAAGCATTCGGAAATACTTCAATGCATGATGATGTTTCATTCAGGCTGGCCATGTCACTCTTTCAGGATGTTTCTGCAAAAAACAGCACCTTCCCAGGGAAGGTTCCAGTCATTCATTTTTTTCCATTGACTGAGCCCAGAAAAACGCTTGGAATCATTGGTTTTGTTTTTCCGGAAGACAAATCGCCAGGAAAAGACTATCTGATCTTTCTGAAGTCATTTATTGTGCAGATTGCATCGGCACTTTACCGTGAAATAAGTGTTGACCTTATGAAAGAAAAGGAAATCACTGCTGAGTCAGAAAAGCTCTTCCAGACAATATTGAATAGCGTCTCCCATGAATTGCGCACACCGATTTCCATCATTGCTGCAGCCGTGGCCAATCTGAATGATTCCCGCACTGCTTCTTCCGAGTCCGTTCGGATGCAGATCGGTAAAGAACTGGAGGAAGCCTCAATCCGGTTAAATCACCTGGTGGAAAATATCCTGGATATGTCTCGGATCGAATCCGGATTACTCAGGATGAATCTCCAGTTTTGCGACATCACCGACCTTATCGGGATCGTGGTAAAAGAGGTAAATACCGGCCTTAAGGATCATGATATCCGGATCAGGGTGGAAGATAACCTTCCATGGATCCAGGCAGACATCAACCTATTGAAACAGGCCGTTATCAATGTATTACACAATGCCGCGATTTATACGCCTCCCGGTTCGCCGATCACGGTTGAGGCTTTCTATGATTCCCCCGGGAAAGTCGGTATTTGCATCATAGATCAGGGACCCGGAATCCCTGAAACATACCTTTCACATCTCTTTGAGAAGTTTTACCGTGTGCCGGGATCCAAGAGCGGAGGCATTGGCCTCGGACTAACCATCACCCGTGCCATTATAGAACTGCATGGTGGACAGGTATTCGCAGAAAACCTTTCAAAAGGCGGATTTCAGGTTTCAATAATCCTAAATACAGAAACTAAATATGGACAACAACAGGAAATATAAAGTTCTGATCATCGATGATGAGCCCCCGATCAGGAGGTTATTAAGGATGACACTCGAAGCCAATGAATACAGGGTTTTCGAAGAAGGGAATGCGAGGGATGGTGTATTATCTGTATCCATGAACCGACCGGATGTGGTTCTTCTCGACCTCGGACTCCCTGATGAGGACGGGCTGGAGGTATTGCAGCGGTTAAGAAGCTGGTCCAATCTACCAGTCATTGTTCTGACCGTTCGCGATGATGAAAACACTAAGATTGCTGCGCTTGATTCAGGGGCAGATGATTATGTCACCAAACCCTTTAATACAGGGGAACTCCTGGCAAGAATAAGAGTAGCCATCCGGCATTCGCTCCGGCTTGATGAATCACCGGTTTTCACCAGCGGACCACTTGTACTGGATATGAATAACCGGGTTGTTAAGTTCAATCAGCAGGAGATTAAACTTACTGCCACCGAATATTCTCTGCTTTCTTTATTTGCCCGGAATGCCGGAAAAGTATTGACGCATTCTTTCATCAGCCAGAAGGTATGGAACAATCCCTACTCAAGCAATGCCCAGATTCTCAGGGTTCACATCGCCCAGCTCCGGAAAAAGATTGAGAAAGATCCGTCACTACCTGAATTGCTGATCACCGAACCAGGAGTAGGCTATCGTTTAAGAAGAATGGATCCGGTTTCGATCCCTTAATTACCCGTCACCGTGAATTCCGTTCTCCTGTTTTTCGCCCTTCCCTCTTCTGTAGCATTGGAATCAACCGGCTGGGTGAGACCATATCCAACATAGGTAAGCCGTTCCGGGGCAATTCCCTTGCTGACAAGAAAATCATATACTGCTTTTGCCCGGTTCCTGGAAAGGCTGAGATTGTATTCAGGTCCGCCTTTGTTATCGGTATGTCCATTGATTTCAATATGGAGTGAAGGGTTGGTTTTCAGAAAGGCAACCAGTTTATCTATTTCAATGACGGATTCCTGTTTTAAATTGTATTTATCCGTATCAAAGAAGATATTTCTTAACACCACCTTCTCCCCTGTTTGTATCTTCTGCAACGGAACATCCTTGATGAAAGGCTTTGTAAGGGAAATATCTCCCTGAAGGGCGAAATTATCCGAGTAAAAAAGATAACCCTGCCTGGAAACGCTCAGTGCATAATCTTTTCCTGTAGGCAGTGATAAAAGGAACTCACCAGTAACCGGATCTGAGTTGGCTCTTGTTATCAGGCGGCCTGTCGAAAGATCAACCAGCTCGAAGACAGCCAGCAACCGTTGTTTCGTGGCTTTATCATAAACAACACCTTTAAAATAGGTTGATTTCAACGGCTGTGCTTCTTTGTACAACGGAAAAGCGTAAATATCCTGCCTACCTTTTCCCCCGAGTTTATCAGAAGATATATAGGCCAGGTCTCCTGATGGTTTTACAATCAGTGTAATCTCATCAGAAGATGAGTTGATCGGGTACCCCAGATTAAAAGGTTTTCGCCAGTTTCTGTTCACATCTCTTCTGGAACAAAAAAGATCCTGACCTCCCAGCCCCTGGTGCCCTCTTGAGGAGAAATACAGCGTCTGGTCATCCGGATGGATAAAAGGCGCCATCTCTTCAAAGGGAGTATTGATTGAATCGCCCAAGTTGATGGGGACTGTCCAAGAGCCATCCACCTGCAGTTCTGTACTCCAGATATCCGAACTGCCTTTTCCCCCTGGCCGTTTGCTGGCAAAATAAAGGGTCTTTCCATCTGAAGAAAAGGAAGGTTGTGAATCCCAGGACGGGGAATTTACTACCTGTCCCAGGTTTTGCGGGACACTCCAGTTTTCGCCCTGTTTTCTCGCTCCGTAAATATCGCAGCTTCCAAATCCATCCTCACGGTTACAGGCGGCAAAAAAAAGGAATTGCCCATCAGGAGAAATGGAAATCGCTCCTTCGTTACCGCGGGTATTAATAGGGCTTCCCATGTCCCTGGCCTTACACCATACGGTGTCACATTTTGCGGAAACGTAAAAATCTTCTTCTCTTAGTTCCGGCTGATCGGCCCTGACAGGTATCAACCGGGTAAAATAGAGTTTCTGTTCATCCGCCGTGATCGCATTCACATATTCATCATCCTTTGTATTCACACTGTCGCCAAGATTCACCGGATTATAAGGAACGGGATGTGCCACGGCCCAGACGCCGTATTCAGCCGTTTTCAAGGCGGCTTTCGCCTTTGCAACCAGGTCTGGAGGAATTTTGGGGTATTTCAGAAAGCGGGTAATATCTTCCCGGGCATCCGAATATTTCCCGACCCTTAGTTCAAGAGAGGCAGTCCGGAAGTACAAAGGCGGGAAAAAATCCGGTTGGATCGTTGCAGCTCTCTTGTAGGAGGTTATTGCTTCTTCGGTGCGATCAGCTTCGACCAGCAACTCTCCCTGAAGCATCCAGGCTTCCACGAATTGCGGATCGTCTTTCAACGCTTTCTCCAAAGCATCCAAGGCCTGGCGGTTGTCCCTGCCATAATAATAGTCCTGGGCATCCATGAAATATTTTTCAGCTCTTTTGGAGGTCGTTGTGGTAGGTTTAACCTGAGCCTGCAATAGGTGAGCCGGCAGGATAAGACAAAATAGCAGAAGACGGGATAAAGATATTGGCAGATGTATCATCATTTCAATCTTTGTTTTATGACCTCTTCTTTAAGGTATCCTCATGTATTTATGGCTTTGAAGGGAAATTTTCCAGGAAGGATGATTGGCAATGTAGCCTACGATGACCGGGATGATAGCAGAACGCCTGCTCCATTCAGGCTGCAGATAGCGCATACAATCCGGCATAACATTCATGGCATTTTCCTCTGCCCAATCAATATCTTCCGGTTGTTGAATGATTACTTTCAGTTCATTGGCTACTTGAAGAACTTCCGGAAGCGGAGGTGCATCTTTTTTAGGCGAAAGACATATCCAGTCCCATTTTCCACTCAACGGAGATGAGCCGGAAGTTTCAAGAAAAGTCTTCACACCTTTCTCATGAAGGCCTTTGCAGAAATAATCAAGATTATACAGGAGTGGTTCACCGCCTGTGACGACAATTGCTTTGGCCGGGAAACCCGAAGCCCTTTCGATGATTCCGTCCACGGAAACCGGAGGATATTTATCCGCATCCCATGATTCAGGTATGTCGCACCAGCGGCAACCTACATCACAGCCGCCAATCCGTGTAAAATAGGCAGGACTACCGGTATTGTAGCCTTCTCCCTGCAGGGAATAAAATTCCTCCATCAGGGGAAGCACCTTGCCTTCGGCAAGAAGCTTTTTAGTTTGTTCGTCCAAGATTAATAATTAAATTCTTTTTTTGCGGCCTTTAAGGTATTCTGCAACAAAGATACGACGGTCATCAGGCCGACACCTCCCGGAACGGGAGTGATAAAACTGCATTTTTTGGAAACCTCATCAAATTTAACGTCTCCTTTGAGCCTGAAACCGGATTCGGTTTCTGTGGTAGTTACCCGGTGAATGCCAACGTCGATGACCACTGCACCTTCTTTTACCATTTCGGCAGTGATGAATTCCTGTTTCCCGATGGCAACGATAAGAATGTCGGCTGTTGCTGCGATTTCAGGTATATTGTTCGTAAAACTGTGGCAAAGCGTGACGGTGGAATTTCCGGGATTGGTTTTCCTGGCCATCAGCACGCTGACGGGAGAACCAACGATATGGCTTCTTCCCAGTACCACACAATGCTTCCCTTCCGTTTCGATTTTATATCTCTCCAGCAAAGTCATGATGCCAAAGGGAGTGGCTGGCAGGAAACCCGGGATGTTCAATAACATTCGTCCCAGGTTTACCGGGTGAAACCCGTCAACATCCTTCGACGGTTTGATTCTTTCAATGATGTTCTGTTCGTTGATGTGCTTGGGAAGCGGAAGCTGGACGATGAAGCCGTCTACTTCAGGATCGTTATTTAAAAAGTCAACGGCCTCAAGGAGATGCTTTTCAGAAATATTGGACTCATATTTATAAACAGAGGAGATGAAGCCCACCTCTTTACAAGATCGCTCCTTGCTGGTCACATAACTCTGGCTTGCCGGATCTTCACCCACAAGTATGGCAGCAAGATGGGGAGTATTGATCCCCTTATCGAGCATGGTACTTTTGACTTCTTTTGCGATCTCCGCTTTGATCTGGCTGGCAATCAGTTTTCCATCCAATAATTCCATAAAATCCTGATTTAACTATTACGCATGTTTCTCATCATGTTGGCCATGCCCCTGCCTTTGTTGGTAGTCACCATCTTCATCATCTTCCGGGTATCTTCAAATTGTTTGATCAGGCGGTTCACTTCCTGTATAGTGGTGCCACTTCCCGTAGCAATCCTTTTACGGCGGCTGCCGTTAAGGATGGCTGGTTCATTTCTTTCTTCAGGGGTCATCGAATAGATGATCGCCTCGATTCCTTTAAATGCATTGTCATCGATTTCGGTATCCTTCAAAGCTTTTCCCATACCGGGAAGCATGCCGATGAGGTCTTTCACGTTCCCCATTTTCTTGATCTGCTTGATCTGGGTGAGGAAATCATCAAAATTAAACTGGTTTTTGGCGATTTTCTTGTGCAGTTTCTGTGCTTCCACTTCATCAAACTGCTCCTGGGCCTTTTCAACAAGTGAAACGATGTCGCCCATTCCGAGAATACGATCGGCCATTCGCTCCGGGTAAAAGACATCAATGGCTTCCATTTTTTCCCCGATACCGACAAACTTAATGGGTTTATTTACCACGGCCTTAATGGTAAGTGCTGCACCTCCCCGGGTATCGCCATCCAATTTTGTAAGGACCACACCTTCGAAATCAAGCAGGTCATTGAATGCCTTGGCTGTATTCACTGCATCCTGGCCGGTCATTGCGTCAACCACGAATAAGGTTTCCTGGGGATTAACTGCCTTTTTCACAGCGGAGATTTCTTTCATCATCTCCTCATCGATGGCAAGACGACCAGCGGTATCAATGATCACCACATTAAATCCCCATTCTTTTGCATGACTGATGGCATTCTTGGCAATTTTTACGGGTTCCTTGCTGCCTTCTTCGGTAAATACATCCACACCGATCTGTTCGCCCAATATTTTCAACTGCTCGATCGCGGCAGGACGATAAACGTCGCCAGCTACCAATAAGGGTTTTCGTCCCTTTTTTGTTTTGAGATAATTGGCCAGCTTGGCAGCAAAAGTCGTTTTTCCTGATCCTTGCAATCCTGCAATGAGAACGATGGTCGGATCACCTTTTATATTCAGTTCTGTCTTCTCGCCACCCATCAACTCCGCCAATTCATCATGAACGATCTTGACCATAAGCTGCCCGGGGGAAACAGAGGTCAATACATTTTGTCCCAGCGCTTTTTCCTTGATCTGATCGGTAAGCTGTTTGGCAATCTTAAAGCTGACATCGGCATCGAGCAGTGCTTTACGAACATCCTTCAAAGTTTCTGCCACATTGATTTCGGTGATGTGACCTTGCCCTTTCAGCAACTTAAAAGCCCTGTCAAGTTTATCGGTTAAACCTTCAAACATAAATTTTTCTCCTGATGATTATTATTCCCGGGCATTTGATGCCCTTCAGATTTGAAAGGTGCAAATTTACGAATTTTACTTAGTTTTTTCTCCAAACCCTATGCATCATTAAAAAAAATGATGTAGGTTTGCAGGACTAACAAAGAAGACATTTCTTCTTTTTTTTGCACATTCTTTAAAAAAAATGTAAGTTTGTAAAAACATTAGTAACTAATCAAAATTTCTAAACTATGAAAAGAACATTACTTTCCGTAATCGCCATGTTGGCATTAACAATTGTTACATTTGCCCAGGTAGATGTATTTGTTGAGCAGGCCAGTGGATTCGCAGCCGCATCAAGAGGTATCCGTCATATGGATGCAGTCAGTTCAACGGTTGTTTGGGCTGTTGCTTATGATGGCTTAAATGCAGCTGGTGCTTGTACAGATTTCACCCGCACTGTCAATGGCGGAACCCTTTGGACAGCTGGTACCATTCCCGGTATCTCCGCATTAGCACTTGCCATGGTAAGTGCAATTGATGATCAGACTGCATGGATTGTTGCTTTCCCGCCTGCAAGTGCCACAACCGGTATGGGTATCTATAAAACCTCCAACGGAGGGACTACATGGGCTCGTCAAACGACCGCAACTTTTGCCAATGCATCATCTTTCCCAAATTGCGTTCATTTTTATAATGCAAATGATGGATGGTGTATGGGCGATCCCATCAACGGAGACTTTGAAATTTATACAACCAACAATGGTGGTGCTGCATGGACCCTGGTTCCTGGTTCCCAGATTGCCAACCCTGTATCAGGTGAATTCGGCGTTGTAGGTTATACCTCTTCGATTGGTGATACCAGCTGGTTTGGAACCAACAAAGGAAGAATATACAAGAGCGTAGATAAGGGACTCAACTGGACCGCCGCAGCTATTCCGGGATGGAGTGCAATCTATTGCACCCCCGCTTTCAAAGATGGCATGCATGGCTTAGCCCAGGACAGAGGTGCATCAACAACCGGTGGTCTTGCCGAATCATCTGATGGTGGTGCAACCTGGACTGCTGTTACAGCCGTAGGTACTGTTTATACCAATGATCTTGAATATGTACCCACATCACCCAACACTTATGTGGCTTCCGGTGCTGATGCAACCAATGGCCTTGCTGGCGTTGTTTATTCCTTCAATGGCGGACATACATGGGCTGAAATGCCGAACACCAATGGAATCCAGTTCCTTGCAGAATCATGGATTAATCCTCAGACCGGATGGGTCGGTGCATTCAGCACAGATGCAACCACTGGTGGCATGTTTAAATTCATCGACAACCTGGTTCAGGCAGTTCCTGCTTTCGAAACAGCAGATACAGCTATCCTCTTTGGCGGAACAGCAACATTTACAAATCTTTCAACAGGCGCTGCTACTTACCTCTGGTCATTCCAGGGTGGAACTCCTGCCACATCAACATTACAAACACCTCCTGCTATTCAATACACTGCTGGCGGACTTTATAATGTTTCTCTGACCGTTTCGAATACTTTCACTCCGAATACTACCTTAACCAAGACCGGTTATATCAAGGTTGGTGGAATTGGAATCAATGAAATTACCAAGGCAACGGTTACCGTTGGCCCGAACCCTGCAACAGATGTTGTTTATGTTAACGCAAACAACACCATTAAAGAAGTTCAGGTTTATAACCTCCTTGGCCAGATCGTATTCAGCCAGAAAGTCAACAATAATTCACTCACCATTAACACTTCCAGCATACAGTCAGGCCTGTACAATGTAAAAGTGGTTATGACCGATGGATCTATTGTAAAGAAAGTGGTTATTAACTAATCATTAATGCTTCAAGGTTTTTAACCTTACAAAAAAGAAGGGTGTCCCGGAATTCGGAGACACCCTTCTTTTTTTCGTGTAACCCAATGGAAATCCATTGTGGTACACAAATTACAAAAGGGAATTTACATTCTTTCGGGTACGTCAATCCCAAGGAGATTCATGCATTTCCTGATCACCTCTGCAGTAGCAAAGGAAAGGAGAAGGCGTAACGAAACCAGTTCCGGTTTTTCCTCTTTCAAAACGGGTACTTCCTGGTAAAACTGGTTGAAGCTTTTCGCAAGCTCATATACATAATTTGCAATGATGGCAGGGCTGTAAGTAATCCCTGCTTCCTTAACCGATTCCGGAAAACGATAAAGAATCTTTAAAAGCTGTTTCTCCTGTGCACCGGGTGCAATGAAAGACAACTCACGATTAACGTCTCCGGTCATTTCCTGCTCAGTCCATCTGTTTGATTCGTGCGCTTTTCTCAGTAACGACCGGATCCTTGCATGGGTGTACTGAATGAATGGTCCCGTATTTCCATTAAAATCGATGGATTCTTTTGGGTCAAACAACATATTTTTCCTGGGGTCAACCCTCAGGATAAAATATTTCAATGCACCCAGACCGATCTGATTGAAAAGCGTCGTGGCTTCTTCTTCCGTAAAGTCGTTCACCTTTCCCAATTCACGGGTGGTTTCTTCAGCTGTTTGATACATCTCATCCATCAGGTCATCTGCATCGACTACCGTTCCTTCACGCGATTTCATTTTCCCTTCCGGAAGTTCAACCATCCCATAAGAAAGATGAAAAATATTTTCAGCCCAAGGTTTTCCGAGTTTTTTCAGGATACGTTTCAGTACATCGAAATGATAATTCTGTTCGTTGCCCACCACATAGATCATCCGGGAAGGATGAAATTCGTTAAAGCGGAGTTCTGCCGTTCCCAGATCCTGCGTCATATAAACAGATGTGCCATCGGACCGCAAAAGCAGCTTCTCATCAAGTCCTTCGTCGCGGAGATCCGCCCATACACTTCCATCCGGCTTCGACTGAAGATGTCCCTCCTCAAGACCTTTCATCACAATCGATTTTCCCGAAAGATAGGTATCACTCTCATGTTGGATCTTATCGAATGATATCCCCAGTCTAGCATACGTTTGATCGAATCCTTCGTAAGCCCAGTTATTCATCTTTTGCCACAGTGCATGGGTTTCCTGGTCATGATCTTCCCATTTCCTCAAAATTTCCTGGGCTTCCAGCATCATGGGGGCCTGTTTTTCGGCATCTTCCTCCTTGATTCCCTGATGAACCAATGCTTTTACTTCTTCCTTGAATTTCTTATTAAACAGGACATAATATTTGCCGATGAGGTGATCGCTTTTCATTCCTGATGTTTCAGGCGTCTCATTAAGTCCCCATCTTTCGTATGCAAGCATCGATTTACAAATATGAATGCCCCGGTCGTTAACCAGGTTCAGTTTGAAAACCTTCTCCCCGTTGGCCTGGAGAATCCTGGCCAGTGAGAAGCCAAGCAGGTTGTTCCTGATGTGCCCGAGATGAAGGGGCTTATTGGTATTCGGAGAGGAATATTCTATGAGTACCGGGACTTCTCCTTTTTCGGCGGTCATCCCGAAGTGTGCCTCTGTTGCTTCCTTTTGAAGAAAGGAAATCCAGAATTCATCGGACAGGAAAATATTGAGAAAACCGTTGATGATTTCAAACTTTGCGATATAAGGAATTTCATCTTTCAGGAAAGCCCCGATTGCGGTAGCGGTTTCCAGTGGTGACTTACGGGAGATCTTCAGGAAAGGAAAAACAACGAGGGTATAATCACCTGGGATTTCTTTCCGGGTTTTTTCGATATTGATGGATTCGGCGGGAATTTCCTGTCCGTATAAAAGCCGGATGGCCTCTGCGGTCTTTGCTGCTAATAAGGATTCTATCATCTGAATGCCGGTTTGGGTGAGCAAAGGTAGAGAAAAAAAACGGCTGTAAAAAAGGCCGGAATGGCCACTTTAAAGAATCAACAAGTTATTACATTTTTTCAACCCGGTTTGTGTAATTCCCGAAAAGTTGGTAGCTTTGCAAATGAGGTATATTATATGAATAATAGCCTGATTATTAACATCAAAAAGTTAAAAAGAAGTCTTTATGAAAAAGAATGTAATCATCATCGGCGCTGCTGGTAGGGATTTTCACAACTTCAACACCTACTATCGCGACAATGCAGACTACAATGTCGTCGCATTTACTGCTGCCCAGATTCCAGACATTGACGGAAGAAAATATCCAGCTGAACTTGCCGGGAAACTTTATCCTAAAGGAATTCCCATCTTCGCTGAATCAGAGTTACCTGCTCTTATCAAAAAGCACAATGTTGACATCTGCAACTTTGCTTACAGCGATGTTCCTTACCCACGGGTTATGAACATCAGTTCGCTGGTGAATGCTGCCGGAGCAAACTTTTTACTTCTCGGCCCCCGGGATACTTATGTTGAAAGTACCAAACCCGTTATTGCAGTAGGTGCTACCCGCACCGGTTGCGGTAAAAGTCAGACATCACGCCGTATCATAGAGATCCTGATGGCAAAAGGATTGAAAGTTGTTGCGGTTCGTCACCCGATGCCCTACGGAAACCTGGTTGATCAGAAAGTTCAGCGTTTTGCCACCATCGCCGACCTGAAGAAACACAAGTGTACCATCGAAGAGATGGAAGAATATGAACCCCACGTTGAACGCGGCAATGTTATTTATGCCGGTGTTGATTATGAGGCGATTCTTCGCGCTGCCGAAAAAGATCCCAAAGGTTGTGATATTATCCTCTGGGACGGTGGTAATAATGACTTCCCGTTCTACAAACCGGATCTGATGGTTACCGTAGCCGATCCGCACCGTCCCGGTGCTGAGGTTGGATATTATCCCGGCGAAGTGAACATCCGTATTGCCGATGTCGTCGTCTTGAATAAAATTGACTCTGCTTCCATCGAGAATATTACCCAGGTAAGAGAGAATATCCAGAAGATCAATCCAAAAGCCATCGTTGTAGACGGTGCCTCCCCCATCCGTGTTGATGATGAGTCGATCATCCGGGGAAAACGGGTTCTGGTTATTGAAGATGGCCCTACTTTAACCCACGGTGAGATGAAAATCGGTGCCGGTGTGGTTGCTGCCCAGAAATATGGCGCTGCCGAAATGGTTGATCCCCGTCCTTTTGTTGTTGGTAAAATTGCTGAGACCTTCAGAATCTATCCCAACATCGGAAAATTGATGCCGGCCATGGGTTATGGTGCGCAGCAGGTAAAGGATCTTGAGACATCTATCAACAAGGTAGATTGCGACTCGGTCATCATCGCAACCCCTATCGACCTGAACCGTATCGTGAAGATCAAGAAACCCAACACAAGGGTTTATTATGATCTCCAGGAAATCGGGAAACCGGATATGGATACCATCATCAACGATTTCCTTAAAGTTCACAAAATCAAAACCAAGAAGTAATTAAAGGGGCATTTGCCCCTTTTTTTTTATCTTTATTGACTCTTTAACTTACCATCAATGAGAAAAAAAAGCCTAGTATCCATCAACGACTTCACCCGGGAGGAACATATCAGGATTCTTGACCTGGCAGAAGAATTCGAAAAGAAACCCACCCAAAAAATTCTGGAAGATTACGTGGTAGCCACCCTGTTCTTTGAGCCATCAACCCGTACCCGCCTGAGTTTTGAAAGCGCGGCATCAAGGCTCGGAGCCAAGGTGATCGGGTTTTCAGAACCTGGTTCAACCAGCGTGCAAAAAGGAGAATCCTTGCGTGATACCATCAAAACCGTCAGCAACTACTCCGATATCATTGTGATGCGCCATCCACGTGAAGGCAGCGCCCGCTTTGCCAGTGAGGTCGCCAAAGTGCCTATTATCAATGCAGGTGACGGAGCCAACCAGCATCCCACACAAACCCTCCTGGATATGTATTCAATAAGGAAAACCCAGGGAACCCTGGATAACCTGAATATCGCTTTTGTAGGAGATCTTAAATACGGAAGAACCGTTCATTCGCTGGTTCAGGCATTGTGCAACTATCACACCACCTTTCACCTGGTTTCTCCGGATGAATTGAAACTGCCAAGTTCCGTGAAACTCCACATTAAGGAGAGTAATCTGGAATACATTCAATATACAGAACTGGCAGAAGTCATCTCAAAGGTGGATATTCTTTATATGACCCGGATTCAGAAAGAACGTTTTTCGGATCCCCTGGACTATGAACAGGTAAAGAATTCCTATATCCTTAAAAATTCTATGCTTGAACAGGGGAAACCCAACATGCGCATCCTGCATCCGCTTCCCCGTGTTAATGAAATCATGGTGGATGTTGATGACAATCCAAAGGCATACTACTTTACTCAGGCACTGAACGGCGTTTATGTCCGCCAGGCATTACTCGCATCGATCCTTGGCGTAAAATAAGATCTCCCGTTTTTTAATCATCGCAGAAAAGAGAAAATCAATGGAAAAAGAAGAATCAAGAAAAGAATTCAAGGTTTCCGCCATCGAAAACGGAACCGTGATTGATCATATTCCATCCGCAAGTGTTTTCCAGGTCATCAAAATCCTGAAATTAAAAGAAACCGAAGACCAGATCCTGTTCGGAACCAATCTCGACAGCCATAAAATGGGAAAGAAAGGGATCATCAAGTTAAGCAATATTTTCTTTAAACCCAACGAAATCAACAAGATCGCATTGGTTGCCCCAACAGCCACGCTGATCGTGATCCGAGATTTTAATGTTGTGGAAAAGAAGCAGGTACAGGTGCCGGATAAGGTGGATCATATCGTAAAATGCTTTAATCCCAATTGCATTACCAATCACGAGACGGTTGTCACAAAATTTGTTGTGATCGATAAAAAGAATCTTAAACTGAAATGTCACTATTGCGAAAAGATCACCACGAGTGATACGATTGCTTTTCTTTAAAACGGATGTCAACGCATATTCATCGTCTGATCTCAGAAGGTGAGCACCAGCAACTGGATTTCAAATTCGAAATTACAGATGCCCGGCGTATTGCCCGCTCCCTGGTGGCGTTTGCCAATACCGACGGAGGCAGGTTGCTTATCGGGGTAAAAGATAACGGAGCCATTGCAGGCGTAAGGTCGGACGAGGAGTACTACATGCTCGAGGCTGCAGCTACCATGTATTGCAAGCCACCTGTGGAATTTAAAAGCGTTGAATGGAATATTAACAGCAAGACGGTTATCGAGATCATCATTCCAAAGAGTGAACTGAAGCCGCATTATGCGATGCACGCTGACGGAAAATGGATGGTATACATCCGTGTTGGTGACCAGAACCTTTTGGCAAACCAGGTTTTACTGAGATTCTGGGCAAAGAAAGGGGAACCGAAGGGTGTCTTTCTCAAATTCACGGAAAAGGAAAAAATACTGCTGGAGTATCTCGGCGATCATCCAACCATCACCCTCTCAAAGTTTTGCAGAATCGCGGGTATCCCGCGGGCCAAGGCGGAAATGATCTTAGTGAAATTTCTGTTGCTTAAAACCATCGACATACAATTTACCGAAAAACAAACGTTTTATTCACTCAGACCTGAAAAACAGTAATTTTGCTGATAAATCTGAAAGGCATGCAAACCCGGTTGCTTCTATTCTTCTTCATGTTTAACTTAACCGCCGTCAATATATTCGCCCAAACGGATTCCTCATTCATGATGCCTGCTTCTGATTACCAACCGGCAGTCACCTCCAGTGTTTCCGGTTTTTCTACCCATAAATTCAACACGGTGGTAAGAATGGGATCGCAATTTTCCTCTGCCCGGGGATATGGCTCGGGTTTCAGCACTTTTATCATCCCGGAAATTTCTTATGGACTGACCAAACGGTTCAGTCTTTCAGGAGGAATCGGTTACATCAACACAACTTATACCGGGGTTAGACCCAATTTTCTTTCAGAAGAAAAAGTGAATGATAATTTCTCGATGGGTCTGGTATACCTGAGCGGAAGATATCTTCTGAATGACCGGGTCATAGTGACAGGTTCTGCATATAAAATGTTTGATCTTTCAGGTAATTCGTTGAATCATCCCTACCGGAACCAGGAAGGACAAGGTTTTAACCTGAATGTGGATTACAAAATTGCTGAAGGCGTGCATCTGCAGGCTGGTTTTGGTTACCATGAACAGGCTTCTCCATTCCGATCACCGGCCTCTTCCCTTTTCAGCTCAGATCCTTTTTCCAACGATTTTCATCCTTTCCCTTAACCGATTTTGGATCAGCTGAAACCTTTATGACGAATCGTCCTCACTTAATTCACAAAGATGAAAACATGGCTTAAAATTCTGCTTGGATTATGCGTTCTCGGCATGGTTGCCGGCGTTTTGGTATATTTTTTTATTTATAATAAGCCTCATCCGGATTTTGAAAATCTAACGGCAGACTTTTCTCTGTCTGCTGAAAAACTGTATAAAGCCTATTCGACCAACCAGGCGACCGCGAACCAGCTTTACCTTGGAAAAATGATCGAACTCGAAGGACAACTCAGCCGGATCGAGGTAGCTGATTCACTCGTAATTGCTGTTTTCGTCTTTGGTCAGGGTGACTTTGGCGATACCGGAATTCGTTGTACCATGTTGTCTAAATACAATGAAGAAGCCAACAAACTGAAACCTGACGGAACCATCAGGATCAAAGGTTTTTGCACCGGATTTTCCGGATCTGATGTGATCGTGGAGCAATGCTCCTTGCATTATTAATACCGGTATTGTTTCATCAACACCAATTCAATCAAAATAACACTTATGAAAAAAGTCGCGTTTTTTACCCTTCTGTCTGTTTTATTTGCATTCAACGTAAATGCACAGAAATATGTCACCAAAAATGGGTTAATCCGTTTTTCAGGTGAAACCTCCCTCGAGAAAATCGAAGGATCCAACCGGCAGGTCAATGCTGCCCTGGATGCCAACTCGGGCGATTTTGTCTTCAGGATTCTCATGAAATCATTCGTATTCCAAAAAGCACTGATGCAGGAACATTTTAACGAAAATTATGTGGAATCCGATACCTACCCCAGCGCTACTTTTTTAGGTAAGGTGTCCAATATCAAGGATATTAACACCAATAAAGAAGGTACCTATCCTGCCGAAGTTGAAGGAAAACTGACCATTCACGGGGTCACAAAAACCGTGAAAGTAAAAGGGGAGTTCGAAATCATGGCAGGAAGAATTCAGGCAAGAGCCAAATTCAATGTGGCATTGGCTGATTATAACATTACGGTTCCCGCTGCTGTGGCAAACAATGTCGCAAAGTCGATGGAAGTTACCGTGGAACTCGTTCTCGATAAGTTCAGCAAATAAATTTTCCGGGATTTAAGCTAAAAGAAGGGTTCAGGCAGTATTGTGCGGAGAGAGGGGGATTCGAACCCCCGGACCCCGTAAGGGATCAACGGTTTTCGAGACCGCCCCATTCGACCGCTCTGGCATCTCTCCGAGGCAAATGTGTGTTTGCGTGTGAGGTCAATATGCGGAGAGAGAGGGATTCGAACCCCCGGAGGCTTGCACCTCAACGGTTTTCAAGACCGCCGCAATCGACCACTCTGCCATCTCTCCACCGGCAAAATTACAATAATTTTGGTTCCTGCAAAATTAATCTGGCCGGCACCACTCATTAATCCTACAACTTTAACACCTTGTAAAACCCGGCCAACTTTTTTTCAGATTGGATATTTTGCGCTATTTTTACATTAGTACTCAACCCAATAGCGATGACAAATACAGGTAAAAGTCCGGATCGCTGTCCCTGGCCTTCCAATGACCCGCTGATGAACGATTATCACGATAATGAATGGGGCGTTCCCCTGCATGATGACCGGAAGTTGTTCGAATTCATGGTGCTGGACGCTTTTCAGGCAGGCCTGAGTTGGAGGACGATCCTTTATAAACGGGAAAATTTCAGAAAAGCATTTGATGATTTTGATGTTAAAAAAATTGCTGCATATGATCCGGAGAAAATCACAGCATTGCTTTCGGATTCGGGGATCATCCGGAATAAAGCCAAAGTTAATGCAACCATAAACAATGCAGCCTGTTTTTTGAAAGTCAGAGAAGAATACGAAACATTCGATCAGTATATATGGCAATTTACCGGTGGAGTAACCCTTTCGCACGAACTGAAAGACCTTCAACACATGCCTTCAAAATCGGAAGAGTCGGATGCGATGAGTGCAGATCTGAAAAAAAGAGGATTCAAATTCGTCGGAACAACCATCTGTTATGCTTTCATGCAGGCTGCCGGAATGATCAACGACCACATGACCTACTGTTTCCGATATCACCTGAACGATCGGAAGAATGTATGACCATACCTGGTTAGAAAATAAAGCATGGGTAAGGTAACAGGAACTAAGATAGGGATAAATCAAAGTTTCCGATCAAATCTTATCTACAACACCCCTCCTGCTGATATCCCGTTCATTCATTGAGTTTTATCCGACAATTGCTGTTCTTGGTCGATTTCACTTGACAAAATGACCGATTTTAATGTATTTTTGTAAGCGTCATTTATGCTTGTAAATCTTAGAGCCATGAAAAAATATCTCTTAATACTCAGCATTTTCATTCTTCCGTTTATTGCTGAATCCAAAAATCTTTGGGCCTTTCTCTCCTATTCCACTTTTAATTCCCCTGAAGGACCCTATATCGAAACGTATATGACCGTTGCGGGAAACAGCGTGAAATATATCAAGTTAGAAAATGGAAAATTCCAGGCAACGGTTAACGTGTTAATGACATTCAAACAAAATGATGTCATAAAAGCTTTCAAGAAATATGAACTGAAGAGTCCTGAAATAGATGATACGGTCAGCAACAATTATGAGTTCATCGATCAGCAGCGGTTCCAGTTGCCCAATGGATCCTATGATTTTGAATTGCAGCTTTCCGACAAAAATAAAATGGTGGATCCAAGGCCTTTTACACAACCTGTAGCTATTGATTTCCCTGCCGACAGTGCTTCATTCTCCAGTATTGAGATGGTTCAATCCTACAAAAAAAGTGAAAGTGCCAACATCCTTACCAAGAGCGGTTATGACCTGGTTCCATACATTTACAACTTCTATCCGCAGAAAGAAACGAAAATGATCTTCTATTCCGAGTTGTACAATATGGATAAGATGGTTGGAGCAGATCAGAAATTTGTCATCAATTATTACCTGGAAAGTTTCGAGAACAACCTTCCACTCAATGATTTTGCAAAATCCAAAAAGGAGACTGCCAGGACCGTCAACCTGCTACTTACTGAAATGGCTGTCGACAACCTGGCTACCGGTAATTATAACCTGGTTATTGAGGCCAGGAACCAAAAGAATGAGGTAATTGCCTTAAAGAAGATTTTTTTCCAACGAAGTAACCCCAATGCAAAATTGTCGTATGAAAATTTGCTAACAACCTCCAGCGCTAATACTTTTGCGGATAAGATCATTAAAATCGACAGTCTTAAGGAGTTTATCAGCAGCACATATCCCATTTCAACGGGAATCGAACAGGCTTACATCCGGGAAGTAAAGAAAAGCAATGATCTTAAGAGTATGCAGCAATATTTCTATGGTTTCTGGTTACGCCGTGACAGTAAAAATCCTGAAAAGGCCTGGTTAGCCTACAAGGGTGAAGTCAATAAGGTTCAATACAATTTCGGTTCACGAACCAAGCGAGGCTACCAGACCGACCGGGGCAGGGTATATCTCCAGTACGGTGCCCCGAATGCACGGGTAACTCAATATAATGAACCGGCCTCGTATCCTTACGAAATATGGCAATATTATGTCCTGAACAATTCACAGCGGAACAAAAAGTTTGTTTTCTATTCTCAGGATATGGTTACCAGTGATTTCACGCTGCTTCATTCTGATGCCATTGGAGAAGTGAATAATCTCGCATGGCAAAAGGAATTAAGGACCCGTATCATTCCAACAAGGGACCTTCAGGATACTCAGGTAATCAAGGCATGGGGTGAATTTTCTGACGACTATTGGAATCTTCCTAATTAGTGAAGAAAAAATATCCCGGCAATCGTCCCGCATTTTCCATGCGGGACGAATTTTTATTACTTTTACTTCCCGAAACGGATAAATCAAAAACACTCCCCTGTCGTGCATATTGCTGTAGTAATACTTAACTGGAACGGAAGAAAATTCCTTGAACGATTTCTTCCTTCATTATTACAACATAGCGAAGGTGATGCAGAGATCATCGTAGCAGACAATGCTTCAACAGATGACTCCATGGCTTTTCTGAAGGCCCATTACCCGCAAATCAGAACGATTGTAAATGCAAAGAACGGAGGATTTGCCGAAGGATATAATCTTGCACTGAAACAGATTGAGGCCGATTATTATGTCTTACTCAATTCAGATATCGAAGTCACTCCGAACTGGATCATGCCCGTCATCCGGCTAATGGAGCGCGATCCCCTGATCGCTGCATGCCAACCGAAAATCCGGTCGTTTGCCGAACCCGAAAAATTCGAGTATGCCGGAGCTGCCGGTGGTTTCATGGATAAATACGGCTACCCGTTTTGCCGTGGCCGGATTTTTCAGGAAATCGAGGATGACCATGGCCAATATGATGATGAAGTCGAGATTTTTTGGGCTACTGGTGCCTGTATGTTTGTAAAATCACGGATATTTCATGAGATGGGCGGTCTGGATGCAGATTTTTTCGCCCACATGGAAGAGATTGATTTTTGCTGGAGATTGCAGAACAATGGATATAAAGTGATGTACTGTCCCGGGTCAACGGTGTTTCATATCGGCGGGGGTACCCTCCCTAAGGTATCCTGGAGAAAGACCTATTACAACTTCCGTAACAATTTCTATCTTCTTTATAAAAATCTCCCGGATGAGCTTCTTTTTGAGGTCTTTGCAAAAAGATTGGTGCTTGACGGCATCGCAGCCATGCGTTTCCTGTTCACTGCAGGCTTCAAGGATTTCTTTGCGGTGATGAAAGCTCATTACAGTTTTTACACTTCCCTTTCAATGACTCGTAAAAAACGGCATCTCTTGCAGCATCGGCACATGAAGAATGTTTATGGAAAAAATATCGTTTTTGAACACTTCCTTCATGGTAAGAAGAAGTTCTCCGATTTCGACCAGCAGAAGTTCTGGAGATAATCAGATTTCTTTTACAAAACTCTCTACAGCCAGGCGATAGGATTCCATTCCGAATCCGATGATACTTCCTTTTACATAAGGCGCAATAAATGAATTGTGACGGAAAGATTCCCTTGAAAAGATATTGGATATGTGCACCTCGATGACTGGTGCTTTGATGGCACGCACTGCATCAGCAATTGCCACGGAAGTGTGAGTATATCCTCCGGCATTCAGGATGATTCCCTGATACAAAAAACCCACCTTCTGAATGGCATCTATTATCTCCCCTTCCACGTTACTCTGAAAATATTCAAGGCTTACATGAGGATACAGCTTTCTGAGTTTTTTCAGGTATGCCGTAAAAGAAACACTTCCGTAAATATCGGTTTCCCTGTCACCGACCAGGTTAAGGTTAGGTCCGTTGATAATGAGCAGCTTCATTTTTGGCAGATTTAATTCATTTTTTTCCTGATCAATTTGCAAAGATAGTAAGGAGAAAAATAAGCATGCTCACATTTTTCTATTAACTTTGCTGAATCTATCCAATAGGGGTGCCATTTAAAGGCTGAGATTATACTCTTAATACCTGATCCGGGTAATGCCGGCGTAGGGAGGAACCAACCGTTACTCTTCAGAATTCCCTCTATTGATTGATTGTAAAGCTTTATAAACCTTTAAAATCAGTCGCAATGCAAAACAAACATTTTTCAACTTTCTGCTGGAAGGTGCTTTCATTGACTGTCGCATTTTTCATGATATTGGTATTGCCAGCTACTGCGCAGGTTTCGCTATCGGGTGTCGTAAAAGATGCTGTTACCGGCAGTCCGCTTGCCGGCGCCAACATCACCCTGGAGAACACCTTTTTATCTGCTTTTACAGATGGGGCCGGGATTTATCATATCCGTTCGATTCCTTCCGGGGTCCACACGGTCAGGGTCAGTTTTATGGGATACCAGCGTTATCTCACTACAATCCGTTTATCAAAAGATACGATTGTGGATGTGGCGCTTGAAAATGCCGCCATTCTTGGAGAAGAGGTCAATATCATTGCAACCAGGGCTCAGCCGCGCACACCAGCAACCTTTACAAATATTTCTGCAAAGAAAATTGAAGAGCTCAATCTTGGGAAAGATATGCCATATATTCTTCAATCCACCCCCTCGGTATTGGTTACTTCAGATGCCGGAACCGGCATTGGCTATACCGGGATCAGCATTCGCGGTTCTGACCTGACCCGGATTAATGTAACGATGAACGGGATCCCGGTGAATGACGCAGAGTCGCAGGGTGTCTGGTTCGTCGATCTGCCGGATATTGCCTCTTCGACAGGGAACATCCAGGTTCAGCGCGGTGTGGGGACTTCCACCAACGGCTCCGGTGCATTTGGCGCATCTGTCAACATACAGACCCAGGCTCTGAACCAGGATCCTTATGGCGAAGTCAATAGTTCTGTCGGATCTTTCAGCACTTTCAAAAACACCTTCCGGTTTGGAACCGGCATGATCAAAAACCGATTCTCTTTCGATGGCAGGGCTTCCTTTGTCACCTCCGAGGGTTATATCGACCGCGCTTCAGCAAAGTTAAGTTCCTATTATCTTTCGGGAGGATATTTCGGAAAGAATACCACCGTCAAGGTCAATATTTTATCGGGATATGAGAAAACCTACCAGGCATGGTTGGGGGTTCCAAAAGATTCGCTGACCACCAACCGTACGTATAATCCTTCCGGGGAATACATCGACAAAAACGGGAAAATCGCATACTACAACAACCAGACGGATAATTATAACCAGGATCATTACCAGCTGATCTTCTCGCAGACGATCACAAAAAACCTCAACCTCAATGCGGCCCTTTTCTACACCCATGGTCATGGTTATTATGAAAATTATAAACAGGGAGAATCCTTTGCGGCTTATGGGCTGGAAAACGTGGTAACCGGAAGTGATACCCTCACCTCTACCGATTTGATCAACAGGAAAATTCTCGACAATGATTTTTCCGGTGTCACATTTTCGGGAAATTATTACTCCGGCGACAAGTGGAAGATCACGGTTGGAGGCTCATACAGCCATTATCTTGGAAGGCATTCCGGTAAAATCATCTGGGCTGAATTTGCTTCGAACGGTAACAACGACCGAAACTGGTATTACAGCACCGGCGAGAAAAAAGATTTTACGGTTTTCACCAAGGTGACCTATCGTCTGCTCGGTAAAATAAATCTTTTCGGAGATATGCAGTACCGATATGTAGATCATAAAATGAAAGGAACGGAAGATGATCTTTCGATCCTGGATCAAACCCATCAGTTTAACTTCTTTAATCCGAAGGCCGGGATCTATGCAGATATCAACGAAAAACAAAAGGCCTATTTCTCCTTCGGTATCGCCAACCGTGAACCTAACCGGGACAACTACAAGGATGCCGATGCACAACATATGCCCACCCGTGAAACGCTGTATGATTATGAATTGGGGTATGATCTTTCATTTTCCCATTTCAGGGGTGCTGTCAACCTTTATTACATGAACTATCGTGATCAACTCGTGCTAACCGGTGAGATTAACAATACCGGTGCTGCTATCATGACAAACGTTCCGGAAAGCTACCGGGCCGGAATAGAAATCAGCCTCGGGGCAAATCCTGTAAAATGGTTAACCTGGAATGCCAACGCGACCTTCAGCCGCAATAAAATCAACAATTTTACAGAATTTGTTGACAATTATGATGCTGACTGGAACTTTCTCGGGCAGGTCAGCAAAAACCTGGGTGAAACTGACCTGTCATTCTCCCCTTCCCTGATTGCCATGAATGAGTTTACATTTATCCCAATCAAGGGATTGAATTTAACCCTTCAGTCAAGATATGTCGGCAAACAGTTTACAGACAACACATCGAACGAGGAACGGATTCTGAAGGCCTGGTTCACCCAAAACATAGTGGCATCCTTTTCTTTCCGGACCTCATGGGCCGATGAGATAGGGTTCACGCTGCAAGCCAATAATATTTTCAGTAATAAATATGAGACCAATGCCTGGGTTTACCGTTACTATCTGGGTGGAGCCGCAAAAGAAATGAACGGTTATTTTCCTCAGGCTCTGGTTAATTACCTTGTCGGGATTCATATCAGGATCTGATCAGGATGAAAAGTTTTTGTATGGTGAAGAAATGTTATAAATTGCATCGCATAAAATCCATCAACATGAAAAACGTCTTTTTGCTTACAGCTTCCCTCTTTTTCCTTGGGGCAGGTTTACTATTTGGTCAAACTTCTTCCATTGACCTTACCACTCCCATTCCGGTTGATCCCAATGTAAGAATCGGGAAACTGGGTAACGGTTTGACTTACTACATCCAAAAAAACCGTAAACCGGAAAAACGGGTGGAACTCCGGCTGGCGGTTAATGCCGGTTCGATACTGGAGAATGATGATCAGCTGGGATTGGCGCATTTCATGGAGCATATGAATTTTAATGGTACGAAGACATTTCCAAAAAATGAACTCATTGATTTTCTGCAGAAAACCGGGGTCAAATTCGGAGCAGATATTAACGCTTATACCAGCTTTGACGAAACCGTTTATATGCTTCAGCTTCCCACTGATGATTCGCTGCTGGTGGAAAAAGGATACCAGGTGCTTGAAGACTGGGCGCACAATGCAACGCTCGACAGCAAAGAAATTGACAAAGAACGCGGAATCATTGTAGAAGAATGGAGATTGGGACTGGGCGCCCAGGACAGGATGCGGAAGAAGTTTTTTCCGGTGATTTTTAAAGACTCAAAATATGCAGATCGTATTCCCATCGGAAAAGTAGAGGTCATCGAAAATTTCAAACACGAAACGCTCAGGCAGTTCTATCATGATTGGTATCGTCCGGATCTGCAAGCCATTATCGTAGTTGGAGATATTAACCCCGACCAGGTTGAAGCGCGTATCAAAGCGCATTTTGCCGGCCTGACTAATCCCGAAAATGAAAAAGAACGCAAGGTATATGACCTTCCTGCCAATACAGACCCGCTCATTTCGATTGTTACCGATAAAGAGGCTACGAATAACGTGGTTTTATTCTTTTACAAACATCCGTTGAGACCTGAGAAAAACCTGGGCGATTTTCGACAGAATATCATGTCCGAATTATTTACCGGCATGCTGAATAACCGTCTTTCCGAAATTTCCCAGAAACCGGAATCTCCCTTTATTTTTGCAAATTCCAATTATGGACAATTCCTGGTCAGGACCAAAGATGCATATTTCGTTACGGCCGTTCCCAAAGAGAACCAGATTGATCAGACGCTGACGCTGGTTCTGGCGGAAAACGAGCGGGTGAAAAGGTTCGGTTTTACTCAGACCGAGCTGGACCGGCAAAAAGCGGACATGCTGAGCACGTATGAGAAAATGGCGAAAGAAGCCGATAAGACGGAATCAATGAGCCTCACCAACAATTATGTTGCAAATTTTCTTTCAAGTGATCCCATTCCAGGCGCCCAGAAGGAATATAAAATCACCAAAAACCTGATGCCCGGGATCAACCTTATAGAGATCAATGCCCTGGCTGGCGAATTTGTAACCGACGACAACATGGCCATGGTGGTGATGGCACCCGAAAAGGACCAGGTAAAAGTGCCGGTGAAAGAGGATATCCTTAAAATCATTAAAGATTCGAAAACTGCTCAACTTACGGCTTATGTGGATAATTTCAGGGAAGAACCCCTGGTTGACAAAGTTCTTCCGGAAGGAAAAATCGTGAATAAGAAAGTCAATAACGAAATGGGGTTCACAGAACTCGATTTATCCAATGGCGTAAGGGTAATCCTCAAGTCCACCAACTTCAAAAATGACGAGATCTTAGTTTCTGCTTTCAGTCCCGGAGGGAATTCTCTTTATCCGGATAACAAGTTTCCATCTGCCATGTTTGCAACACAGGTGATTGACCTCAGTGGTGCAGGGAAATTTGATAACATCGAGTTGCAGAAAAAATTGAAAGGGAAAAATCTTGAGATCTCTCCATTTATTGATGATGCGAAAGAAGGATTTACTGGAAATGCTTCACCCAAAGATTTTGAAACGCTGATGCAACTGGTTTATCTTTATTTTGATGCACCCAGGAAAGATACGACCGCTTTCAAAGCGTTCAAATCACAGATGGAAAACCAGTTGAAATTCATCAAGAGTAATCCTGTCTACACTTTTTATGACACACTCTATAAAGTCGCTTTTCCCGGATCAAAAAGGATGATCATGATCCCATCTGTGGAACAGATTAAACAGGTCAACCTGGATGATATTTATTCCATTTATAAGGACCGGTTTGCCGATGCCAGCGATTTTACTTTTACGATTGTCGGCAATTTCAACATTGATTCAATTACCCCGTCTATCGTAAAATATTTTGGAAACTTACCCAGTTCGAAGAGAGTTGAAACCTGGAAAGATCTTCACCCCGTATTTGCTACTGGTGTGACCAATCTTACGGTAAATAAAGGAACAGATCCTCAAACAATGGTGGGTATTGTGATGTCGGAACCGATTGACTGGAATTCGTCAACTTTGCTTCAGCTTTCTATGATAAAGGAGATTATTTCTATTAAAATGATCGAAGTAATCCGCGAGAAACTCAGCGGGGTTTACTCACCACAGATCCAGCTGAGTCCTGACCATTTCCCCTATTCCAATTACCAGATGATGATCATGTTCGGTTGTTCTCCCCAGATGGCTGATAAGCTGACCAAGGCTGTTTTCAAGGAAATCGGAAAGATCAGGAAAAACGGGCCTACCGAAGTTGATCTTCAAAAGGCAAAAGAGAACCTGATCCGTACAAGAGAGACTGATATTGAAAAGAACAGTTTCTGGCTTTCGAAAATCGAATCCGTATATTATGACAAAACAGATCCTGCCACCATCCTGAACTTTAAAGATCGGGTAAATGCTCTGACCGTGGCTGATCTTCAGAAAACCGCTTCAACACTCATCAATCCTGATCATTATGTCAGAGTGGTTTTGATGCCGGAGAAAAAATGACAAATGGAGAATAAGATCAATATAAAGAACAAAAGAGCCGGTTTCGAATATTTCCTCATTCAGGAAATTACAGCCGGGATACAGCTGACTGGTACCGAAATAAAATCAATCCGGGATGGGAAAGCCAGTATTGTGGATGCTTATTGTACTTTCCGCGACAATGAACTTTTCGTTATCAATATGCATATCTCGGAATATACTTTCGGAACCTACAACAATCATGAACCGAAGCGCGACAGGAAACTTTTACTCTCCAAACGTGAACTTACCAAACTCGAAACCAAGGTAAAGGAAAAAGGATTTACCATCATTCCAACCGTTTTATTCATCAATGAAAGAGGACTTGCCAAGCTGACGATATCGCTTGCCCGGGGAAAACATCATTACGATAAACGGGAGACCCTCAAGAATAAGGATGTTCAGCGCGAGATTGACCGTGGCCGTGAATGAAACCGAGCTTATTTGACGGCAGCGGGAAATGAAACCCTGTTGATACGGCCTCTTGATTCATTTTCTCCGTAAAACCAGGTTTTGCCTGCGTTTTGGGTGTACAGAAGCATACTCTGGCTAGTGCCGGAAACCGAAACACCCGTTGCCCAGACGTGTAAATTGTCGATTCCGGTTATCCCGTAAAATGATGTATTGGGATAGGGTGAATGAATGGTATCCCAGGTAGCACCCATGTCATTTGAATGATAGATTGAATTGTTAGAAGCTGCGGCCCATACCGTGTTTTCGTCTGTAACACAAATCCCTTCAATATCGTTGGCATAAGTAGTTAATAACGTTGACCAGGTAACACCCCCGTCATGGGTCAGGTAAATATGCTCCCACCCTGAAACAAAGACAGTCAGATCATCAATAGCCTGGATATCCGAAAGATGCGAACTAATTCCAAAAGCTTGTCCCTGGCGTTCCCAGGTTGCTCCACCGTTTGAACTGTGGATAATGACAGCTTGTGAACCAGATGAACCGGATTCTGTCCCTATCACCCAGATATTATCTTCCCCGGAAGTGGTGATTGAATAAAAACGGGTGTTTGTTCCGGAAAGCGTATCAACCGGCATTTTTGTCCAGACCCCACCCCCATTCATGGTTTTCATCACGGTCCCGCTGTCACCGCAAACCCATAATTTCAGGTCTGTAACAGCCTGTATTCCGAAAACCGAGAAATTGGGAATCATGTTTTTATCTCCCACCCGCTGCCAAGTAACTCCGCCGTCAGTCGTTCTGAGAATCATTCCAAAGCCGTCCTTTTTTCCTCCCACTACCCAGACCTCCTTCTCAGATATAGCGGAAACGCCAAACAGGTCGACACCCTCTGCCAGCGTGGTATGCTGCTTATCCCAATCCAATCCGTTGTTAAAGGTATGAAGGATGGTCCCTGCATTATTTTCCATAACACCCACGGCCCATCCCACATGGCTAAAGTTATCTACTTCCGGTACGGACTTGGCACAGGATGAAAGGATTGATACAATGACAATGAGAAACACGAAGTTAAGTGTCCTCTTAAAGACAATGCTTTTCATGATTATGAATATAAAAACTACATTAACAGCTACACACCTCCAAACGATGTGCAATGTAATAAAAAAAATTCCATTTAGGTGAATAAATAATAAATCTGAAAGATTTCTTTTATCCTATATCATACAACATACGGAATTCGGGTTGGGAGGAATGAATTCGTTGGAGGAAATGAATAAGGGCAGGTTAATTACCTGCCCTTATATTTTCTGTTTACTGTAAACATCGCACGCGGATCGTGAACCCTTGCTACATTGAAACGTTGGGATCTTTTGTTTTCAGAGGTACAATACCTGCCATCTCTCCCAGCACATTGACCAGGTCGGATCCGGCAGGAACGACGATTTTAGCGTTTTCCTTCAGGGCAGTCTCCATGGCCTGAATCTTCCGTAAAATCTGCGCATTACCAACAAAATATTTTTCAGCTGCTTCGTTTACCAGGGCAATGGCCTGGGCTTCTCCTTCAGCACGAAGAATGGCACCCTGTTTAATTCCTTCAGCCCTGCGGATCTCGGCACGTTTCTCACCGTCGGCACGGGTTTCAGTAGCCGTTGCGAAATCGATAGCAGCAATCTTTTCATTCTCAGCTTTAACGATTTTATTCATGGTCTCCTGAACGTCTTTGGGAGGTTCAATCTCTTTCAGTTCGGTACGGATGATCTCTACCCCCCAGTGACTGGTTTCTTCAAGCAGCGTGGTATGAAGATCCTTATTGATCCTCCCGCGTTCACTGTTGGCCGATTTCAGGGTAAGCGTGCCAATAATGTTACGAAGTGTAGTACGAGCCAGGTTAACAATCTGGTACTCAATATTGTTTACATTGTATTGCGAGAACTTAACACTTACTTCCTCGGCCCTGATCCTGAAATAAACCTGGGCATCCACCTTGGCATTCAGGTTATCGTTGGTGATGATCTCCTGGGGTTCGGCATTGATCATCTTTTCAGTAACATTCACCTGATACATATTTTCAATCAGTGGGATAATCCAGTTAAAACCGGGAGTAGCAAAACGGTGATATTTACCCAACCGCTCAATGAGTCCGCGATGTGTGGGACGTACAATGCGTATTCCTGAGAAGAAAATCAGCACTAAGATGCCGACGATAATCAGTATAGGTACAGATTCCATAATGAAAATGTTTTTAATGAGATTACTAAAAATCAAATGTAAAAAAAATAATTGGTTTCCATTCAATATTTAATGCCTCACAATTTTGTATTTTTGTTTAAAATAAATAAACCTGATATGTCAAAATTCAATCTGATTATTTTAGCGATCGCATTTATGACCGGAACCTTACTTACAGGATGCAGTTCCAATGGAAAAACCGGCAACCTTACCGGGCAGGATTCGGTGATCAATGCAAAAATCAACGAGTTTGCAGTAGTGAAACTCACAACCAATCTTTCAAAACTTACAGATAAAGAGAAGGAAATGATTCCGCTGCTAATGGAAGCCGCTGATATCATGGACGATTTATACTGGGAACAGGTAATTGGTCCCAAAGCGGCCTTCCTGGATACCATCGGGGATACGCTGATTCGCCGTTTTGTATCAATCAATTACGGACCCTGGGAAAGACTCAATGGGAACAAGCCTTTCATGAAAAGTTTCGGAGAAAAGCCTGCCGGAGCCAATTTTTATCCGCAGGATATGACGAAAGAAGAATTTGAAGCATGGAAAGAAAAGGATAAAACCAGTCAGTATACCCTGGTTGGCAGAAATAATGACAAGAGCCTCAAACTAATCTGGTTTCACGAAGCATTTAAACAAAAACTCGGAAGGGCTGCTGAATTGCTTCAGAAAGCAAGCGAACTGGCAGAGGATCCCGGTCTGAAAAAATATCTTTCCCTGAGAGCCAATGCCCTGGTTTCGGATGACTATTTTGCCAGCGACATGGCCTGGATGGATATGAAGACCAACACACTGGACATTGTGATAGGCCCAATTGAGAATTATGAAGACGAACTTTTTGGTTATAAAACTGCATACGAATCGGCCATTCTTGTGAAGGATAAAGACTGGAGCAAAAAACTGGAAAAATTTACCGGTGTGCTGCCTGAACTTCAGCGACAGTTGCCGGTCGATGCAAAATATAAAAAAGAGGTGCCTGCTTCAGGATCCGACCTGAATGCCTACGACATCATTTATGTCACAGGTCATTCCAATGCAGGCGGAAAAACCATTGCCATCAACCTCCCGAATGATGAGAAGGTTCAACTGGCAAAAGGCTCGAGAAGGTTACAGTTAAAGAATGCCATGAAGGCAAAATTCGAGAGCATCCTGGTTCCCATTTCCAATGTGCTCACCGATCCTTCTCAAAAGAAGAATATCACTTTCGATGCCTTCTTTTCAAATGTAATGTTCCATGAAGTGGCGCATGGACTGGGTATCAAGAATACCATCAATGGGAAAGGGACCGTGCGCGATGCGTTGAAAGAAAAATATTCCTCTTTTGAAGAGGCAAAAGCTGACATCCTGGGTCTTTTCATGGTTTCGAAGTTGATCGAAAAAGGCGAACTCAAGGACATTTCCCAGGAAGATTGTTTTGTGACCTTTATGGCCGGGATCATCCGCTCTGTCCGCTTTGGTGCTGCCGATTCCCATGGAAAAGCCAATATGATGTGTTTCAATTATTTTGAAGACAAGGGCGCTTTTGAAAGAAGTGCGGAAGGGACTTACAAAGTCAATATGGACAAGATGCGTATTGCTATGAATGAATGGGCAAACAAGGTGTTGGTATTTGAAGGCGAAGGAGATTACCCGGGAGCTTCCGCTTATCTTGAAACAAACGGAAAGATCCGCCAAACACTTCAATCCGATATTGACAAACTTAGAACAGCCAGTATTCCCGTGGACATCCTCTATTTGCAGGGACCAGCTGCTTTGGGACTGAAGTAGTTGATGAGCTGATGAGTTGATGAGGTGGTGAGCTCTATGTTTCAGCAGCTAAGTAATTACTGCCGGGGATCTTTGACCACGGGCATTTTTGCCATCTTTTCCACGGTCATGATGGGATAGCCGAACTCTTCAGTGATTTTACCCATAAGAAGATAGATTCCGTCGCCGCGGAAAGGGTAGGTTTTCAGACTGTACGGAAAATGAACCGTATCGAAGATCTGCCCTGTAACATCCAGAAAAGTCCCGAAGTTCATCCATTCATGTTTGATGGTTCGGGCATATTTGATTGTAACCAGGTGCCCGAGCATCCGCATTTTCGTCCCGGTGTAATTCAGCATCTCCTTTGCAAGACATTCTCCGCGAAAAGAAGTCTCCAGAAGATCGAAAAAGGAATATTTTACTGCAAAACCCAGGAATTCGATTTCATCATAAACATCTTCAATCCGGTTTTGTTCAAGCTGTGGAAGCTCGTAGTTTTTGACAGGTGTAACGAAAAGCGTTCCCGTTTCTGTTGAGTCCGGTTTGCCGCCCGTCAGCACATGGGCTTCCCAGAGAAGCTGCGATTTTGATTTGCCGGTAAACCTGAATGCACCGGTGCGGATCAGGATGATGAGCTGTTCAAGACTGATCTGTGTACGGGTGATAAAATCCCCGAGATCAAGATAGAGGCCATTTGTCATTCGTTCCTCCTGAATCATTTTCCCCGTATCCCTCTCCAGGTTCGCCACATGGATGAAACCGACAAAAATGTCTTTCCCCGTGATGCTGGTCTTGTAATTTCCGCGGTTCACGCAAGGCTCATGCAACGCAGCCCCCCAGTTTCTGGCTTCATTGAAATAGACCCAGGAAGAATAAAAACCGCCGAAGTTATTAATGACGGCAACCATAAATTCAAGCGGGAAATGGGATTTCAGGTAAAGACTCTGGTAGCTCTCCACGGCATAGGAAGCTGAATGTGCTTTTGAAAATGAATAGCCGGCAAAAGATTCGATCTGTCGCCAGACTTCTTTGGTGACCTCCTCCGGGTAGCCGGAATTCCGGCAGTTTTCAAAAAATTTGTCAACGATCCGCTGGAACTCCTTCTTCGATCTGAATTTTCCGCTCATGGCGCGACGGAGCACATCGGCATCCGACAGGTCCAGTCCTGCAAAATGATGGCAGATCTTCAGCACATCTTCCTGGTAAACCATCACACCATAGGTCTCCTTCAGTTGTTCTTCCATTACCGGATGGATATAGCTGAAACCGTGGGGGTGATGGAAACGGTAAATGTATTCGCGCATCATTCCTGATCTTGCCACACCCGGCCGAATGATGGAACTTGCTGCAACCAGTGAGAGGTAATTGTCGCAATGCAGTTTCTTTAACAGTTGCCGCATGGCAGGACTTTCCACATAAAAACAACCGATGGTGTCCCCCGATCGTAACAGTTCTTTCACCGTTTCATCCTTCTTGAAAAGTTGTACCTGGTGTACATCCACTTTCACCTTACGGTTTCCGAGAATGATCTCAGCCGCCTCCTTGATATGCCCGATGCCCCGTTGCGAAAGGATATCCAGTTTTTCAAACCCTATGTCTTCCGCAACATACATGTCCCACTGGGTCGTGGGAAAACCTTTGGGAGGCAGATCCAGAGCGGTATAACAGGTGATGGGTTTATCGGAGATCAGAATTCCGCCGGCATGAATGCTCCTGAGATTCGGAAAATCAACCATCATGGCGCCGATTGTCCTGATTTTGTTGATGATATTATCATTCTCATACGTCTTCTCTTCGGGATGACGCAGAAACTGATCCATCTCCAGTTTGGGTAATCCGTGCACCTTTCCGAGTTCCCGGTAAATTGAATTGGATTTGAAGGTCGACATAGCCCCCAGCAGCGCAGTATGCTGATGGCCATGCCGCTTAAATATGTAGTCCAGCACTTCATCCCGCTCTTTCCACGAATAATCGATATCGAAATCGGGAGGAGACGTCCGCTTGGGATTGATGAATCGTTCGAAATAAAGATCGAGTTCAATGGGATCCACATCGGTAATTTTCAGGCAATAAGCCACAATGCTGTTGGCGCCACTGCCCCTTCCCACATGATAAAATCCTCTTGACATGGAATATCTGACAATGTCCCAGGCAATCAGGAAATAGGACGAAAAACCCATTTTATCAATGATCTCCAACTCATGCCGGACGCGTGCAACGGCCTGTTTGTTTTTTTTTCCATATCGGTAATCCAGCCCGTCGAAGGCCAATTTTTCCAATAACTCCTTGTCATCATAGGGCGTTCCGGTGAAGGTCTTTTTATTTTTTGTAGATGAACGGTCAAAAGATATGTGGCAATCATCCAAAAACTTCTCTGTATTGAGAATCAGTTGAGGATAGTCCTTAAATATCATTTTCAGATCACCTTCCGGGATCATCATTTCATCCTGTCCGGCAATCTGTTCAGGTTTCAGATGACTGATCAGGATATTATGATCAATGGCCCTGAGGTTTTTATGGAGAAAATATTCTGCTTCGGTCTGAAAAGTAACCGGGGCAAGGATTACCGAATTCCGCAGCAGGAACTCACGATCGGGATGCGTGGTCAGCCGCCTGATCTCCGAAGGACGGATTCCCACCACATCCGTCATGTCCTGAAAACGCTTTTTTCTTCTCGTGAAAGCCTGGTCGGTAAAAGGATAGATGACTGTGGCATTCTCAAATTCCGGGGCCTCGCGAGGTAACGGGATCTTCTGAAGGTTATGGGCAGTGAGAAATTCATTCAGTTCGCGGAAGCCCTCGTTATTCCTGGCAATCCCAATATAGAGCAATTGATCGTTTGAACGGAATTCGATCCCGGCAACGGGTTTGATCCCGTTCAAGGTACATTCCTTCACAAAATCCAGGATCCCCGCAGAGTTGTTGATGTCCGTCAGGGCTAGTGTATGCACATCATTGACTTTCGCCGTCTCCACGAGCTTCTCAATGGAAAGCGTTCCATATCTAAGGCTATAATATGAATGACCGTTCAGGAACATTTTACCATTCCCTGAAATAGAACATTAGAAAACGAATCCGATCCTGAAGTCAACTTTTGTCTTTTCACCTTGTTTTTTCTTAAATCAACAACACTTCAACGCCACTGCCCGTCGGATGGCAGAAGCCCCGTATTTTGACCTGATCTTATCCATTGCCTGGTAAAGATTGATCATTTCGGTGCTTTCCTCGAACATGTTCAGTTGCGGATTTCCGGAAACAAGCTTACTGAAACGCACGCCAATCAGCCGGATCAACATCCGCCGCTGGAAGACTTTATCAAACAGGTCCTTCACCAGCGGGATCAGCACATGATCGAAGGCGGTATAGGGAACCTGCTGTTGAATGGTATGGGTATCGAAGTTGGAATAGCGGATCTTAACGGTCACAGAGGCTGTCAGTTTTTCCTGTTCCCGCAGCTCAAACGATAGCTTTTCAACCATCTTTACGAGTATTTCTTTCATTCTGACAACATCAATGGTGTCCTGATCGAACGTAGTTTCGGTGCTAACGGATTTGCTTTCGGAATAGGGCCGTACCGGTGTGGTATCAATGCCATTGGCCCTTTCCCAGAGCACCACCCCGTTTTTCCCCATTACCCGCTCCATCATGTCAACCGGTATACGGCTAAGGGTCTCAATCGTTGATACGCCCATGGAACGGAGCAACGGGTAGGTTTTTTCGCCGATCCCGGGGATTTTCCGGATCGATAAAGGAGCCAGGAACGGCTGAACCCTCTCCTGGGGAACCTGCAGCTCCCCGTTGGGTTTTGCTTCGCCGGTTGCGATCTTTGAAACAGTCTTGTTCACAGATAAACCAAAAGAGATCGGCAGCCCGGTATTTTTTATGATGGCCTGCCGGAGCTCGTGTGTCCATTTCTGTAAACCAAAAAAACGATCCATCCCCGTTACATCCAGGTAATGCTCATCGATGGAAGCCTTTTCATACAGCGGGGCTCTTTCCTCGATGACCTCGGTGACCAGATGGGAATACCTGGAGTAGGTCTCCATGTCGCCGCGGATAAAAACAGCATCACGGCACATCATCCGCGCCATCTTCATCGCCATGCCGGAACTGACACCGAAACGGCGCGCCTCGTAACTGCAACTGGCCACCACTCCCCTGTCGGACATCCCGCCAATGATCACAGGCTTACCAACCAGGGAAGCATTCTGCAACCGCTCAACTGAAACAAAAAAAGTGTCCAAGTCCAAATGCAGAATATCCCGCGATCGAAGCATATCAGGTGATTAAGAATGGATACATAAAAAAAAACGATCTTTCCATTTCACTTTTTAAATAATTGGCTTATCTTTGACGTGTTTTTAATCATTTTTTCGATCACAATATAATCATTTTTAAAAAATACCGCAAATGTTTTTTAACTCGAACATTAAAATCCTGAGGAAACGACTGGGCCGGACGCAGGATGATGTGGCCTTTATGCTGAAGATGAAACGTTCAACCCTGAGTGGCTATGAAAACTCAATCGCACAGCCTGGCATGGAATCGCTGGTTGGTTTTTCCAACTATTTCAACATCGCGATCGATACCTTGCTGAAAGTCGATCTTTCAAAACTCCCTGAAAGTCAGTTGCGTCAACTGGAAAAAGGATTTGATGTATTCATCAGGGGAAGTAATCTGCGGATTCTGACCACCACCATCGGAAAAGATAATGAGGAGAACATTGAACTCGTCGCTCATAAGGCAAAGGCAGGATATACGAGTGGGTTTGCAGATCCCGAGTACATCAGTATCCTTCCTACTTTCCGGCTTCCGTTTCTCTCGAAACAGAAAAAATACCGGACTTTTCAGATCACCGGTGATTCCATGCTGCCGATTCCTGATGGTTCCTGGGTGACGGGTGTATTTGTACAGGATTGGTCAACGGTCAGAGACAAAGACGCCTATATCATTCTCACCATCGATGAAGGAATTGTTTTTAAAGTGGCCGAAAACAAGATCAGGGATGATTCAAAGCTGATATTGCATTCGCTGAACCCCACCTATCGTCCGTACGACATTCAGGTGAAAGACATCCGTGAAATCTGGCAGTTCGTGCATTACATCAGTGCTGATCTTCCTTCGAATGACCAGGTTGATCCTTCACAGCTTGCTCAAACAGTACAGAAACTGCGCGAGGAGGTGAAAGCAATCCAGACAAGGCTCGAGCTTGGATAGCTGATGAGTTGATGAGCTGATGAGTTGGTGAGTTGGTTATTGCCGCAGAATTTTTGCCGTTCCTGAGTACCCTTTTCCGTAGATCTTTATCAGGTAAATTCCAGCTGAAAAGTTTGAAATATTGATTTCCTTTTCGATGGTTATTCCGGGAATACCCTCGATAATCGTACTGAAGACATTGCTTCCCGTCATATTATAAATTTCAACATTTGTCCTGGGTTCCAGTGGCCTTATGAAGATTTTAAAGCTGCCGTTTGTAGGATTCGGAAATACAGTAAAATCTTTAAAATCAGACTGATCATGAATTCCAACACAAGCATTAAAAGAAAAGATGACATTGATCAGGGCCGAATCCATGCATTGATTCTGGTTAGTAACCCTGACCTGGTAAGTCTGAACTTCGGTACTCAATCCGGCAGAAGTGATGGTGATGGTTCTTGATGTGGCTCCGTTTGACCATTCATAAGCAGAGCCGGGATTACCTGCATCCAGGACCACGGAATCGTAAATACATACCGTTGAATCCACCGGCCCCATATGGATTACCGGAAGAGGATTTACCGTTACCGTTGCAGATCCCGGAAAGTTGTTAAATCCGTCATTGACGATGACCTGGAAGGTGGTTGTTTGTTGAGGGGTTGTCTCAGGATCGGGTTCCTGGGAAGCGAATCCGGAAGGAACGGAACTCCATGAATAGGTGTATAGCCCGGAACCTCCTCCGGCCAGTGCATAAAGATGAACGGGGTCCCCCACGCAGACCACACCCGGATCAGCCGCAGGATTGGCAGATAATGGACCACCTATAACCGCAACGATTACCTGCGAAGGTTCGCTCTGACAGCCGGTCAGACTATCCGTCACCGTTAGTAAAAATATTTTGGTTACCGGCAGATTTCCGGTTGACGGGTTTTGCTCGTTGGATAAAAATCCCGGCGGATTGGAGATCCACTGGTAAACATAAGGCCCAATTCCTCCTGAAGCAATGCCATGAAGCGTGGTACTGGTCCCGTTTGGAATGGAAATATTGGTACCCGCATTGGCAATGGGAGTCGGATGGACCAATACGATTGTCGTATCTGAAACAGAATTCGGACACAGATCCGTCACCGTTCCGATAATAAAGTGTTGTCCGACATCAGGCACAATTGTCAGAACACTGTCAGTAACCGTGGAAATATTCCAATGATAGGACAAGGATCCTGTACCTCCGGTAACAACCTGGAGGAACTTCAGGGAGATTCCATGGCATATAGTGGTGTCGGCCATGAGATGCATTGACATGGGAAGGTAATCTTCGATGATGACCGTATCAGCCACAACACCTCCGTCGCATGAAACCTTGTCCAGTTTCAGAATAACGGTTTTGGGACCTTCAGCTATGGTATCAAAAACAGGGTGTATCACCACCGCAACACTGTCCGATCCGGTCAGGAATGTGACTGAATTGGAAATCTGGGTATAATCCACACCGTTGACGGCGGTTCCGCTTATGGTATAATTGACCGTATAAGGAGTTGTGGCGGGTGCTTCGAGCTGAAAGGAAACAGCAACATCACTGCAACCTTCAAGTGCACGGTTCCCGAGGTAAGGAGAAGTATTGCTCATATTCATTGTCACACCCGGACTGCTGAAACTGTTCTCTTCGAGGAATACCCCTGAATCATATGCATGATCCACCGCATCGGCTATGGCAAGTTTGATATGATAGGTTGAACAAGGTGTTAATACCCTCGTTGCAGTAAAAACATGCGTCAAGGCATCATACTGAAATTGAGTTCCCCCTGCATTATCCCATCGGGAAGATGACGTGCTGCAAACATTATTGATGGTAACATAATTGCTTTGGGAGCCAGGCATTAAGGCAATATTGATGGCATTGTTGGAAAATATCCCATTAATCCCGGGGCCACTTAAAAAGAAACCGAATGCATCATTGAACCCGGAACAGTATTCAAAGAATTCTTCAGAACCGAAAACATAGCGAAACCGGACCGTATCATTCTGGGGAACAAAATCAAATTCAAGCACACATTTATCGAAAGTTGTTGAACCGGAGATGGCATTCAAGTCGGGATCACCGCTTCCTCCTGCACCAAAACCGGCACCGGGGTTGTTATTTGGGCCAATGGCTATATTGGCCTTACCGGAGGTCATCAGGATCCCGCCTGGTAAACCAAGCTGTGTCATCGCAAGTCCGTGAGTAGAAAACGAACCGATAAGGTTGGTTGTGATATTAGACGAACTCCCATTAAGGGTGACATTACTTACGGTGACACCTGGTCCTACAAGGTAATTCTGAACCAACTCCTGCGGAGTCATACTCAGGGCTGCTCCCTGAACAACTGTTAACTGGGCAAAAAGGTTTCCGGAACCGATCGTGAAAAGGGAGACAATAATAAACCCTAAAAATCGAAACAGACCTTTTACCTTCATTTTGTAAAATATTGTTGGACAGATCAAATGTACGAAAAATTGACGAGGCGGTGTCAATAATTAATGATCCTTTCCCAATTCGTAATTACCTTTTCATGAATCCCGTACATTTGTACCTTTACTCAAGAACCTGAACTAAGCAAATATGAAAAACCGTATCATCTTTCTATTCTCCTGTTTCTTCCTTTACCTCATAAGTTTTTCACAGACTACCCCAGGAAAAAGCGGAGAGATCATCATCCTGCATACCAATGATATGCATTCGAAGATCGACAACCTGGGAAAACTGGCTTACCTGGCAGATTCCCTGAAAAAACTGCATCCTTATGTATTCGTTGTAGCTTCCGGGGATAATTTCACCGGAAATCCGGTTGTTGACAAGATCCGGGATATCGGTTACCCAATGGTGGATCTTATGAACCGCTGCGGCTTCAACGTCAGTGCAATCGGAAACCATGAGTTTGATATGGGACAGGAACTACTGAATAAACGGATCGAACAGGCTCGTTTTCCGTTCATCTCCTGTAACATAGATGCAAACACCGCTGTATTGAAACAGCCGGAACCTTTTATCCTGCTTAAGGCCGGAGATCTGGCCACCATCGCTTGTCTTTCTGCTATCGAGCTCAATGATAAAGGAATTCCGGATACACATCCTTCAAAAGTCAAAGGGATTCTATTTACTGACGGGGTTCAGAAAGCGCAGGAATTCAAATGGCTGAAGGAAAAGTATGGGATCCTGATCGGGCTGACACACCTGGGTATTGAAGATGATATAAGGCTTGCCCGACTGATGCCACAGCTGGATGTCATCATGGGGGGACATTCCCACACGCTGATCGATACCCTGATGATCGTCAATGGTGTCAGGATCACTCAGGCGGGTGCAAATCTGGTTTTCATCGGAAAAACCACGCTCAGTGTTGAAAACGGGAAGGTGATTCACACCGACGATGAGATGATCCCGGTGGCTAACCTGAAAAGATCAGATCCGGAAATTCAGAAACGTATCGAAAAATATAATGATGTAAAAGAATTCAGCAAGGTAATAGGTAAGGCAACAAAACCGGTTGAAGGCTATGATCAGCTTGGCAGCCTGATGACTGACGCCATACTTGAAAAGACAAAAGCCGATTTTGCTTTTCAGAATGTGGGCGGAATCAGGATCAGCTCATTACCAGCCGGTGATATCACACTGAAAGACATATACCGGCTTGACCCCTTCGGAAATAAAGTCGTGGTTCTTTCCATGAATGCAAAGGAGATCGAATCCCTCATCTGTTATGCCTATAACCTTGAAAAAGTTCTTGATTTGCAGGTTTCCGGAATGAATTATACCGTTTTCACCGACAAAAACGGTAAGTGTTCGCGGATTGAAATGAAGTATTATTTGCCCGGTCGTCCCCAGGTTCTTAATGATCTGGATCCGGCAAAAGAATATAAAGTTGGTATGAACGGCTACATGGCAGCAGCTTATATTTTTCAACACCGGGAAAATGGGATCACTTCGGCTGAAACCACCTCCGACATGCTTATCCAATACCTAAAAAGAATGAAAGCCATTGATTATCATGGAATAAAAAGAGTTTCAGCGAAGATTGAGCCCTGAGCGATGCAATGATTCCGTGTGCAATCACCGAATTTAGCTTTGACTTATTTGTGGAATTAACCAAATTCATGTAGGTTTGTATTACTAATTATAACCTGTTTAACTTATGAAAATTTCAATTATAGGAACCGGATATGTTGGCCTGGTCACAGGAACTTGCTTCGCAGAAGTTGGTATTGACGTTACTTGTGTTGACATTGACAAAATGAAAATTGACGATCTGAAAAATGGAATTATACCAATTTATGAACCCGGACTGGAAGACATGGTTCACCGCAATAGTCAGAAAGGCCGTTTGCACTTTACCACAAACCTGGCAGAATCCCTCAAAGGATGCGAAGTCATTTTCAATGCAGTCGGCACCCCTCCTGATGAAGACGGAAGTGCAGACCTCCAGTATGTATTGAATGTTGCTCATGAAATCGGTAAAAATATGAACAACTACCTGATGGTGGTGACAAAGAGCACTGTCCCTGTAGGAACCGCGCTAAGAGTGAAGAACGCCATTCAGGAAGAGCTGGATAAACGAACCAGTGACCTCACTTTTGATGTAGCCTCAAATCCTGAATTCCTGAAAGAAGGTGCAGCCATTGATGATTTCCTGAAGCCGGACCGAATCGTAATCGGCCTTGATTCAAAACGGGCTGAGGAGGTTATGAAGGCGCTGTACAAACCGTTTACCTTGAACGGGCATCCGGTCATCTTCATGGATATCACCTCTGCGGAAATGACGAAATATGCTGCCAATTCAATGCTTGCGACCAAGATCAGCTTCATGAACGATATAGCAAATCTTTGCGAGATCGTTGGAGCCGATGTGAATATGGTCAGGAAAGGAATTGGTTCAGACAGCAGGATCGGTACGAAATTCATTTATCCTGGTGTAGGATATGGCGGAAGCTGTTTTCCGAAGGATGTTAAAGCGCTTATCAAAACAGGAGAAGAATTCAAATACAAACTCCGGGTACTGCAAGCCGTTGAAGATGTGAACGAAGATCAGAAGTCCCTGATGTATCACAAAATCCGCAAATATTTCGGAGATGATCTGAAAGGAAAAAAGATTGCCTTATGGGGCTTGTCTTTTAAACCCCAGACCGATGATATGCGCGAAGCTCCTTCATTGGTAATGATTCAGAAACTCACCGAAGCCGGCGCCACTATCGTGGCTTACGATCCGGTTGCCATGCATGAAGCCCAACGTATCCTTGGTAATAAGATTCAATATGCCACCGATCCTTACGAAGTGATCAAAGACGCCGATTGCCTGCTGATCGTTACAGAATGGCCTGAATTCCGCGTCCCGGATTTCGACAAGATTAAGAGCCTGCTAAAGAATCCGGTTATCTTCGACGGCAGAAATATCTTTGAAGTCCAGTCCATGAAAAACCTTGGATTTACCTATTTCTGTGTCGGACTAAAAAACTCAATTCCCGCCTGATGAAGAAAAAAATCCTTGTTACAGGAGGTGCTGGTTTTCTGGGTTCCCACCTTTGCGAAAGACTGCTGGAGGAAGGACATGATGTGGCCTGTCTGGATAATTATTTTACCGGGTCGAAACAGAATGTTGTTCATCTTTTGAAGAACCCCTATTTTGAAATCATCCGGCACGATGTGACGATGCCATTTTTTATCGAAGTGGATGAGATTTATAACCTTGCCTGTCCTGCCTCCCCCATTCATTACCAGTATAACCCCATTAAAACGGTGAAGACTTCTGTAATGGGGGCAATCAATATGCTGGGGCTTGCAAAAAGGATTAAAGCAAAGATTCTCCAGGCTTCTACCAGCGAGGTATATGGCGATCCACAGATCCATCCGCAACCGGAATCTTACTGGGGTTATGTGAATCCCATCGGGATCAGGGCCTGTTACGATGAAGGAAAACGAGCTGCGGAGACGCTGTTCGTCAATTATCATCTGCAGAACCAGGTTCGCATCAAAATCATGAGGATTTTCAATACCTACGGACCAAGAATGCACCCGCATGATGGCAGAGTGGTTTCAAACTTTATTGTACAGGCTTTACAGGGAAATGATATAACCATTTACGGAGATGGTTCCCAAACGCGAAGCTTTTGCTATGTTGACGATCTAATCGATGGTATGATCCGTTTGATGAACAGTGATGATGCATTCACCGGACCTGTCAATATTGGGAATCCCAACGAATTTACGATCAGGCAGTTGGCGGAACTTGTGATAAAGCTGACCCGTTCCAAATCGAAGATCGTCCAGGAACCCTTACCGCAGGATGATCCGATGCAGCGACAGCCGGACATAGCCCTTGCCAGGAAAGTACTCGACTGGGAACCGAAGATCATGCTGGAGGAAGGATTAATAAAGACCATAGGGTATTTTTCATCGATCAAAATCTGAACCGGATGAAGATACTTGTCACAGGGAGTAACGGTCAGCTGGGAAACGAGATCCGCGGACTGGCAGATCATTATCCGGCCTTTGAATTCACTTTCATCGATATTGCAGAGCTGGATCTGACCGATTTTGCCGCGACTACCCATTTCCTGAACCAGCTGAATCCTGAACTGATCATCAACTGTGCTGCCTATACCGCTGTGGACAAGGCCGAGCAGGAACCCGAACTGACCTTGCAGCTGAACGCAGCACTTCCTGGTTTGCTGGCATCCCATTGCGAAGAAAGAAAGAGCCGCCTCATCCATATTTCGACTGACTATGTTTTCGATGGAATGCAACACAAACCATACATGGAAGAGGATCCTGCCGACCCATCGGGAGTCTATTCCATAAGCAAGTTGAGGGGAGAAGAGGAAATTCTTAAACGTTCAGCCAGCGGTATAATCATCCGGACTTCCTGGTTGTATTCAGAATTCGGAAACAATTTCGTCAAGACGATTTATAATAAAGCAAAATCCTCCCCTCAATTGCGTGTTGTTTCCGACCAGATTGGTACGCCGACTTATGCCAACGACCTGGCCAAAACCATTCTTGACATCATTCCCCGGATCGACAACGACCAAAAGACTGAGATTTATCATTTTTCCAATGAAGGGGTAATCAGTTGGTATGATTTTGCCAAAGCCATCACAGAAATTGGCAATATCAATACCTGTGAGGTTTTACCCATCGAAACAAAAAATTATCCCACTCCGGCAAAACGTCCCTTTTACAGTGTGCTTAACAAAGCAAAAATTAAAACAAAATTTGGAATTACGATCCCTTACTGGAGGGATAGTTTGAAGGTTTGTATCGAAAAATTAGGCAGAGGTGAGAGGTAAAAGGTGAACGGTGAAGAGAAATGATACTCATGTTTGCTATTGCGATATTGATGTTAAAAAAAACAGATATGAAGATTGATGATGAAACCCTGAAGAGAGCGCAGTCATGGCTGACCGATAGCTTTGATGAAGAGACAAAAAGTAAGGTGAAAGAACTGATGGATACCAACCCGGCTGAACTTACGGATGCTTTTTACCGTGATCTTGAATTTGGTACCGGCGGATTACGCGGCGTAATGGGTGTGGGAACGAACAGAATGAACAAATACACCGTGGGCATGGCAACCCAGGGACTTTCGAATTATCTGAAAAAAATGTTCCCGGAAGTCCAGCCCATTAAAATGGCTTTATCATTCGACAGCCGCAATAACAGCCGTTATTTCGCCCAGATCTGTGCAGAAGTGCTTTCAGCCAATGGATTTACGGTTTATCTTTTTGAAGATCTCCGCCCAACGCCGGAATTATCCTTTGCCATTAGGGATTTCCATTGTCAGAGCGGAATCATGATTACCGCTTCTCACAATCCAAGGGAATACAATGGTTATAAAGCCTATTGGGATGATGGTGCCCAGATGATCGCTCCGCATGATCAGAATGTGATCGATGAGGTACAGAAAATTAAAACTGTTGATGAGGTGAAATGGATCGGCATCAAAGAAAACATCCACAGTATTGGAAAAGAAGTCGATGAGAAGTACCTGGAGAAAATTCTCCGGCTTTCGCTTTCTCCCGATGCCATTAAACAAAACAAGGACTTAAAGATTGTTTATACCCCCCTTCACGGATGCGGCAGGGAACTGGTTCCTGAAATTTTAAAACGGTTCGGTTTTGAAAATGTCTCGGTCATTAAAGAACAAGCCGTTGCAGACGGAAATTTCCCGACGGTGCGATCTCCGAATCCGGAAGAGCCGGACGCTTTGAGCATGGCCATTGCCAAAGCCAGAGAGATTGACGCCGACCTTGTGATGGCAACCGATCCGGATGCCGACAGGGTTGGTATCGCCCTGAAAAATCATCATGGGGAGTTTGTTCTGCTTAATGGTAACCAGACAGCCGCCCTGCTGTTTTATTATATACTGAAACGCTGGCAGGAGAAAGGCAAGATTACTGGCCGTCAGTTTATCGTCTCCACGATTGTTACTAGCGGAATCCTTCAGGAAATAGGGAAAAAATTCGGAGTGGAATATTTCGAATGTCTCACAGGATTTAAGTTCATCGCCGATGTCATCCGGGAAAATGAAGAAAAACTGGAATACATCCTGGGGGGAGAAGAGAGTTTCGGTTACCTGATTGGCGATTTTGTCAGGGATAAAGATGCAGTAAGCGCTTGTGCCCTGATTGCAGAGGCAGCAGCCTGGAGTGCATCCCGCGGGCTAAGTCTTTACGATCTGATGATCATGATTTACCAGGAATTTGGATTTTACAAAGAACACCTGATGTCGATCACTAAGAAAGGAAAATCCGGTGCCGAAGAGATCAGTCAGATGATGGTAGACTACCGTAAGCAGCATCCAAAGGAAATCAACCATTCAGCCGTTATCAGGATCAAGGATTTCCTCCTCAGGGAAGACAAAGATCTTGTTAAAAACACACAGACTCCCATCGGGTTACCTGTATCAGATGTGCTTCAGTTCTTTCTGCAGGATGGTACAAGAATCAGCATCAGACCATCCGGTACAGAACCCAAAATAAAGTTTTATTTCGGCGTCAGGGAAATTCTGGAAGATAAAACCCAATTTGATGAAATTCAGAATAAACTGGATCTGAAAATTAAAAATATAATGGTCTCTATGAACCTTCAATGATGAAAACTTCCGGTCAAACATTTGGCTCCAAACCATTTGCTTGCAGGTTGACCGGAGTTTTTCTGACCTGCATGTTACTCCTTTTGTCTTCCGCCTCTATCGGAAGTGTTCCTGATACGGTCATCCGGAAGAACGCCAATTCAGAAACATTTTACGATTCGGTTTATCACAAATTCTCAAAGAACTCCTTTACCAAATTTCTTTATGCCCTTGCCTTCAAAAATCCGAGTTCCCTGGTCTCCATTTCGGATACGGCCCAGGTCAAAAAGAGTGAATCCCCTTTCAGAAAATACAAGGGAAAAATCATACGCAGTATTACCATCATTTCAGTTGATCCTTTTGTTTTTAACTATGGTGACACTGCTTATCTGCCCAGAACAGGGATTGCTCAAGCCCTGAATGATGTTCATATCTCCACCTATAACTACGTGATCCGAAAGAACCTGCTGATAAAGAAAGGAGAGGCCATCGACCCGGATGAACTGGCAGATAATGAAAGGATATTAAGAAACCTTCCATATATCGGCGGAGTGAAGACCCTTATCCACGAGAAGAACAGGCATGCCGATTCAGTTGATGTGACGATCATCACCAAAGATGTGTGGTCAATCGGATTTGATATACTCACCATAACATCCAGTATGGTCAGGATGCGGTTGTTTGATGCTAACTTCCTGGGCTATGGCGACCGTCTGAGCCTTAATTTTTCCTTTGCTTCCGGCCGTCCGCCTTTTTTTATGCTGGAAGGAGCAACATACCAGAACACCAACTTCCTTGGGAGTTTCATCGATACAAGGGTCGCTTTTAATCAGGACGAAACGGGAAGTCAGCATATAGAAGTAGGTGCAGGAAGAAGTTTCTACGCCAATAAAACCAAATGGGCCGGAGGAATATCTGCGGGCTATCACAAAAGCATAGAAATAGAAGAAGACAGCGCCGATATCCTAACTTATCATAACAATCAGAGCCTCTGGCTGGGACGTGCCCTATTCCTGCGTAAAGAGAACCGCCCAACCCGGCTGGTGATCCTGGAAGCCTTAAACAGGAGGCAATATACTTCCCGTCCACCGGTTACAATCGATACAAACCGGCAATATTACGATGTCATTCAAATACTTACGGGCTTTGCCTACTCCAGGAATAACTTTTATATCAGTGACTATTTTTCTGATTTTGGGCGAATAGAAAATATTCCATACGGGAACCTGTTCCAGCTCAATTTTGGTCCGGAACTTTCCAGTCCATACACCAGATTTTACAGCGGTTTTGCCTTTTCCGGAGGAAATTTCTTTAAAAAATTCGGGTACTTTGCAGCAACTTTCAGCGGAGGTGGATATCTTTACCAGGGAGATATTGAAGATGCAACCCTTAAATTCAATACCCGGTATATCACACCGGCCATTTTTTCACCTGATCACCGGTATAAGTTCAGAACCTATATCATCTCCGATTTCAGAATGGGTTTTAAACAGAGAAACAATAATAAAGAAACCTTTAGTGTAAATCAGAATTTTGAGATCGAAAATTTTAAAACGGACAGCATCTTTTTAGGCACAAAATCCCTTACATTTACTTTCGCTTCCGTACTCTTTACCCCCTGGTATTTTTATGGGTTCAGGTTTGCCTTGCGCGCTCAGTTACAGGGTGGATGGGTAGCAGGAATTGATAAAAAACTTTTTAATCAACCCTTTTACACAGGAACCGGGTTGGGCATCATGACAAAAAATGATAACCTTATTTTCCCCACCGTGATCTTGTCATTATTTTACTACCCGGGAACGATACCCGGTGTTCAGGATTGGCAAATCAGGTTTATTCCGGATGCAGTGTTGCATCTGCCCGATTTCAATCCGATTGTTCCACATACCGAAAACGTACAAAACTGAATGTTATGAATCCAATAAAATCTGATTATCCGGATGATCCTGTTTATTCCAAAAAAGTACTCGAAATGCTCACGGTAGCCAATGAGTTTTGTCTGTTTCTGGAAAAATCAGAGGATTACCCTAAAGAAGATGTTATGCGTTTTCTTCAGAAAATTATTCCGCTGATCTATATCAAAGCTTCCTTGTTGCCGGATATAGAAACGAAAGAAGAGGATGAGGATACCGCCGAGCATTTCGTTTCGGAAGAACAATGGGAAAATATGTTTAACGTTTTAAGGGAAAAATTCGGCAGAGACGACATTTACTATTTCCTTGATCATCATGAAAAAACCAATCAGGATGCGATCAGGGCCAGCCTGGCTGAGAATTTTGCAGATATATACCAGGATCTGAAAGATTTCGTCCTGTTGTACCAGAAACCGCTGAAGGTCTCCATGGAAAATGCCGTCAGGGACTGTAAAAGAATGTTCGAAACCAGGTACGGCTATCGGCTGGTCAATGCGCACTCAGCCATTCATTATTTGCTTTGTACGGAGGGAGAAAAGGGTGAATTGTCCGATATCATGGATTCCTTATAGTGATGATTTCTTGATTTCTGGTCACAAGTTACCGCAGATCACTTCTTTCTTCCTCTGTCAATCCGGTTAAGCGCCTGAATGGCTTTGTCATAATTGACGCGCAGTTCAAGGGTCTTTTTGTAGTCTTTGTAAGCGTTTTCATGGTCCCCGGATAACTCGTAAGCGTATCCCCTGTTATACCAAGCCTCTGCATAAACCGGATCTTTGTTGATCGCATCGGTAAAGTACTTGATTGACTTCGGGAAATCCTTGAGGTAAACAAGATAAATATACCCCTGGTTATATGAAGCATTCCGAAAGGAGGAATCCGCTTTCTCCAGCCTTGCATAGGTCTCCAGTGCCTGTTCATACATGCCGTTATCCTGAAAAAACATGCCAAGCATATAAAGGGCTTCTTTGCTGTTTGGCCGAATCCGGAGGGCATTATTGATATAATCTGCGGCAATCCGGTCCTTCTTCATTGCGTAGAGCTCGCCAAGCTGCATGTAGGCATCAAATTGATTCTGATCGAGTTCGACAGTTTTCTTCAGATCAGTTACCGCGCGGACGGTATCCCCTGTTTCCAGCAGGATCAGCGCCCTGAGAAAAAATGCCTGCGGGTTATTATCAGGTTCCTTCTCAAGCGATTTGTTGACATACTGCATTGCCGTTTTATATTCCCGGATGATCAGGTTGAGCCTGGCCAGGTGTAAAACAACTTCATGGTTTGAAGGATCCTTTTCCAATGCCCGGACAAGAACATCGGATGCCTTCTGTGGCTGACCCATCATCAGGTAAACGTCGGACGCAGTGATGTAAAAATCAGGCTTTTTCGGATCAAGGGAAATGGCCTTGCTGGCATCTTTAAGTGCAGGCTCCAATTGCTTGTCAGCCAGATAAAACCTTGCTCTTTTGTTAAAAAGATCCGGATTGGATCCGTCCTCAGCAATTTGCTTATTCAAACGCTCCAGAAAAACCCTGGAAGTATCAGTGACTGCTGTATCATTTTCTTTCGAACTTTTTCCCGGGCCGCATGACCCGAGAAAAAACAGAAAGCCTGCAAAGATCAAAAATAATTTATGCATCTTTCTTCGTCGTTTTTAATGCCTCTTTGATCTTTACGGCCAGTTCTTCAGCCAGTTCAGGGTTATCCACCAGCAATCTTTTAACACTATCCCTTCCCTGTCCCAGTTTGGTTTCACCATAACTGAACCATGAACCGCTTTTCTTGATGATGTTAAATTCAACTGCAAGGTCAATGATTTCAAATATCCTTGAAATCCCTTCACCATAAATAATATCAAATTCGGCTCTCCGGAAAGGCGGTGCCACTTTGTTTTTAACGACTTTTACCTTTACCCGGTTTCCGATAACCTCATCCCCTTCCTTGATCTGATTCACCTTACGGATATCCAGACGGATGGAAGCATAGAATTTCAGTGCATTTCCCCCTGTTGTTGTCTCAGGGTTCCCGAACATAACCCCGATTTTCTCCCGTAGCTGGTTGATGAAGATACAGCAGGTTGCGGTCTTACTGATTGTAGAAGTGAGCTTTCTGAGTGCCTGCGACATCAGCCTGGCCTGGAGGCCCATCTTAGAATCCCCCATCTCACCTTCAATCTCACTCTTGGGCGTTAATGCAGCTACAGAATCAATCACAATGATATCAATGGCTCCTGAACGGATCAGGTTCTCTGTAATTTCAAGTGCCTGCTCTCCGTTATCCGGCTGTGAAACAAGCAGATTCTCCACATCCACGCCTAATTTCTGTGCATAGAATCGGTCGAAAGCATGCTCCGCATCAATGAAAGCGGCAATTCCGCCTGTTTTCTGGGATTCGGCTACCGCGTGCATGGCCAGCGTGGTCTTTCCGGAAGATTCAGGCCCGAATATTTCGACTACTCTTCCTTTGGGCAAACCGCCGACACCCAGCGCATGATCCAGCGAAATTGACCCGGTTGAGATCACATCGATCGCCTCGATGGCATTATCTCCCAGTTTCATCACGGTTCCTTTGCCATAGGTCTTTTCCAGTTTGTCGAGCGTCAGTTGCAGTGCCTTCAGCTTTTCTTTGTTGTTTTCAACTTCTTTTGCCATTGTTTTCTGATTTTAATGTTGAATAAATACCATTTTTGTGATAAGATCAATCAGGCAGGCGTTTATGCACCGAGAATCTGGGCTGTATGATTTTTCGTATCAACTTTATCAATGACCTGTTCAATGATTCCCTTTTCGGAGATCACGAAAGTCTTCCGGATAATGCCTTCATATTCCTTTCCGTATAACTTTTTCATCCCCCAGACGCCATAGGCCTTTATAATGATTTTGGCTTTATCGGCCAGAAGCGGAAAAGGTAATACGTTTTTAGCAATAAAATTTTGATGCGACTTCTCATCATCCGCACTCACGCCTAATATTTTATATCCTTGTTTTAACAGATCATCGTAATTATCTCTCAGATTACAGGCTTCTGCCGTGCATCCCGGAGTATTATCTTTCGGATAAAAATAAAGGATGAGTTTGTTTCCGCTGAAATCACTTAGTGAAACAGGGTTTCCATCCTGATCGGCCGCGGTAAAATCCGGAGCCTTATCTCCTTTTTTAAGTTGTGCCATAGGAAAAATTATTTGAAAAAAGCCACTTGAAACGGACTTTCAAAGGTAAGAAAAATGCTTCTGAACCTCATTTTTCACCAGTAGGAGTTATTAACAAATTTTGTTTGCTGGTTAAGACAGAATAATACTTGCAGAAAGACCTGAGTCCGCACTCCTCACACTTAGGATTCCGCGCAACACAGGTGTACCGACCATGCAAAATCAGCCAATGATGAGCCAGCGGTATTAGTTTCTCCGGGATATGTTGAACGAGCTGCATCTCGGCCTGAAACGGGTTCTTTGCACCTGTGGTAAGCCCGATCCTAGCAGAGACCCTGAAAACATGGGTATCGACGGCCATTGCCGGTTTGTTAAAGAGGACGGAAGCCAGGACATTGGCTGTCTTTCGCCCTACTCCGGGTATTTCCAGCAACTCATTCACCTCCGAAGGAAGAACGCCTTTGAATTTCTCCGTCAGCATTTTTGCCATTCCCAAAAGACTTTTTGCTTTGTTATTCGGATAGGTACAGCTTCTGATCATTTCATAAACCTCTTCCTGCTTTGCAGCAGCCAGTATTTCAGGTTTCGGGAACTTCTGAAAAAAAGCCGGGGTAATCATATTTACCCGCTTATCCGTGCATTGTGCTGAGAGAATCACGGCCACGATCAGCTGATAATGAGTTGTATATACCAGTTCTGTTTCTGCCTGGGGCCGATGTTCCAGGAAATAAGCGATCACATTTTTATAACGTTCTTTTTTTACCATCTCTCCTTTTTTTTGTGATGATCAATCAATGCAAACTTAAAAACTTTTATTGAAGGGATTTATTTTTGTGGTTTGCCAAAATTCATTTAGGTTTGAAGATTGAAAGTACTTACATGTTCCCGAAAAAAGAATTTGATGTTTTAATTGCAGGGACAGGTCCTGCAGGATGTTCGGCTGCACTGAACCTGGCCCGCGCAGGCCTCTCCATTGCCATTGTGGATCGATTGACAACACCCGGTGATAAAGTATGCGGAGATGCGTTGAGTGGTTCGGTCATGAATGTATTAAGGCGTCTCCCGCTGAATGCCTGGGATGAATTCATGAAAATCCCGGAAAAACTTCCTTCCCACGGTATTCGTTTCTTCTCCCCGGATTACCAATTTCTTGATATCCCTTTTATCCTCCATCCGGATGCCGACTCACCAGCTCCGGGATATGTCTGCAGTCGGAAAATTTTTGACGGATTTCTTCAGAATCAACTCTTGCAATTTCCAAACATCACTCAAATAAAAGATTTCAATATTGACGATATTAAGGTCCATGATCATGGTGTGACAATCCATTCATTAAAAGGAATTTTAAATGGACGGATCTTAATCGGAGCGGATGGAGCCAATTCGGTCGTTTCAAAAATTCTCACAAAGAACACTACTTTCCCGGGCCGGACCTGCCTGGGCGTAAGAGCATATTTTAAAGGTGTCACCGGGCTGCATCCGGATAATTTTATTGAACTTCATTTTTTCAGGGAGTTGCTGCCGGGATATCTCTGGATCTTCCCCATGCATGACGGGATGGCAAATGTCGGGCTGGGAATGATGGCAGACCAAGTAAAAAAGAAGAAATATCACCTGGCCCGAAAGCTGGATGACCTCATTGAAAATCATCCTCAGCTAAAAGAGCGTTTCAGCAAGGCGGAAAAAATCGGGAAAACCGGTGCCCACATCCTTGCTACCGGACCTTCGGATAAGCAAATTTCCGGAAATCGATTCCTTCTCACCGGCGATGCTGCCTCCCTGGTCGATCCATTCACCGGCGAAGGCATCGGTAATGCCATGCTCAGCGGGGAAATAGCAGCCGGAGTCGTCATCGAAGCGTTTTCTGCCAATGATTTCTCCGCTCCTTTTCTGGAACGATACGATGAAAAAATTGAGAAAAAAATTGGAAGCGAATTAAAAACCAGTCTGAAGATTCAGAAAATGGCTTCGCATTCATGGTTATTCAACCTGGTGGTAAATAAGGTGAGGAAAAATGCACACCTGAAAGCGCTTTTTTCTGAAATGTATACAAATCTGGGAGTACGAAGCCGGCTGAAAAAACCTGCCTTTTATCTGAGAATGATGATCAAACCTTAAATACAAAATTCTGTCCTAAGCCGTTTTTTTTTTTATAAATGATGGTCAAGGCTTGTATTTTCTGCCCGTGATCAATACGGATCCTTTATACACATCATCACTGTAAAGGCCATGCCCTGTGAAGATGAAAAAATAAACACCTTCGGCAAGTTTCCCGCCATCCCATTCACCTATCTTGTCACTGCTGATATAGTTGGACTTTTTGTAAACAGTTTTTCCCCAACGGTTTAAAATGACCAGTTCATTGCTGATGTAAACATCATTAATGGTTTGAGATCCGGCATCCTTCACCTGGATGACAAAATTATCATTTGCCTGATCTCCGTTCGGTGTAAAAACATCAGGGATCTTCAGTTCGGCAACCTTGACCCGTATGGAATCATAAATGGTACTGTCGCATCCATTCACATCCGTGAAGTTCAACCTGATGGCAAACATACCCGTTTTCTGGTAGGTATGCGTCGCCGGATTTATATTAGGTGCAAGCGTACTGTCATTATTCCCTTCAAAGAAGGTCCATTCCCAATTCGTAAGATGCTTTACAGAAGTATCGGCAAATTGAACTGTCAATAAAGGGTTAGTCAGGAAGAGGATTGAATCGGATTTTGTAAAGGTGATCTTCGGAAGCGAAAGCACCTCAACCTTGTATTCTCGGGAAATGCAATGAGTGCTGTCGGAATCAAAAACATTCAACACATAAGTGCCTTTGCACAAAGAGGTGACAATGGTATCCTGTGAACCTTCTCCCCCGCCCCAATCATAATCGTATGGAGGATTTCCTCCGGAAATATGAGTTTTCATCTGTCCTTTACAGGTGCCCGGACAACCCAGGGCATTGTAACGGTAAAGCGTATCAACCGTCAATAGAAGCCGAAGATGCAGGTGAACGGTATCGCTGTTGAAAGAACCAGAGGATGAAACTGCTGTCACGGTATAGTAACCGGTATCAGCATAAGTAAGCTGTTTCAGCAATAATCGGGGTTGCGTGGAATCGGGAACCGTTACCGGCGTACCATTTCTCCTCCATTGATAATAAAATTCAACTGTATCAGAAGGAATCACGAAAACCGTAAACAAGGCAGTACCTCCAACACAGAACGTCTGATCTTTGGGAATAATGTTTACCGTCGTCTGCCCGATACCCTGAAGGCCGGCAAACAGAAGTATCAGGAAGAAAAAATGTTTCATCAATTAAGAGAATTCGGGCTGTAAATTTATAAAATAAAAGTCATTAACCAATTTTAATACGTCCCGCTCGACAGCATGATCAGGGTACAATCAAAAACAATCCCAATACCTTTTTCCTCTAAAAGATGCTCCAGTTCCGGGTTTTCGGTTCCGGGGTTGAAAATAACCCTTTCCGGTGCCAATTGCAGGATGTAATCGTAATAAAATGGTTGGTTACGGGGACCAACATATAAGGTAACCGTGTGAATATCTTTCAAAACCGGAAATGGCTTTTGGATGGTTACTCCGTTTACCACACCTTCCCTCAAACCAATGGCCTCCACAGGAAAATATCTGGATACCAAGGCATGGATGGCCCTGTTCGAGAATCGGTCAGGATTTGGGCTTGCTCCAATTACCAGTGTTCTATTTTCCATAGACTTCAAAACGATTTTTCACACGTAAAATTATAAAAAACGTCAAAACGGCGGTAGTTTGATATGAAATATGACAGAAATTCCTGAAAAACAATTAATATTTTCATGGCCGGATATTTGACCAGCGAGGGAAAACCCCGGAATAATGGCCAGGGAATAGAATAGAAAGGAGATCATATGAATTTTAACAACTTCACGATTAAAGCCCAGGAATCCGTGCAGAAAGCGATGGAAATTGCCGCCGCCAACCGGAACCAGTCCATTGAAACTTCTCACCTGCTGAAAGGAATGCTCACTGTTGATGAGAATGTCATTCCATACTTGCTGAAAAAACTCAATGTAAATTTTGACCAGTTCACAGCCGCATTGGATAAAAATATCGATTCACTCCCGAAAGTGAGTGGCGGAGACCCGTTCCTCTCCAACGGTACAAACCAGGCGTTACAGAAAGCAATCAACATTGCCGCAGAATTCAAAGATGAATTTGTTTCCATTGAACACATGCTGCTCGGGATTTTTTCCGTCAGCGACAGCGTCTCCCGGATGCTGAAAGACAGTGGGGTTACAGAGAAAGAGCTGACTTCCGCCATAAAACAACTCAGGAAAGGATCGAATGTGACCAGCCAAACCGCTGAGGATACCTATAACGCATTAAATAAGTATGCCCGGAACCTGAATGACCTTGCCAGGAGCGGAAAGCTGGATCCTGTGATCGGCCGGGATGAAGAGATCAGGAGGGTTTTACAGATCCTTACCCGGCGAACCAAGAACAATCCCATCCTCATTGGTGAGCCCGGTGTGGGAAAGACCGCCATTGCAGAAGGACTGGCCCACAGGATCATTGATGGCGATGTTCCTGAGCATCTGAAGACCAAGCAGATTTATTCACTTGATATGGGTGCTCTGATCGCCGGAGCAAAATACAAAGGAGAGTTTGAAGAGCGACTGAAGAGTGTGGTTCGTGAAGTGATATCGGCAGATGGAGAGATCATCCTTTTTATCGATGAGATCCATACCCTTGTGGGGGCTGGTGGTGGCGAAGGCGCCATGGATGCTGCTAATATCCTGAAACCTGCACTGGCCAGGGGTGAATTACGCGCCATCGGTGCAACAACCCTGAACGAATTTCAGAAATTCTTCGAAAAAGACAAGGCACTCGAAAGAAGGTTTCAACCCGTCATGGTGAACGAACCGGATACCGCGGATGCCATTTCGATTCTCCGCGGATTAAAAGAGCGTTATGAAACGCATCACCAGGTCAGAATCAAAGATGAAGCGATTATTGCCGCAGTTGAGCTGTCGCAACGTTATATTTCCGACCGTTTTCTCCCCGACAAGGCCATCGACCTGATGGATGAGGCTGCATCAAAACTCCGGCTCGAGATCAATTCTGTTCCGGCAGAAATGGAAAAGATCGAACGGAAGATCCGCCAGATGGAGATTGAAAGAGAAGCCATCAAACGGGAAAAAGATACCGGGAAACTGAAGTCACTCAACGAAGAGATTGCAAATCTCTCCGAGGAACGAAATCGTTTAAAAGCAAAATGGCAGTCGGAGAAGGAACTGGTTGAAAAGATCCAGCTACGCAAGAAAGAAATCGAAGAAATGAAATATGAGGCAGACCTGGCCAATCGCCAGGGTGACCTGGGTGAAGTGGCGGAGATCCGCTATGGTCGTATTCCTGAAACAGAAAAAAAAATCGAAGAACTAAAGGCAAAGTTATCCGAAATCCAGAAAGATTCTGCCATGGTGAATGAAGAAGTCGGCGCCGAAGAAATTGCCGAAGTGGTTTCAAGCTGGACTGGAATTCCCGTAAGCCGGATGCTGGAGAGTGAGCGGCAAAAGCTGTTGAATTTGGAATCGGAACTTCATCAAAGAGTGGTTGGACAGGACGAAGCAATCAGCGCCGTTTCGGATGCCATCCGAAGGAGCCGCGCCGGTTTACAGGACACCAAACGCCCGATCGGATCGTTCATCTTCATGGGAACGACCGGTGTTGGAAAAACCGAATTGGCCAAGGCCCTGGCTGAATTTCTTTTCAACAATGAAAACAGTATGATCCGGATCGATATGTCGGAATATCAGGAAAGACATACGGTTTCAAGACTGATAGGTGCACCTCCGGGATACGTAGGTTATGAAGAAAGCGGTCAGCTTACCGAAGCGGTCAGAAGAAAACCCTATTCAGTGATTCTGCTGGATGAAATTGAAAAAGCACATCCGGATGTATTCAACATCCTGCTCCAGGTGCTGGATGACGGGCGTTTGACGGATAACAAAGGAAGAACGGTCGATTTCAAGAACACCATCATCATCATGACTTCCAACATCGGATCACACATCATCCAGGAAAACATGGAACAGGTGAACGATAAGAACCGGGATGAACTGGTCGAAAAAACCAAAGAGCAGGTTTTTGAGCTTCTGAAACGAACCATCCGGCCCGAGTTTCTGAACAGGATTGATGAGATCATCATGTTCAAACCCCTGACAAGGAAAGAAATCAATCAGGTTGTAACTTTGCAGCTCAGAATCATTGAGCAGATGCTGGATAAAAGCGGTATTCATCTGCGGGCCACCGATGGAGCCGTCGATCATATTGCCACTCTTGGGTTTGATCCTCAATTCGGCGCGCGGCCCATCAAACGGGTAATTCAGAAAACACTGCTGAATGAATTGTCCAAAATGATCCTCGAAGGGAAAGTCAATAAAGAAGCGGAAATTGTGGTGGATTATAAGGAAGGGAAGCTGATTTTTACCAATAAGTGACAGGGTGAACAGCCTCACTTCTTTCCCCCTGCCCGGAACACAAAATACTATGCAAATCAGGCGCATTCAGAATATTCTTTATTTTATCAAGAAAGATTTGTTTGTTGTATTATAAAAACATATATTTGTTACATAGATATTTTCGTGTATAAAAACAATTCTTTATCGAATTCTGTGTACCAGAAAATAATTCCGGGGTTTAATCAATTTTACACACTCCCTGATCACGTAATTCCAAAGCAATCCCCCCCCCCCCCCAACATTGCATTTCCGTCGAAATTCCCCACCTGATCAATCGAATACAACCACTTATATTCAAGCTTAAAAGCATATTTTATCTCGGAAAAATGATTTCGAAGAGCGAAGTCGTGTGGATGCCTGAACTCCTTCATCCATGCGTGAAAATTGACAACTTCTGAAGTTCAAAAGAATCCTGACCTTGGTCAGGGTTCTTTTGTTATATTTGTATTTGGCATGGATTTCTTTTGATTAAAGTTTTGATAAAGAGTCAATATTAAAATGAAGCAGTTCATTATTCTTTTGATTGTTTTATTTCCGTTTTCCTGTTTTTCGCAGGGCGAATTTAATAACTGGTATTTTGGTGTACACGCCGGTATTACCTTTAACTCCGGCTTTGCAGTTGCTCTTCCGCCAACCGCCATGAATCAGGGAGGAATTTCTACGAGTTCATCAGTATCTGATTCTCTGGGTAACATTTTATTTTATTCTAACGGGATCAAGGTTTGGAACCGTAACCATCAGATAATGCCTAATGGCAGCGGACTATTTGGAGGTTACGGATTGTGTTATCCAGTTATTGCGGTCCAATCATTAACCGATCGTTCCAAATACTTTATATTTACCGTTGGTTGGGTTGGTAATATTTTTTTCGACCCCATTGTAGGATTACATTACTCAGTGCTTGATATGAACCTGAATGGCGGATTGGGCGATATCGTTCCGGCTTTGAAAAATATTCCCTTGCCAATGGGAGACAGCGCCGTGACTCAGCTAACTGCAATACGTCATCTGAATAACAAAGATGCCTGGGTGGTTGTTCTCCGGCATGGTGCCGTAAAGCAATACCTTGCCTATCTTATTGATGAAACAGGAGTAAATACAACGCCGGTTGTAAGTGAAAGCAGTTTCCAAAGAACCATAAGGAATAGTGGCTATTTCACCAATATACGAATTTCACCCAATGGCACTTATCTGATGTGCACTGATTCGTTAACAGAACTTTGCTTGTTTGATGATGCAACCGGTAAGGTGACTCCCAAATTTCAATTTCTGGCAGGCGAACCTGGAACAGCAAGTATGGCAGGCAATGCCTATGGAGAAGAATTTTCTATTGACTCGAGGTTCATCTATTTTCCAACTGCTTCCAATGCTCCTACATTTGAGTCCATTTTCCAATATGAAATGAGCAATTTAGATTCACTTACTTTCATGCAAAGCAGAATAATGGTCGGAGATAGCTCTTCTCAACTTATTCAGATGGCTCCGGATGGAAAGATTTATCTTACTCCATGGGAAAATAATGATTTGCTCCATGTTATTAATAATCCGTCGGCTAAAGGACTGGCATGTAATTTCCAACACAATGCTTTCAGTTTGCAGGGCAATACACACTATTGGTGCCTCCCCCAATTCCTCCAGCGTTACAAAGCCTACATTCATCATTCCAAGGGTTGTATGGCCGATACGGTTCATTTTTCTTCGGATATCTGGCCGGTAGCCGACAGCATTCACTGGAACTTCGGAGATCCGGCTTCCGGGGTATTTAATTCTTCTAATCTTCCGGCGCCTTCACATCATTTTACCGGCCCCGGCAGCTATAACGTAGAATTGTGG
>JBBRTX010000005.1:0-209428 GCA_038244085.1 Bacteroidales bacterium | reverse complement strand
AGGTAAAGACTTATGTGAAATAGAATCATACCACAAAACCATTCTGAAATGTTTCAACATTTCCAAAGTGTTTCCACACGTAACAACTGCTAATTTAGTATATAGTGTATGCTCAGAGAATAAATGTCCTTCAAAAAAAACATTCCACGTTACCCCATTGTCAATTGATTTTGACGACGCATTACTTCCCGAATTAGCTTGAGAAAATGAATACGTTGAATATTGCCAACCATTGAAAGCTGTGCAAAATGATACATTCTGCTGATTTCTTTCGGGTTGATCGTGGATAACAACATTATCCGCGAAAAAAGGGGAATCATGAAGCCCAATTTGTGCAGGGAGGCTAATAGATATCAGTATTGAAGCCGTAAGAATAAAGGCATATCTTAACATGGTATATGAATTTAATAATAGTTAAACAGATTATTGAAAGCTTTGAATGTTTAAAAGCTGACTTTCAAATCCCACGTTGAAAGTTTACCATGTTTTATAATAGCCGAAACGTAATGTCTAATGCAGACCAAATGTACATAATGAAAGGACCCGAATCAAGAGAAATAATTTACTTATCTGATTTTCCGGAAAGTAAAATAGAATTGCTAGGGAAATCTTTCAAAATACCCTAACAGAATTCGTTAACTTTTTGAATTTCTGTGGATAAACGTTAATGCTATCCAACAAAAAACCCAACCATCCATCAAATAGTTGGGGTTTTTAGATCCTCCGCCTTTTGCTTATTTGCTATTCCTGATATAATCAATGGTGATCCTGGGTGTGGCCATGGTGGGCGCAGTAGCCCAGTCTTTATATTTGGTGATCAGCTCCTTTTCTTTGGAAGGATTTTTTGCTGCCATTTTCATATCCGTAAAATACGCCTTAAGGGTTTTGGGCAACTCTTTCCCTCCGGGATCACCGTGCCCCGGAACCAGGGTCTGGTAATCATAATGGTTGATGATCTTATTCAGGGCGGCAATCCATTTATCCACATTGGCGCCACTGACCTGCATCACAAACGGAATTACCTTGTAAAACACCAGGTCACCGGAAAAAAGTACCTTGTTTTTCTTCAGGTAAACCACCATATCCTGCCAGGTATGTGCCTGTCCGAGGTTATAAATCTCGACGGTCTCGGTTCCAAGGTTAAGGATTAGGCTGTCTTTTACAAAATCCGTTGGCATATTTTCAGGTTCTAACTGCTTTTCCAGAAAAGCTTTATCATAATTCCCCATGTAAATTTTACTTCCCTTGTAAAAATGATTTCCCGAAACATGATCTGCATGATAATGGGTGTTGATCACAATGATCTGCTTGTCGCCTGCTTTTTCCTTTACCATATCGTAAAGCTTTTTTGCTTCATCGCCCATTTTCGTATCAATCACCACTACGGCCCGGTCGGTAACCAGTATTCCGCTGTTGCCCCCACCTCCTACCACAACCGTAAGATTGTTCGAAAGCGTAATGATCCCTTCAGGATTGGAGGCCATAATCGTTACAACCGGCATAAACAGCCCGATTGCCAGTATCAATAACATCTTATTCTTTTTCATATCGCATGATTTTTTTCCGTTTTAAATTAACCCCTTCCGCCCTGTGTGGTCGAGGCTGAATAAAGATACAAAAAATTGGAGCCTAAATCCTGAAGAAAGACTGTTTTAAATAACAGAATTAGAACACAGATAAGACGGATTATAGGGAGGGTCGCGGATAAAATAAATCCGCGTAAATCAGCAACATTCGCGTGGAATCTCTCCCCCTCTCATGTAGGAGAGAGGGCCGGGGGGTGAGGCTGGACGAAACTCCGCGCCTCTGCGACGCTAAGGTGAATTTTAAAGGATACCAGCACGATAGGGATTAAGGCTGATTCAAGGGGAAACCGCGATTAATACCCGGTTTTATCGGTTTTATTTTTCCATTCGCTGAACAAATCCTCCCCTTTGGCATTATCCAGCATCACAAAATGGATGGACCTGAGCTCGTTCGAAAGGCTCATTTCCTCGTAAATGTGATTATCCCGGAACCCGATTGACGCAGCGTCGTGCCGGGTGGAGGAATAATAAACAGTCCCGATCCTGGCCCAATAGATAGCGGAAAGGCACATGGGACAAGGTTCACAGGTGGCGTAAAGCGTCGCACCGGAAAGGTCAAAATTACCAATGGATTGGCAGGCATTACGGATCGCTACAATTTCGGCATGGGCTGTCGGATCATTGTCGGTGGTGACCTGGTTTCCGCCTCTTCCGATGACTTTCCCGTCTTTCACCACTACGGCGCCAAAAGGACCTCCGATATTGTTTCTCATCGACGCATAAGCAGCGTTGAAAGCTTCGTCAAGGTATTTGTTGTGAGATGTATTGTCTGTCATAGGATTTTATTTCATCATAACCAAAAGTCCGGCATTTACCCTTCTCAGAAATTCCTCTTTGCCCAACACGGCCGCAATATCCATCATTCCGGGTCCCTGGTTGCTCCCGACGACCAATAAACGCAATGGCGTCATCAGTTGTCCCATTTTCGCCCCGTGCCGGGAGATGAAATCCTGGATAAAATCATGAATACCTTCAGCATCCCAGGTGGTTAACCCTGACGCTTCCACGGCGAATTTCGAAACCAGCTCATGAATCAGGGCAGCCGGATTCCAGACCTTTTTGATCACCGTTTCATCATAGGTTGCAGGAGCATCAAAGAAAAACCAGGATTGTTGCCACAGATCAGGTAAAAGCGTGATCCGTTCCCTGATCAGACCGGCCACTTTTACAATATAGTCCCGGGAAATAGCAATTCCCTTGGTTTCCAGGAAGGGGAGCATCAAATCTGCTAATTCCTCTGTGGTATATTTTGCGAAATACTGATGATTGAACCATCTTGCTTTTTCAGGATCGAACTTTGAACCATGTTTTCCCACCCTTTCCAGCGAGAATTCGGAGATCAGCTCATCCATGGTAAACAACTCCTGCTCGGTTCCGGGGTTCCAGCCCAGGAATGCCAGCATGTTGATAAACGCTTCAGGAAGATACCCGGATTCACGGTAACCTGAAGAGATTTCCTCGCTTTTCGGATCCCTCCATTGAAGGGGAAATACCGGGAAGCCCAACCGGTCACCATCCCGTTTGCTGAGTTTTCCATTCCCGTCAGGCTTGAGCAGCAGGGGGAGATGGGCAAACTGCGGCATGGTGTCCTGCCACCCAAAGCATTGATACAGAAATACATGGAGCGGTGCCGAAGGAAGCCATTCCTCGCCCCGGATCACATGGGTGATCTCCATCAGATGATCATCCACGATGTTGGCCAGGTGATAGGTTGGCCAGCCATCTGATTTGAAAAGGACTTTATCATCCAGGTTGGAGGATTGTACAACCACCTCGCCCCGGATCAGGTCATTGACTACGATGGTCTCATCTTCCGGCATCCGGATCCGGATCACGAAAGGTTCTCCGGAGCTCAGCATCCGCTGTACATCTTCTGCAGGCAATGTGAGCGAATTCTTCATCGAACTCCGGGTATGCGGCCCGTATTGCGATAAATGGGCTTCGCTTTTATTCAACCGTTCCCGCATCGCGTTGAGCTCTTCTTCGGTATCGAACGCATAATAGGCTTTTCCCGAGGTAACCAGTTGTTCGGCATAGGAACGGTAAATATCCTTTCGCTCCGATTGCCTGTAAGGCCCGTAAGGCCCTCCTTTCACCACATCCTCATCGAAACGGATCCCGCACCATTCGAAAGATTGAATGATATATTTTTCAGCTCCTTCCACATACCGGTTCTGGTCGGTATCTTCAATCCGGAGGATCAACTTACCGCCATGTTTCCGGGCAAAAAGATAATTATAAAGCGCCGTTCGTACACCGCCAATATGAAGCGGACCGGTCGGACTGGGTGCAAAACGCACACGGATATTTTTCTGATTCATCATAAACTATTTCAATAATTGAATTCTGGGAAGGATGAATTCCAGCGCTTTCTGAACGGTTTCTTCTTCCGATAAATTTGCCGTATCCAGCTCAAGATCCGGATTTTGCGGGATATCAAAGGGTGAATTGATTCCGGTAAAGTCGGTAATTTCTCCACGACGGGCTTTTGCATACAAGCCTTTCTTATCCCGTTGTTCGCAAACCGCCAGCGGCGCATTGATGTACACTTCCACAAAATCATCCTTTCCGATGATGCCTTTTGCCATCTCCCTGATTTCGTTGGTCGGACTGATAAAGCAGTTGATCGTGATGATCCCGCTTTGAACGAAAAGCTTCGTGATCTCCGAAATCCTCCGGATATTTTCAACCCGGTCTTCCACTGTGAATCTCAGGTTGCTGTTAATCCCTTTCCGGATCAGATCACCATCAAGAACCTGAACAAGGAATCCCTTTTCAAAGAGCACCTTCTCCAGGCCCAGGCCAAACGTGGTCTTTCCCGATCCGGATAAACCGGTCATCCATATGGCACAGGAATGCTGGCTCAGCAGCTTTTCCTTTTCATTCCTGCCCAGTGGCAGCACATCGTTGTAAATAATGTTCTTCTCCATCCGCAATTGAAAAGGGCAAAATTACTTTTATTCAAACGCATTAACAAGCATATCCCCCGTTTCGTACCTTTGTACTGAAATAAACTTTTTGTAAGACCGTTAATCTGCTGTTAGATAACCATTGGTGGCTGATAATTATACCATACTCATACAAAAGCTGGATGAATTCATCCGCAAATATTACAGGAATCAACTGATAAAAGGGGCGATCCTGTTTTTTTCGGTATTTTTCATCTCGATCCTGCTTTTTACCACAGCTGAATTCGTCGGGCATTTCAGCCCCATGGGCCGGACCATCCTGTTTTATGGATTCGTCATGCTGAATGTCGGTGTAATCGGCTATTTTATCATGATTCCGCTGTTAAAACTCATCAGAATCGGTAAGGTCATTTCGCACGAACAGGCTGCTGCCATCATCGGGAAACATTTTGGAGAAATCCGCGATAAGCTGTTAAATACGCTTCAACTTAAAAAACTCGTTGATTCGGGGGGTGAAAACATCGAACTGATTAAAGCAGGTATTGATCAGAAGATCATTCAGCTCCGGCCAATCCCGTTCGTCACCGCCATCGATCTGAAGAAAAACAGAAAATTTCTCCGGTTTGCATTACCACCACTCTTGCTCATTTTACTGTTGTTAGCGATCTCTCCTACCTTTATCACCCGACCTTCCGAGCGGATCATCCACCATTCGAAAGTTTATATTGAGGAAGTGCCCTTTCAACTTCTCATTCAGAACAAAGACCTTGAAGCCTATCAGCAGGAAGATTTTATCCTCAAAGTGAAAGCGACAGGAGAGAAAATACCGGACGAACTTTTCCTTGAGAAAGAAGGGGTTTCGTTTAAGATGACCAAGGACAGTAAAATCATGTTCTCCTACACCTTCAAAACCCTTCAGAAAAACGAAAAATTTCGTTTATCAAACGGCAACTTCTCCACACAGGAATATGAATTGAAAGTATTCCCGCGGCCGGTCATCCTCAATTTCCAGGTCGAAATGAATTATCCCGGCTATACAGGCCGTAAACCGGAAATCGTTGAAAATACGGGTGACCTGATCATTCCCGAAGGAACATCGGTCAAATGGACCTTTTATACCAAGGATGTGGAGAAAGTGGAATTCCTGCTCGACAGCACATTGAAAAGCGTTCCGAGGAAAAAAAGCAATGCTTTTGAATATTCTGCCGTTTTCGGTCGTTCTTTGCGCTATTCGGTTAAAGCAATCAACCAATGGTCGAAAAAACCTGATTCGCTGGCTTATAATGTGACAGTAATCCCCGATGCTTTTCCGGTCATTTCGGTCCAGGAAGTGCGGGATTCGGTTCTTACCAGCCGGTTGTTTTTCCAGGGAGTCATCAAGGATGATTGGGGTTTTTCCGGCTTGACCCTTCATTACACCCTTTTCTACAATGGGGATACCGCGCAGAAAGAGCGTCATTCCGAAAATATCCCAATCAATAAAGGGGTCAATCAGCAACCGTTTTTTTATTCGCTTGATATCCGTCGTTTTACGCAAAATCCCGGAGATGCCCTGGAATATTATTTTGAGATCTGCGATAATGACGGCATACATGGGCCAAAGTGTTCGAGAACCGGGCTTTTTCAGTTCAAAACCCCTACCCTTGCCGAAATCGAGGAATTGACCGACAAGCAGGAACAGACCATTACGAAAGACCTGGAACAATCGATAAAGGAAGCAAAACAGATCCAGAAACAGATCGAGGAACTGAACCGTCGGCTGGTGGATAAAAATACACTTTCCTGGCAGGATAAAAAGCAGGTGGAAGATCTCCTGGATAAACAAAAGAAAATCAAGGATCAACTCGAAAACATTATAAAAGAAAACCAGCAGAAAAACCTGTTGGAGCAGCAGTATAAGGAAGTCGATCCCGCACTTGTAGAAAAACAGGAGCAGATAAACCAGCTTTTTAACGAGGTGATGGATGAGGAGATGAAAAAGATGATGGAAGAGATGCGGAAACTGCTGGATAAGGTTGATAAGGACAAGGTAAACGAAATGTTGGAGAAGATGAAATTCAGCAACAAGGACCTTGAAAAACAATTGGATCGCAGCCTTGAGGTATTCAAACAGCTTGAATTCGAGAAAAAACTTTCAGAAACTGTTGACAATCTTAAAAAATTGGCCGAAAAACAAGATAAATTAGCAGAGTCAAACCTGAATGATGCGAAAAGCAAAGAACAGCTAAGCAAGGACCAGGAAGATATCAAAAAGGAATTTGAACAAGCCGCTCAAAATCTGAGCGATCTCGAGCAAAAGAATAAAGAACTTGAGGAACCCAGTAACTTCCCGGATACGGATAAGGACAAGAGCGAGATCAGCAAGGATATGAATGAATCGCAGCAAATGATGGAAAAGGGAAAGAAGAAGGAGTCGGGCAAAGTGCAGAAGGAGGCTTCAAAAAAAATGCAGGATCTTGCGCTAAAGTTGGAGAATATGCAGGATGCAGAGAATGAGGAGCAGCAGGGAGAGGATATGGAAAAAACGCGGGCCATCCTGGAGAACCTGCTGAGGGTTTCGTTCGACCAGGAAGAACTGATGAACCGTACCCGGAATATTAACCGGAACGATCCGAAATATCTCACGATAATGCAACAACAGAATGATCTGAAGGATGATATGTCGATGATCGAGGATTCGTTGTATGCGCTTGCAAAAAGGCAGATCATGATCAAGCCTTTTATCATGCGGGAAGCGGCTGCCATTAATCAGAACATCGGTGCCGCCGTCAAGAACCTGAATGACCGGAATATTACCGGGGCTGCGGCTAATCAGCAGTTTGTGATGACCTCTGTAAACAATCTTGCCCTGATGCTGAATGAGGCACTGAAGCAAATGGAGAATAATATGCAGATGCAAAGCAAGAGCAAGGGCAATTCTTCCTGTTCCAAACCTGGTGGGAAGGGCAAAGGAAAAATGTCGATGAAAACTATGCGCCAGATGCAGGAGCAGATGAATAAACAATTGCAGGAGTTGAAAGAGGGGATGAAAAATAAGGGTCAACAAGGCAAACAGGGACAAGCGGGACAAAAAAGCATGAGTGAACAACTGGCACGGCTGGCAGCTCAACAGGAAGCCATTCGTAACCAGATGAAGAAATACGCAGATCAGTTGAATGAAGAAGGAGACGTGAAGGGCGGAAGCGGGATGAATCCTACCATGAAAGACATGGAACAAACCGAAAAGGACCTGATCAATAAACGAATCCTTCAGGAGACCATCGATCGTCAGGAAAAGATTCTTTCCAGAATGCTGGAATCAGAAAAAGCCGAACAGCAAAGGGAACAGGAGGAAAGAAGAAAATCAACTGAGGCAAAAGATCAAAATTATAGTAACCCTGCGTCTGATTTTCAGTATAACAGGTTGAAAAATCAGTCTGTTGACATGTTGAAAACTGTTCAGCCGTCGTACAACTATTTTTTCAAGACTAAAATCAATGGTTATTTTCTGAAATTCGAAAAATAAGATGAGCTTTTTCTACAAAGAACTGAGAATTCCCTCAACATTGGATAGCCTTAACCGTGTTGAAAAATTCGTGGAGGAGATCTGTGATACTTATTACATCACCAATTCTTACTACGGTAATATCTTACTGACGGTTGAAGAGGCCGTCAAGAATGCCATCATCCATGGCAATAAGATGGAAAAGCAAAAGGAGGTTCTGTTAACGTTCCAGCGTAAACCCGCCGGTTTGTGTTTTTCGGTTACAGACCAGGGAGACGGCTTTGATTATTTTGCAGTGCCCAACCCCCTCGATCTCGACGATCGTGCAGCAGAGAGTGCCGGAAAGGGCATTTTCCTTATCCGTTCACTGGCCGATGAAACCCATTACAATTCCAAAGGCAATAAAATTGAAATTGTTTTCACCATTTCAAGTATCAACCGGGAAGTTTCACTAAGACGGGTTCAGAAGCTGACCCGGTATTTTGCAACGAATAAAGCCATTGTAAAATAACGTGAACTCAAAGATCCAGTTTTTTTCTGAGGATACCTCTTTCAACCTGAAGGGAAAACTTCGTCTGCGTAAATGGATACAGGATGTGATCGCCTCTGAGAAGAAAAAGCCTTGGTACATTAACTTTATCTTTTGCAGCGATGCGTATCTGCTGGATTTGAACAAGACCTATCTGAAGCATTTTACTTACACCGATGTCATCACTTTCCCTTACCAGGAAAATGAAGAAACCGTATCAGGAGATATTTTTATCAGCATTGAGCGGATCACCGAAAACGCATTCACCTTTGGGGAGTCATTCGACCGGGACCTGGCCAGGGTGATGGTTCACGGAGTGCTTCATCTTCTGGGATATGAAGATAAATCGGGTGATAAGAAAAAGGAAATGACAGCGAGGGAAGATCATTACCTCGCGTTTTTATAACTTACTTTCCTGAACATTGTGCTGGGCAGGCGGAATTCATTTCCGACTTGCCATGTTGGTGCTGACGGCCTTTGCCATTCTTCATTTCAGCGTTTCCGCAACCCATTAATTCGAAATATAAACCGGATAGTTTTTCCTTTTGAGCCGGGGTACAAACCGCTTTAATCCTGAGGTACTGATGAATGGTGGTTTGAATCACCTGTTCCTGTTGCCTGCCAATTTCAGCAGCCAGAAGGTTCAACCGGGTGCTGTCGGGATTCGCCGAGGACATTTCGGTGACGAGTTCCTGCTTTTTGTCTTTCAATTCCCGGACGATACAGCGGGAACTTCCCATGCAGTCCGATTTGATTTTTTCGATACGTGAAACCTGGTCAGGTGTCAGCCTCAGTTCAGCTTCGAGAAACATGATTGAGTTGGAACAGGTGGCACCCGGATGTTGTGTAGGCGTCTGTTTATAATTATGCCAGGCCATGGTTGCGAGTCCTGACAGGGCAACGATCAAAAGAAGCGAAAGAACAAGGATCACGGTTCGGTTCCTGTTGAAATAGTTCATGGCATTTTATTTTAAGAAAAGGATATTTTCTGTCTGGTCCGTATTTAAGTCAGTGATCATATTTTCATCTGCATAAAGCAGGAGGTTGGCATTTCTCACATCCGTTACGGAATGTTGGTTTTGTATTTTGGTCTGTATTCCGGTTCCGAAGAATATTCCCAACCCAAGGCTGGCAGCTATCATGGCTGTTATGAATATTTTTTGTAAACCCGCGGGAGTATATTCTGCCGGAATCGAAGCTTCCTGATCCATCCGGGCCCTCAGACGGGTGTAAAAGTAAGGATCTGCCGGTTGGTTTTTTTCTGCTTCGATCTGGTTCAACACACCCCGGAACCCTTCAAAAACCTGCTGGCATGCAGGACAGGTAAAAAGATGTTCGTCAATTTGGGTTTTTTCGGACAAGGGAAACTCCCCTTCACAATAGGCGAACATTTTGTTTCTGATCCCGTCACAATTCCGGTTTTCGGTTTCTTTTGTCATATATTAAAACCTTGATATGTAATAAGTGTTCAACTTTTTCTGGAGATTTTGCCTGGCCCTGAAAATCAGCGATTCAACTGAAGAAAGAGAAATATCCATCACTCCGGAGATTTCCTTGTAGGTCAGGTCATCATATTTGTGCAAGGTGAAGGCGATCCGTTGGTTTTTTGGCAAACTGTTGAGTGCATTGCCCAGGACATTTCTGTGTTCTTTCTGTTCCAGGATGGTTTCGTCTTCCACAATGGCAGCTTTGGGTGTTGTTTTTTCAGAACTGGTATTCCATAAGGACTCAATTCTTTGTATGAAAAAGCTTTTCTTGTTTTTCGAAATGTGATTCAGTGATTTGTTGACGGCGACCCGGTATAGCCAGGTTGAAAGTTTCGAATCCCCCCGGAATTTTTTTACCCCGTCCAGTAATTCAATAAATACTTCCTGGGCAAGATCTTCCGCGTCGTGGGTATCATGAACCAAAGCGAGACAGGTTTTCACAATGTTCTTCTGATAAAGGGAAACGATCTCCCGAAATGCAGATGCATCTTTTTCTTTGATTTTTTCAATCAGTTCCTGTTCCGACATCCTGGTAGGTTAAACAGGTTGGGGATAGGTTTCAATCCCCAACCTGCCGTAAATTTAGTTAGTTTTCTTTTCAGGATCAGCCGTATTGTTTTGACAGTTTTTCATTTTTCCTTTTCCGGTACAGTTACTGGCACAATTCCCCTTGCCTGACTTGCAGTTATCACAAACGCCGTCTTTGTTTTTATCTACAAAATTAGCACAAGAGCCTGATTTACAGTCTTTCATGTTTACGCAACACCCGTTACCATTGGTTCCGGTTTTACCGTCTTTCATATTTGTGCAACCCCCGTTACCTTTTGGTCCCATCTTGCAGCAGGACGATTGATCTTTGGATGACTTTACGGTGGTGGATTGGCCCATTACTGATGCATTCAGAAAGATCAGCGTAAGCATGAGGCTGGCAATGATGGCAAGTTTTTTCATTTTAAAATTTTTAGGTTTTGACTGTATGAACTGGTTTATTGGTTAGACAGGAAACAGGTGGAAAACTTGCGGTCATAGCAAAATTATTTTTGTTCAGAAATGACCGGTTAGAAAGCTTGGATTCTCCGCCGGCCTGTGCCTCTGTGATATAATGCGTATATTTGCACCCTTAAAAATAATTTGACGTTTCACGTGGAACATTCCCCTTATCCTTTCTATGATGTCATTGTGGTCGGGGCCGGACATGCAGGTTGTGAAGCTGCAGCAGCAGCCGGAAACCTGGGATCAAAGGTCCTGCTTATTACTATGAATATGACAAATATGGCCCAGATGTCATGCAATCCATCGATTGGAGGTATCGCGAAGGGCCAGATTGTCCGTGAAATTGATGCGTTGGGAGGTTATACAGGAATCGTTTCCGACAAAACCACCATTCAGTTCAGGATGTTGAATAAATCAAAAGGACCTGCCATGTGGAGCCCCCGCGCCCAAAACGACAGGTTTCTTTACAGTATTGAGTGGCGAAATATCCTCGAAAACAATCAGAATGTAGACTTCTGGCAGGATATCGTGGAAGATATCCTGGTAAAAAATCACAAAGTTATTGGTGTGAGAACCGGATTGGGTGTAGAATTCAAATCCAAATCGGTCATTCTTTCCAATGGTACCTTCCTGAACGGAATCATTCATATCGGTGAAAAACAACTTTCGGGAGGCAGAATCGGGGAACGTGCCGCGAAAGGATTAACCGGAAATCTTCAAAGATTGGGATTTGAACCTAACCGGATGAAAACCGGCACTCCTGTCCGTGTGGACGGAAGAACCCTGGACTTTTCTAAGATGGAAGAGCAAAAAGGAGACGAAAATCCGGGATCTTTCTCCTTTATCACAAAGACAAAACTTAAAAAACAAAAAAGCTGTTTTCTTACCTATACCAATCCTGAAGTGCATGACATTTTACGGAAAGGATTTGACAGATCTCCCTTGTTTATGGGAAGAATTTCGGGAAGAGGCCCGAGGTATTGTCCCTCCATTGAAGACAAAATTGAACGATTTTCCACAAAAGACCGTCATCAGCTTTTTATTGAACCCGAAGGTTGGAATACGGTAGAATATTACGTCAACGGGTTCTCTTCTTCCCTGCCGGAAGATATCCAGTTTGAAGCGTTACACAAAACACCGGGGTTCGAAAACGCCCGCTTTTTCAGACCTGGATATGCCATTGAATATGATTATTTCCAGCCTCACCAGATTACACTTTCCCTTGAGACAAGGCTTGTGGAGAACCTTTATTTTGCGGGACAAATCAACGGGACGACCGGATATGAAGAAGCGGCCGCCCAGGGGTTGATGGCAGGAATTAATGCACATCTCAAAATTAAAGGAAAGGCACCACTGATTCTTACCAGATCGCAGGCCTATATCGGGGTTTTAATTGACGATCTTGTCATGAAAGGCACCAACGAACCCTACAGGATGTTTACCTCACGGGCGGAATACCGAACGCTTCTGCGACAGGATAATGCAGACGAAAGACTGACGCCTCTCTCTCACGCGATCGGACTGGCATCATCCGTCCGCATGAAGAAGGTAACCACGAAAATGAAAGAGGTTGGAGCCATGATTTCCTACCTGAGAACGGAAAATATTCTGCCGGAAGAGATAAACCCGGTGCTTGAGGAAAACGGAACACAACCGATTACTCAAAAATACAGGCTCTCCAACATCCTGCTTCGGCCACAAATCAGCATATTCAACCTCATGGAGGCATCGCCTGGTTTGCGGGATTTTGTAAGAGCGAAAAGAATCAATCCTGTTACACTTGAAGAGGTGGAGATAAAATTAAAGTATGAAAGTTATATTGAGAAGGAACAGGAATTAGCGGATAAACTTTCGAAATTTGAACATTTGATACTTCCTGAAGACTTTGATTATCACAAATTGAAATCATTAACGCTGGAAGCCAGGGAAAAACTTTCAAAAATAAAGCCCCATACCATTGCCCAGGCATCCCGGGTAAGCGGTGTATCTCCGGCTGATATTTCAGTTTTGATTGTTTGTCTCGGGAGATAATAATTGAATTGTTTCACGTGAAACACGAAAAAATGGAAAAACTTTCTGCTTGTCCCGTTTGTGGGAACACCTCGTTATCCCCTTTTCTGAAGGCCAAAGATTACTTTCTTTCGGGAGAAGATTTTTCGATTGACGAATGTCAACAATGTGGATTTAAGTTCACGAATCCTCGCCCTGGAAAAGACGAAATTTCTCGTTATTATGAATCCGAAGATTACATTTCCCATGATACCCATAAAAAAAGCCTGATCAATATTGTTTATAAAATTGCAAGGAATTATTCACTCAAAAGAAAATACCGACTCGTAAAAAAATGGTCGCAGGGCGAAAACCTCCTCGATATTGGGTGTGGTACCGGTGAGTTTTTAAAATTATGCATGGAAAAAGGCATGAAAGTCACGGGAATTGAGCCCAATGAAAAAGCAGCACTTTTTGCCCGCACAGAAAACAAAATTGAGGTGTTTCCCGAAGAGCACCTTGAGAAAATACAAAATCCGGTTTTTGATATCATAACCATGTGGCATGTCCTGGAACATGTTCATGATCTTAACGAACGGATGGAAAAAATCCATCAGATCTTAAAACCATCCGGTACCCTGATCGTCGCTGTTCCGAATTCTTCCGCTTTTGATGCAGAGCATTATAAAAATTTTTGGGCCGCCTATGATCTTCCCAGGCACCTGTATCATTTTTCACCGGAAACCATTTCGGCTCTTTCAAAGAAACATCACTTTTCCATAAGAAAAATATTACCCATGAAAATGGATGCATATTATATTTCGCTCCTGAGTGAAAAATATGCAAATGGGAAGTCCGGGTATTTTAAAGCATTGAAAAATGGATTTTCCTCGAACTATCATGCCGCCACCCATCAAAAAAGATATTCCAGCCTGATATTTGTCCTGGCCATGGAAAATGGCCGGAAATAACCCATCAGGGAACGTAAAGGTGCTTTTTCGTACCTTGCATCAAAATTCCAAAGAAAACGCGTTAAAACGCACGGAACAGAGCCGTTTTTACTGCCTTAAAACAGAAGTATTTAGATGGAGATCCATGAAAATCTTATAAAAAACAGGTTCTGGACGTTTTTTTTGCCCGCCCTCCTCTTCATTTTGACAGCCATTTCCATTCAGGGGTATTTTGGCTGGAAAAATTCTCCTGAAAAAATTCAGAAAAAATTTCAACACACGTTGAAGGAGAAAGAGCAACTTTTGGAAACGTATATGGGTATCCTGAAAAAGAATTACCCGCAACATCGGAAAAATTTTAACGGAAGCCTTACAGAAAACGAAAAGGGAAATCTTGATCAGGCAGGATTATCATTATTTATATATGAGAAGGATTCCCTGAAATGGTGGTCGACCAATACCATTCCTTTGCCTTACCTGATTCATCCGGATCCGCATCAAACTTTCCCTTGCATTCAGGAAAGCAAAAATGGTTGGTATCTGGTAACAAGGAATTACAATGGGTTGAACATCATTGAAGGAAGAATACTGATCAGATATGCCTTTCCTTTTGAGAACGAATATCTGCAAAATGACTACCAGGAGGATTTCATGGTACCGGAAGGAACCAAAATCACCCTGAACCGGAATGATTATCCCATTGTTTCGCAGCAGGGAAAATACCTGTTCAGCCTGAAAATTCCTGCAGACCCTCCACTTACACGATCACCCTTCATCATCCTATTGGTTCTTTATGTCCTTGCGCTCATCTTATTTATAGCTTCTTTATACAGGCTTTTATTGCTGATTCCCCGCCTGACAAAAAACAGGTGGCTGTTTTTGCTCGTGTTTTTCTTCATTCTTGTCGGGGTTCGTTTTGTGCAGGTTTATTTTCAAATCCCCAAAGTCCTGTATAATACCGAACTTTTTGGACCCACCTCTTTTTCCTCGTCGTTTTTCTTTCCTTCACTGGGTGATTTTCTGATCAACAGCCTGATTTTCCTTGTTTTTGCCTATGTTTTTTATCTGAGTTTTTCGGGTGAAACCAGGCGAATCACAGGGCCGGGTAAATATGGATACATGGTGCTGATCATATGTGCGCTGGTGATTTGTTTAATCATTGCTGTACATCTGGTGAAAGACCTTGTGGTGAATTCAACGATTCCATTTACTTTACAGAATGTTTCAAACCTTGATTTCAATAGTTTTCTCGGCTTTATCATCATCTCATCGGTATTTCTTTCCCTGTTTTTAATCGGGTCAAGATTGATAAACTGGATGATCATATTGTCAGGGATCACGACCTTGCCATTTTCTATAAACATAAGATTCTGGAAATTTTCTGTCTCCAACATTCTGGTTTACCTGGTCTTTTTTTCTGTATTTGCAACCGTAATCCTTAATCACTACAATGAGAAGATTGAAAAGGATAAACGGAAACTGCTTGCAATAAAACTCGGTGCAACACGGGATCCTTTGGCTGAAATGATGTTCGCACGATTTGAACCTACTTTGCTGAATGATTCCATATTGAAAGGACTGATTCTGCAAAACAGGAATACAGATTCCATTACCCGCTATTTGCAGGATAAATATTTTAAGGATTACTGGAACAATTTTTCCATTCAGTTTACCCTTTGTCATGGGGATAAACAACTCAGAGTGCAACCCCAGAATTATCTGGTTAATTGTGATTCGTATTTCCGGACACTGATCAGAGAAATGGGGAAACCGACATTCAGTAAACAATTTTACTATCTTGATTACGGCTATGGATTCAAGAATTATCTTGCCGTCCTGCCTGTTTCCTCGCCTTCGTCAGATACAACGTACACTTATATTGAAATCAGCTCAAAACTGGTTTTCAAGGATCTTGGATATCCCGAGCTGCTTGTCGATAAAAGACAAGTTCAGGTTCCGGATTTATCGGAATATTCCTATGCTTTTTACCGGAACAAGAAATTGGTCAACCGCATGGGTACCTATCAATATAGTATGGAACTTGATCATACCGTGGATAAACATCCTGGGCTGGCCCATTTTTATTCGAAAGAAGGAATGAATCATTATTGTTTCCCCATAGATAAGACTAATAATCTGATAATCAGCAAACAAGATAGCACTTTGCTGGACAGGATTGCTCCTTTCTCCTATCTTTTTCTCTTTTTTGCCTTATATACGCTCCTCTTTATCACCCTTACCCGGTTCCATGTGATTTTTCGTAACAGCTGGTTCAGTCTTAGCACACGATTACAGTTGGCCATGAGCGGTGTTCTGATCACTTCCTTTCTCATTATCGGTATCCTGATGGTTTATTACATTATCAGGCTGAATTCAGACAAAAACCTGGAGAATCTGAGTGACCGTGCCCATTCCATGCTCGTGGAATTACAACATAAAATCGGAACCCTAGATGATATTCATACCGAGAGTCCTTCCAATCTGGAACAAATGCTGACGAAGTTTTCAAATGTTTATTTTTCGGATGTTAACATGTATGATGTGGATGGGAAATTAATAGCCACTTCACGACCGGAAATATTTGAAACCGGTCTGGTTTCCACGATGATGAACAGCACTGCTTACTCCAATATGAAGTCGAAGCACCTCTCCTATTACAACCTTAAGGAAACCATTGGTAGTCATTCTTATAATTCGGCATACATGCCATTTTACAACGACCAGAACAAACTGCTTGCCTACCTGAACCTTCCTTATTTTACACGACAGGAAGATCTGAAATCTGAAATTTCCACGTTTCTCATTGCATTTATCAACATATATGTCTTCCTGATCATCATCGGACTGATGCTTTCGCTGGTGGTTTCAAAATATATCATTCGGCCATTGAGCCTGTTGACCGGAAATATCGAAAAGCTTGGATTTGGAAGGAAAAATGAAAAACTGGAGTGGTCGCGGAACGATGAAGTCGGAAAGCTGGTGGATGAATACAACCGCATGGTCCAGGAGCTGGAAAAAAGTGCAGGGTTGCTGGCTCAGTCGGAAAGAGAGAGTGCCTGGAGAGAAATGGCCCGGCAAGTAGCTCATGAAATAAAAAACCCGTTGACACCCATGAAACTGAGTGTTCAGCATTTGCAGAGAGCCTGGAAGGATAAAGCCCCCGACTGGGAAGACCGGTTGCGGAGATTTACCGAAACAATGACCGAGCAAATTGAAACCTTGTCGCAGATCGCTTCCGAATTTTCAGACTTTGCAAAAATGCCGGCAAAAAACGATGAAAAACTTGATATAGAAGAAGTTATAGAAAAAACATTGACCCTGTACCAGGACATACCCTCCATCCGTTTTGTCTTTACAAAGTCATCCTTTCCACGGTACATTCTTGCTGACCGAAAACAGATGCTAAGGGTATTTACAAACCTGATAAACAATGCGGTATATGCGATCGGTGAAAAAACAGACGGTATGATCACTTTTTCGGCCGTCGATGAAAAGGATTCAGTTTTGATAACGGTTTCAGATAATGGATCTGGCATTTCCAGAGAACAAGCCGGACGGATTTTTCAACCAAACTTTACTACCAAGACAAGTGGTATGGGACTTGGACTGGCCATCGTCAGGAGTATTGTCCAGGGGGCGGGTGGTGAAATCCTGTTTCATTCAGAAGAAGGCAAAGGCACCACTTTTATGATCCGGTTTCCACTCCTGGAGAAAAATAAAAGCTAATTTTACCAAAAAATGAGGCCTGGAATATGAAAAAGGGAAGTATCCTCTTTCTCGCAATGATCGTAATGATTTTAGTTGCCGGATGCAGCAGGAAGAAGGAAGTGGTTCGTTATCATTCATTTGCAAAACAGACCTGGAACCGGTTTGATGTCTTGAAATTTGATATTCCTGTCGGGAAAGACGGGAATTATAACGTACTGCTGGAAGCCAGCCTCACACCCGATTTCGAAAAGGAGATTTTTGCCATAAATATGCTTATGGTTACCCCTTCGGGAGAAGAAAGAATCAATGAATACAGCCAAAGGGTCAAAAGACAGGGAAAGTTTATTGGGCAATGTAACAGTGATTCCTGTGTTTTAATCATCCGGTTGAAAGAAGGACTCAACCTGACGAAAGGTACGTTGAAACTTGAAATAGAAAATCTTATTCCGTACATTGAGACAACGGGTCTACTTGGCATTAAGATCCGTATCGTTCCATGCAGATAATATCCCGGTTACTTTTTCTTTATCCAGACTGATTTGGGTTTTCAGTTCTTCCAAACCCGGAAATCTTTGTTCATCCCTGATCCGGTCGATAAATCCAACAGAAATTTCTTTTTCATAGATATCCGATGAGAAATCAAAAATGTTTACTTCAATCGTAAGCAAATGCTGATCAAGCGTCGGCCGAATACCGATATTGGCCATCCCATGGTATTTCTCACCCGAAAGCTGAACAATAACGGCATACACACCATTGGCAAGGAAAAGCGGGGATTCGTCGTTTAACCGGATATTTGCTGTAGGGAAACCTAAAATCCTGCCCAGTTGCTGCCCCGGAACAACCGTTCCCGTGATAAAATAAGGCTCTTTGAGGATCATGCACGCTTTCTTCACATCGCCTTCAGCAAGCGCTTTCCTTACTCCGACAGGGATCGTCCTATTCTTCATTAAACAAAGATAAGCAATTTCCAACCCTTCAGCGGATCAAGATATCGGAAAAGAAAGAAAAATCAGGGATACAATTCCCTGTGACATTCTGTACAGAAATAAGTTTTCCAGTTGTCCTTCACATCGATGGGATGGACAAATTCAAGATGATTTTCCACCGAAGAATATTCGACCTTTCCCGAAGGTCCCTGTGCGATGATCGTATGACAAAGGTTACAATCTTTGGAAATGACCTTACCTGTTTTACTGGTATGCCGGTTGGAATGGCACCTGAAGCATCCATCTGACTCGAGGTGCCCGATATGATTGAGGTAACTCTTGGAGGTGACGCGCATGTATGGAAAGACATTCAGGGAAAATTCCTGTTGAATACCGGCAATGGCTTTATCAATCTGTTTTTTTTGTGTAGCAAAAAGAGAGGGGAAGCCTGATTTGTAAAAATTCGTGATGCTGTCGCGGATATAGGCCAAGGATGAATCCATTGAGGTAAAAGGGCCTTTCAGTACATTCATGGCAGCCTTTTTTATAAAAGGCAAATCTTTGGGTATTTCACCTGAAAGCATACCATAGTTAACGAAAACAGGGGAGGATTTATAGGAATGAGAAGGTCTGTTATGACAATCCATGCAATCCATTGTGCGGTGTTCGAGGGTATCCAGTGCTTTTTGAGTGAGCGGATTTTCTTTGTCTTCAAATATCTGAACTTCTCCGGTGATCAGATTTGTGTACTTCACCCAGGGAATCGATTCACGGTCGTTAGAGCCGGCAACGTACTCTATTCTCATGTTTTTGTTGATATGCCAGTGTATGCCCTCATTCAGGCTTCCTGAGCTGAATTCCGGACCGATCTTCATAAGCAGGGAGATGTTCCATTCCGTATTCAGGCTGTCGGTAAGGTAGCTGCGTTGGCTGCGAAGCTTTCTGGCATAGAATTTTTCCGGCCAGTGGCATTTCTCGCAGGTTTCACGCGCCGGACGCAGATCCTTTATGGGTGTTCCGATGGGGGTGGGGAATTTGTGGAAAAGTACGGAATACACCTGATACATACCCGAAAGCTTTGATTTTACATACCAGTTGGCACCTTCACCCACGTGACATTCAACACAGGCGACTCTTGCATGGGGAGAGTGCAGATAAGTTGTATACTCCGGTTCCATAACCTTATGGCATAAGGTACCACAGAATTCAACAGATTCGGTATAGTTGAAAGCTTCATAACTTCCCATAGCGGAAATGATCAGAAACAGGAAGGTGAAAACGGATATCAGGAGCAGTTTTTTCCGTTGCCTGCCATTATTAAGGTCGAGAACCGGCCACCTTTCTTCAACTCCCTTCGTCCTTCTTCTTTTAATCAACATACCTATCGGAACCAGGATCAGTCCGATTACCAGGATGATCGGGAGAATAATGTAGGTAAAAACCCCATTGTAAGGATTTTGATTCTCCGTAAGCAACGACTGAATGAACAGAATGACAATCAGGATAAAGCAATTGATGGCAATGATACTTCCTACAATGCTGATCCAATTGGAAATCGACCTGGGCATTTTCATGTTGAAGAGGCTTTAATTTGAAATATTATCGCGAAAATTAAGAATTAAATAGAAAGAATCCGCAACTATTCAATAGAAATTTTAAATCGTTTTCAGAAAGGACCCTGGCTATAACAATGCCGCAGGTGCAGCCTTAGTCTTTGCCAACAGGATAATTCCTGAAACTGCTCAGGGGCTTAGTTGCCTAAAAGTAATCCTTTTTAGGCTTGTGGCGTTTGATCAAAATCAACTGGACTACAGCGTAAATATAGTGAGCCCAAACGCCGGTAAGCATTATTATCAGCGTGATGATCATCCAGATTGGTGCAACGGGAGTCCACAATTCACGGGTAGGGTTTTCTGCAAGAAAATACTGTTTAGGAATGCCCCACGAAATCGTAGATTGTCCTTTCACGGTGCCGAAAAGATCGTTTTCTTCAATCATGGCATAAACCAAAATATTTCCCAGTGAATCTCCAACAAGTTGACCGGGATAAGCGACCGTTCCTGTTCCGTTTTCGTCAAGGATTATTTCGCCTATTTTCAGATTGCTTAACATACGCGGAACATATATGTTGACCGTTTCTTTCGTAATCGGTTTCAGTTCATTATTTGCTTCTACCTGAAATGCTTTGACATGAATGTTTCGCAGAGAATCTTCTTTTGAAAATGTGATCGATATCTTTGCCCGTTTGAAGGAAACCGTTTGAGAAGTGGCGAGATATTTCCCCTTGCCTTTAAAGGAGGCAGTGTAAGATGTTTTCCCGTCTTTGTCAATCGGTATTCCTGATTTTACCCATAGTTTAAATATGGCATTCCCTGTTTCATCGGCTTTTATTTTTCCAAGATTCCGGGTCTCTTTGCCAGCGGCAACCGTAAATTCGATGTCGGCATTTGACAGCGCGAAGGTTCCTGTTTCTTTTCTTGCAAAGAGATTAGCCGTAAGAATAATGGTATCATTGGATGTGTTGAGATAACCCAGGGAGAGTGTTGGGGTAATATCTGTAACAGAATCCTTTTTTTCTTGTCCCAGCATCATCTTCTGGCCACCAAAAATGGTCAGCAAAAGGAGTATTACCAGGGTCTTTTGAAGTGTTTTCATAAATGTTTTTTGAATCATGAATGAAAAAAGATGTTTTAAACCAATGATTCTTCCGTATTGAACGTTCCTTCCGGCTTGGGCTTGGGTATTTCCGACATTTCTGAAACGTTCATGACCGGAACAAATTTCGATCCCAGCGTGAAGAGCAGGCAGAACAATGCGATTCCGGCAGCAGTAAGTGAATACTCGACCCATGTTGGGTTATATAAGGCCCACTCAGCCCGTGAATCCTGGATTGGCAGATAAGGCGATTCAAGGGTTGGAACAACAATCAGGTAACGATTGATCCACAAGGCGATAACTACAACAGCAGCAGATATGACAATATTGGGAATCGTCCTTATTTTAGGAATTCCGATGACCAGCAAGGGAATCAGAACCCCGACATAATTTGAGAAAATAAAAGGCCAATAGTATTGTGAGAACAGGATTTTGATCAGGTTCTCGTCATTTTTTTCAGAGCCATACCATTTGGTCAGATAGTCACTGAAGGTAAAATAGCCGAAAAGAGCTGCAAGAACGACCATCAATACGCCCATGGCCACAAAATGTTTCCGTGTTATGTATTCCTGCAGTTTGTAAACTTTACGGAAGACCCACATGGCGATGATCAGCACACCCGTTCCGGAATAAACGGCTGCAATAACGAAATAGGGTCCAAAAATGGTGCTGTGCCAGCCGGGTTGGAGGGTGACGCTGAAGATCCAGGCCAATACCGAGTATACGATAATGGCAATGGCGATAACCATCACGGCCATAATATCGGTGGCTCTTTTTAAACGTTTTTCCTGCTCAGGTGTACCCGAATAACCCAAAGCAAGCACTGAGTAGAGTTTCTTCCTCCAGGCAGGCAATTTCAGTTCTTTAAAATCCCTGAGATTGGCAATATCGCGAAGCATGGACAGGTACAAAAAGATCAAACATCCGAAGATATCCGTTGAGATGGCGATCACGTCCCAGGTAATGGGCGACTGAATTCTTCCAAACAGCGCCAGGTATGGCAACCGGTCAAGCCGCCCGATACACAAAAGGATATAGCCCGGGCCGATCAGCAGTGAAATGATCGCCAGGTATTCGGCCATCCTGATGATGGGTTTCCTCCATTCCGTGCGGAAAAGATGTAATCCCCCGGAAATAATAGCCCCGGCATAACTCATTCCCATAAAAAAAATGAAGTTGACAATATAGATGCCCCAAACCACATTGTCGCGCATCCCGGTTACCTCATGTCCCTGAGTTACCTGGGTGATAAATGCATAAACGCCGATGCCAATGACACCGAGCAGAAAAAGGATCCAAACCACAAAACCTGTTGAGGTTTTTTCGATCTGGGGGGCAAATTCCCGCAATAATTTTTCACGTGTGATTTGATTTTCCATAACTACAGTTTATGGGTTTTCCCGTAAGGTGTATCCTTATATCTCTTTTTCACGTCCTCCTCAAGGCCTTCAAAACCGCTTCCAACAGGGAACTGCCGGTCAACCGGCGGCAGATAATACACATTTGGCCTGGTTCCCAGAACTTCCAGGTAGCGGTATCCTCCGCGGTCTTTGATCAACTCGCTGAACTTGAGGGTTTCTGTCCCATTGGTAACGGTGTCCTCATCAATATCGCCGAAGTAGATTACGCCCATCGGGCAAGCTGCGGCACAGTATGGGAGTTTTCCAACCCTGATCAAATCCGGGCAAAAATCGCATTTGGCAACGGTACCTTCTTTTCCCGGACTGCTGGCTTCCGGTGAATAGGGTTCTTTATCTTCATCAAATTCTTTATAGTGTTTCCAGGCGAAAACGCGGGTTGAATAGGGGCAACCGGTCATACAGAATTTACATCCAATGCATCTTTCCGTATCAATTAAAACGATACCATCGCTCCTTTTATAGGTTGCTCCAACGGGGCAAACACTCACGCAAAGGGGGTTATCGCAATGGAAACAAGGCTTGGGGAACCAGTAAGGAGCCGATTTTTCGGAATCCTGCAAAAGGTAAACCTTCATAAACTCCTGGCTTTGGGGAAGATGATGCCCTTTCTGGCAGGATTTTACACATTCCCTGGCATTTTTACATTTGGCAAGGTCGATCACCATAACAAATTTTCTTCCCGGAATTCCGTTATGGGATTCTTCAATCGTGACCCTGGGTGTTCTGATCATTGCTTTATCCACTTCAATGATTTGCCCGTCGGTAGTCAGCGCTTTTACTTTTTCGCCAGACTCCTTTGCAGACTTATCGACGTAGGCTGCAATAAGACTCCCTCCGGCAACTACCCCTGCACCTGCAAGTAAACCCTTTTTTAAAAAGTCCCTGCGGGAGTTATTCTTTTTATCATTGGATTCGTCCACGTTCATAAGGTTTTAAACATTATTAAATAAACCGTTTAACAACTTAGTGTGATTCATGATAGCCTGTCAGCATGCTCTTGAAATTGCTGGTGGTTGTCTTCCCGATCGTGCAGAAATAGACATGAACAAACATAAACAGGGAAATAATGAATCCTGCGAGGATATGAAAGAGATCGGTAAGATGCAGACCGCTGATTCCCATTAGCTGGGTTGGAATCAGATCGGGATATAACAAACCCAAGCCGGAAACCGCCATGACCGGAACCATGATGTACATGGTCATGACGTACGAAAATTGTTGGAGTGGATTGAATTTGGTTTGCTTTGTAACAGGGAAAGGCGCATTTTCTCCTTTAAAAATGCCATGGGTATAATAGCGGAACTGAGCCATCAATCGGTTATAGAACCCACGGACCACAATTTTATAATATTTGCCATTCGGAGTAAACATATTTCCCCAAAAGAAGAACAGATAGTTGATGATCAATAAGATTCCTACAATATTGTGAATGGAAACGGCTATATCGAAACGGATCAGCGGAACTTTCGGATTGGAGAACTGCATACTGATCCCGGTGAAAATAAGCAGCAGACAAAAGAGTGCATTCAGTGTATGCCACAAGCGAACCCAACGGGGATAAAGATAAATCATTTCTTCACTCATAGTTATCGGTTATTTTAAGATCCTCAAAATTGCATGAACAAAAATCCCTAAGAGTACAAGACCCAAAATGACCAGACTCAGCACATTAAGGTAAAAATTACGGTTTGCACCGATGGCGTAGGAATCACTGTCAAAAATACTGGTAAAAAACCCCCTGGCGCTTCTCACCTCTTTCAGCTTATATTTATAGAGTGCAGCCATTAAAACAGAATTATTGGAATGGCATTCGGCACATTTTTTTACGGCTTCCGCTTTTGGTAAAATTTTGTGGGCGACAAGGGTACTGTCATTCATTTTCTTTGTATGACATTCGATGCATCGTACTGATTTGAAATGAAGCGCCTGATTGGGCAACCACTCGTGTTTGGTAAGAAGGTTCGGGTTTCTTTTATCGGTCAGCAGCTGGTAATTCGAGAGGTTCCCGTGACAACCAAGGCAAATGGCATTATCGTAAGCGACCGTTTCCTTTACGACTTGATTTGTGCGGGCAGTAATTTCATAAGTGTGAGGATTATGGCACATCCAGCAGGTAAAGTCTTCCTCGTGTTTTTGTGAGTGCACACTTTCCGTAAATTCTTTTTCGATGTTCTCAAAATTGAATTTGGCATATTTTTCATCCCCTCCGTGACAGTCGATGCAGGTTGGTTTCGCTTCCATTCTCAGATTTCCCGCATGTGGAAAAGTGGCATAATCTTCTGAATGACAATCGATGCATTTGAATTCGCGGTGGTTTGATTCATAAAATTTGTTCCGGTTGAGAATCAACTCGGAATACATTTTTTTGGTGACGATTTTTTTGGCTTCTTTATTGATATAGTGATACTTGGACTGTCCATGACACTGGAAACAGGCTTCGTTTTCCTGTGCATTTTTATGGGAAGCGAAAGCAGTGTTTACAACTGGGATCGTGAGAACGGTATCACTGGCAGTAGAAGGGGTGTTTTCTGAAAACCCCGGCAAATACAGGATGGTTGAAAGAAATAAAATAGCAGATACCATCCAGGCTGTTCTGAAGCGAAAGAATTTAGGCATAAGTATTAGTGCGATTAAGTACCCGACAAGGAATAGAAAAAAATGAGGTGTCCGGATTCATGAACACCTCATTTGTGATCGAAATGTTATTTTTTCATTGTACGCATGTAGGCTACGAGTGCCCAATGATCATTTTTTTCAGGGATTTTTTTCTCGTATCCGGGCATTTCGCCTCTTCCCATTGCGGTTTTATAATAAATGTCACCATCTGTGAGTGCCTGGAAGGCGGCAGAAGAAAAATCTCCGGGGAAGGTTTTCAGGGAGGCAGCTTTTGGACCGTCACCGAGTCCTTTTGCACCATGGCATGATTTGCAATGTTTTGCCCAGAGTTCTTTACCTGTAGCAATAACGGTTGCATCGTTCATTTTTACGGAAGCTTTCATGGCCTTATTGGCGGCGGGAACATCCCATGCTTTGGCTTTCGCCTGCTGAGCATTGGCGTTGGTGCCAAGAATGAAGACGAGGGCAACCAAAGCGGTCATGAAGAGACCAATTGCTTTCTGTGTTGTTTTCATGTTTTTCAAATTTAATGGTTAATTGATTGGTGTTAAATTAAAAGCCCCACAAACGAGTCATGTTGAATCCGATAAGTATAGCCCCGTTGTATGGATTGTTATTGTTGTTCATATAAATTTCCTGTGGAACAATTCCCTGTGCAGAAGCGAGGAATACATGAAAGGTATGGGTACTGGTTGAAATTTCAACCCCTAAACCGAAATTGGGCCATGGCATAGTATTCAGATAGGTAAACACGGGTTGAGAATAACTTAAACAAATCGACGTCTGTGGGCTGATTTTAATTCTTCCGATGCCGGAAATGTTAAGATTATCATTAATCATGCCATTCACATGGTTATTATTCATGATGCTGCTGTCGACGATATTGTAATGTACCCAAGCCACTCCCAGCTGAAGGGAAATTTCCCTGGTAAGCCTTCTGGCGATCATGACTTCACCCAGATAGGAGAAGCGGTGAGCTGCTTTAAAACCGGCCCCAAAATTGGACTTGTTGGTGGCGTTGATGGCCATGTTCCCGTATAGGGCGATGGTAAAAGGGAACCCGTGTTTATACTGGCGGGCAACAACGTATTTGGCTTGAAAATCCTGAAGCCGGTTGTTTTTGGTGGTGCCAAAGCCGACCAGTAAATTTTTTGTGATGCTGAAATTAAGGCCAAAACGGATGTTTGATGCTCCCCAGATTCCGCCCAGGTCTGTCCAATGGTTTTGAATAGTGCCAAACCGGTGCTGAAGAATGAATTCCAGCGTTTTTGCCGGTGGAACAGCCACCGTTTGTTCGTCCATAAAGATACCACTTTCAAAAGGTGCCCGCTCCGGTGAATTTACTACTTCTTCTGCAACAATGGTATCCTGGGCAAAAACCATGCTCATGCCTGCCATAAATAAGATCAGGCTAAAAAAAGCCTTCCTGATGTTTCCTGCTGTAGATGTGTTCATGTTTTTCTGATTTTAGATTTTTCCTGAATGATTAATTATTTAAAGCACCTTGTTTGATCCAGCTGAGGACGAGATTGGCTTCATCCGTATTGGTATATGCACGCATGGATCCACCGGTTTTCATGACGGTGTAAATGACGCTTTGGTCGGGACTCGCCAGGTTAATAAAGTTCCCGTCTTTCAGTGCCTGGTATGACTGGCCTGCTTTCAATACAGGGGAAGGACCTCCCGGGGCGTGACAACCACAACCGGAGGTGAAAAACGGCTGTATTTGTGTGGCGAATTTGACTGTATCTGTCGGACTTGGCGGTGTGGCAGGTTCGATCACATCACTGGTACAGGCTGAGAAAATCAGTAAGCCTATGACGACCAGAAGGAAACTGTTGATAATCCTTTTTTGCATAAGAAAATGTTTTTAATGGAGATGAAACAAATGTTTAAAAATTAACAATCAAGGTTGGACTGCCTATTGTGTGTCTTGTTTTGTAATTCCTTTTGCTGATATTCAGATGAAACAGGAGAATTTAAATGACCTGTACAATCAAAGGTAATAAATAATTGAAAAAAAGGCTTCAGAAAATTCCTGAAGCCTTTTTTTTAAATCAAAGGAAAATTAGTTTCCGAATACAGCAATACTTGCATTCAGCGCATCGCGCGTATAAGCAAAATTGTGAACGCCATTGCTACGATCTGCAACGAAGAACTGATAGTTCCAGAAAGCGGCCAATTTTTTCTGAGCATACTTCTTGTTTGCCTTCAACAGATCTGTTGTGGTATCAAGCATGTTATCTTCAGCCAGTTTTACTCTTAGTTGTTGTACCAGTGCAAGGATGGTAGTTTGATCATTGTTTAAATCAAACGAGGTTCCAATGGAAGAATGGCATTTCTTGCAAACTGCAACATTGTCGCCAACTTCAGGATTGGTCATGTGAAGTGTATGGCCACCAACCAAATCTCCCTGGGTGTAACCTGAATGGCAGGTACTGCAGGAAGTGGCATCTTTGTGAGGGGAAGTACCATAAGCCGATCCACTGAGTTCAAAAGCACCCATTCCGGATAAAACCAGCGATTGTGTACCATGATGTGGCCCCCAGCGACTGCTTTTTATCAGAATAGAATCAGTGAGACTGGTAGGAAGTGTCAAAGCAGGGGAGGCTGCCCTGGCCTGGTGACATCTGCCACAAAGGTTACTACTACCTCCGTTTACGGCAAGATCAACCGTTTGGGTTTTGTCAAATTTCGGATGGAAAGGAGTCGTAACTCTTAATGACCAGTCGGTGGCAGTATAAGAGTTGTGAATTTGATGACAGGTACGACAATTGATGGGAGCTGCATCATTGATTGCTGCGGTAGTAGTATCCGTTTCACTAATGGCTGTTTCAACAAATCCCTGACTTGTATGACAAGGAGCGCAAGCAGTACGGGTACCTTCAAATGTAGTACTCCCGGTTGCATGAACAGATGCATCATACTGGAAAATTTTGGTAACAATGGTGTCGGAAAAATTATGACACTGCAAGCAGGTTGCATTGGCATCTATTCCGTTAGTTCCATTGGTACCGGGGGTCCCCTGCGGGCCTTCTTTTGTACATCCGGTGAAGATGGAACCTGCCGCCAGGATCATGAGTCCTCCGGCAATGGTTAGCATAATCGTTTTTTTCATATCGGTTGGTTTTGGTTTATGGTTATTATTAGCTGGTTCTATTGTGAAAAGCAAAACAGGAAGCAAAGTTATTCAACATTCTGAATGTAGAAGCCTTTTAAAATATGAGATATATATATCTCCATATTGAGATTTGTTCGCTTGGTTCTAATATAAATCAACAACGGATTGATTTATGTCAATAGCAAAGAAAAGTAGGTCGAGTTAACGGAAGGAATCAATCCCTATATTTAGCGAGTGCTAAGATATAAAAAAAAACCAAAAATCAATAAAAAAAGTAAATTTCCTGTTCCGGTTTAAATTCGTGAGTCTCAATTTTCAAAAACGAAGTGCATTGAAAATTTTTAGACGAACAATCCCGACGAAGTCGGAGGATAAATACCCTGCTTCTCTGCTGCGGAATTTGGCTACTGGGCTTGCACACGGTTTCATACCGTGATTCGCGGGTCGTACTTCTTCACTTTTCCTTTGAATTAGCCTGTTTCGCTGATTTGCTTGAGCAATTTTGGCAGGAGAATATTCAGGGTGCTTCCGTCCGTGGTGATAATTCCTTCTTCTTTGAATTCTTTTAAGATCCGGATAGCGCTTTCTTTTGACATTCCAGAAAGATCAGCCAGATCCTGTCGGGAAATCGACATTTGGAAAGGATTGCTTTCATAAATTTTCTCCGACAAGTAGATCAGGGCATCTGCTATCCTTCCGGGCATCTGTTTTTGGGTCAGACTGATTACCTGTTCAAAGTTGAAAATGGTCATCAAACTTACCCGCTTGATAAACTCTTCTGCAAAGGTGGGATTGGTCCGGATGAGTTGTTTGTACGACTGCACATCTACCAGACATGCAGTTGAGTCTTCAACTGCCGAAGCGGAATAATGATGACGTCCGTCGACATAGATTCCTGGCCCAAGGATATATTCAACCGGTTTCACCAGGCCAAGAACAAGGTTCTTTCCTTTTCCTTCGATATAGATCTTCGCAAGGCCACTGGTCAGACAAAGGAAATGAGGGGAGGGGGTTCCCTGTTTGAACATGATCTCCCCCGCTTTGAAACTCACTTCATACCGGCTGCTGTTGATCAACTCCAGTTCAGAAGTGGATAAACTATGAAAGATGGGATTTTTACAGTTGCAATTAACGCAGTTTAATGTCTGAACAAATTTGGCCATCGATACTTTTTTAGGGCAGAAAGAAATGCTACTCACCGGCAAAATTAGCGATAAATTGTCAAACGTACATATTTTGATGTTTTTTTATCAACGGGAGCGGTGACAAATATCAATACCGGGAAGGGTTTTGCACAAGATCGTTCGCAATGAGGTATTGTGCGATCTGGATGGCATTGGTGGCTGCTCCTTTGCGCAGGTTATCGGCCACGATGAAGAGATTCAGCGAATTGCGATTGGAGAAATCACGACGAATACGGCCTACGAACACTTCATCCTTTCCCCTTGATTCTAAGGGCATTGGATAAATATTGTGCGCAGGATCATCCCGGATCACGATCCCGGGCATTTCCTCAAGTAATTTTCTAACCTCGTTTAAATCAAAATCATTTTCAAAAGTGATATTGACAGATTCGGAATGACCGCCCAATACGGGAACCCGGACTACCGTTGCGGTTAACCGGATGGTGTCATCTCCCAGGATTTTACGGGTTTCGTTTTCCAGTTTCACCTCCTCGGTGGTATATCCGTCGGGAAGGAAATTTCCCCCATGCGGGAAAAGGTTCAGATCGATCGGATGGGGATAAGCCATTTCGCCTCTGATCCCCTGTCGTTCCTCTTCCAACTGCCGGACGGCTTTATTCCCCGAACCCGTAACCGATTGGTAGGTGGAAACAATCACGCGTTGGATTTTAAAACGACGATGGAGCGGGGCAAGAGCAAGGACGAGCTGAATGGTTGAACAGTTGGGATTGGCAATGATTTTATCTTTTGCCGTGAGGATGTTTGCATTGACTTCCGGCACGATCAGCGGTACCCATTTTTCCATCCGCCAGGCAGAAGAATTATCAATTACCGTGGTGCCTTTTTCAGCATATTTTTTTGCCCATTCCAACGAGGTGGCTCCCCCGGCTGAAAAAACGGCAATATCCGGCGAAAGATTCAAGGCTTCTTCATTTGTCACAACACGATACTGCTTACCGCAGAAAGCAACGGTTTTTCCTGTAGACTGAACCGATGCGACCGGAATAAACACAGAAGGATTTATCCTCCGTTCCTCCAGAACCTTCATCATTTCACGACCTACCAGTCCGGTGGCACCAACCACGGCAATTTTCATTTGTTAATCATTTGATTTGATGGATCATAGTGATAATTCATTCACTGTAGCGGATGATTCATGTTTTGAAAAAATAGTGTTTACATGAATATTTCACAGGTAAATGAATTTGAAATTTTCCGTAAAGATACTTCAACAGAATGTATCACCTTTTAAAAATCGGCCGATTAAGCTAAAAACATTTATTAAAAATATTGCTGAAACGGGAAAAATATGTTGAAGAAAACGCTGCTTATAATGACCATGTTGGTTTCACTCTGTGCACGGGGTCAGTTCAATGAAAATTTTTCGGATGGAGATTTTACCCGGAATCCTGTATGGTCGGGCGATACAAGTCAATTTGAGGTTTCGGTTCTGCAACAAATGCGACTGCAGACCATCGGGCCCGACACCTCTTATCTCGTCACACTCAGTAACAGGGTGAACAATACAGAATGGGATTTCTGGTTAAAGATGTCTTTCAACACTTCAGCCAATAATTTTTCGAGGATTTATCTGGCTTCCGATCAGCAGGATCTTCTTAAACCCCTCCATGGATATTTCCTTCAGGTAGGCGGAGGCAATGATTCCATTGTTTTCATGAAACAAAATGGGACTGTAACAGAAAAACTTTTCACGGGTGGCAGATCCTGTACCAATCAAACTACCAATATTTTCCGCATCAGGATCATTCACGATTCAGTGGGGATCTGGCATCTTTTCACAGATCCCACAGGAGGAAACAACCTGGCAGAGGAGGGAAGCTGCTTCGAAAATTCCATTCCTGTCACATCCTGGTTTGGGGTGTTTTGCAGGTTCACTTCAAGCAATGCCACCAAATTTTATTTTGATGATTTCTATTGCGGGGAAATCATTACCGATACGCTGCCACCAACGATTGTTTCCGTGAGGGTGAGGGATTCTGTTTCCATGGAACTCCGGTTTTCGGAGATACCAGAAAAAGTCTCGGCTGAAAATCCCGGGAACTACCAGACAATATTTCATGGTACGCCCCTCTCCGCCTCTCTGGATTCTGTCTTGCCGGATCAGGTCCATCTCTTTTTCCAGGTTCCTTTTCCGGATGAAACCATAGACACGATTATCGTTTCAGGCGTGACTGATCTGAATGAAAATGTCATGGCAGTTGTATCCCTGCCATTTTCTTATTACTGTGTGAAGCCATTCGATGTGGTGATTAATGAGATTATGGCCGACCCGGAACCACTGGTCGGATTACCGATATGCGAATATGCTGAAATTCATAACAAGACCGCGTTTCCTGTTTATTTGAACGGGTGGGCCTTTATATCCGGCTCAACTTCGAAGCCCCTTCCGGATTCAATCATAAAGCCAGGTGGCTTTCTCACCCTTACAAAGGGTAATTTTTTGCAGACGTACGGGCCATCGCTGGATATTTTTACTTCTTCGACGATGTTATCGAATGAAGGAACCACCCTTATCCTAAAAAACAATACAGGAAAAGTAATTCATACCGTCACCTATATAAAGGAGTGGTATCAGAATTCAATCAAAGAAGAGGGAGGTTGGTCAATTGAGATGATCGATCCCGGAAATCCCTGCGGATGCATGGAGAACTGGCGGGCATCCATCGATGTTTCAGGAGGAACGCCCGGAAGGAGAAATTCGGTTTTTGCGCAAAACCCCGACACAACCAGGCCATATATCCAGCGGGTCCGGATCATGAATGATACGAATGTGGTAGTGGTGTTTTCGGAACCCATGGACAGCTTAAGTTTAATAACGGGCAACGGATGGATCATCAGCGAAGGTATCGGCAGCCCGAATGCGATCCGCCTGACACCTCCTTCTTTCTTGGAAGAAGAATTGATTCTTCCTGTCCCGCTTCAAAAAAATGTATTGTATTCAGTCAGGAGTTCCGGTATGAAAAAGGATTGTGCAGGAAATGCCTTGCTGGAAACAGATTGTGACCTGGCAATCCCTGATTCTGTTTGCGTTTCCGATATTGTGATCAATGAAATCCTCCCCAACCCTACTCCGGGAGGTGAGCGGTTTGTTGAACTGTACAATCGAAGCGGGAAAGTCCTGGATCTGAAAGAAATTCTCCTTTCCTCCTATGATACGCTCGGAAAAGCCCTGAAAGATCCGGAAGCGGTTTGTGGTGAAAGTTTTCTTTTTTTTCCGGGGGAATATCTTGTTCTGACGAAGGATCCGGCTGATATTGATAACAAGTATTATTGTCCGGATAAAGATGCATTCATCAAACTATCCACAATGCCTTCGCTGACGGATGATTTCGGAATAGTGGTGATCGCAAGAAAATATGATGGTCTTATCCTGGATATGGCCAGGTACTCCGATGAGATGCAATTTCCTTTATTAACGACTACGGATGGAATTTCGCTGGAAAGAATTAACCCGGATGTTCCGTCTTCAGATAAAAGCAACTGGCATTCGGCCGCCACAAGCAGTGGATATGCCACTCCCGGATATCAGAATTCCCAGTTTATGAATCATTTTTCCGGGCCAGATTTGGTAAATATCCAGCCGTTGGTCTTTTCACCCGACAATGATGGTAAAGATGATGTGTTGTCACTTACATTGTCGGTGGCCGAATCCGGATATTACGGGAATATTCGGGTATATGATCAGGAAGGAAGGCTGGTAAAGATGATCGTCTCAAACCATCTTTTTACTCCGGATGAAGTCCTGACCTGGGATGGAACCGATGAAAACCGGAAAAGAGCGGGGATGGGAATTTATCTGGTATTCTCTGAACTGATCCTGCCATCCGGGAAGGTGATGCACTTCAAAACGCCGGTAGTGCTGGGCGGAAAGCTTTAGCGCAGGGCGACAGCTATTGCGGCAAGACTTATCCTGATTCCGGGAACAGACTGCAGGGCGGTGAAACAGGATTCAAGTGTAGCCCCGGTTGTAATCACATCATCAACCAGCAGGATGTGTTTATTTACCAGGTTTTCCCTGTTTTCAATAACGAATATATCCATTACATTTTCCCACCTGTTGAACCGTGATTTCCGGGTTTGTGTTTCCGTAGCTTTACATCTGCGCACAGAAACAACATCCAACGGAATGTTCATCGACAAGTTCAGCCCTTTGGCAAATTCCTCGCTCTGGTTATATCCCCGCTGCAGGAATTTTTTGGGATGCAAAGGAACCGGGATGATAAGATCAAGGGAAGAAAACGAAGGGAGGGTTTTCAAACAAACCCCATATTGTTTACCCAGGAAGACGCCAACATCTTTCCTCCCTTTGTACTTTAGCTGATGGACCAGCCGCTGAACATGATTCCCTTTATTGAAGTAGAAACAAGCGGTTGCGATTTCGGGACGGATTCTACCGGTAAAAAGGAGAGTCACCGGGTTACCGGGATCCATATGGAAACCGGTTCGGGGCAAATGAAAGTCGCAACGGGTGCAGATGATTTCTTCATATTTCCACAGGCTGTTGCCGCAAGTGACACATAAATCAGGAAAAATCAGCGAAAAAAAGTCTTCAAGGAGGTTCATCTTTTTCTCCTTAATCGGAGAAAAGTGAAAAGGTGATAGGTTTCAGAGCAGGAAAAAGATAATTTTGCATTTCATGTATTTCCCTGTATTGTATGGAAAACCAGGATATCCTTCAGGTACGGCATCTCACGACGGTTTTCAGAAATGAGCAATCCGTCACCACTGCCGTTAATGATGTCTCCTTTTCGCTGAAAGGCGGAGAAACCCTGGCGATTGTCGGGGAGTCAGGTTCCGGGAAATCCGTTACAGCACTTTCGGTCATGCGGCTGATCCAGGCTCCCGAAGGAGAGATCACCAAGGGGACCGTCCTCTTTTCAGCCGGCGGGCAATCTCCAATCGACCTGATGACCCTTTCGGAACAGGAGATGCGCCAGTATCGTGGCAAAAACATCTCTATGATTTTCCAGGAGCCGATGACCTCTCTTAATCCGGTTTTTACTTGTGGAGATCAGGTGGCCGAGGTGATGCGGCTTCACCTTTCCATGAGCAGGAAAGAGGCTAAGCAGCGGTCAATTGAACTTTTCAGAGAAGTACGGCTTCCAAGGCCTGAGGTTATTTTTCATTCTTATCCGCATGAAATTTCCGGTGGACAGAAACAAAGGGTGATGATTGCCATGGCCATGGCTTGCAATCCCGATGTTCTTATCGCCGATGAACCCACCACGGCGCTGGATGTAACGGTTCAGAAAACCATCCTGGAACTGATGAAAGAATTACAGGAAAAGCATAACATGGGTATCCTGTTCATCACACACGACCTTGGCCTCGTTTCCGGGTTTGCTGACAGGGTCCTTGTGATGTACCGGGGAAAATCCGTTGAAGAGGATCAGACCGAAAGAATATTTCACCATCCACAACACCCCTATACAAGAGGATTACTGAATTGCAGACCGCCCATGGATGTCCGGTTGAAACGATTACCGGTAGTGGATGATTTTATGGTGCAGCTGGGAGAGGAAAAACCGGTATTTCTTGTTGAAGCGAAGGAGGAGCGAAAAGAAAAACATCAGAAGATTTATTCCGGGGAGCCCATTCTTTCCGTGAGAGCGCTGAAAACGTATTTCCCATATGATTATACCTTTTTCGGAAAAGCCAAAAACTTCGTAAAAGCCGTGGATGATGTTTCTTTTGATGTTTATTCAGGAGAGACGTTGGGAATTGTCGGTGAATCGGGTTGTGGAAAAACCACACTGGGAAGGACCTTGCTGAACCTGATAAAGGCTTCTTCCGGGCGTGTTACCTTCCGGGGGAAAAACCTTCAGGACCTGTCTCGCAGGGAAATGCGAAAGATCCGGAAAGAGATCCAGATCATCTTCCAGGATCCCTACTCCTCATTAAATCCCCGGATCATGGTGGGCGACGCCATCATGGAACCAATGATAGTACATGATCTATATGAGGATAATGTGGCAAGAAAAAAGAAAGCCATGGAGCTTCTCAAAATGGTGGGAATTGAAAAAACCTCCTTTCACCGTTATCCGCATGAATTCTCGGGAGGTCAGCGGCAAAGGATTTGCATTGCCCGGGCCCTGTCGGTCAACCCGTCCCTGATTGTCTGTGACGAATCCGTTTCTGCCCTTGATGTTTCGGTTCAGGCACAGGTTTTAAATCTGCTGAATGATCTGAAGAATAAATTCAATTTTACCTGTCTCTTTATTTCTCATGATTTGTCGGTTGTTAAATTCATGGCTGACCGGTTGATTGTGATGAAAGACGGGAAGATTGAAGAAATCGGTGAAGCGGATGAGGTATACAGGCATCCGGTTTCATCCTACACGAAACAATTACTCGACGCAGTTCCTGCCATAACATTGAACAAAATATTGTAAATTTTCAGATACAGTTCAGATATTCATTTTTTTTGTATATTGCACTCAAAATCATTTACTGCTTGACGGACCAGTTAAGGAGCTATCTGGGATCGAAAAATTGACTCCTGGTCTGTACATTCAGGACCCTTTATTACGAGCAGGTTTAATGAGAAATTTTTCTCTCTTTGTTGTTTTTCTGATTGGAGTAACCAGTGGTCTTCTGACCCTGTTTGTTTCAAGTGTTGCCGCCAATCCCCTGCCCATTCCTGCAAAGGTTGATTCGATCTCCATCCTTGATTCTCTAGTGAACCGTAACAAGGTGAGTAATAATACTGCAGCCATTCGGTATGCCGGAAAAGCATTGATATACGCGGAAAATCATGGTACACTTCAGGGTTTAATCAGAGCATATATGCTCATGGGGGAGGCCTTTAAAAAGAACTATAAAGATTCCAGTTTTATTTATTACAGCAAAGCACTGAAGCTTTCCTATAGCGGATATGAAAAAGAGCGGTCGAATATTTTTCTTAACCTTGCCCTGATCTACAAATCGGCATTGGATATGAACAAAGCCTTTCAGTATATTGATTCTTCCATAACATTTGCGCAAAAAACGAAAAATTCCCGGGTGATGTCAGATGCATACAACATTTTGGGCAATATTAAAAAGAGCATACAGGACAAGGATGCCAGGGCCATGTATGATTCTGCTTTCAACATCGCCCAACGTTATTCCCTGTATAAGCAGATGGGTAATGCATTGGGAAACCTTGCGAAGTTTGATACCAATGTCAGGGAATCCATTAAGAAGCATAAAGAAGCCCTGGGATATTTGCAGAAAAGCCAGGGGTCAGAAGAAGAAATGGCGCAAATTCTGATAAATATCGGTTTTCGTTACCCAAGACCGGATTCTGCCCTGTTTTATTTCACCAGAGCGCTTGAATTGGCCAAGTTGGGGAAATTCCCTGAAACCGAAGTAGGCGCCTATAACAATATGGCATATAGCTATATGGATATGGGAAATCTGGCTATGGCGGAAATTTGTGTCCAGAATGCGATTCCGATTGCGGAACTGGATATTAATCATGACTGGCTATCGACACTGTATGATACGTATGCAGATATCCTAAATACCAAAGGGGAGTATAAAAGAGCCGTTCAATTACAGAAAAAAGCAATGTCCGAAAGAGTTGCCGGCGACAAAAAACAATCAGCCGGGCAGGTGAGGTTACTTGCGGCACTGCTTGATACCAAGAATAAAGAGATGCTCATTCAAAATAAGGAAAACGAACTTCTGTTGCAACGTAACCGTTTGCAGACGACGCGATTCTGGCTTGTATTGGCTGTGATCCTGATCATCGCGGTGAGCTTTGTTTTCTATTGGTTCCAGCAACGCAGCCGTATGAAACTGAAGAATGAAGAGGTAAATTCAGCCAAAAGGCTCATTGAGATGGAAGAAAGTGAGAAAGGCAGGATTGCAAGGGAATTACATGATATTACAGGACAACTGATCATGGGTATTACAGGTGAAATTGAAAATCTCGATATTCCCGCTTCCAAGGTCAAAGAAGAAATCAAGGAAAAGATAAAAGTGCTTGGGAAAAGCATTCGCCAGATCTCCCACCGCATGAACAGGGCTATGTTGGAGCATTTTACCTTTGAAGAGTTGATGAACGGACAATGTGAAGATATCCAAAAACTGACCGGTATCCCCATATTTTTAACTTTACCGGAAAACCAGGTTGATCTATCACGTGAAGTAGTGTCTCATCTGCACAGAATTGTGCAGGAGTTACTTACCAATGCCGGGAAATATGCAAAAGACGGAGAGGTGTATATTGTCTTTTCCAATGAGCCCAATGGGATTAAGCTTTCCTATTCTGATACAGGGCCGGGATTCGATACTGAAAAAACAGAATTAAAAGGTATGGGATTATTGAATATCTTTGAACGGACCAAACTGCTTGGAGGAACTGCAAAAATGAAATCCTCACCCGGAAACGGAACTTCGTGGGATGTTTTTATACCTCTGGCAAAAAACTAAGATGAAAGAAACACCCATGATCCGTTTATTTGTTGTGGAGGACCATCCTGTGATTGTTACGGGAATCAGGAACCTTTTCCGGCCTTCGCGTGACTTCATCGAGGTAATAGGTTTTGCCTTTAACCCTGATGAAGCTCTTGAAAAAGCAGACCCTGCCACGTTTGATATTTTTCTCCTGGATCTGTTAATTCCTGGATTTCATCCTACGCAGAATGTTAAAAGATTAAAAGAGAATTTTCCGGGTAAACCCATCGTTATGTTTACTTCCGAGGATTCCTCAGCATGGCGGAAAAAAATGTTTGAAGCCGGGGTAATGGCATACCTGTTAAAGAGTGCTGAAAAAAGCGAGATCAAGAGTACGCTCGAAAAAGTCTCACAGGGTATCGTAATGATTACCGGCAGGATTGATTCGGAAGATGATTCAAAGTTCCTTTCGACCTATACAGATCCCAAGAACGCTGTTACAGAAAACCAGCGAGACATCATTTACCGGCTCTCAATCGGTCAGAATCAACATGAGATCGCTGATAAGAAAAATACAAGTATTTCAAACATTGAAAAAACACTGAAACACATTCGCAATAAATGTGGTGCAAGAAATAACACTGAGCTGGTTCGCATCATGCTCGAAAGAGGTGTTATTTGAATTTTCCACCCTTACATGGTAGGAAAATCCTCTGCCTGACAATAGGTGTTTTTCCGGGTACATACCAAAAAATGTTGAAAAATATTTTTTACCGGCGTGCAGATTACACGCCACAATTTACAGTCAAATAATTGTTTATCAGGTTATTAACATTTTTTCCCATCCATTTTTATTCCGGTTTTCCGGAAGAAAAATATGTGACATTCCGCAATTGCCTGAGGAAATCTTTCAACATATCTTTACCAACGGAAATTCTGGAAACCCACAATAGAACATTCAAAAACATTTAAACCTGCCCATATGAAAAAATCATTTGTACTTTCAGCTTTGTTCTTACTACTCATTATTACGACCGGATTCGCACAAAACCCGATCCCCTCCTATTATCAACCTGTTCTTGGCACTGAAACTTTTCTGGAAAACGGAAGCAGAATTGTTCCATTGGCAGACGAGAGAAGGGAAATGAATGTAGAATCATCAAATCCTGGAGACAGTCCTTTTTCCGGAGCAACGGCTACTGTATATATTATCAGACGTGATGGTGTTAAAACATTGGGACCTTTCTTCCTGAACGAAGGTGGTATCATAACAGCCAAAATTGATGCAAAACCATGGTACGTAGTAGTTAATAGTACAACGACGACTTTCAATGTATCTGTTTATACCAAAAAAATAACTGACTAAACTGTTAAACTGAATTATCGAATTAAAAAATCCTGAAAAGCCGGGGATAGATATTACAATGGAGTTATGCAGCGATAAACCCCTCCATTAATACGGATAACCAGAATATCCGATATTCCTTCCTCTCCCCAAACACAGCACATGTGATCTATTCCCGGCTTTAAACAGGACCTCCCGATTCAAACCTCCTTCTTTCCAATTTCATTATCTTTGCTTTACAGATATCTGTAAAGTTTTACTATTATATTATGGCAAAGAACAAAAAACAAAAAGTCGAAAGCGGAAACACTTTTGTCAAAAGTGTTCATGATGTTTTTATTACCAACCCCGTGAGTTCGTTCAATTACAAGCAAGTTGCGGGGCGGCTTGGCATCAGCGACAAAGCGAGCCGTGAACTTGTCAACACCATCATCGATACCCTGGTTGCCAGCGGTGAACTGGTTCAGTCCAAACGAGGGAAATACCAGATCAACCCGCAGAGTAACAAATATCCCAAAGGGGGCACGGGTTACATCACCGGAACCGTTGATATGAAACAAACCGGTAAAGCCTATCTGATACCCGAAGACAAAGGGGAAGATGTTTTTATTGATGCCAGCAATACCGCGCATGCCCTGAACGGTGACAAGGTGAAAGTCCTCCTGTTTCCCCAGCGCAAAGGAAGAAAAAAGGAAGGACAGGTCATTGAGATCCTGGAGCGGAAGAAAATGCAGTTTGTAGGAACCGTTGAAGTATCCCGGAACTTTGCCTTCCTGGTGCCGGATAATCCTTCCATGCCAGTTGATATATTCATTCCGCTGGCAAATCTGAACGGGGCAAAAACCGGGCAGAAAGTGGTGGCAAAGATCACGGAATGGCCTCCTCAGTCGGAGAATCCTTTTGGCGAAATTCTTCATGTGCTGGGAAAACCGGGTGACAATGATGTGGAGATGAATTCGATCCTTTCCGAGTTTGAGTTTCCGCTCTCATTCTCAGCTGGAAGTGAGAAAGAAGCCGCGGCTTTTCCGGAAATGATCCCGGAAAAAGAGCTCGCGGGAAGAAGAGATTTTCGGGAGGTTTTCACCATAACAATTGATCCTGCGGATGCAAAGGACTTTGATGATGCCCTCTCTTTTCGTATACTCAGTAATGGCCATTATGAGGTGGGTGTTCATATTGCCGATGTTTCCTACTATGTTAAACCCGGATCGGCCATTGATCAGGAAGCTTATCAGCGGGGAACATCCGTTTACCTTGTCGACCGGGTAATACCGATGCTTCCGGAAAGACTTTCCAACAAACTGTGCTCGCTTCAGCCCGACAAGGACCGACTGGGTTTTTCGGCTGTTTTTGAGATGGATGATAATGCTCAGATTTATGAGGAATGGTTCGGGAAAACCGTAATTCATTCGAACCGCCGCTTCAGCTATGATGAAGTGCAGGAAATCATTGAAGCGGGCAAAGGAGAATTTGCCGGTGAAATTACCGTTTTGGATAAACTGGCAAAGAAACTCAGGGAAGAAAGAGCCAAAAAAGGTTCCATAAACTTCGAAAGCCAGGAAGTCCGTTTCAGATTGGATGAAAATGGAAAGCCGCTTGAGATTTACCTTAGAGAGATGAAGGACTCAAATAAGCTGATCGAAGACTTTATGTTGCTGGCCAACCGGAAAGTCGCCGAATGGGTCGGGAAGAAAAAAGGGAATGTTCAACCGAAGACTTTTGTTTACCGGGTCCACGATAATCCCCTTCCCGAGAAACTGGAGAAATTCACGCAGTTTATTGCCAAACTGGGATACAGGATTAACCTGACCAACCGGAAGAGTCTGGCACAGTCGTTCAACAAGCTTTTCGACGAGATCAAAGGGAAAGGAGAGGAGAACATGGTGGAGAGCATTGCCATACGAACCATGGCGAAGGCAATTTATACAACCGTAAACATCGGGCACTATGGCCTTGCGTTCCCTTTCTATACGCATTTCACCTCACCCATCCGCCGTTATCCTGACCTGATGGTACACCGGTTACTCTTTCAATACCTGAATAACGGGAATTCTGTCAACAAGGAGGACTATGAATCGAAATGCGATCATTCTTCTGAAATGGAAAGAAAGGCTGAGAGTGCCGAACGAATGTCGGTGAAATACAAGCAAACCGAATATATGCTCGATAAGGTCGGCAAGACCTTTGACGGATTGATTTCGGGTGTCAGTAAATGGGGGATATTTGTAGAGATCGTCGGAACAAAATGTGAAGGGATGATCCGTTTGAGGGATCTGAATGATGATTTTTATTACCTGGATGAAGAGAATTACCAGGTGATCGGATCACGGAAAGGCCAGCAATATAAACTCGGTGACAAAGTGAAGATACGCGTAAAGAAAGTTGACTTGCCCAGGAAACAAATGGATTTTGGGCTTGTGAATTGAATCACCCCACTTTCCTTTTATCGATCATGTCAAAGAAGGTTTTTCTGAAGGTTTCACTTACCGGGATCAGCCGGTCGGCAATCTTGATCCGGTTCCGTTCCACATTATCAATCTTATCAAGGGCGATGATGAATGATTTGTGAACCCTGACAAACTGATTGGCCGGAAGGATCTCCTCCAGTTTCTTAAAGTTGAGCAGACTCATGATCTTTTTCTGGGGAGTGATGATCCGCCAGTAGTCGCCCATACCTTCGATATAGAGTACATCCGAAAAGCGGACTTTTTCGATACGGGTTTCCGTTTTCACAAAAAAGAAAGGATCGCCTGGCGCTACAGATATAACTTGCTCTGCAGGTCCGTTTTTCGATTTCTGATCCTGCTGCATTTTTTCATATACCTTATCCGCCCCTTTCACGAACCGTTCAAAAGAAATCGGCTTCAGCATATAATCCATAACATCCAGTTCAAATCCCTGGATGGCATATGAATCGTAGGCTGTAGTGAAAATGACATAAGGTCTTATCTTCAGGGCATTCAGGAGCTGAATTCCTGAGAGTTCTTCCATCTGGATATCCAGGAATATCAAATCGATCTTATTGTCGCGGATAAATTCTATGGATTTCAACGCATTGTCAAATGTCATGATAAGGTTCAGAAAAGGCACTTTTGAACAATAGTCCCGGATGATGTCCAACGCCAGTGGCTCATCGTCGATTGCAATACAATTGATTTGCATATACCTGTAAATTAAGGATTTGAGTTCTCTAAAACAAGATGAATATCGAATTGATCATTTTCATCTGTTACTTCCAGTTTGTACCGTCCCTTGTAAAGAAGTTCAAGCCGCCGCCGTATGTTCTGCAGTCCGATTCCTCCAACTTTGTCTTTTTGCAGGATATTGGTTCGTTTAATAAAGTTGGTCACTGTGAAAATAATCCTTTCCGGGGCTACCTCAAGTTTAATGATGATCCCGGGATGGGGTCCGTTTCGGCTTCCATGTTTGAAAGCATTCTCTACGAACGGAATCAATAACATGGGAGCAATGGTTTTTCCATTGAGATCTCCTGTAACACTGAATTCGACAAAATCTGTCTGTTGGGTACGCAGTTTCTGTAACTCGATAAAACTTTGGAGGTACTCCACTTCTTTATCAAGTTGCACAAAGTCGGTATTGGCATCATACAAAACATACCGCATGATGGCGGAGAGTTTCATGACCGCAGCCGGAGCATTTTCCGATTTCTGGTATACCAGCGAATAAATGTTGTTCAGCGTGTTGAACAAGAAATGCGGATTTACCTGCGATCTCAGTAATGCCAGTTCACTTGCCTGCGACTGGTTGATCATGTCAGCCCTGATTTTCTGCGTTTCAAACCAGTCGATCGCGAATTTGATCAGCAGGGCATAAACCGAGATGATTAAGGTTAGCCTTAAACCGACATAGAATAGTTCCTTCTCTGTCATCAGTTCCTTTTCCGGGACATGAAGAATATCCGTCCAAAAAATAATATTTGTGTAGTACCTTAACCCGGAAAGAAATGCTATGGTACCCAGCCCGATCAAGACACTCAACAGTTTGTTCTTGTTCCTGATCAGGTAAGGCAAGGAAAAGTAAATGAGATAAAAATTGATAAAGGAGAGGAAATAGGAAATAAAAGTGTCTTCCCAGAAATAGGGATAGGTTTTATCAACGAAAAAATAGTATAACTGCTGGTTAAACATGTATACCCAGTAGATAATATGAATGAGAATTTTAAATTTCGGTTTCATCGGGTAATTTCTCTTTTTCTTATTCAGGAGCCAAATTAAATAAAAACACAGGTATAAAGGTTACGTAATCTACGGAATCGACCGAATTAACGGTAACCGGGGTATAAAAGCCGATCATTTCTTCTGCGAAAAGATGAGTTTACCGTGTTTTGGGATGACCGTACAGATTATCTTTGCCTAATTGTTTTTTCAGGACTAATTTCGGCAAAAAATAATTTGATAGTCATGGAAAACAGGAAAATCGTTATTCAGCATTTCATTTCGGGAATAATTATACTCATTATGATGATTACATCAGCAACTACTTTTGGAGGCCCTGCAAATATTCACGGATTCAGGCTTATCGGGAAAAAATTTGTGAAGGAAATCAATGCCGAGGTCTATTACTTCGAGCATGTAAAAAGTGGAGCCAGACTGGTAAAAATCGCTGCCAATGACGAAAACAAGACTTTCAGTATTGCTTTTAAAACCTTTCCGGTATCCGATAATGGTGCTCCTCATATCATGGAGCATTCTGTGCTCAATGGTTCCAGGAATTTTCCCGTTAAAAGTCCGTTCGACGTGCTTCAGAAAGGATCCCTCTCCACTTTTATGAATGCCTTTACTTCCAAGGACTTCACCATGTTCCCGGTGGCCAGTATGAATGATAAGGATTATTTTAACCTGATGCATGTGTACCTGGATGCTGTGTTTAATCCACTTCTTTATACTGATAACCGGATCCTGAAACAGGAAGGCTGGCATTACGAATTGGAAGATAAGGCGGCTCCTGTGATTTATAAGGGCGTGGTTTACAACGAAATGAAGGGCGCGTATTCCAATCCGCAGCGGGAATTATATTATCAGACCTATAAAAACCTATTTCCTGACAACCCCTATGGCTTTGAATCGGGAGGGCATCCTGCCGCAATTCCAACCCTGACACAAAAAGATTTCATCAATTACCACAGGAAGTATTATGATCCGGAGAACAGCTATATCTTCCTTTACGGGAATGCCGATATGGACAAGGAACTGGAATTCATTGACCGGCTCTATTTGTCAGGATATACGAAATCAGGGAATAAAGCTACTATTGAAGATCAGAAACCGTTTGCTGCCCAAAAAGAAATAACGGCTTATTACCCTGTATTGGAAGGGGCTGAAACGAAAGATCAGACCTATCTGACGATGGCACTGGTGGCCGGTCATAACACGGATCAGGCGCTGAATATGTCCCTGGACATCTTATGTGAGGTATTGGTGAACCAGGAGTCAGCTCCATTGCGGATTGCACTGCAGAAAGCAGGAATCGGGCAGGATGTTTCAGCATCGGTCAGCAATTACAAACAAAATGTGGTTCAGATCACTATTCAGAATGCCAATCCTTCTGATCAGGAAAAATTCAGAATGATTGCCGACTCAGTATTCTCCGACGCCATCAGGAAAGGGATTAATAAACAGGAGGTTGAGGGGATTCTCAACAGGTTGGAATTTCAGCTACGGGAAGGTAATGACGCACAGAAAGGGATGACCTATATTAACCAGATTTTACCAGGTTGGTTTTTTGCAGATGACCCCTATCTCGGATTGGAATATGAGGCTCCGCTGGCTGAAGTGAAGACCGCCCTCACTTCAAATTACCTTGAGAACATCCTGAAAAAGTATCTCCTGAACAATCCACATACGCTGTTTCTTGCCCTGGAACCCAAACCCGGGCTTGACAAGCAAAACAGTTTGATCACAGAGGCGCAACTGAAACAATTCAAGACAAACCTTTCACAAAGTGAAAAGGATTCTCTTATTAGTCAAACCCATGATCTGGTGGAATACCAGAAAAGAGAGGACACTCCGAAGGCACTCGAAACCATCCCATTGCTGGATATCTCCGATATCAGTCCTAAATCGGAATGGTATATTGCCGAGGAAAAAAATGTATCGGGTATTCCGCTTCTCTTTCACGAGGAGTTTACGAATGATGTGGTATACATGAATCTTTTTTTTGACCTTCACGCAATTGCAGAAGAGCAAATCCCATATGCATCACTTCTATCAAACCTGCTGGGGATGTTGAATACAGAAAAATACAACTATGGAGAACTGAACCAGGAACTGAATATCGCTACAGGCGGATTTATGACCAGTATCAACACTTTTCTGGAAAACCAGGATGATAACAACCTGATCGCGAAATTCAAAATCAGTTCAAAGGCGATGAACCCCAAAGTGCCGAAACTGATTGAACTAACAGGAGAAATCCTCAATAAGACACAGTTTACAGATCAGGAAAGACTGAAGAGCCTGCTGACCCGTCACCTTTCGCAACTGGAAGCAAATATTCGCAGGGATGGATATGGTGTTGCCAACAGCAGGGTTTCGTCGTATTATAGTCACCAGGGAATGTTCAACGAAAGCGTCACCGGGCTGGATTATTTTTGGTTTATTTCCCGGCTGGTCAGGGATTTTGATCAGGATGCCGGGCAGATCATGGCCATGCTGAAGAAAACCTCCGAAATGATCTTTAAAAAAGAGAACCTTATCGCGTCGGTCACCTGCGGAAAAAATGACCTTGAGAAGTTCTCTGCTGATTTTCAGAAAATGGCAAATGCCCTTCCAGCAGGCAAAACGATTATGAACGATTGGAAAATCGAACCGGTAAAAAGAAATGAAGGAATTCTTACTTCTTCAAAAGTACAGTATGTGATTGAAGGATCTGACTACAAAAAACTGGGATATAAATGGAATGGCAAGATGAGGGTATTGAGCCAGGTACTCTCGACTGACTGGTTGCAAAACCAGATTCGTGTAATTGGAGGAGCCTATGGAGGATGGAGTTCTTTCGGCATAAGCGGAATAGTTACTTTCAACTCTTACCGGGATCCGAATCTTTCAGAAACACTTGATAATTATAAGCGTACACCTGATTATCTCTTGGCATTCAATGCAGACCCAAAGACGATGACCCGTTATATCATTGGCACCATCTCGTCACTCGACAAACCGCTGACTGCATCCCAACGCGGCGAGCAAGCCTTTACCTATTATTTTGCCAAAAGAAAAAAGGAGGATATACAGGCAGAGCGGAATGCGATTCTGTCGACCACATCCGAAGATATCAGGGGCTTTTCAAAAATGGTAAAAGATATTCTGGATCAAAACACCTATTGCGTTTATGGGAATGCTGATAAAATTACCAGTGAAAAAAATATTTTTACCAACCTGATAAAGATTGAAAAGTAAACCGTTAAGAGACGCATGATAAAAAGCTGTCTTTCTGACCGGAGGCAGCTTCTTTTTTTGCATAAAAACCTGCGTATCAATACGTGAAAAAGGCGGGTATATTTCCCCTAAAATAAAGTATAGCTCCTCTTGTGCATCAAATTGATTCAGAGTACTTTTGGTAATAGTTTTATACGAAAAGACCCCACTACAAGTATTTAAGATATTTATATATAAAAGAGGTCAATTAACCATCGGGCGCTATAAGATCAGATGGTCATACAATGAAATTATGATAAACAGCAATTCGATACAAATTCTTTTCGCCGATGATGATGAAGATGATCGTCTTTTTTTTAAAGATGCAGTAGAACGCATTAAAATGCGGACAGAGATTACCTTTTTTAATGATGGGGTTCAATTGATGGATTATTTGCTGAATCCGGAAAGGTCATTACCCCATATTATTTTTCTCGACCTGAATATGCCGAGGAAAAACGGGCTGGAATGTTTACGTGAAATCAGAGGCAATGTCATATTGAGCGAGCTTTTGGTTGCAATTTATTCAACCTCTTCTTCACATGAAGATATAGAGGAAACTTTCGCCCAGGGTGCAAACATATATATTAAAAAGCCGAGCGATTTCGGCGTGCTTAAAAAAATCATTGCGGAGGTTCTCGCCCTGAACTGGAAATATCACACAACCGGGTGCAACAGGGAGAATTATTTATTAGCAGTATAGAAAAGGGAAAATTCATAATATTATTTAAGATGAGAACGGATAAAATGCTTGAGAACAGGCAGGATTTAAGGTCAAAAAAGGTAAAAGATCATAGTGTTTTGACGGGAATGTTTAGTGATAATGATCATGCAGAAAAGGCATATAGATCGTTGAATGAAAAAGGATATGGCCAGGATGATATTTTCTGGTCAAGGACTTATGATACCGGAATCATTGTAATTGGTGTCAGACCCCGGAATATGGAAGATGCCGAATACTTTGAAAATGACTGGCGGACGCATAAAGGTGAAATTATCTACCGGTAATCCGCCGACAATAGAACTGTGCAATGTAGTCTTTACTTTTTTAATGAAAAACAACCAAACATGGTACTTACAGGCTTATTTAATGATGCAGACACTGCGGAAATTGCTTATAAAACATTGAGCAAGCGTGGATATACGCAGGGTGAGATTTTCTTCGCCAAATTGCAGGATGATGATATTGACGGAAGAATTGTTATCGGCATCCGGCCTCGAAACCGAAAAGATGCGGAGTATTTTGTGAATGAATGGGACAGCGTATTTCAACATCCCAGAAATTCAATCAGAACAACTCCGGAGGGAGAACCCGCAAACCCTAAGGAAGTACTTGTTGTAAATAAACCTTCTGGAAATAAAGGTAATGAAGATGGAAAACCAGACGGAAAAGTCGCTTCGGGAGTACAGGATTACAATGTAAAACCTACCTTTGAAAAAAAAATGCGGAAGCATTATACGATGGGTTAACCCGGAAAGGATGAATTAAGGCTTTTATCAATATAAATCCCGGAAACACACTTTAAAATAAAATCCCCATCAACCGTTAGCGCTTTTTTGTTTTTACGAAACCCCGTGAATCCCGCACCCTGTGACTTTCCTTCTTGCTGATACACTGATAACGTCTGTATTTTAGCGGTGTAAAAACAGCGTATGTATTCCCGGTAGATTAATTTTTTAATAAATGTTACCGTACAAAAATTCAGACAGGTTGAAGACGAACCAGAAATTGATTCTGAAAATAAAAATATTGGTAACCAATCGAATTGGGTAACGGGTGAAGTTAAGACAACATGTCAAAAATTATTATATTTTCGAAAAAATACCCTAATATTTATTAATAGAATTAGTTGGTTTAGTAAACTTTACTATTTTTGCACCCTAACCAAAAAAATAAATTATGAAATCATTTAAATTTTCAGAACAGGAAGTCGAGCTGTTGATCGCAATGTATGAAGATGAATTAAAAGAGGTGACAGATTACACAGATCGTCTGAAAGAAACCCTGAACAAATTAAGAAATGAGACAGTAATTGAAAAAGCTGCTCCGATCGTTGGGGGTAAAAAAAGAGGAAGAAAACCAAAAGCGGCAGTTCAACCCGCCGTTGCAAAGGTTGCGAAGCCCGGTAAAAAAAGAGGCCGTAAACCCAAGGTTCAGGTAGTTGCAAAATCAGAAAAAGCAATTGCCCCTAAACCCGTTGCTGCTAAACCAGCGAAAAAGAAAAAAGTCAGTAAACCTAAGGCCCGCAAGGTTGTAGCTAAAAAGCCTGCCGCAAAAGCCAAGGGAATGGAAACTCCGGTTAATATTGTTCCGGTAGTTTAACATTTTCCTTTTAAAGAAAGAGAAAATATTAATTCCTGTTCAAGCGCTTTCTGCGGATCCAATTCATCCGTGGAAAGTGCTTTTTTTATTTTCGATCGGAAAACCTTAACATCCTAAAAATTATTTTACCATGATGAATCTTAGCTTAAAGACCCGGCAGATTATCCAATTTGTCTTTTTCTCGTTTTTGTGTTACGGATGCATCATTCTGATCTTTGCCTGGATGTATTACAGTACGGGAAGTATCGCATTAACCCCCTATTCCAAACCATATGCCGAGGAGGTGGATTTTTCAAAGGCCATATACTTCAGTATTGTTTCTTTTCATACCATTGGTTTTGGCGACATACATCCGATTACCAATCATGGCAGGACCCTGGTGATGATTCAGTCGATCCTGTCCCTTTTTTTTACTTCCATTTTTTCCGGATTCCTGGTGTTTTTTGTGATCAGAAGACCCAATGACATCTTTTCGACAAAAAAACTTTATATCCGTCACAGGAATGACAGGTACTGGCTTTCGATCCGCCTTGGGAATAAAGGACGTACGATCATTGATCTGAAAGGGAAATTCGAAGCCTGGACGATTGAGCACAATTCAAGGGTCAGGGCATTTCAGTGGCAAAAGGAACTGGCCGACCTTGAGCGGATTCTTTATATAGATATTCCTTTTGATGAACATCATAAAAAACTGCAGAGTTCCATTCAAAGGGCTTTAGAAGAAAACAAACTGCTGCACATGAAGTTTTCGGTGATCGGGAATGATGTACGTTCGGGTGAACAGGTTGCGTTTTCCAAATATTTCAATTCAAGAGAAATCTCTTTCGGCACCACTTTTCATAATGTATATTCATGGGATGCTAACGGAAGACGAAAAGATTATCAATGGAAAAATTTTGAACGCATTGATAAAATGGAAGAGATAAAAAAAGAGGAATTTATGAAAAGTAAATAAAGGCTTTTCAAAATCTTTTCACATAGCCATGGCAATAAGGTAAAGTCCCTTTATGGTCGTAGTAATCCTGATGATAGCCTTCAGCTTCCCAGAATTTACCGGCTTTTTTGACTTCAGTAACCACATTAAACCCTTTGGCCTTTAACAGACCGATCAGCTTTTCTGTAATTTCCTTTTGTTTTTCATCCTGGTAGAATACCGCCGACCGGTATTGTTCTCCATGATCAGGTCCCTGGTGATTCCATTCGGTCGGGTCATGAATTTCGAAAAAAAGACGAGCCACCTTTTCGAAGTTGGTAATGGCCGGGTCATAGGTAATCTTAACGGCTTCATAATGGCCGGTTTTTCCGGAGCAGACTTCCTCGTAGGTGGGATTATCCTTATGCCCGCCGGTATATCCGGAAACCACTGATATCACGCCTTTTTCCTTCTGCATATAATATTCAACGCCCCAGAAACAACCTCCGGCGAAGATGGCGGTTTCCGTTTGTTTTCCTGCTTTTTCAGCCGGGATAAAATCCAGCGAAACGGAATTCACACAATGCCGGGTATCTTTCGACGTAAATCCCTCTCCCTTGAAAACATGTCCCAGGTGGGCCCCACAATTGGCGCATTGAATCTCTGTCCGCATCCCGTCCGCATCGCGGATTTTTTTCAGGGCACCGGGGATTTCATCATCAAAACTTGGCCACCCGCATTGGGCATCAAATTTATCTTCCGAACGGAAAAGGGGAGCGCCGCACTGTTTACAGACATAGGTGCCTTTTTCTTCAAATTTCTCATATTTACCGGAAAAGGGAGCTTCGGTACCTTTGTGAAGGATGACTCTTTCTTCTTCCGGAGTCAGTTTTTTATAATTCATAGACTTCTTATTTTGTTCCTGGCTGCATCCGCTGAGGGAGATCAGGAATAACAGCGACAAAGTTAGAAATGATTTGACTAAACGCATAATATTATTATTTAGACTGAATAAAAACGAAACAGAAATAATTTTATTGTATCAGAGATGACTTTTCCGTCATTTATGGTTCAATCTTCAGCAGAAGGTGGAATTTAGAAGCAGGAAGTAAATTTTGTACAGGAAACGTCATTACCTTTGCCGATCTTAACAATTCTTCAAACATGAAAAAAATCCTAGGAATGGGAAATGCCCTGGTGGACATTATGATCCCATTGGAAAGTGACGGAATCCTGGAAATACTTGATCTTCCTAAGGGGAGCATGCAGCTTGTTGACCACGAAAGAAGCAATAAGGTACTGAATGCACTTTCAACATCAGCCAGGAGCCTGGCTGCCGGGGGCTCTGCTGCAAATACCATTCATGGTCTGGCGATGTTGGGTGCGGAAACCGGGTACATCGGCGTGATCGGAGAAGATGAGATCGGGGGATTTTTCGTTCAGGATATGATCAATGCAGGCGTGGAGCCCCACATGATCCACAGCAAGCAGGACAGCGGTAAAGCCATCGCTCTTATTTCGCCTGATTCTGAGCGGACTTTCGCCACATTTCTGGGAGCTGCCATCGAATTATCCGCCGAACACCTTTTATCCGGATCTGGTTCTCCGGACACCGGCATCTTTAAAAAATATGATTACTTCCATATTGAAGGTTACCTGATCATCAACCATGAGCTTATTGAGACGGCCTTAAAAATTGCCCGCGAAAACAACTTGATCATTTCATTGGATCTTGCCAGTTATAATGTCGTGGAGGCAAATCTTGATTTTCTTCATGAGATGGTTGAAAAATACGTGGACATTGTTTTTGCCAATGAGGATGAAGCACGTGCATTTACCGGGAAGGAACCGGAAGAAGCCCTTGAAGAGATCAGTAAATATTGTACGATTGCAGTCGTGAAAACCGGAAGCAAGGGTTCACTGATTAAAACGGGAAACGAGGTTGCCCGGATCGGGATCATTGCCGTTGAACCCATTGACACCACTGGGGCAGGGGATCTTTATGCCTCAGGCTTTCTCTACGGTCATTCTCAGGGACTTTCCCTGCAACGATGCGGGGAACTGGGCGCACTGCTTTCCGGGAACGTGATTGAAGTGATCGGGGCAAAAATGTCCAGGGAGCGCTGGTTAGAAATTCATAAAATGCTTTAAATCAAAGAAAATTGCAGCATTGCTTTGTGGATTACGGTCAAATTAGTATTTTCGCAATCCTATTTTCAGGACACATCTTAACCACCATAAACTCAAGCAAAAAACCAAACAATGAAGGTATTCCAAACTAACGAGATCAGAAACGTTGCCCTCATCGGGGGTGCAAAATCAGGTAAGACCACTTTCGGGGAAGCAATGCTTTTTGAAGGAGGAGTGATCAGTCGCAGGGGTTCAGTTGAAGACAAAAACACGGTTTCAGATTACCGTCCGATCGAGCTGGAGCGTCAGAATTCAGTAGTAGCTTCAATACTTTATTCGATTTACGATAATAAAAAGATCAATATCATTGATGCTCCCGGTTTTGATGATTTTATCGGGGAGGTTGTTTCTGCGTTGAAGGTTGCCGACACAGCACTGATGGTTGTAAATTCCGTGAATGGTGTCGAAGTGGGTACTGAGATTACCTGGAGATATACCAACCGGTATAATATGCCAGTAGTTTTTATTGTGAATCACCTGGATCAGGAACATGCCAATTTTGATGAAACCATCCGTCAGCTTCACCAGGCTTTCGGGACCAATGTTGCCCTGATGCAATACCCGTTAAACGCAGGAACTGGTTTTAACTCCATCATTGACCTGCTGAAGATGAAGATGTACAAATATCCCCAGGGGGGCGGAAAACCCGAAATCCTGGACATCCCGGATGCAGAGAAGGGAAAGGCTGAAGAGATGCACAATGCCCTCGTCGAGGAGCTGGCATCGAAAGATGAAGCCCTGATGGAAGAATTTTTTGAAAAAGGAACGCTCACCGAAGAACAGGTTGCCCAGGCCCTGAAAACGGCTTTGATGAACCGGTCGATTTTTCCGGTTCTTTGTACGAGTGCGAAACAGAACATGGGCATCAACCGGGTGCTTGAATTTATTGCAGCCAGTGTACCTGCTCCGAATGAGATGCCCGGAGTGAAGACCAAAGAGGGGAAAGTGCTGAAGTGTAAATCTTCTGATCCTGCCTCTGCTTTTATTTTTAAAACAACCATCGAACAGCATCTCGGAGAAGTATCGTATTTCAAGGTTTATGCAGGAGAGATTACCGAAGCAATGGATATGATCAATCCCGTGCGTAACAGTTCGAAGGAACGACTTTCGCAACTCTTCGTGATGAATGGTAAAAACCGAGATAAAGTTGAGAAGCTGGTTGCCGGTGATATCGGTGCCACCATCAAACTGAAAAACACGTATACCAACAATACCCTCAATTCGCCCAAAAACGCCGATGATATCATCGAACCGATGGTTTATCCTGAACCGAAGTTCCGCGTAGCTGTGAAAGCCAGGAATGCCGGCGATGATGAAAAACTGGGAGGAATTCTTTCAGAGATGACAAAGATGGACCCAACCATCATTCTGGTCTATTCCAAAGAATTGAAGCAGGTGATTCTGATGGGACAGGGAGAACTTCACCTGAATATTGCCAAATGGCATATTGAAAACCTTGAGAAGATCGGTATCGAATACATTGCACCGAAAATCCCTTACCGTGAAACCATTACGAAATCTGCCAAATCGATGTATCGTCATAAAAAACAATCCGGTGGTGCTGGTCAGTTTGGTGAGGTACACATGCTGATCGAGCCTTTCCGTGAAGGAATGAAAGACCAGACGGAATTCCCCATCCGTGGCCGGGATGTCATCGAACTGGACTGGGGCGGAAAACTGATTTTGCACAACTGTATTGTTGGTGGTGCCATCGATACTCGTTTTATCCCTGCTATTCTCAAGGGAATCATGGAAAAGATCGAAGAAGGCCCCCTCACAGGTTCCTATGCCCGTGACATTGTCGTGAGTATTTATGACGGAAAAATGCACCCTGTTGATTCGAATGAAATCTCTTTCAAACTGGCGGGACGAGCTGCCTTCAAGGAAGGCTTCAAAAATGCAGGTCCGAAGATCCTCGAGCCGATTTATGATGTGGAAGTGATTGTACCCGAAGATAAGATGGGTGATGTGATGACCGATCTTCAGGGCCGTCGTGCAGTGATCATGGGAATGGATAGTGAAGGAACTTATCAGAAGATCATAGCCAAAGTGCCACTGGCTGAGTTGAACCGTTATTCCACCGCATTAAGCTCGCTTACCAGCGGCCGTGCCACCTATTCGATGAAATTTGCCGAATATACCCAGGTACCGGGCGATGTTCAGGACAAGCTGCTGAAGGCATACGAAGAACAGGAGAAAGAAGAGGAATAGATTTGTTTTGCAGAAAAACAAGACCCGGTCAATGCTGGCCGGGTTTTTTTTATAAAGCCGGGTGGATCAGATCGAGAAGATGGAAGACAAACAGAGACATGATGCATTTGCGGTATTAAGGCTGAAGGATTACCGGCTGTTTATTTCCTTCCGTTTTTTTATGACCATTGCCATACAAATGCAGAGCATCATTGTAGGCTGGCAAGTCTATCAGTTGACCAAAGATCCGCTCTCGCTCGGGCTGATCGGTCTGGCAGAAGCAATTCCTTTTATACTGGTGGCATTATTTGCGGGGCATATTGCCGACCGGTTTAACCGGAAAAAAATCATTTTCTGGTTTGACTTGCTGTTCCTGGTTGGTTCCCTTTCTTTATTGTATTTCACTTATCATACGGCAGAAATTTTCACTCGTTTTGGCGTTCTTCCCATTTACCTGGTGGTCACCATTTCGGGTGTGGCACGGTCATTCCTGTATCCTTCCACCATTGCATTGATGGCGCAGATTGTGCCGAGGGAGCTGTACACCAATTCATCCACCTGGAACAGTACCATCTGGCATATTGCTGCGATAACCGGCCCGGCAATCGGAGGACTGGTTTATGGTTTTCTCGGGGTGAAGGTGGCCTATTTCTGTGTAATCTTTTTTGTACTTGTATCCGTTTTTCTCTTGCTGCAAATGAAGCCACTTCCTAAGCCTGTCAGGGTTACGCAGGAAGAGCTTAAGCAAAGAATCACTTCCGGAATCCGGTTTGTTTTCAGCAATCAGTTGTTACTCGGGGCAATGGCGCTGGATATGTTCGCGGTCCTGTTTGGCGGGGCGGTGGCCATGTTGCCGGTATTTGCCGCAGAAGTATTAATGGTGGGCCCCCAGGGTCTTGGGTTTCTGCGTGCAGCGCCCATGGCCGGAGCCGTGATGATGTCTTTTTACCTGGCGTATCGTCCGCCCATGGAAAAGGCTGGTCAGGCGCTGCTGATCGGTGTTGCCGGATTCGGATTAAGCATCATTCTTTTCGCTATTTCCAGGAATTTTTATCTTTCCTTATTCCTGCTGATGCTCAGCGGGGTTTTCGACAACATCAGCGTGGTGATCCGGGCCACGGTCATGCAACTCGTGACCCCTGATGGGATGCGGGGACGTGTTGCGTCGGTAAATAGCATTTTTATCGGATCCTCCAATGAGATTGGGTCCTTCGAATCGGGAGTAGCTGCTAAACTGATGGGACTGATTCCGTCGGTGATTTTCGGAGGAATTATGACCCTGTTGGTCGTAGCGGTAACAGCCAAAAAAGCGCCACTTCTCCGCAAACTCAATCTTAACAATATCCGCTGATTACTGATTTTTTGAACAGGAATAGGTTCCAGTAGAAAGTTCAGTTGCATTATTGGGTGAATACACTGAAAATAGCCCAACCAGCAAACCGGACCCCGGAAAATTTCCGTTGATAGATGATTCTCCCGAAATTCCTGATCCCAGGGTAATTTTAAAGGATGTGTTATCAAGGGCAGCAATACCCTCCGTATTGGTAGCTTCATAACTGTGAAATCCGCCTGGAATGTTGACCAGGAGCTTGTAATGTGAAATATACAGGATCCCTTTTTTGTTGATCACCTGAAATTCGCAAGCATTACCCTGGGAGGTGATTCCCTTCCATTCACCTATTAATTCCGGATGTTGTGGTTCAGGATCAGGATCAGACTTTTTACAGGCAGAGATAATGACTAAAATACCCAAGAGACAAAACAATAATTTTTTCATAAACGGAAGGGTTTTTTTACCCTTCAAATGTAATCTTTTTACATGTCGGACTGACAAAATTTTCCTAATTTTGAATCCTGATTTACTAAACGATTTTTACTCACATGTACGGCAAATTCAAAGACCATCTTCAAAAACAACTCGACTGTATTCAATCCGAAGGTCTGTATAAAAATGAACGCGTGCTGGTTACACCACAAGGCGTGGAAATCCGCACGGATAAAGGACAAAAGGTGCTGAATTTTTGCGCCAACAATTATCTTGGTTTATCGAATGACCCAAGGGTAATGGCTGGCGCCAACTATACTTTTTTCCGTTATGGTTACGGGATGTCTTCCGTAAGATTTATTTGCGGAACGCAGAAAATCCATAAAGATCTTGAGGCCAAGATGAGTGAATTCCTGGGAATGGAAGACACGATACTCTATTCTTCGGCTTTTGATGCCAACGGAGGTGTTTTTGAACCCCTGCTCGGTGAACAGGATGCGATTATTTCCGATGAGCTGAACCATGCTTCGATCATTGACGGAGTCCGTCTTTGTAAGGCTCAGCGGTTCAAATACAAAAATAACGACATGGAGGATCTCGAGGAGGTGCTCCAGGATGCAAGCCAGGCGCGGTACAAGCTGATTGTTACCGATGGGGTCTTTTCCATGGACGGGATCATCGCCCAGGTAGACAAGATCTGTGACCTGGCAGATAAGTACAATGCCCTGGTAATGGTGGATGATTCGCACGCAACCGGGTTTGTCGGGAAGACCGGTCGTGGCACGATTGAACACTGCAATGCACAGGGCAGGGTTGATATCATCTCAACCACTTTTGGAAAAGCATTGGGAGGGGCATCCGGAGGATGCATTTCTGCCAGAAAAGAGATTGTTGAACTGCTCAGGCAGCGTTCGCGGCCCTACCTTTTCTCCAATACCCTTGCCCCGGCCATTACCGGTGCAACGCTGGAGGTGCTGAACATGCTTTCCGAAAGTACCGATTTGCGCGATAAAGTATTTGAAAACACCCGGTTGTTCAGGAAAGGAATGGAAGAGGCCGGATTTAAGATCGTACCCGGAATTCATCCTATTGTTCCGGTTTTGTTTGGACATCTCCCCAATGATGCGAAACTTTCCCAGGATTTTGCCAATGCATTGCTGGAAGAAGGTATTTATGTGATCGGTTTTTATTTCCCGGTTGTCCCCAGGGGCAAATCCAGGATCAGGGTTCAGATTAGTGCGGCACATACGCCGGAACAGATTGCTTTTGCCATCGACAAGTTCAAGAAAGTCGGAAAGATGTTGGGAGCGATTTGATGAATAAACAGTTAACATCCCATTTCAGCCTGGCTGTTATGGGAATAAATTTTTTACGTTGATTTACGGAATAGGAACTGACATTATTGAAGTGAACCGGATCAAAGCCGTCATGGAAAAAGATCTCGGTTTCCGGGAGAAGATTTTCACTGAAGGGGAGATAGCCTATTGTGAAACAAAGAAGTTCAAGTACCAGAATTATGCTGCCCGCTTCTCTGCTAAAGAAGCGTTCCTAAAAGCCATCGGCACCGGATGGAGATTTGGCATCCGTTTCGCCGACATTGACCTATATCATGATGAATTTGGCAAACCATTGATCCGCCTCACAGGGAAAGCGGATGAACTGGCAAGGCGTGAGGGGATCTCGAAAATCCATGTATCTTTATCGCATATTAAAGAAACAGCCTCTGCTATTGTAGTGGTAGAAACAGGAGTTTAAAACAATATTTTCCTTTTATTCCTGAGTAGTTCGAACATTTCCGGCATTTTTGATGACCGGAAGATTTTACAGGAACGTGATCATTAGTATTAACCAAAAAGTATTTGCCAATGTGGAACATCGGATCTTATGAAGAAAGGGTAAAAAATTTCGACTGGAAAATTGCAGAACTGGAACTGGGATATAAAGCGGGGGATGTAATAAACATAGGCTGGCACTGCACCGACCGGATCTGTAACCTGGGGAAAGCGGACAAGCCCGCACTGATCTGGGAAGGAATGTGCGGACCGGACCGGACCTACACCTACAACGATCTCCGTCTTGCTTCCAACACCATTGGACAGTTCCTGAGAGATCTGGGAGTCCAGCCGGAAGACAGAGTATGTCTTTTCATGGATAAGATTCCTGAGCTTTATCTGGGTTTCCTTGGTATCCTGAAAACAGGTGCCATTGCGCAACCGCTTTTTTCCGCTTTCGGAGATGAGTCACTTTTCATCCGGCTCGAAAATGCCCAGACCAGGGTCATCATCACCCAACACAAACATGTTCCGAAGGTAAGAAAGATCATCGAAAGGATGCCCTGGCTGGAGCATATCATTATTGTGGATCAGAATCCGGCAAAGCCTTTAGGAGAAAGGGAAATTGCCCTTAACCTGGATGCATTGCCAAAGGTTGAACAATTTACCATCCATCCCACACTTGCCGAATCACCTTCCGTGCTGCATTATACATCCGGGACCACCGGTCAGCCCAAAGGGGTAAAGCATGTTCATTATTCACTGATTTCGCAGTATCTCACCTCAAAATGGGTACTTGACCTCAAGGATGATGATATTTACTGGTGTACTGCCGACCCGGGCTGGGTTACCGGAACCTCTTACGGCATCATTGGCGCTTTCAGCAATGGAGTTACGCAATGTGTCATGGACAAAGGGTTCTCGGCAGAAGCCTGGTATCGTTTCATTGAGAAAAACCGCATCACCATGTGGTATTCGGCGCCGACCGCCATCCGGTCGCTGATGAAAGCCGGAGACGAGATCATCAAGAAGTTCGACCTTACCTGTCTTCGTCATCTGGCCAGTGTAGGGGAACCCCTGAATTCGGAAGCGGTGATTTGGTCGGAAAAAGTATTCGGAATGCCGTTTCTTGATACTTACTGGCAGACCGAAACCGGATCCATGATGATTACCAATTTCCCCGGAATGAAAATCAAACCCGGATCAATGGGAAAGCCTTTTCCAGGTATTATCGCCACCGTTGTTGATCCCGACACTTACGAACCCTTTGGTGAGCCCGGGAAGATCGGCCTGATTGCTATCCGGCCCGGATGGCCAGCCATGATGAGAACTTACTGGAATAACGAAGAGACGTATAAGAAGAAATTCAAAAATGGCTGGTATCTGCCGGGAGACCGTTCCAGCATCGACAATGAAGGGTATTTCTGGTTTGTGGGTCGCGATGATGATGTGATCAACACCGGCGGGCACCTGGTGAGTCCTTTTGAGGTGGAATCCGCCCTGCTGGAACATCCTGCCGTGGCAGAATCCGCAGTCGTTGCAAAACCTGATTTCGTGAACATGGAAGTGGTGAAAGCCTTCGTTACGCTGAAACCGGGCTTTATCGGCAGTAAAGACCTTGATCTCGAGATCATGAATTTCGTGAGAAAAAAACTCTCTCCGCTGGCTATGCCCCAGGAAATTGAATTTATCGATTCACTTCCGAAGACCAGAAGCGGAAAGATCATGCGCCGAATCCTTCATGCCAAGGAATGGGGTGAAGAAATCGGTGATACTTCAACGCTGGAAGATGATTAATCAAAATGAAAATACAGATATGACAACCCAAACCATTACAAACCGTTTATAAACCAAATCAAAAGGAGACAAAACATTATGGAAGAAATGAAAGAAGTGATCAAGGATTATGTCACGAAAGAATATGTAGAGGATGACACGGAATTGACTTATGATACCCCGTTGATCTCAGGAGGTATTGTGGATTCATTTTCGATGGTTTCGCTAAAACGTTTTCTCGAAAACAGATACAAAATTTCCATTCCGGATGATAAGGCCACACCCGAGGCTTTTGATACAGTGAATAAGATTACAGCATTAGTGAACGAATACCTAAAATAGGAGGAAAGTATGTCATACACCCAGAAAACCCGTACCATATATACGGATATCCTCACCGGGCTGAAAGATGCCGGGTTATTCAAGCAGGAGCGTTTTATCCTTTCACCCCAGGCTGCCGACATCGAAGTTGAATTTCCCTTAGGAGCGCCAAAGAAGAAAGTCATCAACATTTGTGCAAACAACTACCTCGGGATGTCGAGTCATCCTGATGTCGTACAGGCAGCGCACGACGGGCTTAAAACCCACGGTTACGGCATGTCGTCCGTCCGCTTTATCTGCGGAACCCAGGATATACACCGTGAACTGGAAAAGAAGCTGACCGAGTTTCTCGGAACAGAGGACACCATTCTTTTCCCTTCGTGCCTGGATGCCAACGCAGGTGTTTTTGAAGCGATCCTTACCAAGGATGATGTTATGATTTCCGACCGACTGGTCCATGCCTCCATTGTTGACGGAATCCGTCTCTGCAGCGCTATGCACGACACCTTCAAGCATTCCGATATGGAACATCTTGAAAGCAAACTGCAGCTTCATAACGACAAACGCCTGAAAATGGTTATCACCGACGGTGTTTTTTCCATGGATGGTGATACCGCCAAACTGGATAAAATCGTTGAACTGTGCGAAAAATATGATGCTTTGCTACTGGTTGATGATTCTCATGCCAGCGGTTTCATTGGAAAGACAGGACGCGGAACACATGAAAAGTATGGTGTGATGGGCAAGGTCGATATCATCACCACCACTTTCGGTAAGGGTCTTGGAGGCGCTTCCGGTGGTTGTGTTTCCGGAAGAAAAGAAATTGTGGAAATGTGCCGTCAGAAAGCACGTCCTTATCTTTTCTCCAATACCATCGCTCCACCGGTAGTGGCTGGCGTGATCAAGGTGCTTGAGATTCTTTCTGCATCCACCGACCGGCGGGATAAACTGGAGACAAATACGGCCTTTTGGAGAAAAGGCCTGACCGATGCGGGTTTTATCACCAAAGATGGTGATACGCCGATCGTTCCGGTCATGTTTTTCAATGCGAAACTTTCACAGGATTTCTCGAAAGATCTTTATGATGAAGGAATTTATGCCATCGGATTTTTCTTCCCGGTCGTTGCACAGGGACAGGCACGAATCCGGACGCAGATCTCCGCAGGACATGAGATCCATCACCTGGAAAAAGCGTTGCAAGCCTTTATAAAAGTTGGAAAGAAATATGATATCCTGGGGAAAACAAAACAGGAAATCATTGACAAGTACGGATTGTAATTGATGAGCTGGTGACCTGAAGCATTCATTTATTTTATACTTCAGATCACCAGATCATTTTATAGAGGGTAAGTAAAATAGGAAAAGATGATTATCTGACGATGATCATCTTTTTCATTTTTACCACATCGCCAGCTGTCAGTTGGTAAAAATAAACTCCGCTTGAAAGATTATCCGTATAAAGGCGCAGAGTATGACTTCCTGCAGCGGCGTCTGCATTGATCAGGGTTTTAATCTCGGATCCCATACTGTTAAATAAAGTCATCCGGACATGATTCTCAGAAGGCAGCTGGAAACGGATGTCGGTGATATTGTTTACCGGATTCGGTGAGTTCTGTTCAAGGATAACCCTTGAATCATCACGTGAATGGTCAGTGATTGCTGTCGCTCTGTAAGGAGAAGGAATTACCACGTAAGGACGCATCATTTCATTGTCTTCATGGTCAACGATATGGCAATGCCATACGTAACCGGGTCCAAGGCTGGGATCAAAAGGATAAAGGAGTTGATCTCCCGGAGCATTGAGAGGGATATCGGTTGGAGCAAAGCGAATGGCAAAAGTGGCAACCTGGTGAGGGAAGACCTTGACTACATCTTTCCACCCTTTTTCATTCTCCCTGGCCGGTTCTACTGATCCCAATAAATAGGAAGATACCGCAGGATTGCCTCCAACGGCTCCGTCAGCATTCAGCGAATCATAAGGGAAAGCTGGTCCCATGCCCGGCATCCAATTCCCTCCAAAACCATTTTCATAGGCTATTTCATATGAGCTGTCATCATAATCCTGGCGGCCCACCAGCTGAAATTGGGTAAGGTGCAGGTGCATTGGATGAGCATCCTGGGTAAGATTGATGATCTGCCACAATTCTGTGGTTCCTTCTACAGGAAGTTCGGTTTCGCCCTTCCCGGGAGTCCCCATGCCGTTCAGATCAAACATGCTGTTATTCAATAGCACCATCTCAGGTCCTCCCTCACCTTCTATTTCATTTAAGATGATTTGACGCTTAATGGCAGGAGTGAAATTGACGCCACCATTGAAATTGGTAAGGGCTACGAGCGGGGTAATGCGAAGGCTGGAAGGCACATTGCTTTTATCGATTCCGGGATCAGCCGGATTGGCGGCACTTCTCATCTCTCCGTTCACGACAAAATGCATGATGCGACCCGTTGTCTGCGGATTGGGAAGATCACCCATCGGATAAGGTGCTGCAGCATCATTCCGGAGCGTAAGTATATCCCCCGGTGTTAATCCTGAAAAGTCGATGACAAGATCGGCTCTTTCGCCAGGTGCAATGAATAACTTATCAGGATAGGTAATGGTCACAGGGCTGTTCAGCAATCCCCCGTCTGTTCCCACCTGGATTATTGCGGGGCCGGGATTACCTGATCCGTCATGTTCAAGCCAGAGATTATAGAATCGGGCATTCGATCCATCGAGAAAACGGAAGCGGTATTTCCGGGGTGCAACACTCAGGTATGGCCAGGTCCGGCCATTGACGGTGATAAAATCACCAAAAAATTCAGGTTCCCAATACGGATGAAGGTCAGGATTGGGTGGAACCACATCAAAGAAAAGCTTGCCATAGGTATCAAAATTACGATCCTGGACGGCAATCTCAATTTCGGGAAGATAAGGGTTGGGATTAAATGTTCCGCTGGTACCGGATGGTGCATTTTCCTTAACCAGATCATCTCCCGACCATCCGGGTAAATGATCCATTTCTTCATCATCTCCACGAAGTAAATAAAACGCTTCCATCCCTGCATAAACATTCAATCTGGTTGCGCCCATAACATGATCATGGAACCAGAGTGTAGCGGCTTCCTGGGCATTTGGATAGGTATAATTCTCAGTAACACCATGTGACCAGGCATCTCCTGTGATGGCATAATCGGGTGTAAACCAGGAATCCGGTCCTCCGTCAGATGAAGATGGAACCTCCCCTCCATGCAAGTGGATACAGATGGGAACAGAACCTGTATAAGTATCAACCAGTGGATTTCCTGTAACTACCGGGCTTGCCCAATTGATACTTTGATCGACGGTGAGGCCAACATTTGCATAAGTCTGACCGTTGAGTTTATTCATATAAGTGAGATTCAACGGATATCCTCTTTTGGCCTCGACGGTAAATCCGGGCCACATGGCCGGAGTGTAGGTTACATTATCGGTAGAAATGGAATAGCCCCAGAAATGAGCCAATCCAGCCCCTGGTGTGGTGCCAATGGTTCCATTTGAAAGCACGGTACCTGTAGAAAGGGGTACCTGTTGACAGGGAAGGGCCTTGACATATAGATTTCCTCCGGCTTTGGCATTCACCCTCAGGCCGGCAAAATGAGGCAATGGATCCACAAATTGGGGAACACTTGCGGCCTCCAATTTGAACTGCCCCGGAAGCTGTGCAAACGAGTCAGTAATGCCGAGGTAGAGTAATATCAATAACCCGGCAAAGAGCATAAAATTTCTATTCATGAGATTTGGTTTGGTTAAAATGAATACATTTTTTGAAAATCAGCACATTAAAAAGATCATAAATTTCCCCGGTAACTGTTTTCCATAGTTTGAATTTTTTGGTAATTAATTAGCAACAGGAGAAACAGATGTAAAAATAAAGCCATGAATAAAAGGATTCAAGAGCAAAAGCCCTTGTTTTTATCAGGTGTCGTTACAGAACACAAAGGGTATAAATACTTTTAAGCCATCAGGTTTTTACTGATTTATCAATTCCAATAACAACGCATAGCAGAACCGGGAGCCCGGGCTCTATAAAGGTATGAATTGCAGAATCGCACCAAACTGAAAACGTCAAACTGATCCACCGCGGCGGACTGGCAACTAAAGATTATCTTTGCAAAAAAAAAGGAAACATGAAAAATATCCTCATCGCACTGCTCATTTTGTTTGCTTCGAACGCTTTTTCACAGGTGCAACCCTATAACGAAAACCAGGATGTAAGGGCTGATCTTAAGAAAGCCATTTCCCTTGCTCAAAAAGAAAACAAACAGGTACTTATTCAAATGGGAGGAAACTGGTGCCCCTGGTGCCTGAGGTTTCATGCACTGGTAAACGGTGTTCCGGCACTCGATTCAATGATGAAGAAAAATTACATATATATGCTTCTGAATGTTCCGAAAGAAAAGGATAAAAGGGATTTTGCCTTGTTCCAGGAATTCCGGTATCCCAACCGTTTCGGATATCCCGTTTTTGTCATCCTGGATAAGACCGGCAAGCAAATACACACTCAGGATTCAGATGCTTTCGAACATCCGAATCCTGAAGTGAAGGGGTATGATACAACCAAAGTGGAGCGGTTTCTCAGCATGTGGACCCGAAAGGCAATGGCGCCTTCCACCTACATGCGGAAATAGCCTTTATTTTACTCCCAGCAGTTCAACATCGAATACCAAACTGGAATAAGGAGGAATCACGCCCATATCGCGGTCGCCATAAGCTATGGATGAAGGGATGAGCAGGGTAGCTTTTCCGCCAACCTTCATCAGGGCAATGCCCTCATCCCAACCTTTGATTACCTGACCCTGGCCAAGCATAAATTCAAATGGTTCGTTCCGGTCAACGGAAGAATCGAATTTTTTACCGTCCAGCAATGTTCCGGTATAATGAACACTGACTGTTTTTCCAGCTACGGCTTGTTCGCCTGTTCCCTTGATCTTTTCAATAAAATACAAACCACTTGCGGTGGGTTTTACTTTGATTTTATTGTCATCCAGGTATTTCTGGAGCAATGAAGCTTCATTTTTCTTGTCGTTTTCTTTCATTTGATCATCTTTTAATTTTTTTTCAGCCTGTTCTTTCTCGTAATCAGTCTTCGCCTGTACCTCAAGGATCTCCACCGTATATACCAATGTTGAATAAGGCGGAACAATGTTTCCCTGTCCTTTTTCAGCAAAACCCACTGCCGAAGGAACGATTACCATTGCTTTTGTACCAGCGCGCATCTTGCCGATGGCTTCATCGAAGCCGGGCGTATCGAAACGTTTGCCATACTGAAATTTCAGCGGCTCGGGACGGTCGTAAGAACTGAAGAGCGGGGTTCCGTCAACGAGGGCAACAGAAAAATGCAGTTTTACCATATTTCCGGAATCGATCTTAAGACCTTCGCCCTTGGCTTGTTCAATAATATATACCCCGGTTGAAGTGGGGGACACCGTTACATGATTATCGGCAAGATATTTTTTTAATGCACCGGCTTCTGTTGACTTTAATTTGTCGGGATTTTCCACTTTCAGCAAACGGACATGGAAAGTAAGGAAGCTGCCGGAGGCCATTCCTTCAGGCAGTTTTACCATTTTAAAGGTTTTCATGAACAAGGAATCTGCATTGATTTTAAAAACATTGCTGTCACCCGGCGAAAGGGTCATGATCGACTCGTACAAGTCTCCTTTAAAATCGGAAGGAGGAAGTTTAAACTTGGTTGGTTTTGCGTCTTTCTGTTGCTTGGTATCAAAGAGAAGAGAGTCTTTCCCGTTGATAGTTGCATTATATCTTAAATCAAGGGTGACAAAATCTCCCGTTCGAGGTTTCAGTGAATCTGCTGCAGCTGTTCCCGGTGAAGTGTTTGCAAACAATGGGAAATGGGTCATCAGCAGACCTAAGACAAAGAAAACAGGAAGAATGACTTTCAATTTTTTCATAAATAATTGATTTATAGTATTGAATGTTTTTTTTAATTACTGCAACAAATATATGAAACAATTGCATTGAAAATTTTGATTCACCCGGATTATCAAAAGAAGTAATATACACCGAGCAAAAATCGAAGGTTTCCGACTTCCTTCGATTGATATACGTAACCCTTCTCATTGATTTTACCGTAAGCAGCGACAGTGTATTCCAGTTCGGTGGCCAGGCGGAACTTGTTAAAATTTCTGATCAGCCGGGGCGAGAACCTGTAGAGATAGTCGATATCGGCACCTCTTGCATAGGAAGGTCCTGTAATCTCGCTGGCTGCTCCCAGGTTCCGGCTGAATCCTCCGAAAACACCGGCCTGCCATACCGTTCCGTTGGTTGAGATTTCCCCCCAGGCCGTGCAGGTGCGAAGGTTAGCGTATTCCACAAAGCCTTTCCCCGGATCGGTAATTTTTTTGACAGCATAACCGCCCAGAAGACTGAATCCATAACTGTTTTCGCCATAGAAACCTCCGATCTTGAAGGTCAGCTTTCGCAGTGTCAGCTTTGCCATCAGGTTCCAGGAAAGCGCGTGGATGGTGGCATTGGTTTTATAGGTTGCAATAACAGCAGGCTGATGAACAACAACATTATTGATTACGGTATCCAGAGCCTTTTTCACTACCACATCGCTGCTGAGGCGTGGGAGCAAGACCAGGTAATCGATACCGGCCCCGATAAGAAATCCGGTTCCCGTGACCGGATTTTTCGTCTGGTACTGGAGCTGAAGATCCAGTTCAGGGATCCTGGCATTACGGAGATATTTTGCATTGGCACCATCAGGACCGTTACTGGTGAAGTCGATCTGCGAAATGGCGGCAACGGAGACGCTGAAATTGCCGAAGGAATGCGTGATTCGAATCTGCGGATTCCTGGAGAACACCGTAAACATCACGCCTGTATTGAATGAAACGGTATTTGGAAAACAATCCAATGAGAACATCGGATGCCAGGTTTGTCCGACCACCAGTTCGGTGGTGGGCCAATTTAGCTTTACATAAGCGTGACGAAGGCGGAAGGTGTTGATATTCTGATTGATATTCCCGAAGAATTCGGCTTCAAGGAATCCTGATGTTTTCGCTCCCAGCGCATCCGGACCGGAAAGTGTTCCGGCAAGTCGGCTTTGAATGTTGAGCATATTGAATGCACCCCTGGCATTGATATCTTTACCGTCGGCATCTTTTTTAACGGGTTCGGGATAAAAAAGGAACTGATTGTCCCTGGCACCCACGATCTGCCGGGTATCATAAAGAATATCGGTCTTTACATATCCTGAAAAAGTAACGCCAAACAACGGCTTTTTATCTTTTGCAGGTTCTTCTGCAGCCGGTTTCAGCGAGGGATTCTGTGCAGGTAAAAGGACATGCATCAGCATTGGCAGCAATGCGGCAAAAATTTTTCCGGTCATGAACAAGTGGGTTTGAAACAGGCTGCGAAAATAAGAATCTTATCCTATCTTTGCAACGTTCTAATTTTCTGGTAAAAAGCCCGCCTGATTGTCAACCAAATGAACATCCATAAACTGAACAATATTTTTGATCCGAAACGGATCGCGATTATCGGAGTTACTACCAATCCCAACAGTGTCAGCGGAAAAGTCCTAAGCAACCTGGTAAGCAGTGGTTTCAAGGGTGTCGTTTACCCGGTCAATGCTGAAACGGAAGCCGTGATGGGGATACCCTGCTATCCTGACCTGCAGAGCTTGCCTCGAACTCCTGATCTTGCTATCATCTGTACACCGGCAGAAAAAGTCCCTGACGTGGTGAGAGAATGTGGCGAAAAAGGGATATTGGGAATTATCATCATTTCGGCCGGTTTCAGGGAGACTGGTGAGTCGGGGAAGATCCTGGAGGATCGGATCCTCGCAGAAAAGAAGAAATTTGACGGGATGCGGATCATCGGTCCCAATTGTTTGGGGATTATGGTTCCGGCGATTAATCTCAATGCCACTTTCGCGTCAGCCTTGCCAAGACCCGGAAATATTGCTTTCATTTCGCAGTCGGGTGCTCTTTGCACTTCCGTTCTGGACTGGGCCATGGAAGGCAAAATCGGCTTCAGCCAATTTGTATCCATCGGGAACAGCCTCGATGTTGATTTTGGCGATTTGATTGATTATTTCGGGGAAGATGACAAAACCCATTGCATCATCCTCTATATTGAATCCATAAAAAATGCCAGGAAGTTCATGACTGCCGCCCGGGCCTTTGCCCGGAACAAGCCGATCATTGTTTACAAAGCAGGGCGTTTCCCTGAATCGGCACAGGTGGCTACCTCACATACCGGGGCCATGGCTTCTGAGGATGCCGTATATGATGCCGCTTTTCAACGTACGGGTCTTGCCAGGGTATATGAGATCGGGGATATCTTCAGTGTAGCCGAACTGATCGGAAGAAACAAGTTCCCGCGCGGACCCAGGCTGGGAATCATCACCAATGCCGGTGGCCCCGGAGTTATGGCTACCGATGCGCTGATGGCGCTCAACGGGGTCCTTGCCAGTTTGTCGGAAGAGACAATGAACGCCTTAAATGAGAACCTGCCTGCTTTCTGGTCACACGGGAACCCGGTGGATGTTCTGGGTGATGCCCGTGCCAAGCGGATTGCCAGGGCTACCAAAATTGTACTGGAAGACACCGGTGTGGATGCCGTTCTCGTGATTCTTACCCCCCAGGCCATGACCAATCCCAATGCTACGGCAAAAGAGATCAGCTTGCTCGTTTCAGACACCTCCAAGCCCATTCTGGCAGCATGGCTCGGAGGTCAGAGCATGCATCAGGCGGATGACATACTGGTTGAAGCCGGCATCCCGTCGTACCGGACTCCCGAACAGGCCATCCGCGCCTTCATGACTCTGGTGGCGTATTCCGCAAACCTTGAAATCCTCTACGAAACTCCAAAAGACATCCCGGTTGAATTTACCATCGACCGTAAAACGCTGAGAGAAGAATTTTCCAGGATTTTTACAGAAAATGACAGGATCCTTTCAGAGGCGAACTCAAAGAAGATCCTGCAGGGATATGGAATAGAGACCACCCGTCCGGAGTTGGCAAAAACATCGGATGAAGCGATCAGCAGGGCTGCAAAGACGGGATTTCCGGTTGTGCTGAAGATTCAGTCCCCCGATATCACACACAAATCCGATTCAGGCGGAGTGAAACTGAACCTGTCGAATGAAGCACAGGTGAAGGAAGCCTTTGAAAATATAATATCCAGTGCCGCAAAAGCATTTCCCGGTTCCAGGATCGAAGGGGTAACGGTGCAGAAGATGGTTTCGTTGAAAGATGGCGTGGAGCTGATCCTGGGCGTCAAAAAAGATCCTGTTTTTGGTACCGTTATGATGGTAGGGATGGGCGGTGTGACAGCTGAATTGCTGAGTGACAAAGCGCTCGGTTTTCCCCCGCTGAATGAGCGCCTGGCCCGGAGAATGATCGAATCACTGAAGATTTACCCGCTCCTTAAAGGATACCGGGGATCAAAACCCAAGAATATCCATGGGTTGATCCAGACGATGATCCGGCTTTCTTACCTGGCAGCCGATTATCCTGAAATAGAAGAATTGGACATTAACCCGTTACTGGTCACACCCGATGAAGTGATCGCTTTGGATGCGCGGATCCTGGTTGACAGAAATGCAGACTCTTCTCTTCCGCGGTTCAGCCACCTCGCCCTTCACCCCTATCCTGAAAAGTATGTCAAAACGGTTGAACTCCAGGATGGGACACGAGTGCTGCTTCGCCCGATCAAGCCGGAAGATGAACCCCTTTGGCTGGAGATGATCGGGAATTGTTCAAAGGAATCGTTGTATTCGCGTTTCCGGTATTTCTTTCACTGGGAAACGCACGAAGTGGCGACCCGTTACTGTTATATCGATTACGACCGGGAAATTGCCATCGTTGCCGAACTTGATTCGGGTGACAAGAGAGAACTCCTGGGCGTGGGAAGACTGATTGCCGATCCGGATCACGAAACGGTGGAATATGCCATTCTCATTGCCGATGCCTGGCAACAGAAAGATCTTGGGAATATCCTTACAGACTATTGCCTTGAGATAGCAGAAAAGTGGAACCTGAAAAAAATTGTTGCACAAACGACTACTGATAATTCCCGGATGATCTCCGTTTTCAGAAAACGCGGATTCGAGATATCCATGAATGAGAGTGATGCTACTGTTGATGTGATTAAGACACTTTGACGGCAGAATATCTGATAAGAATAAACCAATTCAATACTAAAAAAAGATAATAACCGTTTTTTTAATCAAATTTACTTTAAGATGATGAACAGACTGATTACACTAATTACTGCTTTTGGATTTGTTATCCTGATTGCATCCTGTGCAACCACTTCGCATCCCAACCAGAAAATGATCATTGGGAACTGGTCGGCTCAAAAGGTGAACGCCTATATTGATCCCAACGCACCGCCGACTCCGGCTGTAACGGCTGCCAATTCTTCTGAAAAGCTGAAAGTTGCCACCCAGGATACCGGAAAAATGGCTGTCAGAGTAAAAAGAGGCGAGAAAGCCCAGAACCTGACACCTGAGGAAATCGCTCAGTACAAAGCCCAGAAGTTTCAACAGGTGCTTCGCATGGAAGAGAAAAGCATGTTGAAAATCAATGCTGATAAGACCGCGGAGAAAATTTATCCCGGGAAAGTCATCAAGGGAAAATGGAAAATGAAAAAGGACGGCAAACGGTTGATTGCCAAGACGAAAGAGAAAGGCAGAATGCTTTTCGACATTCTGAACCTGAATGATTCTGTGGCCGTTGTGGTGGAACATTTCCCGGTAGGTGATGTCCAGGTTAAGTATGTTAAAATCGTTAAAAAATAGGATCGGATTTTTTTGTTACAACCGGTGACAGTTATAAAAAAAAGGGGACTTGATCCCCTTTTTTTATGCCTTCTTATACAGGGTTAAGCCAATTTTTTCCGGATTTCTCTGAGCATGACATCGCTCATTTTCGGGAGAGCGTATTCATAAGCCAATCCCCAGTCTTTTTTAGCGACCGTATCGTCAATGCTGGAGGGCCAGGAGTCGGCAATGGCCTGGCGGAAATCAGGTTTATACGATATGGTGAATTCAGGTATCCGTTTGGTGATCTCAGCCGCTACCATTCTGGGTGTGAAGCTGATCCCGGCCACGTTGTAGCTTGATCTTACGGTTAATTTCGAAGGATCTGCCTCCATAAGGTCGATGGTGGCCTTGATGGCATCCGGCATAAACATCATGGGTAGCGCACTTTCGGGACCAAGGAAACATTCGTAGGATTTTTTACGTATGGCTTCATAGAAAATTTCGACGGCATAGTCGGTTGTCCCGCCACCTGCTTCGGTTTTATAGGAAATTAGCCCGGGGTATCTCACACTGCGGATATCCAGGCCATATTTGCAATGGTAGTATTCAATCCATCTTTCGCCGGCCAGTTTGCTGATGCCGTAAACCGTATTGGGTTCCATGACAGTGTACTGGGGCGTGTCGAAACGGGGAGTCGTGGGGCCAAATACAGCAATCGAACTTGGCCAGAAGAGTTTTTTTAGCTTTTGTTCCCTGGCAACCTCGAGCACATTCATCAGGCTGGTCATATTGATGTCCCAGGACTTCAGGGGTTTTTTCTCGGCATTTCCGGAAAGAATCGCGGCAAGATGATAGATCTGAGTAATCTTTTCTTTCTGCACAATTTCGTTCAGGTGTTTTGCATCCAGGACATCAAGAATTTCAAAGGGTCCTGATTCGGTAATTTCTTCATTCGCCTGGCGGATATCCGTTGCAACTACGTTAGCATTGCCATAGTGTTTGCGAAGTTCAAGTGTGAGTTCGGATCCGATTTGCCCGGAACATCCGATAACGAGTATTTTTTCCATGAGGGTCTAATGTTTCAGCAAAATTATGGAATAATTCCCACAAGATAAAACCTAAAATGGCATTCCGGTCATCAGGGAAATTATTGCTATTTTTACGCTCTAGTTTAAAATCCCATGGATAATCCCTTGTTTCTATATAATACACTTTCACGTACGAAAGAGGTTTTTGCGCCCATTCATCCGCCTTTTGCAGGATTGTATGTCTGCGGACCCACGGTATACGGCGATCCGCACCTGGGTCATGCACGGCCGGCGATTACTTTCGACCTCGTATTCCGGTGGCTGAAGTACCTGGGATACAAAGTTCGTTATGTAAGAAATATCACAGATGTTGGTCACCTGGTGAATGATGAGGATTCGGGGGAAGATAAGATTGCCCAAAAAGCCTTGATCGACAAGCTTGAGCCCATGGAGATTGCCCAGTATTATTCGGACCGTTATTTCATCTTCATGGATGCGCTCAATGTACAACGGCCGAGTATCGAACCGCGGGCGTCAGGACATATCATCGAACAAATCCGGATGATTGCGGATATATTGGCTGAAGGATATGCTTACGTGGTGAACGGATCCGTCTATTTTGACGTGTTGAAATACAATGAAAAATACAATTACGGGAAATTGTCGGGAAGGATCCTGGAAGACCTGATATCGAATACCCGGGAACTCGAAGGACAGGAGGAGAAAAGAAACCCGGTTGACTTTGCCCTTTGGAAAAAGGCACAGCCCGAGCACATCATGCGCTGGCCTTCACCCTGGAGCGAGGGATTTCCCGGATGGCATCTCGAATGCTCGGCCATGAGCACCAAATACCTGGGAAAGGAATTCGACATTCACGGTGGCGGAATGGATCTGCTTTTCCCGCATCATGAATCAGAGATTGCTCAATCACGGATCGCCAACCATTGCGATTCGGTGAAATACTGGATGCACAACAACATGATCACCATCAATGGACAAAAGATGGGAAAATCGCTTGGAAACTTCATCACGCTGGAAGAATTCTTTACCGGTTCACATTCCGAGCTTGCGCAGGCCTACACCCCGATGACGATCCGGTTCTTTATTCTGCAGGCGCATTACCGGAGTACGCTTGATTTTTCCAATGAAGCGTTACAGGCAGCTGGGAAAGGATTGAAGAAACTTTTTACCGCGATCGAAACCCTGGAGCGGATCGTTCCTTCGGATGCTCCGGCGAATCCTGCCATTCCTGAAATTATGAAAGCCTGCACGGATGCCATGAATGATGACTTCAACAGTCCGATGGTGATTGCAGGATTGTTCGAAGGCGTGAAGCTCATCAACCTTGCCCACGACAATACCATTCAACTTAATGCAGCCGACCTTGATTTGCTGAAGGAGACATTCAGTATATTCGTTGGAGAAATCCTTGGATTAAAGGATGAAGTTACCGGAAACAACAACCTGGTGGACGAACTGATGGACCTGATTCTGCAACTTCGCAAAGATGCCCGATCCAAAAAAGATTTCGAAACCTCAGACGAGATTCGCGACCTTCTTCAACACCTCCACATTTCGGTCAAGGATACGAAAGAAGGAGCCACCTGGAATTTTGATTAAAAACCAACCAATACGTATAACCATGAGAAAATTCAGATTGATTTTGCTGTTCTTTGCTGTAGCGGCATTTTTCACAAGTTGTAATTCCCAACAGGATAAAATGAAAACAGAACTTACGGATTTTATTAAAAAATTTGATTCGGTTTACATCCCGCTATACAAGATGACCACCGAAGCGAGCTGGGCGGCCGCCATTTCGGGTAAACCGGAAGATTTTAAGAAATCGGAGGATTTCAACCTTCAGATGATGAAGATCTTTTCAGACAAGGAATCACTGAAGAAGCTGGAAGAGATCAAGGTTTCGGGCCTGATCAGGGATTCGCTGATGATCCGGCAGCTCGACGTGCTGTACCGTGCATTTCTTATGGCAAAAGCCGACACCGGCAAGCTGAATGAAATGGTGAGAATGTCAACCATGATCGAGCAGAAATATGGGAATTTCCGCACCGAGGTAAAAGGCAAAAAACTCTCCGACAACGACGTGGAGGATATCCTGAGCCATTCGAAAATTGTAAATGAACAGAAGGAAGTATGGATGGCCCAGAAAATGATTGGCCGCGTAGTGGCCGATGACATTAAAAAGCTGGTTAAGCTCCGCAATGAAGTCGCAAAAGATCTAGGTTTTAAGAATTATCACGAAATGAGCCTTACCCTCAGCGATCAGAATCCCAAGGAGATCAGCAACCTTTTTGACGAACTCGACAGCCTGACGAAAAATTCTTTCACCCAGGTAAAAACGGATATTGACAACTATTTCGTGAAGTATTACGGGTTAAAGGGCAAAGAAGAGCTGATGCCCTGGAATTATCAGAACCGTTTCTTCCAGGAGGCACCAAAGATTTATGATGTGGACCTTGATGTTTACTATAAGGACAAGAATCTAGAGAAACTGACCTCCGATTATTATGCCGGCATTGGCCTTCCGGTGGATGATATCATGAAGAACAGCGACCTGTATGAGAAACCCGGAAAGAACCAGCATGCTTTCTGCACCGATATTGATAACCAGGGAGACGTGAGGGTTCTATGCAATGTAAAGCCAACCGCAGGTTGGATGAACACGATGTTGCATGAGTTTGGTCATGCCGTTTATGATAAAAATATAGATACCACTTTACCCTTCGTCCTTCGTGATCCTGCGCATACCTTCACCACCGAAGCCATTGCAATGATTTTCGGGAGATTTGCTTCCAACCCCCAGTGGCTGAAAGACAATGCAGGCATCAGTGAACAGGAGAAAACTAAAATTGCGGAAAACTGTTTTAAAACCCTCCGCCTCGAACAGCTGGTTTTCAGCCGCTGGGCACAGGTGATGTACCGTTTCGAAAAAGGAATGTATGAAAATCCCGATCAGGACCTGAACAAACTCTGGTGGGATCTTGTTGAGAAATACCAGATGGTAAAACGTCCCGAGGGCCGCAATGAACCGGATTGGGCAACCAAAATCCATATCGCCACCTATCCGTGTTACTATCACAATTACCTGCTCGGCGAATTGCTGGCTTCACAGCTCTATTTTTATATCACCGATAACATCATCAAATCGAAAGATTACAAATTCCAGAGCTTTACCGGTAATAAGGCCGTTGGAGAATACCTGAAAGAAAAGGTCTTCAAACCCGGTTCAAGATATTACTGGAATGATATGATTGAAAAGGCTACCGGCGAAAAGCTGACCCCGAAATATTACGCAAGACAGTTTGTGGAATAATCGAAGAGCACATTCATTGTTCTCCGGTTACGGGTGGTAGCTTTGACTTTCAACTTCCGTTCAAAGAAAGTGTTGGTCAGTTTGGTCTGACCATAACCCGCCGGACAATACAGGAATATCTCCCTGTTCAGGATGACAAACCTGTCGGGGAGATATTTTTTTGCCTCAATGTCCTGAATGAGGGCTACATCGGGGATCCCGGAAAGCAAAGTGACGTGCATTTTTTCTTCATCGGAATCCTGAAGATCAGGAAAGGCATTTATTTTAAGGATAGAAGCTATCTCGGCAGCTGTGCGGATTATAACCGGAACATCCAGGCCAAAGTCTTGTTTGATGCGGTTTTCGATGAGGAGGAGCAATTCTTTTTCCGGGACAGGTTTACCGGTGATAAAGACCACATTCCCGCTTTGGATGTAGGTTTGGATATTTGTAAACCCGCATTGTTCAAAGCTTTTCTTCAGTGCCGGCATCTGGATTTTATTTTTTCCGCTGACATTGATGCCGCGGAGGAGGGCGACGTTACATTCCATATTGCGTATTTTTTAATACAAATAGTCAATATATTACTGTAAGAAACGGATTTGTAATCTGTACCTTGTGCTTGATACTTTTTTGTCAGATCAGATAACCTTCACCAGGAAATAGTTCTTTTTCCCTTTTTGAACAAGGATATATTTAGCGTTCAGCAGCTGTTCGCGGGCGATCGTAAAGGCTTCGGTCACCTTTTCCTTGTTGACGGAAACGCCTCCGTCTTTGAGCATCCGCCTTGCTTCACCTTTTGAAGGGAAGATCTGGGTTTTGTCGGCCAGGAAATCAACGATATTGATCCCGGCTTCCATTTCCGCGGCTCCGATTGTGCTTTGCGGAACGCCTTCAAAAACGGAAAGAAGCATATCCTCATCCATCTTTTTCAGCATTTCGGTAGTTCCTTTTCCGAAAAGGATTTCGGAGGCTTCGATCGCCGACAGGTAATCTTCTTCCGAATGAACGCGAATGGTGATGTCTTTGGCCAGTGTTTTCTGTAATAACCGGAGATGTGGCGCTTCAGTATGCTGCCGGATCAACTCATCAATTTCGTCTTTGGGAAGAAGGGTGAATTTCCGTATGTAATTGGCGGCATCTTCGTCGCTGCTGTTGAGCCAGAACTGGTAAAACTTGTAGGGAGAAGTCTTTTTCGGATCCAGCCAGATGTTACCTTCTTCCGATTTCCCGAATTTGCCCCCGTCGGACTTGGTGATGAGCGGACAGGTAAGCGCAAAGGCTTCGCCGGAGAGTTTACGACGGATCAGCTCGGTGCCTGTAATGATATTGCCCCATTGGTCGGAACCGCCCATCTGAAGTTTCACGTTACGGTTTTCGTACAGCCAGCAGAAATCATAACCCTGAACAAGCTGGTAACTGAATTCGGTAAAGGAAATGCCGGACCCGGATTCCATCCTTTTCTTCACGGAATCTTTTGCAGCCATATAGTTTACGGTGATATGCTTGCCTACCTCCCTCAGAAATTCAAGAAAGGAGAAATTTTTTGTCCAGTCGTAATTGTTGACCATCTCGGCAACATTCTTCCCGGATTCAAAATCCAGGAACTTCGCCAACTGCTTTTTGATACATTCCTGGTTGTAATGCAGGGTTTTCTCGTCAAGCAGGTTACGCTCTTCCGATTTCCCGGAAGGATCACCGATCATCCCGGTTGCCCCTCCAACCAGCACGAAAGGCTTGTGCCCGGCCCGCTGAAAATGCACCAGCATCATGATGGACGCCAGGTTTCCAATGTGGAGCGAATCGGAAGTAGGGTCATAGCCGATATAGGCCGAAGTCATCTCTTTGGCCAACTGTTCTTCCGTGCCAGGCATCACATCATGGATCATCCCCCTCCAGCGCAATTCTTCAATAAAGTTCATCAGGTTTTTTTTGCAAAATTAGGAAAATCATGGAAAGCAATGGCCTGAGATATTCAAAGGCTATTTGAATACCGAAGGTTTATCTGTCATTTTAAAGACCAACTCACCGCCGGCGGTAATATCTTCATGAGAGATAAAGGGAGAAGGAAGGGTTTTTCCATTCAGGGTTACCGATTTGATATAGATGTTTTTCTCAGTTAACCCCGCTGCTTTAATGGTAAAAGTCTTCCCGTCGGAAAGCGTAACTTCTGCCTCCGAAACACAAGGGCTCCCGATGGCATACGTTGTGGTTCCGGGACAAACCGGGTAAAACCCCAGCACACTAAAGAGATACCAGGCACTCATCTGGCCGCAATCATCATTTCCACATAAGCCATCCGGGGCATTCCGGTACATGGTATTTACTATGAGGTGTATCCTTTCCTGTGTCTTCCAGGGTTTGGAAGTCCAGTCGTAGAGATAAGGCACATGATGGCTGGGCTCATTTCCATGAACATAATTGCCGATCAATCCGGCGCGGGTCACATCTTCGGTTTCTGCAAAATATTTATCAGCCAGGTGCATGGTGAATAAAGAATCGAGCCGACGGATAAAGAATTTTTCTCCTCCCATCAGCGAAATCAGGCCGGGAACATCCTGAGGAACAAAAAAGGAATAATTCCAGGAGTTGCCTTCGATGAAGCCTTGTCCGAGCGTACTTAGAGGATCGAATGGCTTTTTCCAGGTACCATCTGTTTTTTTAGCCCGGAAGAATCGGGTAGAAGCATCGAAGAGATTTTTGTAATACCCGGAGCGGGCGGCATATTCATCAGCCACCTTCGGGCGGTTCAGGGTTCTGGCAAATTGCGAGATGGCATAATCGTCGTAAGAATATTCAAGCGTGATGGAAGCGGAATTACTGTTTTTTTCATCGGGGACAAAATGGTATTTGAGATAATCGGCCGTTCCATCATAAAATGGCCGGGTGGAAGTGGTAATACAGGCATCCAGCGCCTTATCGGCATCAAATCCGCGGATTCCTTTAATATAAGCATCAGCAATCACGGCAACGGAATGATACCCGATCATGCACCAGTTCTCATTCCCGTGGTGCGACCAGACGGGGAGCATCTTTTCGGGATTCTGTTCAAAATGAGCGATCATGGAATTGACCATATCGGAAGATTGTTTCGGGTAGAGCCAGGTCAGCATTGGATGCAGCGCCCGGTAGGTATCCCACAGCGAAAAGGTAGTGTAGTTGGTAAACCCGGTCGCCAGGTGGATATTCTGGTCAATGCCGCGGTAGTTTCCATCCACATCCTGGTAAACCATCGGCGACATTAAAGCATGATAAAAAGCCGTATAAAAATTGATTTTCCGGTCATCCGGTGCCTTGATCTTAATCCGCGAAAGTTCGGATTCCCAACGATTTTCTGCTTCAAGTTTAACCTGATCGAAATTTTTTCCACCGGTTTCTGCCATGAGATTTGCGAGCGCACCTTCCATGCTGACTGCGGATAATCCCATTTTGATTTCGATAGTCGAATTTTTTTCTGTGGAGAAATCGAAATGCGCTTTCACCTTTCTTCCGGAGACTTCCGGGAAATTCTCGTTTTGGTTGAATTTCCGCCAGAAACCCCGGTAAACCAGTTTCTCCTCATTCACCAGTCCATAGCTTTTAAAGGGTTTTGAAAAGATCATGGCAAAATAGATGTACCGGGTCCTTGCCCAGCCGCGTGTGATCCGATACCCGGTTACCAGCGTGTCGTTCACAACACGAACATAGGCTACCATCGTTTTTCCGTCGTAATTGTAAATTCCATGGTTCATGTCCAGGATGATGTGCGATTCCCGGCTTTCAGGAAAAGTATACCGATGAACTCCGCAACGAGAAGTGGCGGTCATTTCCGCCGTCACATCCGGATCATCCAGGTGGACACGGTAATAACCGGGGGAAGCTTTTTCTGTTTCATGGCGAAAAGCAGAGCGATATCCTTTTTCCGGATGATCTGCCGTACCGGGATTTAACTGAAGCTCCCCGACGGTCGGCATGATCAGGAAATCGCCCAGGTCGGAATGGCCGGTACCATTGAAATGGGTGTGACTGAATCCGACAATGGTTTTGTCATCATATTGATAACCGGCACAATAGCGATAAACGGGCGGATTATACTTACCGTCTTTTTCATACGGAATGGTATCAGTATCCGGACTGAGCTGAACAAACCCAAAAGGAACGGTTGCTCCGGGGAAAGTATGTCCCATTTCCTTTGTTCCGATGAATGGATTGACATAAGAAGTCAGAGGCTGACATACAGCGAATTCTGCCAGGATCAGGAAAGTACTCAGCGTAACAATTCGGGATTTCATGGGAGTGGAATTTTGAAAGAGTAAAAGTCGGAAGATTTATTGATATGACCGGGACAAAAAATTGTCTTTTCTTGTTTTAATTGTAGGATAGAGTAGAAGCAACCGGTTTTTGGCTAGAGCAGGAAAACCGTACAAAAAATTATAATATCAATATAAAATGTATTTTTTACTTTTGTTTTCCTCCTTGAGACAAAATCAATTTAGCTTACTTCACCGGTATAGAAATTTACTTTTAACCTTGAATAATGGATAACCTTTCCCGAAAAAGAATTTCCCCTTCAATTCTTGTCGTATTATTTCTGGCATTTTGCCTTTTGTTCAGTCGGTTACTGCTTCCTCGTTTTGAGACATATAATTCCCTTTCAATTATCTCGTGGGATGTTTTTGGCTATTACCTGTACATTCCGGCGACCTTCATTCACCACGACCTGGGTTTGTGGAATTATGCCTGGGTTCAACAGGTGCTTGACCTCTATCATCCTACCAATGGTTTTTATCAGGCATACCAAGGGCCATTGGGTGATTTCGTGATGAAATATTCCTGTGGAATGTCAATTCTTTATGCGCCACTTTTCTTTACAGGACATTTTATTGCCTGGATCACCGGTGCTCCGATGGATGGTTTTTCACTTCCTTATCAGGTTTCGGTTTCTATCGGAAGTGTTCTTTATGCTTTCGCCGGCTTATGGTTTCTCCGGATAATTTTGTTGAAATATTTTTCCGAAGGGATCACAGCTGTAACCATGATCCTGATCGTGCTGGGCACCAATTATTTTGAGTTGTCCACATACGACAGCGCCATGCTCCACAATTATCTTTTCGTACTCTATACACTCATCATCTGGTTCACGATTCGTTGGTATGAGGAGAAGCAATGGAAACACGGTATCCTGCTGGGATTGACAATGGGGCTTGCCGTTTTGGTGAGACCCTCAGAGGTCATCTGTGTCCTGATTCCGGTGTTTTGGGGGATCAGATCGGTAAAAGAAAGATGGCTACTCTTAACAAATCATTTTTTACAGATTTGTGCAATTGCAGGTACATTTTTGATTATAGTGATGATTCAGTTGTTTTATTGGAAAGTTCAGACCGGGCAATTCTTTTATTACAGTTATGAATCGAATGAAAAGCTACAATTCCTGGCACCGTATCTGCAAAACGTGCTTTTTTCCTATAAAAAAGGATGGCTGATTTATACCCCGATGATGATTTTTGCCCTGATTGGATTTTTCATGCTTTATAGGAAAAGTAAACAGATTTTTATTCCTGCTGTTATCTTCTTCATCATAAACCTGTTGATCGTTGCGAGCTGGCCTACCTGGTGGTACGGTGGCAGTCTTGGTCAGCGGGCACTCATGCAATCATACGTCATATTAGCTTTTCCGCTTGGAGCATTTCTTCAATGGCTGGCCACCCGGAAACGATGCATTAACTTTGGATTTGGCGGCGTGATGATTTTTTTTATTGTCTTAAATCTCTTTCAGACCTGGCAATACATCAACTTCATCATCGACCCTACCCTCATGACAAGGAAATATTACTGGACTGTGTTCGGATCAACCCATGTGAATGCGACAGACAGGCGTTACCTGGAGGTTGAGGATTCCAATGAAAAAGAATTTCACCAGGATGAAAGAAATTATTCAGTGAAACATCTTGCCTACTATAACTTTGAACAAGGCCAACTGAATTGGGGCACTGCACGCACAGTTGATCCGACAGATCCAAAGCGCTTTTCTTTTAAGCTATCGAAAGATTTTGCATTTTCGCCGGGCCTGACCCGTCCTTATCATCAAATAAGTTTAAAACAAGAGAATGTTTGGATCAGGGCTTCCGGAAAGGTTTATTTTACTTGTGATCTGAAGGATTTACAGGGAAATCTTGTAATTACCTGTACACACGATGGAAAGGCGTATAAGTACAAATCAATCATCCTTGAAAAGGAAACCCTGAAAGCGGGTGAATGGAATCACGTTTCGATGGATTATCTCTTTCCTTACATGGCAGATGCCAATGATCAGGTGCAGATTTATTTCTGGAATCGAGGAGAAAAGGATTTCTGGATCGACAATTTTACGATTCAATTGTTTGAACCCGTCAAATGAAACGTTTTCCGATTTCATTTCTGCCGGTTTATAATCCGGATGATTTTGTGAATTCCTGCCTTTTGGAATGTTAATGCGCTACCCGGACGATTATTGGTACGGAGATGACCTCCCGATTTCATAACATTCATTACATTTGCTAAAAATATGATATGAACGCAGTACCTGAAAAAGAACAACGTATACGGGTTGGGATCACGCATGGCGATGTAAACGGCATCGGATATGAGGTCATCATGAAGGCTTTACAGGATCAGCGTTTGGTGGAAACCTATACGGTTGTCGTGTATGGTTCTTCGAAAGCGGCTTCATACCATAAGAAAACATTAAACATCCCTGAATTCAATTTCAATCTTGTCAAACGGGCAGATGCCGCACATCCGCGCCGTCCGAATATCGTCAACATCGTTGAGGATGAGGTGAAGATCGATCTCGGGAAGTCAACACGAACCGCAGGGGAGCTCTCTCTTTTATCACTCGAAATGGCTACCGATGATCTGATGAAGAATCATCTTGATGTTCTGGTGACGGCCCCCATCAACAAAGACAATATCCAGTCGGAAAAATTCAGTTTTCCCGGACATACCGAATATCTTGCCAATAAATTTCACAGCCCGGATTACCTGATGCTGATGATCAGTCAACAAATCAGGATCGGTGTCATAACGGGACATATCCCGCTCAACGAGGTTTCTTCGGTTCTGACCCAGGATCTGATCATCAACAAGATCAGCATCATGGACCAGTCACTCAAGCGTGATTTCGGCATCCTCAAACCCAGGATTGCTATTTTAGCGGTTAATCCGCATGCCGGCGACAAGGGTCTGCTGGGGAATGAGGATGATATGATTGTACGTCCTGCCATCGAAAAAGCCTATTCCAAAGATATCCTGGCATTCGGGCCCTATCCGGCCGATGGATTTTTTGGTTATGGAACCTTTGCTCAGTTTGACGGTATTCTTGCCATTTATCATGACCAGGGGATGATCCCGTTTAAGCTGCTTTCGTTTGAGGAAGGTGTTAATTTCACTGCAGGATTACCTTATGTCAGAACCTCTCCGGCCCATGGTACGGCATACGATCTTGCAGGAAAAAATGAAGCATTACCGGAATCTTTCCGAAATGCCGTTTATCTTGCCTGCGACATTTTCACCAACCGGCAGATGTATGATGAACTGATTGCCAACCCGCTTCATCCTTCTTCCAAAGAGCCGGAAAGCCCTCACGAATGATGAATCCTGCCTATTCCCTTTCGAAGATTGCCTCCGTCACCGGGGGTAAACTCATCTCCGAAGAGAAGGGAGGCAACCTGATTATCGATCTGCTGATCGACAGTCGTCTGCTGATCCATCCCGAATCCACCCTGTTTGTCTGCCTGGTCTCGAGCCGCAACGACGGCCACCGGTATATCGCTGAACTATACGAAGCGGGCGTCAGAAATTTTCTTGTTCAGAAAGTCCCTGACCAGTCCGAAACCCCCGACGCAGCCTTCATCCTGACAGATGATACCCTGGCAGCTCTCCAGAAACTCGGGGCCTGGCACCGTTCACAATTTCATATTCCCGTTATCGGGATTACCGGAAGTAACGGGAAAACCATCGTGAAAGAATGGTTGTATCAGTTGATGAGCCGTGATAAAAAGATCATTCGGAGTCCGAAAAGCTATAATTCACAGATCGGGGTCCCCTTATCTGTTTGGAAAATGGAATCCGGCCATGAGATGGCCATTTTTGAAGCAGGTATTTCCCGGCCGGGAGAAATGCAGAACCTGGAAGCGATCATCCGCCCGACGCTCGGGATCTTTACGAACATCGGTCATGCCCATGATGCGGATTTTACGGATATCAGCCAGAAAGTCGCGGAAAAGATGCTCCTGTTTACCCATGCTGACCAGCTGATCTATTGCCTGGATCATCAATTGATCCATCAGGCTGTTAGCGGTCTTCCCAATTCAGTTCAAAGGATCACCTGGAGCCGTGAAAACGAGGCTGATCTCAGAATTCTCCATGTTGACACAGATCTTCATCTTACCCGGATCACCGGAAGGTATAAGCATGCGGAGCAAACAATTACGATCCCGTTTACGGATGAAGCAGGTATTGAAAATGCCATTCATTGTTGGTTAATGATGCTGACACTTGGAAATCAGCCGGAAGTCATTGCATCAAGGATGGAAGCGCTCATGCCCATTGCGATGCGACTGGAGCTGAAAGAGGCCATTCATCAATGTTCCCTCATCAACGACAGCTATAACTCGGATATCAACTCGCTCGGGATTGCGCTGGATTTCCTGAACCAGCAAAAACAACATCAGAAGAAAACCGTGATCCTTTCCGATATCCTGCAAAGCGGAAGAAAAAAGGAGGATCTGTACCATGAGATTGCCGATATTCTTCAGGCCAAAGGCATCGACCGTCTGATCGGGATTGGTGCCGATATCAGAAGCGAACAGGAGAAATTCCGGATGGAGAAAGTTTTTTATGATACCACGGATGACTTTCTCCTGCGTTTCCCCCTTTCCTCTTTCCAGGAGGAGACGATCCTGTTGAAAGGCGCCCGCCCGTTTGAATTCGAAAAAATCAGTCATGCTCTGCAGCAAAAGGTTCATGAAACAATATTGGAAGTGAATCTCGACGCCATGGTTCATAACCTGAATTATTACCGGTCCAAGTTAAACCAGGGCGTAAAAACCATGGTGATGGTGAAGGCTTTTTCATATGGCAGCGGCAGTTTTGAGATTGCGAACCTGCTCCAGTTTCACAGGGTGGATTATCTTGCCGTTGCCTATGCCGACGAAGGCGTTGAACTCAGGAAATCAGGCATCAGCCTGCCCATCATGGTGATGAATCCGGAGGAAGAGAGTTTTGATTTGTTATTGCATTATAATCTTGAACCCGAAATCTATAACTTCCGGGTTCTGAATATGCTACAGAAAGCCATCACCGCCTCGGAAACAGGAGAGCCGGTGATGATCCATGTTAAGATTGATACCGGGATGCACCGGCTGGGATTTGATCCCAAGGAGGTGGAATTGCTGATCCCCTTGCTGAAAAATAATCCGGACGTCCAGGTACGGTCTGTCTTTTCGCATCTCGCGGCCAGTGAAGATCCCCTGGAGGACGCTTTTACAGAAAACCAGATCAATCGGTTAAAAACGACCGGAAAACAGTTGAAAGAAGGTCTGGGTTACGATTTCCTGTTGCACATTCACAATTCGGCAGGGATCAGCCGGTTCGGTAATGACCAGATGGATATGGTGAGGCTGGGGATTGGCCTGTATGGTATCGGTTTTAATGAGGATGAGCAGCACCGCTTAAGAAATGTGAGCACCCTGAAAAGCACCATTTCTCAGATCCGTTTTGTGAAAGCGGGGGATACGATCGGATATAACCGAAAAGGATTGGCGCAACAGGATAGTTTCATCGCCGTGATTCCCATCGGATATGCTGACGGGATCAACCGCCGGCTTGGGAACGGAAAAGGAAAAATGTTTATCCAGGGATACCCGGTACCCGTCATCGGGAACATCTGTATGGATACTTGCATGGTGGATTTAACTGAAATGATATCCAGGAAGATGAAGGTGTCGGAAGGCGACGAAGTCATCATTTTCGGAGAAAATTATCCTGTTAAAAAACTGGCAGAAGAGTTGGGCACGATCCCTTACGAAGTGCTTACCGGCATTTCCCGCCGGGTGAAAAGGATCTATTTTCACGAATGATTCTTCCTCAAAATATTCTATTTTTGCTGTTTCTTTTTTATATCTTATTATGAATTCTCCCAAACTGAGCATTCTCATTCCTGCTTACAATGAGGCCAAAACCATTCACCTTATTTTGGATAAGGTCCTGGCGGTTCAACTGATCGGGCAGGTCCGCAAGGAAATCCTCATCATCAATGATTTCAGTAACGATGGTACCGATAAGGCCATTGAAAAATATATTGAAGCCCATCCGGAAGCTGATATACGGCTATTCAACCAGCCTTGCAACAAGGGTAAAGGGGCCGCGCTCCATAAGGGTATCGAACTTGCCACCGGCGAATTCCTTATCATCCAGGATGCCGACCTCGAATATGATCCCGAGGAATATAACCTGCTGCTTAAACCTGTCCTTGATGGCTTTGCCGATGTGGTGTACGGTTCCAGGTTTGCTGGCGGAAACCCTCACAGGATCCTTTTCTTCTGGCATTCCATCGGGAATAAATGGCTGACGTTCTTCTCGAATATGTTTACCAATCTTAACCTTTCCGACATGGAGACCTGTTACAAACTCTTCCGGTCGGAACTGATCAAAAAGATTTATTTCCGCGAAAACCGTTTTGGCTTCGAACCCGAGGTTACCACCAAGATTTCGCGCATGAATGGGGTCCGCATTTATGAAGTCGGCATTTCTTACTACGGACGCACCTATGAAGAAGGAAAAAAAATTGGAATGAAAGATGCCTTCAGGGCCATTTATTGCCTGATCCGGTATAATATTTTTGACAAAAAGTATTTAAAATAATGGCATTGTCCAACCCATATCATCTCAGGGATGTCGTTTACCGAAATCAGGTTTCGCAGGCCATACTTATGATCATTGGGGTTTCTGTCATTCTGCTGCGGTTTATTGTTTCCGCTGAAATTGCAGACCCTGTTTCCCATTTGTTTTACCTCATTATTTTCCTGACGGGGCTATGGTTCGCAAGGAAAATGCTCTTGTTGTTTTTTTCCGATTTGACCACGGCAGTTGCCCTCATCATCCTTTGTTATGGCACCAATCTTTTATATATCGCCGCCTTCGACAATCAATGGCAGGCTTTAACGCTGTTTACCCTGTATTCCCTGGTGTTATATCTCTTGGCTGCCTGGTCGGAATCGCGGAAATTTTCCATGATGGCCCTACTTGCAATCATTACCGGCCTGATCATTTTATTTCAACCAACAGGTTATCTTTCCCTATTTATTCTGGGATTATGGGGCGTACACGATAAGGCTAGTCTGAAGCAAAAAATGCAACTGTTTCATGAATACCGTAGACAATGGCTCTGGTTTTTTATCATCCTTCTGTTCGTCGTTTTATTACCCGTCCTGGTATTCAGGATTGCACCGGGAAATATTCCGTTTCTTTCATTCAGGCTGCCTGGCGTTTTTTTCTTTGGATCCAGGTTTGCATTTCAGTACCTGTTTGATATTGATCATGGTCTTTTTATCTATTCACCTGCCATTATCTTAGCCATAACCGGCTTTTATTTTCTGGCGGAGAAAAGACCTCATCTGTTTTTTGCTGTTTTTATATACGCATTGCTTGATCTGATTGTTGAAACAAGCTGGAGTAAACTATATATGACGGCTGCTTTTGGTCAGATCGCTTTTATCCCGCTATATGCTTTTCTTTTGTTGCCCTTCGCTTCACTGGTTGAAAAGATCATCAAAAGCAAGTTAATAGTCCGGATTATCGGAGCGCTTTTGGTAATGGGTTTTGTTTTTTTCTCGCTATTCCAAACCTGGCAGTTCACGCAGGGAATTCTTGCCAACACAGGGATGACCCCGGCCTGGTACCGGGCTGTATTCGGAAAGACGGCCATTCCGGATGAAATGCTGGAAAGGACCGCTGAAATGGCTCCTGACAGGAAAATCCTTATTGACAATCCGGCACGGTTTAAAATCACCACACTCGCTTTTCTTGATTTTGAAAATTCAGAAAAATACCGTGGAGCAGTCCTAGAGCAAAAAGTGAAATACCGTGGCAGGTTTTCAGTAGCGCTTGATTCCAGTCACAGATATTCACCGGGTTACAGGGAAAAATATGATCAATTTTACGAAAGAAAAGCCTTGATCATCCGGGTCAGCGCTTTCATATACCTTCGCAATCAGAATGATGCCATAAAAACCAACCTTGTCATTACTTCCATCCACCATGATACCTTATATAATTACCGTTTTCTGAATTTGTCACTGGTGAATCACTTGCGGATAAATGCCTGGAACGAGATTAGCCTGGATTATTTGCTTCCTTCGAATCCTCCTCCCGGTGATGAATTCCAGATAAATATTGTGTATGATGGGAATTCTGTTATCTTTCTTGATAATATAAAGGTGGAATTATTTACAAAAAAATGATCCGAAGATGAATATGCCATGGTATCGGAAAAAATCTGAATTTCTTTTTTTTATCTTCCTGGCATTAGTATGTGTAGCCCTCTCATATCAGATTAATTTCCCCAGCAGGGATTATGTGAGGAAATTCGAGATTTCCTCTGATAAAGCCGACTATTACATTTATTTGCCTGCAACTTTCATTTATGGTTGGGACGTTAACAAATTCCAAAAGAATGTAGATATTGAACGCCAGGGATTTACACTTGACTACAAGACCGGAAAAGTACTCGACAAAACTACCTGTGGAGTGGCCATTCTCTGGCTTCCATTCTTTCTGGTAGCCCATTCAATTGCGTTGATATTTAATCTTCAACCCGATGGTTTTTCTCCTTTTTATGAGCATTTCTCTGTTATACCCGGACCCATTTTTCTGGTTTTGGGACTATTTTTTCTGAGGCGGTTTCTGAAACGGTATTTTACTCCTTTTATCTCTTATTTGACGGTAATCCTGCTCTTTTTGGGCACGAATCTTTATTATTATTCCATCGATGAAGGCCTCATGTCGCATGTAAATTCGTTTTTTCTTTTCTGCCTATACTTGTTTCTGTTAACTAAATTCCTGGATCGGGAGAAAAAATCCACAGTGCTTTTTATCGGGATCAGTTTTGTTGTATCGCTTGCCATCCTGATCCGGCCTACCAACATCATCATCCTGAGTTGGATGGCCTTTATTGATGCAAAAAGTTGGAAAGATGTAAAGGACCGGTTCCTGCTGTTTCTCCGGCCAAAGTACGTTCTTATTTTTATTGCCGCATTCGTAATCACTTTTCTTCCACAGTTAATATACTGGAAGTATCTGACGGGTAGTTTCTTATATTACTCATATCCGGGAGAAGGTTTTACCAATTGGAAAAACCCGCGACTGATTTCCTTCTGGTTCTCCCCTTTAAACGGGTTATTCTTGTACAGCCCGCTTGTCCTGACATTTGTAGCAGGCTCAATTTGGATGATCATAAGGAAGGTCCCCAACGGAATCTTTACCTTCTTTTTCTTTTTTCTGGTAAGCTATATATTCTCTTCCTGGTACTGCTGGTTTTTTGGAGGTAGCTTTGGCTGCAGACCTTTTATTGAATATTTTGCATTACTCTCGGTTCCTTTTGGATATTTCCTTTCAAAACTATCAGAACTGAAAAACCTGTTCATCCGTTCACTCCTCATTTTATTTATTATTGCTTGTTGTTGGTTTAATTTAAAAACGACTTACAATTCACAATGGGTAACTTTTTCAACCTGGTCGTGGGATGATTATCTGGAAAATCTTGAAATGGCTGGTCTGGCGAAGGATCCCGGGAGAACCTACACCTATATTAATGATTTTGAAAATAGTGATGCCGCACCGGTTGGCCAAACGAATATCAGATATCATTCAGCCACGATGGGCGGATCTTTAGATGCGCAGGTATTGGAAACTGCAGTTTTCTCGCGCAATCTTGGCCAGATCCTTAAGAATCCGGTAAAAAGAATCACGCTGAGTCTGTGGGTGAATCAAAGGTATGGTATAAAGACAGGAGCAATCTATCAATGTTACATTACGGATGAAAAGAACGAGGTTATCTTCAAGAAAGAATTTGAGATCGACCCGGTTATCCACAGGGCTGACTACTGGTATGAATTGCGGCAAACCATTCGGATCCCTGAATGGATCAATCAATACAGTATCATCACTTTTAAGGTGATTAATCCACAAAAATCCGAATTATACATTGACGATCAGAAATTAATCTTTGAATAAACCAGAAATAATGAGCACACTGAAGCGTTTCTTGTTTCTCGGTTTTTTGATGCTGATGATCTTTCCGTCGCTTCAGGACAAGATGGGCTTTTTTGTATTGAAACCCTTGAAAGGTGTATTTTCCGCCACTCCCGTACCGGCATTTTCGGATTCTCTATGGTTTTCAGGAACGTATCAGCAACAATATGCCCGGCACATTGAAGATTCTGTTGGTTTCCGTGATATCCTTGTCAGGTTGAATAACCAGGTTGATTTTAGTCTTTTCCGCCTGGCTAATGCCGCGAAAATTACGGTAGGTAAGGATGGTTATCTTTTCGGTGGACAGTATATAGAGTCGTACCTTGGGTATAATTTTGTTGGCAAACGTTATTGTGATGAAAAGGTAAAACAACTCAGACTCCTTCAAGATAAATTATGGAAGGAGAAAAGAATATTCCTTCTGGTCATTTTAACTCCGGACAAAGGAACATTTTACCCGGAAAAAATTCCGTCGAGGTTTCTGAACAAACCTCGCCAGATCAGTAATTATGCTTATTATGCCCGAAAATGTGCTGAAACAGGGATCAATATGATTGATTTCAATGAATGGTTCAGGCTTGCCCGCGACACCTCGCGGTATCCGCTGTACCCGAAGACCGGGATTCACTGGAGCTATTACGGAGCGATGCGTACAGCAGATTCCCTGATCAGATATTTGGAAAACAAACTGGACATCCGCCTTCCGGAGATGGTGGTCGACAGCATTGAAATCAGCAAAAATGCCCAAGCAGAAGATAATGATATCGGTAGTACCATGAACCTGATCTGTGACATTCCTTACCCGGCATATGCCTATCCGAAAGTCCATTTTGTATCCGATTCATTGACAAAGAAACCTTCAGCCTTATTTATCGGGGACAGCTTTTACTGGAACTGGTATAACCCGGGATATATTAAAAACATTTTCAGTAACCAGGAATTCTGGTATTACGACAAAGATGTTTATCCTGAGACCTTTACGACTCCGTTGTCTACCAATCAGATCAACACAAAAGAAGCCGTCAACCGGCAAAATATCATCATCCTGATCCAGACCAACGGAGCCTATGGAAACCCGGGTTATGGTTTCCCCGACCGGGTATTTAACGAGATGGATTCTGTAAAAACGGAAATCCTGGCGTATGAGCGCAGTATAAGGAATTCTCCCGGTTGGATGAAGTTAATGGAAAAGAAGGCAAAAGAAAGGAAGATCAGCCTGGATGAGATGATCCGGATTGATGCCCGTTATTTGATGGAACAGGAGCAGAGTAAATCACAAAATAAACAAAACAGGTAAATGATGAAAAACTCCGGTTGGCGTTCCTGGCTTTTTGATTTGATTTTTTTTCTGATGCTCGGATTGATATCCCTTACCATTTCTTTTAATATCCACAAAGCCGAAAACATCTTTTCCTGGAAGAGTGAGATCTGGGCCGACCGGGGAGGATACTACATTTACCTCCCGGCTTTTTTCATGTATAAAATGGATATAAAACAGGCCCCGGAGACGATAGATGAAAAGACAGGATGGGGCTTTACACTGGATTATAAAAAAAACAAAATTGAAACAAAGTACACCTGCGGGGTTGCCATCCTGGTTTCACCTTTTTTTGTGACCACCCATTTCATCTCCAAAGTCTTTCATATCCCGGAAGACAGGGGATTTTCCCCGCTCTATCACCGGATGACGGATGTGGCAGCGATATGCTATCTGATCCTGGGTTTGTTGATGCTGAGCCGGTTTCTGAAATATTATTTCAAAAAAACCATTTGTTACCTCATCCTTTTATTTGTCTACTTTGGTACGAATCTGCTCTATTATACCGTCGATGACCCAATGATGTCGCATGTTTATTCATTTTTTCTCTTTTCGGGATTCTTGTTATTTTTCAAGAAGTTTCTGGAAGAAAAAAAATACATCTTCTTCCTGCTTCTTTCACTATTTATGGCGCTTATCGTCCTGGTCCGGCCTACGAATCTGCTGATCTTTTCCCTGTTTTTTCTCTGGGATTTACATTCATGGAAGGATCTGCAGGGAAGGATTAAAGTGTTTTTTAAACCTGTATATTGTCTTTCTTTTCTGTTGATCTTTTTTCTGGTATTTCTCCCTCAACTCCTTTACTGGAAATACCTGCATGGAAGTTACCTGTTTTATTCGTATGGGTCAGAAGGTTTCAGTAACTGGCAACATCCTAAATTTCCGGAAATCTGGTTTTCCACATTGAACGGATTGTTTCTCTATAGCCCGTTGGTGCTGTTGTTTATTGCAGGAATCATCGTTATGATCCGGAAAAAGATGAACAATGGAATTCTGCTTTTAGGCTTGTTCATGATTCTCAGTTATGTTATTGCCTCCTGGAGTACCTGGTATTATGGCTGCAGCTTTGGTCAGCGGTCGTATGTAGAGTATTTTTCTATATTCAGCGTCCCCTTTGGGTTTTTATTGACCGGGGCCATCGAAAAAAAGAAGAAACTTTTAAATATCTTCCTTTTACTGCTGATTCCGGTTTTTATTTATTTCAATCTCCGGCTGATGTTTCATTTTGAGAAATGTTTTTTCGGGTCAGCCTGGGATTGGGATCTATACACTTATCAATTGGAGAAGGCGGGATTATATAAGCGGTTCGACAAGACCTTTGTCTTCAATAACGATTTTGAGAATGTTGTTCTGACCGGGGGAAACCGGATCTCCAAAACGGAAAGCAAGTCCGGATTGCAGAGCATCATACTGAACCGGGACGAAGAATTCTGCTGCAAATACATAAAGCATCTTTGGGATTTTACGGAAGGATTTCCTCGCAAGGCAGTTGCATCCATTTGGATTTTTAATAGAAATCCTTTGCCAACGCATGCACTACTTGTATGCAGCATCGAAAAGGAGGGTGTTTCTCTGCTTTGGAGTGCCCAGCCTTTGGATCCATCCCTGAAGACGGGACAATGGTCGCAGGTCAATGCTTCCTTTGATATACCGGATGGACTCGAATCCTCAACAGTGGTGGTTTTTTATGTCTGGAACAGGATGAAAACCAATTTCCTGGTGGATGATTTAAGCGTGAAATTCGAAAAATGAGTAAAGTCATCAGCGCCCGTTTCAGTAATTCGGATGCCCTGATCAAACAGGATAATCATAATACCCGCACCTATGATCTTTAACAGCAGTCTTTTTTTACTTTACTTCCTTCCGGTATTTCTCATCAGCTATTATCTGATCAACCGGAAGTATAAAAACATTTTCCTGCTTTTAGTCAGTATTTTCTTTTATTGCTGGGGAGCGCCGACCTTCGTTTTTGTGTTGGCGGCTTCTGTATTGGCAGATTTTTTTATTGTGAAACAAATGTCAAAGCACGATGGTGGCATCCGGAAGATCTTGTTCTGGGGCTCCATACTGCTGAACCTGGGATTGCTGCTCTATTTCAAGTACATGAACTTCTTCGTCGATCAGTTTGATATCCTGCTGGGGATTGGAGGTGGTAAACCGGGTGATTGGACAAAACTCATCCTGCCGTTGGGGATATCCTTTATCACTTTTCAGAAGCTTGCTTACACATTTGATGTCAAAAAGAAAAGTTTCCTGCCTTTTGAAAAAATCCAGGATTATGCGCTATACATATTCATGTTTCCGCAATTACTCTCCGGACCCATCGTTCGCCCCGGTCAGCTGGCAGGTCAAATCACCGAAAGACCTGATAGTATTGATGACAAACTGACCGGTTTTTATCGTTTTATGATCGGCCTGGCAAAAAAAGTCCTCATTGCGGATGTGCTTGCCATACAGGTCAATGAGATTTTCGCACTCAACTCTTTCCAGCTTTCTTCCGGCATGGCCTGGACCGGAGCCATTGCCTATACCTTCCAGATCTATTTCGATTTTTCCGGATATACCGATATGGCCATCGGGCTGGCCAGGATGCTGGGGTTCCGTTTGCCGGAGAATTTCAACAGTCCGTATGTTTCGGGAAGCATAACCGAGTTCTGGAAGCGCTGGCATATGACCCTTTCCTCCTGGTTTCGTGATTATGTCTTTCTTCCTTTGGCTTATGCTACTTCACGACGTTTACCTGCAGAAAGATACCTCGGTCTCCGGGCTGATAAAGTCATATACATGGTTGCTGCATCTGTCACTTTCCTTCTTTGCGGTTTCTGGCATGGGGCAGCGTGGACCTTCATCCTCTGGGGTATTTACCAGGGCGTTTTCCTGATTCTTGACAGGCTTTTCCTTCTGAAATTCTTCAAGAAGACCGGTCGGATTCCGGCCATTATGATCACTTTTTTCATCATCGTTATTGGTTGGGTATTGTTCCGATCTGCCAGTCTTGGGGATTTTCATTTTTACCTGCGGAGGATGTTTACTTTCACAAGCGGAGTGAATGATATATGGTTGAACGGGAAATTCTGGACCATGCTGGCTATTGCAGCATTATTTTCTTTCGCCGGAGGTTTTAAAAGGATTTCTGAATGGCAGGACAGGTTATATCTGAAGCCGGGAAATAAAACAATGATTGGATTCAGCTTATTGGCGATTGCGTTATTTATTCTTAGTGAAGCCGCGATCACTTCCACCGGATTCAGCCCGTTTATTTATTTCAGATTTTAAAAAATGATATTTCATTATTGTCGGGAACCCATGTTAAAAACAGGATAATGTATAGCTTTGTACCTTTCGGAACTGTTTCAATGAATTCTTTAAAGAAATTGATCTTCGCACTGGTCATATTGGTAATGGTTTTACCAATGGTTCAGGCTGAATTTAAATTTTTCCCGAAGAAAAAAATTACCGGGTTCTTCAAACTGACTCCCGAACCTGAACCCTGGACAGTTTCCAAAACAACATGGTTTAATTCCACCTATCAAACGGGTTTATCCACGAACCTGGAGGATCATATCGGTTTGAGGAATTATTTTTTCATCCTCCACAACCAATATGATTATTCTCTATTTGGAATGACCCATGCACTTGGATTTATTTCGGGCAAGGACAGGATGCTTTTTGAGGAAGATTACATTAAGGAATACACGGGTGCCTCGTTTATCGGTAAAAAATCATGGGATAAAAAGATAGCCCGACTTAACGAGGTTCGCCAGAAGCTAAAAGCGAGCGGAACCACCCTGCTGCTGATTTTTGAGCCGGGGAAAGCCAGTTTCTACCCGGAATATATCCCTGAGCATTATCAACCAAAGATAAGGACGCTGACGAACTATGATTACCTGAAGGAAAAGTTAACCGGGTTATCCTTTCCCTTTCTCGATTTGAACCGGGATTTCCTTGAGATGAAAGATACTTCCCGTTATCCGCTTTTTCCTAAATACGGCATGCACTGGAGTATCTATGGAATGGCATGTGCGGTTAATCCGATGGCTGATTTTATCAGGCGGGAGGCCGGTGTGAACCTGCCTTCTTTTAAAATCGCGAAAATCACGGTTTCCGACTCCTTACGGTATTCGGATAATGACATTGGTTCCCTGTTGAACCTCATCTGTCCCTTACCCAAAGTGAAGGCCGCTTATCCCGAATTGATCTTTGGAAATGATACTGCCGGAAGACCCAAATCGGTGCTGGTTATTGCCGACAGTTATTACGCCACCTTTGAAGATCACGTAGCGCCAGGATTATTCGGAAAAGACACCTACTGGTATTATAACTCAAAAGTATATCCTCATACCATTGAAAGTGATAATCCGGTATTTGTGGATAAATCGAATCTTTCGGAGACCCTGGAAAAATATGATCTGATTCTCCTGATGTCTTCTGAAATCAATCTTCATAGTGGTTTTTGGAATTTCCCGGACGAAGCCTGGTTGTCCTTTCATCCCGGAGTTCAGGAAGATTCAGTCTATATCATGGAAAACAAAATCCGGAACAGCAGGGAGTGGTTTCGCTTCATGATTGATAAGGCCAAAAAGCAGCATAAAACGCTGGAACAGGAGATACGCAATGATGCAGAATATGTGCTGGGTATATAAAAAAATGAGTATGTTTGTTTTGAAGATAAAAACAGGTTGTCTATGAAAAAATATTTATTCTTTTCACTGATTTTATTTACGGGATTATCGATTTCAGGGAAAGCCCAGAACCTTGACCAGATGGGCGAGAACCTTCCTTCGCTGACGCCTGATGAACAATTGGTATTATCCGGAATTCCCCAGTTGGAAGTTCCGGCAAAATACCGGGGCCCTGATGCACCACTGTTGCCTTTTTCCATCGATAATTCCACACAGCCTTACTTTCGTCCTATCGGTGGACAATCCGGGTACGAATGTGGCCAGTCGGCAGGAATAGGTTATAATTTCACATATGAAGTGAACCGTCTTCGAAACGTCCCCTCCAATACCACCGTTAATCAGTATCCCAGCCATTTTACATGGGATTTCCTCAATAACGGGGATAATTATACCGGGGCAAGTTGTTTTGATTCCTGGGAGATCGTGAGGGCCTGCGGAACGATGAATGTCGCCGATTACGGTGGCGCCATGAATACAGGAGGATACCTGCGCTGGATTACCGGGTACGACAAATATTACAACGGAATGGCCAACCGGATCAATTACATGCGATCAGTCCGTTGTGACACGCCTGAAGGGCTGGAAACCCTGAAATACTGGCTGTTTGATCACCTGGAAGGCGCCGCCATTGGCGGAGTGGCTACTTTCTACGGAAACTATTTTGGACCCACGCTTTTTTTACCTACCGGTACGCCGGAAGCCGGGAAATATGTGATCACCTCCTGGGGCTCAAGTCCCTCGCATACATGGACTGTTTGTGGTTATAATGATTCGATCCGGTATGATTATAATAATGACGGGCAGTATACCAACAACATTGATATCAATGGCGATGGTGTGGTGAACATGAAAGACTGGGAAATAGGGGGATTGAAGTTTGCAAACGGATATGCCGGGACTGGCTGGGGGAATTCAGGCTTTTGTTACCTGATGTACAAAAACCTGGCTGATGCCATCGGTTTCGGAGGGATCTGGAATCATACTCTATATGTCATTGATGTCAAACAATCCTGTGGGACCAGGATGGCCATGAAGGTGACACTGAAACATAACTCGCGGAATAAGCTCAAAATCACTACGGGTATATCAGCCAACATGAGTGCAACCGTTCCTTCCTACGTCCAGGAATACCCGATCTTCAAATACCAGGGAGGTGATCATTATATGCAGGGAGGCACGACCGAAGCCGAGAAAACCATTGAATTCGGTCTGGATCTTGACCCGCTCCTTAACCAGATCAGCAGCGGACAACCTGCCAAATTCTTCCTCCAGGTGCAGGAAGCAGATCCTTCTTCATCCGCCACCGGGGAAATCACCAGTTGGTCGCTGATCGATTATACTTCAGGAGCGCCTGTGGCTACCAATTATCCGACAGGGAATGTCCCCATCGCCAATAATACCACCACCCGTCTCAGCATCAATTACACAGCCAGCTTCGTGAAACCGGATATCACCACCTCATCCCTGCCGCCGGCAAACCTCTATCAGCCCTATTCCTGCCAGCTTACGGCTGCCAATAGTTCAACCCCTTATCTCTGGGATTTACAACTGGATTATCCCGAAACGGTTTCACCTTCAGCCTTTCCGACGGTTAACGCACAACAGCTTACCGTTTCCAACAGCAATAGCGGCTATGCAATCAAAACATTGCCTTTTACCTTTCCCTTCTACAAAAAGGCCATTGATAAACTTTACATTTATGCAGATGGGTATATCCTGTTCGATGATCAGCTGTATACCTGGCCTTATATCATTGACAAGAATCTTCTTTTTTGCCAAACGGCGATTATCTCTCCCTTCATGGCGGATCTGAACCTCTATTCTGCTCAGTCAGACGGAATATGGTACCAGGAAGAAGCCAGTGCAGTAACCATTCGATGGAAAGCCTCTATCTACAATATGTCGGGCACGTCCGGGCTGAACTTTGCCGTGAAATTGTATAAAAGCGGGAAGATCGAATTTTATTACGGGAACATGAATTATCCTGTGTCAACGGCATGGACCGGAGGTATTTCGGGGGGCGACAATAAGAATTATCAGTTCTCATCCATGAGCGGGGCTGCAACCATTACTGCCAATACCCTTGACCAGTATGCAGCCTGTGGTTTTCCGGTAGAGATGTCATTATCCGATGACGGGTTGTTTACAGGAATCCCTGATAATGCGTATACCAATCAGCCCATTCGTTTCAGGGTGAATGATAACCATAATATTTCGAACACCAGAATTCTTAACTTTTCAACCAATGGCCTTCTTCTCAGTTATACGATTTTGTCGGGTGGCGACAGTATCATCGAATTCGGGGAAACCGCCAATGTAAACCTGAAAATTACCAATATCGGCAATCAAACGGTTCACAATGTCAATACCTGGCTTACCGAGTCAGATCCTTTTATATTGCTGACCGATAGCACTGCTTATGCCGGAGATATCCTTGCAGGCCAGACACTGAATTTAACCAGTGCCTTTGCATTTGCTGTGAGTCCCCTGATACCGGATGATCATGCTTTTTCTTCCTTGATCCATGTAACTTCCACCGAACATAGTTTTAACACCCAGATGAACCTGCTGGCTTTTGCACCCGGGATACAGGCCGGTGAAGCCGTGGTGCTGGATGGTGACAACGGGTGGCTGGATCCCGGGGAAACAACAGATATTCGCGTGACCTATAAAAATTTCGGAGGAGCAAAAGCTCAAAACCTTGCAATCACCCTGCTTTCCAATGATCCATACCTGACCATCAATGTTTCAGCCGCGGCGCTGGGAACACTGAAGCCCGATTCGTCGGCAAATGCGCTGTTCAATGTGACCGCTGCACCAGATGCCCCGTTTGAACACCTTTACCGGATGGGAACCTCCTTGACTGCCGCCAATGGATATCTCGTCACTGACAGTCTGTTCTTGTTTTCCGGAGAAATCATTGAAGATTTTGAATCCGGGACCATGACCAAATTCCCCTGGTTTACGGGTGGATTCGGTTACTGGTATGCTGACGGACTGGAACATTATGAAGGCTCTTTTTGTACCCGGTCGGGATGGATATATGATAATCAGGAATCCAGCCTGAATCTTAATGTCAATGTCCTGGCAGCCGGGCCCATCAGCTTCATGAAAAAAGTTTCCTGTGAGGATGATCCCGGTGGCACCAACTATGATTACCTCGCCTTTTTCATTGATAATACGGAAATGGGGAGATGGGATGGTATCATCGATTGGAGCAGAGAGACATTCAGTGTAACCAAAGGGTATCACACCTTTAAATGGGTATACCATAAAGACTATTCAGTAAGTTCTTATTCGGATTGTGCCTGGCTCGACTTTATCACTTTCCCGACTTTTGCAGGAGGATACCCCGTACTTGCCGTCTCGCCGGATTCATTTGAAAAAACATTCTATGTGGGGACGACAGGATCAGATCAGCTGATCATCACCAACGCCGGAGGCGGAATCATGGATTATTCGGTGATGGTATTTGATACGACAGCGAATAAAAAGTCGGCGCCGGACAATCTTTCCGGATCATACCTCGAATGTTATACCGATGGTTTTATTCCGGGAGAGGCTTTTACATGGACTTTCGTCCTTCATAACGGAAGCCCTGATAATGAATACGTGAAGGAGATGAAAATAGATGTACCGCCCGGTGTGACAATTAATACAGCCACAAATTTTGCCGGAGGATCCCTGGGGGAATTGGTCTTTACCGGAACCCCCGGAAACGGAACTTCCTTGTTATGGCATGGAGAGAGTTCCGGCGGGCTGGGTGTAGTGAAACCGGGAGAAACCGCCACCACCGTGCTGACCGGTTTTATTGGCGAAAATTTTACCGGTGATGCCTTTATGGTTTATGCGATCCGGGGAGACGGTAATGGTGTAATCCCTCATGAAACCTCAGGCTATGTGAAATTGAAAAATTTCAGTATCCCCAATGGATGGCTGACACTTGGCAATAACATCGGAACCATCCTTCATGGACAGAGTGAAACGGCAGATCTTACTTTCGATGCCACGAACCTGATCCCACCGGTGGATCTGACCTGTGACGTTATTGTCAAGGATAAATTCAACAACAAAAAGATCATCCCCGTACTGATGCATGTGCTGGACACCACCATTATCATCGGGACAGGAAATCTGTCAAATCCTTTCAATATGCGCAATTATCCCAATCCTTTTTCCGGGGCAACACATATATCCTATCAGCTGAACAAAAAACAGCAGGTTAAGGTTTATATTACTGATTTTACCGGCAGGGCGATTCGCAGGTTACTGGATAAATTCCAGGATCATGGCAGGTATGACCTCTTGTGGGACGGAAAAAATGATGCGGGAATAACTGTTGCTTCCGGGATATACTATCTTCAAATGAGCGCAGGTGAACAATCCGGTTACTGCAAAATGATCCGGATACACCCATAAGAACCCATGAAAAGAAAAAAGAAAAGGATCATTATTCTCGTATTACTCGTTATCATTTTCACGGGAACCGGGATTGCCATCAGAAACTGCTCATCCTTCCATTTCATCAAGCAACTGGTGATGGATGAGAAGCGGTTTCCGCTCGCCAAGATTTTCAGGACTGGCCCCTCTGCTGAGTCGGAATCTGTAAGCAAAGAGAAAAATCAAAGCGAGGCACCCCATTCACTCTTTTACAATTTTGAAGCAGATCCGAATTCATATAACAAGAAGGAATTATACAAGGATATCGCGCATTCCGGCCATTTTTCAGCAAAAGCATTTGGTAAAAACGCGTTCAGCGCTTCCATCAACCGGAATGTGACGGAAGTGGGCATCGAAAACCTGAAAGCAGTTGCAATGAGCGCCTGGGTCTATATTTTCCCCGGTAGTCAACCCATCGAAGCTGCTTATGTCTTTACCGCATTTAACAAAGAGGTAAACATTACCTGGCAGGGAATATCTGTCAGCGGAAAGGATATTCCCCGGGGGAAATGGTTCAAGATCAGCGGATTTTTTGATCTCTCCCAGGTCCCCTTTACGAAGGAATCCCGGTTTCAGATCTATTTCTGGAATAACAGTTCCAATGATATTCTCGTGGATGATTTCTATGTCGCCTTTGGTGGGCCCCACGAAAGAAAAGGAGATTCGACCCGGGTAGATATGACCCTTGGTAGTCCTTTCATCCCGAAATTTAATTTTCCTCCTTTTCCGGTTCAGTATTTCGGAAAAGAGGAAATCGGGAATAACGACGATCCTTTTATGATCAGTGACGGGAAAATCCGCGAAGGCCATGTACTTCCTGAGGATCTGGTTTTTAATGGTCACTTTCTCACCAGTGATCCCGGAACTGAAGATATATTGGTGAAACAAGGGAAGAGCATTACACTCTATTCGTTCTGCCAGGAACAAAAACGTTTTGGATACATTATCACCGATGCTCCGAAAGAAATTACCAGCTCAAAAATCCTGTTAACCGGAAAATTTTCCAACGCTTCGAATGATCAGATCCTGGCAGAAGATGCCGGTGGATTTACTTTGTTCGGAATGGGAAAAAACGTCAATCCGTGTAAAGCCTCCGGCCAGGGAAAAGCCGCGTTCAGCCTTTTATGGAAAGGGAATTTACCAGGGTTAACAGTCACGCCCACCACCCGTTTCATTGCAGGTGATTTTGATGCCGACAGGAAGGCGGAACTGCTTGTGGTTAGCGGGAATGGGTCCTGGAAACTCTTTAAGTTCACCGGGAAGAACTGGACAGAATTAACTGCGTCAAAAACCGGAATTCCGGTTGCCTGGAACAGCCAGGAAAACGAGAATACGATTAACGCCGGACGATTTCTTCAAAAATATCCTCAGGATATTCTTCTGACGGTTTTTAAGGAGAAGAATGGGAAAGGGAATCACTATACCTTGACGCGTTTTGATCCGGTCAGCCGCACATTTGTTGACTGTTTCGGTGAAAGACGAAAGAACATAGGACTTCTTATCGGAAAAGATACCTTGAAAACCACCGATGAATTTTTTACCGGGAGTTTCGATAAAAGCGGACAGAAAAGGATCTTCCGTTATAACCGTGAATGGCGCTATGACCTGAAAGAGATCCGTTTCAATGATTCCACTTACCAGATCCTGTCGGATATCGATTTCACGGGCTATCAGAAAGATCATAACCCGAAATATTTCGAGAGCCTCAGGATCATTCCCGGTTCCTATCTTCATCCGGGGACAAGATCATTCCTCCTGCTTGAAAAGAATGGAAAAAACAATGATCTTCTCCCGGATGCTGTTCAGATTTACTCATTTAAGAAAACGCCGTAACCCAGATGAAATACCTTCCCGGTCCGCTCATGATCCTGCTGATCCTTGCTTTATCAGGATGTTCAAACCGTTCAGAGAACCCTGAAGTAAGGTCGGGCGATTTCATTGTCAGGGATTTTGAACCGCTTACCAACTGGCATACCGATTCGGCCGGTCAACAAACCAGTAAATCTGTTGATCTCCGGTCCATCAACCTGGATTATACGGATGCAATCGAACAGGGATTTATCATTCCAACGGTCAACCAGGTGGCTGTGGGACAATTTACTTTTGACTTTTCCATAAAGAATACATCAAAACAGCCCAAAAAATACGTTTATAAAATTTACTATCAAAACGAATCCTATAAGTTTCCGGAGCGCGACGAAACCGATTCGACGAGGCAAAATTTGTATGCCTGGGAAAATTTTTATGGCAGTTGGGAAGAAGTTTCAAAGACTTTTGCAGAGACATCCCTGATTACACCGGATGATGCTTTTCATAAAATCACCGATAAATTCAGAATTGTCGGTAATCCCCGCAACGAAAAACGATATTATTCTGATAAAAATGACCGATGGAAGCGAAACCCCCGTGTGGGAAAATACAGTTTCCTGCTGGTTGTGACCACTACGGAGAACATTCAGCAAAAAACCATCCCTGAGTATATCCAGAACATCTCTCTTGCACTGGAAAACGGCTTTGTGTCGCCTTATTACTTTTTCCTTTATGGTCCCGGAAAAGGCATTAAAAACACGGTCACAATGAAGTCGCCCGTTCAGCTTTCGGTAACCGGGCGTCCGGATCCCGGAGCAGGGATTTATATTTCTCCTGTGTTCTTCAAACCCGAAAAAGACGGGAAATATTTTTGCAGTACCTGCGGTATGGATTCCGGGCTGTATCGTCATGCACCTTATGAACAGTTCATCCATTATATTGATGCCGGTACGAAAATGAGCAACATTCCGGTAGTGGCGGATGTGCTGAAAGACAATTATTCGCTCATGGATTACAACTGGAATAAACAGTTTTATACAAAGGATGAGCTCATTGCCATTACAGCTTCCACGACCCGGTATCCCTGTAAAACGGTAGCTTCTGATCCCGTGAATCATAAGCTTATCATGAAAAATCCGGCATCGGAATTCGGGAAGTGGGAGAAACAGAATGTTGGCATCATGACCCGGCATGGGTTTACGTATGGAAAATGGACGATTAAGGCCAAACTGACCGAACTGGTCAACAAAAATAATCTATGGAATGGCTTGACAAATGCCATCTGGCTGATTACCCAGGCTCAGTCGGAATGGAATTACCGTCGCGACTGTACCAAGGAAGGATACATGGCGAATTACTATGGAGGACAGCAGGATAAGCGGGTTAAGAATGTCGGCTATTCGGAAATTGACTTCGAGATACTGAAAACGGTTCCTTATTGTCCGTCCTACACGCTTCCACCGGCCTATAACAATGGATTGCCTGATCAAAAGAACCTCAATAACTGGAATGTCGCATTCCCGGAAGAGATTGAAGATAACCCGGGGGAGATACAGGTTGCCTGTACCAACTGGGATATGGCATGCTGGGAGCCGCGTGATTATGCAGAAGGATGCCGGCCCATTTCGTATGAGGGAAAGACCTTTTTGTCGCACCGGTGGGATAAAAATTACCGTGCGCTTACCCAGAAGACTCCGGCGCTGGATGATGAATTGTTCGGATCGGAATATTACTATTTTCAGATCGACTGGCAACCCACCCGGATCATCTGGCGGATCGGGCCTTCGAAAGATCAATTGCGGGTGGTGGGATATGAGGACAACACGATTACGTCCATTCCAAACAACCAGATGCTGCTGATCGTGACACAGGAATATCACAATACAAAATGGTGGGTTGGCTCACCGTATTCCCAGGAAAATATCCCGTTTCCCAAAAATGATATTTTTGGAGAAATTTACGAGGTGACGATCGAGTAAAATCCTATCTGGCTTCCAGAAGATTATGGATATGCGGCTCGTAAATGATCAGCAGTACAAGGGATGGTTTTTCATTTTCAACGATTTCCCTGTTGTAACCATATGTCCAGGCGTCGAAGATATAGACCGTCTTACTGAAATTTTCGTCAAGGAAAGGCATTATCGCTCCGCCAAATGAATCCCTGATAACGAGCGCCCTGGGTAAGGAAGTATCGCCGGTTTCTTTTACTATTTCATAATATCCGTCAAATAATTGGGGAAATTTATATCCAGCCGTTTTCCCAAATCTCGCCCTTGCATTTTTTATGACAGGGAAATAGTCTGTTTCAGGTAAATACTCGGCCAGATCGAGCATAGCTGCCAGGTTTCCGCCCTGGATGACCGTATCTTTGAATGTGACATCCGTCTTGGTTGGATAACCTGTTTTCGGGAAATCTTTTTTAATTCGTTCAATAATTTCCCTGTAAGCCACAAATGCCCCTTTTGCATTCCAGTGATTATCGGTAATATTATAAAGCCGGTCATTTTTTTTCGCCTTCAGCAATGCCGGCTTTAATTCAATAAAATTCACGAATGGCTCGTCCTTTAAAGCTTTGATGATTTTGTCGGTTATCGTGCCTTTTTTAACACGGGTATATCCGGCAGGAAGATACTCCGGATAGATTTCCGCTTTCATCGGGGCAAAAGTTACATAAAACTTTATTCCCTTTCCCGCAAGCCACCTGGCTCGTTTTTCCAGTCCCTGAACAATGCTGTCAATTTCACTTGGTTTTAATGTCATCTTTCCAGTGAAAACGGGTTTCTCATTCATGGTGAGATATAACCAGCCTTGTTTTCCTATTACACAATAACTGGGTTTATTTGATTTACCGAAAGCCTTGTAAATAAAATAAGTATAATTCTGAATCATTTCCGACCGGAAAGGAAAATGATCTTCATAATAGATGTTATAGGAAACTGGATAAGGATCAAGTTTTGCAAGGTTAAAAAAAGGTTTTTTTGCCAACGTTCTCTTCTCATTTTTACTGACGGTCTTTTCTTTTGAAAACTGAAGTGCTTCATTGAACAATGGAAAACTGATCAACAATAGGAAGAGAACAGATATGCCAACAGCGTAAAATCGTTTGCCTCTTTCCATAATCTACGAAGTCAAGAATGAATTACTTTCCATCTGCCAGATTATAAATCGTTGATTCATTTACCAAAAGTATGACAAGATCTGGTTTCTCTTTCTCCACAAGGCTTTTATGGAAGTCATAATTCCACTTATCAAAAACATAGTCTGTCCGGCAGAAATTCTCATCCAGGAAAGGCATTAAATTGATCGTAAATGAATCTCTGAAGATGATCGCTTTTGGTAAAGCCGGATCATTCGTCTCTTTTATGGTTTCGTAATAACCTTCGGGAGGTTCCGAGGTATATCTTTCAGATACCCTTAGTTTGGCCCTGGCGTTTTTAATTGTGGGAATGAGAATTGAATTACCCAAATAATCCTGGAGATTAAATATCTCGGGCAATCCATATTGAACCACTGTATCCCGAAATGTAACATCACCTTCGGCTGGCCTCCCTGTCCGGGGGAAATCCATTTTTATCCTCGTAATGATTGCTTTATAGGCCACAAAAGCGCCCCGGGAATTCCAGTGATTATCTTTTGCACAATAGAGTAATCCTGTGGGTTTCGCTCGCAGGAGGGCGGTTTTTAAATCAATAAAATTAATTTCAGGATATTTTTTCAGTTCATTAATTATCCTGTCAGTTACCGTTCCGTCTTTACCCCTTATAAATGATGAAGGATTGTTTTCAGGATATATCTCCGGTTTTATCGGGGGAAAGGCCACATAAAATTTAATGCCTCTTTTTGCATGCCATTCAGCACGCTCTTTAAGATAAAGACCGATTTTTTTTATCCCGGCATTGTCAACAACAGGATCCCCTGTATAAAGCGTCTTCTCTCTGGGTACGAGATAAAGCCATTTATTTTTACCAATATTGACATAATCGGGACGGGGTGATTTATCCAGAATAAAATAATTGAAGAGGGTATATTGTTTTTGTAACGCTGGCTGGAGCGGGAAATGGTCATTAAAATATTTCGTGTAAGCTCCGGGAAAAGGATCCAGCTTTTTTATTTCGAAAAAGGGTTTCCTGGCCAGCGTCCTCTTGTCAAACATACTCACTGTGTTAAATTGCGAAAAGTGAAGCGGCTCATTCAGGAAAGAAAAGCTGGTTAATAAAAGGAAAAGTACCGTTATGATGACAGAATATATCCTGTTGCTCTTTTCCATGTCAGAAGTTGAAATAGATGAATGGATTGGATGTACCTGACGTCAGCATGATCGTTCCGATAACCATTACCGAAACGATAAAAATTACAGATGCGATCTTTTCAAGGTGGAAAAATGAATTCCGGATGATTCCCTGTTGATCTGAGCCCTGTTTTTCGGCAAACTGCAAGATTCCCGCAAAGAAAGTAGTACACGACAATAATGCGATAACGCCTGTGATGATCAATTCTTTATCAAACAATTCGTAAAACCTGCTCCAGTCAGCAACAGAACCTCCACCGAACATCACACCGATATAACCAAAAGCTTCTGCCGGCGTTGACGTTCTGAAAAACACCCAGGAAAGAAGGAGAAATGACAGAAAGTAGAGATGCTGAATGGGTTTGAAACTTTTTCTGAGGATTTTCCCGGCCCGGGATTGTTCTAAGGAAAGAAATATACCGTGCAGTGCGCCCCAAATGATAAAATTCCAGGCAGCGCCATGCCAGAATCCGCACAAAGTAAAGGTAATCATCGTTGCCAGTGCATAGATGATCCATTCAGCCCGGATATGAAGATAGCGGTCATTTTTCAGTTTCCGGGAATAGGAATAAGCCAGCGGTAAAAACAGGTAGTCCCTGAACCAGGAAGACAACGACATGTGCCATCTTTTCCAGAATTCCTTCACGGATTTTGAAATGTAGGGGAAATTGAAATTTTCAACGAAAGTAAACCCGAACATCCGGCCTACTCCAATGGCCATATCCGTGTAACCTGAAAAATCAAAATAAATCTGTAAGGTATAGCAGACGATGCCCAACCAGGCCAAGGGTGTATCAAGCACATTCTGTTGAACTGCAAATACCTGGTTCGCGGTATAGGCCAGCGGTGCCGAAATGATTACTTTTTTAGCAAAACCAATTGCAAACCGTCTGACCCCTGATGCGAATTTTTCAAAAGAGACCTCCCGGTGAAGTATCTGCGGATACAGATTTGAGTATCGATCAATCGGGCCTGCCGCCAATTGCGGAAAAAAGGAAATATAAAGGGCAATATTAATGAAGTTCTTCTCAGCCTTGTTTTCTTCCCGGTAAACAGAAAACAAGTAGGTAATCGCCTTGAATGTATAGAAAGAAATCCCCAGCGGCAGTAATATTTTTTTTGAGGGCAGAATGATTTTCCAGTCAAAAAGTGAAAAGAGGAGGTTGAAATTTTCAAAGAAGAAATGAGTGTATTTAAAAACAACGAGCAGGCCTAAGTTCAGGAAAATCCCCAGAAGAAAGTATAACTTTCTTTTTCCTCTGGTCTTGCCGTTTCCGATCAGCAATCCCGAAGCATAATTGATCAGAATAGAAAGAATCAGAATTGAAGTGTAGGAAACACCACCCCAAGCGCAGAAAATAAGACTCGCAACAAAAAGAACAATATTGGCAAACTTTTGTCTGGCAAAAAAAACGAAGAAAAGCGTCAGCGGAAGAAAAAGGTAAAGAAAAAGGAGTGAACTGAAAATCATTGGGTCATATTAAATTGAATCCGGGACTTTGAAAATTAGAAATCATCTATATTGACATTCTTGTTCTTCTCCTTGCCCTGGTAGGAGTCACAGTCAAACGAGACTTGCATCGCTTTTTTGGGTGGATCAAAATCTTTTTTGGTAATATGCAGAGATGCATCACCATATACCTTTTTCATATATATTGCCCAGATGGGCAAAGCCATATGAGCTCCCTGCCCGAGGTCGATGGATCGGAAATGTGCTGCACGATCCTCACAGCCTGTCCAAACACCGGTGACCAGGTCGGGTGTGATCCCCATAAACCAGCCATCGCTCTGATTCTGGGTGGTTCCGGTCTTCCCGGCAATCGGATTATCAAAACCGAATTTATATCGTAATCTCACGCCGGTGCCGGATTCAACAACGCCCTTCATCAGCATGATCATCAGATAGGCCGTCTCTTCACTGATGGCTTCCTGTTGTTTCGGGACAAAAGACTCGATGACATTGCCCGCCTTATCCTCGATCCGGGTGATAAAGATGGGTTCCACATAAACACCCTTGTTAGCAAATGTGCTCATTGCCCCGACCATTTCGTACAGGGTGAGGTCACAGGAACCCAGTGCGATCGAATACACAGCGGGAATATCACTGGTAACGCCCATTTTACGGGCGATGTGAATCACATCCTGCGGTGAGTATTTTTTCATCAGCTGCCCGGAAATCCAGTTGTTCGAATTGGCAAGCGCCCACTTGAGCGTAACCTCTTCGCCTCTCCGTTCATCACTGGCACTGGCCGGTGCCCAGACATCGCCGTTCGGGAGTTCAATCACCGGCTGCACATTGGGATATTTGGTACAGGGAGATTCCCCTTCCTGCATGGCCAGCGTGTAAAGGAATGGCTTGAAGGTAGAACCAACCTGCCTTTTCGCAGATTTTACATGATCATACTGGAAATAACGGTAATCAATCCCGCCAACATACGCCTTTACAAAGCCGGTATGCGGATCCATCGACATCAGTCCCGACTGAAGGAAAAACTTGTAATACCGAATGGAATCCAGCGGCGTAAGCACCGTATCGATATCTCCTTTCCATGAAAAGACCCGCATCTTTACAGGGGTATTAAAAGATCTCAGGATTTCTGTCTCCGAAGCATTCTGGGTTTTCAGGCGGTAGTACCGGTCTGTCCGCCGCAGGGCCTGCATCATTAGGTTCCGGATCTCGTTGGATTTGTCTTTATCAAACATGAAAGGAGCATCGGGAACATTCTTCCAGTGTTTGAAAAACTGAGGCTGCAACTCATTGCCAAGATATTCCTTCACCGCTTGCTCCGCATATTCCTGCATCCTTGCATCAATGGTGGTATAAATCTTCAACCCATCTTTGTAGAGGTTGTAAGGAGTGCCGTCTTCTTTCTGATGCGAGGCACACCAGTCGTTCAGCACACCACGGAGGTATTCCCGGAAATAGGTGGCCAGTCCGGCCGTATGATCCTGAACCCTGAATTTCGACATATCGATGGGAATCAGCTTGATGGAATCATACTGCGGTTCCGTGAGGTAATCGTATTTCTTCATCTGGTAAAGAACGGTGTTTCTTCTTTCCAGAGATCGCTGCGGGTTTCTGACCGGGTTGAACCAGGTAGGGGCCTTCAGCATGCCAACGAGTGTAGCTGATTCTTCTGCAGTAAGCTCAGCAGGAGCCTTGTTGAAATAAGTCTTGGCGGCGGATTTGATCCCGAACGACTGGCTTCCAAAATCAACGGTATTCAGGTACATGGCCAGAATCTCGTCTTTAGAATAATTTCTTTCCAGCTTAATGGCTGTCACCCATTCTTTGAACTTGATGATCACCGTTTCGAAGAAATTACGGTCTTTCTTTCTGGGGAAAAGGTTCTTTGCCAGCTGTTGACTGATTGTGCTTCCTCCGCCTTTTGAGGTGCCGGTCAGCATACCAAGGGCAACCCTGAACATGGCTTTAATATCAACGCCGGAATGTTTTTCAAAGCGCGAATCCTCAGTGGCGATCAGTGCATTGATGACATTGGGAGAGAGATCCTGGTAGTTGACATTGGAGCGGTTTTCGATAAAGTACTTTCCCAGCACTTTTCCATCCGAAGAGAGGATCTCGGTGGCGAGATTGCTTTTCGGATTTTCCAGTTCCTCAAAACTGGGCATCTTGCCGAAAATCCCGATGGAGATGGCCGAAAAGAGGAGAAAGGTAATCAGGATCAAAGCAAATGCAGAGATCCACAATCCGCGAATAAATACTTTTTGTTTCGCGGGAGGTATTGTTTTTTTCTTTCCTGCCATCGTTTATTTTAATTCTTTTTCAATCCGGATGCCAACATCCCTGATTCCTTTCAGGTCGTCAACCCGCATGGCCTGTTCCAGTTCAAAAGTATATTTTCCGGCCTTGCGGAAACGTACACCCCGCTGGAAAGTAAACCGGTTGAATTTCAGACTGCCGATTCCCTGTCCCCGCCATTTGCCATCATAATCAGCCAGCTGGCATTCAACAGTATCTACTGCTTTTTTCCCATCAGGGAACGAGGAGTGGAGGAAAAGGTAAAGGTTACTGTATGGATAATCACCGTCGTTACGTATATTCAGGAAAAAGGTATAGAGGGAGGCCGTATCGGTGATATTTACTTCGAATTTCTTTTTGTCTTTGTTGTTCCATATCCCTTTTTCGACGACAGCATTTTCATCATAAAACCTTTTGGAATCACAGCCCGTCAGTAAGATCAGGAATCCGAAGAAAAGGAGCGATGAAAGACAGGTCTGTTTAAAAGACATATGCTGAAGATGGATCACAAATTATCGAAACGGGTCAGGTCATCCTGTCCGACTGCATTTTCAAAATCAACTTTTGGCTCTGATTTAAAGACAAAATCTTCCAGCCTATCCACCACTTTCCCGTTATTGTTGTCGGCAATGATCTGTATGACATTGTCGACCGGGATCGCCATGAAGTTGGATGGATCATTGGCATAGGTATACCACATCAGTTTTTTGAAAATATCGGTTTTCTGGCAAAAGGCATCTCCTTTTTTTGTTTTCAGGGCGACGATGTTGCTGGGGAAATATTTCAGTGCATCAACGTAGGTCTCGAACTCATAGTTGAGGCAACACTTCAGTTTCCCGCACTGCCCGGCCAGTTTCTGCGGGTTCAGCGAGAGTTGCTGAACACGGGCAGCGCCTGTTGTTACCGAGTGAAATTCGTTCATCCAGGTGGAACAGCAAAGCTCTCTGCCACAGGAACCGATTCCGCCAAGACGGCTTGCTTCCTGCCGGGCACCGATCTGCCGCATCTCAATCCGTACTTTGAATTCATCTGCCATGAGCTTGATCATCTCGCGGAAGTCGACCCGGTCATCGGCGGTATAATAAAAAATCGCCTTGGTATTATCGCCCTGGTATTCCACATCGTTGACCTTCATCTGGAGGTTGAGGCTCTGGGCAATTTCCCGGGCACGGAACATGGTTGAATCTTCCGTCTCAACTGCGGCAACCCATTTCTCAATGTCAGTCAGCCGTGCTTTCCGGTAAACCTTTTTCAGTTCAGGGGCTGTAGGATTGATCTTCTTCTTTCGCATCTGGTAACGAACCAGCTCACCAGTCAGGCTTACCAGGCCGATATCATGGCCCGGTGATGCTTCAACGGCAACGATTTCGCCTGTTTCAACTGTCATGTCGGGGGGGAGACGGAAAAAATCCTTTCGGTTATTCTTGAACCGGATCTCGATCACATCAAAAGGCTTAAACCCGTCAGGAAAAGGAATATCCTTCAGCCAGTCGGTTGTATCGAATTTGCTGCATTGGTGCTGATAGATCCCATCATTTTTCTGATAGAGCTTCGGCACCTTGCAACATCCCCGGGTGAAAAAAGGATTGTTCAGGTTATTTTCTTCTGTGCCTTCCATAAAATCGCTGCATAACGCCGTAAAAGTACGAATTATTGCGATAAGGGAAGGGCGGAAAGTTTACTTTTTCTGCTGAGGATGAAACAACTTCACCACTTTGAGTGAGATATCCATGAAGAGAATCTGGGCCGATGCATTTCTTTCGATATGGAAAATAGCCTCATTGAAGAGCAGTGCAAAAGCATTCAGGTTTTGAATATTGATAAACCGGGAGATCTTCCGGATAAAATCCATTTCTTTCTCTTCTGCCATCACCAGAGATTCATTTCCGGCGCTCATGGCCCCGCAATATTGAACCGTCTTGAGCGCATAATCAAGGAAATTCTTCTGCCGCTCCCTGCCGGTCTTGGCGATCTCAGCCGAAAATCCCACCAGTTCGGTGATCTTCTTCCCATGACAATCCAGCATCCAGTTCCGGAAAGTCTGGAAGTTGTACTGATCCTCCTCTGTTTTCCGGATCCGGTTGACGGCCATCTTCAGGTTTCCCCTCGATTGCCGGGCGATGATGCCCGCTTCCCGTTCTCCTGTCTCATGTTTTTGAATGAGATACTCCGAAAGATCATTGATGCTGATCTTCGGGATCTTGATGAGCAGTGTTCTTGAACGGATGGTACTGATGATCTGTTCAGGATCCTCTGCAATAAGGATGAATAAAGTCTTGTCGGGCGGTTCCTCCAGGATCTTCAGAATCTTCGGAGCTGCTGAATGGTAAAGCCGCTCCACCATCCAGAGGATCATTACCTTGTATTCCGACTCGTAACTCTTGTAACTAAGGGTGGTGATGATGTCGGTGCAGTCTGACGCATTGATGATACCCTGCTTGTTTTCAATGCCGATGTGTTCGTACCATTCGTGCAGGTTGACATGATAATCATTTGATATCAGGAACTCCCTCCATTGCTCGATAAAGGCGATGCTTTTTGGTTTGGAAACCTGTTTGGTGGCTGCAACGGGGTAAATAAAATGAAGATCCGGGTGAATCAGTTTCTGGTATTTGATGCAGGAAGGACAAATGCCGCAGGAGTCGGCCGTGGTAAGATCGCCGCTGACCGGTATGTGGCGGTTCTGGCAGTTGATGAACTGTGCGTAGGCAATAGCCAGGGCCAGTTTCTCGTTACCTTCCGGTCCAAAGAAAAGCTGGGCATGGCTTACCCGCTGATCAACCACCGTTTGGATCAACTTCTTTTTGATCGTCTCCTGCCCCGGAATATCCTTGAACCGCATCTTTAAAATTTGAACAAAAATAGGGATTTATTCGTGAGTCTCAATTTTCCGGGGTTCCTACCAACGATTTGATCTTCCCGTCTTTTACCTTTTCCTTTTATCTTTTGTCTTATTTAAAAGTAAATCTCCGGAAACGGCTCCTTTGTGATTACCGGTCGCCCGGAATGTAACCTCGGTATCAGGATGAAGGTCATGATGCTGAACCCTGCACGCTTTTCCTTCCCGCTTACCAACCATATTTGTGACTTGACTTCAACAGCAACAAACCGGATCATTGATTCCATAAATTCATTTTATGGCTTAATCCGGCAAACTGTCAAAAGGTGATAAGGTTTTATTGGTTTTTTTGTTGCAACAGGGTGACTGAAGCTTGGAAATTTCAACTTCAACCTGCAAATAGCCTGTCAAAGATCAACCGAATTTAGCTGTAATGAACTCCCGGTTCAGCCTGGCGATGTTCGTTACAGAGATCAGCTTCGGACATTCGGCCTCACAGGCATAAGTGTTGGTGCAGTTCCCGAACCCGAGTTTATCCATCGTGGCCACCATTTTTTCAACTCGCTCAGCAGCCTCCAAACGACCTTGTGGCAATAAGCCGAGATGGGAAATCTTAGCAGAAATGAAGAGCATCGCGGATGCATTCTTACAGGCAGCCACACAAGCGCCGCATCCGATACAGGCCGCCGCATCCATCGAGCGCTCTGCTTTTTCTTTGGGGACAAGGATATTGTTGGCTTCGGCTGCACCACCGGTATTGACGGAAACATACCCCCCGGCCTGGATGATCTTGTCGAAAGCCTGACGGTCGACGATCAGATCTTTAACGACAGGGAATGCCCTGGCCCGCCAGGGTTCCACCACGATGGTGTCCCCGTCTTTGAACTTCCGCATATGAAGCTGGCAGGTGGTGATGCCGTCATCCGGACCGTGCGGACGGCCATTGATATAAAGGCTGCACATACCGCAGATCCCCTCACGGCAGTCATGATCAAATGCTACCGGGTCATCCCCCTTCAGGATCAGCTCTTCGTTGAGAATGTCGAGCATCTCAAGAAAGGAACAGTTCGGAGAAATGTTCTTCAGGGCATAGGTATTTAAACTTCCTTTGGACTTGCTGTTCTTCTGGCGCCAGATTTTTAATGTAAGATCCATCGTTTTATTCTTTAAGGTTTTTAGCACTGAGTCATGAATATGTTCATAACCCGGGTTAAAAGGCATTCTTGGTTAAATTATTTATAGATCCTTTGTTTTACCTCGATTTCTTCATATTCCAGGGGTTCCTTATGAACCTCAAACTGACCAACGCCTTTGTATTCCCAGGCAGCGACATATTTGTAGTCCACGTCATTGCGAAGACATTCTCCTTCTTCGGTCTGGTATTCTTCGCGGAAATGACCGCCGCAGCTTTCGTTGCGATCCAGGGCATCCTGGGCCAGAAGTTGTCCGAGTTCAAGGAAATCGGCTACCCGGTTGGCTTTTTCCAGTTCACTGTTCATTTCTTCCATGATGCCGGGGATCTTGACATCTTTCCAGAATTCTTGCCGGAGTTCACCGATCAGCTGTATCGCTTTCTTCAGCCTTGCTTCTGTCCGACCCATTCCGACATTGTCCCACATGATCTTCCCCAGTTCTTTGTGGAAATGATCGACCGTTTTGGTTCCTTTGATGTTCAGCAGTTTCTGCAGCCTTTCCTTAACCGCTTTCTCGGTTTCTTCAAATTCCGCCTCCTTCGTGGTCATCCTGGCGACCTTGATCTCTCCCGAAAGATAGTTCTGAATCGTGTAAGGAAGCACGAAATACCCGTCGGCCAGGCCCTGCATCAGTGCAGAGGCGCCAAGTCGGTTAGCCCCGTGATCGGAGAAGTTGGCTTCACCGGCGACAAAGAGCCCCGTGATGGTTGACATCAATTCATAATCCACCCAAAGGCCGCCCATGGCATAATGAACCGCAGGGTAAATCATCATCGGGTTTTCGTATGGATTTTCATCCACGATTTTTTCATACATCTGGAACAGGTTGCCATAACGTTCTTCGATGACATGCCGGCCCAGCCGGCCGATCGATTCCCTGAAATCAAGAAAGACAGCCAGTCCGGTCGGTCCAACACCATAACCATTGTCGCAACGTTCCTTGGCAGCCCGTGACGCAACATCGCGCGGGACAAGGTTCCCGTAAGCCGGATATCTTCTTTCCAGGAAATAATCCCGGTTTTCTTCGGCAATATCGTTGGCACGAAGCTTCCCGTTCCGGTGAGCTTCGGCATCTTCTTTTCTTTTCGGTACCCAGATACGGCCATCGTTGCGGAGACTCTCACTCATCAGCGTCAGCTTTGACTGGTAATCGCCATGAACGGGAATACAGGTCGGATGGATCTGCGTGAAACATGGATTAGCAAAATAGGCACCTTTTCGCATCGCCTGCCAGGAGGCACTTACATTCGATCCCATGGCATTGGTTGAGAGGAAAAAGGCATTCCCGTAACCGCCTGTTGCAAGTACTACCGCATGACCGAAATGGCGTTCCAGTTTCCCGGAGATCAGATCACGAGCGATGATCCCGCGTGCCTTTCCATCAACCATAACCAAATCCAGCATCTCGTGACGGTTATACATCGTTACCGTTCCGGCAGCGATCTGGCGGCTGAGTGACTGGTAAGCCCCCAGTAAAAGCTGTTGTCCCGTCTGGCCGCGTGCATAAAAGGTACGCGAAACCTGGGCGCCGCCAAAGGAACGGTTCTCAAGTGAACCGCCATATTCCCTGGCAAAAGGCACCCCCTGGGCAACACATTGGTCGATGATTGCATTGCTCACCTCTGCAAGGCGGTAAACATTGGCCTCGCGCGAGCGGTAATCGCCACCTTTGATCGTATCATAGAACAAGCGGTAGATGCTGTCGCCATCGTTCGGGTAATTCTTTGCCGCGTTGATCCCGCCCTGGGCCGCGATGCTGTGTGCACGGCGTGGACTGTCCTGGTAACAGAAGATCTTCACGTTGAAGCCCATCTCCCCAAGCGAAGCAGCAGCAGAAGCGCCGGCCAACCCGGTTCCCACGATGATGATGTCCAGCTTTCTTTTGTTGCTGGGATTCACAAGGTTCTGATGATCTTTATAACTGGTCCATTTATCCTTTAAGGGACCTTTTGGAATTTTTGCATTGAGATCAGCCATGATGACTCAGATAAGATAATAAACAGGAATGATGATAAAGCCCAGCGGAATGATGATGGAATAGAGAATTCCACAAACATGAACCGTTCCGTAATATTTTTTGTGCCGCAGCCCGAGCGTCTGGAAGGCGGACTCGAAGGCGTGGTATAGGTGGAAGCCCAGAACGACAATGAGCACCATGTAAAGGATTGAATAGAACGGCTGTACAAACAGCCATTGGGCATGAAGATAAAAATTGGGTTCCCCGTCTTCCAGTCTCGGAACCGGGCTTTCGCTCAGCCCGATCTTTGAAAAATAAAAATCCATCAGGTGGATCACCAGGAAAATCAGTACGATGCCGCCCGTATAGATCATGTATTTCGACAGGAACGGGGTATCCGTTTTCGGTTGAACATGATATCTGACCGGGCGCGACATCCAGTTTCGAATCTGGAGAATAAGAGAGATCAGAATGTGAAGGAAAAATCCCCCGAAAAGCACCACCTCAAAGATTTTGATGATGTAATTTGTTCCCATAAAATGGGATGCATCCATGAACCATTTGCCGCCATCGTCACGCAGCAGGCAAAGATTGATACCCAGGTGGATGACCAGGAATACCATTAGGAACAATCCCAGCAAGGACATCCAGATTTTCTTGCCGATGGATGAAAATCGAAGTAAAGAAGAATTCATAACCAGCTTTTATATAAATTTGTTAGTCGAAATCAAAATTAGAATTTTATTTTTGATACGTATCTAACAAAATCAATATTATTATAATTTCAAAACATTCTAAATTATGTTCCCAGCCAACACCTACACCGAAAGAAGAAATAAGCTTCGTAAGGAGCTTTCCGGCGGTATCATTTTTTTCCCCGGCAACACCGATTCTGCATTTAACTATCCGGCCAATACCTATGGTTTCCGCCAGGACAGCACTTTTCTCTATTTCTTCGGGCTCGATCATCCCGATCTGGCAGCGATCATGGATCTCGATTCCGGGAAAGATTATATTTTCGGGAATGATATCGACATTGATGATATCATCTGGATGGGTGTTCAGCCTTCCATCCGGGAACAGGCGCTGAAAGCCGGCGTTTCGGAAACTGCTCCCCTGGCTGAATTGGAAACCCTGATCAAAAAGGCGGTTGCTGAAAAGCAGGCCGTACATTATCTGCCACCGTACCGTGGCGAAACGAAAATCTGGTTGTCGGATCTCCTGGGCATTCATCATTCTGAACAGAAAGCGAAAGCCAGTACCGATCTCATCAAAGGGGTAATCAAGCTAAGGATGCAGAAAGAGGAAGCGGAAATCCGGGAGATCGAAAAAATGGTCAACGTTGCTTATCTGATGCACACCCGGGCCATGCAGATGGCAAAACCCGACGTGAAGGAACAGGAGATCGTTGGGATCGTTGAAGGCACCGCCATTTCTTTTGCAGGTCCCGTTTCCTTCCCGGTTATTCTTTCCATCAATGGTCAAACGCTGCACAATCACAATCATGGCAACCTCCTGAAAGAAGGGCGAATGCTGGTAGTGGACGCAGGATGCGAATCGGAACTGCATTATGCCAGCGACATCACCCGGACCGTCCCTGTGGGAGGGAAATTCTCCCAGCGACAGAAGGAGATCTACCAGATCGTTTTAAAAGCAAATATGACGGCGATGGCTGCAGTGAAACCTGGCGTGCCTTTTAAGGAACTCCATTTGATGGCAGCATTGGAAATAGCGAAAGGGCTTACTGCGTTGGGACTCATGACTGGAAAACCAGAAGAAGCGGTAAAAGCCGGTGCCCACACACTCTTCTTTCCTCACGGTCTTGGCCACCCGATGGGGTTGGACGTTCATGACCTTGAGGGGCTCGGAGAAAATTTCATTGGTTATGATGAGGAAGTAATCCGCAGCAAGGAATTTGGCCTGGCATTTCTTCGTTTTGGAAGAAAATTGCAGAAGGGTTTTGTGATGACGATCGAACCGGGGATCTATTTCATCCCTGAACTGATTGATATCTGGAAGAAAGAAAATAAAAACAGTGGCTTCATCAATTTTGAAAAGGTGGAGACGTACAAGGATTTCGGTGGCATCCGGATTGAAGATGATGTGCTGGTGACGGAGGATGGATACCGTGTATTGGGCAGACCGATACCCAAAACGGTTGAAGATATTGAGGCAATTATGAAGAAAAAATAAAATGAAAATCCTGAAATTTCAAAAGAAGAAGATTTATTTCACCGATGAGGGAAAAGGGGATGTGTTGGTGCTGCTCCATGGATTTACGGAATCGTTGGACATCTGGAATCATTTCCGGAAAAAGCTTACAAAACATTGCCGGGTGATCACGTTGGATCTACCGGGCCATGGGAAAAGTGAGAATATCGCACCGGTTCATACCATGGAATTACTGGCCGAAGTGGTGAGTAAAGTGCTGGAGGAACGAAAAGTTGCGAAATGCACCATGATCGGGCATTCGATGGGCGGCTATGTAACTCTGGCCTTTGCGGGTATGTACCCTGAAATGCTGAAATCTTTCGGCCTCTTTCATTCTCATCCGTTTGCAGACAGTGCAGCACAAAAGGAAAACCGCGACCGCACCGTCAAGGTGGCAGAACAGGATAAATTCGGCTTTATCTCCCAGTTTATCCCGGAACTCTTTCCCGAAAATGTCAGAGAGAAATACAGCGAAGAGATTGAAAAGCTGATTTCTGCCGCCTCGGTTATGACCAAAGAGGGGGTAATTGCCGCTCAACTGGGAATGAAGGAAAGGGTGAACCAGAAGGAAGTTTTAAAAAACACGGAAGTTCCCGTTCTTTTCATCGTGGGTCTCAACGACAGCAAGTTTCCGCAAAAGCGTTTGAAGGAGATGATCACCCTGCCGAAGCAATCCCACTGCCTGGTCCTCCGGGAAGCAGGTCACATGGGTTACATTGAGGAAGAAAAAGTTACGTTAAAGGCTGTGAGAGCTTTTATCGGCTGCTGATTGACTTATTTGATCATCCTTTTCAGGAAATCAAACAACAATCTTACGCCTACACCGGTACCGCCCATTCCGCGGTATGAATCGCGCTTGGTCAGAAAGGCCGGTCCGGCGATGTCAAGATGAATATGCGGATAGCTGGTAAAGAACTGTAGGAATTTCCCCGCAGTGATGGCGCCTGCTTCCGGAGGTCCGAGGTTCTTCAGATCGGCAACATCCGACTTCATCAGTTCCCCGTATTCATCCCAGTTCGGGAACTCGGCAATGCGTTCCCAGGTATGCCAGCCGGAATCCTGTAACCCGCGGATCTCTTCATCAGCATCTTGTTGAATGGCAACAATGCCAAAGGATCCGACTGCGCGGACTGCAGCACCGGTAAGCGTGGCAAGATCGATAATCAGCAAGGGCATATACCTGGCAGCATAACTCAGGGCATCGGCAAGTACCAATCTTCCTTCGGCATCGGTATTTATCACCTCAACCGTCATCCCGTTATGCATCACCAGGATATCTCCGGAAACAATGGCTTCGGGGCCCGGACGATTGTCTGTGGCAGGTACCAGTGCAATGACATGAATGGGAAGCTTCGCCTTTGCAATAGCAATCAGCGTGGTAGTCACCGCAGCCGCTCCCGACATATCATCTTTCATATTGGCCATCGATTCACCTGGCTTCAGGTTCATACCGCCTGTGTCGTACATCACGCCTTTTCCAACCAGTACAACCGGTCGTTTATTAACCGCATCCTCAGGTTTCCACTCCAGGATCATGAAAAGGGGCGGTTCGAAGCTGCCCTTGTTGACACCCAGCAATCCACCCATTTTCAGACTTTCAATTTTTTTCTTGTTCAGCGATTCCACTTTGACTCCCGCCTCAAAAGCCAGCTTTTCAATCTCCGCTGCAAACACAGAAGCCGTAAGATATGAATTGGGCTCATTGATCAAATCCCGACACCGGTAAACGGCTTCAGTCACGATAGACAGTTCGTTGATTTCTTTTTCGGAAACTGCGGGATTCAACAAGCCAATCTCTGACATTGTCAGCATCGATTCCTTTTCAGATTTGTATTTTGAAAATTGATAACCTCCCAGCAACATCCCTTCAGCAAAGGCCAGCGACGCTTCCTTTAATTCCGGACCGGCAATGATCGTGGCTGCGGTTGCCTTTTGTTCATTCAGCATAGCGATGACTGTATCACCGGCTTTGCGCGAATTTTCAATCCGCTGAAAACTATTTTTTTCCGGTTTGATGATCTGAACTACGATCCAGTACCCAAGCCTGTCAAACACAAACCGGTCTTTCTTGTGATTATCCCACTGCTTTCTCAGGTAACTTTCTTCTGCCTCGGTAACAAAACCTGGTGACAGCGTGATATATTCATCGGCAATCAGGATGACATTTTTCTCCGGAACAACAATGTCGGCTTTTATCAGGGTTGGATTCATGATATTTCGTACTTTTGATTTACTATTCCACAAAGATAAGAATTTCAAAAGAGCATAATCCATAACCTCAGGGCACCCATCCGATGCATATCGATCAGCTGATTCAGAGATCATTACGTCTCGAGTTCCTTACTGTAAAACAAGGCAAGGAGCTGTTTGAAAAGCTTCCCCTCGGGGAACTGATGCAGATCGCACATACACTCCGTAAGCTTCATCATCCTGAAAAGAGCGTTACCTGGATCATCGACCGAAATATGAACATCACCAATGCATGTATCTCCGGTTGTAAATTCTGCAACTTCTACAGGCCGGTGAGTCATTCGAAGGTCTATGTCACCCCAAGAGAAGAATATGCGGCGAAAATTGAAGAGCTGTTCTGTATTGGCGGAAACCAATTGCTGCTTCAGGGCGGCCTGCATCCCAACCTGCGACTGAGCTGGTACGAAGATCTCTTCCGCTATCTGAAAAAGCAATATCCTTCGTTGAAGCTGCATGCCCTGGGCCCTCCTGAAATTGTTCACCTCGCGAAGATGGATCATCTTACCCCGGAGGTGGTTTTACGAAGACTGATCGATGCCGGACTGGACAGCCTTCCCGGTGCCGGTGCAGAGATTCTGGTCGACCGTGTACGAAAGATCCTTTCCCCCGTCAAATGTACGACGGGAGAATGGCTCCATGTGATGAAAGCCGCTCATAAACTGAATCTCACCACTTCTGCTACGATGATGTTTGGACACGTTGAAACACTGGAAGAACGGCTGGAACACCTGGTGGCAATACGGAAGGTACAGTTTGAAAAACCGTCAGGCTCCAAAGGATTTCTCTCGTTCATTCCCTGGCCTTTCCAGGATGCGCATACCATGCTGAAAAGGAGAAAAGGCATCACCAACCAGGTAACCCCTGAAGAATACATCCGTATGATCGCCATCAGCCGGATCCTGCTGCCCAATATTCCCAATATCCAGGCATCCTGGCTTACAGTTGGGAAAGATACGGCTCAGCTTTGTCTTCATGCAGGAGCCAATGACTTCGGCTCTATCATGATCGAGGAAAATGTGGTTTCTTCGGCAGGCGCTACCAACTCCTTTAATGCGGAGGGCATTCAGCAGGCGATCCGTGATGCCGGTTTCATCCCGCGGCGCAGGGATCAGCAATTCAACCTGCTTTAGGAAGAATTGCTGCCCAACATTCCGATATTTACTTCTTGGTAAAGAGTCCCTTCGATTTCCAGTCGGTCAACACACTGTTGGCAATCTGGAAAGAAGCTTCATCGATATATTGCGGATCAGTGATGGAAATATCGCCGGTCCAGAGAAGATCATCCTTGCTGTTACCATACAGATTGGCCGTAAGATTGACGATGGTCGTAGTAGTCCAGTAACCTCCGGTTCTTAACACATTATATCCTGGTCCGTACATCGGGTATCCCCAGCTGTAATAATGGTAATAATTGTAATAATAATCAGGATAAACCGAAGAGGATGAAGGAACATAGCTTTTATCCTTTTGTGTATTCCTATAAGTGACAATGAGAATGGCATCTGCACCGAGACTGTCAAATTTTGTTTCCAGTACCTTGTAATCATATTTTGTATCAGGAGAAAGAAACATGTAAGATGGAATGCATTTTAACCCTTTATCATTAAAATATTGATAGAACGCTTGTTCAAACGGCTGGCGGTATTCAACTTTATCGAACATCGCCAGGACAACGACGTTATGGATGCTTTTTTCGGTCGCTTTGGGATTCATCCAGCTGGTTAAGGTAACAGGGGAACAGGACGTGAGGAAAAACATGATGGCAACAGTTCCTGTCAGAAGGAAATAGAATTTTTTCATTGAAGTTGGATTTTTAGTTTAATCCGCAAATCTACAGAATAATTTCAAAAAGTATATAAATTATTCGTGAAGTGATCATAGTTGTTCCATGATGTGTTGCGTTGCACCCTGGCTCTCATCCACGTAATTTGAACAAATCGTGCCAATTGGATTACCAGGAGTCAATGTTTCCAGAACCTTTGAAAACCGGGTTTCATTTTCAACACTGAAGGCACCGCCCAGCCGGATCAGGTCATTGGCTTCACGGAATTTCCGGTAATTGGGTCCGAAAAGGATGGGAACTCCGAAAGTAGCTGCTTCCAGTATGTTGTGGATCCCGGCACCAAACCCGCCGCCGATGTATGCAACAGTTGCATAACGGTATAACCGGGAAAGAATTCCGATACTGTCGATGATCATGATATTGGCAGCAGCGGACTTCTCCGGATCAGCTTCCGAATATTTCAGCACCGGCAGGTTTATTTTTTCGATCAGTGACTGGATCCTGGCTTTATCCGTTTCATGAGGAGCAAGGATGAACTTCATCTTTCCTTGCCGGATCAGGGGAAGCAGAAGGTTTTCATCCTCCGGCCAGGTACTGCCGGCGACCATTACTTTCGCATCGCCACAAAAGGAACGAACCAACGGAAGATCGGTGATGGACTTACGGATGTCAAATACTCTGTCGAAACGGGTATCCCCGGACACAGAAGCCTGAAGAATACCGATGGATTTCAGCAGGCGGAGTGATTCATCATCCTGAACGAAAAACCAGGTGATGGCCGAAAGCTGCTTCCTGAACCAGGAGCCATACCACCGGAAGAAATGCTGCGACTGCCTGAAGATGGCGGAGATCACATAAACCTTCGTCGCGTTTCTTTGTAAGGCGGAAAGATAATTGAACCAGTACTCATATTTTATGAAAATGGCCACCGATGGCTTTACAAGCCGGACAAACTTTTCTGCATGGGCTTTTGTATCGGAGGGAAGATAACAGATGAAATCAGCGGAGGTATAATTCTTCCGGATTTCGTAACCGGATGGAGAAAAAAAGGTAATGAGAGAAAGCTGTTCCGGGTGTTTCCTTCTGTATGCCTCGATCACCGGCCTTCCTTGTTCAAATTCGCCCAGGCTTGCACAATGAAACCATGCGATCTGCTTCTCCCGGCGCGGATCCTTTTCCAGGATGGCCTGTTCCAGTCTTTGGAAAAGTTTTTTTCTTCCCTTGACCCATAGCCGGGCTTTAGGATTGACCAAAGCCGCCATGTGAATGCCAGCAGTGTAAAGCAGGATGAATATTTGGTAGAGAAAGGTCATGTAAAATGAGATACGCCGGTCGTTTTATCGAAGAGCGTGAGGTTAATAGAGATAGAATTCCTTTGGTTTGCGTTTGTAGAGCGGGATCATCCATTTGGCACTGATTCCGTAAAAGCGGGTGCTGTATTGCTTGTCATCTTTCTTACCGGTTCCGAAATCATAATCCCGCTTACCTTTTGTCCAGGCCTGCATCACCTCAATACCTACATAAAAATTCATCAAACGGGAATTGCTCATAATCAGATACCCGATGGAGCCCGAAATGGTAGCTCCGGCATTGAGCCGGTCATAACCTTTCCGGTAATCATCTTCGATGGAAGGCATGGAAGATTGAATGCTATGGATCCTGATCTTGGTTTGGAGATATCCAACACCGGCCATCACCATCAGTCCGGAATTCGGGTTTGGCCCGAAAAGCGGTATTACCTTTCCGAACTTCCCCGAAACGTTATATCCCCGCTCAGATAAAACTACATCACCATAACGGCCATTCGCATCAATCACAAAACCATCCGGAGTGGCAATTCCCTTTAATATGGAATCGGAATTTTTTACAGTACTGCCAAAAATATAATTTCCTTCAGCCCCGAAAACCCAGTTCGAAGCGGTCTTGAAAAGAATTCCTCCTCCGATACAAGAATTACCCCCAAACCGTGATGCAAGATCGCCTTCCGGAAGCTGGAATGAATAGTTGGCATAAATCATCGGGCTGAAGATAACTGAATCTTTTACACTGACCTGGGAAAAGGTGACCTGGCAGATGATTGCAGCAAAGAGCAGGATAAGCGTAAATTTTCTTCCCATGGAAATATTATAATTTAATGAGCAATCCAGCACCAACATTAAAGGCAGAAACCACCTTTTTAATATTTATCTTTCGCGGTGCTGAGTAGATATTCATCTGTGTCACCGTGTCAAATTCAAGAAACTGAGATGGAATATCTTTTGAAAATGTGGGAAATCCGGTAAGATATCCTGCATTAACCTTTAGCGTGACTTTTGGTGAAATATTGTATCCGAATCCTACATTTAATCCGAAAGCCCAACCGTATGCAACAGCCGATTTCTGCAATGCGGAAAGCGGGTCCATATATTGAAAGACCGGACTGTTTGAAAGGATCAGGCCTGCTAAAATCTGGGCATCATAGCTGAGCCGGTTTTCCTGGTGCATGAAAAATATTCCGGGCATCAGGTAATGGTTTTTCCAGCCACCCGAACCCAGTGAGTCTTTTGAGTTGGGTAAAACAAGTTTTTTAGCACTTTCCCTGAACGGGTTATTCTGATAAGTATAACGAATTCCAAGGCTGAAATCACTTTTTCCCAGAAAGAAAAGTGCGGCATTTAAAATCATTCCGGTAGTGGCAAACCCCGATTTGGAAGTACTGATGGTGGCATCTTTTTCTGAAGTATAATTACCGACGGGTATCGAGGCTCCTATGGAAACATCAAGAAACAGATGTGTTTTTCTTACCGTATCCTTTACGATTTGCTGAGGAAAAACGATGAAAGGCAGCAACAGCAGAAGAAAAGAAAGAGGGACCTTTTTCATAATGAGGATTTCTCACGGCAAAGTTAACGGATTTCAACCTTGGAAGATGGCAAAATGTTGAAGTCGATAAAAACTTTGTCAGTTCCGCAGGGTTGCGTAACTTTGCAGGAATTCATTTCCCGAACATTAAATCAAAAAAAAGGTTTTTTTATGAAGAGATTTGCATTAATTATTTCAATTACGTCACTGCTGATCATTGGGCTGAGCTGGAATGCTGCAGCCTGTACGAATTTTATCATCACCAAAGGAGCTTCATCAGATGGTTCTGTATTGATCAGCTATTCGGCTGATTCACACACCCTGTATGGAGAACTCTATTACAAACCTGCAAAAGATTATGCCGCAGGAACGCTGGTTGATGTTTATGAGTGGGATACCGGAAAAAAACTTGGGAAAATCGCCCAGGTACTTCATACTTACTCAGTAGTAGGAAATATGAACGAACATCAGGTTGCTCTTGGAGAAACCACCTATGGTGGCCGTGAAGAACTCTGGCACCAGAAAGGTGCGGTCGTTGATTACGGAAGCATGATGTACCTCGCGCTTCAACGTTCCAAAACAGCCAGGGAAGCCATAAAGGTAATGACAGACCTTGCTGCGGAGTATGGTTATGCAAGTGAAGGCGAATCCATGTCAGTTTCTGATCCCAACGAAGCCTGGATTTTTGAAATCATTGGTAAAGGCGAAGGACAGAAAGGCGCTGTATGGGTTGCCCGTCGCATTCCCGATGGATATGTCTGTGGACATGCAAACCAGGCCCGGATTACTCAGTTCCCCTTGAATGACCCCGAAAATTGTATCTATTCTAAAGATGTGATCACTTTTGCAAGAGATAAAGGCTGGTTTGACGGAAAAGACGAAGAATTCAGTTTCTCTGATACCTATGCTCCCGTTTCTTTCAGCGGTGCCCGTGCTTGTGAGGGCAGGGTTTATGCAATGTTCAACCGCGTAAATGCCGACATGCTTCCTTACCAGGATTATGCAATGGGTAATGTGAAGAAAGGGAAATGGGGCTATGCAACCAACAGAATGCCGCTTTGGATAAAACCCAATCGCAAGATCTCTGCACATGATGTCATGGAACTGATGCGCGATCATTATGAAGGAACCAAAATGGATATGACCAAAGATATCGGTGCCGGCCCTTACGCTTGCCCTTACCGCTGGCGCCCGATGAGCTGGGAAATTGACAGTGTGGAATATATCAACGAAAGAGCAACTTCCACCCAGCAGACCGGTTTCGTTTTTGTCGCTCAGTCACGCTCATGGCTCCCCGATCCGGTCGGTGGAATCTTCTGGTTTGGTCTCGATGACACCTACACCACCGTTTTTGCCCCGATGTACTGCGGAATTACCAAAGTTCCTCACAGTTTTGCCGAAGGGAATGGCAGTATGATTGAATACAGTGCCACTTCTGCATTCTGGGCTTTCAACTTTGTGGCAAACTGGGCTTATACCCGTTATAACGTGATGTTAAAAGACATTCAGCCCGTTCAGAAAGAACTGGAACTGGGTTATGTAACGGAGACCTCCAAAATCGATAAAGAAGCTGCAGCGCTTTACAAGACCGACAAAAACAAAGCCCGCGTGCTTCTGACCAATTATTCGGTAAAAACCGGTGATGCCCTGACCGCCCGCTGGAAGAAACTGGGTGAATACCTGCTCGTAAAATATATCGACGGTAACATCAAGAAAGAAAAAGACGGGAAATTTGAAACCAATGGAACCGGACAGGCCGTTATGCCATTTCAACCCGGTTACTCTGAATGGTGGCTGCGGGAGATCGTGAAGGATCACGGCGATGTAATCAAGGCAATTAAAGTTCAGTAACAGGACACAGATATTATAAAGAAAGAGGCTGACCCAATGGGTTGGTCTCTTTTTTTTGCCCTTTCCGCAAGACCCCATCATATGTTCTGAGAATGAAAAAGAAGCATTTATCACTCACTTACCTTCTGATTTAAAAGTTTGAGACTCATTTTTTTATAATTTTGCATTAACTAACCAATTTGCTTACAGAATGGAAGAACAACCCTCAACATCCTCAAAGAGAAACCAGATCATCATCGGAATACTGATCCTTGCCGTCATCCTTCTTTTCATTTTCCTGTTTTTTCAGCGGAAACAACTGAACGGCCTGGTGGAAGAAAAAGAGATGGAAAAGGTTGCCTTGCAAAAGGAGCTGGATTCAGTTATTGTGGAACACAACAAGACGAAGGAGCTTTATGGAACCCTCTCGGATTCACTGAAAGCAAAAGACAGTATCATCCAGGTAAATGCCATTGAGATTCGCCGGCTGTTGGATACCGAATGGGAATACCAGCGGGTGCGGAAAAGGATCGGGATGCTGCAGAAAATTGCACAGGGTTATGTTCGCCAGATGGATTCTCTTTACAACGTCAACCGGGAGCTCCAGGTTGAAAATGAAAAGATCCGCCAGGATTACCGCAATGAACAAACCAAAACCTCTGGCTTGGTGAAGGATAAAGAAGCATTAAACGTGAAGATCAGCCAGGCAGCTGTCATCAAGGCCTACGATGTGAGAGTGACCCCTTCGAAGGTAAAGGGAGGCGACAAAGAAACCCCGACCGATAAAGCCACCCGTACCGATCGTCTGAAAGTTTGTTTCACCATCGGTGAAAATTCGCTCGTCGAAAAAGGTAAAAAAACCATTTATATCCGTATCACTCGTCCGGATAATGTAGTAGTGATTAAAACCAAATACGACACATTCAGTTTCAATGGCCAGACCATTCCCTTTTCGATCCGACAGGACTTCGACTTCCAGGGAGAAGCAATTCCAATGTGTGTGACCTGGAATAAGAAAGACAATGATAAGGCTGCCATGAAAGGTAAATACCTCGTTACAGTTTTCACTGAAGACAAAGAAATTGGTTCCGGCTCATTTGATTTGAAATAATGATTCAGAAAAAGAAAAAAAGAATCGGCATCCTGACGGCTGGCGGTGATTGTCCCGGCATCAATGCCGCGATCCGTGGTGTGGGGAAGACGGCCATTCTGGAATACGGGATGGAAGTAATCGGGATATCCTCCGGGTTTCTCGGCCTGATAAACAAAGAATACGTTGAGCTGAATGAAAACCAGCTTTCCGGTATTCTGACGCTGGGTGGCACCATCCTCGGTACTTCGCGTGAGAATCCTTTCAAGAAAGGAAATTTTTTAGCTTCGATTGATAAACCCCGCCTGATCAAAAAGAATTACGAAGAGCTGGGGCTGGATGCGCTGGTTTGTATCGGAGGCAATGGGACGCAGCGTACGGCGAGCCTGCTGGTAGAAGAAGGTTTAAACATCATCGGGATCCCCAAAACCATCGACAATGATGTTTGGGGCACCGACGTTACGTTTGGTTTCGATTCAGCCCTCTGGATTGCGGTAGAAGCGATCGACCGTTTGCATACCACGGCAAACAGCCACAAACGCATCATGGTGCTCGAAGTGATGGGGCATCATGCCGGCTGGCTGGCCCTTTTTTCGGGAATGGCCGGTGGCGGGGATGTGATCCTCATGCCGGAGATTGAATACGACATGGATATTGTTGCGAAATACCTGAAAAAAAGAGCCCTGAATAAAAAGCCCTATTCCATCGTGATCATTGCAGAAGGCATCAAATGCCCGAAAGGGGAGAAGCCTGCACATTATATTACGAATAAAATCAATGAACTTACCGGCCTCGAAACCCGGGAAACCATTCTGGGTTATATCCAGCGCGGGGGTAGTCCTTCACCCATGGATCGTCTGCTGGCAACCCGTTACGGCGCCTATGCCGTTGAGCTGATTGCCAGGAATCAATATGGATTGATGGTATCTTCTATTGCCGATTCCATCGTTTCGGTTCCTTTAAAAGAAGTAGGAGGGAAATTGCGTACCGTTCCGCCCGATCATCCTTTGATCGAAAAGGCAAACCGGATGGGCGTCTGCTTCGGGAATTGTAAAGTTTAATAATCGAATTTAATATCCTTGATATTCAGCTGGAGCGTGGTGGATTGGTTCCATTCATTTTCCTCCAGGTGATAACAGATATTAAAAGGGATACCCTGTGCGATTTTAAGGAGTTGTTCTCCCTGCTGGAAGGCAATGGCTGAAAAAGGACCTCCCGAAATATCCGGATGCACTACTGAGAGTTTCAGGTGATTTTTTCCCACCACGCGGGAACCATCGGCGGCAATGATCCCGTTGGTTCTGAAAAGCGGAGCCATGTTACCGGGACCGAAAGGGGCAAATTGTTTAAGTATCTTGTAAAAACGGCTGTTAATGGCAATCAGGGGGAGATCAGCATCAAACTCAATCTCCGGGACCAGTATTTTTCCATCCAGCTGACGAATCACCGCTTCTTCAAATTTGGCCTTGAAACGAGGAAGATTTTCCGGCTTCAGCGACAGCCCGGCTGCATACTTATGCCCTCCGAAATGTTCCAGCAAGTCACTGCAGGAATCGATGGCATCATAGATATCAAAATCCTTTACCGAACGGGCCGAACCGGTAATAAGCTCTCCTGAGAGGGTGAGGACGACGGTTGGCCGGTAATAATGTTCGGTGAGACGGGATGCCACAATTCCGATGATCCCCTTGTGCCAGTCTGCATGATAGATTACCGTTCCCTTGGAATCCTTCAGGAATTCATCCGCTGCGATCATATCGATGGCCTGCTGGGTGGCCAGCGTATCAAGCGTTTTACGGTCGGTATTATTCTGATCTATTTTCTTCCCCAGGTCAAGCGCCTCTTCCAGGTTCTCACATATCAGCAGCTCCACAGAACTTCGCCCGCTTTCGATCCTGCCGGCCGCATTGATCCTGGGTCCGATCAGAAAGACGAGGTCGGTAATACTGAGTTCACGGCTGAAAAACTGACTGTCGTCAGCAGGTTTGTTTTTTTGAAGATTACTGTATTTCAGGATGGCTTCCAATCCGGGCCGGGGAGCGGCATTGATCAGTTTCAGTCCGAAAAAGGAAAGAATGCGATTTTCCCCCGTGATATCCACGATATCCGAAGCAATACTCACGGCAACCAGGTCAAGATATTGTCTTAACTCCTCAAAGGGAATTTTATTTTCAAAGGCATAGGCCTGGATCAGCTTAAAACCGATTCCGCAGCCCGACAGTTCTTTGTAGGGATAAAGGCAGTCGTTTCTTTTGGGGTCGAGCACGGCAACGGCCGCCGGAAGATCAGCACCTGGCCGGTGATGATCGCAGATAATGAAGTCTACGCCTTTTTCATTTGCATAGGCAACCTTCTCAACGGCTTTTATCCCGCAATCCAATGCAATGATCAGTGAAAATCCGTTGTCAGCGGCAAAATCAATCCCCTGCACGGAAATGCCATAACCTTCGGTGTACCGGTCGGGGATGTAGAAATCAATGGAAGGATGAAATTTTACAAGGAAAGTATAAACCAGCGCAACGGCAGTAGTTCCGTCAACATCGTAATCGCCGTAAACCAGGATCTTTTCATTGTTTTTGATGGCTTTGCGGATCCTTTCAATGGCCTTATCCATATCCTTCATGAGGAAAGGATCGTGGAGGTCGCTTAGCTCGGGACGAAAAAAAGCCTTTGCCTGGTCATATGTGGTTATTCCTCTCTGGACGAGAAGATTGGAAAGGTGAAGGTCAATGTTCAGCTTCTGGGAAATTTCATTAACCAGCAACGGATCCCCCGGCTGTTTACCTACCCAGTTTTTTTCCATTTTGTGTATTTGTTTTGGCAAAAGCCGACGAACAAAGGCAATGGCCTTTTATCTGACCTACCCCGCCAGACATAAATCAAAGGTAAATTAAAATGACAAACTGTCAAAAATATATTCGGCGGAGTTATTCAGGTTAAAGAAACAAAAACCCGTCCAGTCCGGACAGGCTTTTTCATGGATTGAAATTCAATTTATTCTTTTGTCGCTTTATCTGGTGCAACAACAGCTTCAGCGACCGGAGCACTTTTAGTAACCGGTTCCGGTTTCTTTTTTAGCTCCACCATCCGGGTAAGCATAACGAAAGACTTGGGCGGTTTTAATTTTTTGGCTGGTTGCTTCTTTGCTGGCGCAGCTTTTTTCGTAACAGCTGTTTTTGGTGATTTTACTTCCTTCACAGGAGCGGTAAGAAGGATAGGGACAACCGGGTTTGGTTTTTTCCCGCTCTTCGCCTTACGCTTTGCTTTTGGAGCCGTTGCCGGTTTTGGTTTGGCCACAATTTTGGCAGCGGCCACGGCAATGGGGGCAGGTGCTTTTGGAGTACGGCCCTGCTTTTTCGTAGTGGTGGATACTTTCGTGCGAGGAAGTTTGGGTTTCGGTCCCCGTTTTTTAGGTTCCTTAGGCTTTGCTGTCCTGGCATTCGGTTTTCGGCCCCTTTTTTTCTTCTCAACCGGTTCCTTTTCTGTTGCCTCTTGCTTTACCATGGCAACCGTTCCCCCGATTTTGTTCAGAAGATCTTTGAGTTGTGCCAAATACTTTTCAGCATTGGAAATCTCTTCCGTATATTTCTCCCTGAGAAACTCAAGTTCATTCAGCGTTAGATTGATTGACTTCATTGGGTTGTGTTTTGGAATTAATCAGGCTAATATACAAAATCCCGAAAGAAGTATAATTCTAAAGAAAAAATATTCTTCGGGCAATGAAAATGGTTTCTAAAGAGATTAAACCTTCCTTTTACGTTATAATCCGAGTTGAGTACTCAATATTTCGAGTTCGGCTTTTGCAGTTTCAAGCGAATCAAACTTTTTAACCGGTTTTAAAAGTCCGCGTTCTTTGGTGTCCGGGGGAAAGGAATCACGTCGCGGATATTGCTCATCCCCGTGACAAAAAGGATCAGTCGCTCAAACCCCAGTCCGAAACCGCTATGCGGAGCCGACCCGAACTTGCGCGTTTCGAGGTACCACCATACATCCTTTTCGGGAATCCCGAGTTCATGAATCCTCTCCAGCAGTTTGTCGTAGTTTTCTTCACGTTGCGAACCGCCAATGATCTCCCCGATCTTCGGGAACAATACATCCATGGCACGAACGGTCTTTCCATCCTCATCCTGCTTCATATAGAAAGCTTTGATCTCTTTTGGATAACCGGTAAGAATAACCGGTTTTCCAAAATGTTTCTCCACCAGATAACGTTCGTGTTCCGACTGAAGATCCGTTCCCCAGTCGACCGGGTATTCCCATTTCTGATCGGCGGCTTTCAGAATTTTAACAGCTTCAGTATAAGTTAGTCGTTCGAAAGTGCTGTTAACAATCAGTTTCAGACGGTCGATCAGCTCATTATCATACATTTTATTGAGAAATTCCAGGTCGTCCATGCAATTGTCAAGCGCATATTGCATGAGGTATTTTAGGGAATCCTCTGCCAGATCCATGTTATCATCGATATCATAAAAAGCCATCTCCGGTTCTATCATCCAGAACTCGGCCAGGTGGCGAGGAGTGTTGGAATTCTCGGCACGGAAGGTAGGCCCAAAAGTGTAAACCTGCGAAAGCGCCAAAGCGCCCAGTTCTCCTTCAAGCTGGCCTGAAACGGTAAGATTCGTTTCCTTTCCGAAAAAATCTTCGGCAAAATCCACTGTGCCATCTTCCTTTAGCGGAGGATGATGGGCATCCAGGGTGGTTACGCGGAACATTGCGCCTGCACCTTCGGCATCCGATCCGGTGATGATGGGCGCATGGAGATAGAAGAACCCACGGTCGTTGTAATATTTGTGAATGGCAAAGGCCATGGCATGCCGGATTCGCAATACCGCCCCAAAAGTATTGGTGCGTGGACGAAGATGTGCAATCTCACGCAGGAATTCCATCGTATGGCCTTTTTTCTGAAGCGGGTAACTCTCCGTATCAGCAGTACCATAAACGGTCAGTTCTTTAGCCTGGATCTCAACTGGCTGTCCGGAGGCAGGCGATTGAACGAGTGTTCCCCTGGCTGCAATACATGCACCTGTGGTGATTTGTTTCAACAACTCTTCATCGAAACCGGCAACTTCTGCAACCAGCTGAATATTATGAACGATCGAACCATCATTCAAAGCAATAAAATTGACATTTTTATTTCCTCTTTTCGTACGGACCCATCCTTTCACCAACACTTCCATTCCGTATTCCTCCGACCTGAGCAGGTCACGAACCATTGATCTTTTCAACTTTTCCATAACTGAGAATATATTAGAAGTGCAAAAATAGCGGATTTAAGCGGATCGAACAAATGAAGGCTTCGGAAGCTCCGGCCATCAGGTAACAAATATTTGTAACTTTGTCAACAATGACTGCCCGACTCAATATTCAACCCCTGGCTTCCTGGATGCCGGTTACCGACTACCCCTTCATCATTGCGGGTCCCTGCAGTGCTGAAACGGAGGAACAAGTGATGGCAACTGCCATTGGTCTTGCCGCCATTCCACAGGTGAAGGTCTTCAGGGCAGGGATATGGAAACCCCGCACCCGGCCCAGCTCCTTCGAAGGAGTAGGGAAAGCCGGTTTGAAATGGCTCAAAAAAGTAAAACGCGAAACGGGTCTCCTTACCACCGTCGAAGTGGCAAACCCTCAACATGTGCGTGAAGCGCTCGAAAACGAAGTGGATATCCTCTGGATCGGTGCACGTACGGTCGTCAATCCTTTTTCGGTACAGGAAATCTGTGATGTGCTTCAGGGAGTCGATATCCCCGTTATGGTCAAAAATCCGATGAACCCGGATATCAACATCTGGATCGGAGCGCTCGAAAGACTGAATCAGTCCGGGATCGATAAACTGATCGCCATCCATCGTGGATTCTCTTTCCTGAGTAACTCTCCTTACCGCAATTCCCCCATGTGGGAAATCCCCATCGAGCTGAAAAGAATTTGTCCGGAACTTCCCATTCTCGTGGATCCAAGCCATATCTGCGGGGAAACCAGTCTGCTGCTCTCCACCTCCCAGAAAGCCCTTGACCTTGAGATGAGCGGACTGATGATCGAAACCCATCATTGTCCCTCGCAGGCGCTCACCGATAGCGAGCAACAGATAACTCCATCACAGTTGAAGGTGATGATATCCCAGCTCATCCTCCGTGAAGAAACCGGGAACATTGAATTTGAGACCCTGCTGGAGGAACTTCGTTCAGAAATCGACAAGATTGATGATGAGCTGATCCACATCCTCGCAAAACGGATGGATATCGTTGAAGAGATAGGGAAATACAAGAAAGAAAATAACATCACCATCCTGCAGCTCAAACGCTGGAGCTATGTCATTCACGATCGGGTGAAAAGAGGAGAAGACCTGGGGCTTACGAGGGATTTCCTGGTGAAACTGCTCGAATCGCTTCATGAAGAGTCCATTCAGCGCCAGACAAGGGTGATGAACCGGAAAGATTAAGCATTACATCCACTTTTTAAGCTTAAAATACACCATCATGGTAATGGCGATGGCCAGCATGGCTCCTGATACGATCAGGAAGGATTGCGGATGATCCTGCACAGGCAGTTTGATGTTCATCCCGTATAAACTGGCAATAAAGGTCAATGGCAGAAGGATCGAAGATATCAGGGTAAGGATCTTCATCACCTCATTGGTTTTGTTTATCTGAAGGGAGTCAAAGGTTTTTGAATACCCGTTGATCAGCTCCTGGTCGTCTTCTACGATATCCCATGCCCGCTGAAAGTAGTCGAGGATATTCCCCCAATAATCTTCCATGTTTTCTGCAAAACCCTTGATGGCACCGTTTTGCAGCTTGTTGAAAAGCGTCAGCTGGGGTTTCAGGATCGTATTCAGCATGATCACGTTTTTCTGGGTAATAGAGATCTTTTCGATGATCTTTTCGGGTTTCCTTGAAAACAAGGATTTACCGCAATCATCCACATCATTATCCACCTTGGTAATCAGCAATTGCATGTCGCTTTGAATATGCTCAACCACCTTGTAAAAAAGCGCATCACTCGTTCCTACCTCCAGTTTCTTCCCGTTTTGTTCCGCATTAAACAATTCCTTCAGAATCCAGTGGGACTTCCCGATTGTGATCAGGAAATCTTTCCCCCAGAAGACTTTCAACTCTTTGATCTCCACAAAGGTTCCGGAGATATCAAAGCTGGGAAAATGAAGGATCAGGAAATGGTAATCATCATAGATATCGATTTTCGGGCGCAGGCTGACGGTACTGCGGCAATCTTCAATGTCGAGTGGATGAAAGTGATAGTGATCCTGTAAAGCAATAAGATCCTCTTCGGTAGGGCGTACAATATGCGACCAGCGCAGGGTTCCCAGTTTGATGGTTTCGATCATGACGGAAAGTTCGTTTAGGTGGCGCTGCTTGTTTTCCTGCAAAAGTACCGTAAAAGTCGTAATCCGGTACCGGCTAATCCTTTTTTATGATCATCAGTTTTTTCATCCCCGAATTTCCTTCCGGGGAATGAATGCGATAAAAGTAAATTCCCGGTGTAAAATGATCCACCGGCAAGATCACCTCCCCTTTGTTTTCGTTCAGGGCTTTCTTTAAAAGTTCCTTTCCTTGCGAATTAAAAAGGCTGAAGGTTAAAGGTTCCTCCTGTCTGAAAGCATATCGGATGGTGGTTTTTTCTGACGCCGGGTTAGGCGATGGGTCTGAAATATAAACATTGACAGGGTCTTTTTCATTCACCCCGACGCCGCTCATATCGATGATCTTCACAGTAAAATCATCAAAATAAAACCCGTCTTTAACGGTGCCCTGATCGCTTTTCAGCGTAAACCTGACCTTGATAGTGCTGTTTGCGAAATCAGTAAGCACCACCTGTTCTTTTACCCACGAACTCTGGTTCCCGTCGTAAACCGGTTTCCCCGGATCTTCATACCCGGATCCATTTTTCGTATATCTTCCTTCCTGCGGGATAAAAGGCCCGTTGAGAGAATTCGACACACCAATCTGGACATAATCGTAAGTGTTTTCGAGGTTCCATTTTGCTTCATACGTAATAACGGTGACAGGTGAATCCTTCAGATCAATCATTCCGACAGAAGTAACCGGCCAGTTGGCATTATTTGAATAGTTTCCTGTGGGTGAGTCGGTAATGGACCCGGTCGGAGAATAATAGGTGGTGGTGGTGACATTCCACTTGCTGCTTGTCCAGTTAGTAAACTGGTTACAGTCATCCGAGAATACCGTCAATTCAGGGCCAAACCATTTGGTGAGGGTGTCCCGGAAGGTATAGAGACCATTGAAACACTTCAGGATGTATTTGAATTCGCCGCCAACCGGGAAATCGGAGGCAAGCGCGAAAGCAATTGAATCGGGGATAATAGTGAACTGACCGGGATTGGTGTAACTCTTTTCAGCGCCTACCTGGATAATCTGCGTGGGATCGAGGGGTTCGACAGAAACCGTATAAGTTCCGGGTGTCTCCAGTCCGTATCTTTCAAAATTGAATTTCAGGTAGCCTTCGCGTTCCGGTAAAATGGCTGGTGAATGATCAGTAGCTTCTGCATATTTCAGGACAAGGTGGGCATTCATCAGGTTCTGGTACATGTTTTCCTCACACAGGGGAAGGATCCGCCACGGTGCAGGCCAGAATCCGTCCATCTGGTTCCCGATCTCAGCGGTATTACTGAATACTTTTGGTTTTGCAGTCTGCTCGCCATACATCCAGTCGTTGATATCACCGTTGGTGTTATAAAGCAATTCGCCGGGTGTTCCCGTGGTATAACGGTTCATGCGGGTCATCAGGCTGGCATAATTCAGGTATAGGGAACTGTCGGGTGCAATCTCGGTAATATAACCCCATGGGTAAAGGAAAAGATTACTATAGGTATGGTAATTCAGGGTTTGTTTAAACCCATTGCTGATCGCGAAATTTCGGATGATCTGGGTTTCCGGTTCAGAAAACGCAAAAGGACCGCGGTAAGTATCATTTGAGGGAATCGGGGATGAACCGATATTATCATAACCCCACATATAACCAAAGTTTCGGTTCAGGTCAATCCCGAAGCTTCCGCCATTGTCTCTGCGGTTTTTCCTCCAGTCACCGCCACCATTCGGGAAAGTGGTGTAATTGTATTCATAACCATCCACATTCACGACCGGGATAAAATAAAGATCCAGGTTATCAACAAGATATTTCACTTCTTCATTGGTTCCGTAATTTTCGAGAAGATACCACATGTAAAAAATCAATTGTTGCATTCCCATCGGCTCCCGGGCATGGGTAAGTGCGTTGTAAAGCACTTTGGGTTTGGGCTGAGTGAGGTTCTGGTTGGTGATCTTTACGAAATAGATGGGACGGCCTTCCACCGAATTCATTGGCGTACAGGGCGCTTTGACTGAAATCAGGTCAGGATAAAGCAAATGCATACTGTCCAGTTCATTCAGCACCTCGGTCAGGGGGTAATATCCTGCCATGGACCCCAGTTCAAAATGTTGCGGAACCGGATAATTGACAACTTCGCTGGTAGATTTCAGGGATTTTTCCCGGTTGATCCTTTTAATCTCCTCTGCTGCGTTGATGCTTCTCTTTTCGACAAACGAAGGATAATCTTCCCGGAGTATCTCTACCCTGAATCCTGCATCAGTAATCTTTTTAACCTCATCCGTGGAGATAACCGTCTGGAAATATCCTTCTTTACTAAAGAATCCTTCATCAACAGGAATCCCCAACCCCGACAGCCTTGCCAAACCGGGTTTATCAGTAAAAATTTTAACTTCCGGATGTTGCTGGGCCATCGAAAGCAAGAAGGAAAAGGTCATGAAAAGAAGCAAAAAGATCTTTTTCATCTGCAAAGATTTTAAGGAGATAACAAAGATCGGAATTTTTCGGGAGGCCGCTTACTTTTTTTTCCAGCGGAACGTGTTGATCATGTGATCAATGTCCTGTTTCAGGAATTCAATTACCGGCTGAAGAGAGTCATTATTGGGAACCAGGTCAAAATAGAGCGCTCCGCGAACAAAGTGGGCGGTGCTGTCGGTCAGGTAAAACTGGCAGGTAGAAGCAGCATCGGAGCCTTTGATCTCATAAATAAGCCCGAATACCTTATCCGTTTTGTTCAGATATTCCTGCTGACGGATGGCATTTGCCTTTTGAATATGCTTGTTTACCATGGTATGGGCGTCTTCCAGGTATCTTGACAGATTCTTGTCCACCTTCTTATAACTGATGTGTAATTGCGCATGAAACGCAGGGTAAACAATATTGATCCAGTAAGGTTCCGCGATTTTAGAACTGTCGCGGACAATATATGCATAAACGGGATATTCAAAAGTATAAGGGAATGTGCTGTCGGATTTTTTGTATTCCTTTTCCGGAAGATCGATCCGGTAGTATCCCATGGGTTTGGGTACATAATCGTTCTGGCAGGAAAAACCGGCAAGCAGGAGGATGGTGATAAAGAAAATACCGGATATTTTACGAATCATCAAAAAAAAGTTGAAGGCTGCCTGAAAAGCTTACTTTTCAGGCAGCCTCTTGATTTGGTTAAAATGGAAGGTCATCCACCGGTGCGGTGCCGTTGGTGGACAGGGTCTCCTCGGTTACAGCCGAGTGACCGCCTTCTGTTCCTTCGCGACGGGGGCCACCGAGCATGGTCATGTTATCTCCCAAAATTTCAAAAATGAACTTTTTCTGTCCTTCTTTGTCTTCATATTCGCGCCGGCGGATACGCCCTTCGAGATAGATCGTCTGCCCTTTTTTCAGGTAGCTTTCGGCAATTTCTGCCAAACCCCTCCACAATATGATATTGTGCCATTCGGTGTGCTCCGTTTTCTCACCTTCCTTGTTCTTGAAATTTTCAGTGGTAGCCAGCGAAAAAGAGGCTTTCTTCACCCCGCTCTCCAGCTTCTGAATTTCAGGATCCTTCCCCAGATTTCCGATAAGGATCACCTTGTTGATTCCGTTTGCCATGATTTCTCTTTTTGAATAAATTACTCCGTGAACAAATTTACAAAAATAATTGCCGGCCGGCGACACTATTTTTACTTGCTTAATCGGTCAAAATGGAAAAGGTGATACGTTTTTTGCTGATTTTTTATTCGAAGAACTTTGCCACAAGTTTGATGACCGGGTAGAAGAGCAGGATGAACGAAAGCACTACCAGGACAGTAACTGCCCCCCACCCAATCACATTCTGGGTCAGTGAATTTACATGGGTTTGCATGATCTTCTTTTTATTGACCAACAGGATCATGCATACCAGAACGACCGGTAACAATAGTCCGTTAATGATCTGAGTCCAAAGCATAATGGGCACCAGGGGCGCATTCGGAATCAGGATGATGACCACCCCGATCACAAGAATTGAAGTGTAAAGGAAATAAAATTCAGGAGCTTCTTTCCACTTCTTCTCAATCCCTGCCTCAAAACCAAAAGCTTCACAAACATAAAAAGCGGTTGCAATTGGCAGGATAGTGGCCGAAAAAATCGAAGCAATAAACAATCCGAAAGCAAATACATAAGATGCCATTGTGCCTGCAATCGGCTCAAGGGCAATTGCCGCATCTTTTGCCTCATTGATTTGAATGTTCTTAACATGCAAGGTAGAGGCACAGGCCACCATGATGAAAAAAGCAACCGTAACGGTAGCTACGCAACCGATGAAAATATCAAGAAGGGTATATTTGTAATCCTTCATCTTCAGATTCTTTTCGATGACGGACGATTGCATGTAAAACTGCATCCAGGGGGCAATGGTGGTTCCGATGATGCCGATTACCATCTGTATCGACTGATGATTGAACTCCATCTCGGGCCGAAGAATGGACTGACCGATCGCTTTCCAGTCGGGATGACTGGCCAGTGCGGAGAAAATATAGATCAGCAGGGCAAAACTAAATACAAGGAATACCTTCTCGGCAAACAGGTAATTTCCTTTTACCACCAGTATCCAGATCAGAAAGGCAATGAGAGGGACCGAGATATATTTTGTCACGCCAAAAATCTCCAAACTTCCTGCTACTCCTGCAAACTCAGTGGTTGTATTTCCAATATCGGCCAGCAACAATCCGACAAAGATGAAAAAGGTGATTTTTACACCGGCATTTTCACGGATCAAATCAGCCAGTCCTTTACCGGTGACGATCCCCATCCGGGCATTCATTTCCTGGATGACGAACAGTACAATAAATGAGGGGATCAGGGTCCAGATAAGGCCGTAGCCATAGATTGCGCCTGCCACGGAGTAGGTGGTTATTCCTCCCGCATCGTTATCCACGCTTCCTGTAATGATTCCCGGGCCAAGAATCGCAAGAAATAAAAGAATCCCCTTCCATCGGGATTTTTTGCGAAAGCGATGCATGATGACTAAGCGGTTTTCCTGCGGTTCAACAGGTCTTCAACAATATCTTCCACTACGACGACACCTTCCATCTGCCGGTTTTTATTGATGACAGGAACAGAAAGCATATTGTACCTGGAAATCAGTTCGGCAAGAATGTCCACTTTGTCTTCATCAAAGACAGAGACAGGATGGAGCGTCATGATCTCCTTCAGCATTTTGGAGGGATCGGCAATGATCAGTTCCATGAGGGATATTGAAGCCAGTAACCTTTCATTTTTATCTACCACGAATATGGAATAAATGCTGGAAGGTTCCGGTTTCAGTCGCCTGATCTCCTTGATGACATTTTCGACAGTAAGGACTTCACCAAAGGTATAAAAGTCAGTATTCATGATCGAACCAATTTCTTTATCCTGGTATTCCAGCAACTCTCTTACTTCTTCTGATGACGCATGTTCCATCTCATCGAGAAGCATCCTGGCCTTGTCTTCCTGCAGGGCATCCAGCAGGTCGGCTACCTCATCGGCAGGCATTTTTTCAAGCACATCGGCCATCTTTTCAATAGGCAGGCTTTCCAGGATATCGATCTGGGCTTTTTGTTCAAGTTCCTCAAGCACATCTGCTGCTTTTTCCTCATCCAGTGAGGCGAAAAAAGAGGTTCGGGTGGCTTTGTCCAGATCCTCGATGATATCTGCAAGGTCGGAAGGATGAAGCGTATGGAGTTTTGAGGAAGCCTTGGATATCCTGATACTGGAATTATCAAAATCAACGGCTTCGATATCATCCCACAAAATAAGTTTCCCGGGGATAGAAAATTTCAGCGGATCCAGCGCTGACTGGATCGGACGACTGATCCCCAGGCGGCGAAGAAGGCCATCAACGCCCACATCAACAGCAATGGCATAGGTGCCTGAAGGAATCGTCACCATCCTTACATCATTGACCCTGACGAGTTTGCGGCCATTGATATCTACGATCTGCTTGTCGAGGATGTTTTCTTTCAGCCACAGTAAATGTGAGATGTTATCGGTTGGGAAAACATTGGCCTCATGATAAATGACCTGGAACTTTTGTTTGAATTTTTTTATCTCAAAGGAGGAAAAGTCATAGGTGGTCAGCTTGTTGTCAATTTTGATTTTAACAGCGATTACGCGCGGCCGGACGGGCTCACTTTCGGTGCCGGGCAGTGGAGAGGGGTCAATAAGGAAATCTTTTATCCTTCCTACGATATCACCTTTCGGGGAGTATATTCTGCATCCCAGGATCTGACTGAGATAAAAGGTGGTTTGTAATGTCATAGTTGCCTCCTTTCTTTAATGTATCCGGAATCTGAAAGTCGGCAGAAAGCTGCTAAGGCAGGTCTGTGGTCCTTTCAGGGGCAGGATTATTCAACGTTTGGTATTTCGCCGGTCCGTCGTCCATTTGATGTTTCTGTTCTTTTTTTGGTGCGCAAAGATAAGAAAAAACAGGCTCAATTACTTTCGGTACCGGATATTTCGACAATCGATCCAATGAAACCAGTTCATACGGTAATTTTACCTTTGCCGACAGATCCAGGTAATAAAAGGTCGCGTGAATCCGCTGATGCGTGAGCAAATGGATACATTCAGGTTTGATTCCGGTAATGTGAAGTTTCTGAATGGAAAGGAATGTTTTTATTGCAGATAAAATTTCTTCTTCCGATAATTTTACCGGTGACTCAATTGCCGGGAAATCATAGAGATTCTTCCAGATATCCTGCCCGATCCTCCGGTTTAAATAAACCAGGCATTCATTCCTTATGGTTATATTCAGTACCAGGTAATAAAAGTACCGGTCGCGGATAAGTATCTTTTTTTGTTTGACTGGCAACAGGTCCACCTTTTGTGTTTTATACGCGTAACAGTTTTTTTTCAAAGGACATGCTTCACAAAAAGGCTTTCCGGGTTTGCATTGAAGTGCTCCGAATTCCATGACCGCCTGGTTAAACGTACCCGGATCTTTTGGATCCAGGTATTTCATGGCCTTTTTGTAAACGGCTTTTTTCCCTTCGGCTGAATCAACCGGAAGCTGAATACCGAAATAACGGGCATAAAACCGCAAAACATTCCCATCCACAACCGGTTCCGGAATACCGAAGGCAATAGAAGCAATCGCCGCAGCGGTGTAATTTCCTATTCCTTTCAGGGTGAGGATTTTTGCATAGGTCTCCGGGAAATTCCCATCATAATTTTTCAGGATTTCCTTTGCAGCTTCATGAAGATTTCGTGCACGGGAATAATAACCAAGCCCTTGCCACAATTTCAGCACATTTTCTTCTGTTGCATCTGCCAGTGTCCTGATATCCGGAAAAACAGAGATAAACCGGGTATAATAACCGGTCCCCTGGCTGATCCTGGTTTGCTGGAAGATAATCTCAGAGATCCAGATGCAATAAGGGTCTTTTGTTCTGCGCCATGGAAGATCCCGTTGGTTATCCCGGTACCATAATAGTAAATCACGGGTAAAAGACATCTTGATTAGTTCCTCCTACGCGAAGAGCCTTTCGCACCGAGGAATCCCCATCCGCCGCTTCCAAGCAAAAATCCGAAGGCATACCAGATTCCGTTGTTGTTTTGTGCGAAAACAGTAACATCATCCCGCCAGATCATGGCAATGAGATCAATCGGGGCAATCAGACCATGCCAGATGCCACCTAAGAAACCATAGGTGTGGCCAGTCAGACAGGAGGTTACTATTTCCCGTTGTGCACAGGAGGAGAGGATAAATATTGCAGCCAGAAGGAGAATGGGTACAATCTTGTGGTTCATGGTTCAGGGTTTAAAAAGGTGAAAGTATCTGATTTTGAGGGGATAAACAATATCTGAGGTTCGGTTATTGACACAAGTATTTGCTTTTTAACCGATATCAAATATATAAGTTTTTTTTCATAGTAGAAACCCCTATACAAGTACCGTAATTCTCCCCTTGTTCAGGAAATAACAGACTATTATTTTTGTCGCCTCTTCAGTGTGGTATCCACCCCAGGATCTGAAAAAGAAAGCCTAAAATTATTTTGTAATGCAAAATTATAACTCAGTTGATCACTTTAATGATTGCATGGAGTTATTACAACAGCCTGTATTCTTGTTAAAGAGCAGGAATAAAGTGATATATGCCTGGAATCGGGCTTTTATAGACCTCGTTAATCTTCCCGAGAGTGAAATCATGGGCAAACCATGGACTTCCTTCCTGGGTTCAGATTCATATCTGGATTGGGGAAAAGTGATGGATGAATTACAGGATAAAGGAGAACGGAAGAACATACCGGGTAATTTTCTCAAAGGTAATCAGGATGCAATCCCTTCGCTCATTTCCTTCAAAAGTATTATTATTAAAAACGAAGGTTATATCCTTGTTACTGTCATCGATTTATCGCAGACATCAATTCTGGAGAACCAAACCCGGAAAGAGATTATCCAGGAACAGCGATTACGATTTCATTTCGAAAATACGCCCCTGGCGATCATTGAGTGGGATACAGATTTTTTAATCACCCGCTGGTCAAAAAAAGCCGAGGAACTCTTTGGCTGGAACGCGGTTGAAACAATCGGCGTTTCCCTCCAGGATCTGAATTTGGTTTTCCCGGATGATATCCTGATCATGGAAAAGACCATGGAGCGGCTCACCGGTGGTAAAGAAAGAACCGTCGTTTCAGGAAACAGAAATCTCACCAAAGACGGAAGGGTGATTCATTGCATCTGGTACAATTCCATTCTGAATGATGAAAATGGAAAGATGATATCTGTCATGTCGCTGGTGGACGACGTATCAGAACAAAAAATCGCTGAGGATGAACAGAAAAAATATTCTGATTTGCTCGAGGAACGGGTAAAGATCAGGACAGTACAGCTTACCAAGCTGAAAAATAACCTGGAAGAACTGGTCAGGGAAAGAACATCTGACCTGGAAGCCAACAATAAAAAGCTGACCAAAGAGATTGTTGAAAGACGGCGGGCCGTGGACGCACTTAAGGAAAGCGAACGTAAATTCAGGGAGATTGTCCAGAATATTCCCGGAATGGTCTTCCAGCTTCGGGTCGGTCGCGATGGGTCTAACCACTTCAACTATATAAGTCCTCATGCAGGAAACCTCTTTAACCTTCCTTTTCCTGAAATTTCCGAAGAATGGGAATTTACCAACTACATTCATCCCGACGATCGTGCCGGATTTATTGCTTCTATCGCCAAAGCAATCAGCAATCACACCCAGTGGAATTTTGAAGGAAGGATTCTTACCCTCAATGATGAATTAAAATGGTTCCAGGGAATCTCTTCTCCTGCTGTGATCGGTCAGGATCTTGTATTCGACGGCCTGATGCTGGATATCACCGAACAGAAATATGCCCAGGAAGCCCTTGTCAAAAGTGAACATCATTTCAGGACGCTTTTTTCTTCTATGACAGAAGGTTTACAGGTTTGTGAAATAATCTTTGATGAAAATGAAAAAGCGATCAACTGGAAGTTTATTGATGTAAATCCGGCATGGTACGCGCAAACGGGGATCACCTTTGATGTAACCGGCAAAATGGTTATGGACCTTAATCCAGGCCTTGAACCTTCCTGGTTAGAACGATATGGCAATGTGGTGAAAACTGGGATTTCCGACAGATTTGATAATTTTAATGCATTCACCCAGCGATATTATTCCATCTATGCATATAAGCTCCATAAGAATACCTGTGCAGTGATCGTTCAGGATATTACCCAGGCCAGAAAAGAAGAACGGGAATTGAACATAAGCCTCACCAAATACAAGGTGCTCTTTGATTCATTTCCGCTGGGAATTACCATATCGGATCAGGAAGGGAAGATGATTGAAATCAATAAAAAGGCAGAAGAAATTCTCGAATTAAGGCCCATTGAATCAACCGATCGAAGCATCCGGGATAAAGCCTGGAATATCATCCGGACAGATGGTTCAATCATGCCGACTCAGGAATTTGCCAGTGTCAGAGCCCTTGAATCAAACATGCTGGTTTCAAATATCGAAATGGGGCTTGTCGGTGAAAAAGGTCATATTAAATGGCTCAATGTGACAGCAGCTCCGATCCCTCTCGACGGATACGGTGTGGCAATTACCTATAACGACATAACCGATAAAATTAAAAGCCGTGAAATTATTGAAGATAGTGAAAGGTCATACAGAACGCTTTTTAATGCAATGACAGAAGGATTTGCCGTGCATGAAATCATATGCGATGAAAAAGGCAAACCGGTTGATTACCGGTTGTTGGACTGCAATCCTGCTTTTGAGAAAATCACCGGATTGAAAAAAGCAGATGTGATCGGAAAAAAAGTGAGCGAATTTTTACCGAATGTCGAACCCGAATGGATCAATATTTATGGTGAAGTCGCTTTAACCGGAAAACCGGCAAAATTCGAAATGTATGCCAGCGATCTAAGAAGATATTACCAGGTATTTGCTTATTCCCCTGCAACCTACCGATTTGCGGCTGTTTTTATGGATGTCACCGAAAGGAAAATAAAGCAGAATTCAAAATCCAGGAACGAATACATTCATAAATAAGACTAATCTTTACTGTCGATATCCTGTAAAGGCACCAGCTTATTCTTGAGGGCATAAAGAACGAGGTTCAGGGTATTGGAAGTACTGGTTTTCTCAAGGAGCCTTGCCCTGTAACCCTCCACCGTTCTCTTACTCAGACAAAGTTCATTGGCGATTTCTTCCGTGTAGTGGCCTTTGCATAACAGATGTAAAACTTCGGTTTCCTTTGGCGTAAATGTAGGTACTTCATTGGAGGAGAACTGCCGGATTTTTTTAACCATCAGCCCGTTCAGTTCATTGGAAAAGTATTGCTGTCCTTCGGCAACCAGCTTTATCGCCTTTTCGAGATCATTCATGTGAATGGTCTTCAGCACAAAACCGGAGATCCCTTTCAATACCATCGAATAGAGGTACTCTTCTTCACCGAACATGGATAAGACAAGGATCCGGAGATCGGGATAGATTTTTAAGGCCTTGTCGGTTGCCTCAACACCATCCATCACCGGCATCTTTATGTCCATCAATACAAGGTCGGGTTTAACGGTCTTGAGCAATTCAAGAAATACCGCTCCGTTTTCTGCTTCTCCAACCAGGGTCACGCCATTCATTTTATCAATGACCCTTTTCAATCCTTCACGGAAAATGGAATGATCCTCAACGATTACGATTTTGGTTGTTCGCATACTTTTCTTTTGAACAAACTTAAATATAAATAATCTACAGGGCAAATTAATTTTATCAAAAAATCATTTTATGCATTTATTTAATCTAACAGGAAGAAGGACAATGATTTCGACAAAACTTCACCGGTTTTATTTAGCCTGAAATACGTAATGTTACGTTCACTAAAAGCGTATTAATACGGTTGATACCAATATAATTACGCATCAATATTTTAATTAAATCTTAGTAAAATCAGGTTCTTCCTCTCTTGCAACCACTCCGGAATGATTCTAAATTTGTCTTCTTAAACAAATCTTATTACAACCGAAGAGTTAAAATGAGTCACAAAGATACTATCGATCGCAGGATCTCTTATGCTATTCCCCTTTTGCCCTCCTTGAAGATCCTCCGGGTCTGTCTGGAAAGACAGGCCTCCCGCCTTTAAAATAATCCTAAGGTCAGGGATTGAAAACCCTGACCTTAGTTTTACCTACCTTTAGTTAGTTATACGTACCTTTAGAAAATATTTTACAAATCTAAAAGTCAGTCTTTTATCAGTATTAATCACTAAAAATAAAAAACATGAAAAAATTTTTATGGTTTTATATGGGCTTGGTAGGTGTAATCTTACTTTTCCCGGCATTTGAAATTAAAGATGGCAATCATTATCCGTCAGGAGCACCTGCAGGATATACCGGTTCACCAACAGATGGAAAGGACTGTTCCATTTCCAGTTGCCACGGCGGTAATTCAACCACAGTAATCGGGTGGATCACTACCAATATTCCAAGCAATGGGTATACAGCGGGTACGACATATAACATTACCGTTTCTGTCCCCGGTTCAACCAGCGACCAAAAAGGCTTTGAGGTGTCGCCTCAAAATCCGGGAGGTGCATTCCTTGGAACCCTCATTCCGGGTGCAGGTTCCAAAATTACCGGAACAAATTACATTACACATACAACTTCCATGATGGCTAATCCGGCTGTATGGACTTTTTCCTGGACCGCACCTGCCTCCGGTAGTGGCGCTGTCACATTTTATGGAGCATTTGCTGTGTCAAAAAACACCACCCATACAACCTTTCTCTCAGTTTCAGAGTTCAACACCGGGATGACTGATTTGAATAAATCCCTTAATTTCATGGCTTATCCATTGCCGGCTTCCGACCGTATTACACTCTCATATTTTCTCACTACATCATCAACTGTGAAAATTGACCTCATCGATTTACAGGGCAAATATATTTCCACGCTGGTAAATGAAGATCAACAACCGGGTGAACAAACCCATTCGTTTATGCTGAACCTGAAAGAGGGAATCTATTTTATCAGAATGAATGACGGAAAGCATCAAGTCAGCAAGAAATTGGTTATCGGAGGATAAAGGCCTGAGCGCATGATGAGTTGGTGAGCTGATGAGTTGTTGAGCTCACCAACTCATCAGCTCATCAGTTCAATTAATAATCACCAGTTTTTTTACGGTCATTTTCTCGTGTGATTTTACGATAATGTGATAGACGCCCTTTGGAGCGGAAGAAAGGTTGATCTGGTATTGTTTTTTTCCATTCAGGCGCTGATTGAAGACTTTATTCCCATTCATATCCTGAACCGTCACCTCCAACTCACCCTTATCAGATCTTCCGGAAATCAGTGTAATGCTTCCCTGTGTCGGATTTGGATAGATCCGGAATTCATCTTGCTGAAGCTCCTCGATACCGATGGCCGCTTTTGCCTGAACAACCGTAAGGTTAATCACCGGAAGTCCGGTAACCGTAACCTGGATATTCGCCGTTCTGCTGTCGGACGCTCCGTTACCGGTATAGTCGGCGACAATGTTACCGTTACCGGATCCGGCCGTTGTGACATTACACCAAAGTGCATCACTGTTTACGGTCCAATCGGTATTGGATATTACCGTAAAAGCAGTACTGCCTGAAGGTGCCGTTACGTTCTGGACCAGTGGGTTGATTGCCAGTGTAGGAGCAACCCCGGGTTGAGTAACTGTGACAGTTTGGGAACCGATTCCTATACCGGAGACCGTAATGGTAGCAATACGGGCTGTTACAGTCGTATTTTCCTGATAGGTCGCCATAATGGTGCCATTACCTGTTCCGGAAGCGGTCGCTGTACACCAGGTGGCATCAGAAGAAGCCGCCCAGCTAATATTGGAGGTTACAGTGAAATCAGCAGTCCCGGGAGCCGTATTTACATTCTGGTTTGGTGGGCTCACGATCAGGATCGGAGCAACACCTTCCTGGAGAAGCAGAACATACTGTGAACCGATGCTGTCGGCGGTAACAAAGATGGTGTCTGCCCTCGCGGTTGCCAAGGTGTTTTCTTCATAGTTAACAAAGATGGTATCACTGGCGATTCCTGAAGGTGTAACGGTACACCAGGGTGTCAGGTGGGTTACATTCCAGGTTGTATTGCTGGAAACATAGTATTTTACGGTTCCTGTGGCGGTTGAAACATTATGAACAGGCGGTGTGACTGTCATGAAAGGAGCATTGAGTGTAAAGAAATATTTACGTGCACCATAAATAATGCCTCCGCCATAGGATGCAACCGTCCTGAAAAAATATCTTTGATTGCAAAGCAGGTTGCTCACCGGTGCGGTCACATCCAGACTGGTTGATCCTGATCCGGCCGGAACTGATTCTGTGGAGTCAGAATAAACCAACCCGTCAATACTATATTGGAAATAATAAGAAGAAGGTTGTCCTTGCGGGTTGATGGTTCCGGTCAGTGTAGCCGATTGTCCGGTAATATCCGTAGCGGCAATAGTAGTGACGGTAGGATTGGTGATATATTTGAAAGAGGCAACTTTAGTTTTGCGGCTTCCTCCGCTACCAATATACTCTGTAGTAAACCAGAAAGTTTTATTATCAGTGGGATCCACAGAGAGCTGCGAATAATCACCCCAACGGTTATAACCGGTTTGAGAATTGGCACCTACCTGGATGGTATCTTCGGGGATATCCATGATCCCGTTTCCGATTGCATAAGCAGAAGAGGATTGCCCGCAAAAGCGGATACCGGGATACTCGGTGGAGCTGGAAATGGAATACCCCAAGGCGATCTGGTTATAGGAATTAAGCATAATACTGCCCATCCAGCGGTTATGGATATCAGGAGCATAGGTTCCTGTTTGCCTTATCGACCAGTTGCCTGTTGTTTTTCTTAATTCATACCAGCGGATACCTGCATGGTTGGTTGCATCCACATCTACAGTATGGCAACATACGATGGACTGGTAGGTTCCGAAATTACGGTACTGGGGAACATTCATGATTACCTGCGGAATGGCATCTACTTTTTGTGAGGTTCCGGGTTGGGTAATGTTGTTCCAGTTGTTCCCAAAGTTGCAATCAAAAGGAATCACATCAAGCTGCTGTGTCCGGTTAAAAGTAGAAGAAGCCGGAGTAGCCCAGTTTACAGCAAGTTCATAAATCCATAACTGGTCGGTTCCCCCGCCAAAAGCATCATCATTGAAAGCAATATATAAGCCCGGAGTATTAAGCGGGGCAAAAGTCCCATCATTGTCAATGGGAGGAACACACATAAATCCATCGACGGAAGAAGGCCGGTACAAATTGTTGAAGCCTACCATCTGGGCGGTTCCGCCAATCAGCATCTGGTCACGCTGGAAAACGTAAGTATCATTTCCCGAACTGTTATTGTCCCCCATATAGTACCCGTCTCTCCAAACACTGAATTTGGGATAATCCGGCATGGATGAAACCACGAAAGAATACTGGTGCCATGTTCCGGTTGGATCATTGGTGGTCGAAACAGCTATCATCACATAGTTGGGATTTCCGCTAATGGAGAATTCCGTTGCTACCCAGCGATCAGCCTGCTCATCATAAAGAATGATAGGGTCACCGTCATTGTTATTTGAACCCGGCACAGTCCCGAACAACTGGTTCATATTCGTCGGACCGGCTACAGTTGCACCGGTTTTATCATAAATGGAATAAATACAATTTATGGTCTGCATGAAATGAGCAGGACCGACAACTCCATTGCAATCAGGAGGATAATAGGGAGAGGTTTGTCCTTCGAAGTTAACCAACGGATTAACCGAAGTGGCATTGTCACCCATAAACCGCTGCCAGGAAGCATCAGGTCCTTTCGGTAAAGCCGTTGAAGCATAAGGATAATTACGGTATTTCAGTTTTTCATTCAACTGTTTGTTTTTTGCTTTCGCCTCCATCTTCCTGAACTCATCGGCGCTCATTGCCGGAATATCACGAAGGGGCTTACTGAGGCCAAGGTAAGTTCCTGTCCCGACGAAGGCAGGATGAAGGGGTTTTTCCTGGGCATTCAGCATTAAAATACCTGAAAACAAAACCAAAATAGAAAGAAGGATTTTTTTCATATAAAAATAATTGATTATTTACAAAACGTTGATCTGGTAAAGGTTGCATCAATAGGGATCCCCAAAATTACCATTTTATTGGTTAAGGATGATCAATTGGAGGAATAAATATTTCTGTCTGGATCTGGGATGGAAATTTTGTAATTCTTTCTCCAAGTTCTGTAAGGAAAAACAAGATTGGAGTTGTACTTTTGCTCGTTAGAACCCAGAAGATGAACAATACTCCACCTTTACCTTTTTTTATCAAAGCGTCCATTTTTTTTATTGGGCTCTTCACTTTTCTGATCATGGTTTATATTGCCCAGGCAATCATTATTCCATTGGTATTCGCAGCCTTTTTTGCTGTTATGCTTAATCCCATTGTCAATTTATTCAATTGTAAAATGAGGATTCCCAGGGTTATAGCTATACTTGTTACCCTTGTACTTTCCTTTCTGGTGATGGTTGCCTTAGGGCTTTTCCTTTATTCACAAATCATGAAGTTCGCTGAAGGATGGCCGAAGTTAGGGGAACGTTCTGACGAACTCATTGCCCAATCCCTTTTCTGGATTACAGACACCTTTGATATTTCCAAAGAAAGCATAGCTGCAGCGATAGCAAGAGTCCGTTCCACCATAATGAACAGCAGTATTTCCGGAGTAACCTCTACGCTAACAGCCATTTCCAGTGTTGTGGCTTTTGTTGTTCTCTTACCGGTTTACGTTTTTCTTGTCCTTTATTACAAACCGCTATTTATCAATTTTGCTTTAAAAGCAGCCGGGGTAAATTACCGGGATCATGCTTCAGGGATCATTCTCGGAACACGTACCATCATTCAGAGTTATCTGAACGGGTTGGTCATTGAAGGGGTGATCGTTGCAGTGCTGAATTCCGCCGGTTTGCTCTTTCTTGGTATCCAGTATGCCATATTGCTTGGGGTTATGGGCGCCATGCTGAATGTGATTCCATACATCGGAGGGGTGATTGCAGTCGGGGTGACCATGCTGATCGCCTTGATCACAAAATCACCGGTCTATTCCATCTATGTTCTCCTTCTATATTTGGGCGTTCAGTTTATCGATAACCAGATCATCTTTCCAAGAGTTGTAGGGTCAAAGGTTCAGATCAATGCGCTGGTTTCAATCGTTGCCGTTATTGCGGGCGGTTTTTACTGGGGTATTGCGGGTATGTTTCTTTCGCTGCCCATCATCGCCGTGCTGAAAATCATTTTCGACCGGATCGACATCCTGAAACCCTATGGGGAGGTTTTGGGGAACATCATCCCGAAGAGCCGTCTTTACCTGACAAGACCGAAAAAGATGGTTAACAAGGTAAAATCCCGGGAACCGGAAGTAAAGCAATAAATTTGTTTGGATTTCTGCTTATACATGTTTAAATTTGTTTTAAACAGGTTACCAAAAGAGCAGGAATTTATGAATTTGTATCTGAAGTATGATAGTATTCTGGCATGTAAGATCCTTATACAGGAACAACTTGAAAAAACCGACCTTACTTTTGAGATGCTTGGCTTTGGGGAAATTGAACTGAAAAAGAATCCGACGAGCGAACAGTTCAATCAGCTTCAGACAAATCTGAAAAAATACGGAATAGAAATTATTGATAATCATAACAATACTTTGGTTCAGCGAATCAAAGATGCGATCATTGAGATGGTTTTTCAGGAAGATTCGTTACCGTTGGAAAAGACCTCTACTTATCTTGCCGGAAAACTTAATCATAGTTATGGGTACATTTCGAATCTTTTTTCAGAAATGACCTATTCTTCGATTGAAAATTTTATCATCCTGCAGAAAATTGAAAGGGCAAAACAACTGATTATTTATGATGAACTGACGCTTACTGAGATCGCTTATAAGCTGAATTACAGCAGTGTGGCTCATCTTTCGAATCAATTTAAAAAAATAACCGGGCTGACCCCGTCCACGTTTCAACGGATTATTAAAAAGAGGAGAGGAAAATAAAGTGGATTTATTTTCTGGAAATTCTTACCTTTATTCAAAATAAATAAGGTATGGATAAGGCACCCATTCATGTTTTGCTTGCTGAAGATGACGAAGATGATCGACTGTTTTTCAGTGAGGCGATCGAACAGGTGAAAATGAAGACCCTTGTTGTCATGGTGAATGATGGGGATGAATTAATGGAGTATCTTCTGCAGCCGGATTTAATCATGCCACATGTTGTCTTTCTGGATCTCAACATGCCGAAAAAGGGAGGCATTGAATGCCTGGAGGAAATCCGCAGGAATAGTAAGCTCAAAGATCTTACCATCGCTATTTATTCCACCTCTGCATCCGATAAAGACATTGAGGAAACCTTTATTAAAGGGGCTAATATCTATATAAAAAAACCGAATGATTTTTCCCTTCTAAAGAAAATCATTAGCGAGGTGCTTTCCCTCAACTGGCAATATCACACCTCAGGTTTGAATAAAGATAATTTCATACTCAGTATCTGATTCAAAACGATGAGATCCAAACATTCCAGGGCATCGGTCCTGCTTACCAGTTTTTTTATCATTTCTTTATTTGTTTTATTGTTTCTGGCCACGGTTGCCTACAGGCAGTTATTGACGTTGAATCAATCCTCCAGGTGGGTTTCACAATCATTAATGATCGGCCTGGAACTGGAAAGGCTTCTTTCCGGACTCAAAGAGGCCGAATCGGGTCAAAGAGGTTATATCATCACGCGTGACACTTCCATCCTCAAATCTTTTGCGGACGGAAGGAAGAGCGTATATCATTCTTTTAATGGTTTAAAGCAACTGGTAAAAGATAATCCACTGCAGGAAAAATACCTGGATAAAATTTATCAGCAAATCGATCAGCGGTTTTTCCTGTTAGATCGAGGAATCAAGCTTTCTGTGTCCGCTCCTGCACTTTCAGATACCTTTCACCGCCATCTGCTAAAAGGGAAAATAACCATGGATGTGTTGACAAAAACGGTGGATAAAATGAAGAAGTCAGAACAGGAATTACTCCTGACCCGGGAACAAAAGCTTGCCAATGATATTACGATCACACCCGTCAAATCCTTGTTCCTGGTCCTGTTTTCCCTCCTCGTTTTCACCTTTTCTTTTTTCAAGATTAACCGTGATGTGAAGCAGTTTAAAAAAGCAAACGACCAGTTAATGCTTACCAATAAGGCCTTCGCGCATGCCGAAGCGATTGTTGGTATCAGCAACTGGCAATTGAATCTTGATACCAACGAAATGGTTTATTCAGATAATCAATATAGGATGCTTGGCTGCGAAGGACGTTGTTTCGATCCGGGGTTTGAAAATTTCCTGGAATTTGTACACCCCGACGACCGCCGGTATCTCAGGAGTGAATGGGAAAAGACCATAAATGAACAAAAGGCACATTCTTCACTTTTCCGGGTCATCAAACAAGATGGAGAAATCCGGTTTTTCAAATCCATCGGAAAATTAATAACTGACTCAAGTGACCATAAAATCATTATCGGGATTAATCAGGATATTACCGAACTTCACCTGAATCAGCTAAGCCTGGAAGAGAAAAACAAAGAACTGAAAAGCAGCAACGCCGAACTTGCTTCTTTTAATCATATTGCCAGTCATGACCTTCAGGAGCCTCTCCGGAAGATCCAGATGTTCATTTCAAGGATTCTTGAACGTGATATGTCCTTCGTTTCTGAGGCAAGTAAGGAGATATTTGCAAAAATTCAGTCATCGGCAATGCATATGCAAAACCTGATCGACGACCTCCTCATGTTCTCCAGGGCAACTCGTTCGGATCAGCCTTTTGAGAAAGCCGATCTTAATCTGCTTTTTGAACATGCAGTCCAGGAATTGGGCCCTCTGATCGAAGAAAAAAGTGCCATCATCGACAAAGGCGATTTACCTCGGTTGATTGTGATCCCTTTCCAGATTCAGCAATTATTTGGTAATCTCATCAACAATTCGTTAAAATTTATCGAAAAAGGCACCACTCCTCATATCAGTATCCATGCTGAAATGATCAAAGGAAAAGATGTTCCTTCTCCAAATGCACTTCCCAGGAAGAGATACTGGAAAATCACCTTTTCCGACAATGGTATAGGTTTCGAAAGCCAGTATGCAGAAAAGATCTTTGTTCTTTTTAACCGGTTACATGATAAGAGTGTTTATTCCGGCACTGGCATTGGCCTGGCAATCTGTAAAAAGATCGTCGACAATCATAGTGGTTATATTCTTGCCGAAAGTGTATCGGGCAAAGGTGCCACGTTTAACATTTTCCTTCCCATCTGAAGTGTCTTCGTTTTCTGCTGATTATCTTACAGACATCCTGTTATCGCTGTATTTTCCTGGCTGATCAACGGATGGAAATGTTGTAAGATTAATCAATAATTATGTAACGGTAACTTTCGCACCGTGTATCAACTTTGTGCCATCAAATTCATGACGATTCATTCGGTGATCTCATTTGGAGCTCTGTTCGAATACCCCGGATTGAATGCGAAAAAAAGATATTTTTTATGCAATAAAATGATTTTTATGAATATATCTGAAAAATCAAAAGAATCAGGGCATAGACGGGAGAAGCGATGGGATGAAGAAGATAACCTCCGCGAATTATTCGAGCATATGCTGAAAGATATATACTGGGTTGAAAAAACGCTCGTCAAAGCCATTCCGAAAATGATCAAATATTCGAAATCCCGTGAGTTGATGAATGTGCTATCAAATCATCTTACACAAACAGAAGCACAGGTTAAATGTACAGAAAAGGTCTTTGAATCAATCGGCATCAGGCCACAGGTTGTGAAATGTGAAGCCATGGAAGGAATTCTGAAAGAAGGGAATTTTATGATGGATGAATTTGAAGAGGGCTGGGTGAGGGATGCAGCAATTATCGGGTCTGCCCAGAAAATAAAACATTACGAGATTGCATCATATGGGACCCTGGTTGCTTATGCCCGCATTCTCGGCGAAGATGAGGCGATTTCGTATCTTGAAAAAACTCTCAATGAAGAAAAACAGGCAGACCGGGCATTAACAGAGCTTGCCGTTTCAACTGTCAATGTGGAAGCAATGCTGGAGCATTGATGGTTATTTGCAAATTTGTCAAGTAAACCAAAAACAAACCCGAATCTAAAAATGTAGGTATGAAAATTCAGAAAAGAGGCAGAATAAGGGAAATCCCAACCATAAATTCCTTTATCAGGAGAAGTTGGATCTTTGTGTTTCTGTTGTTCATCTCTCCTTTTTTGACAAATATACAGGCTCAGGACAGCTCAAAAATGAATAACAATCTGAAAAGGCCTGATACCACAAGGAACCGGTCGAAGGAGATGAAAAAGCCGGTGAATAAACAGGTTGATACATCAAAAACATATCCTTATATATAATCAGCAGAAACATTCTGCAAACCCGCCGCGTAACAACAATCAAAAACGTGGTGACACAATGCATAATAAACAAAAGGCCGGGTAACATAAAACAGTCAGGAGAGGCTGGTATCAAACCAGGGTACTGGCTTCTGTGATTGAATATCTTAGTTCGAAATCACACAGATCATAAATAGAAAAATAAACCTAAATAAATATTGAAATTATGGGAACTGGAAAATTGATCATAGGGATCGTGCTTGGTGTAGCTGTCACCGGAGCACTTCTTGGAATTTTATTTGCACCTCAGAAGGGGGCGCTTACCAGGAAAAAACTGATGGAAGGTGGCGGAGACCTGTTTGACGGGTTGAAGAATACTTTCGGAGAATTCGTCGAAAGCATGGGGGATAAATTTTCGCCCTTGAAAGAACGGGGTGAGGAAATGTATTCGAAGGGTAAGGAGAAATTTAATTAGCCTGATATTTCCCGATATTTCCCTGTGATGCAAACTTAGAACGAGGTTATCGGCTGAAAAGTCAGGGAATAGGCCGGTTGAAATTCCGTCCGGGCAAAACAAGGGTGAGTTTATGAAGAAGAAGTTTAAGGAAGTCCTTGATTTTGCTAAGGAGGGGTTCAATGTGTTCATCGACGACAGGGCACTCAAGCTAAGTGCGGCTCTTTCGTATTATACCATCTTCTCATTACCACCATTGCTTCTCCTGATTATTTCACTTAGCGGGATTTTTTTCGGTGAGGAAGCGATTCGGGGGGAGATTTTTAACCAGATCAACGGCTTGGTTGGAAATGAAGCCGCCCGGCAGATCGAGGATTCACTGAAGAGCATTAAGCTTTCCGGTAACAATTTCTTTGCTACCCTGCTGGGATTTTTGATTTTATTGATCGGAGCTTCAGGCATATTTGTAGAAATCCAGGATTCCATCAATTTTATCTGGGGATTAAAAGCCAAACCAAAACGGGGATTCAAGATGTTTATCACCAGCCGGCTTATGTCGTTTTCGATGATTGGTGTGCTTGGATTTCTGCTTTTGGTTAGTTTGATATCAAATTCCCTGATGGATGTTTTCAGTATGAGGCTGAGAACGATATTCCCTTCTCTGGTGGTCGATTTTTTCTATCTGGTAAACCTGGCATTGATTTTCATCATTAATACCGCACTGTTCATGTTAATATTCAGAACATTGCCCGATGGGAAAGTGTCCGGAAAAATTACGCTTATCGGGGTAATGGTTACTGCTTTTCTCTTTTTGATGGGGAAATTTGTTATAGGTAGATATCTCGGAAGTTCGGCTATGTCTACGAAATATGGAGCCGGAGGGTCGATAATCCTCATTTTGGCCTGGGTTTATTATACGGCGATCATCCTTTATATCGGGGCAATTTTCACCATGCTTTATTCCAGAAGGTATGGAAAGGATATCATTCCAAAATCGTATGCCGTTCATATTACCAGGACGGAGGAAGAGACCGGCTCCACTGGGAAAAATAATAAATGATGGGAATCATGCAAAAATTAACAAGAATTATGTAACAGTATTCAGAAGGCCGGGGTTCATCTTTGTAAATATAAGTTCTTATTTATTATTAACGTAAAAAACCAAAAACAATGAAAGATAAACAGCATTCAAACAGAGATAGTTCCCACGATAAAGGTAGGAACAAGAATACCCAGACTGAGGAAAAGAAGCCAGGTACAAGTACCCGGCCTAACCAGGGAAGAGAAACATCCGGTGGAACTTCTTCCCGGGGTTGAGATTTATATCCTCTTATGTCTTTATGCAATTTCAATAAAATAATCATGAAAACCGAATACCAGACAATTCTGGCAGAAATGAAGGAAAAGAACGAATGGTGACCAGCGGTTGTAATGGGATGTTCGTAATACATAATGAGTAAGTGGGGTTGAATGTTGACCCCACTTTCTTTTTGATTATCCGGGGAAACAGGCCTTCGCATTAATTTTTTCATAGGGAGTTAAGCGATATCCAAAACCTCATTTAACCCATCCATATTTTGACGTTTAGTGGGAATTATGCAAAATTTTTGAGAAGTGCTGTAACATAGTATCGTTGATTATGGTACATCTTTGTTTAAAATTAGCCAGATGTCAAAATGTAAAAAAAAGAAAATTATGAGCGCAGGAAAAGTAATGATTGGCTTAGTCGCAGGTTTGGCGGCAGGCGCAGTACTGGGTGTATTATTCGCCCCTAAAAAAGGATCAACCATGCGGAGACGGATTTCTCAGGCAAGTGTTAACTATGTCGACGATATCAAGGAAAAATTCAGTGATTTCGTGGATAATGTTATGGGAAGGTATGAGCGGGAAGTGGAGGAATTCGAAATGACCGAACCGGTTGAAAAGACCGCCAAAGGGAAATCCTGAAAAGTTTAAATCATGAACAGAAACCTTCCGGTACCTATCGATGAAGACTATCGTGAAACCCGATTTATCAAGTTAATCAGGATTTTGGTTCAATACATAATCCTGAGGCTTGTTGCGAGATATGCAGAGCAGGTCGTTTCAAGTGGTGCGCGGGCGCTCAGCAGGTTAATCTTCCCTGGAAAGGAAAGAAAGAAGAAATTAAAAGGAAGGGATAAGTGAACTCCCTTTCTTTTCTTCCGTTACAAGGTTCTTTCAGTTTTCTCATGACCGGGTGAAGGAGAAGAAGAGATTTGAGTGAAAGACGGGTGATCAGTGAGAAAGAAAAAATGGTTCAGATGGTTGATCGGGATTACCGGTGCGATTGTCATATTAGTTGTAGTGGTGATCATTTTCATCTCTCCCATTGCAAAATACCTGATCGGTAAGTATGACGAAAAATTGACCGGTCGCCAGATTACCATGAGCTGGCTTTACCTGAATCCCTTCACCGGTTACCTCCATATCAGTAATCTTAAAATTTTCGAAAAGAACAGCGACAGCGTTTTTTTCTCGACCGATGGTCTCAGTGCCAATTTCGAGGTGCTGAGACTATTGAGCGGCAGGTATGAAATTTCTTCTGTAACCCTCACAAATCCCAGGGGGAAAGTTATCAGGGACTCAACCCGGCTCAACTTTACGGATGTAATAGAGAAATTTTCAAAAAAAGATAACTCCGTTCCGAAGAAACCGGCAAAGCCATTCAAGTACAAAATAAAAGATATTGAAATCATTAACGGTACCTTTTATTATCAGGAAAAAGGAACCCCAATCGGTTTTTTTATCAAGAATTTCAATCTCAAATCCAAAGGCTTTTCATGGCAGGTGGACACCTTCAATGCGGTATTTTCATTTGAACAGGGAACCGGATCCGGTAAAATAAAAAGTGATTTTACGATGAACATGAAGACACTGACCTATAAGCTCGGTGTCGTCATCAACAAGTTTGACCTGAATATCATTAAACAGTATTATGATGAACTGTCCAACTACGGGAATTTTACCGCCAACCTTGATGCAGATCTCAAAACAACCGGCAGCTTCAAAAATCAACTGCAAATAGATGCGAGAGGAACCATTGCTTTGAATGATTTTCACTTTGGGAAAATCCCCGGCGATGATTATGTTTCCTTTCCCAAGCTGGCTGTTTCTATTATTCAGCTGAATCCAAAGGATAAAAAATACCTTTTCGGCACCATCCTGCTCAGTAATCCATTTCTGAAATATGAAATATACGATAGCCTTGACAACATCACCAGGATGTTTGGTAAGGGAGGATCGAATATCACAAATGTGAAAGCGGATCATGGAAAATTCAACCTGATCCTGGAACTGGCCGATTACATAAAAGTGCTGGCACAAAACTTTTTACACAGTGATTACAAGATCAACAAATTTTCGGTGGTGGATGCGAATCTTCTTTTCAATGACTATGCATTGAGTGAGAAGTTTTCGGCCAGCCTGGATCCCCTGAACATTCTTGCCGATTCCGTAGATAAGAAAGACAAAAGGGTGGTTATCAGCGCCAGATCCGTTATTCGTCCATATGGAAATATGGCTGTAACACTGAGCCTTGATCCGAAGGACAATACCAACTTTGACCTGAATTACAAGTTAGAGAAAGTGTCGTGTGCCATGTTCAATCCCTATCTGATCGCCTATACTTCTTATCCGCTCGACCGGGGCAGCATTGCAATAAACGGACAATGGACAGTGAGGAGTGGAATCATCAACAGCACGAATCATTTCATTATGATTGATCCGCGAACCACTAAACGGGTAAAGACAAAGGGCGCAAAATGGATCCCGGTTCCACTGATCATGGCTTTTGTGAGGGAACGGGGCAATGTGATTGATTACGAAATCCCGATCACCGGGGATATCAAGGATCCGAAATTCAGGTTGCATGATATCATTATTGATCTTCTCACAAATATTTTTGTGAAACCACTTACCACAGGCTACCGGATGGAAGTAAAGCAGATCGAAAATGAGGTGGAGAAGTCACTGAGGATCAAATGGAAGATGAGGAGAGTAACCCTTGAGGATAATCAGGAGGACTTTTTGAAGAAAATCATCCGATTTGTTAAAGACAACGATAAAATCACCCTCGTGATTGAACCTTTTCAGTATGAGGAGAAGGAAAAAGAGCATATCCTCTTTTTCGAGGCCAAAAAGAAATATTTTCTGGCAGGAAAAGGCAACAACCTGTCCTCCTTCAGTGAGGATGATTCAGTCACTGTAGATGAAATGCCGCTAAAGGATCCGGCATTCCTCCAGTATCTGAACAAACATGCCAGTGATCCTATGTTTTTTACAGTCCAACAGCAATGTCTTAAGATCGTTGGTGAAAAAAAAGTGGATCAATGTTATGCAGATCTGATCAGGCAACGGGAGAATTTTTTTATGGCCTATTTTAAAGAAAAGGGTTTAGGAGATCGCGTAAAGATGGGAAAAGTTAAGAGCGGGATTCCATTTAATGGATTTTCGTTTTTCAGTATCAATTACAAAGGGGATTTTCCTGATGACATCAGAAAGGCCTACAAGAAACTCAATGAACTTAACGAGAAAACTCCCAGGAAGAAATTTCAGAAAGAGCATAAATCGACCTTGGAGAAGACCATTAAAAGGTGATCGCCTGATTTTACTTTTGCCATTTTTCGAAATAAATAAAAGGGAATTTCGTTTCTTTGCAGCATTAACCGTATTATGACCAGAAAACCAACTTTCTATATTCTCCTTGTTTTGCTGCTCTTTCCTTTCCCGGTGATGTTTGCGCAGGCATGGGATTTCATTAAAGAAAAGGATGGAATTAAAATATATACCCGTAAGGAGAAGGGCAGCGACCTGAAATCATTCAGGGGTGTAGTTGATTTACATGCACCGGTGGAGAAAATCAACGATCTGCTCGGAAATGTGAAGAATGTTGATTGGTGGGATAAAAATCTTCGGGAGATCAAGGTTCTGCTTTATGAAAGAGACAAGCATATCCAGTATTACCTGATATATGATGTTCCCTGGCCGCTAACCGACAGGGATCTGGCAGTGGATGCAACGATCACAACAGATCCTGTGACAAAAATACGAACCATTAATTCCGTTCCACTGATGAACGTTATCCCGTTGAAACCAGACCTGGTGAGGATCACGAAATACTGGCAGAAATGGACGGTAGAGCCCAAAGCCAATGGAGTTGTGCATGTTGTTCTGGAAGGTTTTGTTGATCCTGCAGGGAAGGTGCCTGCCTGGCTTTATAATATGGTCATCACCGACACCCCTTTAAAAATCATTCATGGGATACAGGGACGGCTGGAAAAGAAATAAAAAAAATCCGGTTTTGAAGTGCTTACAGCCGGTAATTTTCCTGTTTTTTTTAATCACCGCTGTGACTGTGTTTCCGCAGGCCGGATATAAGCAACTGGCAGTCGGATTGCTTCGAGCTGAAAAATACATTGAAGCCATTAGAATGATCAATACTGGCCTGGAGAGAGAGCCTTCTTCGTCCGATCTTTTTTTTCTCAGGGGATTTGCAAGATACAGTCTGGATGACCTGATCGGGGCAGAGAAAGACTATTCTACTGCGATCATGATTTCACCCTATATGTCGGATGCGCTCAATTACCGGGCGATCGTAAGAAGCCAGCTCCAAAATTTCACCGGTGCTTTTGAAGATTTTGCCCTGGCGATGGAACTCGACAGCGCAAATGCAGAAATATATGTAAACCGTGCCAGGGTGAATCTCACGGTGAAAAGATATTACAACTGTATTGTCGATTGCAACCAGGCCATTAAACTCAAATCCGATAATGAAGGGGTTTACCTTTTACGAGGCAGTGCCAAGTTAGCCTTGAAGCGTTATGATGAGGCCCTTGAAGACTTTGATAAAGCCATTGCGGTCAGCCCGGCCAATCCTTACGGGTACACCCAACGCGGAATGGTATGGCTGGAACAGGAGAAGACGGATTCAGCCATCGTGGATCTGACCCGGGCTATTGAAGTGGATTCAAACAATACCTATGCATTATTTAACCGGGCGCTTGCTTTTTCGAAAAGCAAGGAACATCAGAAAGCGATCCTGGACCTTGACAAGGTGATCCGATTGTCACCGTATAATTCATATGCCTATTACAACCGGGCAATATCGAAGATTGAGACAGGCGACCGGAAAAATGCGATCAAAGATCTCGAAGTGGTCAGTAAGCTCGACCCGCAGAATATCATCAGTTACTATTACCGCAGCCGGCTGAAAGTTGAATTGAAAGATTACCCGGGTGCCCTGCAGGATCTCAACAAGACCCTTGAGCTCTATCCGGAATATACGGATGCCTATTATGAACGATACCAGGTGAAGCTGAAGCTGAAAGACCGCAAAGGAGCCATGGAGGATTTCAGACATGTAGAGGAACTCGGCAAAACCAACCATCTGACACCCGACAGCCTGAAGAAAAAACAAGAAAATTATCTGAAAAGCCTGGTCAAACTGAGTGGAGATTTTGAGGAAATGAATACCCTGAACAGCAAGTTTCAGAATCAGCACATCGAAATCAGGCTTTTACCCATGTACATTGAGGTTACGGGAAAAAAAGACCTGACGGGGATGAAGATTTATGATGCATACAAAGAAGCACATTTTTATACCCACTTTATCATTCTAGGTGAATCGGGTCAGTCCATTCCCGATTCAGTCATCTCTAAGACCATTCCGGAACTTACCGCCGGAATTGATTCGCTCCGTGATGCTACGGGTTTTTACCGGCGAGCAACTGCATATGCTGCCCTGAAGCAGTACGAGAACGCTATTCAGGATTATGACACCGTCTTACAGCTGGATCCCAACTTCCTCATGGCATGGCTTGGCCGGGCGGAGGCACGGTATGAATTAATCAGCGAAATTCAATCTGCAAAGGAAGAGCCGGAGGCCATTACCATCAGGACCGGAGCAGGAAAGCATAAGGTTACCGAGATCCCGGGAGAAGTGATTCATACCCTCGAAAAGGTACTGGTGGACCTTAATCAGGTAATAGCGCTGGATGGCGATTTCCCATATGGTTTTTATAATCGCGGTTATATTAATTGCAAAATGGGGAACTATCATGCTGCAATTGAAGATTTCTCAATGGCTGTTGAGAAAAAACCGGATTTTGGCGAGGCCTTGTATAACCGCGGATTGATCAGCCTGCTGCTCTTAAAGGCGAAGGAAGGCTGCGAAGATCTCAGCAAGGCAGGTGAACTGGGGATCCTGGATTCTTACCGAGTAATGAAACGCTACTGTTTCAAATAGTCATTCCTTCATCGTCTTAGCATGATTTTCTTCAAAAAAATCCATTTTTTAAGGTAAAATTTCATAAAAGGTGTAGAAAAGAGCCATTTATATCGTAAATTGGTAGTGGTAATTAACTATTTGAGATATGGATGATGCTATACCGATCAGGAAATTTTCCTGTAGAATGATCCCGCTTTTTATTTTGTTCATATTCCTTTCACTTTCGGGAATGAGTCAGGTAACCATTACAGGCACGGTTACGGCATCTGACATCAAGGAGACACTTCCTGGTGCTACGATTGTTGCTAAAGGCACTACAAATGGAGCAGTGTCGGATATTGATGGTCATTACAAACTGAGTGTAACCGCGAGAGATTCACTGCTGGAAGTAGCTTATGTCGGTTATAAAACCATGTTGATTCCCATCAAGGGGAGAACGGTGATCGATATTATGCTTGACCCTACCAAGACGGTTTTGAACGAAGTATTGGTGATCGGTTATGGTACAATAAAAAAGAGTGATCTTTCCGGCGCGGTAGGATCCGTAAAAGCAGAAGATATTACCAGGATTACTGCTTTAAACCCCGTAGCAAGCCTTCAGGGAAATGTCGCTGGTGTTCAAATAAATAATTCAGGAATTCCGGGAAAGAATCCGGATGTCCTGATCCGTGGCGTGGGGACATTCAATAATACCAAGCCGATATATGTAGTCGACGGAGTGATCCTTGATGATATTTCTTTTTTGAATTCACAGGATATTATTTCCATGGAAGTATTGAAGGACGCCTCTGCAACGGCCATTTACGGATCACGTGGGGCGAATGGAGTGATTATGGTAACGACCAAGATGGGAAAAGGAGAAGAGAAGGTAAGTTATAATTTTACCGGGGAAGTAGGCATTCAACGCCTGGCTAAGAAGATCAGCCTGCTGAACGGCCCTGAATTTGCGACGGTAACCAATATCATCCGACCGGGAACGTATAATAATGTCAATTTAGTGAACAGTACCGACTGGCAGGATCAGATTTTTCAAACGGCTCCCATTTATAACTTCCAGCTTTCAGCAACAGGCTCAAGTAAATCCTCTCAATACTATATCAGTGGAGGTTATTTTAAGCAGGAAGGAATCGTAAGTAAATCGAAATATGAGCGAATCTCATTACAATTTAATAACACATATAACCTTCAAAAATTCCTCAAATTGGGGAATTTCCTTACCATTTCCCCTTTTTCACAGCAAGTAGCGCCTGATGTTGTTTATATGGCCTACCGGGCTGATCCGATTGTGGCACCTTATTATCCGGATGGTACTTTCGCTGCAATTCCGGGAGTGGGCAACCCCCTGGCTACTTTGGCCGCCTCAAATAATTACAATAAGGGGGTGAGAGGAGTGGGGAATATTTTTGCTGAGGTATCATTTCTTAAATCGTTCACCTTTAAATCAAGTTACGGAATCGATCTGAACTATAACAAAGCCACCAATTTTACCCCTGCCTACACGGTTTACAATTCAGATGGGACCATTTCACAACAACAAAATCTACAAAGCGATTTATTCAAATCCAATTCATACTCTTTCACATGGTTGTGGGAGAATACACTTACCTACGAAAAGGTTATCAAAAAACACTCAATCAATGCGTTATTGGGTTATACCATGCAAAATACGACGTCCGAAAACATGGAGCTCAGGGGTGAAAATATCATCAGGGATGAATCAAACTTTTGGTATATCACACCCGGTAATATTTATGATCCGGGGAATAATGTCAATACCATTAACAGTATTAAAAACGGGGTTGACATTAACCAATATTATTCGATGATATCCTACCTGTTAAGAGTGAATTATGTTTTTAATAAGAGGTACATTCTTACGGCCACTTTCAGAAGTGATGGATCTTCGAAATTTGCAGTAAATAACCGTTATGCTTATTTTCCTTCATTTGCAGCCGGGTGGAATATTTCGCAGGAGAATTTTCTAAAAGAGGTAAAATTTATCAGTCGTCTGAAACTCAGGGCCAGCTGGGGTAAGTTGGGGAATGATAAAATAGCCTATGACCGGCGGTATGCAGCAACCGATCAGAATATTCTGGTTATATTAGGAAATCCGGGATCTCCAAGCCCGGGAATCAGTTATGGATTGAGTGGTAATCCGAATCTTCGTTGGGAAGTAACTACACAGACCGATGTCGGGCTTGAAAGTGGGTTCTTTAATGACCGCTTAACTGTGGAATTCGATTTTTATAATAAACAGACGGATGATATCTTGATTGCCTTGTCTACCCCGGGATATTTCGGAAATGGAGGAGAGAAGATCACTTATAATGCAGCATCCGTTTTGAACCGGGGTTATGAGCTCACAATGGGCTGGCGTGACAAAATCGGTAAGCTTAAATACAATATCGGGCTTAATGGATCCTGGAATCATAACGATGTTTTAAAGATTGGTGGAAGCAGTGGAGTGGATTCAGTGTTGATTGGAGGAGATCTTGGTAATGGACAAGCAGTTACAAGGACAATAGTTGGTTTACCGATTGGGTCATTCTATGGTTATCGAACGGCAGGAATTTTCCAAAATCAGGCGGAGCTCAATGCCTATCCCCATTTGAGTGATGCGGTTCCCGGAGATCTGCGGTTTGAAGATGTCAATAAAGACGGGATCCTTGATAGCCGTGACCGGGTAAATCTTGGCTCGCCAATTCCAACTTTTATTTTTGGTATGAATGTAGGTATCGAAATTTTTGGAATCGATTTTTCTCTAAATCTGCAGGGTCAAACCGGGAATAAGATCTTTAATGCAAAGGAGATGATACGGCCCGATAGATATAATTTTGAACATCATGTAGTGGATGGCTGGACAACCGAAGGTTCCTCAAACACAGAGCCTAAACCATCGTTTGGAGGAAATAACTATTTGCCATCGGATAAATTCATTCAGGATGGGTCTTATCTCAGAATTAGAAGCCTGATTGTTGGCTATACCTTACCCATAGTTTGGACTAAGAAGGTGTATATTCAGAAGTTTAGGATCTATATGAAAGCGGAAAATCTTCATACGTTTACAAAATATACAGGTTATACTCCTGAGTTAATTGGAAGAGATATTCTCTATTCAGGGATAGATTTTGGCGCATACCCGGTAACAGCAGTATATTCGGCAGGTATCAATCTTACATTTTAATAACAGGTTCAGTATGGAACGTAAAAAATTTATTTCAACACTGATTTTCCTGATAGCTTTGGTATTGATCATTTCAGGTTGTAAGAAATTCCTTCAGAAGGACCTTCAGGGATCACTCACTCAACAGGCCTTTCCTGAAACAGCATCTGATGCATTACTGGCGACCAATGCGACGTATGAGTCGCTCAGGGAATGGTTCTATAATTCAGGAGGTTATCCCATCCTGGATATTATGTCGGATGACGCCAGGAAGGGAAGCAATCCGAATGACCAGGCTTCAATTGTGGGCCCGTATGATAATTTCTCCTTCACACCTGCGGGTGACGGACTTGACCGTTGGTGGAGGACACTTTACGTCGGAGTAAAAAGAGCCAATGTGGTGATTGTCAGTTTGCCGAACATAGATATGGATGCCGGGTTACGGACCCGTTACATCGCAGAGGCAAGGTTTATCCGCGGGCTGATCTATTTTGATTTTGTACGTGCCTGGGGAGGTGTTCCGCTGGTAACGGATTTAACCCCGCCAATCAGCCTGAAAAGAGCAACAAAGGAAGCGACCTATGCGCTTATCCTGAGTGATCTCACTTTTGCCTCAGAAAATCTTCCGGAAAAAAGTGAGTATGTTGCAAAAGATTTGGGCAGGGCTACTAAGGGAGCTGCCAATGCCATGCTGGCAAGGGTTTACCTTTGGATGCATGATTTTCCGAATGCAGAAGAATATGCCATGCGCGTGATCAACTCAAATAAATACGGACTTGAACCGTTGTATACCGATGCCAACAGCGTTAATGGGCAGAATGGCATCGAGTCGGTCTTTGAAATAGGTGCGTTGCAGATAGAGTCACCACCAGGTGGAGGTAATCAATATGGAAATACACAGGGCGTGCGAGGAACACCAAACCGTGGCTGGGGCTTCAACCGGCCTTCCATTGATTTAAGGAATTCGTTTGAAATTGGTGATCCAAGATATAAAGGTACGGTAATCAACCTGGGAGATAGCATTGATGGAGTGCTGATCGTAGGTGATGGTCCTACCCCTGATCAAACGCTTGACAATAACGGGAATATCATCGAGATAGAATGTTATAACCGCAAGGTATGGGTACCAGGAACGAGTACCGCCACGCAATACGGGCATCAACGCAGATTAATCCGGTATGCCGATGTATTGTTGATGGCATCTGAGGCCCTGAATGAGAACGGAAAAGCATCGGATGCCCTGATTTATCTGAACCAGGTGCGCGAAAGAGCACGCCAGGGGAATCCGGCAATATTACCTGATATCACAATTACCGATCAGGCTCAACTGAGAGATATTATCTTTCAGGAAAGAAGACATGAACTCGGAATGGAAGGATGGAGGTTCTGGGATCTGATACGAACAGGCCGGGCGCCTCAGGTGCTCGGACCATTAGGGTTCATCGCGGGGAAACACGAACTGCTTCCCATACCTCAAAGCGAAATTGATCTTTCACAGGGATCTTTAACGCAAAATCCAAATTGGTAAGATTTTTTTAATCATATATTGTTTAACCTAAAAATGCAACTAAAATGAAAAAAACGTTTGTTTTATTAAATGTTACGCTCCTGGCAATCGTGCTGATTTTCGGTGCGGTGAGCTGTAAAAAGGACAGTACCACAACAACCTTTGCCGTCGCTTCCATGACTGCAGGGGGTGTGAATCTTAACACGGCGACTGCACCATCCAATGTTCCTCCGGATGCAACCATTGAGGTTGTTTATAACATGAATGTCAGCCAGACCAGTGTTGTCAACAAGATTTTCCTGGTGAGAAATTATGATAATGATACAATCCCTGTTACCGTAGCGGTAGCTGGTGCGAAAATCACCATTCAGCCTGGTCAGGGACTGGGTAATGGCGCGCTGTACCAATTATTCATTCTACCCGGGATTATATCAACGGATGGCCAGGCTGTAGGGGCCATAACCCGCAGCTTCACAACAGCAGGTTCATTTGCACCCAACGGCGTAATTGCTTACTGGAACTTCGAAAACAATGCGAATGACCAGGTGGGGACCTTTAGTCCAACTGCTGCCGGTGTGATCGACCTGACATTTGCGAATTCTTACAGTACTGCCGCAGGACAAGCCGGCGAATTCAACGGTACTACCACACTTGTCGAAATACCGAATGGTGATCAATTGGATGCTACTGATGATTTTACCCTTTCTTTCTGGGTTAAAGCTGATTCTACAAAGCATGGCCAATTTGTAATGGGACTCGCCGGATGGTTTGGATTCCAGTTTGAGATAGCCGGTGACTACAGTTCCTGCAAAATGGCGGCTCAATATCGCTTCGGTGACGGAACCAGCGGATCGGAGGATTTATGGTTCAATGGTGAAGGATTAACCGCTACGAGCTGGCAAGGATGGACCTTCTCAAAGGATCTTACCACAAGTGGAGGAGTTAAGTTCATTATCGCCAATAAATGGACACATGTGGTTTGCAGATATAATAGCGCAAACAAAAAAGGAACCATGTATCTGAATGGAGACAAGGTAAAGGAACAGGATTTCAATTTATGGCCTGCAGGTGATATTAAACTCACCGTTGCTGGTTTGAAATATGCCGGAAATCCCGGAAACAATAATTTCGTTTTCGGTTTTATCCAGGATAAAACGGATCCGACGATCACGGATCCCTGGGCTCAATATTCAGACATTGCAAACAATCACTTCAAAGGTTTGCTCGATGATGTGAGGATTTTCCATAAAGCGCTGACGGAGCAAGAAATACAATTAATGTACGCTTCCGAAAAGCCATAATAACTTTAAATAACAAAATGAGAGGGGCTGTCTGTAAAGCTTTTTTCACCGCTAAGGCGGCAAGACGCTTAAATTAAGGTTAATAATGAGGATTTTGCGTCTTCGTGGTGAAATGAAAAGTTAGCTTTATTGACAGCCTTCTCTCTTTTTTCTTTATAAAAGGTGCAAAAATGCAGAAGAGTTGTGTGAAGTTGTTGTTTCTATTGATCATAGGAGGATTACTGATCATATCATGTAAGAAAAAGGAAGACACCATACCTCCGGTTGTTCCACCCGATAATAAAGCGCTCGTCCTGGATAGTATTTCCATAAACGGGATCAATTTCTCTAAAGATTTCCCACGGAACATCGACTTCAAAAAGATTTCCATAGAAGCATTCTTCTCAACAGCTGTTGATACGCAGAATCTTACTTCTCATTTTACCATGACTCCGGGAGTGCCGGTTAAATGCGTTTCTTCTGAAGGCAATAAGAAGGTAACCATTTCCAATATTTCGCCCATATCAGATTACACCCTGCATACCTTCAGCATTTCGGCCACACTCTTATCTACCGGGGGAAAGGCCTTCAATGGTTTTACCAATTCTTTTTTTTCCAGTCTTGATTCAACGCCGAAATTTCCTGTTGTGACCGATGATGCGTTGCTGACCATTATACAGAAACAAACCTTTAAGTTTTTCTATGATGGAGCAGAACCGGTAAGCGGGCTGGCCAGAGAAAGAAGCACATCAGGGAATCTCGTTACCATAGGAGGTTCCGGTTTTGGTGTCATGGCTTTGATTGTAGGAATGCACCGAAACTTCATCACCCGTGATGAAGGACTGACAAGATTATCCAAAATCCTCTCTTTCCTTGAGACCTGTGACCGTTTTCATGGGGTATGGCCGCACTGGCTCGACGGCACGACCGGAAAAATCATTTCTTTCAGTACACTGGATGATGGAGCTGACCTGGTTGAAACGTCATACATGGTCCAGGGATTGATTACCATGCGGCAATATCTGGATTCCCTGAATGTAAATGAAAAAATCCTGGTTGACCGGATCGATGCATTGACCAATGCAGTGGAATATGACTGGTTTACCCGCGGCCAAAACGTCCTATACTGGCACTGGTCGCCCAACAATGGCTGGGGGATGAATATGCAGATCCGGGGTTATAATGAAACATTGATCACCTATATTGTGGCCGGAACATCTACTACACATCCGATTAATGCGGCTGTTTATACACAGGGATATGCCAAAAACGGTGGCATTCAGAATGGTTCGACTTATATGGGCTATGTTCTTCCGCTGGGAGAGCCTTATGGAGGCCCCCTTTTCTTTACCCATTATTCATTCCTGGGCCTAGATCCCCGGAATTTGTCTGATCAGTTTGCCAATTATTGGGAGCAAAACGTGAATCAGTCACTGATCAATTACACCTATTGTGTGACAAACCGCACGAATTACATTGGTTACAGCACCCATTCATGGGGATTGACCGCCAGCGACGATCCGCACGGTTATGATGCCCATTCCCCTACCAATGATGATGGCGTAATTTCTCCCACGGCGGCGGTTTCTTCAATTCCCTATACCCCGGAACAATCCCTGAATGCGATCCGGCACTTTTATTATATCCTGGGTAATCGTCTCTGGGGTCCATATGGCTTTTATGATGCTTTCGATGTGATGGAGGGTTGGTGGGCCACTTCCACGCTTGCCATTGACCAGGGCCCTGAAATATGCATGATTGAGAATTACCGGAGCGCCTTGTTGTGGAATCTTTTCATGTCTGATCCGAAGGTGAAACAGGGATTAACTAAGCTCGGGTTTAATTATTAATATTGTCGGATATTAAAAGCGTTATAATGCAGATGACCCAATGGAGAATTGTCTGTCTAGCGGTGATGATGCTGATCCATCTCTCCGGTATGACACAAAAGAATTCATCTACTTCCGGAAAACCAGAGGGCAAGATTGAAACCCTTTTACAGAAAATGACCCTTGAGGAGAAGATTGGTCAATTATCACTTTTTACCTCTGATTGGGCTGTGACCGGTCCATCCATAAATGAAAATTACAAAAAGCTGATCCGTGAAGGAAAAGCTGGAGCCATCTTTAATGCCTATACGGTTGACTACGTGAGAACCTTGCAAAAAATGGCAATTGAAGAGTCCAGGTTAAAAATTCCATTGCTCTTCGGATATGATGTGATTCACGGGCACCGGACGATCTTTCCTGTTCCGCTCGGACAGGCAGCCACATGGGATCTTTTGATGATTGAACAATCGGAACGCATTGCCGCTACCGAGGCAACGGCTGAAGGAATCAACTGGACTTTCTCCCCAATGGTGGACATTGCACGCGATCCGCGCTGGGGCAGGGTTGATGAAGGTGCCGGCGAAGATACCTGGCTGGGTTGCAGGATTGCCCAGAGCAGGATTAAAGGATTTCAGGGAAAAAGCCTGAAAGATCCGAATACTCTTTTAGCCTGTGCCAAGCATTTTGCAGCCTATGGTGCTCCGATGGGGGGAAGAGATTACAATGTGGTTGATATGTCGATGGTTTCCCTTTATGAATGGTATTTACCACCTTACAAAGCCTGTATCGATGCGGGAGCCGGAACCATCATGACCTCTTTTAATGAGATTGCCGGTATTCCATCCACTTCAAATAAATGGTTGTTAACCGACCTACTTAGGAAAAGCTGGGGATTTAAAGGGTTTGTTGTTACGGATTATACCTGCATCAATGAATTGATTCCTCATGGAGTGGCTGCAAACATAAAGGATGCAGCTGAACTTGCCATCAATGCAGGCGTGGATATGGATATGCAGGGAAGCACTTATCTGAATTCACTGGCGGACCTGGTTAAGGAGAAAAAGGTAGATATCAAAAGGATTGACGAGGCTGTCAGGCTGGTGTTGAAAGCAAAAATGGATTTGGGCATGTTTGATGATCCCTACCGGTATTGTAGTAAGGAACGTGAGCAAAAAGAAATCATGACACCGGAAGATCTTGCTTTTGCCCGGAAATTTGTTTCCCGATCCTGTGTTTTATTGAAAAACGACAAAAAAATCCTTCCTATTCCGGAAGGAATAAAAAAGATTGCTGTCATCGGGCCACTTGCTGATTCCAAAAAAGATATGCTGGGTAACTGGTCAGCCGGAGGACAATGGGAAAAATGTGTGACCCTGCTTGAAGGGATCAGGAATAAAGCCGGAAAGGATCTTGTCGTCAATTATGTATTTGGCTGTTCGATCAATGATACCTCGAAAGCAGGATTTGACTCGGCTGTAGCGGCTGCCCGGGCGGCCGATTTCGTGATTCTCGCCATAGGTGAAGCCGGATGGATGTCGGGTGAAGCATCGAGCCGGAGTCAGATTGACCTTCCGGGTGTTCAACAGGAACTGGCAGCGTTGATTATCAAAACAGGGAAGCCAGTTGCTGTGGTACTATTTAATGGACGGCCGCTGGCCATCACCCGGCTAAACCAGTTAGCGCCTGCTATTCTCGAAACCTGGTTTGGCGGAACTGAGGCCGGTAACGGCATTGCTGATGTTCTTTTTGGAGATTACAATCCATCCGGCAAACTCACGATGACTTTTCCCCGGAATGAAGGCCAGATACCGATCTTCTACAATATGAAAAATACCGGGAGACCCATTGATCCCGCCAATCCTAATGCGAAATATGCGTCGCGATATCTCGATGTGTCCAACGATCCGCTTTATCCTTTCGGCTATGGGCTGAGTTATACCACATTTGTTTATTCTGACCTGGAAGCAAATGCCGGAGATAAGGAAATCAAAATTCAGGTAAAACTTGCCAATACCGGTTCACGTGACGGGGAAGAGGTCGCCCAACTCTATATCAGGGATAAGGTTGGAACGCTTACAAGACCGGTGAAAGAGTTGAGAGGATTTCAGAAAGTCTTTCTGAAGAAAGGTGAAAGCCGGATACTGACTTTTACCGTCACCAGAGACGATCTTGCCTTTTATCACACAGATCTGAAAAAATACTTTGAACCCGGTGAATTTGTCTTTTTTGTCGGGACTGATTCAAATGTGTCATTGGGGAAGACCCTCTATATTAAATAATGAAAGGGGCACGATAAATCAATTCCCGACGGAGTTGTTGTATTACTTTTTATCAATCCAGCCACCTGTGAATCCTGCTTTTTTCACCCCGTCAACGATATAAGGATTCTTTTTCATCAGATTCCAGATCAATCCCGATTGATAGTTAGCAATCATTACTACAATTGGTCCCTGATCGATTCCCAGATAATCCTTATCAAACCACCCATTTTCATTTCCTTTTCCCCAGGTAAAGGTTGGATTAAAAGCATCTTTGAAGCCATATTCCTGATAAAGTTTATCACCATATTCATTGAACATGGATTCCAACGCGGGAATGCAGATCTCCGGTGCAAAAGCGATTGAACCTCCGGCCGCGGTTGGTGCAATTGTTCCGTCATCCACATGATAATCAGCAGCCGTTCCCCGTGCCGAATATCCATCAAAGACCTGTTTCCTGCCGTTCCATTCATTTTTAGCATACCCAGGACCATCACAGGCTGTCAGCCCCCAAATGGTTTCCGAATAATCCCTGAATTTACCAGGGTTTTCCTTCATGTATTCGCGCTGTGCATAAGTGGCACGGCGGCTGTTTTCAAAATAATCGATCCCTTTTCCTTCCATGTAACGGTCGCGGATTCCTTTAAAATCGATGAACATATGAGAATACTGGTGGCCGAACAAAGGGCCGAAATTAACCTGTTCATAACCTTTCCAATTCGCCCATACATACTTTGAACACCAGGCATCCCAACAGGAAGCCGGAACCCGGTGTGTCGGTGATGCGATGGCCATGATGATCAGGATCATTGCTTCATTATAGCCATACCAGTAGCTATTGATAAACCCCGATTCAGGATGCCAGCCCATACTGAGAATTTCTTTTCCGTTCAGTGCCCAGTCCCATTCCACACGCCGGTAAAGAAATTCCGCAATTTCCCTGATCTCTTTTTCTGTAGGATCCATGCCGTCAAAATAGCTCATACAGGCGAGAATGCCTGCCATCAGCAACCCTGTATCGATCGTGGACAATTCAACATCCTTGTATCGCAGGCCGGTTTTCATATCCACGAAATGATAAAACAAGCCTTTATATCCTCCTATACCGGATTTTTCGGGCCCCTGCGGGAGATTTTTGAAAAAACGAAGTGTTCGTAGAACCCTGTCCGCCCCTTCCTTCCTTGAAATATATTTCTTATCAATGCCAACGATATAAGCAGCAAGGCCAAACCCGGTTGCGGCAATACTTGAAAAGCGTTCAGTCGGGTAGCGATCGGGAATCATCCCTGAGGTTTTATCCGCCAGATCCCAGAAATAGAGAAAAGTCCGGTGCTGTAAATCAGTAAGCGAAAATTTTGCAGGAATGAATGTCCCCTTTTTTTCCTGAATAGACCGACATCCTCCTCCTCCGGCAGGGAGAGCGACGGTTAAAATGAAAAAGGCGAGGACGGATAAGAAGCGGGCCATGGATTTTTTATTAAAATTAATAAAACTCCAAAGAAAAAACACAATTTACAATTCTGCCATTAATTGTTTCAGGCGGGTCTCTGCCACTTTCAGATTGTATTCAAGGTTTAGCAGGCGGGTGGAGGATTCTGAATAACTCTGTTGAGCCTGACGAAGTTCGAGCGAAGTAGACTGACCCAGGCGGAGGCGCTCCATGCTGATGAAGAGGTTTTCCCTGGCCAGGAGGCGATTCTCTATTTCAATGTTCAGTAGATCTTTCTGAATGTAAAATGCCGTTAGGGCATCCTGGAGCTGCCGGGAGACTTCTGTTTTTCTTGATTCAAGAGCAATGTTGGAGGAATTGAGCTGAAGTTTGGAGATATTGATGAGCCTCCGGGTATTTCCCGCCTGGTATATCGGGAAGGATAAGATGCCACCAACCTGCGGTCCAAAAGACCGGTTCATCCGGATGGAAGAGGTGTTATTGTCGCTTTGCAAAAATGAATACCCTGCATTCAGGTTCAGCCGCGGGAAAAACAGGCTGCGTTGTTCACGCACGGTTAGGTTTGCGATATCAACTTCTTTCTGAATGGTCAACAGACTCGGATTTTTTGCATAAATATTTTTCAGCATCGATTCTTTATCCGGGATATAGGATTGAATGATGGTATCAACCACCTCGAAGGGTTCTTCGGGATTCCTGCTCAGTAGTTGATTCAGGGACCGTTTTGCCGAGATGATCACGGACTCCTGAACGATTACCTGTTCACGAACAACATTCAAATCGATTTTCGCCTGCAGAAAATCCGTTTTGGGTTTTGCCCCGGAAATGAAACCTGTCTCAAGAATCTTTACCCTTTCCTGGTTCAGATTGATCACTTCCTGATAAGAGCGGAGGAGCTGTTTTTGATTTACCACATTATAATAGGAAGTCACCACATCGTAAACTGCAGAGGTTACCTTGTCCTGGAAACGATATTCTCCGGCTGCCTCAATCTCTTTGAGTTTGGTGCGGGTCACAAACATCTTTCCCCCGTCGAATAAGGTCCAGTCGAGGTCGACACCCAGCGCCAGGGCATTTGAATTTCCATTGCCAAAAGTATTCGACGCTCCGGTTAGGAGCTTTTGGTTTACGGTTCCTGCAAAAGCGTAATTATCTGAACCATTCACAGAGAGGGAGGGCAGTAAACCGGCATTCCCTGCGGTGTTATTCGCTTTATCAATCCCAAGGTCATTCCTTGCCACCAGGATGTCGTAGTTGTTTTTTAAGGCAATCTTTAAGGCTTCCTCCGGGGTTAACAGGGGTTGCGAGAATAAAGATCCACAGCACAGGAATAAAAATAAAAAAGCAGATCCTTTTTTCATTCTGAGACAGGTTGGCTGATACGCGATTTATTGGTCGACATATAAATATACATCGCAGGAATGACAAACAAGGTGAGAATGAGTGAGAAGGTCAATCCTCCGACGACAACAATTCCCAGTGGAACACGGCTCTGGGCGCCGGCTCCGATGGCGAATGCGATGGGTAAGGCGCCGAAAGCCGTTGCAAGAGAAGTCATCAGGATCGGTCGTAGACGGGCAGCTGCAGCTTCGAATGCAGATTCTGCTTTTGAAAGACCGGTTTTTCTCCGCTGGTTTGCGAATTCGACGATCAGAATCCCGTTTTTGGTTACAAGGCCAACCAGCATGATCATCCCGATTTCCGAGAAGATATTGATCGTCATCCCGAAAACCCATAAGGAAAGCAAGGCGCCTGCAATTGCCATCGGAACAGTGATCATGATGATAAAAGGATCAATGAAACTTTCGAACTGGGCAGCCAGGATGAGATAAATAAGAACCAGGGCCAGTACAAGGGCAAACAAGGTGTTAGAGCTGCTTTCAGCGAAGTCCCTGGATGGCCCAAGCAGTGCTGATTGAAACGAATCATCCATCAACTCTTTGCCGATATTCTGCATGGCGGTGATCCCTTCCCCCATTGTTTTTCCCTGTGCAAGCGAAGCCGAAATGGTTGCCGATTTATAACGGTTATAATGGTACAGCGTGGGAGGTTCGCTGCTTTCTTCCATTGTGACAAGATTATCGAGCTGGATCATTTCTCCCTTGAAGTTCTTGACATAAAGAGAGGAAATATCTGCTGGTGAATTCCTTCCTTCTCTTTCAACCTGGCCGATGATATAGTATTGCTTGTCACCTCGCAGGAAATAGCCATAGCGCATGCCACTTAAAGCATACTGCAGCGTATTGGAAACATCGATGGCGTTGACACCCAGGTTTGTCGCCTTCATCCTGTCGACCCGAACATTGATCTCGGGTTTGTTGAACTTCAGGTTGGCATCAACATTACCGAAGGTCGGATCTTTTCTTGCCTCATCCAGAAACCGGGGGAGTACCTTTTGGATTTTTTCGAAATCCAGGTTCTGTAATACAAACTGAACCGGCAGCTGCGAACCTGCTGACAAGGAAGTCGAGATGGTCTGTTCCTGGTTAGGGATAATCCGGGCTTCGGGGAAGGCCTTGTAGAGTTTTGATAACCGTTCATAAATCGCTTGCTGGGAAGCTTTTCTTTCATTGGGTTCCGAGAGAAATACATTGATAAAGCCATTATTGGAACCACTTCCGCCAAACCCCCCACCGGTACGGCAAAAGATAAGCCTGGCTTCAGGAACCTTCTGCTGGGTAATATCTCCAAGACGGTTCATCAGGCTTGTCATATAATCAAAATCGGTACCTTCAGGAGCAGTAACGGAAACCCTGATGTTGCTGTGATCTTCCAAAGGAGCCAGTTCAGACTTAAGCACATTGAAGAAGACCACAATCATTCCAATACAGATAAGAAGAATTGCGAAAGCCACCCATTTTAGCTTCAGAAAACCAGACAAAAGCCGCCGGTAGCCATTGTCCATTCCGTTAAAAAACGGTTCAGTCATCTTATAAAATCTTTTTTCGTGAATGTTGGCGATGCTGAGTTTGACATTAAGAACCGGGGTAAGCGTAAGAGATACCAATGCAGAGATCAGCACTGCCCCGGCCAGTACAACGCCAAATTCCCGGAATAGCCGCCCTGTAAAGCCCTGTAAAAAGATGACCGGGATAAATACCACCGCGAGTGTAAGTGAAGTGGCGATAACGACAAAAAAGATCTCTCTTGATCCTTCTAGTGCCGCCTTCCATTTATCCATCCCCTGTTCGATTTTTTTATAAATATTTTCCGTTACCACAATGCCGTCATCCACCACGAGACCAGTCGCCAGTACAATGGCAAGCAGGGTCAGGATGTTTATGGAAAATCCAAAGATGTACATAATGAAAAAAGAACCCACCAATGATACCGGGATATCGATGAGCGGACGTAACGCAATGGTCCAGTTCCGGAAGAAGAGAAAAACAATCAGAACAACGAGAGAAATGGCTATGGCAAGAGTTTCCTTCACATCTGTCACCGATTGCCTGACGAATTTGGTTTTGTCATAGCCGATGCTCATTGAGAGTCCGGCAGGAAGTGTTTTTTGAATGTTTTCATAACGTTTATAAAACTCATCAGCAATCTCGATATGATTGGCACCGGGAAGCGGAATGATGGCAAGGGAGATCCCATCCCCGCCATTCAGTGAAATCCCGACTTCTTCATTTTGCGGGCCCAGCATGGCTTCCCCGATATCGCTTAACCGGATGATCTGGTCATTGGTTTGATGGATGATCATGTTGTTGAAATCCTCCTCCGTGGTTAATCTTCCATAGGTTTTGACAATAAGCTCGGTGGAGCTTCCCCTGACTTTCCCCCCCGGAAGTTCAACATTTTCACGGGCAAGAGCCTGGCTGACATCTTGTGCCGTAAGTCCATAGGCAGCCATCTTCTGCGGACTTAGCCAAAGACGCATGGCAGGCCGTTTCTGACCGTAAAGATTCACAGAACTGACACCCGGGATGGTTTGCAGTTTTTCCTGGAGGATATTTTCAGCATAGTCGCTCAGTTCCAATGCATTCATTGTATTGCTTTGGACAGCTACCGTGATAATCGGATCACTGTTGGCATCCGCCTTCGAAACGATGGGAGGTGCATCGAGATCCTGTGGAAGGTTTCGAGATGCCTGGGAAACCTTGTCCCTGACATCATTGGCGGCTTTCTCAAGGTTAGCGCCAACCTCAAACTCTACCGAGATATTACTGGTGCCAATCGAAGAAGAGGAAGAAATGGATTTAATGCCTTCAATTCCATTGATTGCTTTTTCAAGCGGCTCTGTGATCTGGGATTCAATGATATCGGAATTGGCCCCGGTATAGGTGGTCTGGACATTGATCATTGGTGGGTCAATATCGGGAAATAAACGGACACCCAGGAACGTGTATCCCACTACTCCAAACAACACAATTAAAAGACTCATGACGATTGAGCCCACGGGACGGTGAAGGGCGAGGTCGGTAAGGGTCATGAGGCTTAGCTTTTTATTTTAGCAAATTTTAATACGGTGCCGGGTTTGATGAACAGAATACCGGTTGTTACCACTGTATCTCCGGAATGAATTCCTCCGGTCACCTCAACCAATGAGGCTTGACGAACACCGGTGGTTACCGTGACAAATTCCGCTTTCCCGTTTCGGCAAACAATCACTTTTTTGTTTCTTTCCTGCGGGATCACGGCCTGGGAAGGTATCAGCAGTGCGTCTTTGTTTTCGGAAAGATCCAGCTTTACCGTCGCAAAGGTTCCGGGGACCAGTGCCGGTGATTTTCCATTCACCACAGCCCTGGCGCGAAGGTTCCTCGTATCAGATTCAATCCCCATCTCCGTTGCAATTACCTCGGCTCCAAAAAGAGAATCACTTCCCTGGACCAGGAACCGGATCCGGGTCCCCTGATGGATATGCTGACTGTATTTTTCCGGTACGCTGAAATCGAGTTTGAGCTTGTCCACGGCGCGAATGGTCGTAAGTGCTGTCGTGGTAGTAATCTGGGCTCCCGGACTGATGTTTCTTAATCCGATGATGCCGTCATATGGTGCAAGGACTTCGGTTTTTCCGATCTGAACTTTTAAAACTTCAATATCATTTTTGATTGAATTTACGGAAAGCAAAGCCTGGTCATATTCAGACTGACTCACTCCACTGATCTTAAGCAGTTCACCCTGGCGTTGTTCTGTTCTCTGTGCAATTTCCAGTTGTGTTTGCGCTTTATGCAGTTCGGCCTGGAGATCGCCATCAAATAATTTGACCAGAAGTGTTCCCTTTTTTACAAATTTTCCTTCAGGAAGATTGATGGAAACAACCCTTCCGGGCACTTCCGGCATCAGAATGGTTTCCTCAAAAGGCCGCAGTGAACCGGAAACGGTAATTGAACTCTCCAGGAGGCCTGGTTTTACAACCACACCTTCAATATTTGAAACCATTTTGAGCGCTGATTTTCCGGCGGCATCCGCATCTTTATTTTTGCAGGCATTTAACATTACAAAAATGATCGGGATCAGGAATAAAAGAATTGTTTTTCGCATCTTACAAATCGAATCAACGCATAAACTGCGGCAAAATTACGATTATTTGCCATTTAAATTTGTGGAAAGACAGATTTGGAATTATCTTGCGCTGATGAACAGACTTGCCGCCGTTTTCATCATTGTCCTGGTTTTCTCACTCACCGCATTGACCGCCTTCTTCTCCATGCAGCCCGTAAAACCGCTTCCGGTGAATGCACCAATGGAGGTTTTTTCGGCAGAAAGAGCCATCCTGAAACTGAACCCGATTGTCTCCCGGGCGCATCCCACAGGTTCAGTTGCCAACCGGAAAGTAAGAGATTACCTGGTTCAGGAACTTACTGCTTCCGGCCTCTTTCCTGTCATTGAACAAGCCACAATGGAGCGAAAAGGGGGATCTTATTTGGTTGAAAATATCATTGCCGTCAAACGGGGCACCGCAGGAAGTATGGCCGGGAAAGTATTGATATCGGCTCATTACGATGCCAGGGATCTTGCACCGGGAGCTGGAGATAATGGTTATGCGGTGGCAGCCGTGTTGGAAACTTTGCGGGCGTTGCAGTTTGCGCCACCACTGAAAAACGATCTCGTCATACTTTTTCCTGATGGCGAAGAAATGGGTTCACTGGGAGCTAAGGCCTTTGTGAGGGATAATCCGCTTTCAGACAGCATCGACCTAGTTTTGAATTTTGATGGAAGAGGATCGTCCGGCATTTCCATGATGTTTGAGACCAATCGGGGGAACGGATGGGTAATCAGGGAATTCAATAAGGCACAAGGTTCCTCATTTGCCAGCAGCGTCTCTGAAGAAGTATCTCAACTGATCCCGAATTATACCGATTTTACTCAATTTCTGACCAAAGCTCCTTCCGGGTTAAACTTTGCACACATTGGTTCGGTTGAAACTTATCATTCAGCAACCGATGATATCGCACATCTGGATCGCGGAACCGTTCAGTCTCACGGGAATTCCATGCTTGCTGCAATTTTCCGTTACGGTAATCTAGACCTGAAAAATCATCCATCGGAAGATGCTGTTTATTTTCATGTTTTTTTTCCCGGAATGATCATCTACCCTGTCAATGCTGCAATTCCGCTTGCCCTCATCGCAGTCCTCCTTTTCATTTTTGTTTTTTGGGCAGGATACCGAAAAGAAAAGATCAGCATCGGAAAAACGCTGACAGGTTTTATCCTGTTTCTTGGAAAAATAGTGATTGCGGTTGTTACCATTTTCTTTTTATGGAAATGGCTGGGGCCCATGAATCCTGATTTCGGAAAATACGAACTCGACTGGGTCCGCCATCAGGATCTTTACCTGGCAGGATTTCTTCTGCTCAGTTTTCTCATAGTGATTGTGCTTCATGGAAAGATCAGCCGATGGCTTGGACCCTTCAATGTCGCGATGGGGGCATTATTTCTCTGGCTGATATTAACGATTGCTTCAGCTCTGAAATTCCAGGGAGGGAGTTATCTGTTTTTATGGCCATTGATTTTTTCACTTCTTCCGCTGATTTTATTTTACTTCAGAAAGAAGAACAGGAAAATATCTTTGTGGTTCCTGGCTTTACTGATGCTGTTTGCTATTCCCGGTATCTATCTGTTCACGCAGGTTCTACTGCTTTTCTATATGACCATGACTTTGCACCTGGCCGGTGTCCTCGCAGGGATGTTCGTCCTGCTTTGGGGAACCCTGCAACTGCCTCTTTCTTATTGTGTTCTATTTGAATCAGAGAGATAGAAATCAGGAGCCCATGAAAAAAAAACGGCGAGCTTTTCAGTCGCCGCTTTAGTTTTTAATCAGCCTCACCCCCCAGCCCCCCTCTCCTATTGGAGAGGGGGGAGGAGGAGAGATGTTTGGGTTAATTCCCCGCAGCTTGCTGAGGTGTAATGATCTGGTATCTGACCAGGTCGAGGTAAATCTTTTCAGCCACCCTTTTTGCCGCTTCATCAATGTAGCCGGGATCGGTGATTGTGATGTCGGCCGTCCAGATTGCACCTTCCGATTGCCGGGTGGTGTACAAACTGACTTTCAGGTTGACAACCCGGGTGGTCATCCAGTAACCCCCGCTGTAATAGGGATTGCCACCCCACATTCCATATCCCCAGGGACCACCATAGTAACCATAATAGCCGTTGGGAATGTAGTTTTGACTTTTATCAGTCCCTTTATAGGTGAAGACAAGAACCGCATCGGCGCCAACGCTGTCAACCTTCTTTTGCAGTTCCTGCTCGGAATATTTCTTTGTTGGGTTTAAAAAATCCAAAGATTGGATACTTTTTAGCCCTTTGCTGTTAAAGTAATCGATGACTGCCTGTTCTGTAGGCTTTGTGTAATCAAGCCTTCCAAAAAGTGCCATTACAACGAGTTTGGAAACTTTAGTGTTTGACTGTGGGTTTTTCCAGCTCGTTAGTGAAACCGGTGTGGCACAAGACAGGATGAATAAAGTGGCGAAAACCGCCATCAGAGCGAAAAAAAACTTCGTATTTTTCATATTAACCGTTTTAAATGATCATTTATAAAGAAAACGCTTGATGCTTCTTTTTGGTGTTTTCTCGAACTCGGAAGCCGCAATCTCAAAAGAGGAAATGGTGATATATTTGGGCAACTTATCATTGGCCTCTTTGACATACCGTTCAAGGATACCCGGGAGATCTTCTTTCTTGTGACAGGCCCTTTCCAGGGCATCATAGTCAGGATAAATCAGGGCAACCAGTTTATCATTCCTTTCAATCACCAGTGATTCCATTACGAGGAATCGGTTATTCAGTAAAGATTCTACTTCTTCCGGATAGATGTTTTTTCCCGAAGGACCGAGGATCATACTCTTGTTCCGTCCCTTGATATAAATATTCCCATCTTTGTCCGTTACGCCAAGATCACCGGAATGAAGCCATCCATCGGCATCGAGTACCTGGCGTGTGGCATCTTCATTTTTATAATAACCCAGCATGACATGACTTCCTTTCATACAAATCTCTCCCGCAATGAAATAAGGATCGGGAGAATCAATCTTAACCTGAAGTTCATCCACAGCTCTTCCGGATGCCCCTAGTTTAGTGGTCTTCCATGAAGCATAGGAAATCAGTGGCCCGCATTCTGTCATACCATAACCCACGGTGAATGGAAATTTAATTTTCCTGAAAAAGCTTTCAGCCTGTGTGTTGAATGCAGCACCACCAATGACCAGCTCTTTGAAATTCCCTCCGAAAACATTGAACAGCTTTTCACGGATCTTTGTAAAAATCAGGTTATTTAAAACGGGAACCCTCATCAATATTTGTACCGCAGGTTTACGAATGGCAGGAATGATTTGTGTTTTATAAATTTTCTCGATCACGAGCGGAACGGAGAGGATCAGGGCGGGACGAATTTCCTGGAAAGCCTGCATAATGATCTTCGGAGAAGGCGTCTTGGTCAGGAAAGTGATATCACATCCGAGGGTAAAAGGGAAAAGGAATTCGAAAGCACAGCCATACGTATGGGCGAGCGGCAGGAAGGAAAGGATTTTGTCCTTTGGGTTCAGCGGCATATTCCGACGGGCATACAGGATGTTCGCAAACAGGCTCTTGTGTTGCAGGACAACGCCTTTTGAGAAGCCTGTCGTTCCTGAAGTATAGCTGATTACTGCTATTTCTTCCAGGGAAATTTCCGGAAAGGTCATTTGTTCGCGGGTGATTCCCTTTTGCACAGCAAGCTGGTGTTCTTCCTTCGCCCTGTGGAGATCTTTTTCAACAGACGGATCTCTTAACAGGAAAGAAGTCAGATCCTGTATCTTCAGGAAATTTCTGACCTGTGGCATTTTTTCAGGGTCGAGATTCGGGTAAATGAAATCCTCTACAAACAACAGCACCGAATCAGAGTGAGTAACGATATAATGAACGTCGGCCGGTTTGAAATCCGGAAGAATCGGGACGATTACGGCACCATACATCTGGGTGGCAAGATAAATGATCCCCCAGCTGGAAGAATTCTTTCCAAGAAGGGCGATTTTATCGCCTTTTTGAACCTTCAGGGCCTTTAAGACGCCATGGATCAGAAGGATTTTTTCAGCAACACCGGAGTAATAAAAACTTTCGCCCCCATAATCCGAAAAGGCTTTTAACTCCCAATTATCCAGGAGGGATTCCCGGTACAGGGAGATCAGATCTTTTTGTTTTGAATTCATAGAAGAGTATTTCAAAGGCTAATTTCTTAAAAAATCTGATTCAAAGGGTTTTTTGTTAACAACTCTCTGCCGGAGAACAAAGATTTGGGATAGCTGCTTCATCATACGGCCTTTCCTTTATCTTTGCTTCATGCTCGGTGACTTTTTTCAGATTGCAGGAACCTATCTGCTGGAGGTACTGGTCGCAACCGGCCTGCAACTCCTTATTCTTCTCGGGCCATTGCTCCTGCTGGCATTTATTATGCATCTCGTCTCGGGGATCAATGAACGACTGAGCTACCGGGTTTTTGGCAGGAGCCTCTACCTTTATCTTTTTGGCTGGTTGGGAACATCGGTTCATGAATCCGGACATGCCTTGTTTGCCCTGCTCTTCGGGCATAAGATCGTGGAAATGCGTCTCTTTTCTCCCGATCCAAAAAGCGGGACACTCGGATACGTGAAGCATACCTGGAACCGGAAAAACCCTTTCCAGGTAACCGGGAATTTCTTCATCGGGATCGGTCCGATCCTCCTCGGCTCCATGATGTTGTTCCTGATCACCTTGTTGCTTTACCATGAAACACCTTCCTATCCGTCTTACCGGTTTTCGCCTGATGTATGGAGCGAAACAGGATACCTGCCGCAATTGTGGTCTATGACAATCACATCGGTTACCGGTTTTCTGGCAACTGTCTTTTCCGGTCCTTACGCTGCCTGGTGGAAAACCATCCTGCTTATTTACCTCGTCTATTGTATCGGAAGTTCCATAAAATTAAGCGGTTCCGATATCAGTAGTGCATTTCTGGGCATGTTGTTCTTCCTGCTTTTTCTGATGCTCTTTAACCTGGCCACTTTATGGACCGGCAACTTCATGACCGATTCCGTTTTTTTCTTTACCGGCTTTTTGTCTGGATTTTATTTCCTGGTGATTCTGTCCATTTTATTAAACATCATTTTTATCCTGATCCTTAGTCTTTTCTACCTTATTCGACGGATGCTCCGGATCGATTCCACAGGGAAGTGAAAAAAAATCCGTTACTTTGCAGACTCGTTTAGGAAATGACAATGAACCCGTTATATTTCATTGCACCCGTAATTCTTTCCTTTTTTGTCTTCCTGGTTCATCCGAAGATCCGGGAATATTATGCCCTGGGACTTACGCTTTTTATCGTGGTGGTTACCTCAATTCCTGCCATACGAGCTTTTCAGGAAACGCAGACCATCATTGCCGGATTTCATGGATATACCCTGACCTTTTCGGTCGACCGTTTAAGTGCCTTTTTCATCCTGGTTACCAATTTCACGTCACTTACGGGGATCTTATCCGCTAAAGAGATTTTAAAAGGTTATCAGAAAACACCTGTTCAGCTTTCACTGCATTATTTCAGTTATACCTGGCTGCATCTCTCCATGCTGGGCGTATTAATGCTTCGCGACGGGATCCCGTTCCTCATCGCCTGGGAACTGATGGCCGTATCCTCTTTTATGCTGATCTTATTTGAAGCGGAAAAACGGGCGACCCTCAAAACGGCTGTGAATTACCTGATCCAGATGCACATCGGGCTGGTCCTGTTACTTATCGCATTTCTTCTGTGTGAGGCTGATACAGGTACGATGAGTTTTGATGCATTGAAGATCTATTTCGCCCATCATCCCAATACAGGCCTTTTTTTCTTATTCTTCGCCGGATTTGCGATAAAGGCAGGATTTATCCCTTTTCATACCTGGCTTCCAGAGGCACATCCTGCAGCCCCTTCCCACATCTCCGGCCTGATGTCGGGTGTAATGATCAAGATGGGAATTTACGGGATTGTCAGAGTACTGACCCATGTTCAGTCTGACATGGTAACCATCGGTCTTATTGTGCTGGCTATTTCTGCCATTTCAGGGATATTGGGTGTGACGATGGCCATTGCACAACATGATCTAAAAAAACTGTTGGCCTATCACAGTATCGAAAATATCGGCATCATCGGCATGGGAATCGGGCTCGGAGCGATCGGGCTCGGAACACACAACCCTGCAATGGCGCTGCTGGGATTCGGTGGAGGACTTCTTCATGTTCTGAATCATTCTCTTTTTAAATCATTACTGTTTTATACGACAGGTGCCGTGTATAAGGTATGTCATACCAGGGATATTGAGCAGCTGGGCGGGCTGATCCATAAAATGCCGGTCACGGCCGGAATGTTCCTTACCGGTTCACTTGCTATTTGCGGATTACCGCCGTTCAATGGTTTCATCTCAGAAGTTCTCATTTACCTGGGTCTTTTTAACGGATTATCCTCCGGAACCGTCTACCAGTCAGTCTATATGATGCTGGCTATCATTTCCCTGGCCCTGATCGGCGGACTTGCCATTTTCTGTTTCACCAAGGCATTCGGGGTAGTATTCCTGGGAAGCCCGAGAACGCAGATTACTCCTCCGGCTACTGAAGTCGGCTCAAGTATGCTTTTTCCGCAATTCCTGATCGCCATATTCATCCTCCTGATCGGGTTTTTTCCGTTGCTGTTTTTACGGCCGCTTACCGATCTTGTGACCATCCAGTTCCACATCGTGCCGGGTCCATCCTGGACAGCGGTCACAGGCAGTCTTTCCATGATCGGAAAGATGGGCCTCGCAATGGCAGGACTCGTTTTATTTCTCATCTTTCTCCGCTACCGGATATTGAAAAACAGGATCGTAAGTACCGGTCCGACATGGGGATGCGGCTACACGGCAGGCACGGCAAAACAGCAATACACGGGATCTTCATTTGCCGAAGCTGTAGTGGATTTGGCAGACCCCATCCTTCAAACGCAACAAAAATATGATCCCATCAGCGAGGAAGATATCTTTCCGTCGAAAAGAACTTTTGAGACCCATCCGGTGGATGCTTTCAGGAGCGGACTGAACCGGCTGGTCGATTTCCTGATGCTGATCCTCAAAAAGCTTGCACGTTTACAAACCGGGAATATTCAGCATTACATCCTTTATGCCTTTATTTTTATCCTGGTTATATTTATTCTCTTATACCTGAAAATCTTATGATTACATTGTTGCTGGCCTTCGTAACTGCGCTTTTTTTCCCGGGAATCATTCTCAGGGTGAAAAGCATTGTCAGCGGACGCAAAGGACCCGGTATCTTCCAGCCCTGGAAAAACATTTTACTCCTTTTAAGGAAAGGCAGTGTTTTCAGTATAACCACAAGTTATATTTTCCGGATGGCCCCGGTTATCTATCTGGCAACACTCTTATTTGCCATCCTTCTTCTGCCTTTCCCCGGCTTACCTTCTGCATTCAGTTTTAGTGGAGATTTTGTGTTTTTAGCCTACCTGCTTGCATTGGGCAAGTTCTTTTTCATCATCGGGGCACTCGATACCGGCAGCAGTTTCGAAGGCATGGGAGCCAACCGCGAAGCCCTTTATTCCATGTTGGCCGAACCGGCATTCTTTATCCTCTTTGGAACGCTGGCCCTGCTGACAGGGAATACTTCCATGCAATCCATCTTTGATCATTTTCAACTGGAAGGTCATAACTGGGTGATTACAGGTATGATCGCGGTATATGTCCTGGTTCAGATCGCCATGATCGAAAACAGCCGTATGCCGGTAGATGATCCGAAAACCCATCTCGAACTGACCATGATCCATGAGGTTATGATCCTTGATCACAGCGGTTTCGACCTGGCGCTGATCCAAATCGGAACGAACCTGAAATTTGCGCTCTATGGCATCCTGATCGCCAATATCCTGATCCCGGTCACCTGGATGATCCAGTACCAGTTAGCATTATTTGCCGGTATTCAGTTGATTTTTGCGGGATCAATCGGGTTGATGGAATCATTCAGGGCACGGAAAAAAATGATGAAAAACCCCCAATTTATCGTGACACTGAGTTCCATTGCATTGGTAGGGTTCATTCTTTCTTTATTAATGATATACCAACTGATAAAATGAACGTCCTGCTGGTCATATTATTTGCGATCACATTGATCTACCTGAGCATTACCGAGCGTTTCAGGATTTACGCCACGTTGATCGGGCTGCAGGGAGTGTTCCTCCTTGTCCTCTCTTTTCTTGAACTTGAAAGCATCACCCTGGGAACCTTATTATTTGTTGCAACGGAAACGCTGGTATTTAAAGTGATTGTTGTCCCTTACCTATTGCTCATGATCATCCGGAAGACGGGAATGGAAAGGGTTCACGAGAGAGCCATGCCGGGATTTTACTCTATCCTTTTCGTCTCGGCAGGCTTGATTCTCAGCATTGTAGTTTCGTTTTCCATGAATACAACCCCGGTCAATGTGATCTACTTCATCGTTTCTTTTTTTGCGGTCTATTCAGGTCTTTTCATGATTATTACCCACAAGAAAATATTTGCCCATCTCATAGGGTTCCTTGTCATCGAGAATGCCGTTTTGCTACTTTCGCTGGCTATCGGCAGCCAGATCCCGATGCTCATCAACATCGGTATCCTGCTGGATATCTTTGTTTCTGTATTGATTCTGGGAATTTTTGTGATGCGGATGAAAGAACATACCTCAGATTTAACCATGTTGAAGGATGATTAGCGCCCCATACCTGTTTACCGGTTTTTTCCTGATCTCGTTTTGCCTGGGACTGGGTGTGGCACTTGTGCGGAATAAGGGTCTCATCCGACTGCTGACGATAATTTTCACGGGGGTACATCTCTTATTCACGGTCTTTGCCTGGTTTCATCTCCGGGAAACCCTCTTCGTGTACTTTACCTTCGACCCGCTCGGTGTTTTACTTCTTTCCATTCTTTCTTTATTGACAATGACAACGGTGTATCATGGGTTCATTTATGTGAAAGAAGATGAACCGAAAAAATATGCAATTTATCATACGGCCTTGATAGCCCTTGTGATTTCCATGTCGGGGGCTTATCTTGCCAATGGGATGACGATCGTATGGATTTTTGTCGAGGCAACTACCCTTTCGGTGGCGGCGCTCATTTTTCACGACCGGACGGCACTGGCACTGGAAGCCACCTGGAAATACGTGTTTGTCTGTTCCGTTGGAATCGCCCTGGCATACATCGGGATTCTTTTCCTGGGGTTTACGGTTGGCGATGCCCGTTTACTGCATCTTTCCTTTTCCACGGTTTCTGAGATTGCCCGTCAGGCCGACCCGCTTTACCTCAAGATCGCCTTCGTTTTCGTTTTGGTGGGCTACAGTACAAAAATGGGATTGTTCCCGATGCATACCGTAACCGTGGATGCCCACACCGTTGCCCCTCCACCGATCAGTGCTTTTATTTCCACCACGCTGATGAACGTAGGTTTTCTCGCAATCTTCCGGATTTATGCACTGTTCTCCGCAACCAGTATTCTTCCGTTTATGAATCATGTCCTTATTCTTGCCGGGATGCTTTCCCTGCTGGTCTCATCGGGTTACATGCTCAAAGCTAAACACAACAAACGTATGCTGGCTTACTCCAGCATGGAAAACATGGGGCTCGTTGCCATTGCACTCGGAATAGGCGGGATCGGTTACTATGCCGCCATTCTTCATATCGTCCTTCATTCGCTGACCAAAGCAGGATTGTTTTACCAGATGGGACAATCTTACAAGATTCTCGGAACCTACCAGCTTGACGATTCGGGAAACTATATGAAGCTTTATCCGGCCGGGGCAACCGCATTGCTGCTGGGATTGCTGTGTATTACGGCCATTCCGCCCTCCGGGATGTTCATCTCGGAGCTATACCTGCTCAAGGCAATGGTGATCAAACAAAATTACTTCCTCCTGGTGCTGGTTTCGATCTTTCTCTGTTTTGTTCTGTATGCATTGCTGACCAGGGTGCTGCATATCGTTTATTCGCAACCGCGCCGCGATATTAAACATGTCCCGGTAAAAGTCAACCCATGGCAGACTGTCACACAGTTCTTCCTCTTCGGGCTGGTTATTTTCATTTGTTTCATTCAACCCGCACCATTCCGGGAACTCATTCAGGAAATCATTTCAGGATTACCCAAATAATGCAGAAATACAGCGAAATAGCAGATTATAAAGGAAGCTTCAAAATAGCGGAGATCCCGGTATCCGATTACCCTGATTTTCAGCTTATGATGGATGTATTGCTGACAGTTCCGGCTAATCATTGCATTGCCTATTTTGCGGTTCCGTTCAACGATCATTTTCAGTTTTTTTGCCTGATGGGCTGTGATGAAGATAATTGTGTCAGGATCTATTCGCACCGGCACAATAAAAACCCCCTCCCGGAACTGGATTCAATGACCGCACAGCATTCTCAGTTCCATGTTTTCGAATTGGATATGCATGAAAAATATGGAATCCGATTTACCGATCATCCCTGGTTAAAACCCCTGAGATTCCCCAAAGGTTCTCCGGTTGAAATTAAGGATTATCCATTTTATTCTATTGAAGGGGAGGAACTCCACGAAGTCGGGGTCGGACCGGTACATGCCGGAATTATTGAGCCCGGACATTTCCGTTTTATCTGTAATGGTGAAAAGGTGCTTCACCTGGAGATTCAGTTGGGCTACCAGCACAGGGGAGTAGAGCATCTTTTTGTGAAGAAGGAAGGTGTGCTTGCCGGAATGGTTCTTTCCGAGAGTATTGCCGGCGATACCGTGACAGGACATGGGATCACCCATGCCACCCTGATGGAAACGCTTGGTGGTATTAAGGTTTCCGAAAACCTTTTGCGTGAAAGAATGATCGCGCTTGAACTGGAGAGGATAGCTGTCCATATTGGCGATACTGCCGCGCTTTGTACCGATACGGCTTTTCAGTTCGGACAGGTGGTGAATGAAGCGCTCAGAACCGTGGTAATCAATACAACCCAGTCGTGGTGCGGGAACCGCTTTGGCAAAGGATTGATCCGCATCGGTGGAACGCATTACCCGCTTAGGACTGAGACCATTGCCCTGATCCGGGAAAACCTCAGGGATGTCAGAAAACGATACAATCAGATGGCTCAGAAGATTTTTTCCATGCCCAGTATTTTGAATCGTTTTGAAGGAATCGGAAAGGTAAGTCTAAAACAGGCATTCATGATGGGTGCGGTGGGGATGGTAGCAAGAAGTTCAGGATTGAATAGGGATGTGCGTTATTCAAATCCCGTAAAAGAGATCATGAAGGACGAATTTCCCCCGGTCGTTTTCCATAAAGGTGACGTATGGGCCAGGGGAATGGTGCGAAGGATGGAGGTGAATGCATCCTGTGACCTGATCATTGAACTCCTGGATTCGATTGATCCTGCTGTACCGGATACCTCTCCTTTACAGGACCTTCAGCTGCAGCCCGACATGCTGGCCTATTCTCTGACAGAAGGTTGGAGAGGTGAGATATGTCATACGGCAATAACCGACGAAGGGGGAAAAGTCATTCATTACATGGTGAAAGATCCATCGGTCCAAAACTGGCTGGCACTTGCAATTGCAGTTCGTAACCAGGAGATTTCCGATTTTCCATTGTGCAACAAATCATTCAACCTTTCCTATTGCGGGAATGACCTGTAATGATGAGATGGTATTGTTTATTTTGAAGACTGAACAAAGAAAAGTATGTTTAAGTACCTGAATATCTTCCGCAGTCATGGCCGGCAATACGTTCCGGATCTCACAAAAGCAGAGCTCACCCCGCTTTTCCGCGGAAGACCTGTGATTGAAAATGGGATTACTGAAGAGGAAGCGGTAAAAGTAATTTCAGTTTGCCCGGTAAACGCCATTTCTTCGGGTCCTTTACGCATCAACCTTGGGAAATGTATCTTCTGTAATGAATGTCATTTCCTTTTACCGGAGAAGATCCGCTTCACCAACGATTACAAGATTGCCACCAACGACCCGGAAAGGCTGATTTTCAGCGAAGGAGAGGATAGTCCCATCGTCGTGGATTCTGCCAAAATCCGGAAAGAAATTAAAGGCTTCTTCAGGAGCGCACTGAAACTTCGACAGGTTTGTGCAGGCGGTGATGGCTCGGCGGAGATGGAACTCAATGCTGCCGGGAATGTCAACTTTGATATGGGGCGTTTCGGGATCGAATTCGTTGCTTCCCCACGTCATGCAGACGGAATCGTCATCACCGGACCTATCACGGCAAATATGGCTGAGGCGCTGCAAATCACCTATGACGCAATCCCTTCACCAAAAGTTATCATCCTGGCCGGATCCGACGCCATCAGCGGGGGAATTTTCAGTGAAAGCCCGGAGCTGAACCGGAAATTCCTGCAGGATCACCCGGTGGATCTTTATATTCCCGGAAATCCGCCACACCCCCTCACTTTCATCAACGGACTATTGGGATTGGTTCGATAAGAGGGGTTTTATTTTCCTGCTGAATTTCGCCGTGCGAAAGCCGTTTCCGCTTCATGCGCAGACTATTCGTTACTACTGAAACAGAACTGAATGCCATGGCCGCTCCGGCGATCATCGGATTAAGAAGGAACCCGGTGAACGGGTAAAGGATTCCCGCCGCGATCGGAATGCTGATCACATTGTAGAAAAACGCCCAGAAAAGATTCTGGTGTATGGTTTTAACGGTCAAACGGGAGATTTTCACCATATTGACCAGCTTCTTCAAATCGCCGCGGATCAGGGTGATCTGGGCACTTTCCATAGCGATATCGGTTCCTGTTCCCATGGCGATGCCGATATCAGCCAGCGCAAGTGCAGGGGAGTCGTTAATACCGTCACCTACCATCGCTACTTTCAGACCCTTGTCTTTCAGCCCTTTCACATATTCAGCTTTCCCGGCCGGTGTAACTTCCGCTTTAAAAAAGTCAATCCCGGCCTGTGCGGCCATGTGCGAGGCGATGGCCACGGTATCACCTGTCAGCATGTGAACCTGCATGCCCATCGCTTTTAGTGATGCGACTGCGTCACGAGAAGAGTCTTTTATGGTATCTGTCACAGTGAAGAGAGCGATCACTTCACGGTTCAGGGAAACATAGATCAGTGAATGAGCCTGGGTACGCAGGTAAGTGTCCTTTTCGAGCAGATAATCGGGGAATACGCCGCCATTTTCGAGGATATAGGTTTTACTTCCGATGTGATAGGTATCTTTTCCCACAAATGCGGACACGCCTTTTCCGGAGCTGTTTTCAAAACCAACCACAGAGAGATCTTCAACATAAGTTTTTCCGAGATGATCAACCAGGGCCCGTGCAAAAGGATGTTCCGATCTTTTTTCAATCGACTGGATGCTCGAGCGCATCGGCAAGGTATCAATCATGACGCCATCTTCCAGGCGACGATCCCAGAAAACCTCGGTAACTTCAGGTTTTCCGCGCGTGATGGTTCCGGTCTTATCCAGAACAATGGCATCCAGCTTTTGGGCAATCTCCAGGCTTTGTGCATCACGGATCAGGATTCCGTTTTCCGCTGCTTTTCCGATTCCGACCATCAGGGCGGTTGGGGTGGCCAGTCCGAGCGCACAAGGACAGGCGATCACCAGTACGGCAATGGCATTTAACAGGGCAAATGGCACATTTGATGTGCCCTCGCCGAAGAAAAACCATACAAAAAAGGTGATAATCGCAAGGCCGATTACCACGGGAACAAACACGGAAGCGATCTTATCCACCAGTTTCTGAACCGGTGCACGGCTTCCCTGTGCTTCCTGAACCAGCCGGATGATCTGGGCCAGCATGGTGTCATTGCCGACTTTTCCGGCTACCATCTTCAGACTGCCTGCCTGGTTCAATGTTGAGCCGATCACCGCATCTCCGGGCTTCTTTTCTATCGCCACCGACTCCCCGGTGATCATGCTTTCATCGATAAAGGAACGTCCTTCCGTCACATTTCCATCAGTAGGGATTTTCTCTCCCGGCCGTATCAACAGGATATCCCCTATACGGATTTTGGTAATAAGCATCTCTTTTTCTTCCCCATTTCGGATCACCCTGGCCGTTTTTACGCTCAGGTTCATCAGTTTCCTTATGGCAACCGTAGTATTGCGTTTGGATCGTTCTTCAAAAAAACGTCCTAAAAGGATAAAGGAGATAATTACAGCTGCAGCTTCGAAATAGACATGAGGGACAAGTTCGTGAGAGAGGAAATATCCAGGAAAAATTGTGTTGAAACTACTATAAATAAAGGCTGTTCCTGTTCCAAGTGCCACCAGTGTATCCATATTCGAAGAAAGATGCATCGCCCTTTTCCATGCAATGACAAAGAATTCCCGTCCTGCCCAGCCGATCACCGGAATGGTCAGCATGAACATGATCCAATTGGCATAGTCAATATGATGGAAGAACATGGAAATCGCAAAGACCGGAATCGAAAGGAGAATGGCGAAAATGGTGTTGTTACGCATTTTTCGCAAACGCCGGTCCTGAGAATCCTCCTGCATTTTATGCGTGATATTTTTGGCAGTCAGAAGTCTGTAACCCAGCTTCCCGACCGACTTTTCGATCTCTTCAAGCGAAATTTTTTCAGGATCATATTCAACCATGACGTTTTCGGCCGCGAGATTCACACCGGCGTCCTTGATACCCGGTGTGGCTGAGAGAAGGGTTTGAATGCTTCCGGCACAGGATGCACATGACATTCCTTCAATCGGATAAATTTCTTTTATGACTGACATTTTTGTGTCTAAAAGTGAATACAGGGCTTGTCAATTTGTATGCCAGCATGCGGGGTGGTGAGGGGTGAAGGGTTCGAATGGTGCGAATTTGTGATTTGTTATTGGTGATTAGTGATTGGTTCCTGCTAAATGAATAACCCAGGTCTTCAGCGGGGTTAAGAAATAAAATATCTCAGGGTTTGACGTTGATGGTTTTTATCTTTTATCCTGATAACAAGAATATTTTCGATTATTTTTGCTGACTAATCTTGCATTAAATGAACAGGCTCTTTGTTTCAAGGGTAGTACTTGTCGTCCTTTTTATTTCCTTTTTGATCACGGGATGCCGTACGCTGAAAATTGAACGTCCCCCGGAATCTTACCGGCAGGTTGAAAGCACGCCTCCTTATTCAAACATTAATATTCCTTTCGATATCAACCTTGAAAAACTGGAGAGGCTTGTGAACCGGCAATTTCAGGGGATCGTTTATTCTGATTCCAGTTATGACAACAATGGGAAGGATGATCTGATGCTGGTGGCCCGGAAAACCGGGAATATCGAGCTTCAGATGGATGGAAATCAGATTGCTTATCGGGTCCCGCTCAGCTTATGGATCAAAAAGCGGACAAACATCGGGGTGATGGGCTACAGTTACCAGGATGAACGGGAAGTGACCGCTGAAATCGCGTTGAAATTCAAAACCCGTATCACACTGGGCAAAGACTGGGTCATATCCTCCTTTACCACTTCCGACGGGTATGAGTGGCTGAAAGAGCCTGTGCTCAGGTTGGGACCGGTCACGTTTCCACTGACATTTATTGCGGATTTGCTGCTTTCGTCCAACCAGAATACCATTAACAAGGGAATCGACAAGGCTTTCAGGTCTTCCATCGATATCAAAAAGATGATGACCGATGTGTGGAAGAACATCCAGGTGCCGGTTAGGATTACGGATGACTACCCGCTTTGGGTTAAGATTACACCACTGGAAATCAGAATGATTCCAATACAGGCAAGCGATGGGAACCTTCAGCTTACATTTGGTCTCCGGTCGCTTTCAGAGGTTTTTTATATGGAAAAACAGCCTTCTTATAAGATCAACGAACAGTTACCGGAAATCCGGGTTACGAGTAAACTGGAAGATGAATTTTCGGTCAACCTGCTCACCGATATTCCCTTTACGGTGATCAATTCGCTGGCTAAAAAGGAATTGATCAACTATACGATCAGCCAGGGCAGGTATACCGTCAAATTGGAAGATATCTATCTTTATGGAAACGGCGATCAGCTGGTGGTAGCCGCAGAAGTCTCGGGAAGTATCAGGGGTACAATCTATTTCACGGGCAAACCGGTATTTGACAAAGAACGGTCGGTTATTAAAATCAACGATCTGGATTTTGATGTCCGGACAAAAAATGTCCTGGTCAGATCGGCAGGCTGGCTGTTTCACAATGGGTTCCTGCAGGCAGTACAATCCAGACTTGAATTCCCGGTGGGCGATCAATTGAAAGATGTCAGAAAACAGGTACAGTCCGCGCTGGATGAAAACCGGCAGATGGGACTATTCAGGGTCGGGGGTACCGTTTCAACGGTCAGCATAGATCAAATCACCATTACACAGGCCGCCGTAAAAAGCCTGTTCTCCCTTTCAGGTAAGCTGAAAGTTGTTCTGGATGAATGACCGGCTTATAATATTTTCTTTCTACTTTTGCGACACTTAAACAAAGCAATATGATGGAAATGGTTACCTCCCAAGTCAGGAACAAAAAAGATTATATCCTCTCCATCTCCATCATCGGGGCGTTGTTCTTCATTTTCGGATTTGTTACGTGGCTCAATGGAATTCTGATCCCTTACCTGAAGATCGCCTGCGAACTGACCAACTTCCAGGCACTTTTTGTGGCCTTTGCCTTTTACATCTCCTATACCATCATGGCGCTGCCTTCTTCAAAGATCCTGGTTTATACAGGTTTTAAGAAAGGAATGATGACCGGACTTTTTGTCATGGCCCTGGGCACATTGCTTTTTATCCCCGCCGCCTATACCCGTACATTTGGCTTATTTCTAACCGGGCTGTTTGTCATGGGAACCGGGCTTGCCATTCTTCAAACCGCCTCCAATCCCTATATCACCATCATCGGAAAACGTGAAACCGCTGCCCGTCGCATCAGTATCATGGGGATATGCAACAAACTGGCCGGTGCCATTGCTCCGCTCATCCTTGCCTATTTTATCTTACAGGATGGTGATGCTTTCGTGGCCAACCTGAAAACCCTGACCGGCGAGGCACGGGTGATGGCGCTTGACGGTCTCGCCGAACGGGTCATCATGCCTTATTTGGTGATGTCGGTCGTTCTGGTTTTCCTTGGAATGATGATCTGGTTTTCTCCCTTACCCGATATTGAGAAAGAACCGGAAGAAAGCACAGAAGAAGATCTTTCCGCAAAGAAGAAGACCATTTTTGCCTTTCCACAACTCATTCTTGGTGCCATCGCCCTCTTTTTTTATGTCGGTGCCGAAGTGGTAGCCGGTGATACCATTATTCGTTATGGAATCTCCAGCGGTATAGGAATCGCAACCGCCAAAGCTTTCACCACTTATACGCTCATCGCCATGGTGGTGGGTTATGTACTCGGCATCCTCCTCATCCCAAAAGTAATTTCTCAGCGGATGGCTTTATTGGTTTCTGCCTGTCTTGGCATCCTGATGACCTTTGGAGTGCTGCTCGGGAGCCGTGATGTCAGCATTCTGTTTATCGCCCTGCTGGGCTTGGCCAATGCCCTCGTATGGCCCGCCATCTGGCCGCTTGCCCTTCATGATCTCGGGAAATTTATCAAAACCGGTTCGGCGATTCTCATCATGGCCATTGCCGGTGGAGCCATCATCCCGCTGGTATGGGGAAAGCTGGCCGATATGTACAGTTCACAAACTGCCTATGCTTTGTTGATCCCCTGCTATCTCATCATCCTGTTTTATGCCGCCTGGGGATATAAACTCAGAAGATGGAGCAAATAACAAATTACCTTTTATGAAACCAACCCTATTGATACTGGCAGCCGGAATAGGCAGCCGCTACGGAAGTCTGAAGCAGCTTGACAGAATCGGTCCTTCGGGAGAAGCCATCATCGATTATTCGATTTACGATGCCATCAGGGCGGGATTTGGGAAGGTGGTTTTTGTGATCAAGGAAAGTATCGAGAAGGACTTCCGGGAGATCATTATCGACAAGCTGAAGGACAAGATTCCGATGGATTATGTCCTGCAGGAGATCTGGAAAGTGCCGGAAGGAACCGTCATTTCTCCGGAACGTAAAAAACCCTGGGGAACCGGGCATGCCATATTGATGGCGGCGGGAAATATTGACGGTCCTTTTGCCGTGATCAATGCTGATGATTTTTACGGCAGGGACGCATTCAGGGCGGTGGCCGATTATTACCACAACTGGACGCCTTCCAGGATAAACGACTATTGCATGGTTGGTTATGAAGTAAGAAATACCCTTTCGGAGCACGGTGCCGTTTCAAGAGGCGTTTGTTTCTCTGATGAGGATCAGCATCTTTCAGAAGTGATCGAAAGGACCCGGATTGAACGTACGCCCATTGGCATATCCTATCGTGACGAAAAGGACCAGCCGGTACTTCTTGCCGAAAACACCATCGTTTCCATGAATTTCTGGGGATTCACCCCTTCTTATTTTGGATATCTTGAAACCGGATTCAAAAAATTCCTTTTACAAAACGCAGGAGATCCGAAGGCTGAATATTACATTCCAACTGCCGTAAATGAATTGATTCACTCCCGGGAGGCCACCGTAAAGCTGTTGAACTCCAGCGCGCAATGGTTCGGCATGACATATCGTGAGGACCGCGATCATGTAGTAGCGAAGATCAATGAACTCGTGAGAAAAGGGGAGTATCCTGAAAACCTCTGGTAATAAATTCAGGGATTTATCGTTTTTCTCCATTGAAAATGCGCATTAATCTGAATAAATCAGCCGGAAACGTATAAATTTGTAATCAAAATAACTTGTATGAAAATCTTCAAAAACACCTTTACTACTGCAGTCATTCTGACTTTCCTTTCTTGTTTGATCCTGGTGCCGTCCGTCAGATCGCAGGTGGTAAATGAGGTGACCAAGAAAAAAATCAGTGTCGGAATCGGAATGTTCACAGACATCTGGATGAATATGCCCTCGAACGTTAAAAGCCGGACCATCAATCAGGGTTTCCAGGTATTTGCCCTTTACAATACACCATTCGGGAAGAGCAATTTCGGTTTTTCTATCGGTCTCGGCCTGAGTGCACACAATCTTTATGGTAATTTCCTGGTTGACCGCCTGAAAGATTCCACTTTCCTCAAGCCCATTCCCAGTAATGTGAGTTATAAGCGAAGTAAAATCGCCCTTGCTTATCTTGAATTACCCATTGAATTCAATTTCAAGAGCAAAAGCAAGGTCAGCGTAGGTCTGGGATTTAAGGTCGGAATGCTTGTCGGAAGTAATACCAAATATGTGGGCAGTGCCGATAGCCTGGTGACGAACAATTATTACATTCACAATGGCGGCGAAAAAATCCGCTTCAGGGTATGGGGACTTAAAAACCTCGAACAGTTCACCTACGGACCTACGCTTCGTGTGGGTTATAAATGGTTCAACCTTACCGGTTATTATATGCTTTCGTCGGTATTTAACAAGACGCGTGGACCTGAGATGTCGCCGATTTCCGTCGGGTTTGTGATTATGCCTTTTTAGAGGAATAAAAAAAGTAACAGCATTCCTGTGGTTCCCACAAGAAATCCGGAATAAACTTCGGATATTTTGTGGGAATCCGATTTTATACGGGCCGCACCAACAATACCAGAGATCAGAATCAGGCCTGCAATGGTAGCGGGGATCGGCAGGTCGAACCGCATGGAGAGTCCGAGAAGAAATCCGAAAATCCCTCCCATTCCCATCATATGTAAGCTGATTTTATAATAGAACGTGATCACCAGAGCGCAAACGGCCAGGAAGGTGGCCCCAAGCATATAAAAGCTGAAGACCATTGGTACCTGGGCCTGTTTCAACAGGTAATAGGTGAGATAGAAAAACACAGACTGAGCCAGAAGCGGGTATATTCTCTCTTCTTTCGAAATCATCCTGACAGAACTGATCAGTTTCATCCTGTAGAAGACCCAGGTGAATATCATGGGCATGATCAGTGTAGTAAACGCAACAATCCCGGCCAGGAGCAGTTTTCCCTTCCATGAAAGAAGGAGAGAGGCATACAGATCCATATTGAAAAGCAGCAGAAGCAGGTAAAGGGGCAGGAAAACAGGATGAAACAAGACAGAGATCACTCTGGCGATACGGTCTTCCATAGAGGGGTTTTCGTTAAAGTTCCTTTCGCATCCGGGCAACCGGAATATTGAGCTGTTCGCGGTATTTGGCGATGGTTCGCCGGGCAATGTTATACCCTTTTTCTTTCAGGATTTCCACAAGGTGATCATCGGTAAAGGGTTCCGATTTGTTCTCAGCTTCAATGCATTCCTGCAGGATCTTCTTGATCTCCCGTGTTGAGATCTCCTCTCCTTTGGTATTCTGCATGGATTCGGAGAAGAAACTCTTCAAAAGGAAGGTTCCGAAAGGGGTCTGGACATATTTGCTGTTGGCTACGCGGGAAACTGTGGAGATATCCATACTGATAATGCTGGCAATATCTTTCAGGATCATCGGCCGCAGTTTGGTATCATCTCCGGTCAGGAAATATTCCCGCTGATACTCCATAATCGCTTTCATGCTGATGTAGAGCGTTTCCTGTCTTTGCTTGATTGCATCAATGAACCCTTTGGCAGCATCCAGCTTCTGGCGGATGAAAGTAGCGGCTTCCTTTGCCACCTTGCTTTTTTTCCCCGCATTGGAATATTCCCGAAGCATCTCCATATATTGCCGGTTCATACCGAGATCGGGCATATTCCGGGAATTCAGGGTCAGTTCCAGTTCATTATCGTGCGACGTGATGATAAAGTCGGGAATGATGTAATTGCTTTCTTTCGTGATTTCGCTGATGGCAGCTCCGGGTTTGGGATTCAGTTTCTGGATCTCTTCAATCGCCTTCCGGAGATCCTCTTCATTAACCTTGGCTTTTAGGAGGATTTTATCATAATGCTTTTTGATAAATTCGCTGAAATGGTCACGAACGATTTCCAGCGCCAGTTTTGTGCTTTTACTTTTCGAAGGCTTGTTATTAAGCTGGATCATCAGACATTCCTGGAGATTTCGTGCCCCGATACCGGGCGGATCGAATTGCTGAACGATGGCCAGGGCTTCCAGCACTTCTTCCGGGGTTGCTTCCAGTGCCTGGTTGAAAGCCAGATCGTCACACAAAGCTGAAATTTCCCGTTGGAGATATCCGGATTCATCAATGTTCCCGATGAGGGTCCGGGCGATGATCTCCTGCTTTTCTGTCACCTGAAAAAGCCCCAGCTGACCCAACAGGAAATCCTGGAAACTCATCCCCGAAACAATGGGGGTTTCACGGATCTCGTCGTCTGGACTTGAGTTGTTGATGTTCAAACGGTATTCAGGAATTTCATCATCTTCGAGGTAATCAGAAACGGTATATTCCTCTTCTTCGCTGAGTCCGGTCTCTTCCTTTTCTTCCCGAAACTCATCCTCGTCAGAATCCAGCGAATCCGCAGGTGTATCTTCCTCAGGAGCTTCCTGTTCTTCGTAATCGATATCCGTCTCTTCAAGGGCAGGATTATCTTCGATTTCCTGCTTGATTCTTTGTTCGAGCGCCAGTAAAGGTTCCTGCAGCAATCGCATGACCAGCACCTGTTGTGGTGAGAGTTTCTGCACTAATCGTTGCTGTAGCCGCTGGTTTAACATGGCCATAAAGGTATATTAATTTCCTTAATTACAAATATAACAAGTTTTCCAAAAAAACCGGTCATTCTGATGGAGGCTTCCTGGACGGATTTGGTCGTTAAAAAAGACCCGACCACCATGAAATGCAGAGGATAAGTCTATTAGTTTCCGGGAACCCTTCCGCTTTTCTTACATTTGTCAAAATCATCATTCAGGACATCTGATTTCTTCCCGTATGAATGTCAAATTGCTGGTTCGCTCGAAAACTTTTATCATCATCCTTCATATCCTGATATGGACAGGTTTATTCCTGCTGCCGCTTCTCGATGAAGACCCGCGGCATGTCACCAGTTATCATTTATACAGGAACGGATTTCTGATGCTCCTGCTTGCCGGGTTTTATTATCTGAATTATTACAAACTCATTCCTGCGCTCTTTTTACCCAACCGGTTCATGCTGTATTATGCTGCCATCATCCTTCTCCTGATCAGCATCTGTGGGATCAATCACTTATTTGCAACATTCATGGATATACAGTACAATCATGTGCTCAACCGGCCGATGTTCTGGAGACGGTTCACCTTTCCGATTTTCCCGGTGTTATTCATCTTTGCCTTCAGTATAGCCATCCGGCTTACCAATGAATGGTTCCGCAATGAGAAAGAGAAAAAGGAGATGGAAAACGAGAAGCTGATCTCCGAACTGGCTTTCCTGAAATCGCAGGTAAATCCTCATTTTTTGTTTAACATCCTGAATAACATCTGTTCCCTGGCCCGAAAAAAATCGGATGACACCGAGAATGCCATTATCAAGCTTTCACAGATCATGCGTTATATGTTGTATGATTCGAAAGATGAAAAAGTGAGCCTGGAAAAAGAGGTGAATTACCTGAAGAACTACATCGAATTGCAGGAGATCAGGCTTTCGGGCGCGGTAGCCATCGATTTTATCATTGAAGGTAATCCCGAAATGAGGCTGATTGAACCGATGCTGTTGATTCCTTTTGTGGAAAACGCCTTCAAACACGGAATCAGTTACCTGGATGATTCAAAAATCACGATCAGGCTGATGGTTAGTGATCAATCCATTGTTTTTAGGGTGGAGAATCACATTGCACGAAAAATAGCCGGGGATATTCATGAAGAATCAGGCATCGGTTTAAAGAATGTCCTTCGGAGGCTGGAGCTGCTTTACCCGGGTAAACACGAATTAAGCATTGAAGATAATGGCCTGGAATACAAAATATACCTCAAATTAGCTCAATGATAAGATGTCTTGCCATCGATGATGAGATGCTTGCCCTTGAATTGCTCGAGGACAACATCCGTAAAGTGCCTTTTCTTGAACTGGTTAAGACCTGCCGAAGCGGTTTCGAGGCGTTGGAGATCATGACGCACCAAAAAATCGACCTGATCTTCCTGGATATCCAGATGCCTGATATCACCGGAATCCAATTCCTGAAGAGCCTTTCCGATAAGCCGCTCGTGATATTCACCACTGCTTATGAAAAATATGCCGTTGAAGGTTTTGAACTCGATGTGATCGATTATCTGCTGAAACCATTTTCATTTGATCGGTTTCTCAAAGCCGTCAATAAAGCGAAAGACTACCTCGGACTAAAAGAAAGAGCCGGTAATAATCCGCTTTCTGAAGAACCATTTGTTGCCCCGGCTTTCCTTTTCGTAAAAGCGGATTATAAGCTGGTAAAAGTCACCATGAAAGATATCCTTTACATCGAAGGATTGAAAGACTATATCAAGATTTATTCAGGCGAAAAACCAGTGATCACGCTGCTGAGTATGAAATCGATGGAAGAAAAGCTTCCAGCGGCCGATTTTATCAGGGTTCATCGTTCTTACATCGTCAACTTGCGGAAAATCAATTTCATCCAGCGGAGTGTGATCATGATCGGCGCTGCTGAAATTCCCATCGGTGAAAACTACCGCGACGCCTTTTTTGCCATTGTCAATCAGAATAAAACACCCGATTAATATGAAAAGAAAAATCCTGCTGTTGTTCATTTCAGGGATATTTTTCATCAATGCTCCTGCTCAGACTCCCTGGACTTTCCAGCAATGTCTTGATACTGCCATGAGAAGAAACATCACCGTCAACCAGGCCCGGTTGAGCAATGAACTGAATAAAATTGACCTGGAACAGGTGAAATCCAACCGCTTTCCTAGTTTAAATGCCAGTGTTAATGAAGGGATGAATTTCGGGAAAAATGTCGATCTTACTACGAACTCATTCGTTACCGAATCCTTTAACTCAACCAATGCCGGGATCAGCAGCGGTATGAACCTGTTTAACGGGTTGCAGAACCGGAACAACATACGGCAAACCCTTATTGATGTTGAAGCAGGTAATTTCGACATCGAAAAAGCCAAAAACGACCTGGTTCTCAACATCAGTTCCGGATATCTGCTGGTTCTCTTCACCGACGAGATCCTGTTAACTGCCAAAAGCCAGGAAGAAGCCACCGGGGTCCAGGTTGACCGAACACAGAAAATGGTCAATGCAGGGAAAGTGCCGGAAACCAACCTGCTGCAGATCCGTGCCCAGTTTGCCACCGACCATCTTGCCGTTGTCAATGCACAAAGCCAACTGACACTGGCTAAGGTCAACCTGATGCAACTGATGGAAATTCCGATCAAGAAAGTCTTTGACATTGTGAAGCCACCGCTGGAAGACCCATCCGGGCTGTTGCTTCAAACAAATGAGGATGTGTACAACAAATCGCTGCTTGTTCAGCCCCAGATCAGGAGTGCATCCCTGAAAACCCAAAGTTCGCAGATGGGAATTAGCATCTCTGAAGGTGCACGCTGGCCGCGGCTGAACTTGTCTGCCAACATCAGCTCCAATTATGCCTCCAGCCGTTCAAGAGGGACCTTTTCCAATCCGGAAAAATATCCTTTCTCCAGTCAGATGTGGGACAACCTTGGACAATCGCTCGGTCTCTCACTCTCCATTCCGATCTATTCCAACCGCCAGATCAAGAGCAACATCGACAGGGCGAAAATCAATGTGATGAATGCCCAACTGAGCGAACAAAACACAAAGAACCAGCTAAGGAAGGTTATTGAACAAACCTATACTGATCTTCAGTCAGCATTCAATAAATATGCAGCCGTCAGGGAACAATTGACCAATGCAGAGGCTTCGTATAAGAATCTTGAAAAAAAATACAATGTCGGATTGTCTACCGCGGTGGATTTCCTGATTGAGAAAAATAATTATTATCTCGCACAGTCAAACCTGATTCAGGCGAAATATGACTACTTTTTTAAAATGAAAATCCTGGATTTTTACCAGGGTAAACCGATTATTTTTTAATGCGGACAGCCGGAAAAGAAGTGGTATTTCTGCAAAAGTTCCGGTAAAAAAATCAAACAATGAAAAGAAAATACTGGATCACCCTTGGTGTGGTTGTCGTGGCGCTGGCAGTAGGGGCCTGGCTGCTCTTCGGAAAGAAAAAAGAAACTGCAGCGGAATTTCGTACGGCAACGGTTGAAAAAGGAGATGTAAAGATTGCTGTTACTGCGACCGGTACACTAAGCGCCGATACGACGGTGCAGGTTGGAACGCAGGTTTCCGGTATCATCTCAAAAATCTTTGTGGATTTTAATTCTGTCGTAAAAAAAGGTCAGGTCGTTGCATTGCTTGATACGACTTACCTGGCAGCTGCCGTTGAGGATGCCGCTTCGGCCCTTTACCGTAACCAGGTTCAGCTCGATTTGACCAAGCGGAATTTTGACCGTACCAAAGAACTCTTTACCGAGAAAGTGGTGGCACAGGCAGATTATGACCAGGCCATCTCAGATTATGAAACGGCAAAGGCAAACGTCAGGTCGGCAAAATCGGCATTGGAAAGGTCAAAGATCAATCTCCGGTATGCTACCATCGTCGCACCAGTTTCCGGTGTCGTGATCTCAAGAAATGTAGATCGTGGTCAAACGGTTGCCTCCAGTTTTAATACGCCTACCCTGTTTACGATTGCCAACGATTTGACCAAGATGCAGGTTCAGGCCAGCGTAGATGAAGCGGATATCGGAAAAATTAAAGTGGGTCAGGATGTGGATTTTACCGTGGATGCCTATACCGACCGTTCATTCCGGGGTACGGTCCGCCAGGTGAGGCTGCAACCCACCGTGGTGCAGAACGTGGTTAATTATACCGTAATCATTGATGTTCCCAATCCCGACCTGGCCCTGATGCCCGGGATGACAGCCAATATCACGGTCAAGATCCAGGAAGTACAGGATGTAATGAAAGTTCCTGCAAGTGCATTGAAATTTTTCCCGCCGGATGACTACCTGGCAGCAGCCCTCAAAGATATGCCGGATTCGACCCGGAAGATGATCGAAAAGATCATGAAATTTCGTGAAATGAGAGGTAAAGGAGGAGCAGGAAACCGGCAAATGTCTTCGCAGGGTGAAAAATCCGGACGGGCAAATGCTCCTGCTGCGGGTCAGCCAACAGGTACGGGGGCTGTTAAAGAGAATCCGTCCAGTCAAAGCAGGGGATCAATGGTTGACAGATCAGGCTTTGGCAATAAAACCGGTAGGTCAGGCTATGCTGGCAAGCGTGATCATGCAGGCAGGAAAAGCGGTGTAAATGAAGTCCCGGTTGCGGTTCAGGTTCAACCCTATGAACCTCCGGTTGAGACATTTCGTCCTGCGATCATCTGGCTGAAACAAGGCACCAGGTTGATGCCTTATCACGTAAAAGCCGGGTTGACCGATGGAAGCTATACCCACATTGAAGGAAATATTCCGGAAAATTCCGAAGTGGTGACCGGAACCGTTTCAAACAGTGCGCAAAACGGACAGCAGCAGCAGAATCCATTCGCACCGCAACGGATGACGGGCAGAGGAGGAAGATAATATGACAAAAGCCATTATTTCGGTAAACCATCTCGTCAAAGTATATCAGATGGGTGATCTCGAAGTCCATGCCTTACGGGGTATCGATCTCGAGATCCGGCAAGGTGATTTTGTAGCCATCATGGGTAAAAGCGGAAGCGGGAAATCCACGTTCATGAACATCGTGGGCTGTCTCGATATACCTACCCGCGGAAGTTATTTCCTTGACGGGACGGATGTAGGGAAAATGTCACGCGATCAGCTTGCCCAGCTGCGAAACCAAAAGATCGGATTTGTATTTCAGTCGTTCAACCTGCTTTCCAGGACCTCCGCGCTCGAGAATGTAGAATTACCGCTGATGTACAATGCGAAGATCTCTTCGAAGGAGATGCGTGAAAGGGCGATCAATGCACTGGAATCGGTTGGCCTGGCCAACCGGGCGCATCATTTTCCCAACCAGCTCTCCGGCGGGGAACAGCAGCGGGTTGCCATTGCCCGGGCACTCGTAAACGACCCGGTAGTGATCCTGGCCGATGAACCCACCGGGAACCTGGATACCCGGACGAGCATCGAGGTGATGGGGATCTTTCAGCAACTCAATATCAAGGGAATTACCGTGGTGATCGTCACCCACGAAGCCGACATCGCCATGTACACCAATCTCAACGTGACCTTCCGTGACGGGAAGATCCAGAAATCGGTGGTGGTGGAAAAGCCGAAAAACGCTAAAGAGGAACTGCTTGCATTACCCGCGGGAACCGAGGAGGAAACGATATGAAACTGAAAAATCAATTGAAGGCAGCCTTCAGGTCGCTGGCCAAAAATAAGATGCGGACCTTTCTCACTATGCTGGGCATCATCATCGGAGTAGCTTCGGTGATCGCGATGCTGGCCATAGGTGAGGGCTCAAAGGAGAGTATCCGGAAACAGATCTCCTCACTCGGCACGAATGTATTGATGATCTTCCCATCGGCCAGCCAGTCGGGAGGGGTAAGGATGGAGGCCGGTACATCCCAGCGCCTGACGCTCGAGGATGCAAATGCCATCCCTGAGCAATGTCCCAGTGTGCTTTACTTAACACCGCTTGTTCGCACCAGCGGGCAGCTCATTGCCGGTTCACAAAACTGGCGGACTTCAGTTTACGGTGTCTACCCCGATTATTTCTCTATTCGTAACCTGAAAGTGGACCAGGGATATGCTTTTACGATGGCTGATGACCGGAGTTCTGCCAAGGTGTGTGTGGTGGGTCAAACCGTGGTAACGAATCTTTTTGGTGAAGAAGCCGATGCGGTCGGAAAATCGATCAGGGTTAATAAGATTCCTTTCAAGATCGTCGGTGTGATTGAGAAAAAAGGGCAGAATGCTTTTGGGCAGGATCAGGATGACGTAGTGATTGCGCCTTTTTCAACGGTTCAAAAGCGAATGATGACTGTAACCTATGTAAACCAGATTCTGGCCTCCGCTATCACGGAGGATAAGATTGATGAGGCCAACCAGGAAATCACCCAGGTATTGAAGCAACGTCATCGCCTGGGACCATCCGAAGATGCCGATTTCACCATCCGGACTCAGACAGAAATATCGGATATGGCCACATCTACCTCTAAGATCATGACCATCCTGTTGGCCACTATCGCGAGCATTTCACTGCTGGTCGGAGGGATTGGAATCATGAACATCATGCTGGTTTCTGTGACTGAAAGGACGCGTGAGATCGGGATCCGCATGGGAGTGGGTGCACGCGGAAGGGATGTCCTGTTACAATTTTTAATCGAAGCCATGCTGATCAGTTTCATCGGCGGTTTGATAGGGCTGGGAATCGGATTTCTTGTCTCGAGTATCATTGCCAACATCCTGTCGTGGCCGGTTCAGGTTACGGTGCAGTCCATCCTGCTGTCGTTCCTTTTCTCAACGGCGATCGGGATCTTCTTTGGATGGTATCCGGCCAGAAAGGCTGCCAACCTGAATCCCATCGATGCACTGAGGTACGAATAACGGAGTATACATCAGTCCTCACTCTGCCTGCTGAATTGTTAAAAGGGCAGAGTTGGATCAATCGAAAGAAAGCTTATTTTTGCAAAACTTTTAAATTCCGGCCCCGTAGTTCAATGGATAGAATGGAAGTTTCCTAAACTTTAGATGCAGGTTCGATTCCTGCCGGGGCTACCCGTTCAAGTGAAAAGTCTGAAGTGCGAAGTCCGTGCCTTCTCTGTATAACTCCGTGTAATAAAAAAAGTTTTACGGAAACGTGAGGGTGATGGATTGCAATAACATTTCCCTTGATACTTGTTTGTTCATTTCTTTTGATGTCCAAAAGAAACGAACCAAAGAAAAAGACAGCCTGGGTTTTTCGATGACCCACATTCGGCTTGATTCCTAAGCCAGCCAAGCCGTTCGTTCCGGGATTCCCCGGTATAATTCTCCTCTTTCTTCTCCGATCCGGAACTCACTTCTCTGCCTGGCTTTTAACGGAATCTTCGCCGTGTGGGTACCCCACCGAAAAACCCTACGGCCTGAAAAGAGCATCTTTGATTGGGGAATTGTTT